>NZ_LT906458.1:0-1200000 GCF_900187275.1 Pasteurella multocida
ATGAAACCAGACCTATCTTCTCTTTGGCAAGAATGCCTTTTACAGCTTCAAGACCAGATTTCACTAACGGATTTTAGCACCTGGTTACGTCCTTTACAGGCCGATTTTAGCGTACAAAATACGATTGTTTTGTATGCCTCTAATGTGTTTATTAAACAAAAAGTGGACGAAAGTTATTTGGCACAATTGACTAAAGTTGCACAAGAGCTCAGTGACAATGCTGAGTTAGTGGTACAGGTCAAAGTTGGGGTGAAACCTGAACCGAAGCCCGCGCAACCTTCTGCTTTGCCAACACATCACAATAAAGAAGAAAATAAACCGCAAACGGTTATTCGTTCTTATTTAAATCCCAAGCATGTGTTTGAAAATTTTGTGGAAGGTAAATCGAATCAACTTGCTCGTGCAGTTGCACAAAAAGTGGCAGATAATCCTGGTGAACCGAGTTCCAATCCGCTTTTTCTGTATGGTGGTACAGGTTTAGGGAAAACCCATTTATTGCATGCTATTGGCAATGGTATTCTATCTCGTAATACAAATGCGAGAGTCCTATATATTCATGCTAATAATTTTATGCAACAAATGGTGAATGCGGTACGTGATAACAAAATGGATGAATTTAAAAAATTCTACCGCTCTTTAGATGCGCTGTTAGTGGATGATATTCAATTCTTTGCAGAAAAAGAAAAAACCCAAGAAGAGTTTTTCCATATTTTCAATAATTTATTTGATACGGGACGTCAAATTATCCTGACATCGGATCGGTATCCAAAAGAAATTGAAAAACTGGAAGAGCGTCTGAAATCGCGTTTCGGTTGGGGATTAACTACCGCGATTGAGCCGCCTGAACTGGAAACGCGCGTAGCGATTTTATTAAAGAAAGCCGAAGAAAAGAACATTTATTTACCTGAAGAAGTGGCGTTTTTTATCGGACAAAAATTACGTACTAACGTGCGTGATCTTGAGGGCGCACTTAATCGAGTAAGTGCGAATGCGGAGTTTATGGGGGCGGCGATTACAATTGATTTTGTACGCGAAACCTTAAAAGACATGTTGGCATTACAGGATAAATTGGTCACAGTAGAGAATATTCAAAAAGTGGTGGCTGAATATTATCGGATTAAAGTTTCGGATTTGAAAGGCAAGAGTCGCTCTCGATCGATTGCACGTCCACGCCAACTCGCGATGGCGTTGTCGAAAGAATTGACAAATCGCAGTCTGCCAGAAATCGGGAAAAATTTTGGTGATAAAGATCATACAACGGTCTTGCATGCCTGTCGTAAAATTGCAGAATTGAGAGAACAAGAACATTCTTTAGAAGAGGATTGGTCAAATTTAATCCGTACACTCTCTGTGTAAAAAGGGGAAAAATATGCAGTTTATTGTTTCAAGAGAAAATTTATTAAAGCCATTACAACAAGTGTGTGGGGTGCTAAGTAGCCGCCCAAATATTCCCGTATTAAATAATGTATTACTACAAATTCGTGGTGAGCGTTTAGTGATTACCGGCACGGACTTAGAAGTTGAGCTCTCCACTGAAACTGCACTATTACGTACAGATGTGCAAGGTAGTTTTACTATTCCTGCCAAGAAATTTTTAGATATTTGCCGCAGTTTACCCGAAGAAGCGGAGATCTCAGTTAGTTTTGAAGAAGATCGTGCCATTGTGAAATCTGGTCGCAGTAAATTTAACTTGTCGACTTTACCAGCTGAAGAGTACCCAAATTTAACTGATTGGCAATCAGAGGTTGATTTTACTCTTGAACAAAGCACATTGCGTCGTCTGATTGAAGCCACGCAATTTTCCATGGCGAACCAAGACGCACGCTATTTCTTAAACGGCATGAAATTTGAAACAGAAGGGAATTTATTGCGTACTGTGGCAACGGATGGTCACCGTTTAGCCGTTTGTACCATTGCATTAGAACAAGACTTACAAACCCATTCAGTGATACTACCGCGCAAAGGGGTATTAGAGTTAGTCCGTTTACTCGAAAACACGGATTTGCCCGCTCGTTTACAAATTGGTACGAATAACTTGCGTATTGATTTAGGCAATATTATTTTCACTTCAAAACTGATCGATGGTCGATTCCCAGATTATCGTCGTGTCTTACCACGCAATGCAACACGTATTTTAGAAGCGGAATGGGATGTGTTAAAACAGGCGTTTGTGCGCGCGGCGATTTTATCTAATGAGCGTTTCCGTAGTGTTCGTTTACAGTTAAGTGAAAATCAATTAAAAATTACGGCAACCAATCCAGAACAAGAAGTGGCAGAAGAAATTATCGATGTTTCTTATGTGGGTGAAGAAATGGAAGTCGGCTTTAATGTAAGCTACATTTTAGATGTATTAAATGCGTTAAAATGTCAGCGAGTGCGTATGCGTCTGACCGATGCCTCGTCAAGTTGCTTAATTGAAGATTGTGACGATGCTAGCGCGGAATATGTCATTATGCCAATGCGTTTATAGTTTTCTTTGCACACTGTATGGCAATTTCACGTTTACTGATTGAAAACTTTCGTAACTTAACAGCCGTGGATCTCGAATTTGATCACGGCTTTAACTTTTTAGTGGGTAACAATGGCAGTGGCAAAACCAGCCTATTAGAAGCGATTTTTTATCTCGGGCATGGTCGCTCCTTCAAAAGTGCGGTCAGTAATCGCATTATTTCTTACGAACAACCGCATTTTATTTTACACGCCAAAATTCAAGAACAAGCCCATCAATGGTCTGTTGGTTTACAGAAATTACGGCAAGGAAATTCAGTTGTAAAAATTAATGGTGAAGATGGCAATAAAATTGCCGATCTTGCCCATTTGCTTCCTATGCAATTAATTACCCCTGAAGGCTTAACCTTGTTAAATGGTGGTCCCGTTTACCGTCGTGCTTTTTTGGACTGGGGACTTTTTCATCATCATAATCACTTTCATTTAGCTTGGATAAATTTAAATCGTTTATTAAAACAACGTAATGCGGCGTTACAACAAGCCACTCATTATCAGGCGCTTGAAATCTGGGATCGTGAACTAGTGAAACTTGCGCATCAAGTCAGTGAATGGCGTGCACAATATGCAGAAGCATTGCGTCCTGAAATTGAACAGACTTGCCGCTTATTTTTACCTGAATTAGAGATCAGTGTGAGCTTTCATCAAGGTTGGGAAAAAGACAGTGACTATGCTGACTTGTTAGTTCGCCATTTTGAACGCGATCGTGCAATAGGTTATACCGTGTCGGGACCACAAAAAGCAGACTTTCGCTTTAAAGCCAATGGCTTGCCAGTGGAAGATGTGCTTTCTCGTGGGCAGTTGAAGTTATTGATGTGTGCACTACGCCTTGCGCAAGGTGAACATTTAATGAAGCAGAAAGAACGACATTGTATTTTTCTGATTGATGATTTTGCTTCGGAACTGGATCAATATAAACGCGCTTTATTAGCTGAGCGTTTGAAACAAAGTGGCTCACAAGTGTTTGTCAGCGCGATTACAGAAACACAACTAAAGCAAATGCAACCACAACAACACCGCACTTTTCGGGTTGAAGAAGGTTGCATTGCACCGCTTTAAATGGCTTATTTTTGACTACAAACCGCAATAAAATTGAGCTTATTTTGTGGGTCATTAAAGGTTTTGAACATTTGTTTAAATTGTTCTCGATTTTCTGACTTAAGGGCATTTTTAATGATTCTAAAAGTGCCTAGAACACCTTCGTCATAAAAGAGTCCTTTAGGGGAAAGTAAGGTCATTTCACCTGAATAAGCATCAATATTGCGGAAACCACATTCACTAAATAAACGTTTCCAGCCGTCTTTAGTTAATGGTGTAACTGTAACATTAATGACATCGCGTAATTTTTCCAAGATCTGTTGATGATCTTCTCCGACTAACATCACATCATGTGTGAGTAGAAAGCCGTTGGGCTTTAACACACGCCAATATTCTGTAATAGCTTTCTTTTTCGCTTCAATTGGCAACATGGTTAGCATGGCTTCATTAATCACAATATCAAAGCTGTTATCTGCAAAAGGTAATTTCATCGCATTGGCACGTTGCACATGAATCAAATCTTGTAAACCTTCATTACAGATATTTTGCTTTGCTTTCTCTAGTGCGCTTTCATCTAAGTCAACCCCTTCAATCTGGCAACCGTATTGTTTGGCTAAGGCAATAGCCGTCGTTCCCATATTACAGGCGACCTCAAGTACCTTTTTATTCACATGAAAATCACCATTGGCAATTAACCAATCTGTCGCGATTTTACCACCCGGGCGTAAGCGTGTTTTGCCTAAACGTGCTAAAAAATTGTGTCCAACTTCTGTTTTACCCATCATGTACTCCTCAATGTGTTGAATTGATTTTAGCTTACCATGTTCAAATCAAAATAAGAATGAGAATTAACAGGTCATTTGAATATAAAAAATGCGATCAAATGGATCGCATTTTAGCAGAGAACCGGGGGTTATCTTGTACCGTAAACGACAATGGTTTTACCATGTGCAGAGATTAAATGCTGATCTTCTAACATTTTGAGGATTCGTCCTACCGTTTCACGCGAACATCCCACCATTTGCCCAATTTCTTGGCGCGTGATTTTAATTTGCATCCCATCTGGATGGGTCATGGCTTCTGGCATTTTAGCCAGATTTAATAAGGTTTGTGCGATACGCCCCGTCACATCTAAAAAGGCTAGATTACTTACTTGTCTTGACGTATTTTGTAAGCGACGTGCTAGCTGAGCTGATAAATGCATTAAAATATCTGGGTTGACCTGAATTAATTGACGAAATTTTTTATAAGAAATTTCGGCAATTTCACATGGGCTTTTTGCCTTAATCCAAGCTGAACGTAATTGTCCCTCTTCGAAAAGACCAGCCTCACCAAAAAAATCACCTTGACTTAAATAAGTCAAAATCATTTCTTTGCCATCTTCATCTTTGACTAAGACTGCAACGGAACCTTTAATCAGATAATACAGCGTCTCGGCTTTTTCACCTGCATGAATCAATGTACTTTTGGAAGGATATTTGTGAATATGGCAGTGAGATAGAAACCACTCTAACGTAGGATCTATCGATGGTGTAGTTTGCATTTGTTCTTGCACGGAAGACCTCCATAAACTAATTTTTCCGACAAAGTAGAATCATTTTAACAAGTCCATTTTGTCTTTTATATCAATTGATTCGTGCAGTTCAGACCAAACTATCACGACAGTACCTTGTTGAATTTGAGAAAGTAAAGCTTGTTTTTTTTGTTCTAAGGAAAGCTCACATTGACCATAGTCTGTCCCTTCTCTTAAAATGAAACTCTCCACAATATTGTTTAACGTTTCTTCTTCCAATTCTTGCCAAGGAATGATCATATTCTTACCTAAATTCAGATTTTATGCAAATAACCTTTCAAGCAATCGCCATTGTTGCTCAAAACTTTGTTGTGTGGAATGGCGGAAATTGGAACGGACATAACGCATAAAGTGCCCTTCACACAGGTTCACCAGATGTGCCGCGATAACGCGCTCTTCATAGTCAAAACCTTTTCCTTCACGTAATTTTCGCATTTGTAAGATGTTGATGAATTGTAACTCAAGGCGATCAAAAAATTGGGCGACGCGTGCTTGTAATTGCGGTTCTTCAAACATTAAGGCGTGTCCCGTTAAAATACGAGTTAAGCCGGGATTTTTGCGCGCAAAATCTAACACCATTTGCATAATATTATGAACACGCGCGGCAGTATGGGTCTCATTTTTAACGGATTGCGTAATACGTGTGAATAAATGTGCTTCCAGATTATCAATCAAGGCTTCAAACATTTTGGTTTTACTTGGATAGTAACGATAAAGCGCGGCTTCTGAAACACCTACTTCGGCAGCAATGCGAGCTGTTGTCATACGTTCCATTCCCCGTTCCGAATGCAACATATGTGTCAGAACGGTCAGCACTTGCTGACGGCGTTCTTTCAGACTGCGTTTTACTGGTTTTTGCATAGCTTATTGTTTACCCGAATGTCCAAATCCACCTTCACCACGCTCAGTTTGTGCAAAATCACTGACGACATTAAACTCAGCTTGCACGACAGGCACAAACACTAATTGGGCAATACGATCACCTACTTCCACTTTAAATGGCTCAGTGCTACGGTTCCACAGCGAAACCATTAATGGACCTTGATAATCCGAGTCAATTAAACCGACTAAATTACCTAAAACGATGCCATGTTTATGACCTAAACCTGAACGAGGCAAAATAACGGCCGCCAGCGTAGGATCGGCAATATAAAGAGATAAACCTGTTGGAATTAACACGGTTTGTCCCGCTTCTACAGTCATTGGCACATCAATTAATGCTCTTAAATCTAAGCCCGCGGACCCTTCGGTTGCATATGTTGGCAAAGGGAATTCTGTTCCAATACGTTGATCGAGAATTTTGACATCAATTTTTTTCATTCTTTGTCCTATTGTTTAAGATTGGCGGTAACGCGCAATAATTTGATTAACTAATTGTTTGGCTAATGTTTTTTTACTCTCTAATGCTAATTTTGTGCTGCCATTGTGCCAAAAGAGATGCAGGCTATTTTGGTCTTGCCCGAAGACTTGTCCATCTGATACATCATTCGCACAAATCATATCCAGCTTTTTACGTTGTCGTTTGTCTTGTGCGTACTGCTCAACATGTTGGGTTTCCGCTGCGAAACCTACCGTAAATGGACGTTGTACCGCTAAATGCCCAACATCTGCAATGATGTCAGGATTTTTAACTAATGTCAGGTTGATTTCATCTCCTGCTTTTTTGATTTTTTGCGTCGCGATCTCAGCAACGCGATAATCTGCTACGGCAGCACAGCCAATAAATATCTGATTTTCGACCGCACTTTTGAGCGCTTGCTGATGCATGTCTTGAGCAGAGATGACATTGATGCGCTGGACTTTCTCGGGTGTCGCTAAATTAACCGGACCTGAGATTAACGTGACTGTTGCTCCACGTTCAGCAAAGGCTTCGGCAATCGCAAAGCCCATTTTTCCAGAACTGTGATTACTAATATAACGAACTGGATCAATGGCTTCTTGCGTTGGACCTGCGGTAATCGCCACTTTTAGTCCCACTAAATCTTGTTGAGTATGGAATAACTCACAAAGTGCGGTATAAATTTCAGAAGGTTCAGACATACGTCCTAAACCAACATCCCCACAAGCTTGCTCGCCTGTATTGGGACCGACAACATGGTAACCACGTTGAACTAGAGCACTCAGATTTTGCTGCGTTATCGCTTGAGCAAACATTTGCTGATTCATCGCTGGAGCGAGTAAAAGGGGGGCTTTGGTTGCTAAACAAAGAGTAGAAAGCAGATCATTTGCCATACCAACGGTTAAACGGGCGAGAAAATCTGCACTTGCTGGCGCAATCACAATGGCTTCTGCCCATTTGGCTAATTCAATGTGTCCCATCGCTAATTCAGCTTGGGGATCCAAGAGAGACTGAGCCACGGCATTGCCTGAGATGGCTTGTAACGTTAAAGGAGTAACGAATTCTGCAGCAGCCGGAGTGAGCACTACGCGTACATCAGCCTGATTTTTGCGTAATAAGCGGATTAATTCGATGGATTTATAAGCAGCAATGCCACCAGTAATACCGACGACGATACGTTTTGATTGAAGGGGTTGCATGATGAATCCTCGCGCTTAATTCTTATTCAAATCAACAAAAGCCTTATTTTACTGTAATTTTTGCCAAGAAAGAATGGTATTTTTGCGATCTTATTTCCAGAGTCGTGTGTGATCGTTTTCCTTGATAAGCGATATCAGTAATTTTAATGCGTTATGTGATAACTAAGAGGATGATATCATGCAGAATCAAGTAGAAAGCCTGAGTTTGATGCCACGTGAAAAATTATTGCGTTTTGGTGCACCGGCTTTAACTGATGAAGAATTGCTAGCGATTTTTTTAAGAACAGGGATAAAAGGCTGCTCCGTTATGCAACTTTCGCGACACGTTTTACAGCATTTCCATTCATTAAGAGGATTAATGTCAGCCACACAAACTGAGTTTTGTCAGCTGAAAGGATTAGGGATAACGCAATTTATTCAATTACAAGCCTGTACTGAAATGAGTAAACGCTATCTACAAGAAGAATTAAAATTAACACAAGCATTTAAGAATTCTGAAAATGTGCGATTTTATTTACAAGCGACATTGGAAAATAAGGAACGAGAAATTTTTCAGGTCCTTTTTTTAGATAATCAGCATCGCTTGATTAAACAAGAAGAAATGTTTTTAGGGACGATTAATTGTACAACGATTCACCCGAGAGAAATTATAAAAAGTGCACTTTTTTGTAATGCGGCGGCGTTAATTTTAGCTCACAATCACCCTTCTGGAAACCCCGAACCAAGTGCCTCGGATAAAATGGTTACCACAAAAATCCAAGCAGCTGCTGAGTTAGTTGAAATCCGAATTTTGGATCATTTTGTGATAGGGAAAGGCTGTTACTATTCGTTTGCAGAAAATAGACTCCTATAAGGTTTTTTGTTACCATTCAATTCCTTGGCGAAAATTTTTACATTTATTTGTTGAAATGTGGTATTTAGGCTTGAGAATAAAAGATAAAGTGAGTATAATTCACCACCTTTAATATAGTATGCGGGTCGGTTACAGCGACCTGACGAGGTTGCGTTTAAAACGCATAAAGTCGATATTGACACCGTTTTAATGTAATCCGAACCCTAAGCTCGAGCTTATATTTGATTTATTGGAGATTAATATGTCTAGAGTCTGTCAAGTAACAGGCAAGCGTCCAGCAGTTGGTAACAACCGTTCACACGCAATGAACGCGACTAAGCGTCGTTTTCTACCAAACCTTCACACTCACCGTTTCTGGGTTGAGAGCGAAAAACGTTTCGTAACTTTACGCTTAACAGCGAAAGGTATGCGTATTATCGATAAAAAAGGCATTGATGCAGTTTTAGCTGATATCCGTGCTCGTGGCGAGAAAATCTAAGGAGCTAAAACATGGCAGCTAAAGGACCTCGTGAGAAAATCAAATTAGTTTCAACTGCAGAAACTGGTCATTTTTACACTACAACAAAAAACAAACGTAATATGCCTGAAAAAATGGAAATCAAAAAATACGATCCAGTTGTGCGTAAACACGTTGTTTATAAAGAAGCTAAAATCAAATAATTTTAGTCCTATTTTGAAAAACCCGACATTGTTCGGGTTTTTTTATAACAGAAATTTGAGGAACGCCATGCCAGAATTACCTGAAGTTGAAACCACAAAAAATGGAATTAGCCCTTATCTTGAAGGGGCTATCATTGAAAAAATTGTTGTTCGCCAACCGAAATTACGCTGGATGGTAAGCGAAGAATTAGCGCAAATTACACAACAAAAAGTCATCGCATTAAGTCGCCGTGCGAAGTATTTAATTATCCAACTTGAAACAGGCTATATGATTGGACATTTAGGGATGTCAGGGTCATTGAGAGTTGTGGAGAAAGAGGATCTTATTGATAAACATGATCATCTTGATATCGTAGTGAATAACGGAAAAGTTGTGCGTTATAACGATCCTCGTCGTTTTGGCGCGTGGTTATGGACAGAGAAGTTGGACGAATTTCCTCTTTTTCTGAAATTAGGTCCAGAGCCTCTGTCTGAGGAATTTGATTCTGATTACTTGTGGCAAAAAAGTCGTAAAAAACAGACCGCACTTAAAACTTTTTTAATGGATAATGCTGTCGTCGTTGGCGTTGGGAATATCTATGCGAATGAAACGTTATTTCTTTGTAACCTACATCCGCAAAAAACAGCAGGGAGTTTAACTAAGGCACAATGTGGGCAGTTAGTAGAACAAATAAAACAAGTGCTGTCTAACGCAATCCAACAAGGTGGTACGACGCTAAAAGATTTTCTCCAACCGGATGGACGTCCAGGCTATTTTGTCCAAGAATTGCGGGTTTATGGTAATAAGGATAAGCCTTGTCCAACATGTGGCACAAAAATAGAAAGTTTAGTGATAGGGCAACGAAATAGTTTCTATTGCCCCAAGTGTCAGAAGAGATAAGACTATTTGATAAGCCATGCTGGGTCAATTTGTTCAGGCGAGAGCTCATTAATATTTTCTTTATAGAAAAGTATGTGCGTTTCTGCCTGACTTTTGGGTTGCCAATGTGTAAACGCAATAGGATCTTCTTTATAAATACCAATAATTGGCTTATTAAAACCTGAAGCAATATGTACAGTAGACGTGTCTGTAGAGATTAATTGATCACAGTGGCGAATCAATTCAATGGTATGAAAGATCTTGGTTGTTGGATGGACAAAAATATGCGGATAATCGGCTGACAATTGTGTTAATTTCTCTGTTACTTCAGGATAGCTTAATAGCACCAGACTTTTTCGCCCGCTGACTTGCGTGAGATAATCTAAATATTTTTTGATGTTGTCATCGTTTACTTTTTTGATTCTTGCAGCACCATAAAAATTAATAGCAATATACTTTTCTAGTTGGTTTTTCTGTAAAAATTCAGAAATTTCGACCGCACTTTGCTCATCAAATGGGACGTCATAGCTTATATCTTGTACCGTAATATTCACTTTTTCTAAGGCGAGTTTATAGAGTTCAGAAAAGTGAAATTGTCCCTCCAGATTAATATTAAATAAACCATAATTGGCTTTTTGATAGCCAATATAATTCTTGGCATTGATTAAGCGTAAAAGTAAAAGATCGCGATTACGAATCATAATCGTCGGATCAATCACTAAATCATATTGTTCTTTTTGAATTGCTAGACCACATTTGATGTAATCCAAAATACTTTTCTTTTTTACATAGTAAAGTTGATCGATATATGGATTTTGTTTAAAAAGATAAGCATTTTGTTTGGTACAAATTACACCAATTTTAATGTGGGGATTAAATTTTTTTATCTCACGGAATACAAATGAGCTCACCACATAATCCCCAATTTTTCCATCTTGGCGGAGGAAGAGGATGCTTCTAGGAACATTTGTTATTCTGTTTAATCCGTTTTTTTTATCAAGGAAATATTTGCCTAGATCCAACCTTAACATTTGTAATTTATTTTTTAATTTCATTGTTAGCGTTGCTCCATTGCATCAATTTCTGAAATTGCTCCTTTAAATACACAAGGTGGTTCAACACCATAAGCCTTTAGTCCAGTTAATTGTAAAGCACCAGTTAAGTAGTCAGCAGGCATACGGATAGGATAGGCTATTTGTAGGAGTTTTTGAGCGCCAGATAAAGTAATTAGATAAGCTGTTGCACACATGATTGCACGTTTAGACGTTTTAGAGGGTTTACGATAGTGAACTAAACGGTAATTTTCGACAAGTGTTTTTTTCCAGCAATAACTTTTTGCTTTACCATGATCATAAAATAAAATTTCAACATTTTTTGAAACTTTCTTCAAACTGTCTTTTACAATTGCTTCGAATTCGTGCGATACAATCGCATCATCTTCAAGAATAATAGCGCGCGCTATCTTTTCATTGCACATCATTTGGTAAATAGATAAATGGCTCATAGCACAACCTATTTCACCGACTGTCAGAGGTTTACGAGCAGCAAATCGTTGTGGGTAAAACGTGTAATCTATGTTATTTAATTCATCCTGAGAAAGTGTTTTGCCATTAATACCATCAATAAACTTAAAGTTGAGTTTTAAACCATTTAACCGTTGAGCGATTATATCTCGTCGAGGAGAGTTTTTGAGGCTGATAACGAAAATTGGGGGGAACTGTTCCATTTGATCCGTCCTTATATGTAATTAAACCCTGTAAAAAACAGGGTTTAACTTAATTTCATATTTTATTTCGTACTTGGAATACTAAAACGTTTGTTAAAGCGTTCTACACGACCACCGGTATCAACAACACGTTGTTTACCTGTATAGAATGGGTGGCAGTTGCCACAGACGTCTAAGTTTAAATCTTTACCCACAGTTGAGCGAGTTTTAATGACATTACCGCAAGAACATGTTGCTGTAACTTCTACATAATTAGGATGAATACCTTGTTTCATAGAAAACCTCGATTTGAAGCCACGCCGCTATCAAGTTCAAGGACTGACACCGCGTGTAATTAATATTACGCCATAAATGGCAGTTTGTATGTAAGGGTGCAGATTGTACAAAAAAAGGGACAGTCTTGCAAGTGTAGGACTATTGGAATGGACAGTAAAAAATGAAAGTGCTATATTTCAAACAATTTATTTGAGTTTTATCCCTTTAATTAATTTGTAATGCCTATGACTAACTATGTAATTAGCCTTTCATCAGCCAGAGAGCGTAGACAACACGTAATGAATGAGTTCTCTAAGCATCATGTACCGTTTCAATTTTTTGATGCAGTTAGTCCTTCTTCTCAATTAGATTTCCTTATTCAAAGATTGGTTCCAAATCTGAATGGAACATCGCTGACTGGTGGTGAAAAAGGCTGTCTAATCAGTCATGTAGCATTGTGGCATAAATGTATTCAAGATAATTTACCTTATATCGCTATTTTTGAAGATGACATCCTTTTAGGAAGAGATGCAAGGGCGTTTTTAGCTGAAGATGAATGGCTATTTTCTCGTTTTAACTGCGATGATATTTTTATTATTCGTTTAGAAACATTTTTGCAAGAAACAATATGTGAAGCGCTTCCTAATCCAGTGTCATATTGTGGAAGAGATTTTCTGGCCTTGAAAGATGAACACTTGGGAACTGCTGGCTATATCATTTCTTTGGGTGCAGCTAAATATTTATTAGAGATATTCAAAAATATGGAAAGTAATAATATCTTTCCTATCGATCATTTGATTTTTAATCGTTTTCTTGCAGGTGAAGAATTGATGGTTTATCAACTCTCGCCTGCACTTTGTATCCAAGAGTTACAATTGAACGAAAATGAATCTCTATTGGACAGTCAGTTAGAATCTGAGCGAAAAAATTATCGATTAGCTGAAAAGGCTAGAAACAAGAAAACTTGGAGAGAAAAAGTATATCATATATTTACTAAGCCACAGAGAATGCTAAAAAAGAGAAAAGAGCGAGCAGAAAAAAATGCAAAAATGAAATTGAAATGTATTGTGAAATTTGAATAAAAATATCTTTTTATTTGAGGGATGTCGTTATGAGCTATTTGGATCAACCATTAGTTTCAGTATTAATCTGTGCTTATAATGCAGATAAATACATAGAAGAGTGTATTGACGCGATTTTAAATCAAACATATAAAAATCTAGAAATAGTTGTTGTGAATGATGGTTCAACAGACACTACTTTGTCAAAGCTTCATTATTTTGCTGAAAAAGATCCTAGAATTAAAATTATTAATAATGAAGAAAATAAGGGTTTCATTGTTTCGCTAAATATAGGGATTTCCTCTATCAATGGTGATTATTTAGCGCGAACAGATGCTGATGATATTACGAAACCTGAATGGATTGAAAAAATTTTAGGATATATGTTGTCTCATCCCCAAATTATTGCAATGGGATCGTATCTAACTATTTTGTCAGAAGATGGGAATGGGAGTAATTTAGCTAATTATTATGAACATGGTGACGAGTGGAGAAATCCTTTAAGTCATAGAGAGATTGTTGAGGCAATGTTATTCCGTAATCCTATTCATAATAACTCGATGATTGTAAAAAGTACTGTCTTTAGAGAGCATGGATTACGCTTTGATCCTGCTTATCAACATACTGAAGATTACCAATTTTGGTTAGAAGTGAGCCGTTTGGGAGAATTGGCAAATTATCCTGAATCTTTAGTTTATTATCGTCTACACAATACACAAACTTCTTCTTTACATAATAAATATCAAAATCTCATGGCAAAGAAAATTAGAAAAAGAGCGATCAATTATTATTTGCAAGATTTGGGTATTATTCATAGGCTAGGTGAAGATATATTTTTCCATGATATTAAAACGATTCAGGCAGAACTGGCTAGCTTATCACTTTTAGATAATTGTATTATTAAAAGAATACTGTATGATTGTTATTTATCATTAGTGGATAATAAATTAATAAATATTCTTTATTTTTTGAGAGATAAAAACAATTCATATTTCAATAGAAAACAGAAAATAAAGATTATCAAAAGAATTATCCGTCCTTATAAATATGAGTCTGTATTGTGAGATGATATATGAATATTTTATTTGTTTCTGATGATGTTTATGCTAAACATCTGGTGGTTGCGATTAAAAGCATTATAAATCATAATGAAAAAGGTATTTCATTTTATATTTTTGATTTGGGTATAAAGGATGAAAATAAGAGAAATATTAATGATATTGTTTCTTCTTATGGAAGTGAAGTCAACTTTATTGCTGTGAATGAGAAAGAATTTGAGAGTTTTCCTGTTCAAATTAGTTATATTTCTTTAGCAACATATGCAAGGCTAAAAGCGGCAGAGTATTTGCCGGATAATTTAAATAAAATTATTTATTTAGATGTTGATGTTTTGGTTTTTAACTCATTAGAAATGTTATGGAATGTTGATGTTAATAATTTTCTTACCGCAGCCTGTTATGATTCTTTCATCGAAAATGAAAAGTCTGAGCATAAAAAATCGATTTCAATGTCAGATAAGGAATATTATTTTAATGCAGGAGTAATGCTATTTAATTTAGATGAATGGCGGAAGATGGATGTATTCTCAAGAGCTTTAGACCTGTTAGCTATGTATCCTAATCAAATGATTTATCAGGATCAAGATATATTGAATATCCTTTTTAGGAATAAAGTCTGTTATTTAGATTGCAGATTTAATTTCATGCCAAATCAACTTGAAAGAATAAAACAATACCATAAAGGAAAATTGAGCAACTTACATTCTTTAGAAAAAACAACGATGCCTGTCGTTATTTCACATTATTGTGGTCCAGAAAAAGCGTGGCATGCGGATTGTAAACATTTTAATGTATATTTCTATCAGAAAATATTAGCAGAAATAACGAGAGGCACGGATAAAGAACGCGTATTATCTATAAAAACTTATCTCAAGGCCTTGATTAGAAGGATTAGATATAAATTCAAATATCAAGTCTATTAACTATTGAATTTTTGCAAATGAGATAAGAGTATAGTGCTGATTTCTTCAAAGCGAAAAGGAGAAATAGCTTGTTCTAATTTATTACAATAATGGTTGTATTCATCTTGATTTTGAAGGAAAGAGAGTGTTTTTTGTATAAAAGCATTTTCGTCACCTAAATTTACTAATCCTCCAAATTCTCCTCCTCGGAGAATTTCTTTCGGACCGGTAGGGCAGTCCATGGATATTACAGGTGTACCGCAAGCCATGCTTTCTAGGATAACTGTCGGTAACCCCTCTTTCAAAGAGGTGTGTAAAAATAGCTTAGCATTTTTTATTAATGGATACGGATTATCTTTATTTCCTAAAAGAAAACAATCTTCTTGTAGATTGAGTGATTCTATTTGTTTCTCTAATTTTTCTCGACACTCACCATCCCAAACAATATATAATTTTTCTTGGATACCTCGTTTTTTTAATTGATAATAAATATTAATCATTTGTTCATGATTCTTATCTATATCTAAACGAGAAACGTTAATTAAGTATTGTTTATGATGAATGTCATGGGTATTTTTGATTGATTGTTCCTGGATAAAATTAATATCAATAGGATTGTATAAGATATGTATTCTTTCTTCTTGGATCCCGTAAGATAGTAAGATTTTTTGAGCATTTTTTTGCATTTCTTTTGTAATTGCAAAGAAATAAGTGTGTTTAGGAAGAATGTTTTGGTACCATTCTCTTCTGTTGCACCAGTCATCTAAATGAGCTTGACCGTGTATCCAACGAATTATCGGGATGTTAATTTGATTGTTTGATAAGAAGAAATCAAGGTGTGAGTTAAAATTAACAATTAAATCAAATTCCTTGTTTTTAATGTATTTTTTTATTCTATTTTCTTCTATCTTATTAATTTTTGATAGTTTGTATTTATATATTTTTCTGAAGATGCTGCGCTGATTTATTTTATTTTAAAATTCAGTATATTTTCTTGACTCACTATTGTCTAGAATAAAATCTATATTAATATTTTTATTGATTTGATTGATGTTTTTGTTATCTTCACCTTTATTTTCTAGTAAAAGTAATGTAACTTTGAATTCATTAAATCCAGATAGAATATTTAAATAGTTAATTAGAATTCTTTCAGCGCCTCCGACGACAAGGCTTTTATGTACAAATAGAATATTCATTTTGAACTTTTTCATTCCTTTTTTGTAATCAACAGGTTTTTTATTGAAGATTTGTTATGAGAAGAATTACTCTATGGCATATAATATAACAAAAATTATTCAATTTGAATGAAATGCATACAGGTTCTGTGTGAATTATTGGCAGAGTAAAAAACATGCAACTCATCCGTGTGGCACTGGCAGTGCCGTTATATCGTTTTTTTGATTATCTTTTACCTCCCGAGCTTGATGCTGTGATTGGGGGACGTGTCGTTGTGCCTTTTGGTAGGCAACAGCGTGTTGGGATTGTGGTGGCATTGCCTGTGGAAACAGAGGTTGAAACGGCGCAATTAAAGTCAGTAATTGAGGTGTTGGATACTCAAAGCGTGTTTAATCAAGATATGTGGCAGTTATTGCATTGGGCTGCTGGCTATTATCAAACTGCATTGGGTGAAGTGTTATTTCAAGCGTTGCCTGTCAAACTTAGACAGGGGGAAAGTGCGGTTGAAAAAGCGAAAATTTTTTGGCAATTGACCGAATGTGGTCTGCAAGCATTGGCACAACACACTGACAGCGGGGAGTTTAAGCGGGCAAAAAAACAGCTTGAGGTTCTCATTGCGTTATCTCAAACCCCACTAGAAAAAGGCAATAATCCGTTTAATAGCGCGATTTTCTCAACTCTTAAACAAAAAGATTACGTAGAAGACGTTGAGGTTCAACCGCAGTTACACGCATGGCAGACCGATTTCACCGATAAACCGATGGTGAATGACGAAAATCGATTGCGGCTAAATAAGCAACAAGCATTAGCTTTCAGTCAATTAGTGTTTCATCAAGGATTTGCGGTGTGGTTACTCGATGGTGTAACAGGGTCAGGAAAAACCGAGATTTATTTGCAACTGATTGAAGAGGTGTTGAAAAAAGGCAAACAAATATTAGTGCTTGTGCCTGAAATTGGCTTAACACCACAAACAGTACAACGTTTTGCCGCTCGTTTTCAGGTGGTGATTGATGTATTGCATTCTAATCTAAATGATACCCAACGTTTGGCAGTATGGCAGCGTGCAAGAACTGGACAAAGTGCGGTTGTCATCGGCACAAGATCCGCATTATTTACGCAATTTGCTGATTTAGGATTGATTGTTATTGATGAAGAGCATGATGCCTCTTTCAAACAACAAGATAATTTCCGTTATCATGCTCGTGACTTGTCGGTTGTATTGGCGAAACAGTTAAATATTCCAGTGTTAATGGGGTCAGCGACACCGAGTTTAGAAAGTCTAAATAATGTTCATAATGGCAAGTATCGCCATATTATTTTATCAAACAGAGCGGGTAATGCTGCATTACTACGTCATTCTGTGATCGACTTAAAGCAACAAGTTGTGCGTAATGGCTTATCTGAAGCGTTGTTACAGCGAATGGAAAAGCACCTACAAAAAGGTAACCAAGTGTTACTTTTTTTAAATCGGCGTGGTTTTGCTCCTGTGATGTTATGCCATGAATGTGGGTGGATTGCCGAATGCCAACATTGTGAGAAACCTTATACTTATCATCAACATCAGCGTGCTTTACGCTGTCATCACTGTGCGGCACAAAAACCGATTCCGCGGCAGTGTGGGCATTGTGGGTCCACACATTTGATCACCACTGGGTTAGGAACTGAGCAATTAGAGCAAACTTTAGCAAGTCGTTTTCCACAATATCAAATTACGCGTATTGATCGTGATAGTACGGCACGAAAAGGCAAATTAGAGGATTATCTCACCGATATTCAACAGGGGAAAAGTCAGATTCTGATTGGTACACAAATGCTCGCAAAAGGACACCATTTTCCTAATGTGACGTTGGTGGCGTTAGTGAACGTGGATAGTGCCTTATTCTCTTTAGATTTTCGTGCAGAAGAGCGCTTGGCACAACTTTATGTACAAGTGGCAGGTCGTGCAGGTCGTGTGGAGAAACAAGGGGAAGTGGTGCTACAAACCCATTACCCAGATCATCCATTATTACAGCGTTTGTTGCAGCAAGGTTATGCAGATTTTGCAGAGTACGCGTTACAATTACGACAAAAAATGGGCTTGCCACCGTTTAGTGCACAAGCATTGTTTAAAGCACAAAGCCGGCATTCAGAAGACGCCGAGCAAGTCTTGCAGCAAGTTGCTGAGTATTTTTACACTTGGAATCAAAGCTCGCAGTGTGCGATACAAATTTTAGGACCGATTGCGGCACCTTTCAGTAAAAAAGCTGGTCAATATCGTTGGCAATTATTGCTACAACATCCTTCCAGAGCCCAGTTACACCATGCCTTATCGGCATTTCAAGCAACATCAACGATTAAATTCGGTTCAGTACGTTGTGTATTAGATGTGGATCCTATTGATTTAAATTAGCTTGTGTTTGAGTTATAAGGGATTTTTCAGTAGAATTGTGCCAATTTTTATGAATGTTTTTAGGAATAGGTTTTAGCGTGGCAAGACGAAATTATGCCGGTCGTGGCAGTAGAAAGAAAAAGAAAGGAACAAGCAAAATGGTATTATTACTGTTAGTTGGGGTAATCATTGCCGTTTTCCTATCTGTGTTGATGTTGATGAAAGAGAAAACGCCAAAGGAAATTGTGGCGTTTCCTAAAAGTGAAAATCAATCAACGAAAAGTGTACTACCAAATCGTCCAGAAGAAGTTTGGAGTTATATTCAAGCATTAGAAACGCGTACTGTACCTGTTACAGATGATCCAAAAATCTTAGATAAGAATATGCGTTTGACAGAAGAACAACGAAAAATTTTATTGGCGATGGAACAAGAACAAAAAGCAACAGAACAGGCGCGTTTAAAACAACAAGAAGAACAGCGTAAAATAGAAGAGAGTAAAAAAGAAGAGAGTAAAAAAGACAATAGCGCAACGCTGATAAAAACAAACGAAACCCAAAATGGGCAAGCTAAGGCAGTCAATAAACCACAGACTACACCTGCTGTGATTGAAGTGAAAAAGGGAGAGCCGGTGAAAGAGGTGGTTAAAGTGGAACCGCCTAAAAAAGTCGAGGTTATCAATGCGACACCGAGTGAGAAAAAATATGGCTTACAATGTGGTGCATTTAAAAACAAAACGCAAGCAGAAAACTTGCAAGCGCGTTTAGCAATGTTAGGGCTCAATGCAAGGGTCAATTCTAATCAAGAATGGAATCGAGTAGTAATCGGACCGGTAGGTGATCGCGCCTCAACCTTGAAAGCTCAAGAAAAAGCGAAAGCAATCGCACAGTGTGTGGTGATTGGTATGTAAATGTGGTGTATGTAAAAAAACGTGGGAGAATCCCACGTTTTTTTGTTTTTACACTTGCTTAAATATTAAAAAGTCTTAAAATGAACGATCGTTCATTTCAGAAATACAGATCTGTTTCTGACTTTTTATTTCATTCATTTAGTGAACTTATTATGCGTCAATCTGATATAGACATGACTGAGCATATTTTTATAGCAATCGATCACCTGATGGCGAAAGAAGGGTTACATAATCTTTCTATGCATAAAATTGCAAAGGCTGCCAAAATTTCACCAGGGACCATTTATATTTATTTTAAGTGTAAAGAGGAACTGCTAGAACAATTTGCTCAGCAAGTATTCGCACGTTTTCAGCGTGCATTAGAAAAGAATCATGACGACCGTCAGCCATTCTTTGAACAATACCGCCAAATGTGGTGGAACATTTGGCATTTTTTGTTGGAAAACCCAAATATTTTGTTAAATATGCACCAATATCAATCCCTACCTGGGTTTGATAAGGTGATTAAATCGTGGGATCGTAGCCACTGGACATTGTTTTGCGAAAGAGCACAGCAAGCCGGTGAGGTATGTGATTTACCCACCAATATTCTTTTTGCACTTGGACTAGAAAGTGCAATAAAAATTGCTTGGAAACAAATTTATTTTAAAGAAACGTTCTCTGTTGAGTTGCTGGAATCTGTGATTCAACGGACATGGTGTGCTATTCAAAAATAATTTATCTTTTAATTTTACGGAGTTTTTGTATGAGTGTGACTCAAGCAAATCAACCAAAACGATCTCATTCGATTGCCATGAAAATCATTCTCGGCGTTATTGTCTTACTTTTTGCTGGGGTCATTATTTTTAATGTGATCAAAGGCAAAATGATTGAAAAATTTATTGCGGGTGCTGGGGAAAAAATTTATCCCGTAACTGCAATGACTATTCAGCCTCAGCAATGGACACCCGTGATTGAAACTACTGGCATTGTGCGTCCTAATCAGGGTGCGATGTTAAGTGCACAAACATCAGGTACTGTACAGCAAGTCTTAGTTCAATCTGGACAGCACGTGAAGAAAGGCGAGGTGTTAGTGGTATTAGACAGTTCAGTAGAACTAGCGAATCTGAAAGCATCCCAAGCTCAACTTTTATCTGTGAAGGCTACATACCAACGTTATTTAAGTTTGTATAAAACCAAGAGCGTGTCGCAACAAGAACTTGATAATGCAAAATCTGCCTATGAAGCATTAGAGTCAAATATCGCTGCTTTAAAAGCGGGCATTGCACGTCGTCAGATTTTGGCGCCTTTTGATGGACAAACCGGTATTGTGAAAGTCAACGTCGGGCAATATGTCAATCCAGGAATGGAAATTGTGCGTGTTGAAGACACCAGTAGTATGAAAATTGATTTCGCCCTTTCACAAACGGAATTGGAACACTTACATGTTGGACAAAAAGTGACAGCGACTGCCGATGCGCGTAGTGGTGAAACCTTTGCGGCAAAGATTACTGCCATTGAACCTGCGATCAGCGCAACAACAGGGTTAATTGATGTACAAGCCACCTTTGAACCAGAAGATGGACGTAAACTCCTTTCTGGTATGTTTACTCGCTTACGGGTTGCTTTGCCGACAAAATATGATCAAGTCGTTGTGCCACAAGTCGCGATTAATTACAACATGTATGGGGAAATTGCTTATATTCTTAGCGAACTTTCTGCAGAAGAGCGTGAAACATTAGTCGCACGACAGGATTTCGACCGCGAAAAAATTGACAATGCCTATCGGGTTAAACAAGTCACTGTATTTACCCAAGATCGCCAAGGGATTTATGCCCAGTTAAAAGGGGAAGAAATTAAACCCGGTGATAAAATTGTAACCGGTGGACAACAAAATTTAAGTAATGGCAGTTTAGTACTCGTCGCTGATAAAGCCGGGGTGGGAACCATGCAACCTGCTGTAAAAAATAACCTATAAAGTGCGGTTCCAAAGAGGAAAAATTTGATGAACTACGCCTTATTATTAAAACAACTTGAACAAATTCTAGAACCTGAAACCTATATCATTTCAAGAATGGCAAATACGTCTGCTTTTTTGTATCAGCACATGCCGGAATTAAACTGGGTCGGATTTTATCTTGTCAAAGACGGGGTACTCAAAGTCGGTCCCTTCCAAGGTAAAGTTGCCTGTTCTGATATTGGCTTTGGTAAAGGAGTATGTGGTTATACTTGGCAAACGGGCACAACGACCGTCGTAGATGATGTACATCAATTTGCGGGGCATATTGCTTGTGATAGCGCATCACAATCAGAAGTTGTAGTACCGATTTTTCAAGGGGGAGAGATGATTGCTGAATTGGATGTCGACTCACCTCGTTTAGCCCGTTTTTCCGCAGAAGATGTAGCCTTTTTAGAAAACTGTGCGGCACTTATCTGTATTAAGGAATAGGAAATTACCATGCGATTTACCGATATTTTTATTCGACGCCCTGTTTTAGCGGTTTCTATTAGCTTGCTGATTATTATTTTAGGATTACAAGCGATTGCGAAGTTAGCGGTGCGCGAATATCCCAAAATGACTACAACGGTGATTAATGTTTCTACGGTGTACCCAGGGGCAGATGCAAGTCTTATCCAAGCGTTTATTACTTCAAAACTAGAAGAAGCTGTTGCACAAGCCGATAACATTGATTACTTATCTTCAAAAAGTAGCCCAAATAACTCGTTAATTACAATTAAAATGAAGCTAAATACCGAACCGAACGGGGCTTTAGCAGACGTGTTAGCGAAAGTGAACTCTGTACGTTCGCAATTACCACGTGGGATTGATGATCCGGTCATTACGTCTTCGACGGGGGGAACGGGGATGATGTACATTCAGTTTAGCTCCACTAAACTGGATGCCAGTCAGGTAACAGACTACATTGAACGTGTGATTAAACCACAATTCTTTACGGTTGAAGGGGTGGCGGAAGTACAAATCTTTGGGGCATCGGATTATGCGCTACGGATTTGGTTAGATCCTGCCAAAATGGCCGCACAGAATTTATCCGCGATGGCAGTCAGAAATGCGTTATCTTCGAATAATGTGCAAACGGCGGCGGGGAATGACAATGGTTTTTATGTCACCTATAAAAATAAAGTGGAGACAACCACCAAATCAGTGGAAGAGCTGGGGAATCTGATTATTTCCTCACAAGGCGATAAGTTAGTGCGTTTACGTGATATCGCTGACGTAGAATTAAATAAATCGAGTGATAGCTCAAGAGCGGTTGCTAATGGTTTTGAATCTGTGGTGTTAGCAATCAATCCAACCTCTTCAGCCAACCCACTCGTTGTAGCAGAAAATGTGCGTCCATTGTATGAGCAAATTAAGCAAAATTTGCCAGATAGCATGCAGGCAGAAATTCTTTATGACACCACGATAGCAATTAATAGCTCAATTGATGAAGTGATCAAAACCATTTTAGAGGCGACAATCATTGTTTTAGTGGTGATCACATTATTTATTGGTTCATTGCGTGCAATTCTCATTCCGGTGATTACGATTCCGATTTCTTTGATCGGCGTAATCATGCTGTTACAGGCGTTTGATTTCTCCATTAATTTAATGACTTTACTTGCCTTAATTTTGGCGATCGGACTTGTTGTGGATGACGCCATCGTGGTGCTTGAGAACGTGGATCGTCACATTAAATTAGGCGAAACACCTTTCCGTGCTGCCATTATTGGTACACGTGAAATCGCCGTGCCCGTGATTTCGATGACCATTGCCCTCATGGCAGTTTACTCGCCAATGGCATTAATGGATGGCATTACAGGTTCTTTGTTTAAAGAGTTCGCCTTAACCTTGGCTGGTGCGGTATTTATTTCTGGGATCGTGGCGTTAACCCTTTCACCGATGATGAGCAGTAAGTTGCTTAAACCGCATACTGACCCAAGTAAGTTGGAACAATGCATCGAAAAAATGCTCACCACCATTAATCAGGGCTATAACTATGCTTTAAATCTGGTGATGGCAAGCCGTCGTTGTATGCTGGCTTTTGCAGCGGTTATTTTTGCTACGCTGCCTTTCTTGTTTAATGGGTTAGCGAGTGAGTTAACCCCAGCAGAAGATAAAGGGGCATTCATGGTGATTGGTCGTGCACCGTCCAATGTCAATGTGGATTATGTACAAGAAGCAATGCATGAGTATGAACAGATTTTGAAAGACACACCGGAAGTGGATTTTTCCATGGTGATTTCAGGGGCAATGGGGAGTAACCAATCCTTTAGTGTGGTGACATTAAAAGATTGGAAAGAACGTACCCGTAGCCAAGCGGAAATCTTAGCGGAGTTAAATAAAAAATCGGCGCATATTCCAGAAGTGGCGTTGACGGGATTTAACTTCCCAGAAATCAACACGGGAGAGCAAGGTCCACCAATTGGTTTTGTGATCAGTACTGCGAGTGGCTATGAAGATTTAGCCAATGTGGCAGAAAACTTCCTACAAGAAATGAAAAAATCCGGTCACTTTGTTTATACCGCGTTGGATTTAAAATTTGATACGGCGCAGATGCGGATTAAAGTCGATAAAGAAAAAGCAGGTACCTATGGTGTCACAATGCAACAAATCAGTGCCACATTAGGGAGTTTCTTGTCTGCCGCCACGATTGAACGAGTTGATATTGATGGACGTGCTTATCGAATCATCATGCAAGTTAAACGGGGTGAACGTTTGTCACCAGAAAGTTTAAACAACTATTATGTGACGGCAAGTAACGGGAAATCAGTACCATTAAGCAGTTTCTTAACCATGACGTTAGAATCACAGCCAACTTCTTTACCTCGTTTTAGCCAGCTTAATTCAGCGGTCATTAGTGCAGTTCCTCTCCCAACCAAAAGTACAGGTGAGGCGATTGCGTGGTTAAAAATGGCAGCGAAAGAGTATTTACCGCAAGGCTATAATTATGACTTTACTGGTGAAGCGCGTCAGTTAGTCCAAGAAGGCAATGCATTAGCTGTTACTTTCGTACTTGCTGTGGTGATTATCTTCTTGGTCTTAGCGATTCAATTTGAGTCAATTCGTGATCCGTTAGTCATTATGATTTCGGTGCCACTTGCCGTGAGTGGGGCGCTATTAATGCTGAATTTCTTAGGCTTCTTCCGTATTCCTGGAACCAGTCTGAATATTTACTCACAGGTTGGTTTAATCACGCTAGTAGGTTTAATTACTAAGCACGGGATTTTGATGTGTGAAGTGGCAAAAGAAGAGCAATTACAGCATGGTAAAAATCGTATTGAAGCGATTACTGAAGCAGCGAAAGTGCGTTTACGCCCGATTCTTATGACGACCGCTGCAATGATTGCAGGTCTTATCCCGCTCTTGTATGCTTCGGGCGCAGGTGCAGTGTCGCGCTTTAGTATTGGGATTGTGATTGTATCAGGTTTAGCGATTGGGACATTATTTACTCTGTTTGTGTTACCTGTGATTTATAGCTATATTGCAACGGAACATAAACCACTACCGGAATTTGATGAAAGTATAAAACCGTTAACGGATAATAGCGCACATTAATTTCAACATAAAAAAATACCGCACAAAAGTGCGGTATTTTTTTGCGTGAAAAACAGAATTAACGTGTATCTTGTTCGGTTGATGGCCATGCATTCACCACAGCTTTGACTAAAGTGGCTAATGGAATAGCGAAGAAAACGCCCCAAAAGCCCCATAATCCACCAAAAATTAATACTGCAATAATAATGGTTAGAGGGTGCAAATTGACGGCTTCAGAAAAAAGGAATGGGACTAATAAGTTACCATCTAAAATTTGGCTGATGACGTAGGCAGTAATGATATACCAAAAAGTAGGAGTGATGCCAAATTGCGCGACGGCAACGAGGGCAATAGGAATCGTGACAAGGACGGCACCAATATAAGGCACGAGTACGGATAGCCCTACCGCAACAGCTAACAATAACGAATAATTTAAGTTAAAGAAGACGAAAATCGCGTAAGTCACGGCGGTGACAATGATGATTTCGAATAATTTACCGCGAATATAATTCGCAATTTGTTGTTGCATTTCTTTCCAAACGCTCGATGCAAGCGTGCGGTTACGCGGAAGGAAACGGCTTACACTGGCGATTAATTCTGTTTTATCTTTTAATAAAAAGAACACCATTAAAGGCACTAAAAACGCATAAATCCCTAGGGTGACCAGGCTTAATAACGAGGTCAGGGAGAATTTGAGGGCGGATTCACCAAAGCCAAGAATTTTGGAGCGGACAGTACTTAATACAGAATCAATGGTTTGGTAATCCACTAGCTCGGGATAATGTTCAGGTAGAGAAAGTAACCACTCATTGAGTTTATTAAACATATGTGGCAAATCAGTCACTAAATTCAAGGTTTGAGTCCATAACGTTGGAATGAAGACCAATACGATAACGAGGATCAACCCTAAAAAACCACCAAAAATAATGGCAGTTGAGAGTAGGCGTGGAAACTTGAGTTTTTCTGTGAGAACGCGAATTGGCCATTCCAATAAATAAGCTAATACAATAGCGATGAGGAGTGGCGCAATGAGGTGACTAAAAAAATAAATGGATATAAAACCAAAGAGTAAGATGGCAAACAACCCCATGGCTTGTGGATCACTAAAACGGTTGTTATACCAGTTTTTCAACATTTCGATCATAAGATATCCTTAATTTAGGCATTTTGAGCGATTATAAGGTAAAATCTAATAAGATCATATCATTAAGCGAGGAAATTCTATGTGCGTGACTATATATCATAACCCACGTTGTTCTAAGAGCCGTGAAACGCTAGCCTTACTCGAAGCGAAATACGGTCAACCGAAAATTGAACTTTATTTAGAACAACAATTCTCTGCCTCACAGTTACAGCAAATTGCGCAAAAATTAGGAGTAACCAGTTTCCGAGAGATGATGCGCACAAAAGATGAACTCTATCGTGATTTAGGCTTAGATAAGCCGGAAGTCAGCGAACAACAATTGTTGGAAGCATTGGTTGCACATAGTAGTTTGTTGGAGCGTCCAATCGTCATTCATGGTGACAAAGCAAAAATTGGTCGTCCACCAGAATCTGTACTTGAGATTCTGTAATTTCGTTTTATAATGACGCCCGTTTGTTTCACACAAATGGGCAATTTTTTATCACAACTTATGAGGAAAAATATGGCTAAAAAGCAAAAACAGTCACTCAGTGCACAGCCTTATCAGCACAGTCGTGGTGTCATTCGCGATAATGCAATTTGTGCATTATTACATGATCCGTTGTTTCGTCAACGTATTGAGAAAAAAAGGAAAGGAAAAGGCAGTTATCAACGCAAAGCCAAGCATGTAGGGAAATATTTTGAAAAGCCCGATTATAAGATTTTTGATTTGAAAGATTTTATAATCGGGTTTTTCTTAACGATATTTTACAACAATGCAACTCATTTAAACTCAGCGAGGTAAATTTATGACTGTGCAAACGGAAGTCCTTTTTAGTAATAATTGGAATGTTAGAATCAGCGATCCGGGCGAAGAAGGGGCACATAGCCATTTCTTTGAAACTATTTATATTACCTTAGTCGCCCATATTGATGGTTCGAATATTTCTTATGAATTTACAAGAAAGGTCGAAGAACAAGTTAAAATTCACCGCACTTTTACTGATTTAAGTGAGCTTTTCAAATTCCTTGGTGATTACCTTGACCCTGTTAGCATGGGATTTTTAGGGATTAAAATTGGGAATTTGGGTGTTAAAGCCTAAATACAGTATAAAAAAACGCAATCTTACGATTGCGTTTTTTGTTACTCAGCTTAACTGAGCCTTGCTTTCGCTTCAGCGATGGCTTCTGCAACACGAAGTGGTGATACGCCACCTTTGGCACAGCGTTTATCTAAACAAGATTGCAGAGATAGGATCTGATACACATCTTCTTCGACAACATCACTAAATTGTTTAAATTCAGCAACGCTGAGTGCTTCAAGCGCTTTGTGCTGTTGGATGGCATAAACAACGGTTTCGCCCACAATATGGTGAGAGTCACGGAATGGTACGCCTTTGGCGACCAAATAGTCGGCCAGTTCAGTGGCATTGGAATAACCTTTTAAAGCGGCTTCTTTGGTACGTTCTACATTGACTTGAATGCCGTCTAACACAAGAGCCGCCATGTCGATACAGTCTTGCCAAGTATCTAGGGCATCAAAAATCCCTTCTTTGTCTTCTTGCATATCTTTATTATAGGCAAGGGGTAAACCTTTTAAGGTCATCAGCATGCCTGTTAAGGCACCCATTACACGACCTGCTTTACCTCGAATTAATTCACAAGCATCGGGGTTTTTTTTCTGTGGCATCAAGGAAGAACCAGAAGTCACGCGATCGGAAAGTTCTACGAAGTTAGATTCACCACTGTTAAAAATGATCATATCTTCCGCAAAACGTGAAAGATGTGCCATGCTTAGTGAGGCAGTAGAAAGCAGTTCGACGATATGATCGCGGTCTGACACACTGTCTAAACTGTTGCGTGTAGCAACGTCAAAGCCGAGATCGAGGGCTAACTGTTCACGATCAATCGCGTAAGCGGTGCCAGCGAGGGCACCACTGCCGAGTGGGCAGCTATTCATGCGTTGGTAAGCATCGGTTAAACGGGAATAATCACGATCAAGCATTTCCACATAAGCCATGCACCAATGGGCAAAAGTAATCGGCTGAGCTCGTTGTAAGTGTGTATAACCCGGCATCACCGCACGTTGGTTATTTTCGGCTGTTTCGACAAGTTTGCATTGTAAGGTGTGAAGCGAGGATTGCAGTTCAATCACACGTTGTTTACACCACATCTTAATGTCCAGTGCAACCTGATCATTACGGCTACGTCCCGTGTGTAATTTTTTACCTAAATTCCCGACTTTATCGATTAATTTACTTTCGACCCAGCTGTGAATATCTTCCGCATCATCTTGCAAAATCGCTTGTGGATTTGATCGCACTTCAATTAAGAGAGTATTCAGTGCACTTTCTAACTGTTGTTGCTCCTGCACGGTCAATACTCCAACGCTGACTAAAGCTTTTGACCAGCCAATGGAACCTTCAATATCTTGTTCTGCGAGACGATAATCGAAACGTAATGAGTCATTAAAATCTTTAAAACGCTTATCTGCGGCTTGTGTAAAACGTCCACCCCAAAGTGCCATAACATCCTCTTATTTTTATGGTTTAATTCTTGTGCCAATGATTTCACCTGCAAAAAGTGCGGTGAGTTTTTCTGGATATTTCCAATTGGCGATATCGACGCCCTGATTTAACATTTTAGCAGCGTCTAATGCGGCATTCACCTTGACAACCATACCATCGGTAATGACGTTGTCTTTAATTAATTGTTCAATTTGCGCACCATTTAATTCTGGTAAGCGCTGTTTGTTGGCATCCAATACGCCATCGACGTCAGATAACATGACTAAATCGGCTTGGATGAGCGCGGCGATAGCTGTGGCAGCTTGATCTGCATTCACATTCATTAATAAGCCCTGTTTATCGACCGCAATTGAGCTAATAATAGGCAAGAATGCCTCACCAAGCAAATTGTTTAATAATGCGGGATTTTTAGGAACCACAGTCGCCACATGTCCAAGTTCTGGATCTAATTGCGTTGCATAGGTTAAATTCCCGTCTGCCAAACATAGTCCGACGGGATTTAAATGAAATTTGGCGGCTTGTGCAACTAAAGTTTTATTGGCAATGCCGGCTAACGCACCCGTAATAATCTCAATGTGATCACTTGGCGTGACACGCAAACCATTTTTCTTTTGTACTGGCAAATGTAAACGTTGCATCAACTCATCAACAATACAGCCACCACCGTGCACAATGACCAACGGGCGATCAAAGTTTTGTTGGTAATTTGCTAACGCCGTAAATAAATTTTCCATTGCTGCAGGTGTATCAAGTAAGACACCACCTAATTTAATCACTAAAGGTTTCATTTAAAGTAATCCTAATGTTTCAGTCAAACCATAACGAATGTTAGCACATTGTACTGCCTGGGCTGCCGCCCCTTTTAATAAGTTGTCTTCTGCGCCGATGATAATGATATGACCATTTTGAGTTGCAAAACCAATATCACAATAAGGAGTAAATTCGACGGCTTTGATACTTGGTAAACCTTGTTCATAAACACGGACTAATGGTTTGTCAGCATAGGCGTGTTGATAAGCTACACGAATCTGTTCGTCACTCACGCCGGTTTTTAGTTTTGCTGTGATTGTCGCTAAAATACCGCGTTTAAAGTTACCTAAGTGTGGTATGAAAATGACCTCTGTCCCCAAATGGGTCGCGATTTCGGGTTGATGACGGTGATTAAACACACCGTAAGCATTTAAACTGACTTCACAGAAACTGCTTGTTAAGGTTGCTTTGCGACCGGCACCACTAACTCCGCTGACGGCATTAATCACGGGTAATTGGGTTAAATCTAATAAATTGTGTGCAATTAAGGGTTTAAGGCTTAATTGAGAGACGGTTGGATAACAACCCGCGACGGCCACTAAATCCGTTTGTTTAATTTGATGTGCATTCCATTCCGCTAAACCATACACCGCTTGTGTGAGCAATTCAGGATGTTGATGCTCAAAACCATAAAACGTGCGATAAAATGCCGCATTATTCACACGAAATGCGCCAGATAAGTCAAAGACTTTGCATTGATGTTGTAAAAAAACAGGTGCAAGATCATGACTGACTTCATGGGCTGTGGCGAGGAACACGAGATCGACTTGTTGTGCGAGGGGACTTAATTGCTCTGGGAGTGGCTGTAAAGGTAAATCCACAAGATGCTTGAGTTGTGGATAAATTTCACTCATGCATTTATTGGCATCTTGGCTTTGGCGAGAGACGTACAGTCCGGTGAGCTCAAACTTGGGGTGTTTGATTAAAATACGGGCAAGTTCAGCCCCCGTATAACCACTTGCACCAATGATAATCGCTTTTTGCATATTGTGTTGTGCCTTATAATAAGATAAATTTTTTAAATGACTAATTATGCTATTATTATGCATAAATATTTAAAAGGCAATGTCTTTCTATTTATCAAGGGAAAAACGATGAAAAAAATTCCTTCTTTTTTGCAAATGTATTCCGCACTGATCGCTTCACCAACGATGAGTAGTATTGATCCACATTTTGATCAATCTAACCGCACCTTAATTGAATTATTAGCGAATTGGCTGAGTTCCCTTGGTTTTAAAACAGAGGTTATTCCTCTAGAGGGGAGTCGTGATAAATTTAATTTATTAGCGACTTATGGTGAAGGGGAAGGCGGTTTACTCTTAGCGGGACATACAGATACTGTGCCTTTTGATGAGGGGCGTTGGCAGTTTGATCCGTTTAAACTTACTGAAAAAGACGGTAAGTTTTATGGTTTAGGCACGGCAGATATGAAAGGGTTTTTTGCTTTTGTCATTGATGCGGTAAGCCAGTTGGATTTAACGAGATTGACAAAACCCTTGCGCATTTTGGCGACGGCGGATGAAGAAACTACCATGTTAGGAGCAAGAACTTTTATTCAACATAGCCATATTCGTCCTGATTGTGCGATTATCGGTGAGCCAACATCATTAAAGCCTATTCGTGCGCATAAAGGGCATGTAGGTGAAGCGTTACGAATTACAGGAAAAAGTGGACATTCGAGCGATCCTAGCAAGGGGATTAATGCGATTGAATTAATGCACGAGGCAACGGGTTATTTAATGCAAATGCGGGATGAATTACGCCAGAAATATCATCATGCTGCATTTAATATCCCTTATCCAACGATGAATTTTGGCGCTATTTCAGGGGGAGATGCGGTGAATCGTATTTGTGCTTGCTGTGAATTGCATTTTGATATTCGCCCTTTGCCGAATTTACGTTTAACGGATCTGAATGAAATGTTACAAGCAAAATTAGCCCCGATGTTTGAAAAATGGGGGGATCGCATTTCGTTACAAGCTTTGCATGACCCTATTCCAGGCTATGAATGTGCGCATTCGGCACAAGTGGTGCAGGTGGTGGAAAAATTATTAGGTGAGCAATGTGAGACGGTGAACTATTGTACGGAGGCGCCTTTTATTCAACAGCTTTGTCCGACCTTGGTATTAGGTCCGGGATCCATTGAGCAGGCACATCAACCAGATGAATTTTTATCTGCTGAATTTATTGATCCAACTCGCGAGTTATTGAGCAAACTGATTGGGCAGTTTTGTACAGGCTAAATGCTAGATCAAGATCGAAAAAGTGCGGTCTGTTTTAAAAAAGTTTTCTCAAACAGACCGCACTTTGGATGCGTATTTTGAGTAGTTATTTTAATAAATCTTCATTTTTCGCATGAATCCATTTACCGCGTTTTTTATCTATATATTGGAAATATTCGTTGGTAAAGGTGCCTTGTGAACAGGTGAGCTTATCTAGACGGGAATTCACCTCTTTATTTTCTAGTGCTTTGATCAGCGTTTCGGGACCTGTTAAGCAAAATACACCGCCCTCAATCCGTTTTTGTTCAATGTTGCTAATAATGATTTCAAGCGTATCTTTTAAGAAAGGATTGCCTTTGGCACTGGCTAAAAAGAAGTTGGTATAACGACCTCGGCGAGAAATGACCACTTCGCTATCCTCTTCATCAATAATGCTGTCAAGGCACCACACTAAGTGTCCATCAATATCCATATAGATACCACCTTCATGATAGAGAGTGAATATACGCCAGAAATCCGCTTGTGCCGCCCCATCGGTCAGCTTGCTATAAGCGTTAAAAGTACGTTCATCTGCATGGGTTTTGATGTAGTCTGCACGGGCTTCCGTACTGACATAGCGATAATCGTAACTTAACGATAATAAACGGTTAAAGAGATAGTTACAGTAAACGGGTAATGTCACTTTATTACTGTAATTGGTTTGCCAAATTACACGATTAATTTTGGTTTTTTTATGGGATTGGCGTTTAGCAGGACTAAATTCGGGAATGGTGAAACGCATTTTAGGAAATAATGCATGAAAAGGATAACTTAAAGTTTTAACGATATTCCCGAGTAGGCGAGTCATACCATTGGTTATCAGAATGAGGTGTTTATTTTTAACAGGTTTATACATGACAAAAGTCCGTTTTCTTTAAATAGAGGGAAATTTGGGATACTTTATCATTTTATGTAAGAAAGAACAAAAGGCTTGTATGAAATGAAAAAAGATTTTTAGAGAAGAAGTGGTGGGCGATACCGGTCTCGAACCAGTGACCCCCTCCTTGTAAGGGAGGTGCTCTCCCAACTGAGCTAATCGCCCTTCAGATTTTGTCTTTTTAACAGGAAAAATGGCAAAGTTATGAAGCGTTATTTCAAGTCTAAGTGGTGGGCGATACCGGTCTCGAACCAGTGACCCCCTCCTTGTAAGGGAGGTGCTCTCCCAACTGAGCTAATCGCCCACTTGAGACTTAAAATATTGGGTGAATTTTATGGATTGGAACACATAAAAGTGGTGGGCGATACCGGTCTCGAACCAGTGACCCCCTCCTTGTAAGGGAGGTGCTCTCCCAACTGAGCTAATCGCCCGCATAAAATTCAATCACAACATTGGACACTTTGTTGAAAAGTGGTGGGCGATACCGGTCTCGAACCAGTGACCCCCTCCTTGTAAGGGAGGTGCTCTCCCAACTGAGCTAATCGCCCAAATGTTGTGAGGTGGCATTATAATTATTACTTCTATTCAGTCAACAAGTTTTTACAAAAAAAGCGTTAATTGTTTTAAAAGTAGGCATAAAATCACATTTTTTATTCGGAAATATGGAAACTCATAGTACAATATGGCACAAATTTTTTGATGTAATTTAAGGTAAGAGAAAAGGTTATAAGATGAAAGCAGAAGCATTATTTGATTTAGATCCTGGTGTGAAAGTGCGCACCCGTTTTGCGCCAAGTCCAACAGGCTATTTACATGTAGGGGGCGCTAGAACGGCACTTTATTCTTGGCTCTATGCAAAACATCACCAAGGCGAATTTGTTTTACGTATTGAAGATACCGACTTAGAGCGCTCAACACCAGAAGCGACTGCCGCCATTTTAGAAGGAATGGCGTGGTTAAATTTAGCTTGGGAATATGGTCCATATTTTCAAACCAAGCGTTTTGATCGTTATAACCAAGTGATTGATCAAATGATCGAACAAGGGTTAGCCTACCGTTGTTATTGTTCAAAAGAACGTTTAGAAGATTTACGCAACACGCAAGAACAGAATAAACAAAAAACCCGCTATGATCGTCATTGTTTAGGTGATCATAAGCACTCACCAGAACAACCGCATGTGGTGCGTTTCAAAAATCCAACGGAAGGCTCCGTGGTGTTTGAAGATGCAGTGCGTGGACGTATTGAGATCAGTAACGCAGAGTTAGATGATTTGATTATTCGCCGTACCGATGGCTCACCAACTTATAATTTCTGTGTGGTGGTGGATGACTGGGATATGGGCATCACGCATGTGGTGCGCGGTGAAGACCATATCAATAATACGCCACGTCAAATTAATATTTTAAAAGCCTTAGGCGCACCCATTCCAACTTACGCCCATGTGTCGATGATTTTAGGTGATGATGGACAAAAATTATCCAAACGTCATGGCGCGGTGAGCGTGATGCAATATCGTGATGATGGTTACTTGCCTGAAGCGTTATTAAATTATTTGGTGCGTTTAGGTTGGGGACATGGCGATCAAGAGATTTTCTCCGTAGAAGAAATGATCAAGTTATTTGAGCTTGAAAGTGTGAGTAAATCAGCCAGTGCGTTTAATACGGAAAAATTATTGTGGTTAAATCATCACTATATACGTGAATTGCCAGCAGAATATGTGGCTAAACATTTAGCATGGCACTATCAGGATCAAGGCATTGATACCTCCAATGGACCTGCATTAGAAGACATCGTAAAAATGTTGGCTGAACGTTGTAAGACACTCAAAGAAATGGCTGCCGCAAGCCGTTATTTCTTCGAAGATTTCGACAGCTTTGATGAAGCCGCAGTGAAAAAACATTTCAAAGCAGCTGCGATTGAACCACTTGAGAAAATCAAAGAAAAATTGACCGCACTTGAAAGCTGGGATTTACACAGTACGCATCAAGCCATTGAACAGACTGCCGCTGAATTAGAATTGGGGATGGGCAAAGTTGGGATGCCATTACGTGTTGCGGTAACTGGTTCTGGTCAATCACCTTCTATGGATGTAACTCTAGTGGGCATTGGCAAGGCACGTACGCTTGTGCGTATTCAAAAAGCGATTGATTTTATTAAAAGTCAAAATGTCTAATATTTAGGCTTCTGTTTAAATATCAGCAATTTGAGGTTGACAGTTTGTGTGGCGGAATTTATTATTACCGCCACGACATTTCTGATGTGGGGATATAGCTCAGTTGGGAGAGCGCTTGCATGGCATGCAAGAGGTCGTCGGTTCGATCCCGATTATCTCCACCAAATCATCTTCTAAGTCTTTAATTCGTCTTTTAAAGCTTATTCTTTGTTTAGTCTGAAAATAAATTACCAATCCTGCACTAAAGCCTGTATAATAGCCGAGCTTTATTTTCTGTATTAACGCGTGCGGCTATCAAAAGTGATTTTACGAACAGTACTGAAAAGCAAAAGTGCGGTTGGAAAGTGAGATTATTTTTGCTAGTCGCAATTGGAAAATAGAGCCATTTTTTTATTCACAAGTTAATGAAATTGTTGATTTCATTAGCCATTTTAAAAGGAACATTCTCGTGAATCCAATTGTTAAACAATTTAAATATGGTCAACATACTGTTACGCTAGAAACGGGTGCAATTGCACGCCAAGCAACGGCAGCAGTGATGGCAAGTATGGATGATACTACTGTGTTTGTCACAGTGGTTGCCAAAAAAGATGTGAAAGAAGGTCAAGACTTCTTCCCATTAACTGTTAACTATCAAGAGCGTACTTATGCTGCAGGCCGTATTCCTGGTGGCTTTTTCAAACGTGAAGGTCGTCCTTCTGAAGGCGAAACTTTAATTGCTCGTTTAATTGACCGTCCAATTCGTCCTCTTTTCCCAGAAGGTTTTTATAACGAAATCCAAATCGTGGCGACAGTGGTGTCTGTTAATCCGCAAATTTGTCCAGATTTAGTGGCAATGATCGGTGCATCTGCGGCACTTTCTTTATCAGGTGTGCCATTTAATGGCCCTATCGGTGCGGCACGTGTTGGTTTTATTGATGATCAATTTGTGTTAAACCCAACCATGAACGAGCAAAAACAAAGCCGTTTAGACTTGGTTGTCGCGGGAACAGATAAAGCGGTGTTAATGGTGGAATCTGAAGCCGATGTATTAACCGAAGAACAAATGTTAGCTGCGGTGGTGTTTGGTCATCAGCAACAACAAGTGGTGATTGACGCGATCAAAGAATTTACCGCAGAAGCCGGTAAACCGCGTTGGGATTGGGTGGCACCTGAACCAAATACCGCGTTAATTGAAAAAGTGAAAGCGATTGCAGAAGCGCGTTTAGGCGAAGCATACCGTATCACTGAAAAACAAGCACGTTATGAACAAATTGATGCGATTAAAGCTGATGTGATTGCACAAATCACAGCTGAAGTAGCAGAAGGCGAAGACATCAGTGAAGGGAAAATTGTCGATATTTTCACCGCACTTGAAAGCCAAATCGTACGTAGCCGTATCATTGCTGGTGAACCACGTATTGATGGTCGTACAGTGGATACTGTTCGTGCATTAGATATTTGTACTGGTGTTTTACCACGTACACACGGTTCTGCGATTTTCACCCGTGGTGAAACACAGGCGTTAGCTGTCGCGACATTAGGTACAGAACGTGATGCACAAATTATTGATGAATTAACAGGTGAGCGTTCAGATCACTTCTTATTCCACTACAACTTCCCGCCATATTCTGTGGGTGAAACCGGTATGATTGGTTCACCAAAACGTCGTGAAATTGGTCATGGTCGTTTAGCGAAACGCGGTGTAGCTGCAGTGATGCCAACACTTGCCGAGTTCCCGTATGTGGTACGTGTTGTCTCTGAAATCACAGAATCAAATGGTTCTTCTTCTATGGCATCGGTTTGTGGTGCGTCTTTAGCATTAATGGATGCGGGTGTACCAATTAAAGCGGCGGTTGCAGGTATTGCAATGGGCTTAGTCAAAGAAGACGAAAAATTTGTGGTGCTTTCAGACATCTTAGGTGATGAAGATCACTTAGGTGACATGGACTTCAAAGTCGCGGGTACACGTACGGGTGTGACGGCATTACAAATGGATATCAAAATCGAAGGTATCACAGCAGAAATCATGCAAATTGCGTTAAACCAAGCGAAAAGCGCACGTTTACACATTTTAGGTGTGATGGAGCAAGCGATCCCAGCGCCACGTGCGGATATTTCTGATTTTGCACCGCGTATTTACACTATGAAAATTGATCCGAAGAAAATCAAAGATGTGATCGGTAAAGGTGGTGCAACCATTCGTGCCTTAACAGAAGAAACAGGTACCTCAATTGATATCGATGATGATGGTACGGTGAAGATTGCTGCGGTTGATGGCAATTCAGCAAAAGAGGTGATGGCGCGTATTGAAGATATTACTGCAGAAGTTGAAGCGGGTGCAGTGTATAAAGGTAAAGTTACTCGTTTAGCTGATTTTGGTGCCTTCGTTTCTATCGTAGGTAACAAAGAAGGCTTAGTGCATATTTCTCAAATCGCGGAAGAGCGTGTTGAGAAAGTGAGTGATTATCTTGCAGTGGGGCAAGAAGTGACTGTTAAAGTGGTTGAGATTGATCGTCAAGGTCGTATTCGTTTAACCATGAAAGAAGTTGCACCAAAGCAAGAACACGTTGATTCTGTTGTCGCAGACGTTGCCGCAGAAGAAAACGCATAAGCAATAAACACCAACGCCCTTCGTGATAAAGGGCGTTGGTGTGCATGTTGATAAGTACAATTTGTGCTTTAAGGCGAAGCGAAATGAAGCAATTTCATCCGTGGTTAAAGTGCCTGCTAATTTTCCCATTTTGGGTATGTTGTTTAACAGCTTGTGTTAATCATGAACAAGTTTTTCTTTCAAAAGAGAAATTAATGTTAGCAGAGCAACATCCGAATGATCATCTTGAGCATGAGGTGATGGTTGCGCAAATTAGCGAATTGTTACTTGTTAAAGGGTTAAAAAAAGAAGAACGTGCGATTTTACATTTTGAGCGAGGCGTGCTGTACGATAGCTTAGGATTGTGGGCATTGGCGCGTTATGATTTTGACCAAACATTAGCGTTGTATCCAAAGTTGGCAGCAGCGTTTAATTATTTAGGTTTATATTTATTGTTAGAGGAAGATTACAGCGCATCTCTAGATATCTTTAATGTGTTGTTTGAACTTGATCCTCAATATGAGTATGCATTCCTAAATAGAGGGCTAAATTTTTATTACGTCGGACGTTATGAATTAGCTCAGCGGGATTTTCTTCAATTTTATCAAGCCGATAAATCAGATCCATACCGCACTTTATGGCTTTATTTAAATGAATTAAAGCATAATCCTCAGGATGCTTCTAAAAATCTTGCTCAACGAGCAATGGGGCTTTCTGATGAATATTGGGGTACGTATTTAGTCCAATATTATTTGGGAAAGTTATCAGTTAAGGCATTATTTGCTCAAGCACAGCAATTTGCACAAACGAATCGTGCAAAATATGCAGAAATTCTAACTGAAACCTACTTTTATTTAGCAAAACTAAAACTCAATTCGGGTCAAATTAATGAGGCGGAAACGCTATTTAAACTGGCCATCGCAAACCAAGTGTATAACTTCGTTGAGTATCGTTTTGCGCTGTTTGAACTCTTGAAATTGAAGCAAAGTTCAAAACCATAGTGGCATGCTTTATGCCATAGGCTGTTGTAAAACGTGAAAACGCGCAACATTGATTACACTGGCTCACCAGCATAGTGAGCATTTCTTTTTTATATTCGAGTACTTTAATGACTGAAACAACAATGACTTTCAATGATTTAGGCTTGCCTGAATTTCTTCTTAACGCCGTCTCTGACTTAGGCTTTGAAACCCCTTCTCCAATTCAACAAAGTTGTATCCCAAACCTGTTAAATGGGCATGATGTGCTAGGTATGGCACAAACTGGAAGTGGTAAAACCGCCGCCTTTTCACTCCCTTTATTAGCACAAATTGATTTAGATAAAAAATATCCACAAATGTTAGTGATGGCACCAACACGTGAGTTAGCCATCCAAGTAGCAGATGCCTGTGAGCACTTTTGCAAATATGCGAAAAATACCAATATTGTTACCCTTTATGGTGGTCAACGCTATGACATTCAATTGCGTGCTTTACGCCAAGGTGCTCAGGTTGTAGTGGGGACACCTGGTCGTATTTTAGATCACATTCGTCGTGGCACTTTAGATTTGTCTAATTTACGTTTTATGGTGTTAGATGAAGCGGACGAAATGTTACGTATGGGCTTTATTGATGATGTTGAAACGGTGATGGCAGAATTACCAGAACAACATCAGACCGCACTTTTCTCAGCCACCATGCCAGATCCAATTCGTCGTATTACTAAGCGTTTTATGAAAGATCCAAAAGAGATCAAGATTAAATCTACCCAGACTACAAATCCAGATATTACACAGAGTTGTTGGTATGTGCATGGTTTCCGTAAAAATGATGCCTTATTACGTTTCTTAGAAGTAGAAAAATTTGATGCCGCGATTATCTTTACTCGTACTAAAACGGGGACATTAGATGTAACGGAATTGTTGGAAAAACATGGTTTCCGTGCCGCAGCATTAAATGGCGATATGACACAACAATTACGTGAACAAACGCTTGATCGTTTAAGAAATGGTAGTTTAGATATTCTTGTGGCAACCGATGTGGCGGCGCGTGGTTTAGATGTGGAACGCATTAGCCTCGTAGTGAACTATGATATTCCATTAGATGCTGAGTCTTATGTCCACCGTATTGGTCGTACAGGGCGTGCCGGACGTACAGGGCGTGCATTGTTATTTGTTGAACCAAGAGAACGTCGTTTATTACGCAATATTGAACAATTAACTAAAAAACCGATTACGGAAGTCGAAGTGCCAAATCATGAGGTACTACAAGCTTGTCGCCGTGAGAAATTTAAAGCCAAAATTACAGTCCAATTAGAGCATCATGATTTAGGGCTTTATCGTAGCTTACTAGAAGATATGTTCACCGCGGATCAAGATCAGGAAGATATTGCGGCGGCGATGCTGATGTTGTTACAAGGTAAACAAAAGCTTATTTTACCAGCCGATCCAATTATTGATCGTAAAACTTCACGCGGTGATCGTGGCGAGCGTCGTGAACGTGGTGGACGTGAAAATCCACGTTCAGCAGAGCGTCGTGGTTACGGTACACCGCAGGCGATGGATTTATATCGTATTGAAGTAGGACGTTTAGATGGCGCGGAAGTCCGTCATATTGTTGGGGCGATTGCCAATGAAGGTGATATCAATAGTCGTTATATTGGTCATATTAAATTATATGATGATTACACCACGATTGAATTACCACAAGGTATGCCGAAAGAATTATTAGGTGTATTTGCGAAAACACGCGTGATGAACAAACAAATGCAGATGTCATTTGTGGGAGCGTCTAACGCAGGTTCAAGCCGTGATCGCGATGATTTCGCTGACCGCCGTGGTGGAAAACGTAAAGGACGCGGCGATGAACCACGTTTTGGGCGTGAAGATCGTAAATTTAAAGAAAAAAGTCAGCGCACTTTTAATGATCGCCCACGCAGAGAAAGACGTGAACGCCAAAAGTAAGTTAAGATGAGTTTAAACGAGGCGGTTGCGTACCTATTCGTTGATAAACAGTATGATTGCGCCTAAGTGTCCCTTAGGCGCAATTTTTTACTGTCTTATTTATACCTGTTTTTCGATAATCACTTTAATATCTTCTGGTGCTGCATAATAAGGTGCTGATGTAATGAAAAGTTGGATCCCGAGTTTCGCATACTCTGCCACATTATGCTTGTTAACACCTCCTGCTACAGATAAGGTAATGTTTTTATTGGCTAACGCTAATAAATGCAAGGCTTGTTTGACTTGTTCCAGCGTGAATTTATCTAATTGAATAATATCAGGATCGGCTGTCAACATTTGTTCAAATTGCACTAAGTTATCGGCTTCCAGTGTAATTTTATTTTCTGGCGCTTGTTGCTTTAGTCTTGTCACGATGCCTTGCCAATCTTCTGGATCAGAGAGGAGATTACGATGATTGGTAAATACCAAGAGGGTTTCGCTCAAGCCTTGACGGTGAATATGTCCGCCTGCGGCTAAGACTGCATTTGTGGCTAATTTGCGCGTATTAGGAATACTTTTACGTGTACAAGCAACAACAGTAGCAGGATTAATGGCTTTCGCATTGCTAATCATTTCAGCGGTATATTGTGCAACCCCACATGACCATTCCAAGACCAATTGAACCACTTTCCACGCTTGATGTAGCTTATCAGCACTGCCTTTGGCGCTTAATAATAAGCTTCCTGCTTCGACAAATTCTCCTTCTTTCACATACACTTGTGGGTGGATGTCGAGTTTTCGGAGCAGTTTTTCCGCAATACTGATACCCGCGACGATGCCGGCATTTTTACGTTTAAAGCAAATCTCAGCGGGGATACTTTCTAATCCTAATGCATGGGTGGTGAGATCACCACGATAGATATCTTCTAATAAAAAGTCATCGAGTTCGTTGTCTGAAAAATAAAGCATAGTGCAGTCCTTATCAATTAAATAAGTTGTCCTTGGTGTAATCGAATTTGCCGATGAGAAAGGTAATCGGCCTCTTTGGGATCGTGTGTGACTAATAACGTGGTCATGTGATATGACTGCATTAAGTCCTTTAAGATTGCCCAAATATGTTGTTTGGTTTCCCAGTCTAACGAGGAAAAAGGCTCATCAAGTAATAACAAGTCTGGAGGATTGATTAATGCACGGGCCAGTGCAGCGCGTTGTTGTTCACCGCCTGAGAGCTGATGAGGATAACGATCACGTAAATGGGCGATTTTGAGCTTAGCCAGTAGCCTATGCTGTGCTTCGCAATCTGCGTTGGGTTGAGCTAAGCGTAAATTGCCAGATACGGTTTTGTGTGGAAATAAATACAAACGTTGATTAAGGTAGCGACAATGACGTTGCCATGGCGCAAGGTTATCAATGGGTTGTTGTGCTAGGGTAATATGACCTTGATAATCAAGATAACCAGCAATGCTATTGAGTAAGGTAGTTTTTCCACTACCAGATTGTCCTACTACAGCGACACATTCTCCTTTACTAACGTGTAAATGGATATGACGTAAAATACCCACAGATAAATTTTCAATCTTGAGCATCCTAGATATTCCTATTGAGTGTACGTAAGACTAACAGTAAGCAAGCAGCAATGAATAAAAGCCATAGTGATGCGCCTACCGCGATCTCAAAATCACCACTGGCAATATTTAAATAGACCGCCATGGGCAAGGTTTCTGTTTTAAAACGCGTAGCACCCGCTAACATCAACGTTGCACCAAATTCCCCAATTGCTCGGGACCAAGCCAAAATCGCGCCACAAAGTAATGGTTTCCAACACATTGGTAATTCTATTTTGAGCAAGGTCTGAAGCGGTGACAAACCTAAATTGTATGCAGCGAGGCGATAGCCTGAATCTAAGCTAGAAAAAGTACCGCGAGCATTACGTAACATAATGGAACTGGCAATATAAGTTTGTGCCACAATTATACCAAGCGGGCTGAATATCCATTGGCTAATAATGGGAATGAATTGGCTCAAGATGCCCTGTGAATTAAATAAAAGCAGTAGGCTTAAACCAGTGACCAACGGCGGTAATACCATGGGCAAATCAAGAAAAGTATCAATCAATTTTTGCAAAGGTAACCGCACTTGGCTCATGACCCATGCTGATGGGATTGCAATAAAAATAGCCAGCAGTAAAGACAGTATGGATGTCGCAAGAGACATCCATAGCGCAAAATGCAGTTCAGGATCAGTGAGAACCAGCAGAAAAAAGGAAAAGTTGAGCTGGCTTATCAGAGCAAGCACAGACCCAATGACGACGAGCAATAAAAGTAGCAAAGGGAGTAGTGCAAGCTTTAAACTCAGACTTTTATTTAATAGGTAAGAAGCCTTCATCGACAAAATATTTCACACCTTGTTCTGAGTTAAAAAGGTCAAGTAACTGTTTGGCTTCTTTCGGATGTTTAGTGGAAGCAAGCAGGGCAATAGTGACTTTTTCTTCTGGCGTACCTGCTGGATTTGGTAATAAATCGACTTTATCACGTACTTTCCACGCACCAGAACGTCCGACTACGGCAGCATCCACATCGCCGTTTAATAAATAGAGCATCAACTGTTTGACCGTCGCCGCTTTGACGACAATTTTGTCATTCAACTGTGCTTGATAACCCGAGAGTTCAAGTATTTTTTCCGCCCCTTTACCGAGCGCCATAGCTTTGCTATCACCAATCCCTAAACGCAGATTGCTTTCGGCAAGGGCTTTAAAGGAATCAATTCCAGCGCTTTTTTCTTTACGAATAGCCATTACGGGAATGTGCAGCACTAATGGCGCCGATTCTTTCACGTCACCTGTTTTTTCCAATTTTTCTACATAATCACTTGAGCCGGGTAAATAGAGATCGCCCGTTTTTACCGTGTTATAGCGTGCCAATAATTGTCCTGAGCCACCGTATTCAATCGTGACGTTGTTGCCAGTTTCTTTTTCAAATTGTTTGACAATTTTTTCAACAGGATCTTTTAAGCCGGCACCAGCATAAAGGTAAAGCTCAGCGGCTTGTGCTGAAAATGTCGCTGTGATAAGAGTTGAAAGTACAATCAATTTTTTCATGGTTATCTCCTTTGCATAAAAATGGGATAACTATAACATAATCATTATATAAAATGTAATATACCGAATTTAACGAATAAAAAAGGATTGAGCGTTATACTCAATCCTTTTTTCGTATGTGAAAAGGGGGGGGAGATTACATCATACCGCCCATACCACCCATACCTGCAGCACCTAAGTCGGCTTTATCCTCTTTTGGTAGGTCAGTGACCATACATTCAGTGGTGATCATTAAGCCAGCAACAGAAGCCGCAAATTGTAATGCAGAACGGGTAACTTTTGTTGGGTCTAAGATACCCATTTCGATCATATCGCCGTACTGTTCTGTACCTGCGTTATAACCGAAGTTACCTTCGCCATTTTTCACTGCACTTGCTACGACAGACGCTTCTTCACCTGCGTTGGCTACGATCTGACGTAATGGGGCTTCCATTGCACGTAAGGCAAGTTTGATTCCCACATTTTGTTCTTCATTATCACCTTGAAGACCAGCGACTTTGCTAGCGGCACGGATTAAGGCAACACCACCACCGGCAACGATACCTTCTTCAACCGCCGCACGTGTTGCGTGGAGTGCGTCTTCTACGCGCGCTTTTTTCTCTTTCATTTCTACTTCGGTTGCTGCACCCACTTTAATGACTGCGACACCGCCAGCGAGTTTAGCCACGCGCTCTTGTAATTTTTCTTTGTCGTAATCAGAGGTGGATTCTTCGATTTGTTGACGAATTTGTGCCACACGACCTTGGATTTGTGCTTCATCACCGATACCATCGATAATCGTGGTGTTGTCTTTGTTGATGACCACGCGTTTTGCTTGACCAAGATCTTCAAGTGTAGCTTTTTCTAATTCCATACCGATTTCTTCAGAAATAACCGTACCAGCCGTTAAGATCGCGATATCTTGTAACATGGCTTTACGACGGTCACCAAAGCCAGGTGCTTTCACTGCTGCGACTTTCACAATTCCACGCATGGTGTTGACGACTAAGGTTGCAAGTGCTTCACCTTCGACATCTTCTGCGATAATTAATAATGGTTTGCCCGCTTTTGCTACACCTTCTAACACAGGTAACAATTCACGAATGTTGGACACTTTTTTGTCCACTAATAAAATAAATGGATTGTCTAATTCAACTGTTGCTGTTTCTGGTTTGTTGATGAAGTAAGGTGATAAATAACCGCGATCGAATTGCATCCCTTCTACAACGGCAAGTTCGTCTTCTAAACCTGTGCCATCTTCAACGGTGATCACGCCTTCTTTACCTACTTTATCCATCGCTTGTGCAATGATTTGACCAACAATACTGTCTGAGTTAGCAGAGATTGTTCCCACTTGTTCGATTTCTTTTGAGGTTTCACAAGGTTTTGAAAGGGCTTTTAATTCAGTAACCACTGCGGTTACCGCTTTGTCGATACCACGTTTTAAATCCATTGGGTTCATACCCGCAGCCACCGCTTTTAAGCCTTCGTTGACGATAGCTTGTGCTAAAACGGTTGCTGTCGTGGTACCGTCACCTGCCGCATCATTCGCTTTTGACGCCACTTCTTTTACCATTTGTGCACCCATATTTTCGAATTTATCTTCTAATTCGATTTCACGCGCCACTGATACACCATCTTTAGTGATAGTCGGTGCACCGAAAGATTTATCTAATACGACATTACGACCTTTAGGACCTAAGGTAACTTTTACTGCATCCGCAAGAATATTGACACCCGCTAACATTTTGACACGTGCATCATTACCAAATTTTACGTCTTTTGCTGCCATTTTTTATCTTCCTCTCATTTCGAATCTTGTTATGTAAATTGCTATTTTAAGTTTGTTTATTTATAGAAATAACGATTTCGTGTTGTTGATAAAAATTATTCAACAATGGCTAAAATATCGTTTTCAGAAATAATTAACACTTCTTCGCCATCAATTTTTTCTGCTTTCACGCCATAACCGTCATTGAAAATCACGGTATCGCCGACTTTCACATCTAAAGGTTGTACTGTACCATTTTCTAAGATGCGACCTTTACCCACGGCTAATACTTTTGCACGTGTTGATTTTGTTGCAGCAGAGCCGGTCAACACAATCCCCCCTGCTGAGCGGGTTTCCACTTCTTCACGTTTGATGATCACACGGTCATGTAATGGACGAATATTCATTGAATTACTCCTTAATTAAATTATGTTTTTGATGAAACGTTTCCCTAATATGAGGGAAAATTTGTCTGTTTCAAGGGGGAAAATAAAATTATTTTATTCTTTTATCTTCATCCACTTGTTTTTCGTATTCGGCTTCAAACACCTCGCCTTCTGACTGGCTGTGATTCGCTTTCTGGCTGTAGCGGAAGAAACGGCTACGCACTATATGGATCTTGTTGGTTATCAGTTTTTCAATCCAGAGGCTAGTGATCGGGATTAATAAAAATAATGCGATTAAATCGGTCAAAAAGCCGGGAATAAAGAAAAGGATACCGGCTACAATCCAAATGCCAGATTTTAATAACGCACGTGTCGGGATTTCGCCTTGGGATAATTGTTTTTGTACATTTAATAAGGTATACCAACCACGAGCTCGGATCATGAAGAGCCCGAAAAGCGATGATAAAATGAGTAACAGAATGAGACTCAATACGCCAATATTCGATCCTATCCAAACTAAAAGTGACAATTCGGTATAGATAAATAAAAAAGCGATAAAAAGAAAGAGAACCAGAGGCATTGTTGTTTCCTCGCTGTATGCACGTTTGTGAGATGTTGTTATAAATGGGAGCAAATTAGCCAAATTTCAACCGCACTTTAGCATAAAAATAAAGCTCACAGGGTTGTGAGCTTTATTTTTAATTTTGCACTTATTGCGCTGGGTAGAACATTGGCGAGTTAGGACCGACCGGTAAGCCTAACACGAAGACCCAAATAAAGAACATCGCAGACCATGCCACTAAGAAGGCAACAGAGTACGGTAACATCATTGACACAAGCGTACCGACCCCCGCATCTTTCTTATATTTCAATACGGTTGCCATGATCAAGCCAAAGTAGCTCATCATTGGGGTGATGATATTGGTTACGGAATCACCGATACGGTAAGCCGCTTGAATGATTTCAGGTGAATAACCGGTTAACATCAGCATTGGCACAAAGATCGGTGCAGTAACAGCCCATTGTGCAGAGGCAGAACCAATCATTAAGTTAATGAAAGCACAGATCAAGATGAAGCCCATAAAGAGGATACCGCCATGTAAGCCTACTTCATTTAGGAAGTTAGCGCCTTTTACCGCGATATATTGACCAATATTGGTCCAGTTAAAGAAGGCGACGAATTGTGACGCGAAGAAGATAATCACAAGGTATAGTCCTAATGTACTCATGGCTTCAGCCATCGCATTGACCACATCTTTTTCGCTACGAATACTTTTTGTCACAATCCCATAAACCGTACCCGGAATAGCAAAGAGAATGAAGATAAAGGCAACGATCGATTTTAAGAATGGTGAACCTGTGACTAAACCTGTTTTTGGATCACGTAAAATGCCATTTTCAGGGACCACAGTCCAAGCTAATAGTGCACATAAAATTAAGAAGACTAAACCCGCGTATCTTAATCCTTTACGCTCTAATGGAGAAACTTCATTCGAGTGCTGTAAATCCAGTTCTTCTTGTGAAAGATGACTGTTATAAGGACCTAATTGTGGTTCCACGATTTTTTCTGTAATGAAATAACCAATAAACGCAATCACAAAGGTACTGGCAGCCATGAAGAACCAGTTGGCTTCAGGACCTACCGTATAAGTTGGATCGATAATTTGTGCAGCTTGTTGCGTGATCCCTGCGAGTAATGGATCAATCGTACCTAATAAGAGGTTGGCGGAGTAACCACCAGATACCCCCGCAAATGCAGCAGCAAGACCCGCTAATGGATGGCGACCTAATGAGTGAAAAATAATGGCAGCTAAAGGAATGAGGACAACATAACCTAATTCAGAGGCGGTGTTCGATAGAATCCCCGCAAAAACAATAGTGAACGTTGTCAATTTACGTGGTGATTTGGTGACCAATAAACGCATGACGGCAGAAAGAAGCCCTGCTTTTTCAGCAATACCGACCCCTAATAATGCCACCAATACTGTGCCTAATGGGGCAAAGTTAGTAAAGTTTTTCACCAAATTAGTCAAAATTCTGCTTAAGCCTTCGGCATTTAGCAAACTGACGACGTAAATCATCCCGTCAGCCGCACGTCCTTTAACGCCTTCCGGACGAGGGTCTGCAACGGCTAGACCAAAATATTCCCCTAATGCAGAAGTAATTAATAATAAAACAATAAAAATCATAAAAAGGGTAACGGGGTGGGGTAACATGTTACCGAGCCATTCCACCGTATGAAGAAATTTACTGCCTTTCTTTTGTTGTTGTGTTGTAGTCATGTGTAGTCCTTCTATATTTTAATGATACAAGGGCTATGCTCATTTTTCGCCCAACTGCAATCTAACACGATATATGTCACATTCAAATAAAATTTTTAACAAAGTGTTAACAGGATCAAATTATTTCTTTTCTATTTCTGTTAACCTATTAACGCCCCACGTATCAATTTTTATTTTGCGAGGCATTTCGGATAAGTAAAACTAATCCGAATGATAAAAATATGTCGTGGGGTCAATCTGTAAAATGTGACGGCGATCAAATATTTAGCAAAGTTATTTCCATTATAATAGGCATTAACTTGTTCATCACTCGAAATGGAGGGTAATAATGACAGTAACAAGAAAAGAAGTGGATTTACTCGGAGAACGTGAAGTACCAGCAGACGTATACTGGGGAATTCATACCTTAAGAGCGGTAGAAAATTTTAATATTTCAAATGCGGTTATCTCAGATGTGCCTGATTTTGTACGCGGTATGGTGATGGTGAAAAAGGCGACCGCCTTAGCAAACGGTGAATTAGGGGCGATTCCTGATAAAATTGCAAAAGCGATTGTAGCTGCTTGTGATGAAATCTTAACCACAGGCAAATGCTTAGATCAATTCCCGTCAGATATTTATCAAGGCGGTGCGGGTACCTCAGTGAATATGAATACGAATGAGGTTGTGGCGAATTTGGCGTTAGAGTTATTAGGACATAAGAAAGGGGAATACCAATATTTAGATCCAATGGATCATGTTAACGCTAGCCAATCAACCAATGACGCCTATCCAACAGGTTTCCGTATTGCTGTCTATAACAGTATTATGAAGCTCGTGGCAAAAGTGCTTTATTTACAACAAGGTTTTGAAAATAAAGCAAAAGAATTTTCGCACATTCTTAAAATGGGACGTACGCAATTACAAGATGCTGTGCCAATGACAGTAGGACAAGAATTTAAAGCCTTCTCTGTTTTATTAGATGAAGAAGTTCGCAATTTAACACGCACAGCAGAATACTTATTAGAAGTTAATTTAGGTGCGACAGCAATTGGTACGGGCTTAAATACACCAAAAGGGTATGCGCCATTAGCGGTCAAATACCTGTCTGAAGTCACAGGATTACCTTGTGTATTAGCTGAAAACTTAATCGAAGCTACCTCGGATTGTGGGGCGTATGTGATGGTGCACGGTGCATTAAAACGTACTGCGGTGAAACTATCAAAAGTATGTAATGACTTACGTCTATTATCTTCGGGTCCGCGTGCAGGGTTAAATGAGATTAATTTGCCTGAATTACAAGCGGGTTCATCGATTATGCCAGCAAAAGTCAACCCAGTGGTACCCGAAGTGGTTAACCAAGTTTGCTATAAAGTGATGGGGAACGATATTACCATTACCTTTGCCGCAGAGGCTGGACAATTACAATTAAACGTCATGGAGCCAGTGATTGCACAAGCGATGTTTGAATCTATTGATATTTTGACCAATGCTTGTGTGAATTTACGCGATAAATGTATTGATGGTATTACGGTGAATAAAGAAACTTGTGAAAACTATGTCTTTAATTCTATCGGTATCGTGACTTATTTAAATCCATTTATTGGACACCATAATGGTGACTTAGTCGGTAAAATCTGTGCGAAAACAGGGCGCGGAGTGAAAGAGGTCGTACTCGAAAAAGGACTCCTCACAGAAGCAGAATTAGATGATATTCTCTCAGTGGAGAACTTAATGAATCCAACCTATAAAGCGAAGTTGAATAAATAACTTGCAAAATAACTGTTAATTTAACCGCACTTTGAGCTTGCTTAAAGTGCGGTTTCTTTTTTGGAAATTTTCTTTGTTATACCTCGACAAGAAAAAATGGCACTTTACCGTGCCATTTCGTGATGCGGTTATCTATTATTGTAAGAGGGAAATATCTGCCACTTGTAAGAATAGATTACGTAGGTTATTTAAGATTGCTAAACGGTTTTGGCGTAATTGTGGATTTTCCGCGTTCACCATGACATTATCGAAGAAAGTATCCACGGGCTCACGCAATGCCGCTAAACGATCCAGTGCCACTTGGTATTCGCCTTTAGCAAATAGTGGCGCAAGCTCAGCTTGTAACGCAATCACCTGTTCAGCTAACACTTTTTCTGTTACTTCTGCACATAATGTGGTGTCAATATTGGCTGGTAATTCCCCTTCAACTTTCGCTAAAATATTGCTTACACGCTTATTGGCTGCCGCTAAAGCCTCTGCCGCCTCTAACGCACGGAAGTGTGACACCGCACGTACACGGGCATCAAAGTCCGATGGTTTGGTTGGACGACGAGCAAGCACCGCTTGAATCACATCTACTGCAATCCCTTCATCTTGATACCAAGCACGGAAACGACCGAGCATAAACTCAACCACATCTTCCACTACATTAGTATTGGTTAACTTATCGCCAAAAAGGGCGCTCGATTTTTTCACAATTTCGGCTAAATCTAACGGCAAGTTTTTCTCCACAATAATGCGTAATGCACCTAATGCGGCACGACGTAGTGCGAATGGGTCTGCACTGCCTTTTGGTTGTTGACCGATCCCGAAAATGCCAGTGAGCGTATCGAATTTATCGGCTAATGCTACCGCACTGGCGACTAAGGATTTTGGTAACTCATCGCCAGCAAAACGTGGCATATATTGTTCATTTAATGCTACTGCTACTTCTTCATCTTCACCATCGTGACGAGCATAATGCATCCCCATGACACCTTGCGTGTCAGTAAATTCAAACACCATGTTGGTCATTAAGTCACATTTTGACAATAAACCAGCGCGTTTGGCTTTGACTTCATCAGCACCGATTTGTTTTGCAATTTCGCCAGCCAGTTGTTCAATACGTGCCGTTTTATCACGTAATGTACCAAGCTGTTGTTGGAATAACACGGTTTCTAAACGTGGTAATTGATCTTCTAAACGTTGTTTTAAGTCGGTTTTAAAGAAAAATTCCGCATCGGTTAAACGTGGACGCACCACTTTTTCATTCCCTTCAATGATCTTGCTTGGATCGTCAGGGTTGATGTTCGACACAAAAATAAAGTGCGGTAATAATTTGCCGTCTTTGTCATAAATTGGGAAATATTTTTGGTCACCTTTCATGGTATAAACCAAGGCTTCCGCTGGGACAGCAAGGAAACGTTCTTCAAATTTCGCCGCTAATACATTTGGATATTCCACCAATGAGGTGACTTCATCAAGTAAATCGTCTTCAATATCCGCTACGCCACCAAGTGCGGTCGCTTTTTCTTGCGATTTCGCCAAAATTAACGCTTTACGCTCATTGAAGTCAGCCACCACTGAGCCTTTTTCTTTTAATAGCGCAGGGTATTGATCCGCGTGTGAAATTTGGAATTCACGCTCACCAAGGAAACGGTGACCACGAAGGGTACGAGCGCTTTCCACGCCTAAAATTTCGCCTTCAATCAGCTCATCGCCTAGTAACATCGTCACTGTGTGAACAGGACGAATAAATTGCACAGTTTTGTCCGCCCAACGCATCGGTTTTGGAATAGGCAACTTCGCCAACGCATTCGCCACCATGTCTTTCAATAAGTTTTTAGTCGGTTGACCTTCGATTGTGGCACGATGCACTAACCACTCACCTTTGTCAGTGGCAACACGCTCAGCTTGCTCAACGCTGATCCCACAACCACGTGCCCAACCTTCAGCCGCTTTAGTTGGTTTGCCTTCTGCATCAAATGCCGCAGACACTGCTGGACCACGCTTTTCAATTTGTTTACTTGGTTGGCTGGTCGCTAAACCTAACACTTTCACCGCTAAACGACGCGGTGCCGCAAACCATTCCACCTTATCAAAGGCTAAACCGGCTTGGTTTAGCTCCAATTCCATATTCTCTGCAAACGCAGTCGCTAATTTTTTGAGCGCCTTCGGTGGCAGCTCTTCAGTGCCGATCTCGGCGAGGAAGTTTTGTGTTGTCATTTTGTTTCTCTTTAAAAAATATCAAGATTCTATTTCTTTATCGTACATTTAATTGTTATTTTTTCTGTTTTAACATCAGTTCCAAATTCCGCATGATAATTTTTATAAAGCATCATTGCTAAAGTCATTCCACCCAAAATAACAGCCAATATAATCGCGATTTCAAATGTTGCGAATATGCCGATAGCTATTAATATTTTGTTCATTATTATTCCAAATAGTCCGTCACTCGTTGATGGGAAGAATGATACAGCAAAGACGAAAGCAAGTGCGCCTAAAATCCATTTGTCAATTGTTGTAATCTTTTGGGCCTTTTTCATTTTTTCGGCTAATTCACCCTTAATAATGAAACTCGGCTCTTTATTCTTCAGCGCTCTTTCAAGGTCTTCCTTCATGTTAATGACTAACATTTATTTGCTCCTTGTCGACATAAATTAATATTTATAGCACTTTGATTTTGCGAAATCTTCAATATAACTAAAAAGAGTGACGTTTCATTTGATTATGTTCGTTTCCCGACGAGCGCTATCTCTCTATCATTCACTTAGGCTGTGTTTCTTTTAGCTCAGGATATTGGTCATTCATCTCCACCGCCCATTGCACTAAGTGCGGTGCGATGTCTTTCAAATTCACGCCGAGCTTTTCACCACGTAAGGCGTACCAGTCGATCAAGCAAACGGCAGAAATGGTGCCTAAATTCAGCTCATCGCCAAATTGTACTAAATAACGTTCTAACTCTTTGAAACTACGGATATTGCGTTCAGTTAATTGCTGATGACGTGCAGTCCACCATTCGTTTTCAGGGCGGAGCAAACGCTCGGAAATAATCGGCAAGGTATTTTCCATAATGCCGTCAGTTAGCGCGTGCAGTTGCAATACCTTCCAGCGTTGGCTGTTACGAGGCAATAAATGACTCTCTGACTGAGTTTGTGCACCAAGATGATCAAGGTATTCACAAATTACATGACTGTTATACAGCCATTCACCGTTATCCAGTTGTAACGCAGGCACTCTTCCAAGCGGATTATCTTGATTGTGCGGTGAATTAGGATCAAAAGAAGATTGAATGGTGTGTAATTCAATTTGATTCTCAAGCTGATGATATTTAATCACCGCCATCACTTTGCGTACATAAGGACTGGTGTTGGAATGCCAGAGTTTCATTTTTTGCTCCTTACTTGTTAGCCGAAAATGTCTTTTAACTGGTTAATATCAAGAACCACTTGCTCGTCTGCTAATAACAACGCAGGAATGCCGATATAGCCATTCTCTTTCGCTTGCTCAAAAGCGAGATGCTGATCACGCAGTGTTAAAAAACGTTTGAAATTTGCCATAGACGACATGATTTCAACGCTTTCATAGTCCACTTCTAAGCGCGCTAATTCTGCCACAAATGGCGCCGTATCAGGGCAGAGGTTGGCGAAGAATAAAACCGGTTTGCTCATCGTAAAAATACCTGAAAAATGAACCGCACTTTATTTACACCCCGGGAACCCCAATGCTTCACGGCTTGCATAGTAAGCTTCCGCCACGCCTTTGGTTAACGCACGAATGCGTAAGATATAACGTTGGCGTTCGGTCACGGAAATCGCTTTGCGTGCATCGAGCAAGTTAAAGCTATGTGCTGCTTTTAAAATGCGTTCGTAAGCCGGTAATGGCAACGGTTTTTCTAAGGCTAACAATTCGCTGGCTTCTTTTTCGTATTGATCGAAACAGTAGAATAAAAAGTCAGTATTGGCGTATTCAAAGTTGTAGGTCGATTGTTCTACTTCGTTTTGGTGGAACACATCGCCATAAGTAGTTTTGCCTAATGGACCATCAGACCAAACGAGGTCGTACACGCTGTCCACACCTTGAATGTACATGGCTAAACGCTCTAAACCGTAAGTAATTTCGCCAGTCACCGGTTTACATTCTAAACCGCCCACTTGTTGGAAATAAGTAAATTGGGTCACTTCCATGCCGTTTAACCACACTTCCCAACCCAAGCCCCATGCACCTAACGTTGGGTTTTCCCAGTTATCTTCCACGAAACGAATATCGTTTTGGGTTGGATCAAAACCGAGCATTTTTAAGCTGTCTAAATACAATTCTTGAATATTATCTGGTGACGGTTTGATCACCACTTGGAATTGGTAGTAGTGCTGTAAACGGTTTGGGTTTTCGCCGTAGCGACCGTCTGTTGGTCGGCGTGATGGCTGAACATAGGCTGCTGCCATTGGCTCAGGACCTAAAGCTTTTAAGCAAGTCATTGGGTGCGATGTGCCGGCACCTACTTCCATATCAAAGGGTTGAACGATGACACAACCTTGGTTTGCCCAGTAATCTTGTAAGGCAAGGATCATGCCTTGGAAGGTTTTTACATTAAATTTTGTCATGATAATGTCTTTATAAAATAAGTTGAAAAAGAGAGAGAAAAATACGCCTTATTATAGGGGAAAGTCAAAGCGGGATAAAGAATAATCTCTGTTTGACTTGATTTTTCATTTTGCGAGAAAAACAGAAAAATAAAAATGCGGATTGGTTATGTGACGCGTGTTAAAGTGCGGTAGTTTTTTCGCAATTTTTTGTTTTTAAATGTGATCTGGCGTACTTACTTTTTTCCCTATTTTGGTTAGACTTGAACGTATTTTAAAGTTAAGTGTAGGGAGCCTGTGGAATGCTATATCAATGGTTATTGGTATTAAAAAAACCAAGTAATAAATTATGGGTTAGCGCTGCGAGCTGGGCATTGCTCACCGTCATTTTTGTGCTTTCGCTCCGTTTAGGGGCAAGAACGTTAGAGGTGGCAAGTTTACCGGATATTAAGCAAGAGACATTAGAAAGTTTATTAAATGTGATTGCTTCCAGTATGTTAGCGGTGACGACGTTTTCGTTGTCGATTATGGTAGCGGCGTTTGCCTCTGCCTCGAATGGGGCAACCCCACGAGCCACGGATTTGGTGATGGGGGACAGTACCACACGCACTGCGATTACCAGTTTTATTTGCGCTTTTATTTACGCCATTATTGCCAAAACGGCGTTAGGTATGGCGTTTTACGCACAAAATGGACGTTTTATTTTATTTATTAGTACGGTAGCCGTTCTGTTGTATTTAATTATTACTCTAATCCGTTGGGTTTATACCTTATCCCAACTCGGACGTTTGGGGAATACGTTAGAAAAAATTGAACAAGTGACAGGCAACGCGTTGCGGCAATACCGTCACTGTCCTCAGATGAACGCGGTATCAACACGACAGCTCAGTTCAGTGGCAAAAAAAATTGAGGCAAGAAAAAGTGGCTATTTAACCCATATTGATATGCAAGGGCTACAAAAAAAGGCACAAGCACTTGAGGGGTATATTCATATTTATGTTCGACCTGGCGAACTGATTTCACCGGATACAGTGATTTGTGCGTTAGAAACTGAACAGGACGTTGAAGAAGAAATATTGCGCCAGTATTTTGTGTTAGCAAAAGGACGGACGTATGAGCAAGATCCTAACTGGGGCTTTATTGTCTTAAGTGAAGCTGCGCAACGCGCTCTTTCCCCCGCGGTGAATGATCCGGGAACGGCGATTAATATTATGGCAATCATGATGAATTTGTTTGTACAAGAGCCTGAACCTCAATCAGAAGCAGATGTAGTGGAATATGATCGGTTATCTATCGCTCAATTAGATTGTGCAGAATGGATACGTGATGCCTTTGCTCCTATTTCCCGTGATGGCGCGGGGATTTTAGAGGTCAACGTGGTGATGCAAAAAGTGCTCGCCAGTATTTGGCGTAATGTACCAGAAAAAGCCGTTTCAAATGCCGCCTTACTTATGGCAGAGCAAGCATTGGCAAGGGCAGAGCAAGCGTTAGTGTTGCAGGCAGAGAGAGAACAATTACGCGAAAAACATAACCAATTATTCCATTCGGTGCGTTAAGTTTGCCCGATGCAATAGGCAGAGCTAAGAATTTATCACCGATTGATAAAACATCCGCTATAATGGACGAACTTTTTAGAACAAGAGAACTCAAATTTAAGGAATTTATCATGCAAAATCCAAAAGATGACGTACTTTATGCGCCGATTGAATGGCAAGACCACAGTGAAGGGTATACCGATATTCTTTATCATAAATCGCTCGATGGGATTGCGAAAATTACCATTAATCGCCCTGAAGTACGTAACGCATTTCGTCCCCAAACCGTGAAAGAAATGATTCAAGCCTTTGCCGATGCGCGTTTTGATGAACAAATTGGTGTGATTGTATTAACGGGACAAGGTGAAAAAGCGTTTTGTTCTGGTGGCGATCAAAAAGTGCGTGGCGATTATGGCGGTTATCAAGATGAGAGCGGTGTACATCATTTAAATGTATTGGATTTTCAACGTGATATTCGTACTTGTCCAAAACCAGTGGTCGCCATGGTGGCGGGTTATGCGATTGGTGGTGGGCATGTATTACATATGATTTGTGATTTAACCATTGCTGCAGACAATGCGATTTTTGGTCAAACAGGACCTAAAGTGGGTTCCTTTGACGGTGGTTGGGGCGCAAGTTATATGGCGCGTATCGTTGGTCAGAAAAAAGCGCGTGAAATTTGGTTCTTATGTCGTCAATATGACGCCAAAGAAGCCTTGGAAATGGGGTTAGTGAATACAGTCGTGCCTTACGCGGAGTTAGAAAAAGAAACCGTGCGTTGGTGCCGTGAAATGTTGCGTAATAGTCCAATTGCATTACGTTGTTTAAAAGCTGCATTAAATGCAGACTGTGATGGACAAGCGGGCTTACAAGAGTTAGCGGGCAATGCGACGATGTTATTCTATATGACAGAAGAAGGCCAAGAAGGGCGCAATGCGTTTAATGAAAAACGTGCGCCTGACTTCAGTAAATTTAAACGTAATCCCTGATCCAAGTATTGTTGTAAGTGGTGAGCTTGTTGCGAGTGAACTGCATTGTTTAACATGAAGTAAATACATAAGGAAGATGTCTATGTTTTCTTGGAAGAAAGTCCTCTTTAAAGGTGTGATAGCGGTATTATCGCTCTTTGTCTTCGCTGTCGCGGTATTTTTTGTCGGTATGGCGCTGTTAACGCTTGATCCGAAAGACCGTTGTTTAGATTATGGTGGACGTTATGACGATGCAACAAAAATATGTGAAAAATGACCATGATAAGAAAATTTAAGTTATATCAATACAGTATTCCCGTCGATAGCCAACTCATTTTACGCAATCGTTTCTTAAAAAAGCGTGAAGGGTTGCTCGTGCAAGTTTGCTGTGATGATGCACAAGGTTGGGGGGAGATTGCCCCCCTACCTGAGTTTAGCCAAGAAACTTTAGAGCAGGCGCGTGAACAAGCATTAGCATGGTTAGAGGAATGGTCTGCCAGTGATGCTTCAGCCGGAAAATTGCCTTTAGAGCATTTATTTCCTTCTGTGGCATTCGGTTTAAGCTGTGCGTTAGCGGAAATGAAGGGGTTACTACATGAAGAAGGCAATTATCAAGTGGCACCACTTTGTTATGGTGATCCTGATGAGTTATATGATCCCCTCAACCAAATGCAAGGTGAAAAAGTCGCCAAAATTAAAGTGGGGATGTATGAAGCTAATCGCGATGGGCTAATTGCGGATATGCTCCTTGAAGCCATTCCTGATTTACATTTACGCCTTGATGCGAACCGCAGTTGGACGCCGAGCAAAGCACAGATGTTTGCGAAATATGTCAAACCAGAACATCGTGCACGCATTCAATTTTTAGAAGAACCGTGTAAAACGCCAGCAGAAAGCCTGCAATTTGCGGAAGAAACTGGTATTGCGATAGCCTGGGATGAAACAGTACGTGACGCAGAATTTCAACAAAATCCACCGCACTTTTTTACGCCTCAAGTGAAAGCCATTGTGATCAAGCCAACGTTAGTGGGTTCTATACAACGCTGTGTTGAATTGATTAAGCAAGCACATGCGCATGGAATACAAGCGGTAATCAGTTCTTCCATTGAAAGTAGCCTAGGTTTAACGCAATTAGCACGTCTTGCGCAACAATATACCCCAAATACGGTGCCGGGACTGGATACGCTAGATTTGATGGATTACCAAGTGATACGCCCGTGGCCAAGCTCAACGTTACCACTGATTGACTTAGATTCAGAATATATTGTTCCCATTAAGCTGGACTGATAAGACCACAAAAAGGCTGTTATTTCAGAAAAAATAGTTATAATTCTCAACTTTTAATGAGGAAGGCATTATGTCGCAACCAAAACGAATTTTGCTATTAAATGGACCGAACTTAAATATGTTAGGTGTAAGAGAGCCTACCCATTATGGCAGCCTGTCTTTAAAAACCATTGAGCAAGATTTACAGTCATTGGCACAACAATATGCTGTTGAATTGAGTTGTTTCCAAGCAAACAGTGAAGAAAAATTAATTGAGAAAATTCACCAAAGTTTTCAACAGATTGATTTTATTATTATCAATCCTGCGGCATTTACTCACACCAGTGTGGCACTACGCGATGCGCTTTTGGCTGTGGCGATTCCGTTTGTGGAAGTGCATTTATCGAATGTGCATAAACGTGAACCTTTCCGTCATCACTCTTATTTTAGTGATGTGGCTGAAGGTGTGATTTGCGGTTTAGGCGCAAAAGGGTATGAATTTGCGCTACAGTTTGCGGTCAGTTTCCTGAAAAAATAGGCATAAATTAAAGAAATTGACAGAATTTTATCGCAAAGTTGTCGATTTTCAGGTAATCTCTCGCACGAGATGTAGAATTAACCAGTTGGCACTTTAACTATCGTGGTTTGATAGCGAAAGGGTCGTTAAGAAATAATATGTTAGGACATAGATTATGGACATTCGTAAAATTAAAAAGCTGATCGAATTAGTAGAAGAATCGGGCATTATGGAATTGGAAATTTCTGAAGGGGAAGAATCCGTTCGTATTAATCGTGGTTCAGCTGCACCAAGTGCGGTGCAATATAGCCTACCTGTACAAGCTGCTCCAGCACCAGTTGCAGCCCCTACTGCACCAGCCGTATCGGCGCCAGCTGCGCCAGTCAATGCAGAAGAAGTGTCTGGTCACTTTATTCGTTCACCAATGGTAGGGACCTTTTATCGTAGTCCAAGTCCAGAAGCCAAACCATTTGTTGAAATTGGGCAGGCAGTAAAAGTGGGTGATGCACTTTGTATCGTTGAAGCGATGAAAATGATGAACCGTATTGAAGCAGATAAAGCCGGCGTGGTGAAGGCAATCTTAGTCAATGACGGTGAAGCCGTTGAGTTTGATCAAAAACTTATCATCATTGAATAATCAACTAAATTTGTAATAAGCGATGTGATATCGCTTATTTTTCATATCAATCTATTGCTAGATAGTGAGCTCACTATTTACTTACAAAGTGGAATTTTCTTATGTTAGAGAAAGTGGTTATTGCCAATCGTGGTGAAATTGCGCTACGTATTTTGCGTGCTTGCAAAGAATTAGGCATAAAAACTGTTGCGGTGCATTCCACAGCAGACCGTGAATTGAAACATGTTTTACTTGCAGATGAAACTGTTTGTATTGGTCCTGCGCCTTCAACGAAAAGTTATCTTAATATTCCGGCTATCATTGCAGCGGCTGAAGTAACAGGTGCGGATGCTATCCACCCTGGTTATGGTTTTTTATCTGAAAATGCAGATTTTGCGGAGCAAGTTGAACGTTCTGGATTTATTTTTATTGGTCCCACTGCAGACGTGATCCGTTTAATGGGTGACAAAGTTTCTGCGATTGAAGCAATGAAGAAATCAGGTGTACCTTGTGTACCGGGCTCTGATGGTCCTGTGGGTAGCGATATGGCAAAAAATAAAGAAATCGCCAAACGTATTGGTTACCCTGTGATTATTAAAGCTTCAGGCGGCGGTGGTGGTCGTGGTATGCGTGTAGTGCGTGATGAGGCCTCTTTAGAAGAATCTATCGCGATGACCAAAGCAGAAGCAAAAGCGGCTTTTAATAACGATATGGTGTATATGGAAAAATACCTAGAAAATCCACGTCATATTGAAATTCAAGTCTTAGCCGATACCCATGGTAATGCCATTTATTTAGCGGAGCGTGATTGCTCAATGCAACGTCGCCATCAAAAAGTGGTAGAAGAAGCCCCAGCACCGGGTATTTCCGATGAAGTTCGTCGTGATATTGGTGAACGTTGTGCCAAAGCATGCGTAGAAATTGGTTATCGTGGGGCAGGTACGTTTGAGTTCTTGTATGAAAATGGGGAGTTCTATTTCATTGAGATGAATACCCGTATTCAAGTAGAACATCCAGTCACAGAAATGATCACGGGTGTGGACTTGGTGAAAGAACAATTGCGTATCGCAGCCGGATTGCCGATCTCCATTAAGCAAGAAGATGTGAAAGTGCGTGGTCATGCGATTGAATGCCGTATTAATGCAGAAGATCCTAAATCCTTCTTGCCTTCACCGGGTAAGGTGGATCATTTACACTCTCCGGGTGGATTAGGTGTGCGTTGGGATTCACATGTTTATGCGGGTTATACCGTCCCACCACATTATGATTCAATGATTGCAAAATTGATTACTTATGGTGATACTCGTGAAGTCGCGATTCGTCGTATGCAAAATGCACTGGGTGAAACGATTTTAACCGGTATTAAAACCAATATTCCTCTGCACGAATTGATTCTGGCAGATGAAAATTTTCAACAGGGTGGCACGAATATCCATTACCTAGAGAAAAAACTTGGCATGCGTGACTAATTAAAATCTGTCACTTAACGAAGGAACGAGAAAAGTGGATTTATCCACTTTTCTTATATCAGTTTTACAAGGAATTTATAAAATGAATCTTAATTCCCGCTATAAGCAAGCAACAAAAGAAGCGCTATGGGCGTTTGGGTTAACCATTTTATATATGGTTGGTTGGTGTGTTTTTGCCTATGGATTACCAAATACAAAAGGATTTTTTGACTTCCCACTCTGGTTTGAATTTTCCTGCTTTTATTTGCCAATCCTCTTCACAGCTATCATTTATATTTGTATTAAATTTGTCTTTTGTGATATCGATTTAGAGGACAATGAAAATGAACTATAGCATTCTTATTCCTTTATTCCTGTATTTATGCTTTGTGTTTGCAGTGGCTTATTATGCCTATGCTAAACGACAAAAGGGGAGCTTTTTAAGTGAATATTATGTTGGAAATCGCTCTATGTCTGGTTTTGTATTGGCGATGACGACGGCTGCAACTTATGTAGGGGCGAGTTCATTTATTGGTGGACCGGGTGCCGCGTATAAATTTGGTTTAGGCTGGGTTTTATTGGCGATGATTCAAGTCCCCGTGGTGCTTTTTACCCTTGGTGTATTGGGGAAAAAATTTGCCATGTGGGCAAGAGAACATAAAAGTTTAACCATTAATGACATTTTATTTTCTCGCTATAAAAGCCCAACCATTGTGTTGTTAGCCAGTTTATCCTTGTTATTTTCCTTCTTTATTATGATGGCAGTACAATTCATTGGTGTTGGACGTTTATTAGAAACCACATTGAATATTGACTACCGTCTTTCTGTACTAATTTTTGCCACAACTGTGGGAATCTATACTTTCATTGGTGGCTTTAGAGCGGTAGTATTAACGGACACGATTCAAGGTCTCATCATGATGATCGGTACGTTCCTACTGTTATTTGGTGTGATTTATGCTGGTGGCGGAGTCAGTCAAATCATAGATACATTAGAAACGATTGATCCACGTTTGATTACGCCTTATGGCATTGAAGCAAGACCGCTTGATTTTACTTTTATGGCGTCTTTCTGGGTGTTGGTGTGTTTTGGATTGTTAGGGCTTCCACATACGGTTATCCGCGCGATGTCATATAAAAACAGTAAAGCATTACATAGTGGAATTGTGATTGGTACTGTGGTGATTGCCTTATTAATGTTAGGGATGCATTTAGCTGGCGCACTAGGACGAGCGGTGGTACCAGAATTATCAGTTACGGATAAAATTATTCCAACTTTGATGATTCAAGTGCTTCCGCCTGTGGTTGCTGGGATTTTCTTAGCGGCGCCGATGGCAGCCATTATGTCATCTATTGACTCGATGCTTATTCAAGCGTCTTCGACGTTAATTAAAGATTTATATCTACGTTTTAAACCTGAGCAAATTCGTAATGAGCGACGGGTCAAAATTTTATCGACAGTCGCTACATTATTCATGACGGTTTTAGTCACTGTCGCGACATTAAATCCGCCTGATATGCTGATTTGGTTAAACTTATTTGCCTTAGGGGGATTAGAAACAACGTTCTTATGGGTGATGTTGCTAGGCTTATATTGGCAGAAAGCGAATGCATATGGTGCGGTATGTTCCATGATAGTTGGTTTTGGCTCTTATGTGACCTTAACTGCGGCTTCAATTAAATTATTGGATTTCCATGCGATTGTGCCTGCTTTATTATTTGGTTTGATCGCTTTCCTAATTGGTAACCAATACGGTGAGCGTAAGATTCAGCACTAAGTGACATTACCATGACATGATTTGAGGGCAGACCTGAGTGTCTGCCCTTATTATTTTGCGTAAAAACCTGCAACAATGTGTCGTGACACGATACAATACACGACAGGTTATGATTTTATTAACAGATTGAGGACAATTGATTATGGCTTGGATCCAAATTCGTATTAATAGTACTAATACACAAGCAGAACAGATGAGCGATTACTTAGCCGAAATTGGTGCGGTGTCGGTGACATTTATGGACAGCCAAGATACTCCTATTTTTGAACCGCTTCCAGGGGAAACTCGTTTGTGGGGGAATACGGATGTGGTGGCGTTATTTGATGCAGAAACAGACATGCAACAGATTGTGGATTTACTCAAAGAAGCGCAATATCTCGTTGAAAGTTCTGTATATAAAATTGAACAAATTGAAGATAAAGATTGGGAGAGAGAATGGATGGATAACTTTCATCCTATGCGATTTGGTAAACGTTTATGGATTTGTCCAAGTTGGCGTGAGGTACCAGATGAAAACGCTACCAATGTAATGCTCGATCCTGGTTTGGCGTTTGGTACAGGTACTCATCCAACGACCGCATTGTGTTTAGAATGGTTAGATAGCCTTGATTTACAAGATAAAACTGTGATTGATTTTGGTTGCGGTTCGGGCATTTTAGCGATTGCCGCCCTAAAACTGGGCGCGAAAAGTGCGGTGGGCATTGATATTGATCCACAAGCGATTTTAGCCAGCCGTAATAATGCGGAGCAAAATGGCGTAGCCGACAGACTGCAATTATTCTTATCTGAAGATAAGCCGGCTGATCTAAAAGCAGATGTGGTGGTAGCCAATATTCTTGCAGGACCATTAAAAGAACTTTATCCAGTGATTCGCCAATTAGTGAAACCAAATGGTGTTCTAGGGCTATCAGGCATTTTAGCAACTCAAGCATCGTCCGTTTGTGATGCCTACGCGCAATCTTTTGTCCTTGAACCCGTAGAAGAACGCGAAGAATGGTGCCGTATTACGGGAAAATTGCAATAGAGGAACCGTGTCATTTAGCGGAAATATAAAAGCGAGAAAAATTATTTTGCTTATTTTATGAGCAAATGGAGTGGATTGAGCAATAAATAAACGATTGTTAAGTAATTTTTGAGCAGGAAACCGTTTGCTTTCTTAATATAAATCAAAAAATGTTCAAAAAGCACTTTGTGTATAAAAAATATGCTTTCCAAATGGCTTAAAAGTGCGTATTATAGCATCCCTTATCGGTCCGGGTATGTTTAACCGATAAAATAGGATTTGGATGTTAAAGGAGTAATGACAGTGCGGATAGGTTCTTATCAGCTTAAAAATCGCATTTTTCTTGCTCCTATGGCTGGCATCACTGACCAACCATTTCGGCGAATCTGCACTCATTATGGGGCAGGTTTAACTTTTTCTGAAATGATGTCAACGAATCCGCAAGTCTGGCATACCGAAAAATCGAAACTGCGCTTGGCTCATCATCAAGAAGCAGGAATTAATGCTGTGCAAATAGCTGGTTGTGATCCCGATGAGATGGCGAAAGCCGCTCAAATCAATGTAGAATATGGGGCAGAAATTATTGATATCAATATGGGCTGCCCAGCCAAAAAAGTGAATCGTAAAATGGCGGGCTCTGCGCTGTTACAATATCCTGATTTGGTCAAACAAATTCTTAATAAAGTTGTGAAATCTGTTACTGTACCAGTGACATTAAAGATAAGAACAGGCTGGGATAAAGACAACCGAAATTGTTTAGAAATCGCTAAAATTGCAGAGCAATGTGGTATTCAAGCACTGACCATCCATGGACGAACAAGGAGTTGTATGTTTGAGGGGGAGGCTGAATATGACAATATCAAGGCGGTCAAAGAGCAACTTTCTATTCCGATTATTGCCAATGGCGATATTACTTCCGCTGAAAAAGCAAAGTATGTTCTTGATTATACCAACGCAGATGCAATAATGATCGGACGTGGTTCATTAGGCAATCCGTGGCTTTTCCGAGTTATGGAAAGCTTAATTGAAAAAGACTCGATTGTTTTAGAGCCAAGTTTAAACGAGAAATGTAATGTGATTTTACAGCATATCCAAGAACTACATCAATTTTATGGTGCGGAGAAAGGATGTCGTATTGCACGTAAACACGTTGCTTGGTATTTACAGGGAATCCAACCTAATCCCGTTTTTAGACAGGCTTTTAATGCAATTACTGATCCCAAAGAACAATTAATTGCTTTAGAAGGTTTTTTTAATTTGATTCTGATGGATAAAGAAAAAAATGTTAGAACAACAACGTAATCCTGCTGATGCACTAACTGTATCAGTGTTAAATTCACAATCTCAAGTCACAAATAAACCATTGCGTGATTCTGTGAAACAAGCATTGAGAAATTATTTGTCGCAGTTAGATGGCCAAGATGTCAATGAGCTTTATGAATTAGTATTAGCAGAAGTTGAGCATCCTATGTTAGATATGGTTATGCAATATACACGTGGAAATCAAACTCGTGCAGCGACAATGTTAGGGATTAACCGTGGCACTTTACGTAAGAAATTAAAAAAGTACGGTATGGGTGGACCATTGTAGTATTTAAACTAGTTTTGGTTATAGAAGGGCGGACTTAGGTTCGCCTTTTTAATTTTCATTTCCTTTCTTTTTCAAAACAATGATTTTTACGCCTCAGATTGCAAAAAAATCAAAGTGTAAATATCAACGCAAACGTTTTCGTTTTTTCTGATTTCCCTTTATAATAGCCCCGTTTTTCGTTTTAATTATTTAACTAAACAGGGCTAATCCTATGTTACAAATTTTTCGTGGTTCTCCCGCACTTTCTGAATTTCGTTTAAATCAACTTGCTGTGCGTTTTCAAAAAGCCAATCTTCCCGTGAGCGCGTGTTATGCGGAATATATTCATTTTGCTGACTTATCTGAACCCTTAACAGAAGATGAAAGCGCAAAATTAGACCAACTATTACACTATGGTCCCACTCTTGCGGAGCATGATCCTGTTGGTCACTGTTTTATCGTGATTCCGCGTATTGGCACTATTTCATCTTGGTCATCTAAAGCAACCGATATTGCGCACAACTGTGGCTTAAACAAAGTGAATCGTTTAGAGCGTGGATTAGCATTTTATTTTGAATTTGACCGCATGTTATTGTCTGAAGAGCAACAACGCTTGGTTTCACACATTCATGACCGAATGTTAGAAGGCATCATTCATACCCCTGAAGAAGCCAAAGTGCTGTTCGACCAACAAGCACCAAAACCATTTACTACTGTTGATATTTTGAGCGGTGGGCGTCAAGCGTTAGAAAATGCAAACGTGGAATTAGGTCTGGCGCTCGCAGAAGATGAAATTGATTATTTAGTCGAAAATTTCACCGCACTAGGTCGCAACCCAAATGACATCGAACTGTATATGTTCGCACAGGCAAACTCTGAACACTGCCGTCATAAAATTTTTAATGCGGATTGGATCATTGATGGCGAAAAACAAGAAAAATCCTTGTTTAAAATGATTAAAAATACCTTTGAGAAAACCCCAGATCACGTACTTTCAGCCTATAAAGATAACGCGGCGGTGATGGAAGGTTCAAAAGTGGGACGATTCTTCCCGGATCAAGATGGGCAATATCGCTATCACAATGAAGATGCGCATATCTTAATGAAAGTGGAAACTCACAACCACCCAACTGCGATTTCGCCCTTCCCAGGCGCGGCAACCGGTTCTGGTGGTGAGATCCGTGATGAGGGCGCAACCGGTCGTGGTGCGAAACCAAAAGCCGGTTTAGTGGGCTTCTCGGTGTCTAACTTAGTGATTCCAGGTTTTGAACAACCTTGGGAAAATCCAGTGTCGAAACCTAATCGTATTGCTTCAGCACTCGATATTATGATCGAAGGACCTTTAGGCGGTGCAGCATTTAACAATGAATTTGGTCGCCCAGCGTTATTAGGTTATTTCCGTACTTATGAAGAAAAAGTCAATAGCTTTGCGGGTGAAGAAGTACGTGGTTACCATAAACCGATCATGTTAGCGGGTGGGATTGGCAATATCCGTGCAGAACATGTACAAAAAGGCGAAATTCCTGTCGGGGCAAAACTGATTGTATTAGGTGGACCTGCCATGAACATCGGTTTAGGCGGTGGAGCAGCTTCTTCTATGGCTTCGGGTAAATCAAAAGAAGATTTAGATTTTGCCTCGGTACAACGGGATAACCCAGAAATGGAACGTCGTTGCCAAGAAGTGATCGACCGTTGCTGGCAGTTAGGTGAGGACAACCCAATTCTCTTTATTCACGATGTGGGGGCAGGTGGTTTATCCAATGCGATGCCAGAACTCGTACATGATGGCGGTCGTGGCGGGAAATTTGAACTACGCAAGATCTTAAGTGATGAGCGTGGTATGAGCCCATTAGAAATTTGGTGTAACGAATCGCAAGAACGTTATGTGTTAGCAGTTGCGCCAGAAAAACTCGAATTATTTACCGCACTTTGTGAACGTGAACGTGCGCCCTTTGCGGTGATTGGTGAAGCCACCGAGCAAAAGCATTTAACCTTACACGATGATCATTTCGACAATAACCCAATCGATTTACCGATGAACGTGTTGTTGGGTAAAACGCCAAAAATGACCCGTGATGTGAAATCAAAAACGGTAGAAGGTAGCGCTTTAGATCACTCTCAAATTGACTTAAAAGAAGCGTTTCACCGTGTGTTACGCTTACCTGTGGTGGCAGAAAAAACCTTCTTAATTACCATTGGTGACCGTTCTGTGACCGGTATGGTGGCACGGGATCAAATGGTCGGTCCATGGCAAATTCCTGTGGCAGACTGTGCAGTCACTACAGCAAGTTTAGACAGCTATCACGGTGAAGCCATGTCAATGGGTGAACGTGCGCCTGTGGCATTATTAGATTTTGCCGCGTCTGCGCGTTTAGCGGTAGCAGAATCGATTACCAATATCGCAGCAACGAACATTGGTGATATTAAACGTATTAAATTATCAGCGAACTGGATGTCAGCAGCAGGTCACGAAGGCGAAGATGCAGGCTTATATCAAGCGGTGAAAGCCGTCGGTGAAGAGCTTTGTCCACAACTTGGCTTAACTATTCCTGTGGGCAAGGACTCCATGTCAATGAAAACCACGTGGCACGAAAACGGTGAACAAAAAACCGTGACGGCGCCATTATCTTTAGTGATTAGTGCTTTTGCACGTGTGGAAGATGTACGCAAAACAGTCACGCCACAATTACGCACCGACAAAGGACACAGTCGCTTATTATTAATTGACTTAGGCGAAGGCAAAAATCGCTTAGGTGCGACCGCACTTGCGCAAGTGTATAAACAACTTGGTGATAAACCTGCGGATGTGGTGAACGTTGAAAACTTGAAAAACTTCTTTAATGCCATGCAAGCCTTGGTAGCAGAGCAAAAACTCTTAGCTTACCACGACCGTTCAGACGGCGGTTTAATTGCCACCCTTGCCGAAATGGCGTTTGCGGGTAACTGTGGTTTATCGATCCATATCAGTGCATTAGGCGATAACGATCTTGCCGTGTTATTCAATGAAGAATTAGGCGCGGTGATTCAAGTGCGTGAGAGCGATTTAAGCTATGTACGTGATGTGTTATCACAACATGGTTTAATCCATTTAACCAAAGAGTTAGGGGAAGTGACCACAGAAGATCGTATCGAAATTTCTCGTGGTACCAAATTATTATTCAGCCAAAAACGTTCTGAATTGCGTGGTATTTGGGCGGAATTAACCCATCAAATGCAACGTTTACGTGATAACCCAGAATGTGCAGACCAAGAGTTTGAAGCGAAGAAAGATCCAGAAAACAAAGGCTTCTCCGCCCATTTAACCTACGACATTAACGAAGATATCGCCGCACCTTACATTGCGACAGGTAAAAAACCGCGCATTGCGATTTTACGTGAACAAGGAGTTAACAGCCATTACGAAATGGCAGCGGCCTTTGACCGTGCGGGCTTTGAAGCGATTGACGTACATATGAGCGATTTACACAACGCTCGCCACCACTTAAAAGACTTCAATGCGTTGGTAGCCTGTGGTGGTTTCTCTTATGGGGACGTGCTTGGCGCGGGTGGCGGTTGGGCGAAATCGATCTTATTTAACCCAATGTTGCGTGAACAGTTTAGCGAGTTCTTTGCTAATCCAAACACTCTTACTTTAGGGGTGTGTAACGGTTGCCAAATGGTTTCTAACCTTGCTGAAATTATCCCAGGTACAGAAGCTTGGCCACGTTTCGTGCGTAATAAATCAGAGCGTTTCGAAGCGCGTGCTGCATTAGTGCGTATTAATGAGACAAATTCACTTTGGTTCCAAAGCATGGCGGGTTCACATATGCCAATTGCGGTGTCGCATGGTGAAGGTCAGGTGGAGTTTAAACATCCTGAACAACTTGCTAACTTACAAGCACAAAACTTAGTTATCGCTCAATATATTGATAACAACCTCAAACCAACAGAGGTGTACCCTGCTAACCCGAACGGCTCAGTATTAGGTATTACCGCCATCGGTAATGCTGACGGACGTGTCGCCATCATGATGCCACACCCAGAACGTGTATTTCGCACGGTTTCTAACTCATGGCACCCAGAAGATTGGAGTGAAGATGGGGCTTGGATGAGATTGTTTAGAAATGCACGTGTTAGTTTGAAATAGTTGTGAATGGGTTTGCCAAGCTATAATAACTCTTGTTATTCGACTTAATAGCACTCGTGTTTTCATGAGTGCTTTTTTATATTGAATTAAGTGAAAATCTTCATGGTAGATGAGAGTTATCTTTGAAGATGCGTGGAGTTTAAAAATAATGATGTGTCTCACAGTTAAAATAATAAGGTCTTGTCATATATCAATATATAGATGAGAATTTATTTCTGATAGTTAAAGTACTTATCCTATCTTAATGGACTTTTAGAAGGAATCAGGGTACTTTCCTATAAAGATAGATGTGTTGCTATTATGATGCGCGTTTACTAACTCATGACCCTTGAGTATTAGGGGATGTTTTTTTACTTAGTTATTAATTTAACTTTTACTAAGAATAGTTTGGTTGATAAGATTAGTTAAATTATTACTACGCTAAAAAGTATATTTATGTATAGGCTTTTTTTATTTCATCACATAAAAAACAATAGTATTGTAGAGCGGATTTATATAATTCAAACACTGAATCCATATCTCTATTGTATTCGGCAAACTTAACTCCTTTATGAGTTATTTGATTTCTTTCATTTCCTAATGTGATGAAATCATTCTCACCTTTTTTGAGGTCATCCTCACGCTCTATTTTATTTCTAATTTCTTTTTTAAAATCTTCACCAAATAAACTATAAAAAGTATTGCAGTTTTTGTGGGTAGTTGATTGTTCCCATTTGAATAGGGTGTGATACTTTCTAGATAGTGCTTGTTTACTAAGAAAATTATGTAATATAGAATTATCTTTTTCTGAAAATACACTCGGTATAAATTTAGTCAAATGTCTTTCAAATGAGTTTGCTGATGAAATTAATAATATTCTTCTTGATATATCATTATATTCACTCAGAAGTGTGGTTAAATAGTAATTTTCATGTAATAGTTTGTTTAGCTCTTTAATATTCTCTTTATAATCATCATAAATTTTATTAATTGCGTTAAACTCTTCGCTATCTAGAATTTTGAGCATAAAATATTACCTCTTAATTTTTAAAGTTATATTTATTGTAAGCAATCTTCAGTCTTTTGATAACATTTGTCTTGGAACTTGTTTTTCCTGTGGAAGCATCTTTGAAATTTTGGTCTTCTTTTAATTCTTCAATAAATCTTCTATTTATTTGAATTAGATTAATATTCTTTTCGTCCCAAGCTTTTCTACAACAACCAAAAAACACGGATTCCAAAAATGTAATGCTGAGTTTAGGGTTTTCTGTGGAAAAACTTATTAGTGGACCAGTGATTTCAGAACATTTACATTCAATCATGAATTTATCCCAGATTTCTTTCAGTAAGGAAATTTCTTCATCTTTTAAGTTTTTAGCTGAGTTAGCTATATTATTTAGAAACCCTATCATTGAGTTTTGATATTCTATTTTTTCATTTTTATTCTTATCTAGAGCGCTATTATATCCTGCTAGTAGCATTCCAAATAGTCTTAAAATTAACTCTATATCTTTTAATCTCAAATCCTCTTGGGATTTTGATAGTAGATTTTCTCTCCAGATAGTATTCTTATTCATTTCAATTAATTCTTTTAAAAACTTTGAATGGTATAGTGACATTCTTATTTCTTGATTATTTAAATTAACCCCGCCACTATTTAATCTATTGAAAATTTCGAACATAGATTGTACGTTATCCTCACTATCAGTAGATGGTTTTATAATCATATTTCTGATTGTGGCCAAGTCTAATGTTGTTTTATCTTCAAATTCTAAAGTTTCATAATTTTTATCATGAAATCTATTTTTCTGAGGATTGTTTTTAGAGTCTAGTTTTAAAGAAAAATTGCTAAATAATTTATTGTTAGATAATAAACTCTTGCTTATAAATTCTCCCGTTTTGGCGCTTTCTCTTATTTTTAATCTAGCATCAGTTTTAGGAAATTTCCCTTTTACGAAAAAATATAAAGACATAAGTCTTTGTTGGCCATCTATAACAAAAAATTCATTTCTAGATTTTTCATATAAAAACATCTGTGGAATTGGTAGACCTATAAGAAGTGATTCAATTAACTTTGATGCTTTATTTATATCCCATACATAATTTCTCTGAAAATCAGGTATCTTAAATACACCAGCATCTAAAAATGATATAATCGTGGATATATTGAAGTCGTTTGGAGTTGTAGTTAATTTAAAAGTCTCAGATGGGTATAAACTAATTTCATCATCGCAATCATCACTTACTAGGTTTATTTCTTGAATATCTGTATTAGCCATAAATGTCTCTTAATTGTAGTTATTAAAATTAAATAGAATCTTATCACATTAAAGCAATTTGTTTATTGGTAAAGTCAAATAATGTGAGTTTGATCAAAATATTATCTCTTGTGATGCCTCCCTACTATGTTGTCCCTACGAATGCTTTTTCATATCTTACTCAGTTAAATCCCCTTCTCAGACAGTCTTGTTTTTAAAAAATCTATCACACTTTTATCATTAAAAAGAGTAGATATTTAGTGATAATTTACGCAATAAAAAAGTTTTGTTATTTATCGATATAGACAATAATTCACTGCTAACTTCAATGTACATTGAGATGTAATATAGTCAGTTTTGGTGAGATACAGTTTAGTTAAGATGGGAGGAGGCAGAGCTCCACAGTGTGAGCGTGTATGCTGGGGAGGAGCTCATCCATGGCATTCAGAAAATTAGTGTGAAGATTAAGCTTGGATATGCATTTATATAACTACAAGCGTTTATTAACTTTTGAAGTTATATGCTTATTTATGAATAAATTTCGTATTTATCACTTTGTGTTATTTTGGGACTTTATAGCCAAATACCCATTACACAAAATAATTTAACTAATACAAGCAATCATATTGAACTTGACACGATACATGTTGATGCACTTGCTAAGAACAGACAGGGTACTCCTTCTATGATGCTAGTTTTTTCACAATTATCTTTTCATCTCTAGTCTAGTTAATGTACTCGTCAAAAATGAGTCTTCTTCTCTGAATACTCTTCACAAACCACAACATTAGTCCCCTATATCAATAAAGTATTCCAGACATAACCGTTTTTTTAATCAATACTACCGTATAATAAACAAGCTATTTTCACTGTAATTAGGATTATTTTTATGAGAAAACGTCAGTACTTCAAATCGCTAGGCGTTGTTCTTTGGAGGAATTCTTGTGATCCCATGACTGATTATGTTGATGTACATTTGTAAGGAAAGTATGCTAGAAATTTCTGTAAATTTGACCGCACTTTTTGACGGAGAACAAAATGACGTTAATTGAAAAGCTAAAAAAGATTGAAGACTATGTTTTACAACATTGCCAATATCGTTTTTATTTCGCCAAATCACTATTTGGTATGGCGTTAAGGGCACAATATTATTATTACCCTGAAGATATTTCAGAAGCGACGAAAAATTTGGCTAATCATTTTTTAACGCAAGCAGGCTATGAAGATTTTTATACGCCGCTTGAAGCGCTGATGAGCAAAGCGAATATCACGCCACCTAGTCCTGCGGAGATGATTGAGGGAGGAAATTGGCGATTTTTTGCGATTAAATTCAATTTTTTTTCTCCGCTAAATCCAGCATTGAAAAAATACTATAATACAGAATATGTCACTTTTATTTGCATACCTTGCCAAGATCATGAAGGTCAGGATAGTATGGAATTGCTTTATACCTCACCGACAACGGGCAATCTGTTTAAAGAAATGGGCAATAGCCAATTACTTGATCCAAACTGTGAAGTTGATCAAGCTTATCTTCAATTACTTGAAGAAGCTGTCGATTTTATGTGCGAAAAATTAGATATTGATGCACCAGAACCAACTGACATTACAGAAGCGTTGCATGACTTCACTACTTTATTAAATATTCATGATAAAGAGGAATTTATAAAACGTTATCAACAAATTCAAGAGGCGCCTGAAAAATGCTTACTGGATTTAGTAGAACAAGGCTATGCAGAGGAAGACGATAAACCTGAATTGGCATTTTTGAGTTATCGTTTTTTATTGCAACCAATGTTAGATTCATTTGATACGGATTGGGGCATTGATAATGAAGAATTAAGCGAATATTTATCAAACATCATTGGCAAGAAATTCAAATTGCCCCAAAAAGCCCTCGAACCTTATGAAATTGTCGAACGCTTAGAGAAAAAGAGCGACTATACTTTGTTAAATATTGAAACAGAACAAGATTCATACAGTTTATTTGTCTGTAAACAAAAAGATAAAAAACGTATTTTACAGCTAGCAAGAATGTTAGATTTTGCTATTGTTCCTTTTTAAATAGAAAGAGAGTGATAAACGTCATCTTATTTTTCATATGTTAAAAAGTTGGCTCAAAATGACCGCACTTACGCTGGCACTCGTGTTCTCATGAGTGCTTTTTCATTTTCTCAAGTTAAAGCACCTGTCCCAGATGAGCACTGTCTTTAGGCTGCAGATGAGCGCTGCCGTTAAAAACCTATCAGCCTTTCTATCGTTAAAAAAAGAGTAAATATCATCATGATAATTTACGCAGTAAAAAAAGACTTGTCATTGATCGATATATAGACAATAATTTAGCGCTAATTTAAATGTACCGCATAGCTTAACCGAGTCAGCTTTAGGTATCGCGCACGATCCTATTACAACGGACAAGTCGTTATTAGGATGCCACACCTAGCGCGTGTATTCCGTACAGTCAGTTACTTATAGCATCTTGCAGACTGACGCAAAGACAGGGCTTGAATGCGTATTTTTAGTAATACATGCCTTTATTAACTTTAAAAATTAATATGTTTTTTATGAGAAAAATTTCGTACTTATCATTGTGTGTTATTTCGGCACTTTATAACCAACTGGCAGTTGCTCAAAGCCCACTAAAAAATACAACTGAGCATATTGAACTTGAACCGATCTTTGTAAATACGCTGATTGAGAGCAGAGAAGGTGCGCCACTTAGCGGGCGTTTAATGGCAAGTGAAAAAATTATTCCAGCGTATAGCCTTAAACAACGCGGGAGTAATCTTGGTGATGCGTTATCGAGTGAGCTGGGTATTCATGCTAGTCAATTTGGTGGTGGGGCGTCTGCGCCAGTGATCCGTGGACAAGAAGGTAAGCGGATTAAAGTGCTGAGCAGTGGTAATGAAACCTTGGATATGTCTGCTATGTCGCCTGATCATGCTGTGGCAGTGGATAGTCTATTAGCTAAAAAAGTTGAAATTTTACGTGGTGCAAATACCTTGTTGTATAGTTCAGGCAATGCGGCAGGTGTAGTCAATGTGGTTGATAATAAAATTCCTACCGCCGAGGTTGTCGGAGTTGAGGGCGAAGTCGGCTTAAGAACGGGCAGTGCGGACAATGAACGTCTGGTGAATGTGGCATTAGATGTGGGATTATCAAAACATTTTGCGTTACACCTTGAAGGTTTGCACAAAAAAGCCGGTGATTATCGCACACCTTCTTATCAGTATCAGGGGAGCACGCATCATAAATTGGCAAATAGCTTTGTGGATAATCGAAGTGGCAGTGTTGGACTTTCTTGGGTGGGTGATAAAGGTTATTTAGGTGTTGCGTATAGCCAACGTAAAGACAAATATGGGTTACCTGCGCATTCACATCTCTACGATGAATATTATATGCATGTTTTATTATCCGATGTACATTGGCGTAAGCCCTATCTAAAACATTATCCATTTTTAATGGAAGAAACTGACATTGATTATAATAATCCCGGTATTGATTGTATAAAAAAAGAGTGGCATAGCCATGGGCATCTGTGTAATCACGGTCATGCTCATCACGGAAATGGGCAACATAGTCACGATCATCACGCGCATGCCGATCCGCATATTGCGTTAAATACGCAACGTTGGGATTTGCGTGGCGAATGGAAAAATCCAGTAAAAGGCTTAGATAAAGTCCGTTTTTCGATTGCCAAAGTTGGTTATCGCCACGATGAAAAATCAGGGGCGATCTCAGACAATTCATTTAAAAATAAAGGCTATTCAGCACGTGTTGAATTCCTCCATCAGCCGATTGCGGGCGTCAGTGGGTTAATTGGTTTAAGTCATGTATATCAAGATAGCTATGCGTTAGATAATCATACACTTGAATATCGTAAACAAAATCTCCTTTCTGATCATACTACGGCTCAGCAAAGCCTCTTTTTAATGGAGCATGTTGAATTAGGTAAATGGCAATTTGATATTGGTTGGCGTGTGGAAAAACAACGCATTGCGATGAAATATCATTTTAATGTGCCAAAAGATGAGCGGCCACCGGAAGAACTGACTCGACCACATAAATCGAAAGCCTATTCTTATGCTTTATCGGCAAATTATCAATTAAATGAACGACATCAGTTTAATATGATTGTTTCGCATCAAGAACGTTTGCCAAATGCGCAAGAGCTATATGCGCATGGAAAACATTTAGCCACCAATTCTTTTGAAGCGGGAAATAAAAATCTGACAAAAGAACGCTCGAATAATGTCGAATTAGGTTGGGGGTATACAGGGGAAAAATTAGGGATCAAATTAAGTGGCTACTATCAACAGTTTTCTAACTATATTTATGCCGCCATTTTAAATAACAAAACAAGCTGTCCGTGGCGACCTAATTCCCGTTGTTTACGTTCATTAAGCGATGATTATCCATTACGCTTATATCGCTACAATCAAGCGAAAGCAAAGATTTATGGGCTGGAAGCTGAAGTGAGCTATCAAATTTCCTCAACACACAGTGTGTCCGTTTTTGGTGATTACGTGCGGGGTAAGTTAAAAGACCTTCCGTCTCTCCCGATTGGATATAAATATATCTATAACGAAAATTATGACATGGTTGGTGTACAACCAACGGGCTGGGAAAAACAACCTGATGGTAATGCACCTCGTATGTCACCAATGCGTTTAGGCATAAAATGGAATGCGTATTTTGACAACGGCATAAGTTTCAATACGCAGCTTTATCGAGTCTTTGCACAAAACAAAGTGGCACGACTAGAAACACCAACGAAGGGGCATACCATGTTGAATCTTGGCATGAGTTATGATGGTAAGATGGGCAATAATGAGTATACCTTATTTGCCAATGTGAATAATGTGCTAAATAGTAGAGTCTATAATCATACTTCGTTCTTATCCTATATTCCGCAAAGTGGTCTAGGTCTTAATGTGGGAATGAATTTTAAATTCTAAGGATGAATACGTAAATAAATCGTCTTACTGTAGAGATGTCAAAAACATCGTTTAATTTTAACTAATCTTTCCATGGCGCTCGTGTTCCCACGAGCGCTTTTTTCAGCATTTAAGCGCTGGTCACAGGCGAGCGCTTTCTCATTTTTTAAACCCGAAAGAAAATCCCACTTTCATCTTTTTTCTGCAAAATTTGCCAGCGGTAGACCGCACTTAAGCGTTCGCTTTGCATCACATCTTCTACCTTACCTTGAGCGATAATTTGACCTTGTTGCATTAAAATAATGTGGTCGGCGTAACTGGCAGCGAGATCTAAATCATGTAATACCATGACGGCATTAAATTGGGTCTTATGCTGTTTTAAAAATTGCATAAGACTTTGTTGGTGACGAATATCCAAGTGATTACAAGGTTCATCTAATAAAATCACAGGCGCATTTTGCATTAACGCACGTACGATATTGGCGCGTTGCTGTTCACCACCGGAAAGTTGATTGATCCGTTTATGGCGTAAATGACTGAGTTCAAATTGATCTAATAATAGTGATAAATGTTGTTGATTCACTTTTCTGGCGGAGAAAAGAGTTGGGTTGAATTGTCCTAATTTGACATATTCTTCCACACTTAACGGCATACCATAGCGCCCATTTTGTGCCACAAAGGCTAATTTTCCTGCTCTGATTTGTTCTTGCACGGGGTGTCCGTTGAGGGTGACCTGTGCATTAAAATAGCCTAATAAGGCACGCAATAAGGTGGATTTGCCTGCGCCATTCGGACCAATAATCGCGGTATGTTTGCCCTGTGGAATGGTTAACTGATCAGTTTGTAAAATTACCCGCTCATTTGCCTTTAGGGATAAGGGGTGTAATTCAAAGAGTGCTTGCATACAACGGTTCCTTACACTTTACGTTGTGTTGACTGGATAAAGATCCAGAAGAAGAAAGGACCACCAAGTAAGGCAATCACAATGCCCACAGGCAGATCAATGGGATAAGTGATAAGACGAGAAGCACTATCCACCGCTAATAAAAATACAGCACCCACCCAAGCGGATAATAAAATCAGTTTACGGCGATGCCCGCCGATGACAGTTGTTAAAATATTCGGGATCATCATGCCTAAAAAACCAATAATACCAGATAAAGAAACAGCAGCACCGGTTAATAAAGCGGCTGCAATGACAGTTTGTAAGCGGAGTTTGGATACGGATATACCCATGGTAAAGGCGGTATCTTCACCAAGCATCAAGCAATCAAGCTGGCGACCTAAAATAGCCATCCAAACTAAGCCAATCAACATAATGGCGAAAGGGTAGTAAATAGGGGTAAAGCCGGCTTCTGATAAGCTACCAGCTAACCAAATGGTGGCGCTGCGTAGTACAAGATCATCGGATAAAAATAGGATAAGCCCTACCACAGCGGAACAAAAGGCACTGAGGATAAACCCCATGATTAACAAACCCAACGTACCGCCCCCGAATACGTGATGAGCGAATAATATCACTAAGCAAACTACTAACGCACCGACAAAGGCGGCAAGAGGTACGCCAATGCCAAGGCTTCCAAATGCCAGTACACAAATGACGCCTAACGCGGCACCGCCAGAGGTGCCAATCAAACTGGGATCGGCTAAGGGATTTTCAAATAAGGCTTGCAGCCCGGCACCCGCTGCCGCGAGTGCTGCGCCAACGAGTAAGGCATTGAGAATACGAGGAATGCGGATATCAAAAACGATGGGAGCAAGGGCGTTTGGTGGCTGCCAACCACCAAAGCCCACGCCAGTTGAAAACCAAATCAGTAATACGGTTCCCAATATGGCCAAAAAGACAGACAGTTTTTTCATTCGGAATGCAGATTACTTCGCTAAATCATGTAAACGTTTTAACACTTCAGGGGTGTTTAATCCATAACGTAAGTAATCATTAGCAGACCAGAAATAAATATGACCTGATTTTGCCGCTGGGCTATTGGCAATTTCAGGGCGTTCTAATAATTTTTCTACTCCACCAATCACTTCTTTTTGGTGTTCTGCCACAATAATGACATCTGGTTGTGCCACTAACCAGGCTTCGCGATTAAGTGGCTTAATCCCTTCTACATCTACTGCTGCGTTTACCCCACCTGCGCGACGAATTAATTCATCTGCTGCAGTATGTTTGCCTGCCACTACGCGACCATCATAGGTTAATAAATAACGTTTGCCTGTGCTTGGTAATGCTTGAATACCGGCTTCCCATTGGCTTGCCACTTGGTTTGCTTTGTCTTGCTTACCGATTAATTGACCCACTTCACGAATCGCTTTACCAAAGGCATCAATATGATCTTCGGGTAAAACATTGACAGCCTTTACACCAAGTTGCGTCAGATTATCGAAAATCGTTGCAGGCATTGCCATATAAGAACCTAAGACTAAATCCGGCTTGCTTTGCACAATCGGCTCAACAGCGAGTTTACGATGAATACCAATCACGGCGACTTTTTCTAAGGCAGGGTTCATCGTAGTTTGATCACGTCCCACAATCTTATCTTGAGCGTCTAATGCCACCACAATGTCAGCCACATCAGGCGTCAAAGTAACAATTTTTTGTGCATAGGCAAACGGGGTTAACGCAGATAAAAACAGAAGCGTAAGAAGTTTTTTCATAATCATGTCCTATAATATGAGTTTGACTGTTAATTTCAGTGTGTATTTGGTTTCGCCAGCGATCCGTCAGTCATGACGAGAGTAGGATTGACTCTATCTGAGCGATGTGCATAAACTTCGCCATTCTATACTGTTAACAAAATAATAACAATTATCATTATAAAATTATCTTGTTTTTTCCTTGTGATTATTTGAGGAAAAACGCAATAAAATAGGGGAAAATAAGGCGATAGAACACAAATGAAATGGCGGTGATAAGAGCGTAAAAATAGCCAAACAAGGCTGTTTGGCTATATTGTTTAAGGGATTATTTTTGTTGGTATTGCTGTTTTAGTTTTTCTTTTTGTGTTTCCATTTCAGCATGTAACTTATCCATTTCATTCAATTTTGCTTCAAGCGAAGCCAAATCTTTTTGCGCTTTTTCAAGTGGATTTGCCGTTGCTTTGACCACGAGTTCAAGCATATCTATTGCTACACTATGTGCTGCTTTCGTTTTTTCAGCTAAGAGTAATACATCAGCATCTTTCAGCTGTAATCCATCGAGTTCTGCACTGCTTGTCTGTATTTGAGTCCGTAAATTTGATATTAATGTGTTAATTTCTTCTGGAGATAATTGTTTACCACTTTCTATTTGTGCGACTTTTTGCTGTAAACCATCGACTTCTTTATTCATTCTCTGATCGGTCGTGCTTTGCCATGTTTCAAAGGCTTCATAATCTTTGCGGAATTGCTCTTGTGGGGAGAGGGTGATTTCTGCTTTGGGGGCGGGCTCGGTCGTTTTTGGCGTGTTGCTGGCATTATCACAGGCGATAAGGCTTAAAGCAAAACAGGTAACTAAGCTAAGTTGTGTGATTTTTTTCATCTTGATTTCCTTTTTGAAACGGCAATTGTTGTTTGATTTGTCGTTGCTTGAATTGATTATAAAATATCAAATTATGTTTTAGTAGTGCTTTTTTCAAAAAGCAAAAGAGGTTACCTGTTTATGATTAAATCAGAGAAGCGATGCTTTCAGCTTATTAAGCATTCTGTATATAAGATACTTCATGCTGTCTTTTATCACATGCTGTTGTTCATCTCTTTACGCTTAGGAAAGTGCCAGTCACAATACGCTCTTTTGTGTAAACAAAATGATAAACAACGCTTTTTACGGCGAGCAAGGTAGTTTGAGTTTGCGATTGTGGCATTAGCATAATACATATGCCTGAGTGCGCTGATCGTGTTTAAGTTGAAAAGAAAATTGATAAAAACGGACCGCACTTTTTGCACTGTGCTGTTTTCCTCCATTGTTAAATAGTGCTACTATTGTTCAACTTTTAACAAATTATTGACATTTACTTGCACAATGGATGGGTTACTTTTTAGTTTTTTAAGCATACCGATTATTGCCACATTATTGCCTTTTTTGCCGTTTAATCATTGGACGGTGCGTATTTTTGATTTTCCGCGTTTACAAATTGCGATCCTCAATTTTCTTTGCCTCGTAATAGGTTGGGTCGCTTTGCCGGAACCACGCTGGTTACTGGTCATCTTACAATTATTGAATTTGACATGCATGGGCTATCAAATTTGGGAAATTTTGGCTTATACGCGTTTAACACGTCCGCAAGTCTTACAATATCAAGGCGAACGCGATCAACGTAGTATCTCGTTACTCACGACCAATGTGCTTACCCCAAATCGTCAGGTGCATAAATTATTATCACTCATTGAACAATGGCAACCCGATGTCGTATTAACGCTCGAAACAGATCTGTGGTGGGAGGAAAAGCTGGCTTCGCTCGAAGCGCATTATATTTACACGGTGAAAATCCCGCTTGATAATTTATACGGTATGCATTTATACAGCCGCTTGCCTTTGCGTAATACAGAGATTCGCCATTGGGTACAAGAGGACATTCCTTCCATTTATACGGAGGCATGTTTACCTTCTGGAGAATGGATTCATTTGTATTGTTTGCACCCAATGCCACCGACGCCAACAGAAAGTGCCACCTCAACCCAACGTGATGCCGAGTTGTTGCTTGTGGGACAAGAGATCAGTAACCATAATCAGTCGGTATTGGTGTTTGGCGATTTAAATGATGTCGCATGGTCGACAACGTCACGCTTATTTCAGAAAACCAGTGGTTTATTAGATCCGCGTGTGGGACGAGGATTATACAGTACCTTTCATGCCAAATATCCTTTCTTACGTTGGCCATTGGATCATATCTATCACAGTAATGACTTCATGATGCGTGATATTCGTGTGCTGTCAGAGATTGGCTCTGATCATTTCCCTGTTTATGGCTGTTTTCAATATCATCCTTGTGTTGAGGTTGCGCAACCTGAGCCTGAGGTAGAGGAGACAGATCATGAATTAGCGCAAGAAAAAATTGCTGAGGCAGATCCAGAGAAAAAGGTGATTGCTGAAAAATATTAAATGTAGAGGAAGGTTGAATTGCTGTTTATCTTAAGCTACGTAAAGAAAAATGGCACAGTGTACTGTGCCATTTTGTAGCTTAAGTCAGATTAGCAATCCTGCTTACCAAATTCATCTTGACGTAAAATGTGACGAACACTTTCATCAAATTGGGCTAACACTTGCTCAGCATCTTTTGGATCTTTCCCTTTCGCATCGAGGTAGAACTTGATTTTTGGTTCTGTACCAGATGGGCGTACGATCAAACGACTACCATTTTCAAGAACGAACACTAAAATGTCACTTTGGCGATCGGTTTTGGTGTGATCCAAGAATTGTGCGACTTTGAAACCGCCGATATCGCTTGGTGGATTTTGACGCAGTGCACTCATTAATTTGCCAATTTCAGATAAGTCATCAACACGAATCGAGATTTGTCCACTTACATAAGCACCAAATTCTTGAGTGAATTCATCGGCATAGTCGGCGAGTGTTTTGCCTTGTTTTTTCAAGTAACGTACTAAATCTAAAAACGAAATAGCGGCAGAAATACCGTCTTTATCACGGACTTTGTCTGGGTCAACTAAATAACCTAATGCTTCTTCAAAGCCGAATAATAACCCATCGACTTTACCAATATATTTAAAGCCAGTGAGTGTTTCTTCTGATTGGAAACCGTATTTTTTCGCAATCTCAGCCAGTGCTGGCGAAGAAACTAATGAACAAGCAAGAATGCCTTTTTGTCCTTGTGCATGATATTGTTTCGCTAAGTACCAACCTAAGAAACAACCAACCACATTACCATGCAACGGTTTCCAGTTGCCTTCTGCATCTGGTACTGCGACGGCTAAGCGGTCAGCATCTGGGTCATTGGCAATGATAAATTCGGCATTTTTCTCTTTCGCTACTTTAATGGCTAAGTCTAATGCGCCTTTTTCTTCTGGATTCGGGAAGTTTACTGTTGGGAACGTGCCATCTGGCCACACTTGCTCCGCCACTAAATGTGGTTGTGGTAAACCTGCTTTAGCTAACGTTTTGCTCAATACTTCATAGCCGACACCGTGCATTGCGGTATAGACATAATTAATGTCTGTTTGGGGTTCTTTGGCAAGGCTAGCTGTTTTCGCAATGTAGGCATCAACGACTTCGTCATCCAGTACGATAAAATCTTGGCTACGTGGTAAATCTTTAATGGAGCCAGCCGCCACTTTATCAATCAGTTTAGCGATGTCTTGGTCTGCTGGAGAAACAATTTGACCGCCACCATTGGCTTTACCTAAATAGACTTTATAGCCATTATCTTCTGGAGGGTTATGACTTGCGGTCACCATGACCCCCGCTGTGGTATCAAAATATTTGATCGCATAAGCAAGGACTGGGGTTGGCAATTTACGTGGTAATAAGTAGGCTTTGATGCCTGCGCCAGCCATAATTTCGGCAGTATCGCGTGCAAATACATCTGAATTTTTACGCCCGTCATAGCCAATGACAATAGAAGGGGTTTTATCATAGTCTTTTAAATAATCGGCTAAGCCCCCCGCTGCTTGTGCAACTAACACGCGGTTCATCCCCATTGGTCCGGCTTGTAAACGACCACGTAAGCCTGCAGTACCAAACTGTAAACGACCATCAAAGCGTGCATTTAATTCTGTGCTTGCTTTCGCATCCCCCGTTTTTGCCGCGTCAAGAAGTGCGGTAAGTTCTGCATGTGTTTCAGGATCAGGATCTTGTGCTAACCAATGTTGAGCAAGGGTAAAGATTGACATAAATTCTCCTTAATTTTATTAAAAATTATGCGGTATATAACATAGTTAGACTAGCCGAAAAAAAGCAGAATGAAAATGATCAAACTCAAATTATTTGAACTGAGTCACTTTGCAATCGATTACGTTTTTATTTGTGTGGAAGAGGTAGGCAAAGAAAAGGAAGCGCAGTATAAGAAAAGGGAGACAGAGAGGAGATGATCCTCTCTGTGATGTCGCCTTATAATAACAAGGCGGCACCCCATTTAATGATGTCAAAGAAGAATTTATTTTGGTTAGTCGCAACACCGTCAGGGTTGTGTTTATCTTGGTTAAGTGGATTTTCTTCAGCCATGCCACTTTTATATTGACCTTTGACGACGGCAAGATCGTCTTTTGCTTGCATTCTCAATACACGACATGGTTCTTCTTCTAACGGTTTTTCTTGTCGTTGCTTAAATTTTTTGTATTGTAATATGGCATAACCCATGGACTTTTCATCTGCTTGGATCATTTTGACATATTGTTCGCCAATGATTTCTTCGAGTGGATAGAAAAAGACATATTGCGAATGGATATAGGCGTCTTCTTTGGAAAAATGTTCGCGTTGGATACGGGTTAAATTTGGGTAAATACATTGTTCTACTTGCGTACTGGCGATTGCCCAACGTCTGGCATCTTGATCAGAAAGCTCATAATCAAGATTGGCAAATTCGGCAGGAAATGTCGTAGGTTTTGTAGATAAACATGCCGAGAGCGAAAGCGTTGTCATGAGTAAAATCAATAGTCTTAACATATTACACCTTAAACAGGATAAAAAATTGCGCGCGATTGTAGCAATAATCAGGCAATTAACAAAGTTTTTCATTTCGATATGAGGGCAAAAGTGCGGTGAGTTTTTGCTTTATTTCATAAGGCGTTGACTCCACAACGCCCTGTCTTGTTATTGAATGTGTAATTGCTGTGAATGGTGCGGAATTAACGTCGAACGGTGTCCAACACTGATCACAGTAATCTGAGGCAGTTCATCTTTCAGTAAGCGGTACATCGCATCTTCCAGTCCTTCATCCATGCTGGCAGTGGCTTCATCTAAGAAAACAACAGTAGGTTTATGCAATAAAATGCGAGCAAACGACAGACGTTGTTGTTCACCTAAAGAGAGTACCCGTGTCCAATCATTTTCTTGTTCTAGTTTATCGCTTAAATGCCCGAGTTGTACTTTCGCGAGTATGTCTATAACTTGTTGCTCATTCACGTCTTCAGGCGCCAGTTCAGGATAAAATAGGGCATCAAGTAGGCGACCTTGTGGCAAATAAGGTTTTTGAGAAAGAAACAGAGTATCTTGTTGTGGACGTTGAATTGTCCCACTAGCATAAGGCCATAGTCCCGCAATGGTTCTTAACAAGGTTGTTTTCCCTACACCAGAATGTCCTTGAATTAATAACCATGTACCGAGAGGAAATTGTAGGTTGAGCTTGTCAATTAAGGTTTTTCCTTGCGGGGTCTCTACGTTGAGATCATGAAAACCAATATCATGACGACTTTCTGTGAGCACTAATTTGCTTGGGCGATTAGCCGCTTTAATCGCGCTATGAAAGCCAGTTAAACGATTTAACACCGCACGATAAGCGGCAAAGTCATCATAGGAATTACGGAAAAAAGACAACGAGGATTGTACTCGACCAAAAGCACTGGAGGTTTGCATTAAATCGCCCAGTGTGATTTGTTGACGAAAATAACGTGTCACTTGAATCACCAGCGGAAAAACCACCGAAATCTGCGTAATGATTAAGTTAAAACCGGATAATTTCAAGGTGCGGTAGATTACTTGCCAAACGTTATCAATCACCTGATTAAATTGTGTGGTCAATAGACGTTTTTCCATTTTTTCACCACGATAAAAAGCAATGCTTTCAGCATATTCTTTCAGACGGATAAGTGAATAACGGTAGTTGGCGTTTAAGCGTTCATTGGCAAAATTGAGCTGAATTAACGGGCGACCGATTTTAAATGCCACAATACTGCTAAACAGCACGTAAATAAAGACCAAAAAGACCATCGCGTGAGGAATTTCAATATTGGCAATGGTCATCGGTCCAGAGAGATTCCATAAAATAATGGTAAACGCAATGATTGAAACGATAGAAGAAATTAACCCCGTCGCAAAATCTAAGCTGGTCGACACAAAGGAACTCACGTCTTGTTGAATACGTTGATCGGGGTTATCTAATTGGGCTTCTACATATTGCGTTTTGTAATACGCCTGATTTTCTGTCCATTTATTGAGCATTCTATTGTTGAGCCACATTCGCCAGTGGATCAAAAAACGTTTACTCAAGTAGTAAGTCAGTAGAGCGTTCGTAATACTTGAACTGGCGATCACGGCAAATACCACCATTTGCTGCCAAAAGACGGTTTCATTCATGTCTTGTAATGATTTGTACAACGCGTTGTACCAGTTTGATACCAAAATATCGATACGCACTGAAAGTAAATTGAAAAACACAATAATCATAAAATAAAACAGTGGTAAGAGATTGTGTTTGGGGTGGAAATAGTCTTCCGCCAAAAGCCAAAACTGGCGACCCCATTGCGTGGTTTTTGCCAAGATATAAACGGTGAGAGGAAAGAGTAACGTTGTCAATGAAAGGCTTTTTAGTAACCAAATAAAAGAATCATATAATTCTTGTGACCAATCCATAGCTGTTCCAAATTGAAATAATGTTTAAAAAACAAGCCAGTATTGTTAAAAATTTTGACATTTTTAGCAAGAAAAATGTGATTACGGTTAAATTTTTAGTATTTCTTCAAGTTTTTAAAAAAAGAGATTGCTATAATTCATTTTAGTTATTTTTGTTAAATTTAAAATTGATATAGAGGTTAATATGAGTGATATCGCCATCACGATAAGCCTCCTTGCACTGGTTGCTGTCATTGGGTTGTGGATAGGACATTGGAAGATTCGAGGCGTGGGGTTAGGTATTGGCGGGGTATTATTTGGCGGGATTATTGTCGCCCATTTTACTAACCAATATGGTTTAAAGCTAGATGCACATACGATGCATTTTATTCAAGAGTTTGGTTTAATTTTATTCGTTTATACGATTGGGATTCAGGTGGGACCCGGTTTTTTCGCCTCATTACGTCAATCTGGTCTTAAGTTAAATGGCTTTGCAGCATTAATTGTTTTGCTGGGTTCACTGGCGGTGATTGTGATCCATAAGCTTGCTGATGTGCCATTGGATATTATTCTCGGGATTTATTCAGGTGCGGTGACGAATACGCCGTCGTTAGGGGCAGGGCAACAAATTCTTTCTGAATTAGGGCTTACGCAAACCACGTCAACCATGGGGATGGCGTATGCGATGGCTTACCCATTCGGCATCTGTGGGATTTTACTGAGTATGTGGTTAATCCGCCTATTTTTCCGCATTAAAATTGATGATGAAGCGAAAAATTTCCTGAAAGAAAGTGGGCAAGATAAAGAAACCCTTGGTTCGATAAATGTCAGAGTCACCAATCCGAATTTAGATGGGCTACGTTTAGTGGATATTCCCGGGTTTGATGAAAAAAGAGATGTGGTGTGTACGCGTTTAAAACGGGACGAGCATATTAGTGTGCCGCAAGCCAATACGATTATCCAGAAAGGTGACTTGTTACATTTGGTGGGTGAAATTCCTTTATTGCGTAAAATCAAATTGGTGTTAGGTGAAGAAGTCGATGTGCCTTTATCCAGTTTTACTGGGGATTTACGCTCCGATCGTATTGTGGTCACCAATGAAAAAGTTTTAGGCAAGAAAATTCGCGCGTTAGGTATTCATCAGAAATATGGCGTCGTGATTTCACGATTAAACCGAGCAGGGGTTGAGTTGGTGCCGACAGCGAATACCGCATTACAGTTTGGTGATGTGTTACATGTTGTTGGGCGCAGTGAAGTATTAAACCAAGCGGTTTCAATTCTCGGCAATGCGCAACAAAAATTACAACAAGTCCAAATGTTGCCTGTGTTTATTGGGATTGGTTTAGGGGTATTACTGGGTTCCATTCCTTTCCATATTCCCGGTTTTCCAGTGCCGCTTAAGCTCGGTTTAGCCGGTGGACCATTAGTGGTTGCGTTGATTTTGGCGCGTATCGGGAGCATTGGTAAACTGTATTGGTTTATGCCACCTAGCGCTAACTTAGCATTGCGTGAAATTGGGATCGTGTTATTCCTTGCAGTAGTGGGCTTAAAATCCGGAGGAAATTTTGTTGATACTTTAGTTAATGGAAGTGGGCTAGAATGGATGGTGTATGGGATTTTTATCACCTTTGTACCATTGATGATTGTTGGTATCGTGGCACGCTTATACGCGAAAATGAACTATTTAAGTTTGTGTGGCTTATTGGCGGGTTCGATGACCGATCCGCCAGCACTAGCCTTTGCAAATGCGATTAAAGAGGAAAGTGGCGCATCTGCGTTATCCTACGCAACGGTTTATCCGCTTGTGATGTTCTTACGGATTATTTCGCCTCAACTGTTAGCTATATTGCTGTGGACGTTACTGTAATCAACAAAAAAACCGCACATCAAAGTGCGGTTTTTTTCGTTTCTTTTTTATCGTGTCGAAAGTTGGAAAATCATGGCTTCTGCTTGGCAGCTAAACACAAATTGTGCTTTAAGCAAGGCTCCTTGTTCTACGGCTGAAATATCACTTGTGATTTCGCAAGGATCGCTTTCTGCGGCTTTTGCTTTTTCAGTTAAATAAGCCAGTGCTTCTTCGGCTTGTGCTTGCGAGGCATATACTTGTTCAAATTCTACCGTACAGTCAGAACCATCAATAATAGTACCCACATCAACACAGCAACAGGCTTTGGCTTCTTCTGGATTGCATTTTAATTTACTCATACCTTTTCCTTCTAATTTTGATGAAATATTTAGCACATTTTATCACTGTTCCGCGGGCTCGTAAAATTTAACCCTTGTTTTTGTAAGGTAAAATCAATCATTCACACATCTATCTGACTGGTCTGAACTCTTACTAAATCGAGCAAATACATTTGCACCCCTCTAGATACTTCTTTAGAATCCAAACGTTTTATTACAAATGTTTTATTATACAAATAACTTAAATAACAAAGGTCTCATAATTATGGCGAAAACTAGCAAATTTACTCAAACTCTTCTTGCTTCCGCGTTAGCGGTGGTCGCGGGTAGCGCTTCTGCTGCCGCTTTCCAACTAGCAGAAGTGTCAACATCCGGTTTAGGGCGTGCTTATGCGGGGGAAGCCGCGATTGCAGATAATGCGGCAGTGGTTGCCACGAACCCAGCATTAATGAGCTTATTGAAACAACCTGAAATTTCTGTTGGGGCAATTTATGTGGACCCAAATATTAATTTAACTTCACCAATGCCAGGGTTCGCCTATAAAAATATTGCGCCGAATGCGTTAGTTCCGACAGTGTATGGTGTGTATCCAATTAACGAAAAATTCGCTGTGGGCGGTGGATTGAATGTCAACTATGGTTTAGCCACCGAGTTTGATGACAAATATGCGGGTGGCTTTTTAGGCGGTAAAACCGATTTAACCGCAATTAACTTTAACTTAAGCGGTGCCTATCGTGTTACTGAAAAATTCAGTGTTGGTCTAGGCTTAAACGCAGTGCATGCGAAAGCGAAACTTGAGCGTTATGCGGGTGTAGCGTTAAAATTAAAAGCGCAAGCATTGGCTCAAGCTGGAGTTCAAGGTGCAGAACAACTTGCGAAATTACCAGCGAATACTGTGATTTCAAAGTTACAGGGTGATAAATGGGGCTTTGGCTGGAATGCAGGATTGGTATATGAATTTAATGAGCGTAACCGCATTGGTATCGCCTATCATTCACAAGTGGATATCAATTTTAAAGGACAGTATTCGAATCAATTTCCTTTAGCTCTTGCACCTGCATTAAGTCCTCAAGGTATTACTGCGACAGGTGGCAAAGAAATCCCGGGTACTTTACATTTACCGCTACCGGCTTATTGGGAAATTTCTGGCTATCATAAAATGACCGATCGTTTTGCAATGCACTATAGCTATAAATATACGCAATGGAGCAAATTTAAAGAGTTACGTGCAAAAGGTACGGACGGTAAGACCTTATTTAGCAAAACAGAAGAGTTTCGTGATTCTTCACGTATTGCCCTTGGTGCGAGCTATGATGTAACCGATGCATTAACGGTACGTACGGGTATTGCGTATGATGAAAGTGCTGCAGATGAGCATAACACCATTTCTATTCCAGATACGGATCGTACTTGGTTTAGTGTGGGGGCCACTTACCGCTTTACGCCAAATGTATCTATTGATGCCGGTTTTGCACACTTAAAAGGCAAGAAGAATACCTTTAAAGAAGAAGGGGTTCCATTTACTAGCAAAGCCAGTGCGAACCTTTATGGTTTAAATGTGAATTACCGTTTCTAATTGACAAAAAATCAAGCATAATAAAGCGTACTTCGGTACGCTTTTCTTTTTTAGAGGATGTTATGTCACCTGTTTATTATTGCTATGAGGATTCTCCGGTTGGGCGTTTATTGATGCTGTGTGAAGCGGAGAAACTTACGCATCTTGATTTTGTTGTCACGCAAGTTGCCCCTCGCCCCGATTGGATTTTAGATGAAAATCGACCGCTCTTTTTACAGGTTAAGCAAGCCTTGCGGGACTATTTTGCTGGGAAACGTGTGTGCTTTGACGCGATTCCTTTTGCCCCTAAAGGTACGGCATTTCAGCAACGCGTTTGGTCTGCATTACAACAGTTAGCTTATGGTGAATGCACGACTTATGGCGAGCTGGCTCAACGAATTGGTCAGCCGAAGGCGGTGCGTGCGGTTGGTGGGGCCGTTGGTCGTAATCCAATTAGCATTCTAATCCCTTGTCATCGTGTTTTAGGTAAACAACGTGAATTGACCGGTTTTGGTGGAGGCTTACCCATCAAACGCCATTTGTTGCAATTAGAACAAATTGACTATGTGGATCACGGGGTAGAGTTTGTAAAACCTAAACACCTCAAAAAATATCAGCAAAAATGACCGCACTTTATGACACCTCAAACTGAGCAAGAATTATTACAACGGGCACAGGCGATTGCAGGCTTACGCTTTGCCGATCTGGCACAAAGCCTGCATATGCCGGTTCCACCTGACTTAAAACGAGATAAAGGCTGGGTGGGTATGTTAATTGAAACCGCTCTCGGTGCAACCGCAGGCAGTAAAGCTGAGCAAGATTTTGCGCACTTGGGGATTGAGTTAAAAACGCTCCCGATTAATGCACAGGGGATGCCGTTAGAAACCACTTTTGTCAGCTTAGCGCCCTTAACGCAGAATGTGGGGGTCAGTTGGGAAAACTCACATGTTAGGCATAAACTCAGTAAGGTACTGTGGATTTTAGTTGAAGGGGAAAGACAGATTCCGTTGTCTGAACGGCGTGTTGGGCAGCCGATTTTATGGCAGCCTTCAGCACAGCAAGAATTGCGTTTAAAGCGAGATTGGGAAGAGCTAATGGAATATATTAGCTTAGGCAAGCTTGAGCAGATTAATGCGACCTTAGGCGAGGTGCTACAGCTTCGTCCGAAAGGGGCAAACAGTAAAGCGTTGACCCGTGGAATTGGCAAACACGGTGAAATGATTGATACGTTACCTTTAGGCTTTTATTTACGTAAAACCTTTACTGCGGAAATTTTACAACAATTTTTGCTTGGCACGGGGTAATTGACTTGGTGTCTTTGCACAAAATGATATGATTTATCTCATTTTTATGAAAAAAGGAACAGACTATGTTTGAATGGCTTGCGAGTCCGGAGGCTTGGGTTGCACTTTTTACCTTAGCTGCTTTAGAAATTGTGTTAGGGATTGATAACATCATTTTCATTAGTATTTTGGTTGGGCGTTTACCCGAACATCAACGCCAATCCGGACGCTTGATTGGGCTCGGTTTGGCAATGGGAATGCGAATTTTATTATTGCTTTCTCTCTCTTGGGTCATGTCGTTGACAGCGACCTTATTTACCGTATTAGGGGAGGCGATCTCTGGGCGTGATTTAATTTTATTGATTGGTGGCTTATTCCTAGTAGCAAAAAGTACCCATGAAATTCACCATGCTATGATGCCAGAAGAAGAAAATGAGGAAGAGAAACCAAAAACAGTAAGCTTTTTAGGCATTTTAACGCAGATTGCGATTTTGGATATTGTGTTCTCATTGGATTCGGTGATTACGGCAGTAGGCATGGTAGATCAAGTGGGCGTGATGATTGTGGCGATTGTGATGGCTGTTGGGGTAATGATGTTTGCAGCGAAACCAATCGGGGATTTTGTTGAAACGCATCCAACTTTGAAAGTCCTTGCTCTGTCTTTCTTAATCTTAATTGGTGTGGCATTGATTGGAGAGAGTTTAGATTTCCACATTCCGAAAGGTTATATTTACTTTGCGATGGGCTTCTCCGTGGTGGTTGAAATGATCAACATTAAAATGCGTAAAAAGCTCATTAAAAAACCGAGTGTGTGAGAGAACACAAAAATGGCAAGCCTGAGTCGCTTGCCATATTATTATAGCTAGACAAAGTCTAGCTATAAAAACCATACGCTTTGCGTATGGAACAGAAAAGCTTAAGCGGTGAGCAGAACAAAACATCCTCCTATAATGAACAAGGCTGACAACCAAAATTCAACATATAGGAGGATAAGTCATGGCAAGTAAATCCAATGACGATTCAAGTCTATCACACACAAGATGGAACTGTAAGTACCACATAGTCTTTATCCCTAAGTATAGGAGAAAAGCAATTTATGGAAAATTGCGAGTTGATATAGGAGGGATACTAAGACAATTATGTCACTACAAGAATGTAGAGATAATAGAGGCATATGCAATGAAAGAGCATATCCATATGCTGTTAAGGATACCTCCGAAACTGGCCGTTTCAAGTTTTATGGGGTATTTAAAAGGTAAGTCATCGCTAATGATATTTGAAAGACATGCAAATTTGAAATATAAGTATGGGAATCGAAATTTTTGGGCGAAAGGCTATTATGTAAGTACAGTAGGTTTAAATACAAAAATTGTAGAGGAATATATCCGAAATCAGGAAAAGGAAGATATGATTCAGGATAATTTATCGAAGAAAGAATATATGGACCCCTTTAAGGGGTAGGCAACAGAGTTATTGAACGGTTGTCAGAATTCACATGCCCCTTGAGGGGCATGTGAAGTACTAGGCCCTTATAGGGTGGCCTAAAAACCGCCCGTTTTACGGGCGGATTGTTATTTGGGGGGAGGCTAATGTGCCTCGTCCCAGTTTTTACCCACACCCACATCTACAATCAGTGGCACCACAAGTTGAGCAGCTTGTTCCATCGTGGTTTTGATGATCGTGCGAAAGTGTTCGATTTTATCTGAGCGTACTTCAAAGACCAATTCATCGTGTACTTGCATGATCATTTTAATGTCAGGTTGTTCTGCGATTTCACGATCTAAAGTAATCATCGCTCGTTTAATGATATCTGCTGCTGTCCCTTGCATTGGCGCGTTGATAGCAACCCGTTCAGCTGCTTTGCGACGAATGGCATTGGAAGATTGGATATCAGGTAAATATAAGCGTCGGTCAAACAAAGTTGTTACATAACCTTGTGCTTTGGCTGTTTCGCGAATGTCATGCATAAAGGCTTGTACACCGGGGTAACGTTGGAAATACAAGTCCATGTATTTTTGTGCTTCATGACGTGGAATGCCTAATTGACGAGAAAGTCCAAATGAACTCATGCCATAAATTAAACCAAAGTTAATGGCTTTGGCGCTACGACGTTGTTCACTGCTAACTTGCGCTAATGGAATGCCAAAGATCTCTGCCGCTGTTGAACGGTGAATATCTTTTCCTTCATTAAATGCGTTAATTAGCCCTTTATCTTGCGATAAGTGAGCCATGATTCGCAGTTCAATTTGGGAATAGTCCGCGGCCATAATTTGATAGCCTTCAGGTGCAATAAAGGCTTGACGAATGCGACGCCCTTCCTCGTTGCGAATCGGAATATTTTGTAAATTGGGATCACTCGATGAAAGACGACCTGTGGCGGTTACCGCCTGATGATAGGAAGTATGTACACGTCCCGTGTCTTTATTCACCATGAGCGGTAATTTGTCAGTATAAGTGGATTTTAATTTACTTAATCCACGATGCTCCACAAGAATTTTTGGCAAGGCATGCTCGTAGGCAAGCTCTTCTAAGACTTCTTCATTCGTTGACGGCGCGCCTTTAGGCGTTTTCTTCAAGACAGGTAAGCTCAATTTATCGAACAGGATCTCTTGCAACTGTTTGGTTGAGGCCAAATTAAATTGTTGTCCAGCCAATTCATACGCCTGTTGTTCAAGTGCGGTCAATCTTACGCCAATTTGTTGCGACTGACTAAACAGTGCATCACTATCAATGAGCACGCCATGACGTTCAATACGCGACAGCACCGAGGCTAAAGGCAGTTCCATGGTTTGATATAACTTCACTAATTCAGGCTGTGCTACTACTTTTTCCCATAAGACCTGCTGTAATTTCATGGTAATATCGGCATCTTCTGCCGCATATTCCGCCGCTTGTTCAAGTGGTATTTGATTAAAGGTGAGCTGAGCTTTGCCTTTACCCGCGATATCTTCAAAGTGAATGGTTTGGTGACCTAAATAACGTTTGGCTAATTCATCCATATTATGGCGCCCAGTACTGTCTAACACATAAGACAGTAACATGGTGTCATAGCTCACGCCTTGTACTTCAATACCGTGACGAGCAAAGATACTTAAATCGTACTTAATATTTTGTCCTACTTTATGGATTTCAGGGTTCTCTAAAACAGGTTTAAGCAAAGAAAGTGCGGTCTGAAAATCTACTTGCTGAGGTGCGCCAAGATAATCATGGCGTAATGGTAAATAAGCAGCTTCACCATTCTCTAACGCAAAAGATACCCCGACTAAATGAGCCACCATATAGTCTAAACTGTCTGTTTCAGTATCAATTGCAATACATTTGGCTTGATTAAGCTTGTCTATCCAGCGCTTCAATTCACTGAGTTCGAGAAGACATTGGTATTGGCTACGGTCAATTTGGACAGAAACGGTATTTTCTCTCTCATTTGCACTTGGAGTGGCTTGGTAAGGATTGAGCTTCACTGCCTGTTCCGAACCATTGGTGACGGAGCTTTCTCCTCCATTCATCACTTCGTTAAGCCAGCGCTTAAATTCATAACGAGCAAAATATTCAATTAACGCATCTTTATTCGCAACACCAAAAGTCAGTTGTTCTGGACTGACATCCAGTGCAACATCGGTTTTAATGGTGGCGAGTAGATAAGATAAATCAGCGAGATCTTTTGCCTCGGCTAATTTTGCTCCTAATGTTTTGGCGCCACGTAGGGATAAACTGGCGACTTTGTCTAAATTTGCATAAATCTCAGCCATGCTACCTATGCCTTGTAGCAGACCTAACGCCGTTTTTTCCCCTACGCCCGGAATTCCCGGAATATTATCTGAGCTATCGCCCATTAACGCGAGGTAATCAATGATTAATTCCGGAGGCAGACCATATTTTTCAAGTACTCCCTCGCGATCTAATAAAGTGTTGTTCATGGTGTTAATGAGCATAATATTCTCATCAACAAGCTGCGCCATGTCTTTGTCACCGGTACTAATTAAGACTTTTTTTCCGGTACGAGAGGCTTGCACCGCAAGGGTACCAATGACGTCATCGGCTTCCACACCTTCTACCACTAACAAGGGAATGCCTAAGGCCCGAATAATATTGTGCAGTGGCAGAATTTGACTGCGTAATTCCTCAGGCATTGGGGGACGATGAGATTTGTATTGTTCAAATATTTCATCACGAAAGGTTTTGCCCTTCGCATCAAAAACCACGGCAATATGGCTTGGTTGTACTTGTGAAATGAGGCTTTTTAACATATTTAATACACCGTACATTGCGCCAGTTGGCTCATTTAATGAGTTCGTTAAAGGCGGAAATGCGTGAAATGCGCGGTATAGATACGAAGAACCATCCACTAAGACTAAAGGGTTTTCTGCGATTTTTGCCATAAATTATCCGTTTATTTAATGAAAAGAGGTTGCCATTATAACGTAAAACAGCAAGAAGGCGTTCAAAAAGCATAAGCTTTTCGATTTCGTGTGGTTGATGTTGCAGTAGCGGATGTAAAAATAATCACATTGAATAAAAAATATGTGATCTTAGTCACATTCAACGCGCTGATTTATGACAATAGGAGAATGAATTTGTTACATTAATAACCTCATCGTCAGAATGGAATTTTCAAGGAGAATACAATGAAGCAATTTAAATTATCAGTTATTGCCGTGAGTTCGCTCGTTTTATTAGCGGCTTGTTCAAATCAACAAGCAGTCGAGCAAGCCAATCAAGCAAAATTACAGCAACAAGTGGCAATGGGGTTAATTTGGACGCAACAGTCGGGCGAATATGCAGCATTAGCACACCAAGCGTTTAACTCTGCCAAAATGGCATTTGACCATGCAAAAGCGAAAAAAGGTAAGAAAAAAGCCGTGGTGGTGGATTTAGATGAAACCATGATTGATAACAGTGCTTATGCGGGGTGGCAAGTACAAAGTGGACAAGGTTTTTCACCGAAAACATGGACAAAATGGGTTGACGCGAGACAATCCGCAGCGATTCCGGGCGCAGTGGAGTTCTCTAATTATGTCAATGCCAATGGCGGTACGATGTTCTTCGTTTCTAACCGTCGTGATGATGTAGAAAAAGCAGGGACAGTGGATGATATGAAACGTCTTGGTTTCACTGGGGTGAATGATAAAACCTTGTTGTTGAAAAAAGATAAATCCAACAAATCTGTACGTTTCAAACAAGTTGAAGATATGGGTTATGACATCGTGTTATTTGTGGGCGATAACTTAAACGACTTTGGTGATGCAACTTACAAAAAATCCAATGCAGAGCGCCGTGATTTCGTAGCGAAAAATAGCAAAGCCTTTGGTAAAAAATTTATCGTGTTACCAAATACCCAATATGGTGACTGGGAAGGTGGCTTAGATAAGAACTACTTCAAAGGTGACTCACAAAGTAAATTAGATGTCCGTGCTAAAGCAATTCATGCTTGGGATGGTAAATAATTTTCATTTCTTTTGAACAAAATGCGATGAATTCATTTCATCGCATTTTTTATGTTTGCTTCACAATGGACTTTCGATTTGGAGTTGCTCGTAAATTTCAGTGATTGCTAAGGTGAGATAAGAACGAATCAATTTTTCTCGACGTAAGGCTTTGACTTGATAGAGCAGTGAGTCGGGGTTTTCGTCTTTTTCCATCGGAAAATTGAGCAAGGATTTATCATTTTGACAGCTTAACTGTTGGATAAAATCAATAATAATAAGATCGGCAAAATCGTATTCTTTTTCATCGTTATTCAGCTTTTCTTTAATCTCAATAAAATGGCTGATATCGCTAAACACATGATGCTCGATAATCCCTAAACCTAATAAGACTTTTAAACGAATCGATAAATCGCAGAGCGGTCCAGAATTAGATAATAATGAGTCAACTACAGATTTGACGGCAAAATCTGTTTTACGAAAAACGCGATTAATAAGTTGATCAACCGCTTCGTCAAAAATCGCGACAGAAGCCGTAATGAAACCACGAATTGAGGTGGCTTCATTGAGTTTTTCATAAATGGGATCGACTGACTGCACTCGTTATCCTTTTCTAGACCGAATTAAGACCGCATTGGCACTTTAGTTTTTTTGCAAGGCATTATAAGCAGTTACGATTTGTTGCACAATGTTTGATTCTGTCAGTTCAGTGATTTTTTTCACCGCACTTTCGAGCGCATCTTGCTGTAAAAGTTGAGCTAATTCAACTGCTTGTGGATCACTCTCATTGCGATAGGCTAAGGCACTAGCAATGGTTTGAATTAAATGTTGATTTGGTAATCCATATTCTAAGGTGCCACGTAATGGTTTGATTAAACGATCGTTATAGCTGAGTTTTCGTAAAGGTTCTCTGCCCACACGATCAACATCATCTTGTAAATACGGATTGGCAAAACGCTTCAGGATTTTTTCAATGTAAGCCGCGTGGGCATGAGGATCAAAACCATAACGTTTAATTAATACGGCACCACTTTCTTGCATCGTGGCTTTAACGGCTTCCCTGATGTCTGGATCATCAATGCTGTCTTTGACAAATTGGTGACCTTTTAATTTGCCTAAATAGGCGGTCGTGGCGTGTCCAGTATTTAATGTAAACAGTTTACGCTCAACAAATGCCATTAAATTATCCGTTTGCTCCATACCATTAATAGCTGGAATTGTACCTTTAAATTGGGTTTTATCTACAATCCATTCACTGAACTCTTCAACTGTCACTAATAACGGGTTGGCGGGATCAAACTGTACTGGTGGCACGATGCGATCAACGGCAGAATCAACAAAGCCAATCTGTGCTTCCGCTTGTTGCTGTTCTTCAGGGGTGAGATAAGAGAACACATTGTCTTTTAAAAAGCTGGTACCTCGCACCATATTTTCACATGCAATAATATTTAATGGGCGGGTATTTCCTGCACGAAAACGTGCGCTTAAGCCTTTTGCAATAGTGCTTGAAATGATTTTTAATACATTAGGTCCCACCGCGGTGGTCACTAAATCAACTTCAGTAAAGCATGCAATAATATCCGCCTCATTTTTAGAATTGACTCCTGTGACGTTTGACACGGTTTCAATTACATTCAGGCGATCGCCAACAATTTTGACTGGATAAGCCCGTTGTGTTTTGAGTTGCTCAATAACATGATCATTGACATCGGCAAAGATGACTTGAATACCACTATCAGCTAATAATTTTCCGATAAATCCACGTCCAATATTACCCGCACCAAAATGTAATGCTTTCATCGCTTACTCCAAAAATAAGAAAAGAGTTTAAATAAACATGGGCAGATAATGATCTGCCCAAGAAGATTATGCTTTTAATAACGCTAAGACTTTTTCGACATCATCCGTTTCCGATAAAATGCGAATGGCATCCTCGTTATCTAGTGCATTGGTAATGGCAGAAACCACTTGCAGATGCTCGTTGTTTTTGGCGGCAATCCCAATCACTAATTTTGCGATACTGTCTTCTTCATCCTCATTAAATTTGACACCTTCTGGATACTGACAGACAACAACACCTGTTTTGAGTACCGCATCTTTAGCTTCGATTGTGCCATGTGGTACCGCAATACCTTCACCTAAATAAGTGGAAACCATTTTTTCACGCTCAAACATCGCATCAACATAACTTGGTAGCACAAAACCTGATTCAACTAAACGTTCACCCGCGAATCGAATGGCTTCTTCTTTATTTGCTGCTTTTAAGCCTAAGAAGACTTGTTTTTCAGTGAGTACAAATGCAGTTTGAGGCGCTTCTTGTGGCTCAAGCGTGCTGACCTTTGCTAAATCAGCCACCTTTGTATTGCTCAAATCTTGAACGAGGTTATCGTAGAAATGGGCATCTAAGAAATTGTTTAAGGAAAAATGCATAGCATTTGGCGTATGTTTTTTGGCACGTAATGTTAAGTCTTGATGCGTAATGACTAATTGCGCGTCTTCCGGTAAATCATTAATTGCACAGTTTGTCACTTCAATGGCTAATCCTGCTTCTTTGACTTTTTTACGTAACATGCTTGCGCCCATTGCACTTGATCCCATACCTGCATCACAAGCAACAAAGATTTTTTGTACACCTTGATAACGGGCTGGTGTATTGAACTGTACACCGGATTTCATCGCTTTTGATGCGGCTTGCATTTTCTCTAATAAATGCCCATTTTCTTCTTTTTGAATTTTTAAGAAGAATGAAGCGATAACGAAAGAGACCGTCGCCGCGATGGCAACAGAAGCGAGAACACCAACGATAGCGTTTTGTGGTGTCATTAATAAAACCGCAATAATCGAACCTGGTGAAGCGGGTGCCACAAGACCTGCATTAAATAATACCAATGTGAATACACCAGATACACCACCTGCAATCACGGCCAGTAAGAGACGCGGATTCATTAAAACATAAGGGAAATAAATCTCGTGGATTCCCCCAAAGAAATGGATGATCGTGGCACCGCCTGCTGTTTGTTTTGCTGTACCTTTCCCAAATATAATATAAGCAAGTAACACCCCTAAGCCCGGACCCGGGTTGGCCTCAATCAAGAAGAAAATGGATTGTCCAAATTCTTGCGATTGTTGAATACCAAGTGGGGAGAAAATTCCATGGTTAATTGCGTTGTTTAAGAAGAGGATTTTGGCTGGCTCAACAAAGATAGAGGTGAGCGGCAGTAAGTGCGCTTTTACTAAAATATCGACACCAGCAGCTAACATAGTGGACAACGCTTTCACCGCTGGACCAATTAGCCAGAAGAATAAAATAGCCAAGATCATACCAATGATACCTGAAGAGAAGTTATTGACTAACATCTCAAAGCCACTTTTAATTTTACCATCAGCCCATTTATCAAAACGTTTAATTGCCCAGCCCCCTGTCGGACCCGCGATCATGGCGCCTAAAAACATTGGGATGTCAGTACCTACAATGACCCCCGCAGTAGCAATCGCGCCGACCACCGCACCGCGCTCACCAGCAATCAATTTACCACCAGAATAACCAATTAAGAGTGGTAATAAGTAGGTGATCATCGGTCCTACTAATTTGGCTAACGTTTCATTGGGTAGCCAACCCGTTGGAATGAAAAGTGCGGTGATAAAACCCCAAGCAATAAATGCACCAATATTGGGCATCACCATGTTGGATAAGAAACGACCAAAATTTTGTACTTTGACTTTTGCATTTGCTGAAAGCATAGTTAACCTCGTCGATAAAATGACCAATTTTCAACTGTCAAAATAGCATAGCGAAACTGAAATCTAAAATTTTTCATATTAAATATGTGATGAGTATCACAATGTTTTTTTCTTTGATTTGTTTAAAAATGTGATATATATCACAAAATATATTTTGTTAATTGTAAAGTGTGATATGTATCACATTTATGTGTGGTTTGGCGTATTCAAAATGTAGAAATGTTTATGGCATTTTTTAATATTGTCGCGAGGATTAGTTAGCTATAATAAACAAGGAAACAAATGCAAAAATTTTGCTTACTTTTAATCGTACTTTTAGGCTTAAATGGCTGTGGTACTGTCGTGAAATTAATTGACCCTACGGAGTCTTATTCTTCGTATGCTGGCACAAAATATGATCTTGAAATGGCAAAGCGCTGGGGACTTCCTATTTTAGATTTGCCTTTCTCTTTTATATTGGATACCGCATTATTGCCTTATGTCTGGACTCAAGAAACCGAATAAATGACCCATGAAATTAAATAAACAGCAACAACAAGCCGTGGAATATGTCACTGGACCTTGCTTAGTGCTCGCTGGGGCGGGCTCGGGTAAAACACGGGTTATCATTAATAAAATTGCTTATCTCGTTGCCAAATGTGGCTATGTTCCGCGCCAGATTGCGGCGGTGACTTTTACGAACAAAGCTGCACGGGAAATGAAAGAGCGTGTTGCCCACTCAATTGGTAAAGAAGCCAGTCGTGGTCTAATTGTATCCACGTTTCACACTTTAGGCTTTGATATGATTAAACGTGAATATAAGCAATTAGGCTTTAAAGCGAATATGACGTTGTTTGATGAACATGATCAATATGCGCTATTAAAAGAGTTAACAGCGGACTTATTGTGTGAGGACAAGGATTTATTACGTGAATTAATTTCGGTCATTTCTCGTTGGAAAAATGATTTAGTTTTGCCACCACAGGCAAAACAGCTTGCACGTGATCACAAACAACAAATGTTTGCAGAGTGTTATGATCGTTATAACCAGCAAATTCGTGCGTACAATGCATTGGATTTTGATGATTTAATTATGTTACCGACCTTATTATTACAACAAAATGATGCGGTTCGCACGAAGTGGCAACAGAAAATCCGCTATTTATTAGTCGATGAATATCAGGATACCAATACCAGTCAGTATGAATTGATCAAATTATTAGTCGGGGAGCGCGCTTGCTTTACGGTAGTCGGAGATGATGATCAATCAATTTATTCTTGGCGTGGCGCGCAGCCACAAAATATGATGCGGTTGAAAACCGATTTTCCTCACTTAAACGTCGTGAAATTAGAACAAAATTATCGTTCAACACAACGCATTTTACATTGTGCCAATATTTTGATCGATAATAATGATCATGTGTTTGCTAAAAAACTGTTTTCAACGCTAGATCAAGGGGAAAAGCTACAAGTTATCGAAGCCAAAAATGAAGAAGAAGAAGCGGAACGTGTGGTAGGAGAATTAATCGCACACCGATTTATGCGCAAAACCAAGTATAAAGATTATGCGATTTTATATCGCGGTAATCATCAATCGCGTTTGTTGGAAAAGGTGTTAATGCAAAACCGTATTCCCTACAAAATTTCAGGGGGTACCTCCTTTTTCTCGCGTGCAGAAATTAAAGACATGATGGCGTATTTACGTTTAGTGGTAAATCAAGATGATGACGCCGCGTTTTTACGTATTGTGAATACGCCTAAGCGCGAAATTGGGACGGTGACGTTACAAAAATTAGGTGAGTTAGCCCATGAAAAACATTGTAGTTTATTTGAAGCAATTTTTGATTTTGAGTTAATTCAACAAATTACACCTAAAGCCTATAATGCGTTGCAACATTTCGGACAGTGGATCGTGCAATTAAGTGATGAGGTAATTTGCTCAGAACCTGAACGCGCGATTCGTAGCATGCTCGCACAACTTCATTACGAAGAATACTTATACGAATATGCGACCAGTCCTAAAGCAGCGGAAATGCAAAGTAAAAATGTGGCGACACTGTTTGATTGGGTCGCGGAGATGTTAAAGGGAAATGACATTGACGAACCAATGACGCTTAATCAAGTAGTGACACGTTTGACATTACGTGACATGTTGGAGCGAGGAGAAGAGGATGATGAAAGTGATCAAGTGCAATTAATGACGCTACATGCTTCCAAAGGCTTAGAATTTCCGCATGTTTTTTTAATTGGGATGGAAGAAGGGATTTTACCGCATCAGACCAGTATTGATGAGGATAATGTAGAAGAAGAACGCCGTTTAGCCTATGTAGGCATTACGCGTGCGCAACAAACATTAACCTTCTCGTTATGCAAAGAAAGACGCCAGTTTGGTGAGTTACTAAAGCCTGAGCCAAGTCGCTTTTTGGCTGAACTGCCCACTGATGATGTGCAGTGGGAGCGCGATAAACCACCTTTAACACAGGAACAAGTTCGCGAGAATACCGCCACACAATTGGCGAACTTACGTGCGATTTTGCGGGGTAAATAGTTTTTAAGTGGGTATTTTATTGAATTTGTAGAGAAATCAGTCAACTGAATAATTTTTTTGTAAAAATGATTTGACTTATTTTTAGAAAAACGTATTATACCGCCCACAAACCGATTGCGGTGAGATGGCCGAGAGGCTGAAGGCGCTCCCCTGCTAAGGGAGTATGGGGTCAAAAACTCCATCGAGGGTTCGAATCCCTCTCTCACCGCCATTTACTCAAGTATTTTACAAAGCCTACTTTGGCGGAAGTAAAATCGTGCTGCACCCGTAGCTCAGCTGGATAGAGTACTCGGCTACGAACCGAGCGGTCAGAGGTTCGAATCCTCTCGGGTGCGCCATTTTAATTAGACTCTACTGATTAAACTGGTTTAAGCAAGTAAATAAAATCAACGCATATCAATACGCACCCGTAGCTCAGCTGGATAGAGTACTCGGCTACGAACCGAGCGGTCAGAGGTTCGAATCCTCTCGGGTGCGCCATTTCATTCTCTTATCAATCTCTTCACTTTATCAAATACAAATAACTTTCCGTTCTCTTTTGAGTTTTAGGCAAAAGCGTTGAAAATCTCAAACGAATAACATCCTATTCTGTTTGTGTGCCTAAAACGACAACAGCTAATTGCATTTTTTTAGAATATCGGGTTGATCTAACAATAACGAATAATAATTTGCTAGAAAATAAGTTTGTTCGTTATCGGGAATAGGGAAAGGAATCAGATCCAAAATATCTTGGTGCATAGCAGAAACAATGGGAAAACAGACCGCACTTTGAATCTTTATCTGAAAATCTTTATGCAAGGGAGAGGCACAGTGTTGTCGTTTAATCCGACCTAACGCATTGGCTAAGTGAACCAGCAGGGTTTGTACTTGCATCGTGTTGACATCAACATGCCAGTGTTGAGCCAAATGATCTTGCGCATTAAATACAATCTCGACAATTTGCTCATCAATTAACTTTCGCACTTGTAACATTTTTAAGTGAGATTGGATATCCATGTTTCCCCCTGCGACACGTTGCTTTGCAGTCTAGCTTACTTTCTTAAAATTAAATAGTGCAGAGATCACAATTTTGTCGCAAAATAATGCCTAGCTTTGAGTTGATAATAGAAAGAGTGACGTATGTTAGATGTGAAGATTTTAGCGCAATATGCTGGGTTGATTTTTGATATGGATGGGACGGTAGTAGACACGATGCCTTGTCATGAGCGTGCATGGCTCAAAGTGGCTGACAAGGTGGGATATCCGTTATCGCCGTCTGTCATGTATGAACTCGCAGGTGCGCCTCTTCGCACTATTGCCCAGGAAATGATGCTGCGTGCGAATATGCCATTAACACAATTACAGGAAGTCATGAAATTAAAACGTCAATTTGGTCATGCTTTAATCATGGCGGAAGCTACATTGTTACCTGCTGCGCAAATTGTGAAAAGCTATCATAATCAAAAACCCATGGCGTTAGGCACTGGGTCGCATCGTGAAATCACACATAAGTTATTAAATAAATTGGAGATCGCACATTGCTTTGATGCAGTGGTTACTTCAGAGGATGTGGCGAAACATAAACCCGAACCCGATACTTTTTTGCGTTGTGCCGAATTAATTGGAGTAAATCCTCAAACTTGTCTGGTATTTGAAGATGCTGATTTAGGTGTGCAAGCAGGACTTGCAGCAGGTATGCATGTTTTTGATGTCAGAACCCATACATTAATCACAGAGTAACAACGATGTTGACAGACAAAGAAAAACGACATTTAGGTTTAGCGCACCAGCCTTATGATCCGGAATTGGCAGAGATGCGCTTACGTAATAAAGAATTATTGCATGAATATAATGTGTTAACTCGCCCTTCAGATAAACAAACAAAAGCCCGTTTGATCTTATCTATTCTTGGTAAAGCTGCGAATACACCTCACATTAATGCGCCTTTTTACTGTGATTACGGGCAATTTATTGAAGTCGGAAAAAACTTTTTTGCGAATTATCACTGTACTATCCTAGATACAGGAGGCGTGAAGATTGGCGATGATGTGTTATTTGCTCCGAATGTGAGTTTATACACCGTAGGGCATCCAATTGATCCTGAATTGCGTAAGGCAGAATGGGAACAAGCACTACCCATTGTGATTGGGAATAATGTGTGGATTGGGGGCAATGTGGTGATTTTAGGTGGCGTTACTATCGGTGACAATACTGTAATTGGGGCGGGTTCTGTGGTTACAAAAGATATTCCGGCAAATTGTGTAGCCGTGGGCAATCCATGTAAAGTACAACGAATGATTAGCCCGCAGGACCGAGAGGATTATTTACAACGTTTTAAACCAGACTGGAATGATTGATTTTTGGACATGGGATTTTTGGCAACAACATAGCTTATGGTTTATGTTTGCTAGTGCCTTTTTGAGTGCCACGCTTTTACCCGGTAATTCAGAAATCGTGTTTGTTACATTACTCGCCCCTTTGCAACTTAATCAGCAAGGGCTTTTCTCTGATGATGTACTGTGGTTATTCCATATGGCAGTATTGGGAAACAGTTTAGGTAGCATGACAACTTATTACTTAGGTTACGGTTTACCTCGTTTATCCGAAAAACAGCAACAGCATCCTCGTTTTAAGTGGGTCATGCAAAAAGTGCAACGCTACGGTGTTTGGAGTCTGCTGTTTAGTTGGCTACCGATAGTTGGTGATTTATTTTGCGCGGTTGCAGGATGGTTAAGATTGAATATACTCGGGGCATGTGTGCTTATTTTTGTTGGAAAATGGGTACGTTATCTTTTTTTACTGTTGCTGACGATGAAAGTGATGTCCTAGTAATATCTCACATGCTAAAAAAAACACCACCCAAGATGGGTGGTGAATAACCTAAGGAACCAATTTTATTAAAAACAACTGCAAGTTGCTGTATCCTAAGACTGATACGTTTAAAAAAAGTTCAAAAAAATTTACCTGCATTTTGCGAAAACTTGAAAATTTAAGGACATATTATGCCATTACTTGATAGCTTTAAAGTTGACCATACCCGTATGAAAGCGCCAGCAGTACGCATTGCGAAAACCATGACTACCCCAAAGGGCGATAACATTACTGTATTTGATTTACGTTTTTGCATACCAAATAAAGAGATTCTTTCCCCAAAAGGGATTCATACTTTAGAACATCTTTTTGCGGGTTTTATGCGCGATCATTTAAATGGGACAGAAGTAGAAATTATTGATATTTCCCCGATGGGCTGTTGTACAGGGTTTTACATGTCATTAATTGGCACACCCAATGAGCAACAGGTGGCAGACGCTTGGTTAGCCTCAATGCGAGATGTGTTATTGGTAAAAGATCAAGCGCAGATCCCAGAATTAAATGCTTTCCAGTGCGGGACTTACACCGAGCACTCATTAGCCGAAGCACAACAAATCGCACACAATGTACTTGAGCGTGGTGTGAGTGTGAATAAAAATGAAGATTTATTACTCGACGAACAATTATTATCTCTTTAAGAATTTATAAAACACAACCGTCCAGAAGGAAATCCATATGACAACAATTGGTACCCCACTTACGCCGAAAGCCACAAAAGTGATGATGCTAGGTTCAGGCGAACTCGGTAAAGAAGTGGTGATTGAGCTACAACGCCTTGGTGTTGAGGTGATTGCTGTTGATCGTTATGCTAATGCGCCAGCACAACAAGTGGCACATCGTGCTTATACGATATCTATGCTTGATGGCGAGGCTTTAAAAGCCTTAGTGGAGAAAGAAAAGCCAGATTACATCGTGCCAGAAGTGGAAGCGATTGCGACGGCAACGCTCGTGGAATTAGAGCAGGCAGGGTTTACTGTGATTCCAACGGCGAAAGCAACCCAATTAACCATGAATCGTGAAGGTATTCGTCGTTTGGCAGCAGAAGAGTTAGGGTTACCAACGTCAAACTACCAATTTGTTGATAATTTTGATGATTTCAAACGCGCAGTGGAAAAAATTGGGATCCCTTGTGTGGTTAAGCCGATTATGTCTTCTTCAGGACATGGACAAAGTATTTTGAAATCAGTCGAACAGATACCGTCCGCGTGGGAATATGCGCAACAAGGTGGGCGTGCGGGGGCAGGACGTGTCATTGTGGAAGGTTTTGTCAAATTTGATTATGAAATTACGTTATTAACAGTACGTCATGTCCATGGCACCTCTTTTCTCGCACCAATCGGTCACATTCAAATTGATGGGGATTATCGCGAATCTTGGCAACCTCAAGCCATGTCAGTGGTGGCATTAGAAAAAGCGCAGGCGATTGCAGAAAAAATTACTGGTGCGTTAGGGGGACGTGGTATTTTTGGCGTGGAAATGTTTGTTTGTGGGGATGAGGTTATTTTCAATGAGGTTTCACCACGCCCTCATGATACTGGCATGGTGACCTTAATTTCACAAGAATTGTCTGAGTTTGCGTTACACGCACGAGCTATTTTAGGTTTGCCAATTCCGGACATTACACTTATTAGCCCGTCAGCGTCCAAAGCGATTGTGGTTGAGGGGAAATCCACGCAAGTCGTATTTGGTCAATTGGCTGAGGTGCTTGCTGAACCGCATACGAATCTTCGTTTATTTGGTAAGGGCGAAGTAGATGGTCACCGTCGTATGGGCGTGATTTTAGCACGTGATATTTCTGTTGAGAAAGCATTAGAAAAAGCACGCCGTGCTTATGATAAGCTTGAGATTACGCTGTAAAGGTTCTGTGATAGCAATGACCGCGCTGTTAAGTGCGGTCGTTTTTGTCTTTATTTTTGAGTTAAATAATCTAACACCACTTGATGATGGTTTGAGGTTTTGAATTGGCGGAAAACCTGCTCAACGTTACCTTGTTCGTCAATTAAAAAACTGATGCGATGAATACCGTCATAGGTTTTGCCTAAAAATTTCTTTTCTCCCCATACACCAAATTGTTCTGCCACCTGATGATCCTCATCTGCTAACAGATGAAAATTAAGGGCTTTTTTTTCACTAAATTTACTTAATTTTTCTGGGCTATCAGGACTAATACCTAAAATCACCACACCATGCTTTTCTAATTCAGTTTTGCTATCTCTTAATCCGCAAGCTTGAGTATTACAGCCCGGTGTGAGGGCTTTAGGATAAAAATAAACAAGGACTTTTTTGCCAGCAAATTGATTTAGACTGATGTTTTCTTTGCATTGATTAAGCAAACTAAATTGTGGCGCACTTTCGCCGATGGATAAGGTTTTCATGAAAATCCTCTGTTGAAAAATAAGTTTATCGAAAAAATTGAAAAAATTACTTGCAAATCCAAGCTATTTTAGCGATCTTAAATCGAAATTTACAAGCAAACTCAACATCAATATAGTGAATTCATTCTAAAAATGACAGCTATTTATAATTAATAAATATTTTCAGGAGGCTGTATGTCAGCAAACAATTATCTCTTCTCGGGCAGTATCGTTGCTATCGTGACCCCAATGGACAGTTCTGGCGAAATTGATTTTGTCAGATTGAAAAGTTTAGTTGAACATCATATCGCAGCGGGTACGGATGCGATTGTCTCAGTAGGCACAACTGGTGAAGCTGCAACATTAAGCATTGATGAGAATGTTAAAACCATTTTAAAAACGGTCGAGTTTGCTGATGGACGTATTCCTGTGATTGCGGGAGCCGGTGCTAATGCCACTAGCGAAGCTATTGTAATGACTAAACTCTTAAATGACAGTGGTGTAGCAGGCTGTCTTTCTGTGGTGCCTTATTATAATAAGCCAACCCAAGAAGGTATGTATCAGCATTTTAAAGCCATTGCAGAATGTACAGATTTGCCACAAATTTTATATAACGTGCCAAGTCGTACTGGAAGCGATTTGTTGCCAGAAACAGTAGCCCGTTTGGCGAAAATCAACAATATTGTTGCTATTAAAGAAGCAACCGGTGATCTTAGTCGTGTCGCCAAAATTAAAGAATTGGCGGGAGAGGATTTCATTTTCTTAAGTGGTGATGATGCAACAGGGTTAGAGTCCATTAAATTAGGGGGGCAAGGTGTAATTTCTGTGACCAATAACGTGGCGACCGCGGACATGGCAAAAATGTGTCATCTTGCACTAAATGGACAATTTGAGGAAGCTGAACAAATTAATCAGCGCTTGATGGCATTACATAAAAATTTATTTGTCGAATCCAATCCAATTCCTGTGAAATGGGCAGCTTACCGTTTAGGTTTGATTGATACACCGACTTTACGCTTACCGTTGACAACGCTGAGTGAACATTTACAACCTAAAGTCGAAGACGCATTAAAAATCGCGGGTTTGTTGTAATAAGATACACTGAGGTTGTACAACAATAAGTCGAGTAAACTTTTGTTTCGCTTTATTGTCAAAGTGCGGTAGCGTTGAAAAAAATTTATTATTAAGGAAAATAGTTATGAAAAAGTGGTTATTCCCTTTTGCTTTCGTTGCAACCTTGGCAGGTTGCTCAGTGAGCAATGAAAGTAAACAGCAAGCCAATGATACTTATCAAAAATCAGATGCGGCCTTACCGCTGTTCGCCCCTTTGAACACCGCTGGCGTGAGCTTGCCAAAGCAGGATACCACTTATCAACTTCCTCAAGTGAAAGTGAAAAAAGCGGATCAGGTGGATATTCGCCCCCCAGAAACGCCTTTAGCGATTATTCAAAATTCTATTGCACAGTTTGATGGTGAACGGGCATTAATTGCTTATCCGATTGATAAAAGAGAGGTTTATAACCTGCAACAAGTCGCACGTTTATTAAAAGAGCAGGGGATTGGTTATCAGTTAACGAATGAGAAAATTGTGACAGATTGGGCTCCAACGGGACGTGCGGATGAGATTGGGGATACGCAAGTACGTTATGAAATTGAGCAGGTGAGTTCTAGCAATTATAGTGCACTGTTTGTCTCCATTTTACAGATGAAACGTAATGAGGTGGTATTTAGTCCACATTTAGCGGATAAACAACGTTATAGTTCTGATCGCTTGAACCAACTTGTTGGTGAATTAGATGCGTCTTATCGTAAACAAGTCCGTGATTTGAATAACAGCGGATTGATGCCAATTCAGTCTGTATTCGGTACGGACAGTAATGGGCGTACTGCTCTCGTGTTAGGCGCACCCTTTAATCATGCGTGGACAAAACTAGGACAAGTTTTACCGCAGCTTGAATTTGATATTAAAGATGAAATTATTGGTCGTGGGGTAAGGGAGTTAAAATACCGTCCAGCTGGAGCAAAAAGTTGGTGGTGGCCATTTGGTCGTGCTGAAGGCAGTAGCGGACTGAAAACAGGTACCTATTTTATGCAGTTAAGCGCCTTAGGGAAGCAAAGTGCGGTGGTGATGACCGATGATGATGGCAATGCGTTATCTGGGGAGCAGGCTCAGGCGCTTTATCAAGCATTACAAAATCTCTTAGCGAAATAATACAGTCAAGATGACTAAACTCAGTATCCAGCGAGATAACTTGATTTGTTTGAGTTATGTCGCATTAATGGGATTCGGCTTTCCCATTATGCGTTATATGAGTATTCATTTTGATACATTAAATAATAACGCTGTTCGCTTTCTCTCAGGGGGCAGCGTTTTTATTTTAGCCTGTTTTTTTTATTATCGCGCTGAGTTAACGCGTGTTTTTCATCAGCCGAAGTTACTTTTATCATTTTTACTTCTAGCCTGTTTTATGACCGCGAATATGTATTTTTTTATCAATGGAATGAAATATACATCAGCTTTGTCTGGCAGTATTTTTGGGGTGCTGGCGATGCCCCTTTCGATTTTCATGGCAGCTATCATTTATCAAGATGAAAGAAAAAAAGTCATGCAGATCCCTTTTGCCGTGGGGAGCAGTATTTTGATTTTGGGTTCGCTGTTGTTTGTGCTTTATGGTCAACACAGCGCATCAGACAGCAATTTCTTGTTAGGTTCGCTTTTTTTAACGCTGGCTATTTTCATCCAATCTATTCAAAATTTAGTGGTGAAGCAGGTCGCGAGAGGAACCAATGTGGTCGTGTTGAGTGCATTCACGGCATTTTTGTCTGGCATGATATACTTGGTTTGGGCGTTGAAAAGTGAGATCATTTTTCGTTTAGCTGAAGTGAGTATTGGCGCACTCGTTGAACTAAGTCTGGCGGGCGTATATGGCATGATGACAGGCATGTTATTGGCTTTTTTTATTGTGAAAACGCAAGGGATTGTGAGATTTAATGTGATTCAATTATTAGTGCCCATTTCCACAGCATTAGTTGGCTATGTTACGTTAGGCGAAGTGATGAACATTTACCAAGGGATGGGCGCACTATGTGTGCTTTTAGGCTGTATTTTATGTTTAAGAATCCGTACTTGACATCGCCTTTTCTATTATGCTTTAGTGCAATTTGTTTCTTCTGCTGCTCGCTTGATTAGGCTACAATGCCAAACCAACCCTTTATTTCACTGATTAAGTTTCATCTGTTCAAGCCGGTTAACCGTATTTATTTGAAGGAAAGCAAATGAAAATTCAACATATCATTCATGAAAACCAATTAGGATTATTGTTTCAACAAGGCTCATTCGGGTTAGAAAAAGAAAGTCAGCGCGTGACTGCCGATGGTGCAATTGTAACGACTCCTCATCCTGCGGTGTTTGGTAATCGCCGTTATCATCCTTATATTCAAACAGATTTTGCTGAGAGCCAACTTGAGCTGATTACCCCGCCAACTAAAAAGTTAGAAGATACGTTTCGTTGGTTGTCTGCTATTCATGAAGTGGTACAACGTTCGCTACCCGAAGAAGAATATATTTTCCCATTGAGTATGCCTGCGGGATTGCCAGCAGAAGAGCAAATTCGTGTGGCACAATTAGATAACCCAGAAGACGTGGCTTATCGTGAATATTTAGTGAAAATATATGGTAAAAATAAGCAGATGGTCAGCGGGATTCACTATAACTTTCAGCTTTCCCCCGACTTGATCACACGTTTATTCCGCTTGCAGAATGAGTATCAAAGTGCGGTCGATTTTCAGAATGATTTATATCTGAAAATGGCAAAAAACTTCTTACGTTATCAATGGATTTTGTTGTATCTATTAGCGGCAACACCAACGGTTGAATCTGCTTATTTTAAAGATGGTTCCCCGTTAGCGAAAGGGCAATTCGTGCGTAGTTTACGTTCAAGTCAATATGGTTATGTGAATGATCCCGAAATTAACGTTTCTTTTGATAGTGTCGAAAAGTATGTTGAAAGCTTAGAACATTGGGTATCAACGGGGAAATTGATTGCAGAAAAAGAATTTTATTCTAATGTGCGTTTGCGTGGTGCAAAGAAAGCGCGCGAATTTTTGACAACGGGTATTCAATATCTGGAGTTCCGTTTATTTGACTTAAATCCGTTTGAAATTTACGGGATTAGCCTAAAAGATGCGAAGTTTATCCACGTGTTCGCCTTATTCATGATTTGGATGGATCATACTGCTGATCAAGAAGAAGTGGAATTAGGTAAAGCGCGTTTGGCAGAAGTGGCTTTTGAGCATCCATTAGAAAAAACCGCTTATGCCGTCGAAGGCGAATTGGTGCTCTTAGAATTATTGTCGATGCTAGAGCAAATTGGCGCAGAGCCGGAATTATTTGAGATTGTGAAAGAGAAGTTAACTCAATTCACGGATCCAAGCAAAACAGTGGCAGGACGTTTAGTACGCGCGATTGAGCAAGCTGGGAGCGATCAACAATTAGGTGCCCAGCTCGCACAGCAATATAAAGCCCAAGCCTTCGAACGTTTTTATGCCTTATCTGCATTCGATAACATGGAGCTTTCTACCCAAGCGTTGTTATTTGATGTGATCCAGAAAGGGATTCATACTGAGATTTTGGATGAAAATGATCAATTCTTGTGCTTAAAACATGGTGATCATATTGAGTATGTGAAAAACGGCAATATGACCTCACACGACAGTTATATTTCACCGCTAATTATGGAAAATAAAGTGGTGACCAAAAAAGTATTGCAAAAAGCGGGCTTTAATGTGCCACAAAGTGTGGAGTTTACTTCTCTTGAGAAAGCGGTAGCAAGTTATGCACTTTTTGAAAACCGTGCGGTAGTGATTAAACCCAAATCCACGAACTATGGCTTGGGTATCACCATTTTCCAACAAGGCGTGCAAAACCGTGAGGATTTTGCTAAGGCGCTAGAAATTGCTTTCCGTGAAGATAAAGAAGTAATGGTGGAAGATTATTTAGTCGGAACAGAATACCGCTTCTTTGTATTAGGTGATGAAACATTGGCCGTATTACTGCGTGTACCAGCCAATGTCGTGGGAGACGGTGTGCATTCTGTGGCAGAACTTGTTGCCATGAAAAATGATCATCCGCTACGAGGTGATGGTAGCCGTACGCCATTGAAAAAAATTGCTTTAGGCGAAATTGAGCAGTTACAGCTCAAGGAGCAAGGCTTAACCATTGATAGCATTCCCGCTAAAGATCAGCTTGTACAACTACGAGCCAATTCCAATATTAGTACAGGTGGTGATTCCATTGATATGACGGATGAAATGCACGAGAGTTATAAACAACTGGCTGTCGGTATCACGAAAGCGATGGGCGCGGCGGTGTGTGGTGTGGATTTAATTATCCCTGACTTGAAGCAACCGGCTACGCCAAACTTAAGTTCTTGGGGCGTGATTGAAGCGAATTTTAATCCGATGATGATGATGCATATTTTCCCTTATGCGGGTAAATCTCGTCGTTTAACTCAGCATGTGATTAAGATGCTCTTTCCTGAACTGGAGTAAGTGCATAAGTCATTATAAAGGCGAACCCTCAGTTCGCCTTTATTATATTTACGGCAATTGACGAAGAGCACTCAAGATGCCGTGACAGTAAGGCTTATCTAGGCACTTGCCATACCGCTCAATCGCATGCTTATCTGCATTAGCTACCAAATAGCCATTCCCAGCCACAGCAAACATAGTAAAATCATTGGCACTGTCACCAAATGCTAAAACCTGCTGTTTGTCGAGTTTCAGTTCTTCCATTAAAAAGAGTACTGCTTGATCTTTACCACAGCATTTTGGAATAAAGTCCACATCATAACTGTTTTCAGGATCACCCGCAGCAGGATTTGCTTTCGTGATGAGTACTCTCAGTTGTGCTTGTTCGGCGAGTGAGCGTATCCAAGCAATGTCTTTTTCCATCTCATCTCTGATCAAATAATAAAAACTGGTTTTATAGGGACCTTGATAATCTTCAGGCTGTCTATCTAATCTGATACCTTGAGCAAGAATTTGTTCAACGATCTGATCAACTTTTTGTTGCTGATAACCAGAAGTAGCAATACGTTGTTGCCAAGTTGTCGATGGCACTAATTCCCCTTGCGTTATCCAATAAAACTCGGTTCCTAAACTACAACATAAAAAGTGTGGACTTTGTGAAATGGTACGCTTTGCTTTGCGTAACGCGGAGGTCTTATTCGTGCCTGTTATCCAACCTAACAGGATGCCTTTTTTCTCCCCTTCTTCTAAAAGGAAATGCTCTAATTCGGTAATCCCGCTTGTCACTTGATTGTCGGGGTGATAAGGAATATAGGTTTCATCCATATCACAACAAACCAAATACTGTACTTCAGTCGGTTGTGGAAAGGTTGCCGGTAGTTTGTCTTTTGCCAATGTCATCATGCCTCCTAAGATCACGTGCTGATCATAAACAATTTCGCTTATCATAACTGAAAAGCTACGATATGAGGTGAAAACCCGCTTGTTTTTTGCACCGCTATGTTTGTGGCGGCTAGACGAAATCTTACCTAGCAAATTTTCCACAATCTCTTTACAATAGCGTAAGTTTTCTTTTCACTTTTGAGGTTTCACATTGACGGAGTTATTCACGGAAACATTTACCCTTGAACCGCAAGATAATGCGCGTTTACAAGCCTTATGTGGTGCGTACGAAGGGAATTTACAACTGATTGAAAAATCATTAAATTTAACCATTTCACGACGTAATTTTACTTTTACGATTCAATCGAATGAGGCAGAAAATAAGCCTCATCACGCCAAATTGTTACAAAGTGCGGTCAAATTAATTCAAATGTTATATTTGGAAACCGCGCCTGTGCGGGGACAAATTCGTGAACTGGATTTAGAAGATGTGCATATCGCCATTCAAGAAAGCCGTATTTTAGTGCAAGAAACAGAAACTGAACGTGATGAAAGCAAGGTATATGCGTCTTCGATCAAAACCAAGCGAGGATTGATTAAACCGCGTGGACCAAATCAAGTGCAGTATTTACACAATATTTTTCGTCATGATATCAGTTTTGGTATTGGTCCGGCGGGAACAGGAAAAACATTTTTGGCGGTAGCTGCCGCGGTGGAAGCACTCGAAAAGCAAGATGTGCGTCGTATTTTGCTGACTCGTCCTGCGGTGGAAGCGGGCGAAAAGTTAGGTTTTTTACCCGGTGATTTAGGACAGAAGATCGAACCTTATTTGCGTCCATTGTATGATGCGCTGTTTGAAATGTTGGGGTTTGAGCGTGTACAAAAATTAATGGAACGCAATGTAATTGAAATCGCCCCCTTAGCATATATGCGTGGACGTACCCTTAATGACAGCTTTATTATTCTTGATGAAAGCCAAAATACAACAGTTGAACAAATGAAAATGTTCTTAACACGTATTGGATTTAATTCGAAAGCGGTAATTACCGGTGACATTACTCAAATTGATTTACCGCGTAGTCAAAAATCTGGCTTACGTCATGCCATTGAAGTGTTAGAAAGTGTACCAGAATTGAGTTTTAACTACTTTGAAAGTAAAGACATTGTTCGGCATCCGGTGGTTGCGAAAGTCGTACAAGCTTATGATGCTTGGGAAGCACAAGATGAAATTCGCCGTGCCGAGATCGCGGCACAACGTCGTCAAGAGCGTGCTGAAAAAGACAATATAGAAAAAGTGCGGTCAGAAAATACAGCGCATGAGAAAGCATAAATGAAACGAGTGATAATTGATTTACAACTGGTCTGCGAAAACACGGATAATTTACCGAGTGAAGCACAAATTCAGGCATGGGCAAATCGTGCGATCCAGCCAGAATTTTCCGATGTTGAAATGACGGTGCGCATTGTGGATGAAGCAGAAAGTCATGACCTGAATTTGACTTATCGCGGCAAAGATAAGCCAACCAATGTCTTATCCTTTCCGTTTGAATGCCCTGATGAAGTGGAATTAAGTTTGCTAGGCGATTTAGTCATTTGCCGTCAAGTGGTGGAAAAAGAAGCCGAAGAACAAGGTAAGCCATTAATGGCACATTGGGCGCATATGGTGGTGCATGGTTGCTTACATTTACTTGGCTATGATCATATTGAGGACGCCGAAGCAGAGGAAATGGAAGGGTTAGAAACGGAAATCATGCAGTCTTTGGGTTTTGAGGATCCTTATCTGAGCGAAAAAGAAATGCACGGATAAAAAGTGCTTTCTTTTTAAACCATTTTATTAAATTGTGGTCAAAGAAGTCTAAAATTTTTGTTAGGGCATATAAGATGCCAAGATGACAGGTTTATCACAGTTGTATAGGAAAAAATCATGTTGAAAAAATTATGTATTGTGTTTGCGCTATTCAGTTTAACGGCTTGTGTAGCGTACTATCCATATCCAGATTATCAACCTCGTAGCAAGCCGATCTCAAAACCAAGCTATGATCCCCCTTTAGCCCCTTCATTCGAAACGCAAACTCAGCGTGGCTATCCAAAGGAGAAAAAGGGCTATTACAAAATATCAACCGAACACATGAATAAATTTATTCAGGCAAAGAATAATGTGGAATATTGTTTATTGCCTGAGTTAGGGCAGCAAGAAGATGCCCGTTTGACAGCGCTAGAAAAGCATTTAGTAAAAGCGATCATTCATGAACAGTTAGAAAACATTGTCGGTAAATCTTCTGCGAAAGTGATTTATGATGATCCTGATGCTTATGGTTATTTTGAGTTCAAATATCAGCAATTAAAACACGATTTAACTAATATTCGTGAGTCAGAGTGCCGCCAATTAAAAGAGCGTTATAACCAACGTTTTAAAGATCTCAAACGGCAACGTGGTTTAGAAAATCGATCCGGTCATCCAATTGAACGTCGTATCCAAGATCAGCAACAGGCGATCGAAGATAAGATTCGTGATCAACAGATGTCTATTGAGCGAAAAATGCGTGAACAACAAGAAGCGATGGAACGCAAAATACTTGGTCAGCCAGAGCCGATGTATAAACCTAAACGCGATATCAGTATTGATTGGTCACACCCGTTAGATCGTTGGTAATAGCACGATGAAAGTGAAATGAATCGGGTAAATAAGCAAAGAAAAGTACAATGTTGGGTGGGGGAGAATGCTACATTATTTTCCCCACTCGCACGCTTATCTGGAATAAAAAGTGCGGTATGGATTGGCGATGATTTACCGCCTTTTTTGTCTTTTGCTCATTTCGATTTCAAGCAAGCAAAAAACATGTTGGGGCAAGAGTTTGCCTTGATTGTCTATGATGCAAGGGGAGGGCTGAATCTTGATGCCTTAGCTATCGCCAGTGGCACTTTGCAACAAGAAGGTGTGTTGCTGATTTTATTACCACAATGGGCGATGCTGAGCACTTGGCAAGATCCTGATTCAGTCCGTTGGTCTGGTGAAAATGATCCTATTTTGACACCGCACTTTCTACATTATTTTCAACAAAAAGTACGAGACTATGGCTTTCCTGTTTATCATACTTTTTTCCCTTCGCTATCATTGCCGGATAAATCAACCAGTGCGGTCGATTTTCAATCAGAACCGACAGTGGAACAAGCACAGTTATTGCACCGTATCAATAAGGCTACTGAAGCGGTATTGATTGTGACGGCGAAGCGGGGTCGAGGAAAATCGGCGCTAGCAGGTTTTTGGGCAAGGCAGTTGAAGCAACAAAACCAAACGTTGATATTAACCGCACCGAATCAAGCGGCTGTCAGGATTTTACAATCGTTTGCTAATACGGCGTTAGATTTCAAGTCACCAGATTTACTTTGTGAGCAAATTGCACAAGATCCCCATGCGTTTGCTGATAAATGGTTATTGATTGATGAAGCGGCTATGCTCCCTTTAAGTTTGTTAGAACAGCTGACATCAACCTTTAAAGGCATACTCTGTACCACTACGGTACAAAGTTATGAAGGGACCGGGCGTGGTTTTTTACTCAAATTTTTAGCCAATTTAGACCGCACTTTTGCGCATTTTGAGCTTCACCAGCCTCTACGTTGGCAAGTTGATGATAAGTTAGAAGCCTTTATGGATGATCTCTTATTGCTACATGCGGAAGATTTGCCTTTTGCCCCATTGGCGTCAGCTGAAGGCGTTCAATTTCAGCGCTATTCACAACATACATTATATCAGCAACAAAAAATTGCTCCGCTTTATGGTTTACTGACGCGTGCCCATTACCGTACGTCACCACTGGATTTACGCCGTTTATTTGATGCGCCAAATCAACATTTTTATTTAGCACAAAAAGACGAACATCTCCTTGGTGCCGCTTGGCTTGTGCAAGAGGGAAGTCTGCAATCAGAACAACTTATTGGTGAGATTGAGCGCGGTTTGCGCCGTCCTCGTGGCAATTTAGTGCCTCAATTACTGTGTTTTCAAGCGCATTTGCCGCAAGCCTGCCGTTTATCCTCATTGCGGATTTCCCGTATTGCTGTTCAGCCAGATTGGCAACAGCAAGGTATTGGGCAACAGTTAGTCAAAAATATTTGCCAAGATGCACAGGTGGATTTTTTGTCCGCCAGTTTTGGTTACACCACTAAGCTGGCTGCATTTTGGCAAAAGTGCGGTTTTTTATTGGTGCATTTAGGTGAACAGAAAGAAGCCAGTAGCGGTTGTTACTCTGTAATCGGCTTAAAACCGTTGTCGTCCGCAGGGATAAGCTTTTGTCAGCAAGCGTACCAACAGTTCCAACGTAATCTCAGTTTATCGCGACATCCCCTCGCGACGGCGTTCCCTTCTTTGCCCACCACATGGCAATTAGATCCGCAAGATTGGCGTGCATTAGTGCATTTTGCTTATTTTCAAGGCTCATTTACAGCCGCCTTACCTGCGATACAACGTTTGTTGGCACAAACTAACAGGTGCATTTGTCCGTTATTGTCTGCCCTGTTACAACCGTCATCAAACGAGATGAAATTTGCGGGAGGCAAGAAAAATGGGATAAAAATATGCCGTGAGGAAGTCAAGAAATTGTTGCAAAATCATACAGCCGTTTTATCATAATCAAGTGGGGTGTTGAGAAGGAGCATAAAATGGAGCAGACAAAAAAGAAAGGTTTATTACGTCGCGTGTGGGACGGTTACAGCAAATTCTGTCAGGACATTGGTGTTGAAAAGGGGGGCGGTCGCGGTTGTTGTTGTGTTCCCGTCGTCAAGTTTGATGAAACATGGAGTGAAGAAGAAAAAGCCGCAATGAAAAAGGCGCAAGAACAACAAAAATCGTAAAAAAACATGCCAAGTCAGTACTTGGCATGTTTGTTATATAAGCAAACAAAATGAAACAGCAGAACTTTTTCATTTTTTTTGTTTCTAACAGAAGTCGATTTTTTTAGGAGTTTTGTTGTATGAAAAAATTACGATTTCGTTGGTCCTTATCGTCCAGCAAATTACTTGCCCTCACCGCTTTCTACTTTAGTGTCATCTTAAATTACCCTTTCTATGCCAAAGTACTGAGTATCCACCCTTTAACCCACACCTCTGCCGATTATTTTATTTACACCATGCCACTGGTGATTTTCGTGATTCTCAATGCGGCTTTTCAAATCATTGCCATACCTGTCATACATAAGATCATCATGCCTTGTTTGATCGTAATCAGTGCAGCCATTTCTTATAACACGTTATTTTTTGATATTTATTTTAATCGTGAGATGTTGCAAAACGTAGTGCAAAGTAATCTGGCAGAAGGTTCACGCTTGATCACATGGACTTATCTAGAATGGCTGTTGGCGTTTGGTTTTGTGCCGGCACTGTTATATTGTCTCACTCGTGTTAACTATCATCATGTCGTGAAAGAAGTGCTTGTTCGCTTGAGCATGATCTTACTTTCAGTTTTGTTATTTGTTGGTGTGGCAGCGTTTTTCTACCAAGATTATTCCGCCTTTTTCCGCAATAACAAAAGCCTGACGCATTTATTAGTACCTTCTAATTTCATTGGCGCGACGATTAATGTGATACAGGATTTACGAGCAGCGAATTTACCTTATGTGCAACTTGATTTGAAAGCAAGCCAAGCGAAAACGGATCAAGATCGTCATGTCACAGTTTTAATCATTGGCGAAACGACACGTGCGAAAAATTGGGGGCTTAACCATTATGAGCGACAAACCACCCCGTTATTAGCAAAGCGGGGTGAGGACGTGATTAACTTTCAGCATATGACGAGCTGTGGAACTTCAACTGCAGTTTCTGTCCCCTGTATGTTTTCTAGCTTAGATCGTAAACACTTCAGCAATGTACAGGCGGATCACCAAGATAATTTACTGGATATTTTGCAACGAGCGGGGATTGCTATTAAATGGTTGAATAATAATTCCGATTGTAAAGGCGTCTGTAAACACATTCCTTATCAGAATGTGACAACATTGAATTTAGCGGAATACTGTCGAAATGGAGAATGTTTAGATAATATTTTACTGACGCAAGTGGATCAGCTCCTTGACAGTACAGACAAGGATACAGTGCTTGTTTTGCATACTATTGGTAATCATGGACCTACCTATTATGAACGTTATACGCCCGAATATCGCCAATTTGTGCCAACCTGTGATACTAACCAAATCAATCGCTGTTCAAAACAACAACTGGTGAATACTTATGACAATGGGATTTTGTATGTAGACCAATTTATTGATCAAGTGATCAGCAAGCTAGAGCAGCGCCAACACTTACAGAGTGCTGTGATTTACGTGTCTGATCATGGCGAATCCTTAGGGGAAAAAGGTGTTTATTTACATGCCGCGCCCTATGTGATTGCCCCAACAGAGCAGACACATATTCCGATGATCATGTGGTTTTCACCACGTTGGAAAGCCTCACAACAAGTGGATTTAACTTGTTTACGCCAAAAAGCGAAAGAAGAAGCCTATTCGCATGATCACTTTTTTAGTACCGTGTTTGGTTTGATGCAGATGTCGGAGGAGAGTGAAACTTACCAACAAGACATGGATATTTTACGTCGTTGTCGCACACGCTAGTATAGGACATTGAATAAAAGCCAAGCAAAGCTTGGCTTTTTTACTGGCTTTTTATACAGACTTTCATTGGAAATGCCGTCGATTTAGGCTAAACTATCGCTCATCTTTTTTGACTTATTTTATCTAACTACACACCGCTGTTATGACAACCACATATTTCGATTTCACGATTCCTACACAAGCTAATGATCATAAAATTCTGGGTAATGTTCTGATGGGCGCAGATTGCCTTGCGATAAGCCAAATTGCGCAGCAATATTCAGGTCTGACCGTAGTTGTCACAGCGGATACGCGAAGTGCGGTACGTTTAGAGAAAGTATTGGCACAATTTAGTTCATTACCCGTGACTTTTTTTCCAGATTGGGAAACATTACCTTACGATGCATTTTCGCCACACCAAGATATTATTTCTTCTCGTTTAAGTGTGCTATCTCAATTACAGCATTGTCAAAAAGGGATTGTCATTTTACCCATTAGCACTTTAATGCAGCATTTATGCCCGCCGACATTTTTACATCATAATCTGCTGTTAGTGAAAAAGGGTGATGGCTTACAGATTAATAAACTGCGTTTGCAGTTAGAAAGTGCGGGTTATCGTGCGGTAGAACAAGTGTTAGAGCATGGGGAATATGCGGTGCGTGGGGCATTATTAGATTTATTCCCAATGGGGAGTGCGGTGCCTTTCCGTTTAGATTTTTTTGATGATGAAATTGACTCGATCCGCACTTTTGATGTGGATACACAACGTACCCTCGAAGAAATTCAAGCCATTAATTTATTGCCCGCGCATGAATTTCCAACTGATGAGAAAGGCATTGAATTTTTCCGTACGCAATTTCGTGAAACTTTTGGTGAAATTCGTCGTGATCCGGAACATATCTACCAGCAAGTGAGTAAAGGTACTTTAATTTCAGGTATTGAATATTGGCAGCCTTTATTTTTTGAACAGATGGCAAGTCTATTTGATTACTTACCAAAGAATACTTTGTGGTTAGATGTAGGCGATATCCAAGAGCAGGGAACGCGTTTTTATCAAGATGCTGAGCAACGCTATGAAAGTCGAAAAGTAGATCCTATGCGCCCGCTTTTACCGCCTGATCGTTTATGGTTACGTCTCGAAGAGATTAATCGGATATTAAAGCAATATCCAAGAATCAGTTTCAAACTGGATAAAGTTCGTTCATCGGCACGTCAAAAGAACCTTGCCGTACAACCTTTACCTGCACTCGCTATTCAATCGCAACACAAAGAACCATTACAGCAATTACGTCAATTTAGTGAGCAATTTAAGGGCAAGATTGTGTTTTCGGTGGAAAGCGAAGGGCGCCGTGAAACCTTATTGGATTTACTCTCGCCACTCAAAATAAAACCACAAAAATTAACCGCACTTTCCAATATCAGTGAGAAGTTTAATGTCTTAATAAGTGGATTAGAAAACGGCTTTATTATTGATAAGGATCAGCCAGTTGCGGTGATGACGGAAACCGAGTTGCTTGGTGAGCGAGTACAGCAGCGCAGTCGAGATAAACGTAAATCAGTTAATCCTGATACTCTAATTCGTAATCTCGCGGAACTCAAAATTGGGCAGCCTGTAGTGCATTTAGATCATGGTGTAGGGCGTTATGCGGGATTAGTGACGCTCGAAAATGGAGGCATTACGGCCGAATATTTGCTGTTAAATTATGCTAATGAATCTAAATTATATGTCCCCGTATCCTCCTTGCATCTGATTAGTCGCTATGTGGGTGGTTCTGATGAAACGGCACCATTACATAAATTAGGGAGTGATGCATGGGTACGTGCACGTCAAAAAGCCGCGGAAAAAATTCGTGATGTGGCGGCGGAATTGTTGGATGTGTATGCCCAACGCGAAGCTCAAAAAGGCTTTGCTTTCCATTATGATCGTGAAGCGTTTCAACAATTTGCAGCGACTTTCCCGTTTGAAGAAACGGTAGATCAAGAAATGGCGATTAACGCGGTGATTGCAGATATGTGCCAAGCAAAAGCCATGGACCGTTTAGTTTGTGGTGATGTGGGCTTTGGAAAAACAGAAGTCGCGATGCGTGCGGCATTTTTGGCGGTAATGAATCATAAGCAAGTGGCGGTATTGGTACCGACGACCTTATTGGCGCAACAACATTTTGAGAATTTTAAAGATCGTTTTGCCAATTTACCGATCAATGTGGAAGTGCTTTCACGTTTTAAAACAGCGAAAGAACAAAAAGTGGTCTTGCAGAATCTGGCGGAAGGGAAAGTCGATATTTTGATTGGCACGCATAAACTGATTCAATCGGATGTGCAATTTAAAGATTTGGGTTTACTTGTGATCGATGAGGAACATCGTTTTGGGGTGCGTCAAAAAGAGCGGATTAAACAGTTACGTGCCAATATTGATATTCTTACCTTAACCGCGACACCTATTCCACGAACCTTAAATATGGCGATGCACGGTATTCGGGACTTGTCGATTATTTCGACACCGCCAGCGCGCCGCCTGACGATCAAAACCTTTGTCAAACAAAGCGATGAATTAGTGATCCGTGAAGCGATTTTGCGTGAAATTTTGCGTGGTGGACAAGTGTATTATCTCCATAACGACGTGGCGAGTATTGAAAATTGTGCTGAAAAATTGCGTACACTGGTACCTGAGGCACGGGTGACCATTGGGCATGGTCAAATGCGTGAACGTGAGCTTGAACGGGTCATGTCGGATTTTTATCATCAGCGTTTTAATGTGTTGGTGTGTTCCACCATTATTGAAACGGGGATTGATGTCCCTACCGCAAATACGATCATTATTGAGCGTGCGGATAACTTTGGTCTAGCCCAATTACATCAATTACGTGGTCGAGTGGGGCGCTCACATCACCAAGCGTATGCCTATTTATTAACCCCACCGATAAAAGCTATGACCAAAGATGCACAAAAACGTCTTGAGGCGTTAGAGAGCTTAGATAATTTAGGGGCGGGCTTTATTCTTGCTACTCACGATTTAGAAATTCGTGGTGCGGGGGAACTCCTTGGTTCTGAACAAAGTGGGCAAATTGAATCGATTGGCTTCTCTTTGTATATGGATTTATTGGAAAGTGCGGTGAATGCCTTAAAAGCTGGGCGTGAGCCGTCCCTAGAAGAACTCACTCAACAACAAGTCGAGATTGATTTACGTTTGCCTGCCTTGTTGCCAGAGGATTACTTGGGGGATGTAAATATTCGTTTATCTTTCTATAAACGGATTGCTGGGGCGGAGAATAAGCCGGAATTAGATGAGTTAAAAGTGGAGTTAATTGACCGTTTTGGTCGTTTACCGGAAGCCACTACATCGCTATTCCGTATCGCAGAATTACGTCAGTTGGCGAAAAAGATTCAAATTCAGAAAATTGATGCGAATGCACAGGGTGGCTTCATTGAGTTTGCCTCTAATGCGGATCTGGATCCAATGAAATTTTTACAATTAATTCAAACTGAACCAAGTGTGTATCGTTTTGATGGACCAACCAAATTCCGCTTTAGCAAAACCTTTGAGGGACATAAAGTGCGGTTGGATTTTGTTGAGAATCTCGTGAAAGGATTGATCCAGTAGTGTGATGAGTTGTGTGGTGTTCGTCTCTTTTACGACGCTTCGATAGAAAATAAAGGCGATTCTGAAAATCGCCTTTTTTGTGCTAGTGCGATACGCCTTTTTATTTTTTCTTCGCGTATTTGAGTGAGTCGATAGCCACCGCAAGAATGATGATGCTACCTTTGATGATATATTGCCAATATGGGTTAACACCGATATAGGTTAAGCCGTAGTTGATGACGGTAAAGATAATTACCCCAGTTACTACACCAATAACCGTACCCACACCACCGGCGAATGAAACGCCCCCTACTACACAGGCTGCAATCGCATCTAATTCATACATGAAACCTAAGTTATTAGTGGCAGAACCGATACGACCGGCTTCTAACATTCCACCAAAACCGTAGAACATACCCGCGATCATATAGATAACCACTAAGTTACGTGCGACGTTAACGCCAGATACACGAGCCGCTTCTGGGTTACCACCGATAGCAAAGATATTTTTACCAAAGCGCGTTTTATTCCACAATACCCACACTAAGAAGGTCGCAACAGCAGCATAAATCGTGATATAGGACAGTTTGAAGGAACCGAATTTAAAGAAACCTTGTGCAAACGTTGAGAAGGTTTCGTTAAAGCCTGCAATTGGCGATCCTCCTACCGCATCATAGTAAAGTGAGTTAATCCCATAAACGATAATCATGGTCCCCATGGTGGCAATAAATGGTGTTACGTTTAAGTAAGCAATAACTAAACCATTTACTAAACCGATGATTGCACCAATCGCACAAACAGTTAAAATTACAACCGGAATTGGGAGCTCAGGTAAATCCGGGAAAACGCGGTTAAAGTTGTCCATGGCTTGTAACAAGGTCGCTGAAATAACCGCCGCTAAACCGACTTGGCGACCGGCAGATAAGTCTGTCCCTTGTGTGACAAGTAAGCCGGCTACACCCAGCGCGATGATTAAGCGTACGGAAGATTGCGTTAAAATGTTACTGAAGTTTCGTAAGTTCAAGAATGTTGGGTCTTGAACAATGATGATCCCGAGTAAAATTAATAATACAAAGTAGATTGCATTTTGTTTAAAGAAATCAAGGGATTTATTTTGTTTTAATGCAGCCATAATTTATTTCCTTAATTCTGTGTTTTATAAATATTTTGCAGCGAGCTGTAAAATTTCTTCTTGTGAGGTTTCAGCAGTATTCACGATACCTGCGACTTTACCGTTACTCATCACAAGAATTCGGTCAGTAACCCCTAATAACTCTGGCATTTCAGATGAAATCATGATGATACCTTTATCTTTTTTGGCTAACTCCATAATCAGCTGATAAATTTCATATTTCGCACCAATGTCGATACCACGTGTTGGTTCGTCTAACATCAAGATTTCAGGTTGGGTTAATAACCAACGACCAATGACCACTTTTTGTTGGTTACCACCAGATAATGAGCCAATATTGGTTTTGTGAGATGGCGTTTTCACATTCATGGAATCAATGACCCATTGCGTGTCGCTTTTCATTTTTGTGTTACTCAATAAACCTAACTTGCTGATATAGGATTTCATGTTAGAAATTAATGAGTTAAACTCAATACTGAGATTCGCATAAATCCCTGTAGAGCGACGTTCTTCCGTGACCAAGGCAAAACCATTGTTAATGGCTTCGAACGCATTCCGGTTTTTCATTTCCTTATCGTGTAGTTTAATCACACCAGATTTACGTTCACGCACCCCGAAGATCGTTTCCACAATATCGGTACGTTTTGCCCCAACCAGTCCCGCAATGCCGAGCACTTCGCCTTTGCGTAATTCAAAACTAACATCTTGAATAGATGGCTGATTAAGTGCGGTCAGATTTTCCACCGTTAAGATGGTTTCTTTTGGGGTATTGGTTTTTGGTGGGAAACGTTGCGTGAGTTCACGCCCAACCATCATGGATACAATCTGATCCATTGTGGTGCCTTTAACAGCGACCGTATTGATCCATTTACCATCGCGTAAAATCGTAATTTCGTCACAAATTTTGAAGATTTCGTCCATTTTGTGCGAAATATAAATAATGCCACAGCCACGTTGTTTTAGCTTCGCGATAATTTTAAATAGGTGTTCAACTTCTTTTTCTGAAAGCGAAGAAGTCGGTTCGTCCATGATTACGATTTTGGCATTGTATGAAAAGGCCTTTGCGATCTCGATCATTTGCATTTGTGACACTGACAATTTGGCCACTTTTTCTTTTGGATCGATATCGATATCTAATTCTTCAAAAATCGCTTTGGTATCACGATACATTTTGCCGTGATCGACAAAGCCTGCTTTTAATGGATAACGTCCTAACCAAAGATTATCCATTACAGTACATTGTTTAACCAAGTTAAGTTCTTGGTGCACCATGGAAATCCCGTTCTCTAAGGCTTCTTTCGACGTTTTAAAGTTGACTGGCTTGCCTAAGAAAAGGATGTCACCTTCATCTTTACTGTAAATACCAAATAAGCATTTTAATAAGGTCGATTTGCCCGCCCCATTTTCGCCCATTAAGGCATGGACAGAATGCGAGCGCACAGTTAGGTTTGCATTGTCTAACGCTTTAACACCGGGAAAGGATTTACAGACGTTGGTCATTGTGAGCAGTATTTCACTGTCTTGATTTGGAATTTGAGTTGTCATATCCAACCTCACATAAAAAGGGGGAGGGTATACCTCCCCGAGAATTACAACTTCTTGTTTTGTTATAGTTTATTATTTTAGGAACTCGTTTAAGTTATCCGCATCCACACCAACATAAGGGATACGTACTACACGATCTTTTAACTGCCATTTTGTGCCTTCAGTGGCAGGTTTTCCTTTTGCAAGATTATTACTTAATTGAACAACGGCTTTACCTTGGTTCACACCGTCATTTAACACCGTACCTGCAATTTCACCTTTTTTGATTAATTGGAGGACTTCTGGTAACGCATCTACACCGAAGATTGGTAATTTTTTACCATGTGCTTTCGTGGCTTCCAATGCCCCCATCGCCATACCATCGTTGTTAGCGATGATCACTTCAATTTGATTTGCTTTAGAGCTAGATAACCATGCATCCATTTTATCTTTCGCTAAAGCGGCATCCCACATCCCCGTGTCGATGAATAATTGCTCAGTTTGAATGCCTTTATTATTTAATTCTTCAATGACGAATTTTGTACGAGCTTCTGCATCTGGGTGTCCTGGTTCACCTTTTAATAAAACGTATTGAATTTTACCGTCTTTATTTAAGTCATATGCAGGGTTAGCTTGCCAGTGTTTAGCAATCAATGAACCTTGAATTAAACCAGGCTCTTTTGGATCGGTACCCACATAGTATGCATGTTCATAGCTACCGATTGCTTTTGCACCAGGATCTTTATTAAAGAACACAACAGGAATATCATCAGGTTTTGCTTTACCGATAATAGTTGGTGCTGCCGCTGGGTCAACGAGGTTAATGGCTAAGGCTTTAACGCCTTTAGAAATCAAACCATCCACTTGGTCATTTTGTACCGCTTGTGCGTTTTGTGAGTCGTTCATTAATAACTCAATATCTTTAAATTGCTCAGCTTCTTTATTGATTTCTTTACGCATGAGTGACATGAAGTTATCATCATATTTATAAATGGTTACACCAATACGATCGGCGGCTTGCGCTGCTGAAGCGGCTACGCCTAGACCGACTGCTAAAGCAACAGCACTTAATACGGTTTTTTTCATAATAACTCTCCTATTTAGAACGAATAGATTTTGTTATCTTTTTGCGTTTAACCCACTTTGCCTAGATAACTGGGGTGAATCATACTGGAAAATATTTTCTAAGACTGTGATCTCACTCACATTTGTGAAAACGATTACAATTGACTCATGAAACTGTTACCTTGATCACACTTTCAAGGTGTTTTTTACTATAAAAAAAGAAAACGTGGCTAAATTTGCACAAATTTAACCACGTTTTTTGTATTGTTAATGGAAAATGTTTACGTTTTCATCATTAGCTCATTGTGAATGCTGCTCGGTTGAGAAACGTCTAACTAATGTGGGATTAAATTGAATGTGTGAAGGTTTTTTCACATCTTGATCCACTAAGCTTAGCGCTAATTTTGCCGCATAATTCGCCATTAAATCGATGGGATAGCGGATTGTAGTGAGTTTAGGAATCAAATAACGTGCAATTGGCATATCATCAAAGCCGATGATCGAACATTGGGCTGGAACACGAATGTTATTTTCATTTAATACAGAAATCGCACCGGCTGCCATAGAATCATTATAAGCGACCACCGCGGTGAGATCGGAATTGTAACTGAGTAGGTTAATCATGGCTTCTTCTCCCCCTTCAAAATCGGGTGAGCTGTGCGTAATCGCATGTTCAATGACGGGGATATGGTATTGCTTTAACGCCGCCAGATAACCACGATGTCTTTCTATTTCATCCATAATATAATGGTTTGAACCAATATAGCCGATTTTTTTGTGCCCGAGCTTAATTAAGGTTTCTGTCGCGATAAAAGTCCCTTTTTCATTATCTAAGCTAACACAACGATGTTCATACCCTTGCACAACACGATTGATAATCACCATACCTGGCACTTTTTCTAAATATTGACATAGGACTCCATCACTGAGTGCCTTTGCATGTACCACAAGACAGCTACAACGTTTGCGTAATAGTGTATCGATCGCTTCTTTTTCTTTTTCTGCATTATGATAGCCAATCCCAATGATAATGGTTTTTTTGTATTCTTCTGCCACTTTATCGACAGCTTTCACTAAGATCGCGAAAAAGGCGTCGGTAACATCTGTTACCACCACTCCAATAGTATCGGTATTTTTCATGGCAAGTGCTTGTGCATTCGCATTGGGTTGGTAACCAAGCTTTTCGATGGCAGCTTGGACGGCGATGCGAGCTTTTTCACTCGCAGAAGGATGATTATTGAGTACGCGAGATACCGTAGCGACAGAAACACCCGCATGTTGTGCAACATCATGAATAGTAACCATAACGAATATGACCTTTCCTGTGAGAAACCCTTGTTTTCATCCTATAAAATTTTGCTAGGTTTGAAAACGTTTAGCACTAAATCTGACACCTTATACACAAAAAACAAAGTAAAATCGTAAGGGATTTCTTGATTTTGTGATCTAGTTAACAGTTTATTTTTGATAATTTGGTATCTTATGCCAAAAATAAAATGTAACCGTTTTCAGTTGTCGGGAGTAAAAGATGCGTCATTCACGATTTGAACCAACCGAACACCCACATCGCCGTTATAATCCGTTAACCGATCAGTGGGTACTTGTATCACCACATAGAGCAAAACGTCCATGGCAAGGGCAACAAGAAAAAGTGGCTGAGGATGAAAAGCCAAGTTATGATCCAACCTGTTATTTATGCCCATCCAATAAGCGTATTACAGGTGAACAAAACCCTGATTATCAAAAGCCTTTCGTGTTCAAAAATGATTTTTCTGCGTTATTAGAAGAAACACCTAATCCAGAAAAGTCGACCGATCCTTTATTCCAAATATCAAAAGCACAAGGCGAAAGTCGCGTGATTTGCTTTTCGCCTGATCATAGCAAAACCTTACCTTTATTAACAGTCGAAGAAATTCATGACGTGATAAAAGTGTGGCAAGAGCAGTTGCTAGAATTGGGGCAAAAATATCAATGGGTCCAAATCTTTGAAAATAAAGGTGCCGCTATGGGCTGTTCTAATCCGCATCCACATGGGCAAATTTGGGCGAATAGCTTTTTGCCAAATGAAGTAGCGCGTGCGGATCAGACTCAGCGCGCTTATCTTGCTAAGCAAGGTTCGGTGATGTTAATGGACTATGCCAAACGTGAAATTGAACTGAAAGAACGCGTGGTGGTTGAAACTGAACATTGGTTAGCGGTGGTGCCTTATTGGGCGGTTTGGCCATTTGAAACGTTATTGATGCCGAAGGCGCATGTGAAACGTTTGACGGACTTAACTGAAGAACAAAGCAAAGACTTAGCGCTAGCATTAAAAAAACTGACGACAAAATACGATAATTTATTTGAAACCTCTTTCCCTTATTCCATGGGGTTTCATGCGGCGCCTTTTAATGAAGAGAGCAATGAACATTGGCAACTTCATGCCCATTTTTATCCACCATTATTACGTTCTGCTACTGTACGTAAATTTATGGTAGGTTATGAAATGTTAGGGGAATCTCAACGTGATTTAACTGCAGAGCAAGCCGCAGAACGTTTACGTGTGCTCAGTGAAGTGCATTATAAGCAAAGATAACCTAAGTGAGATACAACGCGATTTCTATTTGTCATTTGATAAGACGCATATTGTTTGCGATAAGGAAAGGGATATAACATGACTCCACAGCAATCTGCTCAACGCTTATTTCAAGAAAAATTTAATTGTACACCGACCTTAAATGTTTATGCACCAGGTCGAGTCAATATTATTGGTGAACATACGGATTATAATGATGGTTTTGTGATGCCTTGTGCAATTAATTATGGCACCGCCATCAGTGGTCGAAAACGGGATGATAGCCGATTTAAAGTCTATGCTGGCGATTTGCAGCAATGGGATGAATTTGATTTAGCAGAAGAGATTACTCCTGATTCAAGTAAAAAATGGACAGGTTATGTACGTGGCGTGGTGAAATTTGTGCAGGCCCATTGTCCAGACTTTAAGTGCGGTGCAGATTTAGTGATTTCTGGTAATGTGCCGTTATCTGCGGGTTTGAGTTCTTCTGCCTCTTTAGAAGTGGCGGTTGGCAAATTTTGCCAACAATTAGGTAATTTACCTTTAACTAATACGGAAATTGCGCTTATTGGTCAGAAAGCTGAGAACCAGTTTGTCGGTTGCCAATGTGGCAATATGGATCAATTGATTTCAGCCTTAGGACAAAAAGATCATTTACTGATGATCGATTGTCGTTCGTTAGAAACGATTCCAACGCCTATTCCCGCTAATGTAGCGGTGATGATTGTGAGTTCTCATGTGAAACACGATTTGGTGGCGGGGGAGTACAACACTCGTCGTCAGCAATGTGAAGTCGCCGCGAAATTCTTTGGCGTGAAAGCATTACGTGATGTGTCTCTTGCTCAATTTAAACAAAGAGAAGCAGAGTTGACAGCATTGGATCCCGAAGTGGCGAAACGTGCACGTCATGTGGTGACGGAAAACCAACGTGTTTTAGATGCGGTTAAAGCCTTACAAAGTGGCAATCTTGCACTACTGGGAGAACTTATGGCGCAATCGCATGAGTCAATGCGTGATGATTTTGAGATTACGGTACCGCAAATTGACTATTTAGTGGAACTGGCACAGATTGCAATTGGTAAAACCGGTGGCGCTAGAATGACTGGTGGTGGCTTTGGTGGGTGTATTGTGGCGGTTGCACCAGTGGAAAAAGTGGAAGCCGTTCGTCAGATTATTGCTGATAATTACGCCCAACAAACGGGTTTAAAAGAAGATTTTTATGTGTGTACTGCCTCACAAGGAGTAAGCGTATGCTGAGCAAGTGTACACTGGGTGTCGCACCAGATGGACAACCATTTCAATTAGTCACTTTATCCAATGCAAAAGGGATGTCTATCCAAGTGATGGATTGGGGGGCGACATGGTTGTCTTGTAAGGTGCCTGTGCAAAATCAATTACGTGAGGTGTTATTAGGCTGTCAGCTTGAGGATTACCCTAAGCAACAGGTTTATTTAGGTGCGACTATCGGGCGTTATGCGAATCGTATTGCGAATGGACGTTTTGTATTAAATGGGGTGCCGATTCAGTTACAGACGAATCAAGGACAACATCAGTTACATGGCGGCGAAAATGGTTTTGATTGCCAACGTTGGCAATTGGAAAAGTGCGGTGAAAATTTTGTGTGTTTTTCACTTTCTTCGCCAGACGGTGATCAAGGTTTTCCCGGTCATGTGAAAGTACGTGTAACGTACTTACTGAGCGAGCAAAATTGTGTAGAAATTCAATTTGAGGCGGAAAGTGATCAAGACACCCCGCTAAATTTAACCAACCATGCTTATTTTAATCTCAATAACGCGGAGCTTGGTGAGGACATTCGAGAACATTATTTGCAAGTCAATGCTGACCATTACTTACCTGTGAATCCAGAGGGGATCCCTTGTGCAGCGTTGAAATCCGTACAGGGCACCAGTTTTGATTTTCGTGAGATGAAGTCTATTGAGAAAGACTTTTTACAAGATGAACAAGCCCTAGTAAAAGGGTATGATCATGCCTTTCTATTAAATCAAGACAAAGAAAAACTCAGTGCGGTTCTTACGGCAGCAGACGGTTCTTTACGTTTACAGGTCTCCACCTCTCAACCTGCCTTACAAGTATATACTGGGAATTTTCTAGCCGGCACGCCGAATCGTTTCGGCTCATACTATCAGGATTACGTCGGGATTGCGTTAGAAACACAAGCCTTACCTGATACCCCTAATCATCCTGAGTGGTGGACATTGGGTGGCATGAGCCAAGCCGGAGAAAAATATCAACATTGGACCCGTTTTAACTTTTCATCATAACAATAAATGCGAATTGTCGTTTTTTGCCCCACTGTCTAGGGGCTTTTTTTTGCTATTAAGCAGGAAATATGTTACTTTTCAACGGTCAATGTTGACGGAAACGTATTCAAAAATTTATGGCTAACGAAGAACAATCAAATACTTACTCTACTGAATCTCACCAGAAAAAAAGTTTTTTTCAATCGCTGTTTGGGCGCTTTTTCCAAGGTGAATTAAAAAATCGTGAAGAACTGGTCGAAGTGATTCGCGATTCAGAGCAAAATGAGCTGATTGATCAAAATACACGGGAGATGATAGAAGGTGTCATGGAAATCGCGGAATTACGCGTGCGTGACATTATGATCCCCCGCTCACAAATAGTATTTATTCACACGGATCAAAATTTAGATTCTTGTTTGGATACGATCATTGTGTCAGCACACTCGCGTTTCCCGGTGATTACGGATGAGCGTGATAATATCGCAGGGATTCTACATGCGAAAGATTTGCTCCGCTTTTTACGTTCCAATGCGGAAGAATTTGATTTAATGCCTTTATTACGTCCTGCGGTAATTGTGCCGGAAAGTAAGCGAGTTGATCGGATGCTCAAAGATTTCCGTTCAGAACGTTTTCATATGGCGATCGTGGTTGATGAGTTTGGTGCAGTGTCTGGTTTGGTGACAATCGAAGATATTCTTGAGCAAATTGTAGGGGATATTGAAGATGAATTCGATGAAGAAGAAATTGTCAATATTCGTCAGCTTTCTCGCCATACTTATGCGGTACGCGCTTTAACGGATATTGAAGACTTTAATCAACAGTTTAATACTCACTTTGCTGATGAAGAGGTGGATACCATTGGTGGGGTGGTCATGCAAGCCTTTGGTTACTTACCAAAACGCGGTGAAGAAATCACCATTGAGAATATCGGTTTTAAAGTGACTTCTGCGGATAGTCGTCGTTTGATTCAATTACGCATTACTGTCACGGATGAGCAGTTAGCTGAAATTGAAAAAGCCGAAGAACTAAAGGAAGATTAAACACGTCGATACGGAAGACGAGCACGAGTAAAGACTCGTGCTTCATTATTTAAAGAAGATGAAAAAAAAGATTTTTACTTATTTTATTGCGATTTTTTCAGGCATTATCGGGGTGTTAGCCTTTTCCCCTTTTGATTATTGGGGTTGTGCTTACTTATCGCTTTTAGGTCTTATTTTTGTTGCTAAAACAGCGGAAAAAAAGACCGCACTTTGGTCGGCATTTTTGTGGGGATTAGCTTTTTTCACTTTTGGGATAAATTGGGTACACGTTAGTATTCATCAATTTGGTGGTGCCTCTGTCGTGGTGAGCTATGTGTTAGTCCTTGCCTTAGCCGCCTATCTTGCATTGTATCCGATGCTCTTTGCTTATTTGATCCAGCGTTTTCAAGTCAGTAGCTTAGCGATGTTCCCCGTGATTTGGACCTTTACCGAATTTTTACGCGGCTGGCTCTTTACCGGATTTCCGTGGTTACAATTTGGTTATAGTCAAATCGATAGCCCATTTGCTCATCTCGCGCCGATGTTTGGTGTTACTGGCGTCACTTTCTTTGTAATGTGGGTCAGTGCGGTGATTTTTAATTTACTTTCCGTCTTGCTTATTAAACCAAGAAAGTGGAATGTTGTGATAGCTAATCTCCTTTTACTCACACTAGTTGGTGGATTGTCAGCTTATTCTTCCAAGGCTGAGTATGTCAGAAAAATAGAAGACAGGGATTTGCTTGTGACGTTAGCACAGGGCAATATTGAGCAAAATTTAAAATGGGAACCAGAATATCTGTATCAAACTTTAGATATCTATCATAAGTTAATTAGTCAGCATCTCGGTAAAACTGACGTCATTATTTTGCCTGAATCTGCATTGCCAGTGTTAGAAAATCATATTCAGCCTTTTTTCCAAGGACTACAAGCACATGCACAACAAGCTGGAACGGAAATCGTCATGGGGACGATCTATCAAGATGAAACAGCAAATAAGTTATTAAATTCAATTATTACTTTGGGAAATACGGATTTCCCTTATTCATTAGAAACGACAAATCGTTACAGTAAGCATCATCTTGTGCCTTTTGGTGAATATGTTCCTTTAGAGACATTATTGCGTCCATTAGGGAGTGTGTTTAACTTACCCATGTCTGCTTTCCAAAGTGGTGATGAAATTCAATCGCCGTTAGTGGTCAAAAATCGCCAGCTAAGTGCGGCAATTTGTTATGAGATTATTTTGGGTGAACAATTAAGAAAGAATGTGAAACAAGACACGGATTTCATTCTCACAGTCTCAAATGATGCGTGGTTTGGTGACTCTATTGGACCTTGGCAACATTTACAGATGGCAAGAATGCGTGCTTTAGAGTTTGGGAAACCAGTCATTCGTGCCACCAATACTGGCATTAGCGTGTTTATTGATGAGCAAGGTAAAATTGTTGCACAAGCGCCACAATTCATTGAAACGACGTTAACGCATAAAGTGGCGGCTACGGAAGGTCAAACGCCTTACGCTGTGTTTGGTAATACCGCTATCTATGGACTGTCGTTGCTACTGCTCTTAATGCGTGGGTTCGGCGCACTGATTCGTCGTCGTTTATTCATGCCCCGTCTGTAAGTCAGAACAAACAAAAAAGCACTGAAATATCAGTGCTTTTTTGTCAAAATAGGTTAGCGGCTACGGAAAATAATGCGACCTTTGTTTAAGTCGTAAGGTGTCATTTCAATGGTCACTTTATCACCGGTTAAAATACGAATATAGTTTTTACGCATTTTACCTGAAATGTGGGCTGTCACAACGTGACCGTTTTCTAATTCAACACGAAACATCGTGTTTGGCAAGGTTTCTAAAATTGTGCCTTGCATCTCAATGCAATCTTCTTTTGCCATTGGTTCCTCTAAATAAACTACAAATGTTTACAGCATTTTGATTTTAATTGCTGTATATTATACGGTTGTGCTGAATTATACAAGTTTTGTGATGTACGGCAAGTTTTTATTCCATCCGTTTCAAGATAAAAGATGAAAAAGATCCTTATTACTGGTGGGGCAGGTTTTATTGGCTCCGCCGTTATTCGCTACATTTTAAGCCAAACATCAGATCAGATTATAAATCTCGATAAACTCACCTATGCCAGTAATTTGGACGCTTTAGCCTCTGTTGTTGACAACCCACGTTACCATTTTGAACAAGGTGACATTGCAGATGCCACGACCTTGAGCAACATTTTTCAGCGCTATCAACCGGATTGTGTTATGCATTTGGCAGCAGAAAGTCATGTTGATCGCTCAATTGCTGGCGCAGCCGCGTTTATTCAAACAAATATTGTTGGTACCTATACTTTACTTGAGGTGACTCGGCAATATTGGCTCACATTAGACGAAAAAAGCAAAGCGGCTTTTCGTTTTCACCATGTTTCAACAGATGAGGTATTTGGTGACCTTGACTTCACACAACCTGCGTTTACAGAAACTTCCCCCTATCGTCCAAGTAGCCCTTATTCTGCCTCAAAAGCAGCTAGCGATCATTTAGTACGAGCTTGGCATCGAACTTATGGTTTGCCCATTGTGATGAGCAACAGTACGAATAATTATGGTTTTTATCAACATACTGAAAAACTCATTCCTTTTATGTTAAGTCAGGCTTTACAGGGAAAACCGTTGACGCTCTATGGCGATGGGCAGCAAGTGCGAGATTGGTTGTTTGTTGATGATCATGCACAAGCTTTGTATCTTGTACTAACAAAGGGCAAAGTGGGGGAAACCTATAATATTGGTGCACGTTGTGAGTACAGTAATATTCATCTTGTGATGCGGTTATGTGAGATCTTAAATCAGTTAAGACAGGCGGGAGGATTGACAGCGTTTTCGGATCAACTCAGCGAAATAACCGACTTTAAGCAGCTGATCACTTTTGTGAAAGATCGTCCCGGTCATGACTTGCGTTATGCGATAAATGCCTCAAAAATTCAAGACGAATTAGGCTGGGTGGCAAAAACGGATTTTGAGACGGGATTACGAAAAACAGTCGCATGGTATGTGAATTATTTGTCACCATGAAAGAAAAGATATTTTGTGGAAAAGGTACTAAAGTGCGGAAAAACTGGTATAGTGAATCGCACTTTATTTTTATTTAGATAATACAAAAAATAAAAGGATCGTTTATGCCAATGCAAATTATGTTATCGACTCAAGTAGCAGATGAAGCTTGGGGAAAAAATGCACTATTAAGTTTTCATCAGGCGCAAGCCACTATTCATGTTACTGACTATTCCGCGCGTAATACTGTACAAAAAGCAGCGCGTAAATTACGTGGTCAGGGGATTAAAGATGTGGTACTTGCTGGCGAAAATTGGGATTTAGAAACCTGCTGGGCATTTTATCAAGGTTTTTATAGCGCAAAACAAGATTATGCGGTGGAATTTCCAACTTTAGGCGATGCACCGCAAGCGGAATTATTAGCGCGCATTCAATGCGGTGATTTTGTACGTGAAATGATTAATTTGCCCGCGGAAGTGATTACCCCTGTGGAATTGGCGAGCCGTGCAGCCCACTTTATCGAAGAACAAGCAGAAGAATATGGGGATAAAAGTGCGGTCAGTTTTAACATTATTTCGGGCGAAGAATTAAAAGCACAGAATTATCAAGGTATTTGGAATGTGGGACGCGGTTCTGCTAACCCGCCAGCGATGTTGCAATTAGATTTCAACCCAACAGGCAATCCTGATGCGCCGGTATTAGCCTGTTTAGTGGGGAAAGGCATTACTTTTGACAGTGGCGGTTATAGCATTAAACCAAGTGATAATATGAGCACGATGCGTACAGATATGGGCGGCGCGGCATTGTTAACAGGCTCATTAGGGTTAGCCATCGCCCGTGGTTTAACACAACGTGTGAAACTCTATTTATGCTGTGCAGAAAATCTGGTGAGCAGCAATGCGTTTAAATTGGGTGATATTATCACTTACAGCAATGGCGTGACTGCTGAAATTTTAAATACGGATGCGGAAGGGCGTTTGGTACTTGCAGATGGATTAATTGAAGCCGATAAACAACAGCCAAAAATGATCATTGATTGTGCAACGTTAACTGGAGCTGCAAAAATGGCGGTAGGCAATGATTACCACTCAGTATTGTCTATGGATGATGCATTGGTAGCTGCGCTCTTTAAGTCTGCGGAAGCCGAACAAGAACCTTTCTGGCGTTTACCGTTTGCGGAATTACATCGTTCACAAATAAGCACGGCATTTGCCGATATTGCGAATACAGGGACGGTGCCAGTAGGGGCGGGTGCAAGTACAGCCACAGCTTTTTTATCTTACTTTGTGAAAAATTATCAACAACATTGGTTACATATTGATTGTTCAGCCACTTATCGTAAAACAGCAAGCGATTTATGGGCTGTGGGCGCAACGGGGATTGGTGTGCAAACGCTCGCCAACTTATTATTAAATCCAGTCAAGGGATAAGGACCAGATATGGCAGTAGAAAGAACACTCTCATTGATTAAACCTGACGCAGTAAAACGACATTTAATTGGTGCTATTCTAAGCCGTTTTGAACAAGCGGGGTTTCGCGTGGTGGCAGCGAAAATGTTACATCTGACACAAGCGCAAGCTGAAGGGTTTTACGCGGAGCATCAAGATAAAGCGTTTTTTCCTGAGCTTGTCGCGTATATGATCTCTGCACCGGTTTTAGCATTAGTGCTAGAGAAAGAAAATGCGGTGAAAGATTATCGCACCTTAATTGGAGCAACGAACCCTGCCGTAGCCGCAGAGGGGACAATTCGTCGCGATTTTGCGATTGATGGGCGACATAATTCAGTGCATGGGTCGGACAGTCTGGACAGTGCAAAACGCGAAATTGCTTATTTTTTCGTGGAGAGTGAAATTTTTTAATCGTCTTTTCTTGCTTGTCTGAAAACGATTTCCCTTCGTGTGTTTTATCACGAAGGGAAATTTTTTTGCGATAAAGATTGAATTTTCTCAATAAAAGCGTATTATAGCCGTCCAGACGCAGAAACATCTAAAAGAACACAAGAAGGATATTATGTCTCGTTATTTATTCACTTCCGAATCCGTATCAGAAGGACATCCAGATAAAATTGCCGATCAAATTTCCGATGCGGTATTAGACGAAATTTTAAAACAAGATCCCAAAGCCCGCGTTGCTTGTGAAACCTATGTAAAAACAGGGATGGCATTAGTGGGTGGCGAGATCACAACATCGGCTTGGGTAGATATTGAAAACTTAACCCGCCAGGTGATTTGTGATATTGGCTATAAACATTCTGATATGGGCTTTGATGGTCATTCTTGTGCCGTGTTAAATGCGATTGGTAAACAATCTTCCGATATTAATCAAGGTGTGGATCGTGAAAATCCATTAGATCAAGGTGCAGGTGACCAAGGGATTATGTTTGGTTATGCCACTAATGAAACTGAAGTGCTGATGCCTGCAGCCATTACTTATGCGCACCGTTTAATGGAGCGTCAAGCCAAGGTGCGTAAAGAGGGTACCTTGCCATGGTTACGTCCTGATGCAAAAAGCCAAGTCACGCTAAAATATGAAGATCACAAAATTGTTGGGGTCGATGCGGTCGTCCTTTCTACGCAACACTGTGACAGCATTTCACAACATGATTTGCATGAAGCAGTGATGGAAGAAATTATTAAGCCTGTTTTACCTGCAGAGTGGTTATCAAAAGAAACCAAATATTTCATCAACCCAACAGGACGCTTTGTGATTGGTGGTCCGATGGGGGACTGCGGGTTAACAGGGCGTAAAATTATTGTGGATACTTACGGCGGTGCCGCGCGTCATGGTGGCGGTGCATTCTCGGGTAAAGATCCTTCCAAAGTAGACCGCTCAGCTGCTTATGCGGCGCGTTATGTGGCGAAAAATATTGTTGCTGCGGGGCTTGCAGATCGTTGCGAAATTCAACTTTCGTATGCGATTGGGGTTGCTGATCCGACGTCTATCATGGTGGAAACTTTTGGTACCGGTAAAGTTGCTAACGAATTATTAGTAGCATTGGTGCGTGAATTCTTTGATTTACGTCCGTACGGTTTAATTAAAATGCTTGATTTAATTCAGCCTATTTACCGTGAAACGGCGGCTTATGGTCACTTTGGGCGTGAACAATTCCCATGGGAAAAAGTTGATCGTGCAGAAGAATTACGCGCTGCAGCAGGACTTAAATAACCGTTACTCGGACAAGAAACGTAAAGGCGGACAACAACGTTCGCCTTCTTTTTTATGCCAATTATGCAACCACAAACTCAGCTTCGTCATTTAAATAGGCAAGTTCAACGTAAACTCACTCAGTGTTTGCAACTTGCGAGCGGCTATTTCAATCGTACGTTCTCTATGCCAACAGTGCATTATAATGTACGAGGCATGAAAGCTGGTGTGGCATATTTGCAACAAAATGAAATTCGGCTGAATCCGATTCTGTTACTTGAAAATTCAGCAGCATTTATTCAGCAAGTGGTGCCCCATGAACTCGCTCATTTAATTGTTTATCAAGTATTTGGTCGCGTTAAACCACACGGTGAAGAATGGCAGAGCGTAATGCAAGATGTTTTTCATTTAACACCGGAAGTGTGTCATCAATTTGATGTAACGCGAGTAAGAGGACCGACTTTTGCTTACTACTGCCAATGCAAAGTACATCATTTGACACAAAGAAGACACCATAATATACAAAAAAATAACATTGTATATTTATGTAAAAATTGTAAATCTCGGTTGATTAAGAAGACTTAATATGGCTTGATAATATCGTTGCCAAGATTTTATAACTCCATTAACACTAAAGAGGACATGACAATGAAAAAATCAGTATTTGTATTAGCGTTAGGCACATTATGTGCAGCAACAGCAAGCGCTAATTTTTATGTACAGGGTGATTTGGGGTATTCCAAGTTAAAATTTGAAGATGTGAGTAAAAGTAAATTTTCACCAAGTTTAGCAGTGGGTTATAAATTTGATGATTTCCGTTTAGCATTAGATTATAGCCATTATGGAAAATTAACCCATACTGAGCAAGAGAGTGCAACAATTCCAAATGCTGGTGGTCATCAAACTGTTTCTGGACCAGAAAAATATTCGCTCAAAGTGACCTCATGGGGGCTGTCTGCATTATATGATTTCAATTTTGGTACAGAAATTAAGCCTTATGTCGGGATGAGACTCTCTCAAAATCATTTCAAATCCACTTTAGATTTTAAAGCGCCAGGCTATTCAGAATATCGCAGTACAAAAGTACATAAATTGGGCTATGGCTTTTTAGCGGGGGCACAATATGCGTTAGTGAAGAATGTGTCTCTGAACGCGGGTATCGAATATAATCGTTTAGGTAAAATTGATGGCGTTAAAATCAACCAATACGGCGCGAAAGTGGGTTTACGTTACGATTTCTAAGCAGATTGCCTAATTAAACGTTGTTTAAATGGTGCGGTGGAAAAAGTGAAACTTTCTACCGCACTTTTTTTGCGCTTAATAGTAGTATTTTCCCTTGAAATTTCGTTTTTTGCACTTATATCAGGAAGCACTTATTAAGTGTAATAAAGCGTAACAGAAGGAAATATTATGTCAACGAATCAAGAAACGCGTGGTTTTCAATCGGAAGTCAAACAACTTCTTCAACTAATGATCCATTCTCTCTATTCCAATAAAGAAATTTTCTTACGTGAATTAATTTCCAATGCCTCTGATGCGGCAGATAAATTGCGTTTTAAAGCCTTGTCTGCGCCAGAGCTTTATGAAGGTGATGGGGATTTAAAAGTGCGTATTCGTTTTGATGAAGAGAAAGGCACTTTAACCATTAGTGATAATGGCATTGGGATGACGCGTGATGAAGTAATCGATCATTTAGGTACCATTGCCAAATCGGGCACCAAAGAATTTTTAAGTGCATTAGGACAAGATCAAGCCAAAGATAGCCAATTAATTGGTCAGTTTGGGGTCGGTTTTTATTCCGCCTTTATTGTGGCAGATAAAGTCACTGTGAAAACGCGTGCAGCAGGCGTAAGTGCAGATAAAGCGGTGCTTTGGGAATCGGCAGGCGAAGGTGAGTATTCTGTGGCGGATATTGACAAAAAAGAACGCGGTACCGAAATTACCCTTCACTTACGTGAAGATGAAAAAGCCTTTTTAAATGATTGGCGCTTACGTGAAATTATCGGCAAATATTCGGATCATATTGGTTTGCCAGTAGAAATCTTAACCAAAGAATATGACGATGAAGGCAAAGAAACCGGCATTAAATGGGAAAAAATCAATAAAGCGCAAGCCTTGTGGACACGTGCAAAAAATGAGATTTCGGAGGAAGAATATCAAGAGTTCTATAAGCATTTAAGTCATGATTTTACCGATCCGTTACTTTGGGCACACAATAAAGTAGAAGGAAATCAAGAATATACCAGTTTACTTTATGTGCCAGCAAAAGCCCCTTGGGATTTATTTAATCGCGAACATAAACACGGCTTAAAGCTGTATGTACAACGTGTCTTTATTATGGATGATGCGCAAGTCTTTATGCCAAATTATCTGCGTTTTATGCGTGGTTTATTAGATTCCAATGATTTGCCACTGAATGTATCGCGCGAAATTTTACAAGATAACAAAGTCACGAGTGCTTTACGTAAAGCCCTAACGAAACGTGCATTACAAATGCTCGAAAAATTAGCCAAAGACGATGCGGAGAAATACCAACGCTTTTGGCAAGAGTTTGGTTTAGTGTTAAAAGAAGGTCCAGCAGAAGATTTTGCAAATAAAGAAACGATTGCAAAATTATTACGTTTTGCTTCAACACACAATGACAGCAGCCAACAAAGCGTGTCGTTAGAAGACTATGTGGCACGTATGAAAGAAGGACAAAAGGCGATTTATTACATTACGGCAGATACTTATGTCGCCGCGAAAAACTCACCGCACTTAGAATTGTTCAATAAGAAAGGCATTGAAGTATTATTGCTGTCCGATCGTATTGATGAATGGATGTTAAGCTACTTAACGGAATTTGACGGTAAGCCACTGCAAACCATCAGTAAAGCGGATTTAGATCTAGGTGATTTAGCGGATAAAGAGGAAGACAGTCAAAAAGCACAAGATGAGCAATATGCTTCTTTTGTGGAACGTGTGAAAACCTTGCTTGGCGAGCGCGTGAAAGAAGTGCGCTTAACCCACCGTTTAACGGATACGCCAGCGGTTGTTTCGACGGGTGATGACCAGATGACCACCCAAATGGCGAAATTATTCGCTGCGGCGGGTCAAGCGATGCCAGAGGTTAAATACACCTTCGAATTAAATCCAGAACATGGTTTAGTACAAAAAGTAGCAGAAATTGCCGATGAGCAGCAATTTGCCGATTGGATTGAATTGCTACTTGAACAAGCGATGTTGGCTGAGCGTGGTAGCCTTGAAAATCCAGTTGCCTTTATTAAACGCATGAACACCTTGTTAGGTAAACTCACAAGTCATTAACGCCGTATTTTGAAATATGCTAAAATCCCTTGGGTCAAATATCTAAGGGATTTTTATTTTAAGGAGAAATGATGATTACTGTTTATGGCATTAAAAATTGCGATACTGTGAAAAAAGCATTAAGTTGGTTAAGTGCCAATAATATTACACACCAATTGCATGATTATCGTGTAGATGGCTTAGACAAAAGCTGGTTGGCACAAGCTGAAGCCCAGTTTGGCTGGGAAGTGTTAGTCAATAAACGTAGCACTACATGGCGGAATCTGAGTGATGAGGTGAAAGAAAATTTATCAAAACAGACCGCACTTGAGGTGCTTTTTGAGCAGCCTACCTTAATTAAACGTCCAATTATTTTACAAGACGGCAAGGCATTGATTGGCTTTAATGCAAAAGAGTATGCAGCCTGTTTTAAATAAGGCGATCGTGGTATGGTTGCCCTGATCTTTTTTGACAGAAACCCCGTTTTACCTTCTTGAGCAAAAGTGCGGTATAAAAATGAAAAATTCCATTATTGAATTAGCCCGTGAATTGATTCGCCGACCATCCATTAGCCCTGACGATCAAGGTTGTCAACAGATCATCGCTGAGCGTTTAGAACGCTTAGGTTTTCAAATCGAATGGCTCCCTTTTAATGATACGTTAAATTTATGGGCGAAACATGGTTCGGGTTCGCCAGTCATTGCCTTTGCAGGACATACCGATGTGGTGCCTATGGGGGATACAACCCAATGGCAGTATCCGCCTTTTTCCGCACAGCTAGTGGATAATGTGCTGTATGGGCGTGGTGCGGCAGACATGAAAGGATCGCTTGCGGCGATGGTGGTGGCGGCAGAACACTATGTGAAAGCCAATCCAGAGCATTCAGGTACTGTTGCTTTATTAATTACCTCAGATGAAGAAGCCGCCGCTAAAGATGGTACAGTACGTGTAGTCGAGACATTAATGGCAAGAGGTGAGCCGATTGATTATTGTATTGTCGGCGAGCCTTCAAGTGCTCAGCAGTTTGGTGATATTGTCAAAAATGGTCGCCGCGGTTCGATTACAGCAAACCTTTATATTCAAGGGGTACAAGGGCATGTGGCTTATCCGCATTTAGCACAAAATCCAGTGCATAAGGCACTTGGCTTTTTAACAGAATTGACCACTTATCAATGGGATAACGGTAATGACTTTTTTCCACCGACTTCATTGCAAATTGCTAATATTCAGGCGGGAACAGGGAGCAATAATGTGATACCGGGTGAGCTTTATGTGCAATTTAATTTACGCTATTGCACAGAAGTGACCGATGACATCATTAAAAAGAAAGTTGCAGAGATGTTAGCAAAACATCAGTTAAATTATCGTATTGAGTGGCGTCTATCGGGCAAACCGTTTTTAACAGCGAAAGGCAAATTGGTGGATACCTTGCTAGATGTCGTGGAAAAAATCACGCAAAACCGACCGCACTTAGATACCGGTGGTGGCACGTCAGATGCCCGTTTTATTGCGTTAATGGGGGCAGAAGTGGTGGAATTTGGACCGTTGAATAAAACTATTCATAAAGTCGATGAATGTGTCAATGTAGATGATCTGGCAAAATGTGGTGAAGTATATCAGCACGTTTTGTGTAATATGTTGGAACGCGTATGAGCTTTCTCTTTACACCCGAGCAATTAACCGGTAAGGCACGCACACATTTAGTTGCACTCCCTTGCCCATTTTCTGTCCATCATTTCTTACACCAAGATTGCTTAGTGGCTTTTCAATGTTTACAGCAAAGTGCGGCTAAACATGGCTTTAATTTACAGCCAGCCAGTAGCTTTCGTGACTTTCAACGTCAACAAGCCATTTGGAATGCGAAATTTTATGGTGAGCGTAAAGTGCATGATGATCAGGGAAATCCGCTCGATTTGAGCACACTTTCCGACTGGGAAAAAGTACAAGCTATTTTACGTTGGTCTGCTTTGCCGGGTGGTAGTCGTCATCATTGGGGCACGGAAATTGATGTTTTTGATCCGCACTTATTGCCTCCTCATCAAACTTTACAACTTGAACCTTGGGAATATGAACAAGGCGGTTATTTCTTTGAATTAAGTGAGTGGTTGCAACAACATCTCGCTCATTTTGATTTTGCCTTGCCTTTCACGCAGTTACCACAAGATAAAGAAATTGGTTATGAACCTTGGCATATCAGTTATTTACCGATTGCACAACAAGCCCAACAACAGTTTAATGCAGATATATTATGTGAGGCATGGCAGCAGGAAGAAATTGCAGGCAAAGCCTGTTTGCTTGCGAATCTCGCGCAGATTTTTTGTCGTTTTTTTATTTAAGGAGATAACATGGAAATTCAACAGTTTCGTCAGCAAGATATTGACATTCTTAAAGAAGAAACCTTATACCAAGGTTTTTTTCAATTAAAAAAGATTCAATTTAAACACAAGCTGTTTACTGGCGGATACAGTGGGGTAGTCACTCGTGAATTGTTAGTCAAAGGGGCCGCATCTGCGGTGATTGCTTACGATCCGATTAAAGATGCCGTTGTATTGGTTGAGCAAGTGCGTATTGGTGCTTATCAACCTGATTCAGCACAGTCACCTTGGTTGTTAGAGTTGATCGCCGGCATGGTAGAAGAAGGGGAAAAACCAGAAGAGGTTGCGCTACGTGAAAGCGAAGAAGAAGCCGGCGTGCAAGTGCAAGATTTGCAACATTGTTTAAGCGTGTGGGACAGCCCAGGTGGTGTGTTTGAGCGTATCCATTTGTTTGTGGGCAAAGTGGATAGCACAACAGCGAAAGGGCTACACGGTTTGAGCGAAGAGAATGAAGATATCCGTGTCCATGTAGTGAGCCGTGAGCAAGCTTATCAATGGGTTAATGAGGGCAAAATTGATAATAGCATTGCGGTGTTGGGATTACAGTGGTTACAGTTGAATTATAAGACCCTCTCATAATTCAATTTTCTAAATCCACACGATAAAAGTGTGATTTAGGTTTAATTTTCAGAAAATTTTTTATCAATAAATATGACATAGCTAACATTTTTTTATTTTGGTAGGTGCAATTTCTTTGATAAGTCGGTAATTTACAAAGAGTTTTATTTTAGTCGTAGGAGTTCGCTTTGTTCAGCACTTATAGATATGATACATCAGCGGAGGTGTTCAAAATCATTCAAATTACCGATCCTCATTTGTTTAAAGATGAGCATGGGGAATTATTAGGCATCAATACATTTCAAAGCTTTTCTCAAGTTTTACACGAAATTAAAGCCAGTCGTTTTGACTATGATCTGGTGTTAGCTACAGGGGATCTGGTTCAAGATAGTAGTCGTGAAGGCTACTTACATTTTTGTGAACAAGTGAAAAGCTTAGAAAAAACCGTCTTTTGGATTCCCGGAAATCATGATTTTCAACCAAAAATGTTTGAAATCTTGAATCAGGATCAAGGTAATTTAAATCCGAAAAAGCACATTCTTTTAGGCAAATCTTGGCAGATTTTAATGTTAGATAGTCAAGTGTTTGGCGTTCCACATGGTGAATTAAGCCAATATCAAATAGACTGGTTGGTCGCAAAATTAAAAGATCATCCAGAACGTTATACGTTAATTGTCTTACATCACCACATTTTGCCTACCCATTCAACTTGGTTAGATCAGCATAATTTACGTAATGCTCATGAATTGGCGTATGCATTAGCCCCTTTTGATAAAGTGAAAGGGATTTTACATGGTCATATTCACCAAGAAATGGATGCTAACTGGCAAGGTTATAGAGTGATGGCAACACCTGCAACCTGTATCCAATTTAAACCAGATCATAATACGTTTACACTTGATTCAGTTCAGCCAGGTTGGCGAGAGCTTGAATTACACAGTGATGGTCGGATTGAAACACGCGTAAAACGCATTCAAGATAAGACGTTCTTCCCGAATATGCATGAAGATGGCTATTAAGCAAAAACAGCCATGTGGCAACACATGTTTGTTTTTTTAAGTTAGGCTAAATTGATTAGGAAAGTGAGTGACATGACGCACTTTCCTTTTTTTCCTCAAATGCTAGCTGCGGTAATTGTAATAATCATAGTAGCTCAGCGCTTTGCGTTTTGTACCATTTAAAATAAACCCTTTAACGGGGACACCTGCTTGTGCAAAACGTGTTTTAGCGATTTCAATTTCTTTAACCGTTGTTTTCCCAAATAAGCCAACCAGTAGGGTTGTACCAACATAACGTCCAATAATAGCGGCATCTGTTACCGGCAGAATTGGTGGTGTATCAATTACAACAAGATCATAATGACTCGATGCCCATTCAAGAAGTTGCTGAAAACGCGCAGTATAAAAAAGTTCTGATGGATTGGGTGGTGTATTTCCTTTCGTAATAATGGCAAATTCAGCATATTGATGAACGATGTCTTCAAATGGAATATTTTGTGCAATAGCCTCACTTAATCCCTGTTTATTTGCAATACCGAGGAACGGGCGCAAGTAACTGCGACGTAAATCAGCATCAATCAGTAAAACTCGTTTTCCAGTTTTTGCTAACACATTAGCTAAATTACTCGAAATAAAACTTTTTCCTACAGAAGGTAATGTGCCAGAAATCATCACAAGATTATTTGGTGCTTCTAACATGGCAAAATGGAGACTTGTCCTTAAACTACGAATGGCCTCAATCGCATTGTCTTCAGGGTGACTTTCTGACAGGAGACGATATTTTCCTTTATGTACATGTTTGCGGGAAATCGCCGGCTGTTGTTCTGAATGTGGAATGGCGGCGTAAGTCGGTAGTCCCGTTTTGTCAACATCCGCCGTTGATTCAATACCACGTTGGAAATAATTCCTAAACAGCACTAAAAAGGACGATAAAAGTCCGCCTAATAAAAAGGCAAGTATGATAACGAGCGCTTTTTTAGGTGCAACAGGATTTGGAAATACTTGTGCATGATCTAAAATACGAACGTTACCAATAGTGCTTGCTTTTACAACATCTAACTCTTGCATTTTATTTAAGAGTTGGATGTAGATGTGTTGGTTGACTTCTAAATCACGTGTAAAACGAATCATTTCTTTCTGTGTATTTGGCAATTTTTCTAATTGCTTATTTAATCGTTCTTTCTCCGCATTCAAGACATTTCTTTTGTCAATTAAAGCAACATAAGAAGGGTGCTTTAGCGTAAATTTGCGTGAGATTTCACTTTCTTGAATAGACAATTCGCTGAGATCCGCTTCTATTTGGATAATGGTGTCTAATGTGGCTTTTGCTTCAAGGCTGAGATCAACAGATTCATTTTTTAAGCGGAATTCATTCAATCTATTTTCTGAGTCAGACAGTTTCTGACGTACATCTGGCAATTGTTGATTAAGAAACTCTAGACTTTTAGAGGCTTCTGCCGAATTTCTCGCGACATTTTGTAATAAGTAACTTTCAGCAATACTCGAAACGATATCTTGTATGTGTTTTTTATCTTTTCCCTGAATCGCAATATTAATGATACCCGTTTGTTTACCAATTTCATGAACCGACAGTTGTTCCTGTAAGGCTGAAATAACGGTTAATTCTGGTAGCTTGTTGATTAGAAAACGTTGTTTAGGTTTGGCATTTATCTGAGATAAAGAAAATTGAATAAGATCCGTATCATATTTTTCCCCCACTTTGCCTGTTAGCAGTGGCTCTGTAGTTTTTTCCAGAAAAAGGGTATAGCTATCTCGTTGTTCACCAATTTCTAAGATGAGTGTATTGGCTGCTTCATTGAGTGGTGTGAAATGGGAAATGGTGATTTGCGGTGAATAGCCTGTGGCACTTGCGAACAGTTTACCCAAGATAGGAATCGGATAAATTGGCTCAACCTGTGTCGTTAAATTGAGTTTTTCAACCGCATACGAGAGCACCATTCTCGATTTTAAAATCGCGATTTCGGTATGCGAGGAGGATTTTTCCTCAAAGATCCCCGCGAAATCTTTTAATGCACCGCCCGCTGATTTATCTTCAATTTGTATGGAAGCATTCGCAAGATAAACAGGAGGGGCAAGAAAGGCATAGCCTGCTCCAATGAGTGTTGTAAGTAGGGTAAACAGGGCAATCCACCCTTTATGATCTAATAAAATGCCGAGGAATTTCATTACATCAAGTGTTTCTTCATGGTTTTTCTCGTTCATTATTTCATATCCTATAACATTTTTTTCCATTGATATGCTGCGCTATCTAGCATTTGATAAGCATACTCAAACATTTCTTGACTCTTTTTATAGGGATCGGGAATCTCTTTTGACGCAGTTAATCCATGTCCAAACAACATGACTTTACCTTGAGATAAAGGGCATATTTGATGAACTAATTCAATATGCGCTTTTTCCATAACAAGAATCAAATCGGCTTTATGACATAATGCATGTGTCAACTGCTTAGCACGATGAGCCGAAAGATTTAATCCGTGCTGGCTAGCAATTTTTATCATCATATCGTCGGCAGGCTTGTCAACTAAGCAACTACGTTCAGTGACAAGACCTGCAGAGGTAATGTTTTTTTCTGGGAAATGGTGTTGCAGTAATTTTTCCCCTACAGGGGAACGACAGATATTTCCCATACATACGACTAGAATTTGCTCAAACATATTACCAATTTCGGATTCTTAACATACTTTCAGTGATTGAGTCGAACCCTGACAAAGTAGGCACGATCTGACTAATCACACGATTCCAGCGGGCAACTGGAGCTGTTGTGACATAAACCACATCATAAGGTTTTAAATAAAACTCGGTACCAAGAAGATAAGAGGTAGCATCGGTGACATCTAATTGGTAAATATCTGCAATTTTTTCTATATTTTCCTCAGACGATGTCGCTTGTCTTGTTGTAGATGGCGAACGTTGTCCACGAATAACGAAAATCCCCGTTGCATCTGCAGCTAATTTATCAATACCACCACTTGCTGTGATTGCTTCAGTTAATGTCATACCGTAATGCATAATTTTGAGCATTTGCGGTTGAGCAACTTCACCAATAACAAAGACTTTATTCGCATCATTACGAGGAACATGAACAATATCACCATCAACTAATAAGCGGTTCTGGCTTAAATCTCCTCGTTGGATAAGTGCTTCGACTGAGATTTTTTCATCTTTTCCTTTGCTATTGAGTGTGACATTGTGCCAATCCGCATGTTCAGATAAGCCACCAGCATGGTTAATTGCATCTAATAAAGTTAACGGAACATTGGTCAAATATTGTTGCCCCGGACGATTTACTTCCCCTGTAATATAGGCTTTTTTCGATTGGTAAGTGGCGACACTGACCTCAATTTGTGGCTCACTAATATAGTTGGCGAGCCTTTTGGTCAGTTTGTTTCTAATTTGGCTTACGGTCAGTCCAGAGACATGAATAGAACCTACATAAGGGTAGAAAATCGTGCCATTAGCATGAACTTGACTACCGGATTCCGCCGCCGAACGATAAGCCCCCGCTGGTGTTGTTAATTCAGGATGATCCCAAACGGTAATATTTAATACATCACCAGGACCTACACGGTATTGGTAGGCTTTAATTTTTTGATCGAGTGGCGGGTTGGCACGAGCAAAAGGTATAGAAGGCGCGAGTTGCTTAACCAACGAAGGGGTAATTAAGTAGGCATCGACTGCTTTTTGCGTATCAAGAGGTCCGCCTTGCGCATAGACCTTAACACCACTTACGGGTGATTTGGTAGAGGGTAGCATGACGGAGCAGGCAGAGACAGACATGCCAATGCCGATTAGGATGAGAAGTCTAGATAATTTATACATGTCTTTTACTCATTTTAATTAGTGAATAAGTGAAAGGCTTACAGCTACCTCGGTTTTTTGTTCATCTGGATACAGTTTATTTATTGATGTTCACCGTTGCTTTACCCCCATAGATGTATGTGATTATTTTGTTGAGTGTAAATTAAGTCTGCTAATTCTGTGACAGGTTGATATCCTGTCGGTGCATTGCGCAAAATGTCATGAATTTTTTGATAATCTGATTTTTTACATGCACGCTCCAATTCGTCTAAGAGTAAGGACAACTCCGAAAAAGGAAGACATGTTTCTTGCGCGGTTAGGATTCGTGGATGCAACGTTTTTCTGACATTTTCTCCGCCAATGAGGAGTTCTTCATAAAGTTTTTCTCCGGGACGTAAGCCCGTGAATTTAATTTCAATATCACCATTTGGATTGTTTTCATTTTTGATACTGAGACCGGAAAGTAAAATTAATTTCTTCGCTAATTCAAGAATCTTAACGGGTTCGCCCATATCGAGGATAAACACATCTCCTCCTTTTGCCATAGCCCCTGCCTGAATAACAAGCTGTGCAGCTTCAGGGATCGTCATGAAATAACGGATGATACGTTCGTCTGTTACAGTAATCGGTCCCCCTTCTTTAATTTGTTGTTTAAATAAAGGAATAACAGAGCCTGAGGAACCTAATACATTGCCAAAACGGACCATACAAAAAAGGGTTTTATGGACGACGCCGTCTAGGGTTTTACCATAGGTATCGGCACAGGCTTGTAAACACAATTCTGCAACACGTTTTGTTGTGCCCATCACATTTGTGGGTCTTACGGCTTTATCGGTAGAAATTAATACAAAGGCATCGACTTGGCATCGCATCGCCGCTTTAGCTGCGTTATATGTGCCAAAAATGTTGTTGTATACCGCTTGTATGACATTGTATTCAACTAATGGAACATGTTTATACGCAGCAGCATGGTATACCGTATTAACTTCAAAAGTTTGCATGACTTTGATAAGCAGCTTGAGATTTTGTACAGAGCCTAACAGTGGGATAATTTCCACGTGTGTTCCTTTCTCTTGCTGAATATGTAATAACTCAAGATGGATAGAGTAGAGGGCATATTCTGAAACATCAAACAGTACTAATTTCGTCGGATGATTTAACAGAATTTGCCGACATAATTCGGAACCAATTGAACCGCCAGCGCCAGTTACCATAACGGACTTATGTTGGATATTTTTATTTAATAAAGCGGTGATTGGGGGGACTGGATCGCGCCCTAAGAGATCTTCGATAGCAATTTCTTGAATGTCAGAAAGCCCTACTTCGCCATCCACGAGTTGTTGTAAGCTCGGCAATTCTTTTATTTTACAAGGTGTTTTATTCAGCTTTTTAATGAGTTCTCTTCGACGTTCCCGACTGACAGAAGGAAGCGCAATTAAGATTTCATCAACACGATAGTCTTTTAACAAGGTCATGGCAGTTTCGAAAGAATAGACTTTGAAACCACCTAGGGTTCTTCCCCAAAGTTGCTTATTATCATCAATAAAAAATAAAGGTAAGTACTCACAAGAACGTTGTAGTGCGCTGATAATTTGTTGTCCTGATGCGCCTGCACCGTAAACAACAATACGTATTTTGGGGGCTTTTGTAGTTAAGTGTGCTTTTACGATAAAGCGTATAATGCCACGGCTGAGCCAAATCCAAGTGAACATTAAAAAACCATACATTAACGGAATCGATCTCGGTAACATTTCTTCCGCAATGAACGTCACAAGATAAAGATTAAGCACGGTGATAATGGTGGCTAAACCTAAGCGTAAAATTAACGTTTCGCTAAAACTACGGATAATGAAGTCATACACACCAAACAAAAGGAGGCTTCCTACAGTGAGTAACGAAATACCCAATAAAAATGGTAAATTTACTGAAATTTCTATACTCCAATATCTCAGCATATAACATTGCCAAAGCAGAATTGGGCATGCAATGAAATCTAACACCAATAAAAAAATCTTTTTATTCGTTTTAGAAAGCAGTGTTAAGGAAGTGATTAAATAATGCATATTCATAAATTCTAAACGCCATTTAAATTTGTTCAATTACTGTTTTTATCACTTCCACACATCGACTGATGTCTGATTCAGTTAATGTAGGATGGACTAAAAACATTAAACTGGTTTCCCCTAATTGTTTCGCGTTTTCTAAACGTTTATTTGGTCGCCATGTGGTGTGCTCAAATGCTTTTTCTAAATAAACTTCTGAGCAAGAACCGCTATAACAAGGCACGCCTAATGCATTGATATGTTGCATGATACGATCACGATCCCAGCCTTGAGGTAGTGTTTTCGGGTTAACTTGTATGTAACATTTATAGGCAGCATGAACATAATCTGGTGTTAGTGTATGTTGCGTAAAATAAGGTGAATCAGCAAATGCGGTCAAAATACGTTGCATATTTTGATTCCGTTTTTTCGTCCATTCTGGCATTTTTGTAAGTTGAATACGTCCAATCGCCGCTTGAATTTCCATCATGCGCCAGTTGGTGCCAAAAGATTCGTGAAGCCATTTAAAGCCTGCAGGATGTGTTTTATGATAAACCGCGTCAAAACTTTTACCATGATCTTTATAGGACCACATCTTATTCCAAAGGACCGTATCATTCGTAGTCACCATTCCGCCTTCTCCGCCAGTTGTCATGATTTTGTCTTGGCAGAATGACCAGGCACCAATGTGACCTATGGAACCTGCGGAACGTCCTTTATACATTGCGCCATGAGCTTGAGCACAGTCTTCAATGACATACAATCCTCTTTCGTGAGCCAGCGCCATAATCGGATCCATATCACACATTAGCCCGGCTAAATGTACACAGATGATAGCTTTTGTATTCGGCGTTAAAACGGCTTCAATAGTTCGACGAGAGATATTTTGTGAATCAAGCTCAACATCGGCAAACACAGGATTTGCGCCGGCAGTGATAATACAGCTTGCTGAAGCAAGAAAAGTGCGAGAAGTCACAATCACATCATCGCCTGCTTTAATGTCGAGGGCTTTTAAGGCAAGATCCAGTGCAACTGTACCATTCATCAACGCAATGGCATGCTTTGTTTGAGTGTAGTGTGCAAATTCTTTTTCAAATTCTCGGCATACTTGTCCTGTCCAGTAATTGACTTGATTAGACTGAAGTACTTTGACGACGGCATCAATTTCTTGTGCTGAAAAGGATGGCCAAGGTGCAAAAGGTGTATTGAGCATAATAAATTTCTCCAAAGTAAAAAGTTAACGAGTTGGAGTCTTATTATTAGGGCAAACAAAATGAATATATTTTTGTGCCTCGGGTAATTGATCAAACTCTTCTTTTAAAATGGCGATATTATGTACATCTCGCCATTCTCCCGCTTTAAAGATGGCTTCTCGTTGTGTGCCTTCAATTCGCCAGTGACACTTTTTAAGATAAACTGCAAGACTGGGCGCATTCTCAGTGAGAATTTCTGCATAAAGGCGTCTTAAACCAACGGTATAAAATGCCCAAGCCATCATGAGCATAATAGTTTCAGTGCCATAACCTTTTTGGCTTTCGTGAGGAGAAAGCTTAATGGCAGATTCTGCGGATCGATTTTGCCAATGAATATTCCACAATCCAGTCAGACCAATTGCTGCTCGTGTTTGTTTATCAACAACAAGAAAGCGATAATCTTTGTTTGAATTAGATAAAGATTTGATGAAATTCTCTTGGGCATGTAATGACACTGGAAAAGTCCAACCAATCGTCTTACCCGTAATAAGAGGATCATTCATTAAGTGTTGTAATAATTCGCTATCTTTGAGCTCAATTGCTCTTAATACTACTTTTTCACCTGTTAACATATTGCTTTCCCCTTATTTGCGGTAGAGTGGAAAATACTCTGTTAGATTGTGAATCTGTTCTTCTGTACACCCTTTGGCGTGACATAGTTGATGATATACATTTTGATTAATCACAATGCGGTGAGTCTTGAATATATGGCTATTTGAGCTAAAACCTTTCTTATATTCATATAAAGAGTCTTTTTGGGCTCCCAAACCACCACCAAAATGTAAGACCTTATAGTGATTTTCTCTTCCCCATTTACGTGCTTCATGAGTAATCAATTTTGAGGGTTGTAACTCTCGATAATCATCTAATGTCCCACCTAAATGGTGCTGCATAATTCCACTTTTCTGACAATAGGTGTACATTGAAGAGGCTATCGGTTTTTGCTTTTTATTGAATGCTGTAATTAAGATAATGTTGTTATGTAATAACTGTAATAAACTGTCGTAATACTGCTTATGAAAGAAATAGAATGCCGTCGCGCCTAACATACGCATTGTCTCTTCATAGATATGGATAAAGATTTCAAGATTCTGATTATTTAATTGTTCGATTTTTGTTGTTACGCCGACTTTCTGCGCTTTTTTGATGCCTCTTTGATGTCTTAATTGTGTTTCTGCCCAATGTTCTTCTGCTGTTTTTGTTAAATCGGAGGAAAGGGTTGGACCATGCGCTACTAAATGACCAACATGCGAAAACCAATTAGCATTTAAAATAGGATGAAGACGTAGAAACCATGAAACACAATGTTTGTTTTTCAGATAATCTATCGCAGCGGTTAACATCTTATCGATTTCTGTTTCTGTTAAGTTTGTGCCGGCTAATACACCGCTATAACCATAAGTGGAAGTAATATCCCAATATTTGTCATCTAATCGACGAATAATGAGAGGAAACAACAAGGTTTTTTCATTCAGGGTAATAATCAATCCTTTGGGCTCACCTTGATCAATGAGTGCAGACGATTTGATCCAACCAGACATGTGATAAATATCGAAGTCAAAGGCTTGAATCTTGTTATCCCATTCATGATCGATCTCAACAAGCGTACATGTTACAGAAGTATTCATCTTATTTTTTCTCCGTATCACCTAAAAATCTCGGCATCGAATGCCCCGATTGATCGTTAACATTTTTGCGAAAAATGACGACGTTGAGGGTTTTCAAGAGAATCTTGATATCTAGCCACAACGATTGATTTTCTACGTACCAAACATCTAATTTGAATTTTTGTTCCCAACTGATTGCATTACGCCCGTTAACTTGGGCATAACCGGTAATGCCGGGGCGCACGTTATGCCGTTTAGCTTGTTCAGCATTGTATAAGGGGAGATATTCCATTAAGAGAGGACGAGGTCCAACTAAACTCATATCGCCTTTTAAGACATTCCATAATTCCGGTAACTCATCTAGGCTACTTGAACGTAGGAAATGACCAAAGGGTGTTAATCGTTCACTATCAGGTAAAAGTTCGCCTTTTTCATTTCTGCTGTCCTTCATTGTGCGGAATTTGATCATGTTAAACGCTTTACCATATCGCCCAGGGCGCATCTGATGAAATAAAATAGGCGTCCCTAGATTTTTTTTTACTTGATAAGCAATAATTAAAAATAGGGGAGAAAGTAAAATTAGCGCAGTGGCTGAAATCACAATATCGAGAAAACGTTTTAGCATTGTTCCACTCTCCTAAGCTGTTTACGAAGTTGTGAGCTGAATATCAAACTGATTTTTCAGGTTTTATTTTTTTAAACAATTCAATAAATTTCTCAGTACCCTTTTGCAAAGATAATTCATTAAAATAGAAAGTATTCCCATTTTTGCCTAAAAGATGGCGTGTTTGTGCCGGCAAGTGATACATTTTCAAAATGGCACGTTGTATGCTCTCGATATTTTCTGATAGCGCGGTTTCTCCACATTGTGCGAGCCTCACTAAATTGCTCGCATCTCCTGGTACCGCAACTAAAATGGGTTTTCCTATTGCCATATACGCCTGTATTTTTGAGGGAACCGTGATTTCAAATAACGCGTCTTGTTTCAGATGAACTAGTAATAAATCTGCTTGTTGTAATACATGACCGATTTGAGACATCGGTACACGTGGTATAAAAGTCACATTCGTTAAATTTTCATCATCTTTTCTCGTGTTTAAGCGTGTTGTTTCTGTACCAGAACCGATAAAGGTAAAATGAATATCAGGATAAGGATGCATATTAGCTGCGACATCCAGTATCGTATCGAGGGCTTGCGCTTTTCCCATATTGCCAGCAAAAAGAACATTGAATTTTTGGTGACATAAATGAACAGTTTGTGACGTTTCAGTGTTGATTAGCGCAGTTTCGTTACACCAGTTATAGATCACGCTGATTTTATTTGCGGGAACGGATTTTTGGATGAGTTTTTCTTTAAAGCCGGGGCTTAAAACCACAATATGATCAACACATTTATAAACACATTGGCAGACGTAATCGACGATTTTTAGTAATCGATCATGCGTTAGCATGCCAGTGGCTTTTAAAGTATCTGGCCATAAATCTTGAATATCATAGATAACGGGCGTCCGTCTAAAAAGTTTAATCATGATGGCGGCGATGCCTGTTGTTAAAGGAGGGTGATAGGCATAAATAACATCACATTTTTTGGTCGCAAAGATACCGAATAACATTGCCATAAAGGCAAAGCTGACATAATTGAGAATGCGTTTTATGGCTGAGCTATCATGGCTTGGGTAGAGCGCCACCCTTAATACAGGAATGCCTTCAATGCATTCTTTTTGGAAAAATCGAAGTTTATAACCTTCATATATTTTTCCGCCGGGATAATTCGGAAAGCCAGTTAAGACTTGTACGTCATGTCCCTGCGCTTTTAATTCTTTTGCAAATGCCAACCCTTTAATAGCTGGCTCGGGCTCAAACCATTGAGTTAATAGTAAAATCTTCATCAGTATTTTTTCCAAATAACGCGGTTAACATAATCGGTATAACTTAAAAGGATACGTATCACTTTGGCACTTACATTCGGCATACTGTAATCTGCGACTAAGCGTAAATCTCGCTCTTGTCCACGACGTTGCTCATCAAGAATAGCTAAACCTTGTAAAACACGTTCAGCTTGTAGTCCAACTAACATGACAGCCGCTTCCTCCATTCCTTCAGGTCTTTCATGAGCTTGTCGTAGATTTAATGCAGGAAAATTTAAAATAGAGGACTCTTCATTGATCGTTCCACTATCAGATAGAGTGGCTTTTGCCATGAGCTGTAATTTGTTGTAGTCAAGGAAGCCTAACGGTTTTAATAGCTGAATTAATGGATGAAAAGTGATGTTTAACTCCTCGATCCGTTTTCGGGTTCTTGGATGTGTCGAAACGATCACAGGATATTGATATTTTTTCGCAACCGCATTTAATGTATGGATTAAATCCAAAAAGTGCGGTTCTGAATTAATATTTTCTTCGCGGTGTGCACTAACTACAAAATATTGGAAAGGGGTTAATCCTAATTTATCTAATATTTTTGAGTGCTTAATTCGCTCATGATAGAAATGCAGTACTTCAAACATCGGACTCCCTGTCTTGATGATGAGATCTGGACTTAGTCCTTCAGCGAGGAGGTAATCTCTTGCGATAGTGCTGTAAGTCAGGTTAATGTCGGCTGTATGATCTACAATACGACGATTGATTTCTTCTGGCACACGCATATCAAAACAACGATTTCCTGCTTCCATATGGAACGTTGGGATTTTTCGACGCTTGGCGGGTAATACGGCAAGGCAGCTATTGGTATCACCAAGAACTAATAATGCTTCTGGCTGGGTTTCCTCCAGTAATTGATCAACGGCAATAATGACATTTCCGATGGTGGCTGAACTGGTTTTTCCCGCAGCATTAAGGAAGTAGTCAGGTTTGCGAATACCTAAATCATGGAAAAAGACCTCGTTCAATTCGTAGTCATAGTTTTGTCCAGTATGGACAAGAATGTGCTGAAAGTGTTTATCACAAGCCACAATGACTCGAGATAAGCGAATAATTTCTGGTCGAGTACCAACAACCGTCATGACTTTTAGCTTTTTCATTAGTTATTCCTATTAAGATGTAATTGGCATGGCATACGTATCGGGTTTTTCACGGTCAAATATTTCATTTGCCCATAACATGACAAACATCTCATCATGACCAATGTTTGTAATATCATGTGCCCAACCCGGAACCGTTTCGACAATCGTCGGATGTTCCCCATGTGTTTCTAATTGGTAAGTTTCCCCTGTTATGACATGTTTGAATTTGAACAGCGCTTTACCTCGAATCACTAAGAATTTTTCTGTTTTACTATGATGGTAGTGTCCGCCGCGGGTGATTCCGGGTTGTGCTGAAAAATAAGAGAATTGTCCCGCGCTCGGTGTTTTAAGCATTTCGACAAAAACGCCTCTTTCATCTCGATATTGCGGAATCACATAGGTAAATTTTTCAGGGGGTAAGAAACTGAGATAAGTGGCATATAATGCGCGCTTTAACCCCGTGCCAACCTCACTGGTTATCAGGGTATTGCGTGTATTTTTGAATGACATGAGCAGTTGATATAACTCACTTACCGTGATTTTATATTCTGGGTTGATATAAAAAGGCGTAGTTTGAGGTTGGTATTTGCCTGCAATAAGACGGCAAAAGGTGTCAACGACATCATCAATATAAATGAGCCTTATTTCTGCAGTATGATCATGAATTTCGATGGGTAAATCATGAATTAAGTTATGGCAAAATGTGGCGACTACCGAGTTATAGTGAGGTCGTGACCATTTGCCAAAGACATTAGCTAAACGGCAGATATAAATCGGATTACCATTTTCTTTATGTAATTGATGAACATGATATTCACTTTCTAATTTGGTTTGCGAATAAGTACTTATTTTGGGACTTTCTACTTGAATGCTAGAGGAATATAACAAAGGCGTTTTTTTCTGATGACGCTGTAAAATACGGCAAATTTTTTCCGTCAATTGTGTATTTGATGTCATAAATTCTTGTTCTTCAGGTGGACGATTCGCACCCGCAAGATGAATAATCCAATCAGCACTCAATACATGATGAATAAGCGTTTTCTCAGAGGATTGACGGTGATAACATAAAATCTCAATATCTTGTTCCTCAGATAAAGACTGAATCAGATTTTTCGCAATAAAACCATTTGAACCAGTTACTAAGACTTTCATTTTTATACCTCCGGTGAGATGTATTCACCCTCAATCATTTTCTGTATGAATTCAAGTTTAAGCAGTAACTGCTTCATTTCCTTGACAGTCAAACGCTCAGTATTATGTGAGTTGTAGTCGGTGACTTCGGTAATTTTTGGTTCCCCTTTTTCGACATATTTACTGTAATTTAAACTGCGTTGATCGGCTGGGATGCGATAATAATTACCTTCATTAATTGCATGAACCATTTCTTCACGGCTTAATAAAGCTTCGAATGCTTTCTCTCCATGACGCGTACCTATAATGGAAATAGGGTGATTTGGGACAGATAATAATTCGGTAATTGCTTTGGCAAGGGTACCAATGGTTGCTGCGGGGGCTTTTTGTACAAAAACATCACCATTTTGACCATTTTTAAATGCATATAGGACTAAATCCACAGCATCTTCCAATGTCATCATAAAGCGTGTCATCTCAGGATCAGTAATAGTAAAAGGCTTGCCTTGACGTATTTGATCGACAAATAATGGGATAACCGAACCACGCGATGCCATGACATTGCCATAGCGAGTACAACAGATTGTCGTTGGTGTGCCTTCTAGGTTACGCGATTTTGCGATGATGACTTTTTCCATCATTGCTTTAGAAATGCCCATCGCATTAATTGGGTACACCGCTTTATCTGTGCTAAGACAGACGACGCGTTTTATCTGGTTTTGGATGGCGGCTTCTAAGACATTTGCCGTACCTAAAATATTGGTTTTCACTGCCTCTAACGGATAAAACTCGCATGAAGGCACTTGCTTTAATGCGGCAGCATGATAAATATAGTCAACACCTCGCGAGGCATTTAAAATACTATCGTAGTCACGAACATCGCCAATATAAAATTTTAATTTTGCATCATTATATTTTTTCCGCATGTCATCTTGTTTCTTCTCATCACGCGAAAAAACACGAATTTCTCGAATATCTGTTTCTAAGAAACGTTTGAGTACAGCATTACCAAAAGAACCCGTTCCACCTGTAATTAAAAGTGTTTTATTTTTAAACATAATACTTTCCTCAAATGTAAAGATTAGACTAAATCCAAAAATATATTTTTATTGGCATCTAAGACTTCTTTGCTATTAATAATGCTGTCAGCAAAATTGATACATTTTTGTTTAATAATCTGTCTTTTTTCCACGTTGAGATGATTAAACGCCTGTAAAGCATGAATAAAGCGATCTTTTCTTGCTAAAGGAATATCCCAACCAATGCCTTTATCTTTTAAATTTCGCCAAGGTGTTTGGTCGCTTAATAATATTGGGGTGCCAGAAGAAAGGGCTTCTATAAATACGTGACCGTAATTTTCACCTTGAGTCGGCACGAAAAATAAATCATAGTTTGAAATTGTTTCTTGTACTTTTGTATTTTCAACGATGCCATAATATTTCACTTCAATATGAGAAGGGAGCTTGCTAATTAATGATAAACAAGCGTTCCAATATTTTTTGTCTTCTAATGGTCCATAGATACCTAAGAAAACAGGGAAATCTATTTTTTGTAGTATTTCTAATGCGAAATATAAATTTTTTATTTTTGCTATTCTTGATAAGAAACAAATTCTCAACCTTGATTGATTATTTATTCCCTCTTTGGATGTTGTTAATGAAGAGGGGGTTGATAGATTTCTACATTCAATTATTTTTTTATAAGTGATATTATTTTTGACTAAGAATGTATATATATCATTAATTTCATGCGCACTTGACCCTTGCCAGACAATGTCTTGATCATAGAGCCCAATCCATGATGCGAGTTTTGTAAATATCTCTTTCTTGCATTTTTTGAGAGATAATGCACTTGATGACAATTCCCCACGTGGTGCTAAAACAATGGGTTTACTTGTTTTAAAAAAATGAAATTTATTTAAAAATAACGGGATAATAGTAAATCTAAAATTAAAGAAACTATTAAGGTATAGAACGTCATAGTCAATTTGGTTAACGACTTTTATTAATTCTCTTATCTTAAAATTTGGGTTGATATAATAAATCTTTGTGCCATTTTCATCGGCTGTCCATGTATTTGTTGCAATATTTTTATATGGTGAAGGATCGCCAAGATCTCTATCTAAAGTAATAATATAAAAGTTGATGTCATTTTTAAGGCGTGAGGTTAAATTATAAATCGTTCTAATTGGACCACCACCTTTCACACCAGGCAAGTATAATCCTGTGAAAATCAAAACATTTTTCTTTTCCATTATTTTTTACCTTTGATGTATTTAAATAAACATTTTTCAATAAAGAGTAAAATCAATATTGCCATTGCACCAGTACTAAATCTTGCACCGAAAGAAGCCATGCCTCCCCAAATTAATGTAGGGAGATAAATGAGGGCAACATGGTTAATTGATACGAGTTTATGATTTAAAAACCGATAAAACAAAATGATGAAAACAGAAAATAAAATGATACCAATTAACCAATACTCACTCAGAAAGAAATAGTAATCACCGAAAATAAGCGCAGCGATAGAATGACTATCTGAAAAAATTGTCGTATCCATTTCTTTATCTACATAGAGTCTGCCGAATCCAATAGGTTTATCTGTCCATAGTGCTCTTGGTGTAAAAGCGAAGAACATCAGTTGGATTTGTTCTGATAAGCCAGATAAATCAATTTGATAATAATCTTTTGCAGAAAACATACCATAACTCAATATAAAGGGACCCACAGCTGAATCTTTTAATAATAAATCAAGTGTTAGGCTCTCATTTTCAAATCTAAGTAATGACATTAAGGAGCCAATGATGATTGAAAAAATAAATATAATGCTATTGCCTATTTTAAATCTGGAGAATTTTAACCAATATAATAATGGGAAAATAATATTACCAACGAGAACAAGACGACCAAACCCAGACCAGAAAAATATTGAGTAAATAATGATGTAACCTAGGTATGGTATGCTATATATAAATAAGTCTTTATAGCCAAAGTTATTCATATATCTCAGCATGAATAATAATATTATTGCAGCACCAGCGACGAAAAAAGTTGGATCACCGTTGGTTAAAAATAACATTCCTATTAATGATAAACATAAAAAATAGTATTTTATTTTTTTTAACCTTACATTTTCTCTGATTATTTTTTCTTTTGAAAAATCAGTTTCTTTTGTAAAGTAAAGAAAGAAAAAGAAAAAATAAAAATGAACCATATAAAAGAGATAAAGCGTTTCTTCTTGCCAGCCTAGGTAGAAGAGTATGACATAAGGATAAGCGACAAAGGTGACATATCCTATACCTAATAATTGATGGACTAAATTTTTATTTTCTGTTACCAATAATGTTATTAGTGTAAGAGTTATACTTAATACAAAGAACAGATTTCCTGTTGTTGATATAAACAGTAATGAAAATAAGCTTAATATAAGTATAACGAGATATTTCATATTTTTATTTCTTCTTTATGAGGTTTTTTATAAACGAATAAATAAAACAGAGAAAGTGAAAATATAAGAATGTTATTAATTAACATAATGACTGTACCAGTCATGCTGTCGATTTCTTTTATTAAAGCACAAAGTATGTTTAGCAATAGAAAACCAATTGTTACGAAAATTAACCATACCCATTCTTGATTTTGAGAAATCAAAATATTACCTAATATGTTTGTAGATGAATTTATTCCTGCAATGAATAAGAATAAAGGTATTAATATTGCAGGAATCGTGTATCTACTATAAATCCCTTGAATGATGGGTGATGCAATATATGAAACAAATGTGAGCAATAAAAATAGGGAAAGAATCAACGCAATATTTCTTTTCGCTATGACTAAACTATTTGAATGTGTATGAGAGATAAAATAGTTTAGTAATACTCTAGAAAAAACAGAGGGTAAAAAGAGCGCCAGTGAAAACCATTGTAATCCTATTGAAAAGAGATTGAACTCAAGGGCACTTTCTCTGTTTGAAACTAAAATATATTGACTTACTATCCAAGTATTCGATGCGGCAAAGAGAGAAACAAACATCATGGGTCCCATTGTTTTTAAAATTTCTTTTAAGTGGGCTATTTTTATTTTTACTTTCTCTAAAAGCTGTATGCTCGAAAGATATCGGAGTACGAATACTGTATTAAAGATCAGTTGGACTATCACGCCAGAGATTAATCCTAGTATCGCGTAATCGATATTGTTATTTAAAATTGCTATCACCACCATAATAATGTTTATGCAAAAGAAAAGGAGTGATGTAATACATAATTTTATATATTCTCCTAATCCAATGAGCGCATTGCTTGTATAAATATCCAAACATAAAAAAAGAATAACAAGAGAAAAATAATTTTTATTAAAGTTAATTGATTTAGGAATGATTTGTTCTGATAATAGAGTGAATATTACTCCTCCTAAGATTGCTAGGCTAATATTTATAATCCATAGTGTCATCACGGGTGTTTCTAAATTAAGTTCTTTTTTTAATGAGGAAAAAAATTTATTTGTCGTGATTCCTATTCCCAAGGCAGAATAAATAGATATTGTCGTCGTTGTTAATATGAAATAACTGTAGATTGAGAATTGTTCTTTATCCATTAAGCTTGATATGATCACGGAAGAAAAAATTAAGCTTCCTCGAGATAACATATGGCTTATTGTGAGTAATAGCGTATTTCGTATTAACATAATTTCAGATTCATAATCTAATATTGGCTTGAGATTGATCTAACACATATTTCAGGTCATAAAGGACAAAATTTTCTTTCCCTAATGCTTTAAAATCTTTTTCCGTCATACACTTAAATTGTTGATGTGCAACGGCGATAATAATGGCATCATAGTTATGTGAATGAATCTCTGTGATTGGTGTTAAGCCATATTCTGCTTCTGCTTCGTATTTATCTACCCAAGGATCGTAGATATCAATATCAATGTCGTATTCTTTTAATGAATTAACGAGATCAATAATTTTGGTATTACGTATATCTGGACAATTTTCTTTGAAACTCAAACCCATCACTAAAATCTTAGAATTGACCACGGGAATGTCTTTTTTCACCATTTCTTTAATGAGTTGTGTCGCGACATATTCTCCCATACGGTCATTTAAACGGCGTGCAGCAAGAATGATTTCGGGATGTAAGCCCAGTGACTGTGCTTTGTGTGTTAAATAATAAGGATCTACGCCAATACAGTGCCCGCCTACCAAACCGGGTTTAAAAGGTAAAAAATTCCATTTCGTTCCTGCCGCGTTTAACACATCTTCGGTATCAATCCCCATTTTGTTGAAGATTAAGGCAAGTTCATTAATCAGGGCGATATTGACATCTCGTTGTGTATTTTCAATTACTTTAGCGGCTTCAGCCACTTTGATGCTTGGGGCTTGATGTGTTCCCGCTTTTATAATGAGCTTATAAACGAAGTCGATATAATTGGCGACAAGTGGAGTTGAACCGGATGTAATTTTTAAAATATTCGTAACACGATGTTCTTTATCACCAGGATTAATCCGCTCGGGGCTATAACCGACAAAGAAGTCATGGTTAAATTTCAAACCTGACATTTTTTCAAGTACAGGCACACAAATTTCTTCAGTCGCACCAGGATAAACTGTCGATTCATATACAACGACATCCCCCTTTTTCAATACTTCTGCGATAGTTTCTGAGGCTTTTATTAGGGGTTTAAGATCTGGTTGTTTGTAATGATCGATCGGAGTGGGAACTGTCACAATAAAGAAATTACATTCTTCTAACCCTTTGGTTTGGTTTGTATAACGTAATTTGGAGGCATGTTGTAATTCCTCTCCAGACACTTCTAATGTGTAATCTTTACCTGACGCCAGTGATTTGACACGTTTTTCATTAATATCAAAACCCACCGTAGGGACTTTTTTACCGAATTCCACAGCGATAGGTAGTCCAACGTAACCAAGACCAATGATGCCAATTTTTAATTTTTCAATATTCATATTCTGTCCCTTAAAGAAAAAATAGAAATGAAAATGACAGATGGTATAACTTAATAAACTGCTAACGAGGATATAATGTAATACTTACTTTATTTAATTAAGATTGCTATATTTTTGAAAAAAGACACCGAGTATCTAAATATAATTTAGATAGAGATGTAACAATATTTTTAAAAATTATTTTTTATTTTCTTTGTATTGTTATAAATATGCCTTAAAGTTTTAGTGCTATTTGTGTTAAATAAATGAATTTACATTGTTTATGTGATTTGAGTTTGACTTGATTATAGATCTCGTTTTAAAAAAAGCAAACTAGGTCAAGGTGTGGTTTAATTGAGTTAATGGGTTTTCTAGATAAAAAATGAAGTTTTACTCATAAAACAAAGATAATTTGGATTGTTATGTTTTTTATTGTATGAAATATATAAATAAATATAAAGATGTATCAATATAAGTAAAAAATAATCAGAAAAGATATAAATTAAGAAATAATGTTTACTTTATTTAAATAAACATAAAGTAATTCATTTTGTTGTAATAAAGAGTAAAACACTGTAAATATGTTGCGGAGGGGGGATTAATGAAAGCGAATTTTTTAGATGAACGACGAGAAAAGTAAAATACGTTTTATTCCACTCACGTATTCTAAAATAAAACAGTTAAATAATGCAAGCCTTTTCTTAGAAAAGGAATATTGAAATTTAAAATCCCTTTAGTTTGTATTACGACGCATAAATCTAAAGGGATTTTGTATTGGTTTATTGTCTATTGAACGGTTAGCTCGTCAAGTTAAGCCTCACGCCATGAGAAATAAGTGTTATAAACCCAATGCATATTTCAATGCCTGCTTTTTCAATAGTGTTGCTTTGTTGGCGAGGAATAATGAGGCATTACGTACTATTTTGAGCAGTAAGATATCTTCTTTAAACGTTTTATAAAATACATCCATACCTGTTTGCATTAATAGGTTATCAGGTTTACGTTTACGCTGATAGCGTATAAGTACATCATCACTGGCGAGAGGCTCTTTTTTCTGACTCGCCTGCTGTAGTACTTCAAGCAGAATGTTGACATCTTTAAAACCTAGATTCACACCTTGTCCAGCAAGAGGATTAATGGTATGTGCAGCATCACCTACTAGCACAATACCTTGTTTAAAGTAATCTTGCGCATGGGTTCGAGTCAGCTCAAAGCTATTTGCTGCTTGCACTTTGATTTTTCCTAATCGTGCCGGGAACGCTTGCTCAATTTGCGCCGCTAATTTTTCGCGAGAAAGTTGTTTGAGGGTTTGGATACGTTGTGGGGAATCATACCAAACTAAGCAGGCTTGTTTACCTAATAATGGTAGAAAGGCTCTTGGTCCAGAAGGGAAAAATTGTTGCCAGGTGACATCTTGTTGTTCAAGTTCAGTATCTACGGTAATAAGCAAACAGCTTTGACGATATTGCCAACCACTCGTCCCAATATTAGCAATTTGGCGTAACTGTGAATTCGCCCCATCTGCAGCAATGATAAGAGGGGCTTGGTAAGTTGTACCATTAGCTAGCAAAATTTGCCAATTTTCACCGCACTTTTCGACTTTTTGGATAGTACATCCTACACAAGTTTGGATGTTTTCAATGCTTGAAATTGCCTGCCACAAACCAAGTTGTACAACATTATTTTCTATCATAAAACCCAGCTCAGATAAGTTTAATTCTTGGCTATGGAAAGTGGTACCAAATCCTTCGATCTCCCAGGTTTCTAAGGCGCGATACGGGCAAATACGAGTATTTTCGATATACTGCCAAGCACCTAGTTGTTTTAAGAGATTAACGGAAGCAACACTGATCGCAGAAATGCGAAGATCGTAAGGCGAATTAGGTTGAAACTGTGGGAGTGGGGCGTGTTCGATAAGCTGGACTTGATGTCCTTGTTTACCTAAGCCAAGCGCACAGGCTGCACCAACCATGCCACCGCCAACCACGATCATGTCTTTTTGTATGACGTCCATAGGATTTTCCTTTTCTTTTTGTTACGTATTCTACCGTCAATGAGGGAATTTCAAAAGAAATCTCTTTTTTAGCTAGCCAGCATAGGTTCAAGACTGTAAAATAGTCAGTCACATTTTTATAGGTTAACTGAATTTTTTAAACGATATGACGCAAAAATTACATATTAAAACGTGGGGTTGTCAGATGAATGAATATGATTCATCTAAAATGGCAGATCTCTTAAACAGTACTCACGGCTTAGAGTTAACAGAAATTCCGGAAGAAGCGGATGTGTTATTGTTAAACACTTGCTCAATTCGTGAAAAAGCACAAGAAAAAGTTTTCCATCAATTAGGACGTTGGAAAGAATTAAAGAAACATAAGCCGGGACTCGTTATCGGTGTTGGGGGCTGTGTTGCCTCACAAGAAGGAGAACACATTCGTACTCGTGCTCCTTATGTCGATATTATTTTTGGACCACAAACCTTACATCGTTTACCTGAAATGATCAATCAGATCAGAGGTGGTAAAAGCTCAGTAGTCGATGTCAGTTTTCCAGAAATTGAAAAATTCGACCGTTTACCAGAACCGCGTGCAGAAGGTCCAACTGCTTTCGTATCCATTATGGAAGGCTGTAATAAATATTGCTCATTCTGTGTCGTGCCTTATACGCGTGGTGAAGAAGTCAGTCGTCCAGTGGATGATGTATTATTTGAAATTGCACAGTTGGCAGAGCAAGGCGTGCGTGAAGTGAATTTATTAGGACAAAACGTGAACGCTTATCGTGGTGCAACTCATGATGACGGTATTTGTACTTTTGCGGAATTGTTACGTTTAGTAGCCGCTATTGATGGTATTGACCGTTTACGTTTTACCACCAGTCACCCAATTGAGTTCACTGATGACATTATTGATGTGTACCGTGATACGCCAGAGTTGGTGAGTTTCTTACACTTACCTGTACAAAGTGGTTCTGATCGTGTGTTATCTATGATGAAACGCAATCATACGGCATTAGAATATAAATCGATTATTCGGAAGTTAAGAGCGGTGCGTCCAGAGATTCAAATTAGCTCAGATTTTATTGTCGGTTTCCCGGGCGAAACAGCAGAAGATTTCGAGCAAACCATGAATTTAATTGCACAAGTAAATTTTGATATGAGTTTCAGCTTCATTTATTCAGCACGTCCAGGCACGCCAGCAGCAGATATGCCTGATGATGTGACAGAAGAAGAGAAGAAACAACGTTTATATGTGTTGCAACAACGCATTAACAATCAAGCCGCGCAATTTAGTCGAGCAATGTTAGGCACAGAACAGCGCGTGTTAGTGGAAGGACCCTCGAAAAAAGATTTAATGGAACTCACAGGGCGTACAGAAACTAATCGTATCGTCAATTTTGTGGGCACGCCTGATATGATTGGGAAGTTTGTTGATATCAAGATCACGGATGTGTTTACTAACTCACTGCGTGGTGAAGTCGTTAGAACTGAAGAACAAATGGGACTTCGCGTTGTTCAATCGCCACAAATGGTGATTAATCGTACTCGTAAAGAAGATGAACTCGGCGTGGGACGTTATCACGCGTAGTCGTGCTATCCCTTCAAATATTTAACCGCTCTCGAGTTTCTCAAGAGCGGTTATTTTTTATGAAAAATTTTTGATAAATTGACCGCTCTTTTTATTGCTTCATTTTATGATAGACAGCGTGTTTTCTGTTATTCATCGTATTTCTTTTTATTTCACTTCATTAATAAATTATTAAATTTCAATTGCTTATCAAAATTGTTGTTTTTTGCTTTTTTTCTATTTATAGCATGGTTATTTTTTATACACACATGGCGTATTTCTCCATATTTTTACAAAAAACTGTGACTTCACTCTAACTATTGTTCTCTCGTGCTTTACTCCATTTTATAAGGCGGTTAGTTTAGATCATGTTGTTTTTACAACATATTTTGAGGTTGTTTGAAGGTTGAGCTTATTTTATAGTTGAGGTGATGATGAAAAAATTTAATCCTAGTATATTGGCGTTGTCCATATCAAGTCTGCTACTCACATCCACATTGACCTTTGGTCAAATCCAGCAACAAGATAAAGCACTCTTTGGTGTGAAAGAACATCAAGAAAGCCTACTCTTTCATCAGAGCTTAGTAGAACAAGGTAGTGATAATGTGCCAATTTGGCGCATTCCGTCTTTATTAAGAACAAAAGACGGTGTATTAATTGCCGCCGCAGATAAGCGTTGGCAACACCGTGGTGACTGGGGCGATATTGATACCGCAATCCGAATTAGTCATGATGATGGGAAAACATGGGGAAATATTACAACGATTTTGGATTTGCCATCAAAGAATGGGGAAAAATCCCCATCAGCACCAGATCCTGTAACATTCAACGCGTGGGGAGATAGACAAAATTGTACAACTTACTGTAATTCTGCTTTTTTGATCGATGCTCAGATGGTACAAGATAAACGTAATGGTAGAATTTTTTTAGCAGTTGATATGTTTGCCGATGGAGCAGGTTTTTTTGGTGTAAAAGACAGTGGTAATGGGCGCATTAATATTGATGGTAAACAGTATCCTATTTTAAATGAAAAGCAATCGGGTCAACGTTGGACTCTTCGTGAAAATGGAGAGGTTTTCGATCATGAGAATAAGAAAACATCTTATAGAGTTGTTGTAGAAGGGAATCCAAAATTAAACTTTAAAGATTTGGGAGATATTTATAATGAGAGAAATGAGAAAGTTGGAAATATTTATTTGAAAGATAGGAATACACCATTTTTAGCCATTAATACTGCATATGTTTGGTTAATCCATTCGGATGATAATGGAAAAACTTGGTCAAATCCTATTGATTTAAGTGCACAAGTGAAGAAAGATTGGATGAAGTTTTTTGGTACAGGTCCTGGTGTTGGAATCCAAACAAAGAATGGAAGTTTACTTTTTCCTATTTATTACACTAATCAACATGGTAAGCAATCATCAGCATTGGTTATTAGTAAAGATGGTGGTAAAACTTGGGATTTGGGCGCTAGCCCTAATGATAGCCGTCCAGATTTGTATGGGCAAAACTCTCAAACGCTTCGAACAAATCAGCGTGGACATGAGCTAACAGAATCTCAACTTATCGAGCTTGAGAATGGTGATTTGAAACTTTTTATGCGTAATACAAGTGGAAGAGTGATTATGTCCACATCAAAAGATGGTGGATATACTTGGTTAGATACTCATCAGGTCAGTGAATTAAAACATGGTTATTCTCAACTTTCAGTGATTAAATATTCTAAAAAAATTAATGGAAAAGAATATATTGTTTTTTCAGGGCAATCAGAATCAGGACAAAGTGGAGATTCTTTACGCCGTAATGGGAAACTATTTTTAGGTGAAGTCCAAGAAGATGGTTCTATTGTTTGGAAAACTGATAAGTTAGTACGAGAGATTCAAAGTTCTGGAAAAGCAAATAGAACACATCCAAACGGCTATGTTTACAGCTCAATGGCGGAATTAGGTGATGGCAGTATTGGTTTAGCTTATGAAAATACGACAGACTACACCACAATCATGTATCTCCCTATTGAAATGCAAGAATTTTTCTGGCGTGATGGCAAAATATTCAGTGATATCCGCCAAAAAACACCATTAACTGTTACTTATAACGGTGCAGACTCCCTTGAAAAAATAGGTGATGGTATTGCGATTAAGCAAGGTGTAGGAGAAAGTTTAGGCGGTGTGACAGTCAGTGAAGGGACCTTAGTTTTAGCGCAAAAATCAGAACAAGATAAAAATAAAGCTTTTACAGATGTTACGCTCAATAAAACAGGTATTCTACAAGTTGAATCAGTGCAAAATATTGATACATTAACTGTCAATAATGAAGCATCAGGGCATATTCAACTTAGTGTTTCAGATGAGAGCACACCGATGTTAAATATTGCGAAAGGGGTATCTGGTAAAGAAGTTAAGCTGCATGTCAACTTACAGAAAAAACTCAAACCAAATGATAAAGGTTATTACCATGCCCAAGGAGAAGAACTAATCGCATTTAAGGATAATGGACAAGTCAAATGGCGTTTAGTTAACGATGAACTAAAAGATGGCATGTATGTTTATACTTTGGCTTCAGTGGTTAAACCAAGTGTTTTACGTACAACAAGTCAGCCACATTCACTCTATTTAACAAATAAGTTAATTACAGCAGATGGTAAAGCCGTATCCACGGTGGCTCCATTGAAAGCACCATTAACCGTAAATGCTCGCCCACAAGTGAATCCGGTATTAGCTTCTTATTTAACCGCCAATCTTGCGCTTAATAAAATGAGCGAGCAACTTCAGCAAAGTTTTATGCATGAAACGCGTTTATTGCAAGAAAAAGATCGCAGTATTTTTGTTAAGTATCTTAATGGTAAACAAAAATATGGCTCAAACTTAAGCTTTATTGACTATGGGTATGATTTTAATGCGAGTTATAGCGGTGTGATGTTGGGAGGCAAAGTATGGCAGTCTGAACGTGGTAACCATGCCCTGTATACAGCATTGAATAAAACGTCCTATAAAGTGACGCCGAAAGCTGTAGATGGTGAGACGAAAGCGAAATACCAAAGTTGGGGAGGAAGTATAAATTGGCATAGTAACTTGCCTCACAATCTGATAGTAGATTTATCAGCTGGCTATCAAAAACATAAGGGCGACATTGAACATGCAGGTCATGTGAAAGGTTATACTTTTAATATTGGTGCGGATTTAGGTTATCGCTATCAATGGATGAAAAATGCGTTTATTACACCAATGGTCGGTTTGCATTATTTATATGCCTCGCTTTCAGATGTCAATGACCAAGCGAATAAAGCGTTATTGAAATATAATAATTTCAATGCGTTAAAAACGAATTTAGGTGTTGATGTGAACTATCGAATCGGGAAGTTTGAAGTAAAAGGTCTACTTTCTTACGATATGTATCAACAAAAAACACGTCAATTGTATGTTGATGATGTAGCTTATAAGCAAGGTAAACTGGCTGATACACTTCATTTAAATACACAATTCGTTGCCCATTTAACTCCACGTTTTGCATTTTCAACGGAAGTTGGTTTCCAGCATGCGCGGAATAAAGGACAGTCTTCCTTTGCTGTTGGGGCACATTATCAGTTCTAAGGATTGAGTGCTCATTTAACTTGAGTACCTTTTTAAATAAAAGTAATGAAAATTGAACAGAGATGCGATTTTCATTACTTTTTCTATTTTTAATATCTTAATGTTAAGAAAACGTACCGCACTTTTCATTCTTCAAGATTATTAATGCAGTGGATAAAATTTTTTGGTAAAGTGTATGCGTCAAATTTTATATTTTTATTTATTTTTAGTGGTTAAATGAAATGTATACTTCTAATTTTCTTAATCTTATCTTGAATACAGATAGCTATAAAGCCTCTCATTGGCTCCAATATCCTCCTAATACAGAATATATTTCTTACTATATTGAAGCGCGTGGAGGAAACTTTGATGTGCTTGCGTTTGGTTTACAAGCATTTATTAAAGAATATTTACTTAAACCTATCTCGCAAAATGATATTGATGAAGCAGAAGTTGTTTTGATGGCACACGGCTTGCCATTTAATCGTCAAGGTTGGCAACGTTTATTGGAGAAACATCAAGGTTTATTACCAATCAAAATCGAAGCAGTACCAGAAGGCACTGTGTTACCTACTGGAAATGTGGTTTGTCAAATCGTTAATACTGATCCTGAGTTTTTTTGGTTAGTTGGCTATTTAGAAACCGCGTTATTGCGTGCGATTTGGTATCCTTCTACGGTGGCGAGTGTGTCATATTTCTGTAAACAAAAAATTAAAACGGCATTAGAAAAATCGTCAGATAATTTAGCAGGACTCGGTTTTAAATTACACGATTTTGGTGCTCGTGGCGCATCAAGTTTAGAAACTGTGGCATTAGGTGGTTTAGCACATTTAGTGAATTTTATGGGAACCGACAGTGTGTCTGCGCTTGTCGCAGCAAAGCGTTGGTATAACGCGACTAGCATGCCTGCGTTTTCGATTCCTGCGGCGGAACATAGCACGATGACGTCTTGGGGAAAAGAGAGAGAAGTGGATGCTTATCGTAATATGGTTGAGCAATTTGCAGGTGAACATAAAATATATGCAGTCGTGTCAGATAGTTATGACCTTTGGAATGCTTTAGAAAATATTTGGGGCACGCAACTAAAAGATCTGGTGGAGATAAAAGGAGGCACTTTAGTGGTTCGCCCTGATAGTGGTGATCCTGCTGAAGTGGTTTGTCGCACTTTAGCGATCTTGGCTGAGAAATTTGGTACGACTTTAAATAGTAAAGGTTATAAAGTCTTACCTGATTGTGTGCGCCTTATTCAAGGCGATGGTATTAATGTGAATTCTTTAGGTAAAATTTTGGAGGCAATTCTTGCCAGCGGTTTTAGTGTTGAGAATGTCGCCTTTGGTATGGGAGGCGGATTATTGCAGCAAGTGAATCGAGACACAATGAGTTGGGCAATGAAGGCCAGTGCAGTGTGTATTGCAGGCGAATGGCATGATGTGTATAAAGACCCGATTACTAGCCAAGCAAAGCGCTCGAAAAGAGGCGTGCTTGCCTTAGTGAAACAAGAGAACCGGTGGCACACGATTGAACAAAAGGCGCTTGGACAGCAAAAGAACCAGCTCCGCACAGTGTTTCTGAATGGAGAATTACTGATTGATGAACATTTTGATGATATTCGGAGGAGAGCGGGTTTCTAAAATAGTGGCTTTTTACACCGCACTTTATTCGTCTAAGAAGCGACTCAATGATATTATCTTTCATGAAAGGGGCTTATTGTACGATGTTGTTGACTTAAAAGGTTGAGCAAGATAAGTTATTTGCTCAACCTTTTTACCTTTTTCGTTTTTTTCTCTCCCCAATAGATCTCTTTAGATTATTTGGACATTGATACTGAATATCTCTTTTAATATGCAATGTTTATTTCTAAGTCAATTTATTCTCTTCGTGTTTTTATGACTTTCTATTATTTTTATTCATAATGAGATTAATGAATAATAAGATTATTTTTTAATTTATTTTATTTATTATTAATAAAATTTTAAGTGTTTAATTTTTATTTAATTTGATTATTTATTATCTTGTTAAATTTAAGCAAACGTTTGCTTTTATTGAGGTTTGACCAGTTTTTATTGAAATAATATGTATTTAATATCAGAATTCATCTTCCAATTTATTTTATACGAGGTTTGTATGAAAAATAAAAGTAAATTGTTAGCATGTTGTTTAATGGCTCTTCCAATATCCAGTTTTTCAATTGGAAATAACAATTTAATTGGTGTCGGTGTATCTGCTGGAAATAGTATTTATCAGGTAAAAAAGAAGACAGCCGTTGAACCGTTTTTGATGCTTGATTTATCTTTTGGCAATTTTTATATGCGTGGTGCGGCAGGGTTAAGCGAACTAGGTTATCAGCACGTTTTTACCCCGAGTTTTAGCACTTCACTGTTCTTGAGTCCCTTTGATGGTGCACCCATAAAAAGAAAAGATCTTAAGCCTGGTTATGATTCTATTCAAGATCGTAAAACACAAGTTGCTGTAGGGTTAGGTTTAGATTATGGCTTAAGTGATTTGTTTAATTTACCAAATACGAACATTTCACTTGAAATGAAAAAAGGACGTCGGGGGTTCAATAGCGATATTACTTTGACCCGTACTTTTATGTTAACTGATAAATTTAGTATTTCCCCTTCTTTTGGTTTGAGTTATTATTCTGCAAAATATACCAATTACTATTTTGGTGTTAAGAAAGCAGAACTGAATCAAACGAAACTTAAATCTGTGTACCATCCGAAAAAAGCGTATTCAGGACATATTGCATTGAATAGTCATTATGCGATTACTGATCATATTGGTATGGGACTTTCTTTTTCCTGGGAAACTTATTCTAAAGCGATAAAAAAATCACCGATTGTGAAACGAAGTGGTGAAATAAGTTCAGCCTTAAATTTCTACTATATGTTTTAATCTATCTTGAGGGAGGCAAAGTATGCCTCCCTTTTTATTCTTTTCTAGCATGATATTAAGTGAAATTGATAAAGGAGAGTGATTTTACATGAGGAAATACAGTAAATATGCCTTGCTTATTTTATTACTCTGTCTCGTTACTTTTTACTATATAAGCGAAGAGGAAAATAGCAGCGATATTATTTTTCCAGCGATAAGAAGTGATATACAAAAAGTGATTACGGCAAGTGGTATTTTGCAAGCAAAAGAAGAAGTTGAGATTGGTTCACAGGCCTCTGGTCAAGTGAAACAAATCGTGGTGCAAGAAGGGCAGCGTGTCAAGAAAGGGGACTTATTAGCTCTTATTGATCCGCGTATTGCGGAAACCGAGTTGAAGCTTGCAAAAGCAGAGTTAGAAAGTGCTGAAGCAAATTTAGAGGTAAAGCGAGCGAATTTGGTGTTATCTGACGTGAATTTGGCACGTCATTATCAGTTGAATAAAAAAGAGGCTACGACAAAAAAAGATATTGAGGAAGCCGAAAATAAGCGAATTATTGCAAGTGCAGAATTACGTATGGCGCAAAGCCAAGTAGAAAGTGCCAAAGTCAAAGTGGAAAAAGCGAGCACAGAATTAGGTTATACTGAAATCCGTTCTCCGCTTGATGGTGTAGTGATTTCCGTTGTGGCACAGAGTGGACAAACCTTAGCCGCGAGTCAACAAACACCGGTGTTAATGAAATTGGCTGTCATTGACACCATGAAAGTGAATGCTCGGGTTTCTGAAGCGGATGTGATTGATCTACAAATGGGTGCACCAGTTCATTTTACTTTATTAGGGGCACCACATGCACAATTTCATGCCAAATTAGCTGCAATTAAATTATCACCTGTGAAAGTGAGTGAGGCGACGTATTATTATGCAACTTTTGAGGTTCCTAATCCCGACCATAAACTACGTATCGCGATGACAGCAGAAGTGTCTATTTTATTAGATAAACGAGAAAATGTTGTGACGCTCCCGATTTCTGCATTAGGACAAATGCTCAAACCCAATCACTATTCTGTGACTGTTTTAAATCAATCAGGTGAAAAAGAGCAGGTTATCGTGAAAACAGGCTTAAAAGATGGGGCAAGAATAGAAATTGTAGAAGGTTTATCTGAAGGTGATAACGTTGTCCTGTCAGTAAATCCAGCTACCTCCTTGAATGACGAAGAAATATATGATCTTGGATTATGATGAATCAACCTTTAATTGAATTGAAAAATATTGTGCGTCGTTATGGTCATGGCGATACTGAAACGACAGTATTAAAGTCGATCAATCTTAAGATTTATGCTGGCGAAATGGTAGCGATCGTAGGGGCTTCGGGATCGGGGAAATCGACCTTAATGAATATATTAGGTGTACTTGATCAGGCGGATGATGGTGAGTATCTTTTTCGAGGTCGTCAGATCAGCACATTATCCTCTGATGAATTGGCGGATTTACGCTGTTACCACTTTGGCTTTGTTTTCCAGCGTTATCATTTATTGCCTCATCTCACTGCAGTAGAAAATGTCGAAATACCGGCTATTTATTCTGCTATGGAGAAGGAAAAGCGGATTGAACGAGCACAAAAATTATTGTGTCGTTTGGGATTAGAAAATCAGTTAAAGCATAAACCTTCTCAACTTTCCGGTGGGCAGCAACAGCGTGTGAGCATTGCACGGGCATTGATGAATGGCGGTGAGATTATTTTAGCTGATGAGCCTACTGGAGCACTAGACAGTCAAAGCAGTCAGGAAGTTTTATCCGTACTGAAGACCTTGAATCATCAGGGACATACGGTTATTTTGATTACGCATGATATGCAAATTGCATCGCATGCAGACAGAATTATCACAATGAAAGACGGTGAGATTATTGCGGATAGTGGCGTGACTCAAAACCTAATGAAATCATCCGTTCAAGAAGTGACACCTCAGCTCTCTTCAATGCATTATTTGGCTACGCTACGCCGTTATCATGCAGCTTTTTTGATGGCAATGCACATGATGTTTGCGCATAAAATCAGAACATTACTTACGATGCTCGGCATTATTATTGGCATTGCTGCGGTAGTGTGTGTCATTGCGTTAGGGGAAGGCGCAAAAAATAAAGTTTTAGCTGAGTTTAGTGCGTTAGGCAATAATACAATTGATATTTATCCAGGAAAGAATTGGGGTGATCCCGATGCGATAAAAATTCAAACGCTCAATCAGGTTGATTTAGCACTCTTACGCCAACAACCTTACTTAAAAGGGGCTACACCTCAGATTTCAGTCGATCTACCGTTACGTTTCTTAAATAGAACAGTGAATGCGTCAGTTTATGGCGTAAGTGACGCTTTTTTCCAACTCAGAAAGCACAGGTTGCTCAGTGGACGTTGGTTTAATGCTCACGATATGGCAACTCATCAAGCGGTTAGTGTGATTGATAAAAAATCACAGCAGGTCATCTTTGGGACGGAAAGTGCGGTCGGAAAAACGGTTTTTATTGGGCAAATTCCGATTTTGATTGTCGGGGTAGTAGAAACGCCTCCTCAAAATATAGAGGGACAACGTGCCACAATATGGTTACCTTATAACACTGTCGTGAGCCGGTTATACAATCAGTCTTATTTTCAGCAGATTACGGTACAAGTTAAAGAGCATATTGCACCAGAACTGGCAGAAAAAGCTATTATTGATTTATTAACCATACAACATGGTAGGAAAGATTTCTTTACTTTCAGCAGTCGTAAGTTTTTACAATCTCTTCAGCGCACGACCCAAACGTTGACGATGATGATCTCGTCTATTGCGTTTATTTCGTTAGTTGTAGGGGGGATTGGGGTAATGAATATCATGCTAGTTTCTGTTATAGAGAGAACTCGTGAAATCGGTATTCGTGTTGCTGTCGGTGCAAAAGAGAAAGATATTTTACACCAGTTCCTGATTGAGTCAGCGAGTGTGAGCTTACTTGGTGGTATGTTGGGCGTATTACTTTCTTTATTATTGGGGGGACTTTTTTCTGCATTCACTGACAGTATTAAAATGCAATTTACGTTTTCTTCCTTTTTGATTGCTTTTGTTTGTTCGTCAATGATCGGCATGATCTTTGGTTATTTTCCTGCGCGTAATGCCGCAAGATTAAAGCCTGTTGTCGCCTTGTCACAGGAATAAGGACGTATAAATTGATGTGATATAAGTGGAGAAGGAAGAAAGCAGAAAGCGAAAAACACGCTCTATTTGTGATCGCTAAAGTAGACGAGAAATGCCGTCTTTTAGCATGCGTAAGATAAACTAAATACGGATGAAAAGCATATATGAGTGATAGAGAGCATTTGAAGCATGAGCAGGCGGCACGATTGGTCACCATTTGGCTTGTATATAAAATATTAATAAAGAAAATCACGGCTATCAAATAGCGACTAGGTGAAAGATTAAGAAAAACAGGAAATTTTAGATACAAAAAAAGCCGCGTTAAGCGACTGGATTACTGATTTCATTGATATTTTAAATGGTGCCCGAGGCCAGACTTGAACTGGCACGCTTCGAAAAGCGAGGGATTTTAAATCCCTTGTGTCTACCGATTTCACCACTCGGGCGCACAATTTTATATCTTTTTTAAACTAACTTGGTATCAGCGTATGGAGGCGTGTCCCGGAGTCGAACCGAGCTACATGGATTTGCAATCCAGTGCATAACCGCTTTGCTAACACGCCGTTAGTTTGGAGCGGGAAACGAGGCTCGAACTCGCGACCCCAACCTTGGCAAGGTTGTGCTCTACCAACTGAGCTATTCCCGCATTCGCTGTTAGTGCGGTGCATTCTACTGATTTATAAAAATCTGTCAACGGTTGTTTTGAAAAAAAGTGATTAATTGGTGAAAAAAAGTGCATGTTAATTTTTTCTGTTTAAAAAATGTGTTTTTTGCTTAACTTTAAACAACTTGGTGTTTTCTTGTTGATTGAAAATTTTTCTATTTTCTTTTTTTACTTTTATGACATAATATCAAGTCTAGACATCTAGATAGCTAAAATAATAAATTTTTATTCTTTACTTAGGGAATACAGAGGTTCTATGACACAACATTATTTAATTGAAACGTTATTAGCGCAGGCTGGAAATCGAACGGATGAGCGCACTGGTGCAGTTTCTACACCGATCTTTTTATCAACAGCTTATGCCCACCATGGAATTGGTGAAAGTACAGGCTATGACTATACACGTACGAAAAATCCAACACGTAGCGTTTTAGAAGAAACTATTGCCAAATTAGAAGGTGGGGAACGAGGCTTTGCTTGTGCTTCAGGAATGGCGGCAATTCAATTAATCATGTCCTTATTTACGTCCCCTGATGAGTGGATTGTTTCGCGTGATGTGTATGGTGGCACCTATCGTTTATTGGATTTCGCGTACAAAAATACACAAGGCGTTAAACCAGTTTATGTGAATACATCAGAGGTATCCTGTATCGAAGCGGCGATTACGTCTAATACAAAAGCAATTTTTGTAGAAACTCCTTCTAATCCTTTGATGGAGGAATGTGATGTAGCTGCGATTGCAAAAATTGCGAAAAAACATAATCTGCTTTTGATTGTCGATAATACTTTCTTAACACCGGTTTTATTTAGACCAATTGAGGCTGGTGCAGATGTTGTGATTCATAGTGGAACTAAATACTTGGCTGGTCATAACGATGCTTTGGTTGGACTGGTTGTGGCAAAAGGTGAAGAACTCTGCCAACGTTTATTCTATATTCAGAATGGGGCAGGTGCAGTTCTGTCGCCTTTCGATTCATGGTTAACGATTCGAGGCATGAAAACCCTCGCCTTACGTATGGAACGTCATGAACAAAATGCCAAACAGTTGGCTGCGTTTCTGGCTTCTCAGCTACAAGTAAAAAATGTGTTATATCCAAATAAAGGCGGTATGCTTTCTTTCCGCTTACATGAAGCACATTGGGTTAATCCTTTTTTGAAAGCGCTGAAACTAATCACTTTTGCTGAAAGTTTGGGGGGAACAGAGAGCTTTATTACTTATCCAGCGACACAAACCCATATGGATATTCCAGAAGAGGAGCGTATTGCGCGCGGTGTGTGTAATTGTCTTTTGCGTTTTTCTGTTGGTTTAGAAAATGTAGAGGATATTAAAGCGGATTTATTACAAGCGTTTGCACAATTAAACTAAGTTTTCCTCGTGGACGGATTGATTTGCATAATGCTTATGATATTATCATTGCACTTGAAATGATAAAAAATATTCTTATTATAAAGAATGTTATTAACAAAAAAGGAAGAAATAATGGAAGTATTACATTCAACTGATGCAACATTTACGGCAGACGTCGTCAATTCAGATGTACCGGTCTTATTAGATTTTTGGGCACCTTGGTGTGGTCCTTGCCGTATGATCTCTCCAATTTTAGATGAAATTGCAGCAGAATTTTCGGGTAAAGTGAAAGTGGTGAAAATTAATATTGATGAAAACCAAGCGACACCAGCACAATTAGGTGTGCGTAGTATCCCTACTTTAGTCTTATTTAAAAATGGTAAAGCCGTTGCGACACAAGTGGGTGCTTTACCAAAGAACCAATTAGCTAACTTTATTAATCAGAATATCTAGTTAACGAATAGCATAAAAAATCCCAAACACACCTGTTTGGGATTTTTTTATGTTTAAAGAAATTGTGCTAAATAGTGTGGAACCAATTCCGTCGCTTTACCATAATGACATTCGTCAAAACTAGACCGCACTTGGCTAGGTTCTAAATTAAGCTCGACTGTGTGAGCCCCATAAAACAGCGCTTCGCGTACAAACCCTGCTGCGGGATAAACATTGCCAGACGTTCCAATTGAAATAAAATAATCACACTCAGAAAGTGCGGTCTGAATTTTTTCCATTTCTAACGGCACTTCGCCAAACCATACAATATGCGGGCGTAGAATCTGAGTAGGTGTACAGCAAAGACACTTGTCGTGCTCACCAATATCTCCTTGTCAGTCATAAATTTTTCCTGATTCGACACAGCGAACTTTCAATAATTCCCCATGCATATGAATCAAGTTTTTTGACCCCGCACGTTCGTGTAAATTATCTACATTTTGTGTGACGATGAGTAAATTATCGCCGAGTTTTTTTCCAGTTCCGCTAAGGCGAAATGGGCAGCATTGGGTGCAATCTGATCAGAAAATAACTGCTTACGGCGTTCATTGTAAAAGCGCTGCACGAGTTTGGGGTTGCGAGCAAAGCCTTCTGGGGTAGCAACCTCATCAACAGGATGATTCTCCCATAAGCCATCAGTAGCTCGGAAAGTGCGAATACCCGATTCGGCTGAAATGCCAGCACCGGTTAAGACAACAATTCTAACTTGTTTTGTCATGCGTTTTCCTCCTGATGTGTGGTTCTTACCTCTCACAAGATTTCACTCGTATTTCCCCGTCATTTTTTGTTGTTATGATATTAATTGCTTGATTTTTGCTCACGCAATGCGCCCAAGATCTTTTTCATTTCCGGATCTAATGGTGCATTAATGCGTAATGTTTCACCTGTTTTAGGGTGTTCAAAACGAATAGAAAACGCGTGTAAAAATAAGCGTGTTAAGCCTAATTGAGTCATTTGCTCATCAAAGTGTTTATCGCCATACTTATCGTCTAAAGCGATAGGATGACCTGCATATTGAGTGTGTACTCGAATTTGATGGGTTCGTCCTGTGACGGGGGAGGCTTTTACCAAAGTGGCATATTCATAACGTTCTTCGATTGAAAAACGGGTTTCAGACGGTTTACCTTGTTCACTGACTCGTACAATACGTTCGCCACTGGATAACTCATTTTTTAGTAGTGGTGCTTTCACCACTTTGCAATGGGATTGCCATTGCCCACGGACTAAGGCTAAATAATCTTTTTGTACCGTTTTTTCACGTAATTGTTCATGTAAACTGCGTAAGGCGGAACGTTTTTTCGCGACCAATAAAATTCCCGAAGTATCACGGTCTAAACGATGGACAAGCTCAAGAAAACGGGCGTCAGGACGTAAGGTGCGTAAGGCTTCAATCACGCCAAAACTTAATCCACTCCCACCGTGAACAGCAATACCAGAGGGCTTATTTAAGACTAATAAACACTCATCTTCAAATAAAATTTGCTTTTCTAATTGGCTGACTTTATTTAATTTAGTTGAAATAGGCGCTTGTTCTTTTTCTGACACACGGACAGGAGGAACTCGTACAATATCATTGGCTTGCAGTTTGTATTCTGGTTTAATACGCCCTTTATTTACACGGACTTCGCCTTTACGCAAAATACGATAAATTAAACTTTTTGGCACACCTTTGAGTTTAGCTAATAAATAATTATCAATACGTTGCCCTGCTTCATCTTCACTAATCGTCAGCATTTTTACTGCTTGATTGATGACTTTTTCGTCTTTTTTTTGGTTCATTTGATACGTCTATTTGATAGAAATTGGACGGATCATATCATATTTTGCTTTCCTTTAAAGGATTAAAATTACCTTGATAAATAAGAGGGATAAGTACATAATAAGGCGTATTTTTATGCCATTAAATTGGCTTGAAAATGGAGCGTTATTATTGTGGTCATATAATGCAGCGAATGGCATAAGACATTAGTAACCCAATGATTTTATATATTAAAAATCCTATCGCGACTTACAGTATCATTTTGATGAGTCGATGCTGTTTTACGCAAATGTATCTTTCATTTGAGTAACGTTATCAATGCACCCAGCAGCTGACAGTCGAGAGACTGACATTCTGCGACAGACACGAGGTCGATAGCGAAGAAAAGTGCGGTGATTTTTTAATAGAGACAGAATAAAAATTAAGAGAACAAATAATGAAAAGAATGTTAATCAACGCAACTCAAAAGGAAGAGTTGCGCGTTGCTCTAGTGGATGGACAACGTTTATTTGATTTGGATATTGAAAGTCCAGGTCATGAACAGAAAAAAGCAAACATTTACAAAGGCCGTATTACTCGTGTTGAACCTAGTCTTGAAGCCGCGTTTGTGGATTATGGTGCCGAACGTCATGGTTTCTTGCCTTTGAAAGAAATTGCACGTGAGTATTTTCCCTATGATTATGTCTATCAAGGACGCCCAAACATTCGCGATATTTTGAGCGAAGGGCAAGAAGTCATTGTTCAAGTAAATAAAGAAGAACGTGGGAATAAAGGGGCTGCGTTGACAACCTTTGTTTCTTTAGCGGGAAGTTACTTGGTGATCATGCCGAATAACCCGAGAGCAGGCGGCATTTCACGTCGTATTGAGGGAGATGAACGTCTTGAATTAAAAGATGCATTGAGTTCTCTTGAAGTACCAGACGGTGTGGGATTAATTGTGCGTACTGCCGGGGTAGGTAAGTCACCGGAAGAATTACAATGGGACTTAAAAGTTTTACTTCACCATTGGGAAGCAATTAAACAAGCCTCGCAAAGTCGCTCTGCGCCTTTCCTGATTCACCAAGAAAGCGATGTGATTGTACGAGCTATTCGTGATTACTTGCGTCGTGATATCGGTGAAATTTTAATTGATAGCCCTAAAGTGTATGAAAAAGCCAAAGCGCATATTAAATTAGTGCGTCCTGACTTTATTCATCGAGTCAAACTTTATCAGGGCGAAGTACCGTTGTTCAGCCACTATCAAATTGAATCACAAATCGAATCCGCGTTCCAACGTGAAGTGCGCTTACCTTCTGGTGGCTCGATCGTCATTGATGTGACAGAAGCTTTAACGGCGATTGATATCAACTCATCTCGTTCGACGCGAGGTGGCGACATTGAAGAAACTGCGTTAAATACTAACCTTGAAGCGGCAGATGAAATTGCTCGTCAACTACGTTTACGTGACTTAGGTGGCTTGATTGTGATTGATTTCATTGATATGACTCCAGTTCGCCATCAACGCGAAGTAGAAAATCGTATTCGTGATGCTGTACGTCAAGATCGTGCACGTATCCAAATTAGTCGTATTTCTCGTTTTGGTTTGTTGGAAATGTCACGTCAGCGTTTAAGCCCATCGTTAGGGGAGTCATCCCATCATGTATGCCCGCGTTGTCAAGGGACAGGTAAAATCCGTGATAATGAATCACTCTCTCTTTCTATTTTACGTTTAATCGAAGAAGAAGCATTAAAAGAAAATACCAAACAAGTGCATACCCTTGTGCCAGTAGAAATTGCTTCTTATTTATTAAATGAAAAACGTCGTGCGATTCACAGCATTGAAAAACGTCACGATGTGGATGTGATTGTCGTACCAAATGAAGCGATGGAGACCCCACACTTTGGCGTGTTCCGTGTGCGTGAGGGCGAAGAAGTACATGAGCTCAGTTATAATTTAGTTAAATTACATCAAGAGAAAGATGAGCATTTTGTGCCTGAGGAATCTCTTGTGTCACGTAATATTGAAACCGCAGCTTTAACAAGTGAAAACGTTTTAGAAAGTGCGGCTGTTTCAATGGCAATTCCTGCACCTGCACCCGTTCCAGAGAAGAAGGTCGAAAATAAACCGTCTTTATTGACTCGCATACTGGCAAAATTAAAAGCAATTTTTGCTGATAAACCAGTGGTGGAAGAGAAGTCAAAAGGAAATCGTCCTAAGAGTAACCGTAATCGCCGTCAACAAGAACGTCGTAATCAACGTCGTTCACGTGCAGAGAATGTGGAGCGTGATAGCAATACGAAACGTCAAGATGAGGTTGTTGAAGAAGTGATTCGTCCTCGTTCAGAACGTAATACTAAGCGTAATCGTAAGGCAAATCATGCGGTTGATACCGTATCTGTAACGGAAAATACATTAGATACCGCTACCGTTGAGAGCGTTGAAGTGGAAAAAGTGGAGTCCGTTGCACCACGTCGTCAACGTCGCGATCTGCGTAAAAAAGTCCGTATTAGCGATGATGCACATGAAAGTGCACTGCCACTTGTCGAGACAGAAATAAGTATGCCTGAAGCAGAAACCGTGGTTGAGGAGACGGTTGTTGCAACAGAACTTGTGCCAGAAACTGTGCCTGTAGTTGAAGAAGGAGAAACAGAAAAACGCCGTGATAATAATCGTCGCCGTTTACCTCGTCATTTACGTGTGAATAATCAACGCCGTCGTCGTCAGAACCAAGAGTTTAAAGCACCAATGCCATTATTTGCTGCGGTAGCTTCTCCAGAGTTAGCAAGTGGTAAAGTATGGCCTGATTTCCAACCTGTTGTAGTAAAAGAAAACCAATTCTTATCGGTAGATGAGTTATTAGAACAACAACATCAGCCAAAAGAAAGCGTAGCAACGATTCCTGCACTTGATTTGGTGGCGGAAGGCAATGAAAAAGGTGCATCACCATTTAATGGTTTCGTTGTACAGCCTGCGAATGAGTCGGTTGAAAAGAAAGTCAAACAATCGTTACAGCGTTTAGAAGAAGAGCAAGCTTTAGCCATTATGCAACCTTTATCGGTAGCAGATACTAAAATAGGCGAAGCAGAAGGGGAAGGGGAAACCGAGCACAAGCCATTAAACGACGTTTCGACAGAACTCAGTGTGAAGGAGAAGGACGAAAATAGACTTCCACAGTCGCCAGTAGAAGAAGTTGTTGAACAAGTCGAAATGCCTGCTCAGGGGGATGAAGTGAAGTCCATTAGTCGCTTACAACGAAACTATCAGTTTAGTGGACGCTTAGGTACTATTTCGGCAGTGCTGCATACGACATCAGAAATGACGCTAGCTAAAGCAAGTGATGAGCCTCTTGAAATGTGCCAAATTGGCGTGTGGAGTGAGTCGCGTTACTATTTCCATGGCAAAGGTTCAGCAGGGCATCATAGTGCGATTAGCCACGTTTATGCAGGACCGACAAAAGCGGAGAATAAAGGCGAATAAGCACGGAGTTGTGATTTGCTATTAGACAACAAGATAGCAAGTAACGAATTGTTCTAAAATAAAGCAATTGAATAAAAATCCTTATTTAATTGCTTGACTTAGCAAGCTAAAATCCGTATTATTCACCACGCTTAAATCACGGAGGAATGGTCGAGTGGTTGAAGGCACCGGTCTTGAAAACCGGCGAGGGTTTACGCCCTCCGTGAGTTCGAATCTCACTTCCTCCGCCATCAAATTTTGAAAACCGTAAGTCGTTTGGCTTACGGTTTTTTCTTATCTTTACATCTTGTTTTCTTATTGACTATCTGGTTTATGATGTGATGTTGTACGAAAAGTATAATGGTATTATCTTTGAGTGCGATCACAAAAGGTATCGCATAGTTCCTCCTAAATGTTTGGTTGAGGAGGCGTACAATGAGCTATATTTTAGACCGTAAGAAATTTACGGGGGAGAGAAATGATATGCTGAATGATGAGGACAGTGTTTATCTCAGTAGGTTAATTACTTTTTATCTTGTGTATTTTTGAATACTAAATATTCTTCTAACGTTTCAATGGCTGCCAGACACTTTGCTTTTCGTTGCTGAGTTAGTTGGATTTTTTGTCCTAACAGTTTTTTTTCTTGCTCTGCTTGTGTTTTTTGTTGGCTATCTTGTAGTGACATCAATTTTTCATTTAATGCTTGTAATGCCTCATAATATTTTTCTAAACGTTCTCTAGGTGGGAGTTGATGAACATGATGTGTTGCTTTATTGGTCGGAGTGAAGGTTTTTGTTTTGATTTGAGTATGAGTTAAGGCTTCAGATAAAGCAACATACTGTGATAGTAATTTTTCTGCAAAAAAGGCGCAGAGTGCAATGTCCGTTTCCGGTGCATTTTCTAGTTGTGTTAGCGTTTGCTTTAGTTCTTGAAAATAAAAAGAAAAGACTTGGTTATTTTCACTAAATAAATGAGGGGCAAAACGCGTTTTTAATGGCTGTTCTGTCGCTGTACGCTGTTTGTGATCAAGTTGCGTGATCTTGTTTGTTAAGATTCGAATAAGTTCTGTTTTTTTCATAGGTGGTGATAAACAATCAATCCTCCCTAGTAGGAGGATTGATGTGGATATTACAGATACATGGCGGCTAACCAACCGAAAAGAATGAGTGGGATATTATAATGGATAAATGTCGGGACGACAGAATCCCAAATATGATCATGTTTACCATCTGCATTTAAACCCGAGGTTGGTCCTAATGTTGAGTCAGAGGCAGGCGAACCCGCATCACCAAGCGCAGCGGATACCCCAATAAGCGAAACCGTTGCTAAAGGTGAGAAACCAAGAGAAAGACAAAGTGGTACATAAATAGAGGCAATAATAGGTACCGTTGAGAATGATGAGCCAATCCCCATAGTAATAAATAAGCCAACTAACAGCATTAAAAAGGCTGCAATCCCTTTATTTTCTGCGCCAAAACCTTGACTGAAGGTTTCAACTAACGCCGTTACACCACCCGTTGTATTAATAACATTGGCAAAGCCAGAAGCAGCGATCATCACAAAACCAATCATCGCCATTAAACGTAAGCCTTGTTGGAAAATGTCATTACTTTCTTTTAATTTGAAAATACCACAAACAGCAAAAATAATCAGACCGGCTAATCCACCAATAATAGTTGAACTGGTAAAGAGCTGAAGGGCAAAAGTAACAATGATTGCCACTAAACTTGCGCCGACATGGAACGGCTTGATTTGAGCAACATGTGATTCAATATCTTGCGTGCTGATTTCGCTGCGCATCATGGCATATTCTCTCGGTTTACGATAGCTAATAAAGATCGCTGTCAGTAAACCAAGAATCATGCCAATCACTGGGACTGCCATAGCTAATGACACTTCAGCCACAGATGTCTGTAAGCCTAAAGTCGCGCCGGCTTGGTTGATATTCTTAACGAGGATACTTTCAATAAAAATTTTCCCAAATCCTACTGGTAATAACATATAAGTGGCGGTTAAACCAAAAGTTAAAACACAAGCAACGGCACGACGATCCAATTTTAGTTTATTGAAAATCGCAAGAAGCGGTGGAATCACAATAGGAATAAACGCGATATGGACAGGTAATAAGTTTTGCGATGAAACGGCAAACAGCGTGAGGATTGTTAAGATAAAATATTTAAAACCCGCCATTGAGCGACTGCTTGGTGTATTGCCCAAACGTTTAATGACTTTATAGGCAAGTAAATCAGTAATGCCTGATTTTGAAATGGCAACCGCAAATGCGCCTAAAATCGCATAATTCATGGCGACTTCTGCACCTCCGCCTAGTCCATTCGTAAACGTTTTTATTGTTTCACTGACGCCCAAATTGCCAGTTAAACCTGCCACTAATGCGGAAATAACGAGTGCGATGACAACATTAATACGCAATAAACTGAGCGCAAGTAGAACCACAATGGAAATCACGACAGGGTTAGTTAATAACATTGTATGTGTCCTTAGGTTATTAAGTTATGTTTTTTTAAAAGAGTTCTAAATTTACTTAAAAAAAATAATTTGTCTATCTTTTTGCATAAAAATGGTGATAAAACAGATTTTTTATGCAGAATAATCATTTCTTTTCGTTAGCTTGTTGGTGTGGAAAACCACCTAAATGTTTTAAATGATTCACCATATAACAGAATAATTCAGCAGTCCGCTCTGTATCGTATAACGCAGAATGGGCCTGTTTACCATCAAAAGCAATTTGAGCGGCTTGGCAAGCTTTAACCAAGACGGTTTGTCCAAACATAAAACCACTTAACGTTGCGGTATCAAACATACCAAAAGGATGAAATGGATTGCGTTTGACGCCTGTTCGTTCTGCTGCGGCCATTAAGAAACTTTGATCAAAGGCCGCATTGTGTGCCACGATAATAGAGCGTTGGCAGTCTGCTGCTTTTTGTGCTTTACGAACCATTTTGAAGAGCTCTGTGATAGCGACTGTTTCACTGACTGCCCCTCGTAATGGATTGTGAATATCAATCCCATTAAACTGGAGTGACTCGGGGTTAATATTAGCCCCCACAAAAGGTTCAATGTGAAAATGGCAAGTTTGATCGGGGACTAAAAGACCGTCTTCGTTCATTTTGACTGTAATGGCGGCAAGTTCAAGTAATGCGTCAGTTTTCGCATTGAACCCTGCAGTTTCAACATCAATAATAACCGGGAAATAACCGCGAAAACGATGTTTTAATAAATGGGCATTTGTTGCTTCAGCTTGTATTTCTGTCACCTTATTATCCTATTTGAAATAATATAGCGTGGACAAATGCCACGCTATAGAAATTTTTTTAAAATTGACCGCACTTCATGAGCGAGAAACTTAATTACCTAAGCCAGATTGCGCATGTTTATTTTCAATAAATTCGATTTTGTAACCATCAGGATCTTCGACAAACGCAATCACTGTTTTTCCACCTTTCACTGGACCGGGCTCACGGGTGATTTTACCGCCTGCTTGTCGTACCGCATCACAGGTTGCATAAATATCCTCAACGCCAATCGCAATATGACCATAAGCCGTACCCAGTTCGTATTCAGTCACGCCCCAGTTATAGGTTAATTCTAATACGGAGGCATTCTCTTCATCGTCATAACCAAGAAATGCCAACGTATATTTATACTCCGGATTGTCACTTGTACGCAGTAAACGCATACCTAAAACCTGTTGGTAAAACTGGATTGAGCGCTCTAAATTTGTTACGCGCAACATTGTATGTAAAATTCGCATTATCCCCCCATTTTGATTTTTATGAACCTGAAAAATTTTTGCCAAAATTGGAAATGATTATGCCATAATCATCGTGAAAAATCATTATGTTCTCTAACTAGAGGAGCGAGTATATGCAAAATACGACGTTGTTTCATTTATCTTGGCGGAAATATCTTACTCTCTTATTTCTCCTGCTAGGAACCGGCTTTTTTGCAAGTGGCGTGATTACTTGGATTGCGGCAAATTGGGACTATTTTTCTCGCTTTGAAAAGCTTTATGGAGTACAAAGCCTCTTTGGCGTTTCTATCCTTTTAAGTGTCTTTTTTTATTACTATGAAGCGAAAAAAAAGCAGGTTACTTCTGTACTTCCTCTTGTTTTTGCTTTTCTCGCTGCGGTATTGCTTGGGGCAATATTCGCTTTAATTGGGCAAACGTATCAAACGGGCGCTGACCCTTGGGAACTTTTCGCTATTTGGTCTATTTGCCAAATTCCGTTTTTGCTGTTATTTCCTAATGTAGCAAGTGCCTTATTATTATTGGTCACGGCAAATGTGGCTTTATCTTTAGCTATTTCCCTGCTCGGTGATATCGTGCACATGATGATCTTTTTAAATATGCTGTTTCTCGTGTGCTATGAATATTTTGGTGAGCGTTTAAGAGATCAGAATTGGCGCGTTTTACCTAAGATCGCGTTGCTTATCTTAGTGTTTGCCTTTGGTTGGGCGCTGATCGTCAACAATAGCGTGCTGTTGTCGTGGTTATTGAGTGCAGGGCTTGTCTATTATTATAAAGAGCGTCGTTTTGACTTTCTTAATTTAATCGTTTTATTTTTCTATTTAGTCGTCAGTATTTGTACGAAAGTACTATTAAGCTCAGGGGAAGATTTTTTATCAGATATCTTTTTGGTAACGATATTGGCATTTGGTGGCACGATTGGTGCGATTATCACGTTAATTAAGTGGTTTAAGTGGCATAATCCTACTGCCTCTCGAGTCACTTGGCATATTTATCCACTCTTTATTTTATTAATTATATTTTGTACTGGGCTACTCCTTATTACTTTATTTTTCTCATTTGGTTTGGAAGATGAACAAGATCTTATCTATCCGAGTATCCTTTTTCTTATCATTGCCTTAGTAATGCATTTTAATCAAAAAGAAAAGGCAGACTGGTTTGATATTGCCATTGATATGTTCATGGCAACAGGTTTTATTCTGTATTTCATTTTTTTCCTTTTTGATGGAGAAAATGACCTTTATCTTGCGTTAATGGCAATACTATCGGTCTTTTTGTATCAATTACGTTCATCAAATTGGCTACGTTTCTTAATTGCATCACTCTTTATCATCGCGTTTTTAGTTTACATTGGTTTTTTTGATTTGAGATGGTATGCCTATTATGAAGAGCATTTAGGGCAATTTGTGTTATCTGCACAACAGTGGATAATTCTTGGTGGTTTGCTACTTTATTACTTTTTTTCGTTAAGTGAGGAAAGACCGTATACGATAAAGCTATTACCTATTGCTTGGGCAATGTTATTAGTCGGTTTGGCTATGAATCTTGACATATTCAACCGTTGGACATTTCTTGACACTGCACAACAGACACCAGAAATGTCTGATTTAAATGACTGGTTTCATGTCATTACTGGGTATTTTTTTACGGAGGTAACCCCTGATAATTGGTTGATAAAGAGTCTACATTTATTGATATCCATCACCCCGATGATATTTTTTGTGTTAATAAGTCGACGTTTTGAGTTAACTAAGTTTCTGTATGCTAGCGTACTATTGACTCTTCTTGCACTGTGTTTGGGTTTTATTGCGGTGAATGAAACCCTAGCGTGTATTTCTTTGTTATTGTTGGCTTATTTAAGCGTTAGCCGAGTATTATTTGCGCTCGCGTTGTTGGGCGTGATCATGAATTTGAGCTATTACTATTATCTCTTGAGTATCCCTTTATTACATAAATCTTTCTTACTCATGGGAGTAGGCATCGTTCTGGCACTAGTTACGTTTGTTTTATCACGTTATAACAAGGCACCGCAGGCAACATTACAAGCTGAATCGCACAATACGTTTCAACCACAAACAATGTTACGTAAAAAACTAGGATTCACTTTGTTGGCGACATGTTTGATTGCCTTTGCCACGAATTATACTATTCATAAATATGAAGATATTTTAACGAATGGTGAGTCAATTATTTTAAAAACGGCACCCGTTGATCCGCGTTCCTTGATGCAAGGGGATTATATGACGTTGAACTATGAAATCTTGGCAGACATTAGTGAGGAATGGGGAAAAAATTTAGAAGAGGAAAAAACACAGTATTTTGTTTATGCGTTGTTAAAACGAGACAGCCTAGGGATTGCTACCTTGTGTCGTCTTGAAACCAAAGCACCTACAACATTTGACGGGTGTACACCAAATATTTACTTACCGGTGAATGTCGCGATGTGGTGGCCGCGTTTACCAAGTCAAGACTACTTTTTTGCCGAGGGAAAAGGTGAATATTATGCACAAGCTGAATATGCCGAATATCGCTTTAAAGGGGGAAAAGCGTTGTTGTTCCGCTTACTAGATAAAAATTTAAAAGCATTATAAAACAAAAGGCGGTAGTGAACCGCCTTTATGTTGTATGCCACTTACTTCACCGCAATCATTGAGCCAAAATTAAAGCATTGAAACCATAATTCCACTTGTTGAAAACCGACTTCAGCTAAACGCATTTTATGGGCTTGAATGCTGTCTGTACGCATCACATTTTCAAGTGCGGTGCGTTTTTGGCTGACTTCAAGTTCACTGTATCCATTCGCGCGTTTAAATTGATGATGTAAATCAATCAACAAGGCATTCATGTTTTGATCTTCAAAATGAAATTTCTCGGATAGTACCAAGATCCCATTCGGTTGTAAGCCTTGGTAAATCTTACTTAATAAGGCTCGACGATCTTCAGGTGGCAGAAATTGCAAAGTGAAATTTAAAATTACCATGGAGGCATTTTCGATTTCGATATGGCGTATATCATCACAAATAATGTCCACAGGTATTGTACTTTGATAGGCACTAACATGCTGGCGACAACGATCGACCATGGGTTGTGAGTTATCAACACCAATGATCTTGACGCCGGGTTGATTAATATGACGACGTGCAGATAATGTTGCCGCACCGCGCGAGCACCCCAGATCATAGACGTTGCTATTCGCCGTAACAAAGCGTGATGCCAACATCCCAATAGCGGTAATGATGTTGGCATAGCCGGGAATAGAGCGTTGGATCATGTCGGGAAAGACTTCAGCTACGCTTTCATCAAAAGTAAAATCCCCCAATTTAGCAATGGGAGTCGAAAATAGAGTATCTTTTGTCATAATGTATTAAAGACCGAGAAAAAGTGCGGTCATTTTAGAAGAAGTTTCGACCTATCACAAATAAATTATGATTTCGGGAATAAATGCGCCATGGCACTTTCTTCTTGTTTAATACGCACGCCTAGGATAAGCAAATAAATGGGTAATCCAATCAATGCGGTATATTTTGCTTGGCAGAAAAGCGATAAACCAATTAACTCGGGAATAATGTTTAAGAAATAATTCGGGTGACGTACGTATTTAAACAAGAAAGAGCGGTTAATGTGATGTTCCGGTAAAATGTAAAGTTTTACTGTCCAAATCTCTTTCAGTTCATAAATCACGTAAAATAGCATGGCGATCGCAAAGACTAAAATCGCCAGCCCTATTTGTGAGGTGCTATTAAATGCTGTGTTTTGGTTATTAGCTTCAATGATCGCGGCGAGATAAAATACAACATGGGCAATGGATAACAGCGTAGAATTGCGTTTACCATATTGTATTGCACCTTTTGCAATCAATGCTTTTTCATGGCGGATTGAAATAGACAGACTATAAAAACGGATCGCTAAAATACAGGCAAAAGTGATATTGATAAATAACATGTGGTTATCCTTAACATAATTTTATTCCAATAAAGTGGCGTAATATAACAAAAAATCCGATGATATGGCATGGAAATACGCCTTTATTTTGAACGTTCATCGCTTTTCTTTTTCTTATTGGTTGATTTGTAAGCATAAATAACCTTTTTATCTCTCTTGGTTTTCCGCTATAATTGAGTGAATTTTTGAGCATAATTAAGAGTACAAAGGATTTTGAAATGATGCGTACACATTATTGCGGTGCATTAAACCGTGACAATATCGGACAAGAAGTAACATTGAGTGGTTGGGTGCATCGTCGCCGTGATTTAGGTGGGTTAATTTTTATTGATATGCGTGATCGTGAAGGGATTGTACAAGTGTGTTTCGATCCAATATATCAAGAAGCACTCACCACAGCAGCAAGTTTACGTAATGAGTTTTGTATTCAAATTAAAGGCGAAGTGATTGCCCGCCCAGATAATCAAATCAACAAAAATATGGCAACAGGCGAAGTGGAAGTGTTAGCAAAATCCCTGTCTATTTATAACAGCGCAGAGCCATTACCTCTCGACTTTAACCAAAATAATACGGAAGAACAGCGTTTAAAATACCGTTATTTAGACTTACGTCGCCCAGAAATGGCGCAACGTTTAAAAACACGAGCCAAAATTACCAGCTTTGTGCGTCGCTTTATGGACGAACATGGTTTCTTAGATATTGAAACACCGATGTTAACCAAAGCAACGCCGGAAGGAGCTCGTGACTATTTAGTACCAAGCCGAGTACATAAAGGTAAATTCTATGCATTACCGCAATCACCACAGTTATTTAAACAATTGTTAATGATGTCAGGGTTTGACCGTTATTATCAAATTGTGAAATGTTTCCGTGATGAAGATTTGCGTGCGGATCGTCAACCTGAATTCACTCAAATCGATGTAGAAACCTCTTTCTTAACGGCACCAGAAGTGCGTGAGATGATGGAAAAAATGGTACATGGTTTGTGGCGGGAAACCCTTGGGGTAGATTTAGGTAAATTCCCTGTGATGACCTTTGCAGAAGCGATGCGTCGTTTTGGCTCAGATAAACCTGATTTACGTAATCCATTAGAAATGGTGGACGTAGCGGATTTATTAAAAGAGGTTGAATTTAAAGTATTCAATGGTCCAGCGAATGACCCTAATGGTCGTATTGCCGTCATTCGTGTACCAAATGGCACAGACATTACGCGTAAACAAATTGATGAATACACGCAATTTGTTGGGATTTATGGGGCAAAAGGTTTGGCTTGGTTAAAAGTCAATGATCTTGCTGCGGGGATGGATGGCGTACAAAGTCCAATCGCAAAATTTTTATCTGAAGCGGTGTTAAAAGCCCTTTTAGAGCGTGTACAAGCACAAAACGGCGATATTCTTTTCTTTGGTGCGGATAACTATAAAGTAACAACTGATGCAATGGGCGCGTTACGTTTGAAGTTAGGACGTGATTTGGGCTTAACGAAATTAGAAGAATGGCAACCACTTTGGGTGATTGATTTCCCAATGTTTGAGCGTGATGATGAAGGTGATCTTGCCGCTATGCACCACCCATTTACTTCACCAAAAGATTTCAGCCCAGAACAATTAGAAGCGGATCCAACTTCAGCCGTTGCTAATGCTTACGATATGGTGATTAATGGTTATGAAGTGGGCGGGGGATCGGTGCGTATTTTCGATCCGAAAATGCAACAAACGGTATTCCGTATTTTAGGGATTAATGAAGCAGAACAACGTGAAAAATTCGGTTTCTTATTAGATGCGTTAAAATTTGGTACACCACCACATGCAGGCTTGGCTTTTGGTTTAGATCGTTTAACGATGCTATTGACTGGAACGGACAATATCCGTGATGTGATTGCGTTTCCGAAAACCACAGCCGCCGCCTGTTTAATGACAGAGGCGCCGAGTTTTGCAAACCCACAAGCATTGAATGAACTGTCAGTTCAAGTAATTAAATCTGAATAAAGTTTATAAAAGGTGCGGTTATGATAACTGCACCTTTTCATGTAAATTTATTGGGAGGTAATTATGCGTTATGCTATCTTATTGATTCCTATTTTTTTATTAATATCATGCTTTGATAAACTACCATTCCTGAAAGCAAATAATGCCTCTCAAGCCTCGCATGACACGATTGCTATCCAGTCCGATTTTTATATTTTAGCTCAGCGTTTTCAATGTGTTAACGTTAAACTTGATGTTGGTTCAACAGAAGAACATTGCGCGAATTTGAGCTTGATATCTCAAAAAACCAATGTCGATTGGCTCAATACGTTCTTGGATAATCTTACTTTAAGTATATTGATTGAAACCAAGTCCTCTGAGCAAGGTATCGAACAGCTCGTACAAAAGTGGTTTAATGACGTGTTGCCAGAATTAGAACTTAATCAAAGCTGGGATTATTCGCGAGAGATCCATTTTATTGGACAGCGTGAACAATTAGCGACATTTTCTGTGATCACGAGTTACTATACGGGTGGTGCACATGGCATGTATGATACACAGTTTTTAAATATTGATTTAACCAATAAACAAATTTATACACTAGACGATATTCTGGTTTCATCAGATAAACGCTATCAGTTGATTGAATTATTGCGTGAAGCGAATTTAGCTCGTTTAAAAACATTAGGAATATCGGATTTTTCTATGCATGATGAACTCGAGCTGACCGATAATTTTGTCTTTACAATTAATGGATTAACATTCCGTTATCCTGTTTATACATTAGGTTCTTATGCAGATGGTGAAATCGATTTAGTGCTTCCTTATCGCCAGTTAAAGGGCATTATTAAACCTGAATTACTATATTAATGGGATGAAAATGTATAAGAATCCGCATAGTGTCTTAGTGGTCATCTTCTGTTATAGCACACAACGTGTTCTCATGTTACAACGACAAGATGATCCGACATTTTGGCAATCCGTTACCGGTTCTTTAGCCTTAAGTGAGTCACCAAGAGAAACTGCGATAAGGGAAGTGAAAGAAGAAGTCGGAATTGATATTCAGTCAGAGAGCTTAGCGCTTTTTGATTGTGAAGAAAGGATAGCGTTTGAAATTTTTCCCCATTTCCGTTATAAATACGCACCAAATGTCACTCATTGTCTTGAACACTGGTTTTTGCTAGGGCTTGCAGAGGAAAGAATACCCCATTTAACAGAGCATGTTGCTTTTCAATGGCTACCTGCAGATCAGGCAGCGATTTTGACTAAGTCATGGAATAATCGCGCAGTAATCGAAAAGTATTTAGTGAAACAACCATTGGATAATGGCATCTTACAGAGAATATCGAACGAGTATAATTATTTAATAAAGAAGGAAATTGAGAATGGCAGGTCATAGTAAGTGGGCTAACATTAAACACCGTAAAGCCGCACAAGATGCACAACGTGGCAAGATTTTTACTAAATTAATTCGTGAATTGGTGACAGCTGCGAAGTTAGGTGGTGGTGATGTCAATGCAAACCCGCGTTTACGTACTGCGGTGGATAAAGCCTTATCAAGTAATATGACGCGTGATACCATTAACCGTGCAATTGAACGTGGTGTGGGCGGTGGTGATGACACCAATATGGAAACCAAAATCTATGAAGGATATGGTCCTGGTGGTACGGCAGTGATGGTGGAATGCTTAAGTGATAATGCTAACCGTACAATTTCACAAGTTAGACCGAGTTTTACAAAATGTGGCGGGAATCTAGGAACGGAAGGCTCTGTTGGTTATTTGTTCAGCAAAAAAGGGTTAATTTTAATTACTTCTGGTGATGAAGATGTTATTATGGAAGCCGCAATTGAAGCCGGTGCGGATGACGTACAAGTCCAAGAAGATGGGAGTTTCGAAGTGTATACTGCTTGGGAAGAACTTGGTGCTGTCCGTGATGGTATTGAATCCGCAGGGATTAACATTGATAATGCCGAAGTTACCATGATTCCGTCTACGACTGTTGAACTTGACGCAGAAACTGCACCGAAATTGTTAAAGCTGATTGATATGCTAGAAGATTGTGATGATGTACAAAATGTTTATCATAATGGCGAAATCAGTGATGAAATAGCGGCTATGCTATAGGTTATTCTATTAAATGCGATTTATTTAATAGTGATTTTACCGATTGTATCGTGCATACAATTGATCATTTATTTTAGGAGAACTTATGAAATTAACTCAACTTTTTGCAAGCTTAATGGTTGCTGGCGCATTAACTGCCTGTGCACAAAATGGTGCGGACATGAAAAAAGCGATGGAAATGAAATCATCTGAGCCAACATTTGAAACAGCAGCTTATTTTTGTGATGTGAAAGGTAAGAAAAATCAAGTTGTTTCAGCCACGTATACATTTGTTAATGGTAAAGCAGATAGCGCAACAGTAACAATTAATCGTCAAGTTGTTGGTCATGAAATGAAACTCGATAGCACTTATCAAGATGGTGTGCGTTTCGTAGAAGGGAACAAAGTCTGGTCATTAGATAATGGCTTTGCAGCAAGCACAGTCGGCACAACTGCTGCAGTAATGTTTACTGACAACAACAAAATCCTAGCTAAAAATTGTACTAACGCAAAATAATGTGTGTTAACAATTTTTCGGCATAGATGAAAATAATGGATTTACAGTAAAATGTAGATCCATTTATTTTTGGGGCAAGTAATGGCAATTATTTTAGGCATCGATCCTGGCTCTCGCGTAACTGGCTATGGCGTTATACGTCAAGCGGGTAGGCATTTAGAATATTTAGGTAGTGGCGTGATCCGGACGTCTGTTACAGATTTACCAACCCGTTTGAAACGGATCTACATGGGGGTAAATGAAATTATTTTGCAATATCAACCGGATATGTTTGCTATTGAAGAAGTGTTTTTAGCCAAAAATGCCAATTCAGCTTTAAAACTTGGGCAAGCAAGAGGTGCCGCGATTGTTGCCGCAGTTAATCATGATTTGCCCGTTTTCGAATATGCGGCGCGCTTAGTCAAACAAACGGTAGTAGGGATTGGTTCTGCAGATAAAATTCAAGTACAAGATATGGTAACACGGATTTTAACTTTATCTGAAAAACCACAAGCCGATGCGGCGGATGCGTTAGCGATAGCGATTACGCATGCCCATTCTCTTCAACACGCTTTCCATGTTACAAATAGTGCACAAGCGACAGAAAAACCAGAAAAAACGACCGCACTGCTTAAAGCGCGATACAGTCGAGGACGCTTTCGTTTAAAAATTTAACTGGATGTTCATCCAGTTTTATTTTATGCTATACAACAAAATAAATGATGTGATGAGGAAGATATGATTGGTCATTTGACGGGACGTTTAGTTGAAAAACACCCTCCTGAGATTTTGTTAGATGTGCAAGGCGTTGGCTACGAATTATTATTACCGATGACCAGCTTTTATCAGCTTCCCGATATTGGTCAACAGACAGCTCTATTTACTCATCTTGTTGTGCGTGAAGATGCACATTTACTGTTTGGTTTTTCGCAAAAAACCGACCGCACTTTGTTTCGTGAATTAATCAAAACCAATGGTGTAGGACCTAAGCTCGCTCTGGCTATTTTATCAGCCATGTCAGTGGAAGAGTTTGCTTATGCGATTGAACGTGAAGAACTTTCTAAATTAGTGAAGATTCCTGGGGTTGGTAAGAAAACAGCAGAACGTTTATTAGTGGAATTAAAAGGGAAGTTCAAAGGCATTCAACAAGAAGACTTCTTTATTGAGAGTCAACATCTTAAACAGCCTGAACATGCCTTAAATGAACAAGATATCCCTGCCAGTGAAGCTATTTCTGCGCTGATTGCGTTAGGTTATAAAGCCGCAGAAGCTGAAAAACTGGTGAAAAAAATCAGCAAGCCGGCACTTTCTAGTGAGCAACTTATCCGTGAAGCATTAAAAGCCGCCTTATAATCTTTAAGTGAAAAGAACATGATTGAAGCAGATAGAATTATTAGTACAAGTGCGAAAGGCGATGAAGAGTATATTGATCGTGCGATTCGTCCAAAATTGCTAAATGATTATGTTGGACAACCGCATGTCTGCGAACAAATGGCGATTTTTATTCAAGCGGCTAAATTGCGCCAAGATGCTTTGGATCATTTATTGATTTTTGGTCCACCTGGGTTAGGTAAAACCACATTAGCCAATATTGTAGCGCATGAAATGGGTGTGAATATTCGTACTACTTCAGGACCAGTATTAGAAAAAGCGGGCGATCTTGCCGCAATGCTTACGAATTTAGAACCACATGATGTGCTATTTATTGATGAAATTCATCGCTTACCCCCTGCAATTGAAGAAGTGTTATATCCAGCGATGGAAGATTATCAATTAGATATTATGATTGGTGAAGGACCTGCGGCTCGTTCAATCAAGTTAGATCTTCCACCTTTTACATTAATTGGGGCAACAACACGTGCGGGCTCGTTAACATCGCCGTTGCGTGATCGTTTTGGGATTGTACAACGGCTGGAGTTTTATGCAGTGGAAGATTTAACTTCGATCGTAGCGCGTAGTGCAAATTGTTTGAATTTATCTATTTCCGATACCGCGTGTTATGAAATTGCACGTCGTTCAAGGGGGACACCTCGAATTGCTAATCGTTTATTAAGACGCGTGAGAGACTTTGCAGATGTCCGTCATGCCGGCATTATTTCAGAAGAAAGTGCTAAAGCCGCATTGTTAATGTTGGATGTGGATGATGCAGGTTTTGATTATTTGGATCGCAAACTGTTAAATGCTGTGATTGAACGTTTTGACGGGGGACCTGTAGGATTAGATAACCTTGCTGCTGCGATTGGAGAAGAACGAGAAACGATAGAAGATGTGCTAGAGCCTTATTTAATACAGCAAGGTTTTTTACAGCGTACACCTCGAGGACGTATGGCAACCTCAAGAACGTACCGTTATTTTGGGTTAGAGAAATTAATAGAATAAGACGAGCGAAGCATTATTAAAAAAGCGTGTTAATGAAAAATTAACACGCTTTTTTTGTTTATTGCTGTTTGAGAGTATTTAACTTAGTTAAAGCAAAATCGCAACTTTTAATTTGAGTGGCTAATTCCATCTCGAGAATTTGTTGTTTGCTTTGGTTGAGTTTGCTTTTAATTTTACTCACTTGGGTATGTGTACCCGGCTGTTTTTCTGCCTCGGCAATTAAATCCTCGGTTTCTTTGAAAAGTTTTTCACACTGTTGAGGAACTGCAGCATTGGTATTGGTTTTAATTTCTGCAGGTTTGCTTGCATGAACAGGTGAAGTCACCAACGCGCTTGCCGCGAAAAGTGCGGTCAAAATGAACGAAAATCTTCTTTTCATTATAATACCTTTAGATTCTTTTATTTTCTGAGGATCAATCGCTAGGAAAAGTAACAAAATACATAGGATATGTCTAGTGTTTTGTCGTTTTTTTATCCAAACCGTGATTTTTATTTCAGTAAGCGTTGCTAAAATGTTAATAAAATTTATAATTTGACCTGTATCAATTCTTAGAGTTCTACATATTTTTCATTATTTTTGATTTAAGTATAAAAATGTGATCTATGTGTCATTTTTTTATATTTTTAATCCTTATGTTTAGTAGTAGAATAGATACCGAAGTTGGGTTGCCTATATAATGATAAACTATTCAACTGTAAAAATGATTATACATCATAGTGTTATAGTTGTGATTGTGAAGGTAATTCAAGGGGTCTACTTAGGGAATTTCTTTAAGTATTGGGGGTGGTTACTTTGTAATCATTTTGTAGGAACTTGTAGCATTTACAAGGAGTTGAGATGTTGGACGTTGTTGAACTCTCTCGATTGCAGTTTGCATTAACTGCGTTATATCACTTTTTGTTTGTGCCATTAACACTAGGTTTATCGTTCATTCTAGTGATTATGGAAACGCTCTATGTAGCCACAGGCAAAGAAGTTTATAAAGATATGACAAAATTCTGGGGTAAGTTATTTGGTATTAACTTTGCTCTCGGTGTCACAACTGGTATTACAATGGAATTCCAGTTTGGTACGAACTGGTCATATTATTCTCATTATGTGGGAGATATTTTTGGTGCGCCTCTTGCAATTGAAGCATTATTGGCATTCTTCTTAGAGTCGACTTTCGTTGGTTTATTCTTCTTTGGTTGGGACAGATTATCAAAAGGTAAACACTTAATTGCGACATACTGTGTGGCATTTGGTTCAAATTTATCCGCAATGTGGATTCTTGTTGCAAACGGTTGGATGCAATACCCTGTCGCTTCTGAGTTTAATTTTGAAACCATGCGAATGGAAATGACCAGCTTTATGGATTTATGGTTAAACCCAGTTGCACAAAGTAAATTCTTACATACTCTCTCTGCAGGTTATGTGAGTGGTGCAATGTTTGTATTAGGGATTAGCGCTTATTATATCTTGAAAGGTCGTGATCTCGGTTTTGCTAAACGTTCGTTTTCTATTGCTTCCACTTTCGGTGTGATTTCTATTTTCTCGGTGATCATCATGGGTGATGAATCTGGTTATGAAATCGGTCAAACACAGCCTGTGAAATTAGCAGCAATGGAAGGGGAATGGCATACTCAACCTGCACCAGCTGACTGGAATTTACTTGTAGTGCCAAATCAAGCAGAGAAACGTAATGATTTTGCTATTCAAATTCCTTACGCTGCTGGGATTATTGTGACACGTTCTTTAGATAAACAATTTGCGGGTCTTGCTGATTTAGAAGCGTTGAATGTGGAACGTGTACGTAATGGTGTTCAAGCATATGACTTGTTACTTCAATTACAAGCACAGAAAAAAGCAGGTCAAATCAGTGAAGAAACAAAAGCACAATTTAATGCTGTCTCTAAAGATCTCGGTTTTGGTTTATTATTGAAACGTTATACCGACAAAGTGGTTGATGCGACTGAAGAGCAAATTAAACAAGCTGCGGCAGATACAATTCCAAATGTGGGACCTACTTTCTGGTCTTTCCGTATCATGATGGCAGCAGGTGGTTTATTACTTCTTCTTCTGGTTGGTGCATTTGTACAAAATGTGCGTAAAACAGTGGGAACAAAACCTTGGTTCTTAAAAGCGCTTTTATGGTCGATTCCATTACCATGGATTGCAATTGAAAGTGGTTGGTTCTTAGCTGAATATGGTCGTCAACCTTGGGCGATTTATGAAGTGTTACCAGTTGGTGTGGCTAACTCTGCACTCACAACAGGTGATCTTTGGTTCTCCATTGGATTAATCTGTGCACTTTATACCTTATTCCTTGTAGTAGAAATGTATTTAATGTTCAAATACGGTAGATTAGGACCAAGTTCATTAAAAACAGGTCGTTACTACTTTGAACAGTCATCTAAATAAGCAGGAGCCTGATTATGATTGATTATGAAATTCTACGCTTTGTTTGGTGGATCTTGATCGGTGTATTGCTTATTGGTTTTGCAGTAACTGATGGTTTTGATATGGGTGTTCTAACTTTGTTGCCTTTTGCTGGTAAAAAAGAAGTGGAAAAACGTATCATGATTAACTCCATTGCACCACACTGGGACGGTAACCAAGTTTGGTTATTAACAGCCGGTGGCGCAATGTTTGCCGCATGGCCGATTGTGTATGCCACCTCTTTCTCTGGTTTCTATATCGCCATGATTTTAGTTTTAGCGGCATTATTCTTCCGTCCTGTCGGCTTAGAGTATCGTGCTAAAATTGATAATCCAACCTGGCGTACATTATGGGATTGGGGATTATTCATTGGTGGTTTTGTCCCTTCGCTAGTTTTCGGTGTGGCATTTGGTAACTTGTTACAAGGTGTGCCATTTGAATTCAACGAATTATTGCAAGTCAAATACACAGGGTCATTCTTTGCATTATTAAATCCGTTTGCGTTACTTTGTGGTTTAGTGAGCTTAGCAATGTTAACAACACAAGGTAGTGCTTGGTTGCAAATGAAAACAACTAGCGAATTACGTCATCGTGCTCGTAGCATTACACAAGCTGGTGCCGTTGCTACAATCATTACTTTTGTGCTTGCTGGTGTTTGGTTATATTTCAAAGACGGTTTTGTTGTGACATCTGTGATTGATCATAACGCCCCATCAACTCCATTTGGTAAAACTGTGGCGATTGAAGCGGGTGCATGGTTTAATAACTATAAAGACATGCCGATTTTATGGATTTTCCCTTTGCTAGCGGTGGTAAGTGCAGTATTGAACATTTTAGCCTCTAAAGCAGATCGTTCAGGTTTCGCGTTTTTATTCTCATCCTTAACGATGGCGGGTATTATTTTGACTGCGGGCATTTCTATGTTCCCATTCGTGATGCCATCCATTACGCATCCTGAATTAAGCTTATTAATGTGGGATTCTACATCAAGTAAATTGACATTGACCTTAATGCTCGGTTTTGCACTTGTATTTGTTGTAATTTTACTTGCATACACGATTTGGGCGTATTGGAAAATGTTTGGTCGTCTCGATAGTCAATTTATCGAAGAGAACAAAAACTCATTATACTAAGGAGAAATATTATGTTTTATGTCATTTGGGTATTGGGTGTTTTGTTTACGGTGATGTTAGCCGCGGTAATTACTATCGGTATTGAGAAAACCGGTAAATTTGATGAGTAATCTCAATGATTAATTCACTATATCAAATCTTTAATAAGGGTTCGTTAAGAACCCTTTCATTTATATTCGCTATCTTGATCACATTGTTTTTTTTCTTCAATATCAATGATTTTTCTACAAACTTACGTAGTGCACCAGCACCCTTAATTTTATTGATGATTTGGGGGACGGGGATTCTCTGGATTCATGGTATTGGCTTTGAGATCCGTAGCACACTTTGGAAAGGCTTATTTTCGCCTATAATTGGCTATATTGGATTTATTTTGGCTATCGTGGTAAGTTGGGCGGGATAATGATGAGTTGTAAAGCAAAATTTTTGCTCAGAATCGTATGCTAGACTTGCTTATCATTCATACAAGCTCTAAAATACGCCACCAATTTGTCGAGATGTGACGATGTAAATAAACGGAAGGAATAGAACAATGGTCGCCAATGTATTTAATTTTCCTATTCGTGTTTATTATGAGGATACTGACGCGGGTGGTGTCGTTTATCATGCGCGCTATTTGCATTTTTTTGAGCGAGCAAGAACAGAATATTTGCGTTGCGCGGGATTTTCACAGCATACACTGTTAAATGAACAACAGCTCGCTTTTGTTGTCAAAACAATGAATATTGATTATCGCTATCCAGCAAAGCTCGATAATTTATTAATCGTCGAGACGTTAGTCACTGAGTTGAAAGGCGCATCGATTTTCTTCACTCAACGATTAAAGAAAGAGGAACAGATTTTATGCGAGGCTACAGTAAAAGTAGCCTGTGTTGATCTTGGAAAAATGAAACCAATCGCTATTCCTGCAGAGATGAAAGCTGTATTGGTAAATGAGTTATAAAACCTTTTGGAGTATGTAATGACTGCAGATTTGAACTTTTTAGAATTATTTCTAAAAGCCAGTATCGTTGTTCAATTTGTTATTGTAATTTTAATAATTTTCTCAATTATGTCTTGGGCAATTATTATTCAACGTAGTCGTATTTTAACAAAGGCATTGAAAGATTCAGCTGCCTTTGAAGATCGTTTTTGGTCTGGTGAAGATTTAAACCGTCTATTTGATGGTTTAGAAAATAAGCGTGATGGGTTGAGCGGAAGTGAACAAATTTTTTATGTTGGTTTCAAAGAGTTTTCGCGTTTAAAACAAGCTAATCCTAATGCACCAGAGGCTATTATTCAAGGGAGCTCACGAGCAATGAACTTGGCCATGAATCGTGAAGTGGAAGAACTTGAGACGCGCGTGCCATTTTTAGCAACGGTGGCATCTATTAGCCCATATATTGGTTTATTTGGCACAGTCTGGGGGATCATGCATGCATTTATGGCATTGAGTGGTGCTAAGCAAGCCACATTACAAATGGTTGCCCCTGGTATCGCAGAAGCATTAATTGCAACGGCGATTGGTTTATTTGCAGCAATTCCTGCGGTGATGGCCTATAACCGTTTAAGTTTACGTGTCAGTAAATTAGAACAGAATTACGGTAATTTTATTGATGAATTTACCACAATTTTACACCGCCAAGCATTTGGTAAAAATGGTACACACTAATCGCTAAGCGATGTTTAGCGTTCCGTGCCTTTTGAGATAAGTGCGGTTGTTTTTTTAGAATTTTGAGGGGAGATAATGTCTTACCGCCGTAAACGTAGAGATGTGAAATCTGAGATCAACATCGTTCCTTTTTTGGACGTGTTACTCGTGTTGTTGCTGATTTTTATGGCAACAGCGCCAATTATTAGCCAAAGTGTCCAAGTTGAATTGCCTGATGCGGTAGAGAGCCAAAGTGTCAGTAATGAAGATAAAGTGCCGGTTATTTTAGAAGTAGCAGGCATCGGACAATATAGTTTAGCGATTGGTACAGAGCGCTTAGAGGGACTGACTGAAGAGATGGTTACTCAATTGTCTAAACAAGAATTCGATAAAGATAATAATACGTTGTTTTTAGTGGGTGGTGCGAGAGATGTTCCTTATGAAGAAGTGATCAAAGCACTCAACTTGCTTCATCTTGCAGGTATTAAATCTGTTGGATTAATGACAAACCCGATTTAATAAAAAGGCAATATTGTGCAAAGTAAGCAGAACAATAAAGACATCAGTGCGGTTATTCTTTCCGTCATTTTGCACGCGATCTTATTTGGCTTATTGATTTTAGGTTCCCTCTATCATCGGGTTGAAATTATGGGTGGCGGTGAAGGTGACAGCGAGGTGATGGGGGCGGTGATGGTTGATACAGGCGCAGCTGCTCAAGAGTGGGGACGCCTTCAGCAACAGAAAAAAGGTCAAACCGATAAAGCGAAAAAAACGGAACCTGTTATTGAAGAGAAACCTGTACAGCCGGATGAGCAAGAGATCATTCGTCAGCAAGAAATTGAGAAGCAAAAAGCGTTAGAAAAACAGAAAGAAATTGAAAAACAAAAAGAAATTGAACGTCAAAAACAACTTGCTGAGCAGAAAAAGCAAGAAGAACAAGCACGCTTGGCGGCATTAGAAAAACAAAAACAAGCAGAAGAAGCAAAAGCGAAGCAGCTAGCTGAAGCGGCAAAACTAAAGGCAGAAGCAGAAGCTAAACGCTTAGCTGCATTGGCTAAACAAGCAGAAGAAGAGGCAAAAGCGAAAGCAGCAGAAGAAGCCAAACGTAAAGCGGAAAAAGCGAAGGCAGAGGCTGAGGCAAAAGCGAAAGTAGAGAAAGCGAAAGCAGAGGCTGAGGCAAAAGCGAAGGCAGAGAAAGCCAAAGCAGAAGCGGAAGCGAAGGCCAAAGCAGAAAAAGCCAAAGCGGAAGCAAAAGCAAAAGCTGAAAAAGCCAAAGCCGATGCGGAAGCTGCACAACGCAAAGCGAATCAAGCCGCACTGGATGATTTCTTTAGTGGAGGAGATGTTGGTGGTGGCTCTGCAACGAGAGGATCAAATACAGATCGTCAGGGAAGCCAAGGAAGCGGTGCAGCACTGGGGGCTGGTGATGGTGGAAAAACAGGCGATCAATATGCCGGAGTAATTAAACGAGAAATTCAACGCAGATTTTTGAAAGAGCCGAGTTTTGCAAATAAAGTTTGCGTCGTTGAAGTCGAGTTTTTACGGGATGGAACCATTGCAAATTATCGTCGAGTATCAGGACCTGATGATATTTGTCAAGCTGCGGTAAGTGCAGTGGCAAGGACGAAGAAAGTCCCGCCAGCACCAACAGATGATATCTATCAAAGATATAAGAAATCCCCAATTGAATTTAAATTAAGATAAAGTTAGTATTGCCTTTTTGTTTATCGTAAATCAACGATAAAGGATTGGAAATGAAAAATAATAGGTGGTTCCAATGAAATTAGTCACCCGTATGTGGAGTATATTGATCGTATTCTTTCTTGCTGTATTGCAACCTGCACAAGCAGAGGTACGAATTGTCATTGATGAAGGTGTAGATAGTGCCAGACCAATTGCGGTTGTGCCATTTAAGTGGAATGGACCGGGTTCTGCACCAGCGGATATTGCTGATATCATTGCTGCCGATTTACGTCATAGTGGTAAATTTAATCCGATTCCAGTCAATCGGATGCCACAGCACCCAACATCTGTTTCAGAAGTGAATCCAGAAGCTTGGGCTGCGCTTGGTATTGATGCGGTAGTAGTGGGGCATGTAACACCAGCAAATGGCAGTTTTAACATCGCTTATCAGCTTGTTGATACGATTGGTGCAACTGGTACTGCGGGTACTGTGTTAACACAAAACCAATATACAGTAACAGCAAAGTGGTTGCGTTATGGAGCACATACAGTCAGTGACGAAGTTTTTGAAAAATTAACGGGTATCAGAGGGGCGTTTAGAACACGCATTGCTTATATTGTGCAGAAACACGGTGGCTCTCAACCTTATGAAGTCAGAGTATCTGATTACGATGGGTTTAATCAATTTGTCGTTAACCGTAGTGCGCAACCTTTAATGTCACCAGCTTGGTCACATGATGGTAAAAAGTTAGCTTATGTTTCTTTTGAAAATAAAAAATCCCAGCTAGTAGTGCAGGATTTAGGCTCTGGTGCACGTAAAGTGGTCGCGTCGTTTAATGGACATAATGGTGCGCCTGCATTTTCACCAGACGGTTCAAGATTAGCCTTTGCCTCTTCAAAAGACGGTGTATTGAATATTTATGTAATGAATTTAGGTAGTGGACAGATTTCACAGTTGACTAGTGGTACAGGGAATAATACTGAACCATCTTGGTCACCTGATGGACAAACAATTGTGTTCACATCTGATAGAAGCGGTTCACCGCAAGTCTACCAAATGAGTGCATCCGGTGGTGGTGCATCATTAGTAAGCACTGGTGGTCGCAGTTATAGTGGGCAAATGACTGCCGATGGTAGCGCTATAATCATGATCAGTAGAGATAATATTGTGAAAAAGGATTTAGCTTCTGGCTCCACAGAAGTGCTAAGTTCCACTTTCTTAGATGAAAGTCCAAGTATTTCCCCTAACGGTATCATGATCATTTACAGCTCTACTCAAGGGTTAGGAAAAGTGCTACAATTGGTATCCGCTGACGGTCGTTTTAAAGCACGGTTACCAGGAAATGATGGACAAGTTAAATTCCCAGCTTGGTCACCTTATTTAACTAAATAAAAAACTCTAAGGAGAAAACAATGAAAAAACTAACTAAAGTATTATTAGTTGCTGGTTCTGTTGCTGTATTAGCTGCTTGTGGTTCATCTAAAAAAGATGAAAGCGCTGGTCAAATGTTTGGCGGTTATTCAGTACAAGATTTACAACAACGTTATAATACCGTGTATTTCGGCTTCGATAAATACAATATCGAAGGTGAATATGTACAAATTTTAGATGCACATGCGGCGTTCTTAAATGCAACACCAGCAACGACAGTCGTTGTTGAAGGTAACACCGATGAGCGCGGTACACCAGAATATAACATCGCATTAGGTCAACGTCGTGCAGATGCAGTAAAACATTATTTATCAGCGAAAGGTGTACAAGCTGGTCAAGTATCAACAGTTTCTTACGGTGAAGAGAAACCTGCTGTGTTAGGTCACGATGAAGCAGCTTACTCTAAAAACCGTCGTGCTGTGTTAGCATACTAATTTATTTTTCTGTCTAAAAACTGGGTGCATTCGCACCCAGTTTTTTTATGTGTGGAATTTTACTTGTAGTGAGAAAGACGAGAATTACGGTCTTTTGGTGAGTATTCATTCAAATAAACAAAAAAATGAAAATTTTTATTGCTTATTAAAATAAAATCAGTATTATAAGCCTCCGTTACGCAGTGATATGAAGCGGGTCGTTAGCTCAGTCGGTAGAGCAGCGGACTTTTAATCCGTTGGTCGAAGGTTCGAATCCTTCACGACCCACCACTCAACGCAAATCCTGTATAAACGCCAAAGCAATTAATGCAATGGGTCGTTAGCTCAGTCGGTAGAGCAGCGGACTTTTAATCCGTTGGTCGAAGGTTCGAATCCTTCACGACCCACCACTTAATTCAAATCCGATATAAACTCCAAAGCAATTAATGCAATGGGTCGTTAGCTCAGTCGGTAGAGCAGCGGACTTTTAATCCGTTGGTCGAAGGTTCGAATCCTTCACGACCCACCACTTATTTTTCATTCTATATTCTTTTCAACAAGACTATTTTCAGTACAGCATTTCCTTATCCTATTTTTCTATCTATCACTTTATTTTTGCGATCTGCATCTCAAAACATTACTAGTCAATTGATGAGTTAAATCAGTAGCGATATACAGTATATGCAAAAAAAGAGGAGATATGAAAAGAGGCTTTACATTGTTAGAAATGCTCATGGTATTACTGCTGATAAGCAGTATGTTGCTCGTCGTCTTACCGAATTGGACGAGAGTGATTGATTTTATTTCTTTCGAGCAAGAGCAACGCCAATTATGGATTTTTCTTCGGCAATTACAGACACGAGTAGCAACATCAGGACAAGTTTGGTTTTTGATTGCGAATCGTGATGTAAACCGCCAACATTGGTGTTTAACAGCACAATTAAAAAGTGAATATATTTGTGATTGTTTTGCCCCTCAACATTGTCCCCAAAGATTATCTGCACAATTCTATTCCTCGCATTTTACCGGTTATACGATGTTAAAGACGAAACATTATTACCCAAATACGATGACTCGATTGAGTGCTGTCAGAGACACGTTAGAAACAACTTGCTTTGTTTTACAAACCGATTATCAAAAAGCAATTTTTTCTTTATTTAATGTGGGTAGTATTAAATTGAAGAAAGAGGCTTCATTAAGTGCTTGTGAACATAACAAGGAAAATTAAAGTATGTTATTTCGCGGTTATACAGTATTGAGTTTGATGATCTCGTTAAGTCTTTCTTCTCTTTTGTTACTTGTTGCTATCGCTTTTTATGTTGATGTTCAGAGACAAAATAGGGCAATCCATTTCCAAATGCAACTGCAAGCTGAGCTAGAAAGAGTGATTCAATTAATGGGAAAAGATATTCGTCGAGCGGGCTTTCGTGCGCCTCCAGAGACGACGAATAAAGTGAACTTTTCACTGTTTGAATCAGAAACACAGGCTAGTTTACAACTGTTCTCAATACATGGCGGAAATGTATCGGATTGTATTTTATTTTTTTATGATCTGGATATGAACGGTTGTTTAGGGGGAAAGTTCAAAGAGAAAACCTGTATTAAGGATGGACGAAATAATACCAGTCACCTTGAACGTGAGCTGTTTGGTTACCGTTTGAATAATGGGATGCTCGAAACACGCTTAACATATAAAAGTGCGGTAAATTCTCGCTGTAAATTAGCAGAATGTCGTACTTACTTACAACAGTCAGCGTGTCATAGTGGTGGCTGGGTAGATTTATTAGATGATCAAGAATATATCATCAGCGATTTATCATTTCATTGGCTCATGGGAAAGCCTGCGCTTGAAATCTATTTGAAAGGATACTTAAAAAAACAGCCACATTTTCAATATGAAACGACAATGGTTGTACCACTCTTGAATCATGGAGAGAAGCAATGATCTATCATAAAGGTATGGTAACTTTCGTCATTTTAGTGTTATTAAGCAGTGGATTAACTATTTTAATGTTATTGAATGACGATATTTTACATTGGCATTTGTCTGCGCTTCATCAACGGAAATTAGATGTCCAACAAATGTTAGTATTACAACGTCAGAACGAGGAAAAAAAGCAACATCTTTGTAAACATATCTCATCAACATCTTCGGAAAATCGGCAGCAAGTCACTTTTCGTCTTGTTGAAGGTAAAGCGAATTATGTTTGGTGTATTTGTCGGACGTTATTTAAAGCACAACCTCGTCAAGCGCTTAATATCGGGAAATTAGCGTATTTTATTCAACGAGAATATCGAGATCTTTTCTCTCATCAATTTTCTGTCCAACATGCTCCTTATTTTTACTGGTTTGATGCTAAACAAACGAGTTGGACGCTGACACAAAATATCGAGGCGATAATTATTGCTGAAGGCGATTTACATATTCACGGAAAAGGGAAGATAAAAGGAACAATTGTGACGGGAGGGCGATTAACTTTAGAGCCAAGTGTGCAAGTGAGTTACCATAAAGCGACAGTAGCATATTGGGTAACACAATTACGAGATTGGCAATTAGCAGAGAAAAGTTGGCATGATTTTTTATTATGATAAAGGCATGAGTTTACCTGTATTATTAATGGCACTCATGTTGTTTAGTGGTATTTTCCTTTCAACACAGCAGTGGCTAAGTTATCAACGCCAACGTGCAATATATATTTATCAGCATGTTCAAGCTTTACAAATTGCACAGAACCAGAAACAACGTCAATTTTTGGGCTTAGCTTGTGAAAACAATGTAAAACGAAATGACTTAGTGTTTCAGATTCAATGTACATCACAGCATGTAAAAGTCAGTACGTCCTTGGCGGAGATTAGCTTGTAAAAGACTTGCGGTAGAACACAAAGTGGGGAACAATAGTCAAACTGATTGTTTCGATGTGGATAAGGCGACCTGTGTTTACAATTTATTATTCTAATGATCTTGATGTACAAAAAAATATTTTGCTCACGTTAATGCAAGATACACTGGATGATCCCTTTCAGTCAGACGTGATTTTAGTTCAAAGTCCAGGCATGGCACAGTGGTTGCAATGGAAAATTGCGGAGCAGCAAGGGATTTCGAGTAATATTAAGTTTCCTATGCCTGCGAGCTTTATTTGGCAACAATACGTAGACAATTTACCGAATACAGAGGAACAAAGCCAATTTAATAAAGCGTCGATGACATGGCGTTTAATGCGTTTAATTCCTGAGCATCTTGAACAAGTCGAATTTCAATCACTTCGTCATTATTTATCTTCTTCTCATCAAGCAGAACAACAAAAGTTGTATCAATTAGCCTACCAAATTGCTGATTTATTTGACCAATATCTTGTTTACCGCCCAGAATGGATCGCTTGTTGGGAGCGTGGTGATGAAGCCACTATGATGGCACAGTTAGAACGCAAGCTAAAAGATACACGCCTACCAATAGGCAACGCTTTTTCTCAAGATGTTAAATGGCAAGCAATACTATGGCGTGCTCTAGTGGCGGATATTTTGGCTGAAAGCGGTCAGACTGTTCCCTTACATCGTGCTTATTTACAAACACAATTCTTGCAGTTCTTACAGACCCAGCATCCTGTCAATTTACCTCCACGTCTTTTCATTTTTGGTATCTCAGCGTTGCCAAAAGGCTATTTAGAGATTTTTTATGCCATGAGCCGGTATTGTGAAGTACATTTATTTTTCACCAATGGCTGTCGTGAATATTGGGGTGATTTAATTGATCCGCGTTTTATGCAACGCTTAAGCCAAATGCAACGAACTGGCTACCATACCGCTTTACCTATACCTGTTTTTCACCATACAGATAATGCCCGATTTGAATCAAGTTATGATCATGAGCATTTATTTGAGGGGCATCCTTTGCTGTCAAGCTGGGGGAAATTGGGACGAGATTTTTTATATTTATTAACAGAATTAGAACAGCTCGAAGGCGTACGAAGTATTGATGCGTACACCGAGTTAACTTCCCAACATCTTTTATCTCAGGTACAAGCGCGTATTTTACATTTAGAAGGCAAGCAAGGTTTAAATTTGGCTGAAAATGACCGCTCTTTAACGTTCCATTCTTGCCATAGCCCTATGCGTGAAGTTGAAGTTTTACATGACTATTTGCTTCATTTATTTCAGCAAGACTCGACACTTACTCCAAAAGATATTGTGGTGATGGTGGCGGATATTGATAAATATACACCCTATATTCAAGCTGTATTTGGGCAGTACAATCAGGTCGCACAGCGGCAGATTCCTTTTTCTATTTCGGATAACCGTCTTTCTGAAAATGACGTGTTAATAGCAAGTTTTATTCACTTACTTGCTTTAAAAGAGAGTCAGTTTAGCGCAGAAGATATCTTAGCTTTATTAGATATTCCTGCGATTCGGAATAGGTTTCAGATTGAGTTAATGGAGTTAGAGCAGATTCGGCATTGGGTCGCACATGCTGGCATACGTTTTGGTGTAGAAAAAGAACAAGGTAAACAAGAAAAGAACACTAACTCATGGCAAGCTGGGCTGGAGCGGATGCTGCTTGGTTATGCGATGCGTGAGGAAAATGGGATTTGGCAAGGGAATTTAGGCTTTGATCCTTGTTATGGGCTACAAGGGCAATTAGCCGGACGCTTGGCGGAGTTTATTGCAAGATTATCAGCATGGTATCAGTTTTTACAAACGCCTCAGCCTATTGAAAAATGGCAACAGCATTTACTTACGCTTTTAACAGATTTCTTCGCTGAGGATGAAACGAATATTACCACTTTGCTATATATTCAAGAAACGATAGTGCAAATGGTAACAGATATTCAACAAACACATTTTGATCAACCGTTAAGTAGTGAAGTGGTTTCTGATGTCCTGTCGGCATTATTAGAAGATGATCCGAATAGCATGAAGTTTCTGGCAGGGAAAGTGAATTTCTGTACCTTGCTACCGATGCGTTCGATTCCCTTTAAAGTGGTGTGTTTACTGGGGATGAATGAAGGTGATTATCCTCGTCAACAAACGCCAAATAGCTTTGATTTGATGCAATATGATCGACGTAAAGCCGACCGTTTTCGCCGTGACGATGATTGTTATTTGTTCCTTGAAGCGCTGCTGTCAGCACAAGAGGCATTTTATGTGAGTTTTGTGGGACGTTCCATTGTGGATAACCAAAGCAAACCTCCGTCTGTGTTAGTCAGTCAATTGATTGACTATTTAGTAGATAAGTTACCAAGCGCTGGAACACAAGATTGGCAGGCTCGATTAATTGAACAGCATCCGATGACAGCATTTAGTCCAGATAATTTCCGAGGAGAAAACGGATCTTTTGCTAACCAATGGTTACCCCTAGCAAATATTCAGAAACAAGAGAGGGCGGATTTTGTCCAACCTATCGCACAAACAGTGTTAGCCGAGGATCGTGAAATTGCGTTAGCGGATTTAATTGCCTTTATTCAACATCCTGTTGCGTTTTTCTTTAAACGTCATTTAGGCGTTTCTTTTACTAAACAAGAAGAACGTATTGAAGACAGCGAAAATTTTACTTTAGATGGCTTAATGCGCTATCAAATTAATGAGCAATTGCTTTATTGTGATGAGGAAAAAAGCGCGGAGGTTCTCGCTCAATTAAAAGTAAAAGGTATGCTACCGCGTGGTGAATTTGCTCAGATCTTTGCGTTACAACAACAAGAAGACATTGCCGCGTTAAAAACAATCGTTGCCGATTATTTAAAACAAGAGGCGCATGTCGTCGAAGTGGATTTGACTATCCCGAGTGGCTATAGCGATATTCGTCTGATTGGGCAGCTAGATCAGTTGTATGCACAGCGTAGAGTGATGTGGCGAGTGGGACAAATTCAGGAAAAACATTTAATTGAAAATTGGGTGTATTACCTTATTCAATGTGCAATGTTAGCACAGCATGAACCTCCTATTTATTATGGTAAGAATGGGCAAGCGACCTTTCAAGCGTTGTGTGCTAGCGAGTCGTTAAGTGTAAAAGAAATCGCGTTAGCACAATTACAAATCTATGTTGAAAGTTATTTGCAGGGCTATCAGCAGATGCAAATGGTTCCGATGAAAAATATTCAACGTTATTTAGAAGCATATGAACATACTGAGACGCCAGATTTTGAGATGATTCGGACATTGTTACATCATCTAGCGGAAGGGGATTATGCTTCGGATGGGGATATTTATTGGCAACGAGTACTTGCACAACAAGTACTCGATGAGGAGATGCTCAACGCGATAGGTGAACGGACAACATCGTGGTTTAAGCTTATGTTTGAGCAGCTTGAAAAATAGAGCGCATTTTTGTATGTCACTGATAGTGAACGAAATGAGCTTTATAGATAGCGCGCCATCACAATCGCGTTTTCACGTTGACCATGAGGCGTAGGGTAATAGTTCTTGCGCCTATCTACCTCATTAAAACCTAGTTGCTCATATAATTTCTGTGCCGCGATGTTGGATTCTCTCACTTCTAACCATAAGGTAGAAATTCCTTTTTCGGTTAATTGCTGAAGTAAGTGAGTCAGTAACTGTTTACCGAAGCCTTTACCTTGAAAAGAGGGAGCAACGGCAATATTAAGTAGTGTTGCTTCATCAAGAATGTGTTGGCAAATGGCGAAAGCGATAATTTTATCATGGTAAGTGAGTTTTAAATTCAGATAATTTTCGCCTTGTGTATTTTTTAAGATTCCCATAGACCAAGGGACGAGGTGGGCTGATTGCTCAATTTCAAATAAGCGTTCTAAGTCATGTTCTGTAATTTGCGTAATGATCATCATAGCGTTGTTTGCATTTGTTGCCAGAGTTGGCGTTTGGCATGATGGTTGTGTTTAAACTGCGACCATGCGCTACTTTGCCAAATTGCGGTTGCAGGTTGACAGAAAGCCGAAAGGCGTTCGATTTCTTCCTGATTATCGCTGAGTAGCCAATAATGGACAGGATATTGCGTATTTAGATGGGGGATACGTTCAAAATCCAAGCATAAGCACATGCTTTCATCAAGGTCTAAGCTACGTAAAATATCTTTTAATAATGGAGAATCTGTTGTGAGAGCGTGCTCGGCAACGATGATGAGACGTATTTTTTCTTCTACATTAATTTTTACCATCCCTTTCAAACGAGTAGGGGACTTCAGCTGCCATTGTGTGATACCCATTTGTTGTAACAGAAGATCTCGTCTATTCATGCTATTTCTTCATCGTTGCGTGTTTTTCCTTTATAATGCGTCAATTTTAACGAATAACAGATAGGATTAACAGCGTGATTTCTCTTGAAAGCCAAGTTCTACAGCGTCATCTTTCTTTTTTTGAGCATAAATCAGTTTTATTTGCGGGGGGCATTAATGATCAGTTTCCTCAGCAAGTGCCGGCGCGCAGCGTGAAGGTATGGAGTTGGTATTTTGATTATGCCAAAAGCAAAAGTGCGGTCGATTTTTCATTAACTTGTGAAGAAAAAGCGGATCTCATGGTGTTTTACTGGACTAAAAACAAGCAAGAAGTGCAATTCCAACTTATGCAATTACTCGCTCAAGCGCCGATTGGTCAAGAAATGTTGATTGTAGGTGAAAATCGCTGCGGAGTGCGTTCTGTGGAAAAAATGCTCGATGCTTATGGCGATATTGCTAAAATTGACTCGGCAAGGCGTTGTGGGTTATATCATTTTTGTTTAAAAAACACACCGCACTTTGCGTTAGCAGATTATTGGAAAACTTATCAGCATCCTCGCTTAGGTGATTTACGTATTTACAGTTTACCGGGGGTATTTAGTGCGAATGAGTTGGATGTTGGCACAGATTTGTTGCTTTCAACCTTAGATCAACCAGTGAGAGGAAAGGTGTTAGATTTAGGTTGTGGTGCGGGTGTGATTGGTGCTTATATTAAACAGCAATATCCTCAAGTTGAGCTGACTATGGCGGATATTCATGCGCTAGCCTTAGCTTCTAGCCAACGGACTTTAGTTGAGAACCAGTTAGAAGCTGAGGTGATCGCCAGTGACGTTTTTTCTAATGTGACAGGAAAATTCGATCTGATTATTTCAAATCCCCCTTTTCACGATGGCATTGACACGGCTTATCGTGCTGTCAGTGAATTAATTATGCAAGCGAAATGGCATTTAGTACCGGGCGGCGAATTACGCATTGTGGCGAATGCATTCTTGCCTTATCCTGATTTATTGGATCAACATTTTGGCTCACATTGTGTGTTAGCCAAAACCACTAAATTTAAAGTGTATTCTGTCCGCGGCTAAACAAGTACGACTCACTTTAGGGTGAATGCATTAAAGTTTAGATAAATCGGCTTAGAAAAAAGAAGGCAGACGGTAAAGTCTGCCTTTCTTACCTTTTATTCTGGCTTTAATAGAAAGACACCGTGTTCAGCTAAGTGCACATAGGCTTCTTTCAACTCAGGGTTAAATTGCTCTGGGTTGGTGTTGACTAACAGATCTTGTCCTCCCCAATTGGCGACAATCTCCCAATGATTCCCCATATACACCGCACTTTTAATGCTACAACGTTGTGCAGCTTCGCCTGTTTCTTTAAAAGAAATGGCTTCTGGGCGGATACCGACTAAGCATGCTCCGTCTGTTAATCCAAACTGGGTGGCATTATTGAGCTTAAATTGGTAGCCGTTTACGGTGACTTGATCTTGTTGCAATGTACCTTGGAAGATACTGGATTCGCCCATGAAGTTAGCGAGAAACAGCGAGTTTGGACGCAAATACAGTTCTTTGGCCGGTGCTTTTTGCATGATTTTCCCTTTATGCATCACGATAACTTCATCGGATACGGCAAAGGCTTCCGTTTGATCGTGGGTCACATACAGTGAAGTAATGCCTAAACGTTGTTGTAACTCTCGGATTTTTTCACGCATAGAGCGACGTAAATTGGCGTCAAGGTTACTGAGCGGTTCATCAAATAACAGCACTTTCGGCTTAAGCACTAAGGCACGTGCTAGTGCAACACGTTGTTGTTGACCACCAGAAATTTGATCCACATAACGATCTTCAAATCCAGCTAGGTCAACCAGTTCCAGTGCTTCTTTAACACGTTTGGCACGTTCTTCTTTACTGACACCTTGCATTTTTAAACCATAGCCAACGTTATCACCGATGGACATATGAGGGAAAAGCGCATAAGACTGGAAAACAATACAAATATCACGATTTTGGATCGACGATTTTGTGACATCTTCGCCATCAATGAATATTTGCCCTGAAGTTGGGCTTTCTAAGCCTGCCACTAAACGTAATACAGTGGTTTTCCCACAACCAGAAGGACCTAACAGTGTGACCATGGTGCCACGTTTAATGCTGAGATCTAAATTATCAATCACTACGGCTTTACCAAATGCTTTTGTGACATTTTTTAACACTAAGAAATCGTTATTACTCATATTCTACTACCTATCAATTAATTCATTTTTTTCGCTTTAGAACGTGAAATGCGCGTATCGCCCACGATCCAGTCAAAGAATAAGATAATCGCCATCATTACTACGATGAGGATTGAACCATATGCAATTGCAATACCGTATTCACCATCTTCTACACGGTTTAAAATATAGGAGGTTGCCACGCGTGTATCTGCGGTAACCAAGAAAATAATCGCGCTGACTGTGGTCATTGAGCGGACGAAACTGGTTACTAAAGCAGAAAGTAAAGCAGGTTTTAAGAGTGGGAAGACAATATACCAAATGGTTTTGAAGGAGCTACCTTTTAAGGAAAGGGAAGCTTCATCAAGCGATTTGTCTAATTGACCTAAGCCTGCAATAGCAGCACGCATCCCCACAGGCATATTACGCATGACCATTGATAAAATAATGATCATCGCTGTCCCAGTGAGATAAATTGGTGAGCTGTTGAAGGCAATAATATAGGATACCCCTGCTACGGTACCGGGTACAGCGAAACACAGTAAGGTTAAAAATTCCAAGGTTTTCTTGCCTTTGAATTCACGGCGAACCGTAATATAAGCAATCAGTAAACCAAATAAGGCGGTCACTGGCGCTGCACTGGCAGCAAAAATCACGGTTTGAATTAAAGAAGGCCATGCACCGTCACTAAAACCTTGTCCAAACAGGATTTGATAGTTTTTTAAGGTGAGTGTGTAGTCAACTCCCCAGTTCACGGTGAAACTGCCGTAGAAGATACTGCCGTACAGAACAAGGTTAAATAGCGTCCAAAAGCCAAGGAAAAAGACGATAATCCCTTTTAGCCCATTTGGCAATTCTTGCACATCACCGCGGTACGATTTACCAGAAACAGTCACATAGGAACGTTTACCAATCCATAAATATTGAATCACGAAAATCGCCAGTGAGAACATTAAGAGAATCGTACCTAATGTACTGGCTGAAGCATAATCTAATTGTGAACCCGCAATATAGAAGTAAATTTGAGTCGCAATGACATCAAAGCTTCCGCCAAGGACAAGTGGAGTACTGAAGTCCGCGAGGGATTGGATGACGACCACTAAGAAGGAGTTGGCTAATGCAGGTTTGAGCAATGGGAAAATAATATGGAAGAACGCTTGGTAACGATTTGAGCGTAACGTATAAGCTGCCTCTTCAATCGAAGGGTGGATCGATTTTAAGGCACCTTCCAAGATCATAAAAGACATAGGGGTGAGTGCTAAGGTATGGGCAATCACAATACCAGTAAAGCCATATAGCCAGTTACTGCTAAAACCTAAATATTCCACTAAAAAAGCAGTGACATACCCTGAGCGTCCAAGCATTAAAGTAACCCCTAAACCGACCACAAAAGGCGGGGTAACAATTGGCAGAATAGAGAAAATTTTACCAATGAACGCCGTACGTTTAGCGATACGTGTGGTATAGAGGGCAAAGGCTAAACCAAAAATGGTGGATAGCACACCGACCACAGAGGAGACGGCAAGCGAGTTTTCTACAACGCGAATCACATAAGGTTGTTGGATAATTTCGGCGACTTGTTGCGGTTTAAACTCACCATTATCAAAGAACATGGAAAGTAAAATGGCAAAAGTCGGGTAAACGATAAAGAAAAAAATCGTCATCACAATCGCAATGAGCGAGGCGATGACAAATTTATCCCCCTGCATGACTTTTAATTGTGCTAAAGCATTTGTCGCAAGGGCGAGAAGTGCCACCATGAGAATGATGACGGAATACCCTAGGCTAAACTTGGCTACTGTGGCAGAGATAAAGACAAATAAGAAAATCGCTGCAATCAGAGCAAGTTCTATTTTGGCGCGTTTTGTACTTTCTTTTGGAAAAATCAAAGATAAAACGGGAAAAATGAGTACGGCTAAAAACCAAGACCAACTCAAATTGAGATTATACCAGCCCATAGCTTCAAGCATTTCATCGCTGGTAGAGTCCCATAAGCCGTAATCTAAGGCTTTTGATGGTAAAAGGGCAAAGCCTAATAAGGCGAATAACACCCAAATTAATGGTGTGCTAAATGTGAAAGTGTTTTTCTGCTCCATAAAGACCTCTAATTAAGCAGTAATAGACCATTCAATAGGGGCTTGCCCCTATTGAATGAAGAAATAAAAAATCCTCTTTACTTATCAAGAATGATAAATTTTTTGTTGAACAACGTGTGAATCATATTAAATGTATTTCCACCAACTATTTTGCAAGTTTGACTTCATCTACCCATTTTTTGATCAGACGTTTACGTTCTTCTACAGCACCATATTTATCAAAATCGTAATTAATTAAATTAATTGATTTAAAGTCGAGAGAATAAGGTGATTGTTTTGCTTGAGTATTGGTTAAAATCTGGTGCGTTTCCCCTTTTTGCCAAGATAATTCTTGTGCTTCTTTTGATAATGCCCAATCTACAAATAATTTAGCATTATCGAGGTTTCTCGCGCCTTTAATAATACTGACCCCGCCAATTTCGTAACCTGTTCCTTCACAAGGGACGATTAATTCAACAGGCGCCCCTTTTTCTTTTTCAATGGAATGTTCATGTAAGAACCCGATACCAATAGCCGCTTCTCCTCGCGCAGTATTGCGTGTCGCCGTGTTACCGGACTTGGTATATTGCGACACGTTTTTATGTAAATCCGTCAAATAACGAAACGCCTTGTCTTCCCCCCAAAGTTGGATAAAAGTCGCTAATGCTGTGTAGGCTGTTCCTGAGCTTTGTGGATCGGCGGCTTGGATTTCATTTTTCAAGCGTGGATCGGTCAAATCTTGCCAACATTTAGGAACGGGAATATTCAATTTGGCTAAACGTTCTGTGTTTACTCCAAAACCGAGTACCCCTAAATAAATGGCGGAAGTGTAATTCCCTTTGACTTTAGCGGGATCTTTGAGTTCATCCGGAATGTATTGCAAATTAGGTGATTGATAAGCAGAGAGGAGCCCCATTTCTCCAGCTTGTGAATGGGGATCTAGCGTACCGCCATACCAAACATCACCCTGAGGATTGGCTTTTTCTGCCTCTATTCGCGCTAAAATACTGCCTGTTCCCGCACGAATATGGCTGACTTTGACGTCATACTTTTTGCCAAATGCCTCAACTTCTTGCTCACACATCGTGTTTTGTGCACTGCAATAAACAGTTAATCGCCCTTCTGCGAAAGCGAGAGAGGAGAGCAATCCGCCACTGAGTAAAAGTGCGGTGGAAATGGCAGAGATTTTTAATGTTTTCATGCTGACTCCTGACTATTTATTGAGTTTGATTTTATCAACCCATTTTCCGATGAGGTGACTACGCATTTCATTTGAACCAAATTTATCAAAGTCATAATTAATTAAGTTCAATTCACTTGGCTTAAGCGCATAAGGTGACGGTTCGGCGTGAATATTAGTTGGTACATGGTGTGATTGCGCTTCCTTCCAAGACAGTTCCTGTGCTTCTTTTGACATAACCCAATCAGCAAAGAGCTGCGCATTTTTTAAGTTACGCGCATCTTTAATCACACTGATGCCACCCAATTCATACCCTGTCCCTTCACAAGGTACAACCAATTCGATTGGCGCACCATTTTCTTTTTCAAAAGAATAGTTTTGTAGGAAGCCGATGCCAACAGTGGTTTCACCGCGCGCCGTATTGCGTGACGGTGCGGTCCCTGCTTTTGGATATTGCGAAATATGCTGATCAAGTTGTTTTAAATAATCAAATGCTTGTTCTTCTCCCCAAAGTTGCACGAACGTGGCAATAGCCGTATATGCTGTACCTGAACTTTGTGGGTCAGCCATTTGAATTTCATTTTTAAAACGAGGATCAGCTAAATCTTTCCAGCATTTTGGCACGTCCTTGATCCCTAACTTTTTCAAACGTTCCGTATTGACCCCAAAACCGAGTACCCCCATATAGACAATGGAGCTTTTGCCATCACCTAATTTTTGGAATTGTGGCATCACTTCACTGAGTTTAGGGAATGGATAAGGACTTAATAAACCGAGTTCAGCCGCTTGTAAGTGAGTATCAAAAGGTCCACCATACCAAACGTCAGCCTGCGGGTTATTTTTTTCTGCATCGATTTTCGCTAGGGTACTGCCCGAGCTATTACGGATAAAAGAGGTTTTGACATCATATTTTTTTGCAAAACCTTGTACTGCTTTTTCACAAACAACATTTTGTGCACTGCAGTAAACGACTAATCTGCCTTCGCCCTTTGCCACATTAGTGGCAGTTAAACCTGCCACTAACATGCCAAATAGGGCAAGATGTGTTTTTTTCATGGTTTGCCCTCTTTTTTGTCTCACTATTTCGATAATTTGATACTATCTACCCATTTACCAATCAAGCGTTTACGCTCATCCGCGGCACCGTATTTTTCAAAATCATAATCGATTAAGTTTAATTTTGTTGGATCAAAAGCGGTTGGTGATTGTTGGGCTGTGGTATTTGTTAAGATCTGTAGGCTATTGCCTTTTTGCCAAGCAAGCTCTTGTCCTTCTTTCGATAAGACCCAGTCTACGAAGAGTTTAGCGTTATCTAAGTTACGCGCACCTTTGAGGATACTCACCCCACCAAGTTCATAGCCCGTACCTTCACATGGCACGATCATTTCAATTGGCGCACCTTGTTGTTTTTGTAGGGCGTAGTCATGTAAGAAACCAATACCAATGGTCGTTTCGCCACGTGCCGTGTTATTGGACGGTGTGATACCAGATTTTGTGTATTGAGAAATGTTTGGATGTAAGTTTTTGAAGTAATCAAATGCGGCTTCTTCTCCCCAAAGTTGAACGAAGGTAGCGATAGCTGTGTAAGCTGTACCAGAACTTTGTGGATCGGCAATTTGAATTTCCCCTTTTAATCGAGGGTCTGTTAAATCCTTCCAGCATTTTGGTACTTCATTGATGCCTAGTTTTTTGAGGCGTTCTGTATTCACACCAAAACCTAAAATCCCCATGTAAATCGCAGAAGTATAGTTACCTTTCACTTTTGCAGGGTCTTGGAAACGTGGCACAATTTGATCAACATTAGGCGAACGGTAAGGCTGTAATAGACCTAATTCACCGGCTTGTGATTGTGGGTCAAAAGTTCCGCCATACCAAACATCCGCTTGAGGGTTATTTTTTTCAGCTTCAATTTTCGCAAATGTACTGCCTGAGCCGTTGCGAATAAATGAGGTTTTCACATCATATTTTTCACCGAATGCTTTAATTTCTGCCTCACACATTTCATTTGTCGCACTACAATATACGACTAAACGCCCTTTGGCGTAGGCTTGTGAAGCCAGTAACCCAGTAGCTAAAAGTGCGCTTGAAATGGCGAAAGAAAGTTTTTTGAATTTCATAGTGATTGCCCCTTTTCGTATTAGAAAAAAATGATATGTCACAAGTACATAACGTCATAAAGTGATTCTAAATCCTACAGCAAAGTAAAGGAGAATACCGTGAGAGTTATCACAAAATAGAGATTCTTTACTCCAAATTATGGTAAATGAGCAAAATATCTGCTTTATTTTATCTGTCTTGGAATTGTGCTATTAAAAGTGGATTTTTTTCTTTATAATTTGTCGATCAAAACAACGCTTTTTTAGGGATAGCTATGTCAAACTCATCAACACCATCTTGTATTATTATTGCCATCGCTGGGGCTTCAGCATCAGGAAAAAGCTTAATTGCCTCAACTGTTCATCGAGAGTTGTGTGATGAGCTAGGTTGCGAAGAAATTGGCATTATTTCCGAAGACTCTTATTATAAAGATCAAAGTCATTTGGATATGGAAGATCGAATTAAAACCAACTATGATCATCCTAATTCTATGGATAGACACCTTTTAATTGAACACCTCAAAGCACTCAAATCTGGTCAACCTGTTGATATTCCCGTCTATAGCTACGTTGAGCATACTCGAACCAATCAAGTCCAACACTTTGAACCTAAAAAAGTGATCATTCTGGAAGGGATTTTATTGCTTACTGATGAAAAATTGCGTGATGAAGTCAGTGTCTCTGTTTTTGTCGATACACCACTGGATATTTGTTTTATTCGTCGCTTACAACGTGACATGAAAGAACGTGGTCGAAGTTTAGAATCGGTGGTGGAGCAGTATCGTAAAACAGTGCGTCCCATGTTTTTACAGTTTATTGAGCCCTCTAAACAATATGCTGATATCGTGATCCCGCGAGGTGGTAAAAATCGAATTGCCATTAATATGTTAAAAGCACAAATTAGACAACTTTTGGGAAAACGTTAACAGTAAGGAGCTGAGAATGAGATTATGTGATACTGATATTGAACGTTATTTAGATGATGGCATTATCGCGTTAACCCCTCGACCGAGTAATGACAAAATTAATGGTGCAACGATCGATGTTCGTTTAGGGAATTCTTTCCGCGTTTTCCGTGAGCATTCCGCACCTTATATTGATCTCAGTGGTCCAAAAGAACAAGTCTCAGCCCAATTGGAATCGGTGATGAGTGAAGAAATTCTGATTGGTGAAAATGACGCCTTCTTTTTACATCCTGGTGAGTTGGCATTAGCCACAACACTTGAGTCGGTTAAGTTACCGGCAAATATTATTGGGTGGTTAGATGGACGTTCTTCACTTGCGCGTTTAGGTTTAATGGTACATGTGACGGCACACCGTATTGATCCTGGTTGGGAAGGGCGAATTGTATTGGAATTTTTTAATTCAGGTAAGTTACCCTTAGCACTACGTCCCAATATGGTGATTGGTGCGTTAAGTTTTGAAATTTTGAGTGGTTATGCTGCGCGTCCATATAGCAGTCGTAAGAATGCAAAATACAAAAATCAGCAAAGTGCGGTAGCCAGTCGTATTGATGAGGATAAATAAAATGTTGAAAAAGATCGCCATCAGTTTTTGTGCTGTCATTGTGGCGATCTTTGCGCTTGCATATTGGCAAATTGATCGTGTCAATGCTGTCTTAACCAACGTCCTCAATGAAAAACACATTACATTTTCTCAACTCGATTTTACCTTCTTTCCTCAAGTCGAAATCCGATTATCCGATGTCAAATGGCAGGACCAACAAGTGCGGTCTGTTTTTGCGCCAAAAGTTTATTTACAATCTGAGTTTTGGTCGCTGTTGGCGCTAGAAAAGCGAGTGAAGACAGTACGCTTTGAACAAATGGATGTCTGGTATTCAGGTCAACATGAACCAGATCTGGTTGGAATAACAGGGGAAATTGCAGGGGACTTTCTGATTGAACCCAACCAAATTCAGCTGGCGAATATCTTGCTGAAGATGACTTTTGCGAAACCCATTTTATTTAATACACAACAATTGGAGATCGCATTACAGAAAGGTTCTATCAAACAACATTCTGCATTAGATTGGCAAGTGATTTTCGATGATGTGAAAATCAATGGTGAACATTTCGTTCTTTTTACACTTAAGGCAACTCAGCAGCCGACAATGTTGTCAACAGTATCTGAACTGCATTATGCCCATTCACAATCTCAATCACAATTTGATTTACAGCTCTTCAATAAAGTCAATTCAACTCAGCGAGTGCGTTTTGTAGGGAAAAATATTGCGTTAGCACCTTGGCAAAAAATGTTGAACTTGCCTTATTTGCTTACTGGGGAGGCAGATATTTCGGGGGATTTGGTGTTAACCGACACGAAAACAGAAAAAGGCAAAGTGGCAATACGAATGGCTGAAGGGCACTTTAATGGTTTAAATTTATTAGACTTGGTGACGAAATATCTGCCTATTCACTATGATGAAGCGCGTTTTAATCGCAACGATCTCAATACCTCATTTCAACACTTGCAATCCTCCCTTTCTTGGGATGCGACAAAATTAAACCTAGATACATTGACTTTTCATATTGATAAAGTCCGAGTGTCTGGGCAAGGTGCAGTAAATTTGAAAACGATGACTTGTGATGTGACGCTGAATTTAGGGTTGACTTCCCCGCAGTATCAGCATTTTTCCTTACCTATCCGCTTTTTCGACAGTTGTTCTTCTCCGCAATATAAAGTGGAATTTAATCAGAATTTACGTCATCAATTAAAAGATCTTATTAAAGAAAAATTGAGGTAATTTATGTTACCTTTTCAGGCTGCTCGTCAACGTCAATTTGCGCGTGTTATCACCTTTGCGCTTGCTGGGTTTGTGTTTAATACAACAGAGTTTATTCCTGTTGCCTTACTCTCTGATATTGCGCAAAGCTTCGCGATGCCCGTATCACAAACGGGTTTAATAATTACTGTTTATGCTTGGGTAGTGTCATTAATGTCATTGCCCTTTATGTTACTGACTGCAAAAGCAGAGCGTAGAGGGTTATTGATTAAATTACTGGTGTTATTTATTTTAAGTCATCTGTTATCCGTGATCGCTTGGGATTTTTGGGTATTAGTATTAGCCAGAATAGGTGTCGCATTAACCCATTCTATTTTTTGGGCAATTACTGCGTCTTTAGTCATTCGGGTTGCGCCTAAAGATAAAAAATCACAGGCAATTGGACTACTTGCTATAGGTTGTTCTTTGGCAATGATTTTAGGTTTGCCTCTCGGACGTTTGATTGGGCAATTCTTTGGTTGGCGTGTAACCTTTGCCATTATTGCCCTTATTGCGATAGGCATTTTATGCTTGTTTTATCAACTTTTACCGCACTTACCAAGTAAGAATGCGGGTTCTTTAAATAGTCTGCCAACGCTTTTTAAACGTCCATTATTGCTTGGGCTTTATGCGCTTACTATGATTATTATTTCGGCTCATTTTACTGCGTATAGCTATATTGAACCCTTTATGCTCAATATCAGCACAATGAGTCATAGTATGGCAACTTTTGTTCTCTTCGTCTTCGGTCTTTCTGGCATTACCGCCAGTTTGTTATTTAATCGCTATTATAATGCAGGACCGATCCGTTTTATTTTGTTTTCAATGGGACTACTCACCGCCACACTCTTGCTCTTATTCATTGCGAGCCAACAAACGTGGACAATGTTTTTATTAACCTTCTTCTGGGGAATTGGCATAGCAGGCATTGGCTTAGGATTACAAATTCGAGTGTTACACCTTGCACCTGATGCTACAGATGTCGCGATGGCAATCTATTCTGGGATTTATAATATTGGCATTGGGGCTGGCGCATTGCTAGGTAATCAAGTGATGCAACATTATGGGCTAGCCTACATTGGTGTTGCTGGGGCGTTATTTGCAGTATTCGGGCTTGTTTTATTTATTTTAGTCCAGTGGAAATATGGTCACTTAGCGCCAAATAAGCTATCGACTGAAGAGAAGAAAAAGTGCGGTTAATATGAATCATATTATTGAATGGCGGTGAGAGAGGGATTCGAACCCTCGATACACTTTCGCATATACACGCTTTCCAGGCGTGCTCCTTCAACCACTCGGACATCTCACCGTTTTGAATAGGGTGTGAACTATAAGAATTTCATTGAAGTTAGTCAAGTATTTTTTGCGTTAGAACATAAAATGCTGTGCTAAATTGAGATAAAATAAACAGTCTTGTTTTCTTAAATTTTGTAGGTCTTATTTTAATATGTTGAAGAAATGGTTTCTCAGCAAAAATGTGTTCTTAGCCGTTAAGCCTTTTAGTGCGTTAAAAGAGAGTTTTCGCGCAGGTTACACGCGTCAATCTTTAATTAGAGATATTATCGCCGGTTTAACTATTGGGGTGATTGCAATTCCTTTGTCAATGGCACTGGCGATTGCCAGTGGCGTAGCGCCTCAACATGGTTTATATACAGCGATTGTCGCAGGGATGATTATAGCGGTAACAGGGGGATCGCGTTTTAATGTTTCTGGTCCCACGGCGGCATTTGTAGTGATTTTGTACCCGATTACGCAACAGTTTGGTTTGGGTGGCTTGTTAATGGCCACGTTGTTATCGGGCTTGATTTTAGTTCTCATGGCTTTGTTCCGCTTAGGACGTCTCATCGAATACATTCCTTTGCCCGTTACCCTAGGTTTTACCTGTGGAATTGGTATCGTCATTGCCACGTTACAAATTAAAGATTTTTTAGGGCTATCTATTTTGGAAATGCCTGCGCATTATCTTGAAAAAGTGCAAACTATTGTCACTGCATTACCGACGATCAATTGGGCTGATGCTCTTGTTGGGATCGTGACCTTATTGATGTTAACGCAATGGCATAAATTACGTTTACCTATTCCGGGTCATTTACCTGCTGTGATTATTGCCACGTTATTGTCTTTAGGCTTAATTTCTGTAGGTCAAGATGTTGCCACCATTGGTTCAGCCTTTCAATACACTTTATCCGATGGCACACAAGGATTTGGTATTCCAAATGCCTTACCTGAATTTATCTTGCCTTGGCATATTCCGAATGCACAAGGGGAAGTGATTACTTGGAATTTAGAGACCATTCAAGCGTTATTACCGGCAGCGTTTTCTATGGCAGTATTAGGCGCAATTGAATCCTTATTATGTGCGGTGATTTTAGATAATATGACAGACACAAAACACCATTCTAATAATGAATTATTAGCACAAGGATTAGGGAATATTGCCGCACCGTTTTTAGGGGGGATCACAGCGACAGCGGCGATTGCGCGTTCTGTCGCGAATGTAAAAGCAGGTGGCGTGTCACCTATTTCCAGTGTTGTACATGCATTATTGGTTCTGTTTGCGCTCTTGTTTTTTGCAAATGCGTTATCTTATTTACCGCTTTCGTCGATGGCAGCTTTATTGCTCGTTGTGGCATGGAATATGGCAAATGTACCCCAAATTATTCAGCTCATCCGCCGCTCTGGTCGTAATGAAATCGCGGTGTTATTAACGTGCTTAATTTTAACAATCATTTTTGATATGGTGATTGCGATTACTGTTGGCGTCTTATTAGCAAGTTTACTGTTTATTCGTACAATTGCAGAAATGACAAAGTCGATTGAAATTGCCCATCCTGAAGATTTAAATGATGTGCTAGTTTATCGTATTAGTGGACCGTTATTTTTTGCTGCAGCAGATAATTTATTTGCCGATTTACATGATAAAACCGTCAATACCGAGCATGAAATTAAACATATTGTATTGCAATGCGATGCGGTCACGGTGCTCGATACGGGAGGTATTCATGCGTTGACTCGTTTTGTACAACATATGTTGCCACATCAACAGCTTTATATGTGTAATATGCAATTTCAACCGCTACGAATGATTGTCAAATCGAATACGGTAAATGAAATTCAGAAAATTAATTTTGCTTCGGATTTGTCAGATGCTTTTAATAAAATCCGCGTTTTTGAACAACAAGCATAATACGGTTTAGAGGAGAACAACATGGCTTACCGCACCGCAGAGATCGTTGAAAAATTACGCGCTTGGAAAGTCATTCCTGTGATTGCGTTAGATAATCCTGAGATGATTTTACCGCTAGCAGATTGTTTAGCTGAACATGGTTTACCTGTCGTAGAAATCACGTTTCGTTCAAGTGCAGCGGAACAAGCCATTCGTTTACTTAAACAACAACGCCCAGCTATTTTTGTCGCGGCTGGCACGGTGCTTAACCCAGAACAGGTGATGCAAGCCAAGAATGCGGGGGCAGATTGTGTGGTGACACTGGGATTTAATCCAAAAATTGTTGAACTGTGTCAACGTTTATCCTTCCCCATTATCCCCGGCGTGAATAACCCAATGGCAATTGAAGCTGCGCTTGAAATGGGCATTCATGCTGTAAAATTTTTCCCCGCGGAAGCTTCGGGCGGAGTAGCAATGATTAAAGCATTGTTAGGACCTTATCCGATGTTACAAATTATGCCAACAGGGGGCATTCATTTACAAAATATCTGTGATTATTTGGCAATTCCTAATGTGGTCGCTTGTGGTGGTTCTTGGTTTGTAGAAAAACAGCTAATTCAACAACAAAATTGGCAAGAAATTGGGCGTTTGACACAAGCGGTGATAGCACAGATAAACGACGAAAAAGAGCGGTCATTTTTGTGAAAATTTTTTCACTTTGGGTTTGTGTGAATCTTTTATAAGATAAACAGTCTAATGGAGTTCTTATTGGTACTTTATGAGGAAAGCTAACATGAATTTTAATCGTTTATTAAATGAAGTTTTAAATACCGTCACTCAATCTGCGGGTCAGTTGAATAAGCCTAGTCAAAGTACGGCGGATACAATCACGAAAGTGGGTGGTGGTGCGGCTTTGGCGGGGATTTTGTCCATGGTGCTTGGTCGCAAGGGTGGCGCGAAATTGACGAAATTGGGCTCATTGGCTGCTTTGGGCAGTTTAGCTTATCAAGCCTATCAGAATTATCAGAAGAACCAGCCTGTTCAAAATACAGGCGAGCTTTCGCAAGAAGCATTCGTAGCAACTCCGCAAACGGAAGACAGTAGCGCCATTATTCTACGCACGATGATTGCAGCTGCGATTTCGGATGGCGTATTAGAGGAATCGGAACGTGCCTTGATTATGCAAGAAGGCGGGGATGATCCGGCGTTACAACAGTGGTTAGAGCAAGAAATCACGCATCCGATAAGTGTGAGCGAGATTGCGAAAATAGTCGGAAAAGATACCGCACTTGCCACGCAGGTGTACCTTGCTGCACGCATGGTATGCCAAGATTTATCACGTAAAGAAATTGTGTTTCTTGGTCAATTAGCGCAAGCCTTAAATTTAGATGATGCACTTGTGGAACAACTTGAGAAACAGGCTGGATTTTAGTTAAAAAAATGGCAAGGTGAGAGCCTTGCCATTTTTTATGATTTTTTGACTTACTGTTTACGCCAAGTGGTACCATTTACGTTATCTTCTAATACCACACCCATTTCAGCCAGTTTGTTACGTGCGGCATCCGCACTTGCCCAATCTTTTGCTGCCCGGGCATCATTACGCTGTTTGATTAACGCCTCAATCAGCACGACTTCATCATTGTCTGAACCCGATTGTAAGAATTGCTCTGGATCTTGGTAGAGTAAACCTAATATTCCCGCTAATTCACGTAAGCGGGCTGCAAGCGCATTGGCTTTTAATATATCTTCATTTTTCAGTTTGTTGATTTCACGTGCGATTTCGAATAAGACTGAAATGGCTTTCGGAGTATTGAAATCATCATCCATGGCTTCTCTAAAGGCAGCAAGGTAGTTTTGCCCTTCTGTCGCGACTGCAGTTGGGTCTGTTCCTCGTAATGCCGTATATAAACGTTCTAAAGCACTGTGCGCAAGATTGAGGTTTTCTTCGCTGTAATTTAATTGGCTACGGTAATGTGCTGTCAGTAGAAAGTAACGTACACTTTCTGCGTCATAGAGTGATAATACTTCACGTAATGTAAAGAAATTACCCAGTGATTTGGACATTTTTTCTCGATCAACCATAATCATGCCAGAATGTATCCAATAGTTAACGTAGCGTCCACTATGGGCACAGCAAGACTGTGCAATTTCATTTTCATGGTGAGGGAAGGTTAAATCCGAGCCTCCGCCATGAATATCAAAATGCTCACCTAATTCTTTATGGTTCATGGCAGAACACTCAATATGCCAACCGGGACGACCTTCTCCCCAAGGGGATGACCAACTTGGCTCCCCTGGTTTGGACATTTTCCATAACACAAAATCCATCGGATTTTTTTTGACATTGACAATTTCAACACGAGCGCCTGCTTGGAGCTGTTCTAAATTTTGACGAGAAAGCTTTCCGTATTCTTTAAAACTTTCGACATCAAACATCACATCACCATTAGCGGATACATAAGCATGTTGACGAGCTATCAGCTTTTCAATCATTGCGATAATTTCAGGAATATGGTGGGTTGCACGGGGTTCTACATCTGGACGTAATACATTGAGTGCATCAAAGTCTTTGTGCATTTCTGAAATCATTTTTTCAACAAGTTGATTACATGTCTCATTATTTTCTAATGCCCGTTTGATAATTTTATCGTCCACATCTGTGATGTTACGCACATAAGTTAAGTTATAGCCTAAATACCGAAGATAACGAGCAATCACATCAAAACAAACGAATGTACGCCCGTGTCCTACGTGGCATAAATCATAAACCGTAATACCGCAAACATACATACCCACTTTGTTGGCATGAATGGGTTTAAAGATTTCCTTTTCTCTTGTTAATGTATTAAAAATTTTTAGCATGGATTGGTTCTCTTAAGTGTATAGGAGTGTTATAAATTTAGCATAGCGTATTTGCCATAAACAAAGTTACTTTATAGCATTTAATGCGCTTTTATGAAATAATCGAATGATATAAAACTATTAGAGGAAAACAGATATGATTACATTACACACTAACTTGGGTAACATTAAAATTCAATTAGATCATGAAAAAGCACCGAACACAGCACAAAACTTTGTAAATTACTGTAAAAGTGGATTCTATGATAACACAATTTTTCATCGTGTTATTGATGGATTTATGATCCAAGGTGGTGGTATGGATGAGGCGATGCGTGAGAAAAAGACGAATGCGCCGATCCAAAATGAAGCCAACAATGGTTTAAGTAACAAACGTGGCACAATTGCGATGGCGCGAACATCGGATCCTCATTCTGCGACCGCACAATTTTTTATTAATGTAGCAGATAATACTTTTTTAGATCACCGTTCAAAAGAGTTATTTGGTAAAAAGGTGGTACAAGAGTGGGGCTATGCCGTCTTTGGTGAAGTGGTTGAGGGCATGGATGTAGTAGATAAGATCAAAGGCGTGAAAACCGGAAATAAAGGGTTTCACCAAGATGTACCACAAGAAGCCATCGTGATTACTGCAGTGACCGTTGAATAATCAGTCTCTCCCCTCGTAATTGAGGGGATTCTTTTAGGAGAAGAGAAAATGTTAAGAATAATTACCGCACTTTTGCTTGCTGGTGTTGTTTGTGTTGCTCAAGCAAAGAATGTGGTTTTACATACAAATTATGGCGATATTAAAATGGTGTTAGAAGAGGAGAAAGCGCCCATTAGCACTCAGAATTTTCTACGTTATAGCCAAGCGGGATTTTATAACGGTACGATTTTTCATCGTGTTATTCCCAGTTTTATGATTCAAGCTGGGGGATTTGAGGTTGGGATGAAGCAAAAGAAAACCGATGCGCCTATTACAAATGAGGCGAATAATGGTTTGAAAAATTTGCGCGGTACTGTTGCAATGGCACGGACGTCTGATCCGCATTCTGCCACAGCGCAATTCTTTATTAATACAGTTGACAATGATTTTTTGAATTTTAGTGCAGAAACGCAAAAAGGTTGGGGATATGCGGTTTTTGCTAACGTAGTGGCAGGTATGGACGTGGTTGATCGTATTAGCCAAGTAGATACTGAGCGATCAGGATTTCACCGTGATGTACCAAAAGCGCCAGTGATCATTAAAAGTGTCACTATTGAATAGAGCAAGGCTAGCATCACTTTTATGGGCGCGATAGCGGGTCGTTATTTTGATTATTCAGGGAAAATAACTCTCTAGTTCTAATCCATAAGAATGAATAGAAAACGATATGCCATTTTTTGATACACATATCCATTTAGATTATTTACAGCAAGAAACAGGAGAAACGCTGGCACAATTAGTGGAACAAGCACAACAAGCCAATGTGCAAAAAATGCTAATGGTTGGCGTCTCTTCCGAGCATATTGTGACACTTACACAAATGGCTACTGCGTATCCTGAGTCTTTGTATTACGGCGTCGGGCTTCATCCTTTGTATATTCGGCAGCATACTTACGCTGATTTAGAGAAATTGCAACAGACGTTAGACAAACGACTTTCTAATTGTTGTGCTGTGGCAGAAATTGGTCTAGAAAGAGCGGTACCCGATTTGTTAAATGACGGGCTATGGGAAAAACAATGTGCGTTTCTTGAAGCACAGCTAGCATTGGCAAAGCAGTATGGCTTAGCGGTCAGTTTACATTCACGTAAAGCACATGATCAGCTTGTTCCTTTTTTACGGTATATTTCTTCACCAATGTGTGGTATTATCCACGGATTTTCTGGTAGCTATCAACAAGCTGTTCGTTTTGTTGATCTCGGTTATAAAATCGGAGTAGGCGGGACGATTACGTATTTGCGTGCGAATAAAACTCGTGATGTGATTCGCCGTTTGCCTTTAGATTGCCTTGTATTAGAAACAGATGCGCCTGATATGCCTGTATTTGGCTTTCAAGGACAGGTCAATCGACCGGAGAGAATCGTCAATATTTTTGCTCATTTATGTGAGTTAAGAGCGGAAAGACCAGAAGAAATTAAGCAAGTTATTTGGCAAAATAGCTGTAAGCTGTTTTCAATTTAAAGTTCCTATTTACTCTTTTTATGTTGAGAAGATAACTTATGCTCAAAGCAAGGATGTTACTCTTATTACGCATTTATTTATTACTTTCTGAGCGCGTTGCTTGGGTTTCTAAAGACTTGTCTGATGCACAAGTGGTTAAACCAGCATATCAGCGAAATGCAATGCAAAAGAAACCAAGAAAAGGGTGGGCGATCTTGTCGCGTTCGGCAAGATTTAATCTTATTTTAGGTACGATTCTGTTCATATTAGGTAACCTCCTGATCTTTTGGGTACTCATGTAACTCAGCTGCTAGCATCCATATCGCTTAGTATTGTGTGAAACGATAAATAATCTGATTAGCAGAACCGCGCCATACAAGGCTTGGATCCGCTTTATCCTGTTCAAACTTACCATCAATTAAGACATCAATATAAGGCAGTATTTGCCGTTGTAATGTATCGGCTTTGAGCTCTGCTAAGGTATAACCCGTCCAGACCCAAAGATCTTTATCAGGACATTCGTGTTTGACTCGTTTGACAAAGGGAAGAAGTACCGCCAGATTACGTGGATGGAGCGGATCACCACCTGTTAAGGTTAATCCTTGGCGTTTAATACGGGTATCTTTGAGATCTTGAAGGATTTGTGCTTCCATTTTTTCATCGAATGGAAGGCCAGCACAAAAAGACCAACTTTTTTTGTTGTAGCAACCTCGGCAAGCATGCGTACAGCCACTGACAAAAAGTGTACACCTTGTTCCTTCTCCATTCACGATGTCAGTAGGATAATATTGGACGTAATTCATAGCGGGCTTCACCGTGTTTATTTTCTGTGATACTGACGTCCGTGACATATGGTCAAGGACGTCGAACTGGCTTAGAGATGTTTTACTCTGCGCTTGACTTCTTCTTGTTTACCGGCATTAAATGGTCTGGCATCTGGACTGCCAAGATAGCCACAGACACGTCGGGTCACGGAGACTTTCTCACTGTCATGGTTACCACATTTCGGACAAGTAAACCCTTTACTTGTACATTCAAATTCACCACTGAAACCACATTCATAGCATTCATCAATCGGTGTATTGGTCCCATAGTAAGGCACTCTGTCATAGCTATAATCCCAAACGTCCTCCAATGCTTTAAGGTTATGCTGAACATTTGGGTATTCACCATAGCAAATAAACCCGCCGCTTGCGAACGGTGGATAAGGCAATTCAAAATCTATCTTGTCATAAGGATTGACTTTTTTCTCTACGTCTAAGTGGTAGCTATTGGTATAGTAGCCTTTATCTGTGACACCTTCGATAAGCCCAAATTGCTTAGTATCCAAGCGGCAGAAACGGTCACAAAGGTTTTCACTTGGTGTGGAATATAGGCTGAAAGCATAGCCTGTTTCTTGTTTCCAACGTTGCACGGTCTCGTGTAAATATTCGACGATTTCAATCCCTTTTTGGCGGAGTTGTTCATCATCATAAATATGTTTATCGCCGTAGAGAGCATTGATTGTTTCATGGATACCAATATAGCCTAACGAAATAGAGGCACGCCCATTTTTAAAGATTTGTGCCACATTGTCATCAGCCTTTAAGCGTACACCACAAGCGCCCTCCATATAAAGAATTGGGGCAACGCGAGCTTTGGTATGTTCTAAACGTGCAATGCGTGTCATTAAGGCTTTTTTGGCAATCGCAAGACGTTGATCTAAAATTTTATAAAACTTGACCGCTCTTTGAGCTGAATTCGTGGCGTTGGCTTCAATTGCAATACGCGGTAAATTCAAACTCACTACGCCTAAGTTATTACGTCCATCATGGATTTCCTGTCCTTGCTCCTGATAGGCGCCTAAGAAACTACGGCATCCCATTGGTGCTTTAAAAGAACCCGTGACTTTCACCACTTGGTCATAATTGAGAATATCAGGATACATCCGTTTGGAGGCACATTCTAAAGCCAGTTGTTTAATGTCGTAGTTAGGATCACTAGGGCTATGGTTAATGCCTTTTTTAATGGTAAACACCAGTTTTGGGAAGACAGGGGTTTTGTGATTTTTGCCTAAACCACGAATACGATTTTTCAGAATTGAGCGCTGGATAAGTTTCGATTGCCACGTCGTCCCTAAGCCAAAGCCAAAAGTGACAAAAGGGGTTTGCCCATTTGAAGTATGCAGCGTATTGACTTCATATTCTAAGGATTGAAAAGCGTCGAAACATTCTTTTTCAATGAGTGCTTTTGCATAGGCTTCTGGTTCAGGAACTTTCCACTCCGCTGCAGTTTTTAAATGTTTTTCATAACTTAATTGCACATAGGGAGCAAGGATTTCATCTATACGGTTAATCGTGGTACCACCGTAAATATGGCTCGCGACTTGTGCGATAATTTGTGCACTGACTGCGGTTGCTGTTGTGATCGATTTTGGTGGTTCAATTTCGGCATTACCCATTTTGAAACCATTACTTAGCATACCTTTGAGATCGACAAGCATACAGTTAAACATTGGGAAAAATGGGGCATAGTCTAAATCGTGATAATGAATTTCCCCTTTTTCATGTGCGTCCACGACATCGCGTGGCAGAATATAACGTTTAGCGTAATGTTTTGCCACAATACCCGCTAAGAGATCGCGTTGAGTTGGGATAACTTTCGCATCTTTATTGGCATTTTCATTGAGGAGTTCAACATTACTTTGCTGAATTAACCCTTCGATTTCTTTTGTGAGTTGACTGCGTTTTTCTCGCGCAAGATCCCGATCATGGCGGTATTCGATATAAGCTCGCGCTATTTCAGGGTATTTTCCCGCCATTAAGGTATTTTCTACGATTTTTTGAATGTGGCTGATATCAATTTCTTGTTGGTAACGGGTAAAGATGTCATTACATACCTGCTGTCCCATTGTATGACAATAGCGTTCATCTTCAATATTCACTGCTTGTGCCGCTTTTTTAATTGCATTAATAATACGTTGGATTTCAAACCCCGTTCGTGAACCATCGCGTTTAATTACAAAGAAAGTTGCCATTTTTTCACCCTATTTTATCTATATGACCCAAAGAACGAGGATACTATATATAGTTAAAATTTTATTTTCAACCACAAGATATAGTGTTTTTTGTGTTCGTTTAAGGATGAAAAGGCGACGATATTCTCCCTTACTGATTGGTTTTATTAAGAAAATTTCTATTTCATATTGAGTGTTATTCTCAATAATTTTTTGTAAAAATGTGATCTAGATCAATAAAAGTCGGAATAAAGTCCCTGTTGGGCAAGAAAAAAGACCTAGCACGTGCCAGGTCTTTGGTTTGATGAGTACAACGTAAGCCTTTACTGATTTTCTTTGGTTAATAACTTGCCTTGATATTCACCGGTGAGTGATTCTAAGAATGCACTGATATCTTCTACATCTTTGGTCGGTAACGTTTTACCACTTTGATAATGTAACATAATACGCACGGCTTCTTTGAGATCCGATGTGCGAGCATCGTGCATATATGGTGCAGTCAGAGCAATATTACGTAGAGTCGGTACCTTAAATTTATGCATATCAGCAGGATCTTGGGTATGTGCAAAGCGTCCTTGATCAGCTTCTGTTATCGGTGTGCCTCTGGCGGCAAAGTAATCATCAAATAAGCCCATGTATTCAAAGGATTGCCCACCCATTGCGACGCCAACATGGCAAGTATCGCATTTGTGCTGTTTGAAGAGCTCATAACCACGTATTTGTGCGGCTGTGAGTGCATTTTGTTCGCCTTTCAAATAACGGTCAAATGCGCTGTTTGGTGTGATCAATGTTTTTTCAAATTCCGCAATGGCGTGTGTAATTGTGGCTTCATTAATCGCAGGATAAACGGCTAAGAACTTGGCTTTAAATGCTTCATCTTGTTCGAATTTAGCGATAATTTCTTCCCAATTCTTAGAGCCCATTTCAACTGGGTTGAGAGGAGGACCGCCGGCTTGTTCAGCGAGATCTTTTGCTCGTCCATCCCAGAATTGTAAAATATTGAAAACGGAGTTATACACTGTTGGGGCATTAATTCCTCCCTTGAGACCATCAATACCGACAGAAACATCTAGACCATCTACACCACCATTTTTCAACTGATGGCAAGTATGACATTGGATTGTACCATCACCTGAAAGACGTCCATCGTGGTATAGCATGTCACCCAATGCGACTTTCAGTGGATCCGTTGCTACACTATCAGGAATCGGTTGGACTAAACGCGTTGGGTCTGTACCTTGTGTATTTGCCGGTAGAAAATGATTCTGGCGTTGCTCACGTATCCAATTTAATAGCGTTGTTTTTTCCTCTAAATCAGGACGTGATCCCCAGTGTAAATGCACAAATTTTGCGACAGGCATTTCATCATTAATCAGAACTTGTTCTAATTTAGCGAGGCTGACTTCAGACAATTTAGTAGGATCTTTTAACCCATCAAGAATCTCATTTAACAAAAAGACACGTGTGCCTTTTTTAATATCTTCTTGCATAATGCTTTCTGCCACTGGAAACTTAGCATAGAAAGGCAACTCTGCATTAGTACTATGACAATATTGACAGCCATTGTCATACAAGATTTTTGCCACTTGCTGTGCTTGCCCACTTAGTGGCGTTTGCGATAGCAGTTTAGCGGATTGTTCTTTATCAAAGATATGAACATAACCAACTGTGCCTAAAAAGCTGGCGACTGCAATGGCAACAACGGAAAAGAATAGATTTTTAACTCTCATAGATCATCACTCCTTATTGGTTAGGCATCAGCATATTAACACTACAAACAATAAGGATTTTTGATCTAGGATAATAAATTTAATTCGTTAAATCTATTTAATTAATAGTTTAAATCTATTGATTTGGAGGGGAGATGAAAATGGAAAGCTGATTTCGCTTTCCATTTTGATATGATAATAGGGTGTCAATTAGGCAGCAAAAGGATCACGTAAGATCATGGTTTCAACACGGTCTGGACCGGTTGAAAGAATGTCTACTGGCACACCTGTAACTTCTTCAATACGTTTGACATAATTACGGCAGGCTTCTGGTAATTGGTTGACATCCGTTACACCAAAGGTATTTTCTTTCCACCCCGGCATTGTTTCATAAATTGGCTCGACACCTTCCCAGTCTTTTGCTGCTAATGGTGCATAGTCAAGAATATCACTATTTGGCATTTTATAAGCGACACAGATTTTGACTTCATCAAAACCGTCTAAAACGTCTAGTTTGGTCATACAAAAACCGGAAATTGAATTAAGTTGAATGGCGCGACGAATTGCAACCGCATCAAACCAGCCACAACGACGTGGACGACCAGTGACGGCACCAAATTCATTTCCTTTCCGCGCAATTTCTGTACCAACTTCATCAAATAATTCTGTAGTGAATGGTCCACTACCAACACGTGTACAGTACGCTTTGATAATACCTAAGACATAATCTAAGTTGCGAGGACCAAAACCGGCACCGGTTGCTACGCCACCAGCAGTAGTATTTGAACTGGTCACAAACGGATAAGTACCATGGTCAATGTCTAACATCGTGCCTTGTGCACCTTCGAATAAGATATTGTCACCATTTTTGCGAGCTTTATCTAGCATTGTCGTGACATCAGCGACCATACCGGTGATGATATCAGCGACCGCCATAACGTCATCTAACGTTTTTTGGAAGTCAACGGCTTCGGCTTTATAGTAATTGACTAATTGGAAGTTATAGTAATCTAAGATCGTTTTGAGTTTTTCAGCAAAGGCTTCACGATTAAATAAGTCACCTACACGTAAACCACGGCGTGCGACTTTATCTTCATAAGCAGGACCAATACCACGTCCGGTTGTTCCAATTTTGTTTTTACCTAAAGCGGCTTCACGCGCATGATCCATCGCAACATGATAAGGTAGGATTAAAGGACAGGCTTCTGAGATTAATAAACGTTCACGTACATTAATACCACGGCTTTCAAGTTCGCCCATTTCTTGCATTAATGCCGCAGGAGAAAGCACGACGCCGTTACCGATCAAACAAGTTACATTTTCACGTAAAATACCAGATGGAATTAAACGAAGTACGGTTTTTTCACCGTTAATAATAAGGGTGTGACCTGCATTATGACCACCTTGATAGCGCACCACATATTTCACTCGGTCAGTTAATAAGTCAACAATTTTTCCTTTACCTTCGTCGCCCCATTGAGCACCTAAGATAACAACACTTTTTCCCATAGTATTTTCCGCCTTTAAGCTTTGTATATAAATAAAATGAACAACGGATTACTTTACTATTTTCTTACATTAATCTCAATGTAATTTACGTTTTTATTTGAGGATTTATATGAATTGTAGAAGGTAAAAAACGGTTAAGCACCTTTATCTTTTGACTTAACCGCTTTTTTATCAAGGCGTTACTCAAAGAGATTTTTATGTAATGCGGAAACGACAGCATCAGCATGTGCATTGGTGACTAGAAGACAAACATTATTCGTACTCGCACCATAACTGATTGAGCGGATATTATAAGGGGCTAATGTATCAAAAATACGTTTGGCAATACCTGAGGTAATATGCAAATCATTACCGATTAAAGCGACTAAAGCGAGATCACTGTCCACTTTGACACTACAAAGTTGGCTTAATTCGTCAATCAGTGCGCTTGAAAGTAAACTGAGACCAGAAGATGCGGAACCAGTTTTATCTAATGTGAGCGCAATACTGACTTCTGAGGTTGTGACCACGTCCACAGAAATTTTATGTTTGGCTAAGATCGTAAAAACGTTAGCGAGAAAGCCTTGCGCATGCAACATATTTAAGCTAGAGAGGGTGAGTAGAGTTTGATCCCGACGGAGAGCAATGGCTCGGAATATCGGTCGGTGTTGAGGATCTCGGGTTACCCAAGTGCCCCCTGCTTCAGGCGCTTTACTGGAGCCAACATAAACAGGAATATTACTGCGAACTGCAGGCAATAATGTAGCGGGATGTAAGACTTTGGCACCAAAGGTTGCCATTTCAGCCGCTTCAGAAAAACTCATGGTATCAATACGCTTCGCATTCGGCACGATACGAGGATCAGTGGTATAAATACCCGCGACATCAGTCCAAATCAAGACATCTTTCGCGTTGAGTACTTCGGCTAATAATGCCGCAGAATAATCACTCCCACCTCGACCTAATGTAGTGGTTTTGCCTTGTTCATCACGACCAATAAACCCTTGTGTAATGATCAATTCACCGCGATCAATTAAGGGTTTTAAAATATGTGTACTGTTTTCTTGCGTTTTGTGATCGTTTGGTGCTGCTTTGCCAAAATGGCTGTCGGTCGCGATAATATTACGCACATCAATCCAAGTGGATGGTGTGTTGAATTCGCGTAAGATTTCAACAAAGATCAGAGAAGACATCATTTCCCCGTGACTAATCAGCTCATCTGTGAGGGCAGGGGAGGTCGCTAGGCTTGCTGCTTCAGCAAGCGATTCTATATTCGCCAGTAACTTTTCCACTTTATTGCGTACTAAGCTATCATCTTTTAATTCCGAAAGGATATTTTCTTGAATTTGGCGAACTTCATTGATTAATTTAGTGCGTTCTTCGTTGTCACAGCCATTTGCTAACGCAACAAGTAAGTTAGTGACGCCTGCCGAAGCGGAAAGTACGACAACCCGTGTATTGGGATCATTCACGACAATTTTTGCCGAGGCAGACATGGCAGCATAATTAGCGACACTGGTGCCTCCAAATTTGGCAATCGAAAGATGAGACATAGATTGGCTCCTGTTTAAGTTATTTTAATTTTCAGTATGTTGTGTTTGAGGTAAAACAAATAACGATTTATAAAAAACTTGTCAAACATATTTTGTGAACATGGGGTTGACAAGTTGTCACAAAAGGCGCGTTTTTAGCTTCTGACGCAATAGTCGCCAACACAAACCCATTTATAGGTCGTCAATGCTTCTAGTCCCATTGGACCTCGTGCATGCAGTTTTTGTGTACTGACAGCGACTTCTGCACCGAGTCCGAATTGTCCCCCGTCTGTAAAACGTGTGCTAGCATTAACATAAACCGCAGCCGAATCCACCTGTGCAACAAATTGTTGAGCCAACTGCTGTGAGCCGGTCAGAATACCGTCGGAATGTTGGCTTCCATATTCACGAATATGTGCAATAGCTTGTTCAATATCGTCAACAATCACCACGTTTAAATCATAAGAAAGCCATTCTTGGCATAGCTGATGTGCTTGAATAGGTTCAACATCTGCTTGTATCGATTGTAAGATTGCAAGTGCGGTTGGATCCGCGTGAAATTTGACGCGCTTAGCGGAGAGGTGTTGTGCCAACTTGGGTAAGAATTGCGTAGCAATAGTTCGTTGGACAAGCAGTGTTTCCAACGTATTACAGGTACTTGGACGTTGTGTTTTGGCGTTTTCAATTAAAGGCAGGGCTTTATCAAGATCTGCACTTTGTTCTACAAATAGATGACATACCCCAATCCCTCCTACAATGACAGGAATAGTCGAGTGTTGTTTGCAAAGTTCGTGTAACCCTGCTCCACCACGAGGAATGATCATATCGACATAACGATCTAATTTCAGCAATTCCATCACTAAGTGACGATCAGGATCGGTAATTGCTTGCATAGCATATTTCGGTAGTCCGGCTTGGACTAAAGCATGTTGCACGACGTCGACTAAAATTTTATTAGAATATTGTGTTTCTTTGCCTCCGCGTAAGATAACCGCATTACCTGTTTTTAAGCACAAACTTGCCACATCGATCGTGACATTCGGGCGGGCCTCATAAATAGTACCAATGACACCAAGAGGAACACGAACTCGCTCAATTTTTAAACCGCTATCAAGTATGCCGCCATCAATGAGTTGACCAACAGGATCAGCTAAAGAGATGACATGGCGAACATCATTAGCGATGTCATTTAATCGTGATTGCGTGAGTAAAAGACGATCAATGATTGCATCGGATAATCCATTTTGTTTTGCCAATGTGATGTCTTTTTGGTTTTCGGCTAAAATCTTATCGCTTTGTGCTTCAAGTTGCTGTGCAATGTGTTCGAGTGCTTGATTTTTTTGTTGTTGTGAGAGCTGTGCGAGTACCAAGGCAGCTTGTTTAGCCTGTTTTCCCATTTCTTGTAAATTTGTGGTCATTGTTTTTTCCTGATTATTTTTTCCATGTTACTTTTTTGGGTAATTTGTCATCATTATTCTTCTTTGCCATTTCTTGCTCTTGATAGTCAAAAACAGGCAGCCCCCACTCGAAATAAATTGCTAAAAGACGAGCAATAAAGCCACTGATCAAGGTGATAATAATAACAAGATTGTGATCGATATTGAGTTGCTGTAAGCCAATATAAATGGCAGTCGCAATCAATGCAATACTGGCATACAGCTCTTTTTGGAAAACCAGTGGAATACGGTTACATAATAAATCACGGAGTACCCCTCCAAACGCACCAGTAATGATGGCGGCAATCACAGCGATAGTAAAGCCATAGCCCATGTCCAGTGCAACTTGTGCACCGATAATGGAAAACACGATCAAACCAAGGGCATCTAAGACCAAGAAGACGGTATGAAAATAGTGCATAAAGCGACGAATTAGAGGCACAATAAAGACGGTTAATACCGCTGCACCTGCCACAATCAGAAAGTAATGGGGATTTTTCACCCAGCCGATAGGGTAGTGACCGAGTAAGACATCTCTGACTGAGCCACCACCAATCGCCGTCATTGCAGCAATAATAATTACGCCAAAAATATCCATTTTTTCACGTCCAGCAGCCAGAGCACCTGTAATGGCTTCTGCGGTGATACCAATAATGTAGAGGACGCTTAACAGCATAAATTTTCTCTCAAAAAAGTGCGGTTTAAAGTGAGCTTATTTTAGAGGGGAATAGCGGAAAAGAATAGGAAATTTTGACCGTACTTTCAAATTCTTGCATAATGAGCGAATTCATTTTATTGAGGCAAACTATGATTATGTCAGAAGAAAAAACATCGCCGATTTTGACCGCACTTTTCTCGCTTTTTCCGATACTGTTATTGCTCAGTACCGATATTTTTACACTGTTTCTGTCTTCACAAGCCAAGGCAATTTCGCATCTCGCTTTTGCTGTCTTAATTGCACAATTGTGTTGCATTTTGGTCTTCACAAAAGGACAAATTTGTCCCGGACAACGGGGGCGTTTAAGCCAAGTGAATCTTTATTTTGTCATTTTTTGGGGTATTTGGCTTTTATTAAGTCTTTTTTCTAACTACCATTTTATTTTGACTGATATGTTGAGCTTATGTGGTATTGCCGTTGCTATCGCGATTTGGCAACAGCCTGAGGAAGCGAAGTTACGTCGTTCCATGCTTTTTATCGCGAGCTTAATAGGTGGCGTTGGCTGTCTTTGCTATTGCTTGATGTTTATTGAGATTCCGCCACGTTATTGGGGACAATATAGTCTGTTTGCGCAAGTATTAGTCGGGATTATTTTGGCGAACCTTGCTTTAGTGATTTCACGTAATCGTTTACAAGGGTTTATTGGATTATTGCCTTTCTTGATGCTGATTGCGTTGTTACTGAATGCGATCAGTGTGTTGAGCTTGCTACTGTATTTTTCAAGTGCCGTGTATTTTGTCAATCAGCTAGCATTCGTGTTGTATTTTGTATTGCATTTAGTGATCGCTATGTTTATCGCGGTGCATATCTTTAAAAAATGGGTATTTTCTTATACAACGCTGAGCATTTTATTATTTATGTCCGCTTCATTGCCACTTTGGGCTAGCTTTGCTTTTATTCAATAAGAGAGTTAGCCGTGTTTAGATAAAGTAGAGTGCGGTCACAAAAATAACGGGCGTACATTGTACGCCCCGAATGATAAGAGATAATTAGTGGTAGAGTAGGAAAGTACCCAAGAATACCGTAATCAAGGCAAAGGCCATTGGCAATGCGGTACGCTTAATCAAATCAAACGGTGACACATTCGCTACACCTGATACCGCGACAATGACTGCCGTAATTGGCGACATACTTCTTGCAATACCCGCTACCAGTTGCATTGGGAGAACCATCAAGACAGGTGAAATACCTAATCCGCCAGCGACTTTAGGGGCTAAAGCGGCAAAGGCGAAGAAAGGCGCATTCCCCGAACCCATAACAATAGCAGAAAGGGCAATAATTAAGACCATCACCAATGTCATTAAGAAAACACCAAAGCCAAAGGTTTGTGCACCTGAAATAATGGTATCAATCGCGCCGACAGCCGTTAACCCTTTAGCAAAGGTTTCACCCGCCACAATTAGGGTGACTACCGCAGCAAATTGTTTTCCCATACCATCAAAGAACACTTGCATTTCGGCAAACACCTGTTTGACATCTTTTTTGCGCACAAACTCAAATAGCATAGCAATAAATAAGCTGATGATCATTGCGGTGGCAACATTCATTTTAATGCTACTAACCAATAATTTACTAAAGGTTAAGATGAGAACTAAAGGTAGGAGGGGGAGCAGGACATAAACAGCAGGTACCGGCGAGGCTTGCTTGTCTTGTTTGTCAAGGTTAACTTCTAGACTTGCGTCATATTCAGAACCACCACCCGTGAGAGCTTGTCTTTTATCAAACCATTTTTGCACGAAGAAATGCGAGGTTGAAATCACTAACATCGTGATAATGGCTAATTTTAATTGATAACCGACAAAGTATTCCGCAATGTCAATATTGGCAGTTTTGGCAGCTAATACCGCATTACCAGATGCGGGGCCTAAATCCAAACAGGCCGTAGTCGCGATAAGCGCAGCTGCACCTTCTCGACTTACTCCTAAATTGACTAAAATCGGGAAGATAGTGAGCATTAAAAGAAGACCGAGTCCTGATGCACTTGGAATAAAAATATTGAGGATTTGTCCAACAATATAGGCTAAAGCCAAGACTAAATAAGGCGCTTTAATGGCGTTGAGTGGCTTGACTGCAATATTCACTAACGCTTCACTGGCACCGATTTTATCCATATAACGAGCAAATCCGCCGACAGCCATAATCATTAAACCTAAATCGGCAGCACGTGTACTAAATAGGTTTTTGATAAATTCAAAAATATCGAAACCGACCCAACCAGTTGACTTATTGGCAGGCAGAATTTCACCCAGTCCAAATAGCACCGCAAAGCACATCAAGATAATACCACCACACAGTAACACAAATTGTGCTTTGTACTTTTTGACAATGAGATAACCAACAAGAATGGTTACCGCTAATCCAAGCAGTAGTCCTAGCATGACGTGTCTCCTTTATGTTGAGTACAATATTTTATGACTTCAGATACGAGTTTGACTCTCGGTTCGATGGAGTCGATATTTAAGTATTCATCAGGACTGTGCCATTTTCCACCGCTTGGTCCCATACCATCAATGACAGTGACACCGAGTGCTGCAAAGAAATTCCCATCAGAACCACCGGCAGTAGATTCCCATTCAGCTTGTATGCCGAGTTTTTCTTTGATTTTATCGACGGCGGCGCAGAATTGAAGACCGGCTTCAGTACGTCGCCAAGGTGGACGAGTAATACCCCCTGTCACTTTGATTTTGACGCGTTCTTCGGTCACCGTGTCATTTAGGGCGTAAATAAGTTGATTGAGTCGTTGACTTTCCTCAAGACAAGTAAAGCGACAATCAATTTGTGTTTTGACATAGTCAGGTACAGTATTTGGCGTGGTCCCTCCTTCCACAGTACCAATGTTCATCGTGGTACCTTTGTCGGGCGCGGTACTTTTTAGTAAATCTTGCGCGATACGAATAAACGCATTGATGGCATTTGCTCCGTTTTGTGGATCGACTGCCGCATGAGCAGATTTGCCAAAAAATTCAATTACATACTTCCCAATCCCTTTTCTTTCGTTGACTAGGTTACCGTTAATTCTGGCGGCTTCTAGAATAATGGCATAGCGTGTTTTTTTCGCATACTCCTCTAACAATGGGCGAGAGAAGATAGAACTAATTTCTTCATCGGGATTGAAAAGCACACAGACTTTTGCATCTTGTAGTGCATTTTCTTCGGTTAACTGTTTACAAGCGTAAAATCCAGCTAAGAGACCGGCTTTCATATCAGCAATTCCCGGTCCAAAAGCTTTATCTTGCTCAATTCTAAATGGGCGTTCATTGACTGTTCCAGTTTTAAACACGGTATCCATATGTCCTGATAAAACCACATCAAATGTATCAGAAGGCGTATTTTTACAAATCAGCGCAGAGCCCACTTTTTCATCAAGAAAACGTTCTTCTACAAGCCAACCAATGGACTGGAATTTTTCTTTAAAAAATTGGACAACACGTGCTTTACCAACAGGATCATAGCTATAGCTATCAATATTGACGAGAGATTCTAGATCTTTCAGAAAGGCATTTAATATCATAGACTTTTCCTTCTTATTTATGACTTATGTAAAATCAAATTAAAAAGCAAACAGCACAATATTACTCAATAGGCATAGTGACATATTCGGTCAGAAAATAGCAATGTAATCTGTGAAAAAAGACTGATATTTGAGAGTGTGATCACAGAAATGTGTAGAGGAAGCTGAACAAAGTGATACGGTTTGTGTTAGGTCGGAGAGATGAGCATGAAAAAACAAAGAATTAAATGAGATGTTGTGTTTTTATTGAAATAATATTTTATATAAAACGCTGTTTTTTCTTATCTTGATACAATGATTTTACTGCCGTCATCAAAAATAATTTCTCTTGCAATAATAATCACTTTGATTGGGCTTTTAGGGTTTAGCACTAACGGTCGGTTGTTTTTAGGAATATTATTGACGGGCACCGTTTCAGCAATAGTTTGTTCACCATGTGGGACCAATGGTGAGTCAAATGTAATAGGTAAGTCATGCGTATAGAGTGAATTTGAGTCCAAAATATACACACTATTCCAAAGAATCGTTTTGATGGCTTTGTTACTTAAATTTTGAATATGGTAAGTCATTGCCGCAAGATCATTGTTATTCGCATCTTGTGTAATATAACGTTCTGCCGGCATAATTTTGACCGTATTATTAAATAACTTCAGCGATTGTGTTTCTTCTTGGTGTTTGATGATAGTTAAAGGTGAAACATTTTGATCACAGCTCCACAATAAGAGCGGTGGTAGAATCAGTCCCCCTAACATCAGTATTTTTTTTAAATACATAATTAACTTTCCTAAATAAAGCAAAAAAATAAAACAAAAGTAAATCGCCTCTATTCTGATGTGGCGATATAATAGGCAATCAAAAAAAGCCCGTCAAATGAATTGAGGGCTCTTTTAATTTCTTTACATTCGGCGTTAGCCAAATGTTTTCATAAAGTCTTGTGCTTTTTCCACCATCTCTTTCGAACCGAGGAAAAGTGGCACGCGTTGATGTAATTCCGTCGGTTGAATATCTAAAATACGCTGATAACCGTCACTCGCCATACCGCCTGCTTGTTCCGCTAAAAATGCCATTGGATTACCTTCATATAATAAACGAAGTTTGCCGTTCGGGTAGTTCGTTGCACTTGGGTAAATATAGATCCCACCTTTCAGCATGTTACGATGAAAATCGGATACGAGTGAGCCGATATAGCGAGAAGTATAAGGACGATGTGTCGCTTTATCTTCTTCTTGGCAATATTTAATGTATTTTTTTACTCCCTGCGGGAATTTCAAATATTGACCTTCATTGATTGAGTAAATTTTTCCATTCGCAGGAATTTGAATATTTTCATGGGATAAACAGAATACCCCTAATGACGGATCATAAGTAAACCCGTTAACTCCATTACCTGTGGTATACACTAACATGGTTGAAGAACCATAAACGATGTAACCGGCGGCAACTTGTCGATTACCAGGTTGCATAAAATCTTCTAAAGTCACAGGGGTGCCGATAGGTGAAACACGGCGGTAGATAGAGAAGATTGTACCGACTGCAACGTTAACATCAATGTTGGAAGAGCCATCGAGGGGATCGGTTAAAATCACATATTTGGCATTGCGTCCACGTTCTGTATCGAAAGCAACAAAATTTTCTTCTTCTTCAGAGGCAAAACCGGCGACTTCTTCACGGCTGATTAAGGCTTGTTTCATGGTGTTATGCGCGAACAGATCCAATTTCATTTGGGTTTCGCCCTGCACATTTTCAGCCCCTGATGTACCAATAATGTTATTGGTTAACCCTGCTTTATTGATATCTCGATGGATCACTTTTGCGACCAATCGAATGGAGGATAAAATCCCACTAAGTTCCCCTTTTGCATTTGGATATTCTGCTTGTTTTTCAACAATAAATTGCCCCAACGTTTTCATATGTTAATCCTTGTTATTAATAAATTTACTCATTTGATGAGTTGATTTATTATAGCAACCTTAGGTTTATCATAGAAAAGTCGAATGTTAACAATGTGATCTTCGACACATTTTTTATGACAATAGATGACATAGAGATAAAAAAATGACAGTAAAGCATATCCACATCTTAGGTATTTGTGGCACGTTTATGGGCGGTGTCGCCATGATTGCGAAACAACTTGGTTATAAAGTGACAGGCTCCGATACCCATGTTTATCCGCCAATGAGCACATTTTTGATGGAAAATGGAATTGAGATTATTCCACATTTTGATCCGACACAATTACAGCCAGCGCCGGATATGGTGATCATTGGTAACGCAATGAAACGCGGTAATCCTTGCGTAGAATATGTATTGGAACATCATTTACCCTATACCTCAGGTCCACAATGGTTACATGATCATTTGTTGCGTGATCGTTGGGTATTGGCTGTATCGGGTACCCATGGAAAAACTACAACAACTGGCATGTTAAGTTGGATTTTAGATAAGTGCGGTCTTAAACCTGGTTTTTTAATTGGGGGGATCTCGGGCAATTTTGGTATATCCGCTCGACTTGGGGAAAGTGATTATTTCGTGATTGAAGCCGATGAGTATGATACGGCATTTTTTGATAAACGTTCTAAATTTGTCCATTATAATCCTAAGACCTTGATTATTAATAATATCGGGTTTGATCATGCGGATATTTTTGATGATCTGAAAGCCATTCAGCGCCAATTTCATCATATGATTCGTACGATGCCAGCCAGTGGACGCATTCTTTCTGTGGCGAATGAGCCGAATGTGAAAGCAACCTTAGACATGGGTTGTTGGTCGCAACAACAGTTTTTAGGTCAGGATCAAGACTGGTATGCTGAACGGATCAGCCATGATTGCACGCAATTTGGTGTTTTCTACCAAGGCGAGAAAATGGCAGAGGTGCATTGGAATGTCGTTGGTCAACATAATATGCACAATGCATTAATGGCGATTGCTGCGGCACATCATGTCGGGATTTCGATTGCTGAGGCATGTCAGGCACTTGCCACGTTTATTAGCCCGAAACGCCGTTTAGAAGTGAAAGGGCAAGTTAATGGCATTACGGTTTATGATGATTTTGCTCATCATCCGACAGAAATTCTGGCAACATTGACCGCACTTCGCGACAAAGTTGGAGGGGGCGTGCGTATTTTGGCAGTACTTGAGCCACGTTCAAATACTATGAAAATGGGCGTGCATAAAGACGAGATTGCGCCTGCTTTAGGTAGAGCGGATAACGTATTCTTATTTCAGCCTGAAAATATTGGTTGGGATGTGGTGGATATTGTGAGTCAGTGTGTCCAGCCAGCAGTTTGGAATATGAATCTTGATAAGTTGGTGGAGATGATTGCTGATGAAGCGAAACCAACAGATCATATTTTGGTGATGTCAAATGGCAGTTTCGGGGGGATCCATCAAAAACTGTTAGACAAGTTAGCTTTAAAAACAGAATAAAGTACTTGCTTAAATGAAAGTATAAAAGGCAAACGTGAGTTTGCCTTTATTTGTTTGAGAGAGACCTTTCATGCTTGTGATTTGTGAGTCTGTTTTTTTGATAGAAACAAAGCAGAAGAAAGCCGTTAGTATTGAACTAACGGCTTTTCTTGAATCTGGTTGCGGGGGCCGGATTTGAACCGACGACCTTCGGGTTATGAGCCCGACGAGCTACCAAGCTGCTCCACCCCGCGTCTGTGGAGGTGCAATATACGCGCTTAAAAAATTATTGCAACAAAAAAATTAAATAAAGAGTTTCGTTTGTTATAAAAATAAACGATATGTATGTTTTTTATTCTTATTTATCGTTTGGTACTGTAATTTGCGTTCAGTCAGAGAGAAGAAAAAGCACTGCGCTAGGCTATATTTTTAGCCAGTTTTCTGATAGCGTATGCACCTTTAATGCCTCATTATTATTTGGGAAAGAATATGCTATTTCAGACAAAAAATTTAGTCAAACTTACCGCACTTTGTTCGGCAGCATTGTTGGTTGCTTGTAGCTCGCAGCCTAGAGGAAGTGCAGGAAACAATCAGGCTGATCCGCAAAAATTTGGTGCAAAATACGAGGGGCGTCAATATCAACACTCAGTGTTTACTCTGGTCGCGAAAGTAGAAAATCAAAGTGCGGTGATTAATCAAGGTGATTTTTTGACCCAATTATCGCATGTGCGTAGCTATTCGAATAAGCTCGCCAATCAATTCGATCACAGCTATGTCAAAGTGACCAATTGGATCTTAGCGGGTGGTAATATGCATGATTTAGCACAATTTGGTATTCAGCCGCAATTAATGAAAGGGTTTGATGGGTATCAAAATGTTTTAATGACGGGGTATTATTCTCCGGTTATTCATGCTCGCCGTAGTCAACAAGGGAAGTATAATCAACCTATTTACGCGTTACCTAAACAAAAACGTGTAACCCGAGCCCAAGTGTATGCAGGTGCTTTAGCACGAAAAGGGTTGGAGCTGGCTTACAGTGATTCTATGTTAGATAACTTTTTATTAGGCGTTCAAGGAAGTGGCTATGTGGATTTTGGGGACGGTAAGCTAAATTATTTTGCTTATGCTGGACAAAATGGCTTTCCTTATACCAGTGTCGGACGTTTATTAGTAGAAGATGGCGAAATTGCTAAAGAGAAAATGTCGATTCAAGCGATTCGTGATTGGGCAAAAGCGAATCCTTCTCGCTTACAAGCCTTATTAGAACGCAATGAATCTTATGTTTATTTTAAAAATGATCCTTACGGTAAAGTCAAAGGTGCAGCCGGTGTGCCTTTAGTACCGATGGCGTCACTTGCGGCAGATCGAAATGTTGTGCCTTTAGGGAGCTTGCTTTTGGTGGAAGTGCCTCAAATGGATAAACACGGTAATTGGACAGGTGAGCATCAAATGCATTTGATGGTCGCGCTTGATGTGGGTGGGGCAGTGAAAGGGCATCACTTTGATTTATATCGTGGGATTGGCGATGACGCGGGTCATATTGCAGGATTATCAAAACATTATGGACGTGTGTGGGTATTACAATAATGGAGAGAGTGGATAATTATGAACAACGTTTTGGTGGGATCGCACGTTTATACAGTACTGAAGGGCTTACTCGTTTAAAACAGTCTCATGTCTGCGTCATCGGTATTGGTGGCGTCGGTTCATGGTGTGTGGAGGCATTAGCGCGCTCAGGTGTGGGCAAATTGACGTTAATTGATATGGATGATATTTGCGTGACCAACATTAACCGCCAAATCCATGCACTTTCTGGCAACATTGGGCAATTAAAGACAGAAGTGATGAAAGCGCGGGTTGCGTTAATTAATCCTGAATGTGAAGTGGCGATTATTGATGATTTTATTTCCAGCGAAAACTTAGCGGATTATTTATCGAAAGGCTATGATTATGTCATTGATGCAATCGATCATGTCAGAACGAAAGCCGCACTCATTGCTTATTGTAAACGTCATAAAATTAACATGATTACTGTTGGTGGAGCAGGAGGTCAAACCGATCCGACTCAGATCCAAATTACCGATTTAAGTAGGACGATTCAAGATCCGCTCTTAGCAAAAGTACGTTCCTTATTACGTAAGGAATACCATTTTAGCCAAAATCCAAAACGAAAATTTGGTATTGATTGTGTGTTTTCCACACAACCCTTAATTTTTCCCAACGTGGATGGCAATTGTGAAGTATCAGCAAGTATGAACTGTGCCAATGGCTTTGGTGCTGCCACTATGGTGACTGCAACTTTTGGATTCTTTGCGGTTTCTCGTGTTATTAATAAACTGTTACGTTAAGCAGAAAAACCGAAATAGGTGAATGACGTTTCACCTTTTTTTATTTCAACTTATTTTTTAGTTAAAAAAAAGATGGCAATTATCATGAAAAAAGAGTAGGCTAATCCGAAATTTTTGTTGTCAATCTTACAAAAGAAGGAAGAAAAATGGCACGTTTCATTAAGACATTGAAAAAAACCGCATTAGCGGCAAGTATTGCTTCTTTAGCAACTGTGGCAAATGCGACGATTGTGACTTCGATTAAACCATTAGGTTTTATTGCTTCATCGATTGCTGATGGGGTAACAGACACTGAAGTATTAGTTCCTGCGGGTGCTTCACCACATGATTACAGCTTAAAACCCTCAGATATACAAAAATTACAGGGGGCGGAATTAATCCTGTGGGTCGGGGAAGATATTGATGCTTTCCTTGATAAAACATTACGTCCAATGCCTTTTAAAAAGGTGTTAAGTATTGCTGATTTTGCGGAAATTGGTGGTTTGCTTGAAGGTGAAGCACATGATCATAAACATGAGCATGATCATACTCACAAACACGACCACGATCACAAACACGACCACGCTCACAAACATGAGCACGATCACAAACACGACCATGATCGCAAACACGACCATGATCACAAACATGACCATGCTCACAAACATGACCACGATCACAAACACGACCATGAGCATAAACATGACCACGCACATGGACACGATCATGATCATGATCACAGTACTAACTGGCATGTGTGGTATTCGCCGGAGATTAGCAAAATTGTCGCGACACGCTTAGCAACACGTTTAACGGAAGCTTATCCAGAGAAAAAAGAGAAAATTGCGCAAAATTTGGCAGAATTTAACCGCACTTTAGCTGAACAAAGCGAGAAAATTAAACAGCAACTCGCACCAGTTAAAGAAAAAGGGTTTTATGTTTTCCATGATGCGTATAGCTATTTCAATAATGCTTATGGCTTAAAACAAACCGGTTATTTCACAATTAATCCGTTGGTGGCGCCGGGAGCTAAGACGTTAGCGAAAATTAAGCAGGAAATTAAAGAACATAAAGTGAATTGCTTATTTGCAGAGCCACAATTCACACCAAAAGTAATTGAAAGTTTAAGTAAAGGTACCGGTGTACATGTAGGTCGTTTAGATCCGATGGGCGATGCGGTCAAGTTAGGCGTTAATTCTTATGCCAACTTCTTACAATATACGGCGGACAGCTACTTTGCTTGCTTAAGCAAGTAAAAAGTGCGGTCATTTTTAGCAAAAATAAAGGGCTTCTGTTTGGAAGCCCTTTGTGTATTGCAAGTTAGTCTTTTTTATGAGTGTATTCTTTATACATCGCTTCAATTTGTGCTTTATAGCGTTCTAAAATCACTTTACGACGGAGTTTCAATGTCGGAGTAATTTCTTCCATTTTTGTGGTAAATGCCTGAGGTAATAAAGTGAATTTTTTAATTTGCTCAAAGCTAGGCAATTCTTTTTGTAAATCATTAATACGCTGTTCAAACATTTGAAGAATATCAGAATGTTTAATGAGTTCTAAACGATCGTGATATTTTATATTTAATTGTTTGGCGTATTCTTCAAGACTATTGAAGCAAGGTACAATAAGCGCTGAGACATATTTTTTGGCATCCGCAATGACTGCAATTTGTTCAATAAATTTATCTTTACCCACTTTGGTTTCAATATATTGTGGAGCAATATATTTTCCATTGGAGGTTTTCATTAACTCTTTGATACGATCTGTAATATATAAATTACCTTGTGGATCAAATTCCCCAGCATCACCAGTTTTTAAGAATCCGTCTTCTGTAAAACTGTCAGCAGTTTCTTGTGGTTTTTTATAATAACCACGCATGACCATCCCGCCACGCACTAAGATTTCATTATTTTCCCCAATTTTGACTTCTGCACCAGGCATCAATGTACCAATAGAATTTGGTTCAAAATGCCCTTCTTCCCAGCAAGATACGGTAGCCGTGGTTTCTGTCATACCGTAGCCGAGCTTGACATTAATACCAATACTGTGGAAAAACAGTCCAATGTTAGGCTCTAATTTTGCACCGCCACAAGGCATCATGCGGATGCGACCACCGAGTAATTGACGTAATTTAGATAACACTAACTTATCGGCTAGCGCATATTGTTGCCGTAGTACAAAAGGGATAGGTTTCTTTTGTGAAATAAACTGAAAACGTTTTTGTCCAACTGCAATTGCCCAATTGAAGATCATACGACGGAAGAGAGGTGCTTTTTGTACTTTATCCCAAACGGCGGTGTAAATTTTTTCATAAAAACGTGGCACGGCACACATCAGAGTTGGGCGAATTTCGCTAAGAGCTTCACGTACTCTGTTAGTATCTTCAAGATAACAATTGACTGCACCACGGTGTAAAACATAAGCAACCCAGGCTCGTTCAAAGATATGGGATAACGGTAAGAAAGAAAGCGAGCTATCATATTGGCTGACATTGAGTGTAGTAAATGCTTCGTCATGCGCTTTTAATTGGTGAGCAAGATTAGCGTAATCCAACATCACGCCCTTCGGTTCTCCCGTCGTGCCCGAGGTATAGATTAAAGTAAATAAGTCTGTCAGTTGTTTTTGTTCAAGACGCGCTTGCAGAGCTGTTTGTTGGAGTGGGCTTCCCTCGAGCAAAAAAGTTTGCCAATCACAAGCTTTAGGATGATTTTTTAAGTCCAAATTGTCTTTCATGGCGACAATTTTTTGTATTTGTGGACAAGCATCGATGATTTCTAGCGTACAGTTGTACTCTTCTTGATCACCAACAAAGAGGATTTTGACATCTGCGTTGTTAAGGATATATTCGACTTGTTTGGCGGCACTTGTCGCATAGATTGGCACAACAACAGCGCGTACTTGCATTGTCCCTATGTCAGCGATAGTCCAACGTGGCATATTATGTGCAAAAATGGCAATTTTATCTTGTACCCCAATATGATTGGCTAAGAGCGCATAAGAAAAGGTGTCGAGATCCTGTTGAAATTGGTGCCAAGAGATATTTTCCCAACCTGAAGGCGTGTGGTAACGTAGGGCAGTTTCATTTAATAAGAGCTTGGCTTGTTCGCGGATGCGATTAACAAAGTGTAAGTTCAAATTAGTCATGGTGTCCTTAATTAATTAGAATGGAATTTAACCGCTTTAGCTTACACTTGTTAGCTAAAATAAACTAGTTATTTTTCTCGAAATTTGATTAAAAATACCGAAAATGGCAGTAACATGAAACGGTATGTTAAGTCGATATGTGAGTTGACGAAAAATTTAAGCTTTTGCATTTTTGTAAAGCATGGTATAGGATGAAGAGGAGTTCTTATGTTGAGGACTTATTTGATGCTATAGAAAAAATAGGAGCTTACAATGAAAAAAATCATTGCTATTTTCTTATCTGCGACATTTGCTTTCGCTTTAACTGCTTGTGAAACCACGAAAGGTGTCGGTAAAGATATTCAAAACGCGGGTGAAAAATTAGAGCAGGCTGTAAGTAAATAGTGCCTAGCCGTGTAGGCTGAAACGATCACAAGCTAAATGTTCAAAAATCGCATTTAGTGTGATAATAACGATTAAAAAAGCTGGGTTTTCTTATAAAATCCAGCTTTTCGTTTTTGTTGACAGCAAAAAAGAAGCCCCTTGTTCTGACAAGAGGCTTCGTGTTTATTTAGGTTAGTAATTAACCTTTGTAGTTATAAACGTGTGCGACTAAGTCTAATACTTTGTTTGAGTAGCCGGTTTCGTTATCATACCAAGAAACTAATTTCACGAATGTATCGGTTAATGCAATACCTGCTGCTGCATCAAATACAGATGTTAATGCACAACCATTGAAGTCTGTAGAAACAACAGCATCTTCAGTGTAACCTAACACACCTTTCATTTCGTTTTCAGATGCGCATTTGATTTCTGCACAGATTTCAGCATAAGTTGCTGGTTTTTCTAAGTTAACAGTTAAGTCAACAACAGATACGTTTGGTGTAGGAACACGGAACGCCATACCCGTTAATTTACCATTTAATGCAGGGATAACTTTACCTACGGCTTTCGCTGCACCTGTTGATGATGGGATGATGTTTTGTGCCGCACCACGGCCACCACGCCAGTCTTTTGCAGATGGACCATCAACAGTTTTTTGCGTTGCAGTCGTTGCGTGAACTGTTGTCATTAAACCGTCTTTAATACCAAATTTGTCGTTGATCACTTTCGCTAATGGTGCTAAGCAGTTTGTTGTACAAGAGGCGTTAGACACGATATCTTGACCTGCATAAGTGTCAAAGTTTACACCGCTGACAAACATTGGAGTAGCATCTTTAGATGGACCAGTTAATACGACTTTTTTCGCACCGGCAGTGATGTGTTTACGTGCAGTTGCATCATCTAAGAATAAACCAGTCGCTTCAACGGCAATTTCCACACCGATTTCGTTCCATTTTAAGTTAGCTGGATCACGCTCAGCAGTGACACGGATAGTTTTACCATTTACCACTAAGTTGCCATCTTTTACTTCAACAGTACCATCGAAACGACCATGAGTTGAATCGTATTTAAGCATATAAGCCATATATTCAACATCGATTAAGTCGTTGATACCGACTACTTCGATGTCATCACGATGTTGTGCAGCACGAAATACGATACGACCGATACGGCCAAAGCCGTTGATACCAATTTTAATTGCCATAAGATTTTCACCTATATTTAAAGTTAAACAAAACGGTTACAGAGAACAAAAATGGTGTGTTTCATTTTTGTTTTTGTCGCGGAGGATTATAGCACGGTTTTTTTTTAGTTGTGAAACCACACGATGGGGAAAACAATAGCAGATAAACTTTTTGTGATCTATGTCAAAATAATAAAATGTCGGGCTTGTTTAATCTTTTTCTATTTTTTAAAACAGAAGATGAGCTCGTTTTTTATGAGGAAATGACATGAAAAAAAGAGAAGATATGACGGAAATGCAAGTGCATGTTTGTTTAAATCAAGGTACGGAATATCCGTTTACGGGGAAATTATTAGATCAACAAAAGAAAGGATTGTACCGTTGTGTAGTGTGCCATTCACTGTTATTTGTGTCTGATACAAAATTTGATGCAGGCTGTGGGTGGCCTAGCTTTTTTCAAGCGATTTCACCTGAAGCAATACGTTATTTAGATGACTACACATTATCACGCCCTCGCACTGAAATTCGTTGTGGTCAATGTGATGCTCATTTGGGACATGTGTTTGAAGACGGTCCCCCGCCGACAGGATTACGTTATTGTGTTAATTCAGTGTCCATGGCATTTGAAGATAGCGAAACGGGCGAGCTCATTGAAGGCTAAATTTTTTTAAAATCTACCGCACTTTTTTATTTTTAGCTGATTTTCCGTGGATTTATCGGCATAATAGTCATTATCATTCATTATAAAGGAAGACGTTATGACACAAGGTAATTTATATATTCTTTCGGCACCCAGTGGCGCGGGGAAATCCTCATTAATTTCCGCATTATTAAATCAGCAACAAGACAATAAAATGATGGTTTCTGTTTCACATACAACAAGACAACCCCGTCCCGGTGAGCAAGAGGGAGTGCATTATTATTTTGTATCAGTTGAAGCCTTTGAATCATTGATTGAGCAAGATTTATTTCTTGAGTATGCCAAGGTTTTTGGCGGAAATTATTACGGCACTTCATTACCTGCTATCGAAGAAAATTTAGCCAAAGGTATTGATGTTTTTTTAGATATTGATTGGCAGGGTGCGCAGCAAATTCGTCAAAAAGTGCCGAATGTCAAAAGTATTTTTATTTTACCCCCGTCTTTAGCTGAATTAGAACGTCGTTTAATTGGACGTGGGCAAGACAGTACGGAAGTGATTGCCGCACGTATGTCGAAAGCAATCGATGAAATTTCTCATTATAATGAATACGATTATGTGATTGTAAATGATGTCTTTGAACAAGCATTAGCTGATTTTCAAGCGATTCTACGTGCTGAACGTTTAACGTTAGCGCATCAGCAAAAACAAAATCAGGCGTTGATTGAACAATTGCTAGCAAAATAGACCTCACTTTAGTATCATATGACCCCTTTTTAACATTTTTTTGACTAATAAGAGATGGAGTAATATATGGCTCGTGTCACAGTACAAGGTGCGGTAGAAAAAATTGGTAACCGTTTTGATTTAATTTTAACCGCAGCACGTCGCGCAAGACAATTACAGTTACATATTCGTGAACCTCTAGTACCAGAAGATAACGATAAACCAACCGTGATTGCCCTACGTGAAATTGAGAAAGGGTTGATTAATAACGAGATTATGAATGCCCAAGAGCGTTATGATGCGTTGGAAAAAGAAAACTCGGAATTACACGCTGTTTCTTTATTATCTAATCAGTAAAAGTGCGGTCATTTTGCACAACGTTTTCAGAAAATCACATTGAACTAAGTTAGGTGTCCCTTGTATCTTTTTGAAAGTCTAAATCGCATTATTGAGGCGTATTTACCGCCAGAACAGATCGAACTTGTTAAACGTGCGTATATTATTGCTCGTGATGCGCATGAGGGACAATCGCGTTCTAGTGGTGAACCTTATATCACTCATCCTGTCGCAGTTGCATCGATTATTGCTGAAATGCGTTTAGATCATGAAGCTGTGATGGCGGCATTATTGCATGATGTGATTGAAGACACCCCTTATACAGAAGAGCAATTGAAAACAGAGTTTGGTGCCAGTGTGGCAGAAATTGTAGAAGGCGTATCAAAACTCGATAAGTTGAAATTCCGGACACGTAAAGAGGCGGCAGCTGAAAACTTTCGCAAAATGATTTTAGCCATGACACGAGATATTCGTGTGGTGTTAATTAAGCTTGCTGATAGAACGCACAATATGCGTACACTCGGCTCGCTACGTCCAGATAAACGTCGCCGTATTGCAAAAGAAACGCTTGAAATTTATAGTCCTTTGGCTCATCGTTTAGGTATTGAACATATCAAAAACGAGTTGGAAGACTTAGGCTTTGAAGCTATGCACCCACAACGTTATGCGGTGTTGCAAAAAGTGATTCAGGTGGCGCGTGGTAATCGTAAAGACATGATTCAGCGTATTACCAATGAAATTAAAGGACGATTAGAAGATGTGGGTATTAAAGCTCGTGTTTTTGGACGGGAAAAACATCTTTATGCCATTTATCAAAAAATGAAACTGAAAGATCAACAGTTTCATTCTATTATGGATATCTATGCATTCCGTGCTGTCGTTAAAGATATTGATACTTGCTATCGTGTGCTTGGGCAAATGCATGGGTTATATAAACCTCGTCCTGGTCGTGTTAAAGATTACATCGCGGTGCCAAAAGCAAATGGCTACCAGTCATTACATACCTCAATGATCGGTCCACATGGTGTTCCCGTTGAAGTACAAATTCGTACTGAAGAAATGGATCAAATGGCGGAAATGGGGGTGGCAGCTCATTGGGCATATAAAGAAGGTGGCAAAAATGACAGCACGACAGTACAAATTCGAGCTCAACGTTGGTTACAAAGCTTAATTGAATTGCAACAAAGTGTGGGAAATTCTTTTGAGTTTATCGAGAGTGTCAAATCTGAATTTTTCCCAAAAGAGATTTATGTTTTCACACCGAAAGGGCGTATTGTGGAATTGCCAGTTGGTGCAACGCCTGTCGATTTTGCTTATGCGGTACACACGGATATCGGTCATAGCTGTATTGCGGCTAATGTTGATCGTAAATCTTACCCTTTATCACAAGCCTTAACTTCAGGACAAACGGTTGACATCATTACTTTACCAAATTCTCAACCGAGCGCGGGATGGTTAAATTTTGTGGTGACAGCGAAAGCACGAACCAATATTCGTAATTTCCTTAAAAATTTACGTGGCGGTGAGGCGATAACATTAGGTAAACGTCAGTTGACACGTGCGTTGGCACCGACGAAGTTAGAAGATCTTGATAAAAATAGAGTACAAAATTTATTAACTGAGCTGAAATTAGCCACATTCGATGATTTATTAATGGAAATTGGTCTAGGTAATCAAATGAGTGCGGTAATCGCTTATCGCTTGCTAGGAGAAGCCATTGAAATTGATACGGATGGTGATCTCACAAACAATAAAGCGAATTTTGAAATTAAAAGTGCTGGTGGATTACTTACCACCTTTGCCCAATGTTGTCACCCAATTCCAGGCGATCCTATTGTTGCTTATACGAGCTCCGGCAAGGGCTTAGTGATTCATCATGAAGCTTGCGCGAATTTAAAACATCGTAAAGACAATCCTGAACACTATATGCCAGTGGAATGGGAGCAAAGCGATAATATGATCGATTTTGAAGCGGAATTGCGTATTGAACTTATCAATCAGCAAGGCGCTTTACCAAATTTAACGACACTGATTTCGTCTTTAGGTAGTAATATTCAAAGTATTTGGACGGAAGAACAAGAAGGGCGTTTATATCAAATCGTCGTGTTGTTGACCGTAAAAGACACTAAGCATTTAGCGAATATTATTCGTAAAATCAAAGCAATTCCGGGTTTTGTTAATATTGAACGTAATATCAATCAATGACCATACAATTCCTCGATGCAGTCCCTTTAACGACACTTTCTGGTGTTGGGGCTGCCATTTCTGACAAGCTTGGGCGGATTGGTATTCACAATCTCCAAGATTTGTTATTTCATTTACCGATTCGTTATGAAGATCGTACTCGAATTACGCCAATTCATGATCTTCGTCCTGATGCTTATGCTACCATTGAGGGGCTTGTACAAACGTGTGAAGTGCAGTTTGGTAAACGCCCAATTTTAAATGTTTCTCTTTCGGATGGCACATCAAAAATTATGCTACGTTTTTTTAACTTCAATGCAGGCATGAAAAATAGTCTTCAACCGGGTGCAAGAGTAAAAGCCTTTGGTGAGGTTAAACGTGGGCGTTTCATGGCAGAAATTCATCACCCGGAATATCAAATTATTCGCGATAATGCCCCTTTAATTTTAGAAGAAACCTTGACGCCAATTTATTCTACAACAGAGGGATTAAAACAAAATTCATTACGTAAGCTGACTGATCAAGCTTTGGCTGTGCTTGAAAATATCCAAATTGCAGAAATCTTACCTAATGAATTTAATCCGCATCCTTTTAGCTTAAAAGAGGCGATTCGTTTTTTGCATCGCCCACCGCCTGATGTATCCTTAGAAGCCTTAGAAAAAGGAACCCACCCCGCTCAGCAACGCCTGATTTTTGAGGAATTATTGGCGCATAATTTGGCGATGCAAAAAGTACGGATCGGTACACAGCAATTTTTCGCTTACCCTTTATCTTATCAGACTGATTTAAAACAGCGTTTTTTGGCACAATTACCTTTTGCACCAACAGATGCACAAGTTCGTGTTACCCAAGAGATAGAGCAAGATCTTACTCATCCTTTCCCGATGATGCGTTTAGTTCAAGGTGATGTTGGCTCAGGTAAAACCTTGGTGGCTGCGTTAGCTGCCTTACTTGCAATAGATAATGGCAAACAAGTCGCGCTTATGGCACCTACCGAAATTTTAGCGGAACAACATGCTACAAATTTTCGCCGTTGGTTAGCTCCCTTAGGGATTGAAGTTGGTTGGTTGGCAGGTAAAGTCAAAGGAAAGGTGCGTCAAACAGAACTGGAAAAGATTCGAACGGGGCAAGTACAAATGGTCGTGGGAACCCATGCCTTATTTCAAGACGAGGTGGAATTTTCAGATTTGGCATTGGTGATCGTTGATGAACAGCATCGGTTTGGTGTGCATCAGCGTTTAATGCTACGAGAAAAAGGGAAACAGGCTGATCATTATCCGCACCAACTCATTATGACGGCGACACCGATTCCTCGCACTTTAGCCATGACGGTGTATGCGGATTTAGATACCTCGATTATTGATGAACTACCGCCAGGACGAACACCGATTACGACCGTGGCAATTTCTGAAGAAAGACGAGCTGAAGTCATTGCTAGAGTGAATCATGCCTGTGTGAATGAAAAACGTCAGGCATATTGGGTCTGTACATTGATTGATGAATCAGAAGTACTAGAGGCACAAGCGGCTGAGGCTATTGCTGAAGATCTTCGTAAAATTCTACCGCACTTACGCATTGGCTTAGTGCATGGTCGTATGAAACCGGCTGAAAAACAAGACATCATGCAAGCATTTAAACAGGCAGAAATTGATTTGTTAGTCGCAACAACGGTGATTGAGGTCGGTGTTGATGTGCCGAATGCTAGCTTAATGATCATTGAAAATGCAGAACGTTTAGGTTTATCACAATTACATCAGTTACGCGGTCGAGTAGGGCGAGGGACAACCGCTTCTTTTTGTGTACTGATGTATAAGCCCCCACTAGGAAAAATTTCCCAGAAACGTTTACAAGTCCTCAGAGATACGCAAGATGGTTTTGTTATTTCGGAAAAAGATTTAGAAATCAGAGGACCTGGCGAAGTGCTTGGTACAAAACAAACCGGGGTGGCCGAATTTAAGGTGGCAAATTTAATGCGCGATCGCAAAATGATTCCTACGGTGCAGTATTATGCGCGTCGTTTGATTGTTGAGCAACCAGAAGTGGCCACCAAATTAATCCAACGTTGGATTAATCAACGGGAGATTTATACGCATGTCTGATTATTCCCAATTGTTACAAAATGCCACTTGGCAGCCTTCAACGGATATGCAATTACCTCTGTCGATTTCTTCTTGGCTAGAGCTATCCACATCTTTAACTACACAGCTAAAACAAGCTTTTGGCGAAGTGAATGTATGTGTCTTAGCCGAGTCATGGATAACGACGCTTAACGAGAATGAACGTCAATTTTTTCCAAAACAAGCATGCCCGTGTTGGTGTCGAGAAGTGATCTTAAAAAGCCAAGATATACCATTAATTTTTGCGCGTACTTTAATTCCGGCTTCTTTATTGACGCAGCATAGAGAATTACAACAATTGGGCAATCGTGCGTTAGGTGAGTGGCTGTTTATGCAATCTGATCGTATAAGGCAAAAATTAGAATTAACGCATGATAAAAACACCGCACTTTATGCCCGCCGTGCCTTAATGAGTATTGGCGCTGAGAATATGATGGTTGCTGAATTATTTCTAACACCACAAATTTTTACGAGAGTAGTCAAATGAATAGCCCTTATCAACCTACTATCCTATTTTTTGATTCCGGTATGGGCGGCTTTAGTGTTTATAAAGAAACAAAGCAACTTTTACCCGATTGTCACTATCTTTATTGTTTCGATAATGCGTTTTTTCCTTATTCGGAAAAAAGTGAAGAGGAAATTATTCAGCGTACGCTCAAAATTTGTCAAAAAATTGACCGCACTTTCCCTTTAGACTTAATTGTGATTGCGTGTAATACGGCAAGCACGGTGGTATTACCCGCACTAAGAGCGCATTTTGCGATTCCTGTCGTGGGAACTGTGCCTGCAATTAAACCCGCAGCAGAATGTTCAGAAACAAAACATATTGGCTTATTAGCTACAAAAGGCACCGTGAAAAGAGCCTATGTCGCGGATTTAATTGCACAGTATGCTCGCGATTGCACAGTTGAGAAATTGGGTAGTACAAAATTAGTCGAAATTGCTGAACAAAAGTTACATGGCAAAGCGGTTGATTTGCATGCTTTAAAGCAAGAGCTAGCGCCTTGGCAGTCAATTCAGGATCTTGATACCGTCGTATTAGGTTGTACGCACTTTCCTTTAATTAAAGAAGAAATTAAATGGTGTTTACCACAAGTGCGTTTTTTTGTTGATTCTGGTAAAGCGATTGCTTTACGGGTTAAAACGTTATTGTCTAAGATAGACATTCAATCTAAAACTAACGAGAAAAATCTTATTTTTTGTACTCAATTTTTTGAGGATGAAGCACAGTTTCAAAAGGTTATCCATTTTTGGGGATTTGAACAACTCATCAATTTGAACATGAAAGCCTGAAAAGAATACGATTTTTTTATAAATTACGAGCATAACGTTTAAAAAAATAGCGCAAAATAAAAAATTTAATTTTTTTTGTAAAAAGGGGTTGCAAAGGGTTTTAAAATGCCTATAATACGCCCCACACAACGACGCGACGTTGTACGAGATAGTAGATACACCTCGCGTCGTTGTTTTTTGTTCTTTAACAATCTAACAGACAATCTGTGTGGGCACTTGTTGATTGATTTCATTTAAAAAATTTTAAAATTGAAGTCTTAATAGGTGCTTAATACTGAAAATTCATGATACTTTTGAAGTAAATGTAAACTTTTAGCTAAGCAGTTTATTGAGCGATTGAACTTTGAATTGAAGAGTTTGATCATGGCTCAGATTGAACGCTGGCGGCAGGCTTAACACATGCAAGTCGAACGGTAGCAGGAAGAAAGCTTGCTTTCTTTGCTGACGAGTGGCGGACGGGTGAGTAATGCTTGGGAATCTGGCTTATGGAGGGGGATAACTGTGGGAAACTGCAGCTAATACCGCGTATTCTCTGAGGAGGAAAGGGTGGGACCTTAGGGCCACCTGCCATAAGATGAGCCCAAGTGGGATTAGGTAGTTGGTGGGGTAAAGGCCTACCAAGCCTGCGATCTCTAGCTGGTCTGAGAGGATGACCAGCCACACTGGAACTGAGACACGGTCCAGACTCCTACGGGAGGCAGCAGTGGGGAATATTGCGCAATGGGGGGAACCCTGACGCAGCCATGCCGCGTGAATGAAGAAGGCCTTCGGGTTGTAAAGTTCTTTCGGTAATGAGGAAGGGATGTTGTTAAATAGATAGCATCATTGACGTTAATTACAGAAGAAGCACCGGCTAACTCCGTGCCAGCAGCCGCGGTAATACGGAGGGTGCGAGCGTTAATCGGAATAACTGGGCGTAAAGGGCACGCAGGCGGACTTTTAAGTGAGATGTGAAATCCCCGAGCTTAACTTGGGAACTGCATTTCAGACTGGGAGTCTAGAGTACTTTAGGGAGGGGTAGAATTCCACGTGTAGCGGTGAAATGCGTAGAGATGTGGAGGAATACCGAAGGCGAAGGCAGCCCCTTGGGAATGTACTGACGCTCATGTGCGAAAGCGTGGGGAGCAAACAGGATTAGATACCCTGGTAGTCCACGCTGTAAACGCTGTCGATTTGGGGATTGGGCTATATGCTTGGTGCCCGAAGCTAACGTGATAAATCGACCGCCTGGGGAGTACGGCCGCAAGGTTAAAACTCAAATGAATTGACGGGGGCCCGCACAAGCGGTGGAGCATGTGGTTTAATTCGATGCAACGCGAAGAACCTTACCTACTCTTGACATCCTAAGAAGAGCTCAGAGATGAGTTTGTGCCTTCGGGAACTTAGAGACAGGTGCTGCATGGCTGTCGTCAGCTCGTGTTGTGAAATGTTGGGTTAAGTCCCGCAACGAGCGCAACCCTTATCCTTTGTTGCCAGCGATTCGGTCGGGAACTCAAAGGAGACTGCCAGTGACAAACTGGAGGAAGGTGGGGATGACGTCAAGTCATCATGGCCCTTACGAGTAGGGCTACACACGTGCTACAATGGTGCATACAGAGGGCAGCGAGAGTGCGAGCTTGAGCGAATCTCAGAAAGTGCATCTAAGTCCGGATTGGAGTCTGCAACTCGACTCCATGAAGTCGGAATCGCTAGTAATCGCAAATCAGAATGTTGCGGTGAATACGTTCCCGGGCCTTGTACACACCGCCCGTCACACCATGGGAGTGGGTTGTACCAGAAGTAGATAGCTTAACCTTCGGGGGGGCGTTTACCACGGTATGATTCATGACTGGGGTGAAGTCGTAACAAGGTAACCGTAGGGGAACCTGCGGTTGGATCACCTCCTTACCTAAAATGGAACGACTGCAAGTGTTCACACAGATTGTTTGGTAGATTGTGTCAATGAAGAGACAAAAAACCGAAATCCTTTTGGGTCTGTAGCTCAGGTGGTTAGAGCGCACCCCTGATAAGGGTGAGGTCGGTGGTTCAAGTCCACTCAGACCCACCACTCAAGCGAAAGCAAAAGAGTGAAGCGAAAAGGGATGACGGCGCATTGTAATGATGTGAATGGGGATATAGCTCAGCTGGGAGAGCGCCTGCCTTGCACGCAGGAGGTCAGCGGTTCGATCCCGCTTATCTCCACCAAATCATCATTGCTAAGTGTTTTGTGTAAATGGCATTAGTCTGGATAGGTTAATGGTTTTTACATTAAGAATATTTAGCAATGATGAGCGAAAAATGGCGAAGCCATTTTGACTTGTCTTTATTGTTCTTTAAAAAATTGGAAACAAGCTGAAAAACTGAAGAGATTTTCGAAAGAAAGTCTGAGTAGAAAAAATCTTGCATGAAAAAAGGCATGCAAGTGTTTAGCGTTTAAACACAACATCAAGGTGATGAAACTTGATTAATGCATTAGCAAAGGTTAATGGATTAATTGAGATTAAGTAAGAATACTTGAGGTTGTATGGTTAAGTGACTAAGCGTACAGGGCGGATGCCTTGGCAATCAGAGGCGATGAAGGACGTGCTAATCTGCGAAAAGCTTGGATGAGTCGATAAGAGGCGTTTAATCCAAGATGTCCGAATGGGGAAACCCGATGGATGAAGAATCCATCATTTCATGGTGAATACATAGCGATGAAAGGCGAACCGGGAGAACTGAAACATCTAAGTACCCCGAGGAAAAGAAATCAACCGAGATTCTGTGAGTAGCGGCGAGCGAAAGCGGAAGAGCCAGTAAGTTTTAGCTAGCATATTAGAGGAATTGGCTGGGAAGCCAAATCAAAGAGGGTGATAATCCCGTACTCGAAAGTATGTTAGTGGAACTAAGCTTACGATAAGTAAGGCGGGACACGAGAAATCCTGTTTGAAGATGGGGGGACCATCCTCCAAGGCTAAATACTCCTGATTGACCGATAGTGAACCAGTACTGTGAAGGAAAGGCGAAAAGAACCCCGGTGAGGGGAGTGAAATAGAACCTGAAACCCTGTACGTACAAGCAGTAGGAGCGAGGGCAACCTTGTGACTGCGTACCTTTTGTATAATGGGTCAGCGACTTATATTTTGTAGCGAGGTTAACTGAATAAGGGAGCCGAAGGGAAACCGAGTCTTAACTGGGCGTTGAGTTGCAAGGTATAGACCCGAAACCCGGTGATCTAGCCATGGGCAGGTTGAAGGTTGGGTAACACTAACTGGAGGACCGAACCGACTAATGTTGAAAAATTAGCGGATGACTTGTGGCTGGGGGTGAAAGGCCAATCAAACCGGGAGATAGCTGGTTCTCCCCGAAATCTATTTAGGTAGAGCCTTGAGCGGACACCTTCGGGGGTAGAGCACTGTTTCGGCTAGGGGTCCATCCCGGATTACCAACCCGATGCAAACTGCGAATACCGAAGAGTGATACTCAGGAGACACACGGCGGGTGCTAACGTTCGTCGTGGAGAGGGAAACAACCCAGACCGCCAGCTAAGGTCCCGAAGTCTATATTAAGTGGGAAACGAAGTGGGAAGGCTTAGACAGCTAGGATGTTGGCTTAGAAGCAGCCATCATTTAAAGAAAGCGTAATAGCTCACTAGTCGAGTCGGCCTGCGCGGAAGATGTAACGGGGCTCAAATATAGCACCGAAGCTGCGGCATCAGAATTTATTCTGTTGGGTAGGGGAGCGTTGTGTAAGCGGATGAAGGTGGCTCGAGAGGGTTGCTGGACGTATCACAAGTGCGAATGCTGACATAAGTAACGATAAAACGAGTGAAAAACTCGTTCGCCGGAAGACCAAGGGTTCCTGTCCAACGTTAATCGGGGCAGGGTGAGTCGGCCCCTAAGGCGAGGCTGAAAAGCGTAGTCGATGGGAAACGGGTTAATATTCCCGTACTTGGATAAACTGCGATGTGGGGACGGAGAAGGTTAGGTTAGCAGACTGTTGGATGTCTGTTTAAGGTGGTAGGTGGAAGACTTAGGCAAATCCGGGTCTTTATAAACACTGAGAGCTGATGACGAGGTCTTAAGGGACTGAAGTAACTGATACCCTGCTTCCAGGAAAAGCCACTAAGCTTCAGGTTTATCTAAACCGTACTGAAAACCGACACAGGTGGTCAGGTAGAGAATACTCAGGCGCTTGAGAGAACTCGGGTGAAGGAACTAGGCAAAATAGCACCGTAACTTCGGGAGAAGGTGCGCTTACAGTAATTGTAGTCCCTCGCGGATGAAGGTGAAGTAAGTCGAAGATACCAGCTGGCTGCAACTGTTTATTAAAAACACAGCACTCTGCAAACACGAAAGTGGACGTATAGGGTGTGATGCCTGCCCGGTGCTGGAAGGTTAATTGATGGTGTTATCGAAAGAGAAGCTCCTGATCGAAGCCCCAGTAAACGGCGGCCGTAACTATAACGGTCCTAAGGTAGCGAAATTCCTTGTCGGGTAAGTTCCGACCTGCACGAATGGCATAATGATGGCCAGGCTGTCTCCACCCGAGACTCAGTGAAATTGAAATCGCCGTGAAGATGCGGTGTACCCGCGGCTAGACGGAAAGACCCCGTGAACCTTTACTATAGCTTGACACTGAACATTGAATTTTGATGTGTAGGATAGGTGGGAGCCTTTGAAGCAGTGACGCCAGTCATTGTGGAGGCGACCTTGAAATACCACCCTTTAACGTTTGATGTTCTAACGAAGTGCCTGAAACGGGTACTCGGACAGTGTCTGGTGGGTAGTTTGACTGGGGCGGTCTCCTCCCAAAGCGTAACGGAGGAGCACGAAGGTTTGCTAATGACGGTCGGACATCGTCAGGTTAGTGCAATGGTATAAGCAAGCTTAACTGCGAGACAGACAAGTCGAGCAGGTGCGAAAGCAGGTCATAGTGATCCGGTGGTTCTGAATGGAAGGGCCATCGCTCAACGGATAAAAGGTACTCCGGGGATAACAGGCTGATACCGCCCAAGAGTTCATATCGACGGCGGTGTTTGGCACCTCGATGTCGGCTCATCACATCCTGGGGCTGAAGTAGGTCCCAAGGGTATGGCTGTTCGCCATTTAAAGTGGTACGCGAGCTGGGTTTAGAACGTCGTGAGACAGTTCGGTCCCTATCTGCCGTGGGCGTTGGATGATTGATTGGGGCTGCTCCTAGTACGAGAGGACCGGAGTGGACGCATCACTGGTGTTCCAGTTGTCTCGCCAGAGGCATTGCTGGGTAGCTAAATGCGGAAGAGATAAGTGCTGAAAGCATCTAAGCACGAAACTTGCCAAGAGATGAGTCATCCCTGACTTTAAGTCAGTAAGGGTTGTTGTAGACTACGACGTAGATAGGTTGGGTGTGTAAGTGTAGTGATACATTGAGCTAACCAATACTAATTGCCCGAGAGGCTTAACCATACAACGCTCAAGTGTTTTTGGGTGTTGAGTGAGATGTTAGACGAAGACGAAGAAGAGAAAATTACTTTAGACAGCTTGTTTTTGATTAAAGTGCGAGAGTGAAGAAAGCACGAAGGAAGAACAGAAGAATAGAGAAGACATCAACCGAATATCTTGGCGGCGATAGTGCAGTGGACCCACCTAACTCCATGCCGAACTTAGAAGTGAAACGCTGTAACGCCGATGGTAGTGTGGGGCTTCCCCATGTGAGAGTAGGACACCGCCAGGTCTGAATGAGAAGAAACCTCAAGTAGAGATACTTGAGGTTTTTTTTGTGTTTGGAGAGAGTGGGGATATGGGGAGAGTGTCATTTGCATAAAAAGCATGGAAATGAGGAAAGCTCAGGGGCGCCATGCTGTGATTACATGCACGATGACCCATTGATTGCAGCTAGATTTATTTTAGAATGTCATCAAGCTCAAAGCCTTTTGTCATCACACTTACACTTGGTGATGCTTCATATTGCCAGAGCATATCTGATGAAGCATTAGACAATTTCACTTCAATACTTTCCCCTTGTTTAAAGGTGAGGGGTAAGAAATCAACAGGGGAATCATTCACATAGGCGGAAATGAAGGTGACATCCAGAGCTTGATTTGTATCATTATTTATCTTGAGTGTTAGGCTTAATGCGAGGTCAGAGAGATATTCTCTATCCATAAAGTCACGGATATTTTTTGCTAATTTATCGCTTGTTTGAACATTTAAATAGTGATTTTTATAGCTATAAATATTTACGTTATGTTTTATCTCTGAGCTATCATCCAATTTCCCCACAGCAATAGGGATTTCAAAACTTGCAAAAGAATTAAAGTTTTTTTGATAGCATTCTTTATAAACAGCATTATCAAAAACATTAGGAATTTTTTGTTGAATTTGAATAAGGGCATCGGAGGGCTTTCTAGAGTCTTCATGGCTAGAACATGTTGCAATTTCAACATTTAAGATACCACTTTCTACTTTAATTGGCTCATTCAATAAGGCTTTTAATGAGATATCTTTTTCTATTTCTGCTTTACATGCACATAACGCAACGATGCAACAAGAAAGTACAAGCGTTTTTTTCATTTTAGCACTCCTTACTAAGATCCTAGGCTCTGAATTAAGTTATACCTGATTCCAAATTTACTACATATTGTTTTTACGGTAAAGCATTCTTCCGTTGTCAGTTGGTAATGAGAAAAGCAATAGCTCTAACACGATAAACGATGCCGAGATGAATCCAAAAACAGTGTGTTTTTATGAAAGTAGGGGATTTTATATTTGGAATATTAAAGATAAAGAAAAAGCCGACTTAACGTCGGCTTTTTTGTAATGCTATTTATCAATGGTGCCTAGGGCCGGACTCGAACCGGCACACCCGAAGGCGGTTGATTTTGAATCAACTGCGTCTACCAATTTCGCCACCCAGGCTAATATTGATAAAGAGCATCAAATTAGGTCTGTATTATACCTTTTCATTGATAGGTTACAAGCAAAAAATGATTTTAGATATTCAATTGTCTTTATTTTCATCAGTGTGGCTGTTCTCTCTTACTTTATTCAGGTGCAGTGAAGTAACCTTATAAAAATAAAGGTTTTTTGTTTAAATTTTAAATAACTTTTTTGTAAAAAGATCGCAGTTTCTTTTGAAAAAAAGACCGATTACAAATATAATTAAAAACTATTATCAATATTGATAATAATGGGATTTTAACCATGACATTTATAAGGATAAAGTCAAGATGATGCTAAAAGCACAAATTGCAGATTATATTACACAAAATCCACTGGCAATTACTTTGGATATGGCTTCGCACTTTGGCAAACCTGAAGGTGAAATTTTATGTGCTTTACCTGATGAGTTTGTTCGAGTGTTTCCTGCGGAACGTGCGGAGGAAGTGCTTGCTGAGATCAGTAGTTGGGGGATTTTCACGACCATTATTGAAAAAGAAGGATCGATTTTTGAAATTAAAGACCGTTTTCCGACCGGGATGGTTGGGCGTGGTTATTATAATTTGAATATGAAAGATGAAGAAGGCACGCTTCATGGTCACCTTAAATTAGATAACATCAGCAAAATTGCCTTTGTGAGTTTACCGTTTCGCGGTAAAGAAAGTTATAACATCGCATTTATTGCGAATAATGGGCAAACTATTTTTAAAGTTTATTTGGGGCGCGATGCTGAGCGTCAATTATTTCCAGAACAAGTTCAAAAATTTAAAGCATTTATTTAGAAGGTTAAAAAAGTAATGACAACAAATCGTCAAGAAGTATTACAAAATCGTTTAGGTCCAGAAATTCAAGAGTTAAAGGCACAATGTAAAACAGTCATGCTCGCTACTGTCGGTGAAGATGGTAATCCCAATGTGAGTTATGCGCCATTTGCAATTAATAATGGGGAATACCAAGTCTTTATTTCTACTATTGCACGTCATGCACGTAATCTACAAGAAGTACCAAAAGTTTCTTTAATGTTGATCGAAGATGAAAGTCAAAGTCGTCAGATTTTTGCTCGTCGTCGTTTATCTTTTGATGCGGTTGCGCGTGTTGTCGAGAGAGAAAGTGAAGAATGGCATTCTGGTGTTGAGGCACTCAAAGCAAGACATGGTGCATTAATGGATGAATTGTCTCGGATGAAAGATTTTCATTTGTTTAGTTTTAAGCCCTCACAAGGGTTATTTGTAAAAGGTTTTGGTCAAGCTTTCCAAGTGAGTAATGATGATTTAGTGAGCTTTGTTCACTTGGTTGAAGGACACCAAGAATAAATTTTGTCAACTTTTTAGGGTATTTACTTGAGGTTAGGAAAATGCGTACAACAACAATAAAATTTTCTGCAATTACATTGGCATTATTGAGTTATTGTGGGACCATTTTGGCGGATAGTCATCAAGAGGCGACTGAACTTGATACGATTACCGTTTCTTCTCAACAAGATGAGATGAATATTAAAGAGAAAAAAATCGGTGAAACTGTGAAAACGGCGAGTCAATTGAAACGCCAGCAAGTACAGGATAGTCGTGATCTTGTGCGCTATGAAACCGGTGTGACTGTGGTAGAAGCTGGACGTTTTGGTTCGAGCGGTTATGCCATTCGTGGTGTGGATGAGAACCGAGTAGCAATTACAGTAGATGGCTTACATCAAGCAGAAACCCTTTCTTCTCAAGGCTTTAAAGAATTATTCGAAGGTTACGGCAATTTTAACAATACCCGAAATAGTGTGGAAATTGAGACGTTGAAAGTCGCTAAAATCGCGAAAGGTGCTGATTCTGTAAAAGTGGGTAGTGGTTCTTTGGGAGGCGCTGTACTTTTTGAAACAAAAGATGCCAGAGATTTCCTGACTGAAAAAGATTGGCATATCGGCTATAAAGCGGGCTACTCAACGGCAGATAATCAGGGATTAAATGCAGTGACTCTTGCAGGTCGCTATCAAATGTTTGATGCATTGATTATGCATTCTAAGCGACATGGACATGAATTAGAAAATTATGACTATAAAAATGGCAGAGATATTCAAGGGAAAGAAAGAGAGAAAGCGGATCCTTATACGATTACGAAAGAAAGTACATTAGTGAAATTCTCTTTTTCGCCAACAGAAAATCATCGTTTTACAGTCGCTTCTGATACTTATCTTCAGCATTCCCGCGGACATGATCTTTCATATAATCTTGTTGCAACAACACATATTCAGTTAGATGAGAAAGAATCTCGTCATGCAAATGATTTGACAAAACGTAAAAATGTTTCCTTTACTTATGAAAATTATACTGTTACGCCATTTTGGGATACGCTCAAGTTAAGCTATTCACAACAAAGAATTACAACAAGAGCAAGAACAGAAGATTATTGTGATGGAAATGAGTTATGTGATTCTTATAAAAATCCATTAGGTCTCCAATTTAAAGATGGTCAGATTCTTGATCCTGCAGGGAATAAAATTAAACTACAGGGGTCTGGATTGAGCACTCAGATTGTAGATGAAAATGGAAAACCATTTCCTACAACAACAGGTACTAATAATGCTGCTTTTAGTAATAATTTACGACTCAGGCCTACAGGTTTTTGGTTAGATTGCTCGGTTTTTGACTGTAATAAACCATTCACTGTTTATAATATTAGTAATGGAACATATCAAGCAAGAGAGGTTCTACTGTCTGAAGAGATAACTGTGGATGGTAAATTATACAAAACAGCTAAGGAAGAAGGAGGGCTTCCAAATTATTTGATTTTACCTAATTCTAAAGGTTATCTTCCTTATGATTATAAAGAAAGGGATCTTAATACGAATACAAAACAAATTAATTTAGATTTAACTAAAACATTTTTAACTTTCAACATCGAAAATAATCTGTCATATGGTGGAGTTTATTCTCGGATAGAGAAAGAAATGATTAATAAAGCTGGTTATGAGGGGAGAAATCCTACTTGGTGGGCTGATAGAATTTTAGGGCAAAGTAGTTACTGTGGTTATAATGCATTGAAGTGTCCGAAACATGAGCCATTAACGTCATTTTTAATTCCAGTTGAAGCAACGACACAGTCATTATATTTTGCAAATATTCTTAAGGTACATAATATGATTAGCATAGATTTAGGATATCGTTATGATCATATTAAATATAACCCTGAATACACTCCAGGAGTAACTCCAAAAATTCCAGATGATATGGTAAAAGGTTTGTTTATTCCTATGCCAAAAGAGCCACAGCTAAAGGATTTTTATTATAACTATGCTAAATTTGGTGAGGCCTATAAAAAATGGAAAGAATATCTGCCAAAAAATGCGGAAGAAAATATTGCTTACATTGCTCAAGATAAGACATTTAAAAAACATTCTTATTCTCTTGGTGCAACTTTCGATCCTCTGAATTTTTTACGAGTACAAGTAAAATATTCAAAAGGGTTTAGAGCCCCGACTTCGGATGAACTTTATTTTACCTTTAAGCATCCAGATTTTACGATTTTACCGAACCCCGTGTTGAAACCAGAGGAAGCAAAAAATCAAGAGATTGCATTAACAGTGCACGATAATTGGGGATTTGTTAGCACAAGTGTTTTCCAAACAAAGTATCGTCATTTTATTGATTTAGCGTATTTAGGTTCAAGAAATTTATCGAATTCCGTGGGAGGGCAGGCACAAGCAAGAGATTTCCAAGTTTATCAAAATGTCAATGTCGATAATGCCAAAGTTAAAGGACTTGAAATTAATGCACGTTTGAATTTGGGATATTTTTGGCATGTGTTGGATGGATTTAATACGAGCTATAAATTCACTTACCAACGTGGTCGTTTGGATGGCGATCGTCCAATGAATGCGATTCAGCCTAAAGCTTCTGTTTTTGGTTTGGGCTACGATCATAAAGAAAATAAATTTGGCGCTGATTTATATATTACACGTGTGAGTGAGAAAAAAGCGAAAGACACTTATAATATGTTCTATAAAGAACAGGGATATAAAGATAGTGCTGTTCGTTGGAGAAGTGATGACTATACGCTAGTTGATGCGGTTGGTTATATTAAACCGATTAAGAATTTAACGTTACAGTTTGGCGTTTATAATTTGACAGACCGTAAATACTTGACATGGGAATCTGCTCGTTCGATTAAACCATTTGGTACAAGTAATTTAATTAATCAAAAAACAGGCGCAGGAATTAATCGTTTTTACTCACCAGGTCGTAACTTTAAACTCAGTGCCGAAATCACCTTCTAATCCTAAGCCTGCGTATGCAGGCTTTCTTTTTAGGGAAAGTGCGGTGGATTTGACAAAGATTTATTGCTTTTCTGTAAATCAATGCTAAAATTCACACTCCTTTGTCGTAGCTGGATTAGAGATCGGCTAGCGATGTATTTTTAACTTAACTTTTAGGAGTTATCAAATGTCTCTAAGTACAGAAAAAAAAGCAGCAATTGTTGCTGAATTTGGTCGTGATGCAAAAGATACCGGTTCTTCAGAAGTGCAAATCGCATTATTAACTGCACAAATCAACCACTTACAATCTCACTTTGCAACGCACAAAAAAGACCACCACGGTCGTCGTGGTTTATTGCGTATGGTTTCTCGTCGTCGTAAACTTTTAGATTACTTAAAACGTACTAATCTTGAGCTTTACACTTCAACTATCGCTCGTTTAGGTTTACGTCGCTAATTTGTATTAGGATTTATTCCAAACAAAAAACCCTTGATAATTTTATCAAGGGTTTTCTTTTTTCTGCATACTAGGCATGTTTAAATTATCGCAAAACACACCGCACATTTCGTGGAAAAGTGCGGTCATTTTTTTAATTTATTTTACTTCTTTAAACATGATCTCACTTGGGATTACTGAACCTTGCCAGTAAAGCTCAGTAGCGACTTTTTCAGCTAATTGCATAAACGATTGGGCAATGTCGCTTTCAGGTGCGGCGACAACGGTTGGGATACCTTTGTCTAAATCTTCACGTAAGCGAATATGTAATGCCTGTTGTCCTAAAACTTTGACATTATATTTTTGTGCAATGCGCTCAGCACCGCCTGTTCCGAAAATCGTTTCTTGATGACCACAATTGCTACAAATATGCATCGACATATTTTCGATAATGCCTAAAACGGGTACAGAAACACGCTCAAACATCGCCACACCTTTAATCGCATCCAGTAAAGCAATATCTTGTGGTGTTGTCACCACGACCGCCCCCGTCACTGGAATTTGTTGAGAAAGGGTCAGCTGGATATCCCCTGTACCCGGTGGCATATCAATGACTAAATAATCTAAATCAGGCCATAAGGTTTCTTGCAAAAGCTGACTTAAGGCACTGCTTGCCATTGGACCGCGCCAAATCGTAGCATTGTCCGGTTCCATTAAGAAACCAATGGAATTGGCAAAAATATGATGTGCTTGAATTGGGGTAATGTGCTGGTTATCTGGCGAAGTTGGGCGTTGATCAGCAACCCCTAACATGTGTGGAATAGATGGACCATAAATATCGGCATCTAAAATTCCAACACGAGCACCTTGTCTTTGTAAGGCAAGAGCAAGATTGACGGAAATAGTAGATTTTCCTACACCACCTTTACCCGATGTCACGGCAATAATATTTTTTACCCCTTTTACGGCTGGGTGGCTATTAGCGCGTTTTAATGTCGCGATTTGATAATTTAATTGCCATTTGATGTCTTTGCATTCTGCTAATGTGAGAAGTTCTGTGGAGAGAGCGCTCTTGAGTTGTTCGAATGCAGTATTCCAAGCAAACGGCATGCTGATTTCAATACGTAACGTCTCACCGCCTTTTTCAATTTTTTTGATAGCATTTAGGCTGACGAGATCTTTTTGTAAGCTAGGATGTTGAAATTGTTGAAATGTGTTTTGGATAGCTTGTTTTTGACTGTCCGTTAAACTGTCAGAAAATAAAATTCCCATTGATTTTATCCCGTTATTTTTGGTGGCTAATTAAAGCCCTAGTTAATCACTCAACTATATTTAACCACGAAGCTGTAGAACTGTTAAGCAGAAATGTGGAAAAGCGCGGTTAAAGTAGAAAAAATACTGCGAATAAGGTAACATAAGCGCCAATTTTTTGATGAAAAATAGGAATGATAACATGGCAAATTCGGCACGCGATATTTTGGTCACTTGCGCCTTACCTTATGCAAATGGTGCAATTCATTTAGGGCATTTATTAGAACATATTCAAGCAGATATTTGGGTGCGTTTCCAACGTATGCGTGGGCATAAAGTGCATTTTATTTGTGCAGATGATGCCCATGGCACACCAATCATGTTAAATGCGGATAAATTAGGTATTACACCAGAAGCATTAATTGCTCGCTCGAAAGCAGATCATGTGGCGGATTTTGAAGGCTTTAATATTAGCTATGATAATTATCATTCCACTCACAGCCCAGAAAATGAAGCCTTAACAGCAGAAATGTATAAAAAATTACGTGCTAATGGCTTTATTAAAAGTCGTACGATTTCACAATTATTTGATCCAGAAAAAGGCATGTTTTTACCTGATCGTTTTGTGAAAGGCACTTGCCCAAAATGTAAAGCAGAAGATCAATATGGTGATAACTGTGAGGTCTGTTCATCTACTTATAGCCCAACGGAATTAATTAATCCGCGTTCTGTAGTTTCTGGTGCTACTCCTGTATTAAAAGAATCGGAGCATTTCTTCTTTGATTTACCTGCGTTTGAAGGCATGTTAAAAGCGTGGATCAAATCCGGTTCATTACAACCTGAAATTGCCAACAAAATGCAAGAATGGTTTGAGTCGGGTTTACAACAATGGGATATTTCCCGTGATGCGCCGTATTTCGGCTTTAAAATTCCCGATACAGAAGATAAATATTTCTATGTCTGGTTAGATGCCCCAATTGGATATATGGCATCGTTTAAAAATTTGTGTGATAAAACAGGCTTAAATTTTGACGATTTCTGGAAAAAAGACAGCTCGGCAGAGCTTTATCACTTCATCGGTAAAGATATCGTGTATTTCCACAGTTTATTTTGGCCGGCGATGTTAGACGGTTGCGATTTACGCAAACCAACTAACGTGTTTGCCCATGGTTATGTGACTGTAAATGGGGTGAAAATGTCAAAATCTCGTGGCACTTTTATTCAAGCGTCCACCTACTTACGTCATTTAGCGCCAGAATATTTACGTTATTACTATGCGGCAAAATTGAATAACCGTATTGAAGATTTAGACTTAAATTTGGAAGACTTTGTACAACGTTTAAATGCGGATGTGGTGAATAAATTTGTCAATCTGGCTTCACGCAGTGCCGGTTTTATTACTAAGCGTTTTGATGGCAAATTATCAGCTGAGATTGCTGAACCTGAATTATTGGCAGAATTTGTAGAAAAAGCCGCGCAAATTGCGACTTATTATGAAGAACGCGAATTCGGTAAAGTCGTGCGTGAAGTGATGCAATTAGCGGATAAAGCGAATAAATACATTGATGACAAAGCGCCATGGGTAATGGCGAAAGAAGAGGGACGTGAGGCGGAATTACAAGCTGTTTGTTCAATGGCATTGCAATTATTCCGCGTCTTAGCCATTTATTTAAAACCAGTGATTCCACAAATTATTGCGCGTGCGGAAGCCTTCTTACAGGATGAGTTAACGTGGGAAAGCTTAAATCGCCCGCTGTTAAATCACGCAATTTTACCGTTTAAAGCGCTAGCACAGCGTTTAGACCTAAAACAGATTGAGGCAATTGTGAACGAAACCAAAGAACAATTTGTAGCCCAGCAGGCATTAGAGCAAAAAAATTCAGCAAAAGCAGAACCCGCTAGCCAAGTGGAACCAATCGCAGAGACGATCAGCATTGAAGATTTCGCGAAATTAGATTTACGTGTGGCGAAAGTGATGAAATGTGAAGCGGTGCCAGAATCAAACAAACTCTTACGTTTTGAGTTAGACTTAGGTGATCATACGCGTCAAGTGTTCTCTGGGATTAAAGAAGCATATAACAATCCTGCGGAATTAGAAGGGCGTTTTGTGGTGGTGATTGCCAACCTCGCACCACGTAAAATGCGTTTTGGCGTATCAGAAGGGATGATTTTAAGTGCGGGGACAGGTGGAGATGACTTGTTCTTATTGAATGCCGATCAAGGTGTTAAACCCGGTATGCAGGTAAAATAACCTTGAGTTAGTTCTTTCATGCAATAAAGTGCGGTAGAATTTTTGAATTTTTTACCGCACTTTTCCTTTCCTCCGTTTTTGCAGGTGAAAACCTGTTATAATTTCGCCCAGCTTGAATAACCAGAGAACATTTATGAAACAACTTTTTGCCACCACTGCCCGTGGTTTTGAAGAATTACTGAAAGTCGAACTAACCGACCTTGGTGCGATGGATTGCCAAATCACACAAGGCGGTGTGCACTTTCATGCCGATGAGGAAACGCAATATCGCGTGTTGTTATGGACACGTTTAGCCTCGCGGATTTTATTACCCATTGTGACTTGCAAAGTGTATAGCGATTTAGATTTGTATTCTGCGGTGGTGGGGCAAAATTGGTTGGATTATTTTGATGAAAAAGCCCATTTTATGGTGGATTTTAATGGCACAAACCGAGAAATTCGTCACACCCAATTTGGTGCCATGCGAGTCAAAGATGGGATTGTGGATTATTTTGAGCGTGTAGGTAAACCGCGTCCAAATGTAGATAAATCACAGCCCGATATTCGTATTCATGCCTATTTAAATCGCGAAGAATTAGTGATCTCCTTAGATTTAAGTGGTGATGCCTTACATATGCGCGGTTATCGTGAAGATACGGGCAAAGCCCCGTTACGTGAAACCTTAGCGGCAGCGATCGTCTTACGTTCAGGCTGGCAGCTGGGCACACCCTTAGTGGATCCAATGTGCGGTTCGGGTACCTTGCTGATTGAAGCAGCACAAATGCAAGCCAACATTGCCCCGCAATTACACCGTCTGCATTGGGGCTTTGATTTTTGGAAAGGGCACAATCAACAGGCGTGGGACAAAGTGAAAGGCGAGGCGATTGAATTAGCGGAGCAAACGTTTAACCAAAATCAAAAAGCGAATTTTTATGGCTGCGATCTTGATCATCGAGTACTGCAAAAAGCCAAACGCAATGCCCAAAATGCGGGTGTGGCACATCTTATTCAATGGCGACAAGGCGATGTAGCGGCATTAAAAAATCCATTTGTTGAAGCAAAAGGCACCGTGATTTGTAACCCACCTTATGGAGAGCGTTTAGGCACGACACCTGCTTTAATTGCGTTATATTCCGTGTTTGGACAACGTTTAAAACAACAGTTTGCCGATTGGAATGTATCGATTTTCAGTGGCGAGCCGGCGTTATTAGACTGCTTGCGTTTACGTTCACATCGCCAATTTAAAGCCAAAAATGGTCCACTCGACTGCGTGCAAAAAAATTATCATATTAGTGCCCGTGCAACAGCGAGTGACGAGAATACACAAAACTTGCCAGAAATTGACCGCACTTTAAGTGCTACTCAAGTGGCAGTGGATTTTGCCAATCGCTTACAAAAAAATAGCAAAAAAATTGAAAAATGGGCGAGACAACAAGGCATTAATGCCTATCGCTTATACGATGCGGATTTGCCAGAATATAACTTGGCGGTGGATCGCTATGATGATCATATTGTGGTACAAGAATATGCTGCACCCAAAAATATCGATGAAAACAAAGCACGTCAGCGCTTATTGGATGCGGTAACCGCTACCTTACAGGTAACAGGTGTAGAAACCAACAAACTGATTTTAAAAGTGCGCCAAAAACAAAAAGGCACCAATCAGTATGAAAAACTCGCCAACAAAGGTGACTATTTCTATGTCAATGAATATGGCGCCAAATTGTGGGTAAACCTAACGGATTATTTGGATACGGGACTTTTCCTCGATCATCGTTTAACCCGCAAAATGTTGGGGAAAATGGCGAAAGGCAAAGATGTCCTAAATTTATTTGCCTATACGGGATCGGCGACGGTACATATGGCGTTAGGTGGTGCAAAATCAACCACTACAGTGGATATGTCAAACACCTATTTAAACTGGGCGGAACAAAATCTGTTATTAAATGACTTGGAAGGTAAACAGCATAAGTTAATCCAAGCGGATTGCTTACAATGGTTAGCCCGTTGTGACCGTCAGTTTGATCTGATCTTCGTCGATCCACCGACATTTTCTAATTCAAAACGGATGGAAGATAGCTGGGATGTGCAACGTGATCACATTAAGTTAATGACCCAGTTAAAACGCATTTTACGTCCAAATGGCACCATCGTGTTTTCCAACAACAAACGAGGTTTTAAAATGGACGTTGAAGGCTTGGAAACGCTTGGCTTAAGTGCGGTAGATATTACAGCAAAAACCTTGCCATTGGATTTTGAACGCAATAAGCAAATTCATAATTGTTGGGTGGTGAGGTTGAAAGCCGATCTGTAAGCCAGCGAACAGATAACTTACCTTTTGTAAAATTAGCGGTACACTGGTTGTACCGCTGATTTTTTAACGCTATTTAGATGTTTTTTCATTTATTTTCAATATATCATCATCAATTTTAGATTTTTATCATCACTTCCATTTTTTTTATTTCCATTTCTTTACATTTGTTGACATTACTGACAAATCTTGTATGTTTATTAATCATAATAATACAAAGGAGGTATAAGATAATGTCACATACGTTTAGAAAACGAATTGATTTGTTCCTTCAAGAACAAAACCTCAAAAAATCTGAAAGTGACCGTAAAAAGCTCGCTAAAGCCACTGATCCTACTGAAATTGAACAACTCACTCAACTTATTCAAGAATTTGACCAGAAATACCAATTTGATACATGGATAGCCAATGCGGCTAACGTAATGGCGAAACAGCTCAAGTTTGGTACCCATATTGCGAAGGGTATTCATCCTGATACAAAAGGTGATAATGTGAATTTCCAACCAAGTGATTCGTTACCTCCTGAGTATGTGGGTTCGCAAAGTGTCAGTCATTTAGTGCTCGATGCGAATGGGAATGCGGCAGCTTTGCCTCTTGCTTCCTTTTTCAATTTTATTGTGGATGAAGAAAAACAGGTTAAATTAAGGGATTTATTACTTGCCGATGATCCAAGATTAGCAGGCTGTTTTTCTGATGATTTAGCGTTGTCTGACGTCTATAAAAAGCAATTTCAGCAAGCATTAACGGGGGATTTAACTCAACCTGAAACCCATGAAAGAAACAAACAAGTGTTTTGGGCAAATGGGGAAAATCCGATTGAAGATGATGATTACACCTGTTTAATTCCGCTTTATCCTTCCTCTTTGACTCATGCGTTTTACCAAAAAGTGAATAACAATCGCTATTCTGAACAAAATAAACAAGCCAGAGAAAACCGACAGAAAAAAACAGTAGAGCAAACACATTATCTTTCCATTAATCAGCTCGCCACTGTGGTATTAGGGGGAAGTAAGCCCCAGAATATCTCCCAGTTAATGTCTGCCCAAGGCGGTCGTAATTACCTTCTTCCTTCTTTGCCACCGATTATACCATCAAGTCGTTATTTTAGACTTTCCCCTTTGCAAACCACAATTTTCAATGATCGTCTTGCTTATGCTTGCCGTTATGGTTTACGCCAATTATTTGAGGTGGTGGAAGCACGTAAAAATGTCTATCAAGTGCGAGATAGCCGTATTGATGCCTTAAATAATATTTTGCGTACGTTTTTATTTCACGCCAATTTATTACAAAAACAACCCGCCGGTTGGTCGAAAGACTCTCAATTGGAAATGTGCGAGAAATATTGGCTTGATCCAAAGCGTGTACACTTGCCAGACGAAGAGGCATTTCGTGCAGAGTATGAAAAAGGCGAGTGGGTGGCGGAAGTTGAGCGTCGTTTTGCCTTGTGGCTGAATAAACGCTTACAAAAACGTTTTCCTCACATTGCCAAGGATTTTGACGACGTGGAATATCATGAATGGCGCCGTAATATTCGTCGCACCTTACGTTATCGTTTACGCCATCCATAGGAGGGAAAGATGTTTCAAACCGATTTCTATATTTTATTTGATCATATCAAGGTACAAAGTGCCAATGCGATTTCAGGTCCATTGAGCTATGGTTTCCCAGCCTTAACAGGCTTAACGGGAGCGATGCACGCACTCAATCGAAAATTAACACACCACCCCGTGCAGTTTGGTGGTGTGATGGTGGCGTGTCATGATTATGAATTACAAACCTATCAAAACTCGGCATTTTCGGACCGCACTTTTAAACAAACACGCAATCCGATAAAGCGCAATGGTGAGACAGCATCGATTATTGAAGAAGGAAAAATCCATTTAGATCTGTCTTTGGTGGTGGAAGTACATGTACAAGATGACCGTGTATTTGAGGCATTGACCGATAAAACCAGTCAAGCCAGTCAAGATTTTTTACAGACCTGTAAAAATTTACTTTGGCAACAACGCATTGCAGGTGGCTCTGTGCTAGAGATTGGCAATGTCCAGTTATTTAACTTGGAAGAAGATCAAGATATTCCACTGGCATTGATGCCCGCTTTTGTGTTGATGGATGCAAAACAAGAATTAACCAACATTACTGAAGAACTCAAGACGGGCTTACGTATTGGTCAACTCGACGAAGAAGGCAATGTGCAAAAATCCTGTCTTCCAAGTTGCCCTGACGCGACCGCACTGGATGCCCTGTTAGAAATGGCAACGGTGCATCATATTCCTGAACACGCAAATGCGACAGCCTCAGCGTGGCAGACATATAGCGTGAAGAAAGGGCGTGGTTGGCTTGTGCCGCTTCCTGTGGGTTATCAAGCGATTTCCCCACTGTTTGCGCCTGGACAATTGCAGCATTGCCGAACCCAGCAATATCCAAGCCAATATGTCGAAACCCTTTACAGCTTAGGGAAATGGGTCTTTCCACTAAGCTTACCCGAGAATCTGTCCCAATGTTTTTGGCGTTATACCGCCCTACAAAATAACCTTTATCTGATTTCACAAGGAGAATAAGAATGAGCAAATTATCAACCCCAAGCGTTTTAGCCTTTGAGCGTAATTTGGATATTTCTGATGCGATTTTTGCGCAAAAAGACAGTAAAAATGACAAAGATGCGCCTGTGCCTTTGCGTATTCGAGAAAAATCCGTGCGAGGCACGATCTCTAATCGCTTAAAAAATACGATTACTAATGATCCTGCAAAACTTGATGCAGAAACGGAAAAAGCCAATTTACAACGTGTGGATGTGGCGACCCTAGATGATGACAAAGATACCTTAGTGGCGACATTTAGTGTCAAAGTGCTACCTTTTACGGGGCGCCCAAATGTGTGTAATGATCAAGACTATCAACACCAAGTTATGACAACTGTCGCGCAATATTTATCTGAACAAGGTATGGATGAATTGGCTAAGCGTTATGCGACCAATATCGCCAATGCACGTTGGTTATGGCGTAATCGTATGGGCGCAGAAAAAATTAAAATAGAAGTCACATGCGGTGAAAACACCCTCCATTTTGACGATGCAAAACAGTTTTCTTTAAATCATTTTGATCATCAAGATGACAAGATTCATCAGATCGCTAAAGAAATAAAACAAGGTTTATTAGGTGAAAAATTCGTGATTTTGTATGTCACGGCGTATGCCAACATGGGATATGGACAAGAAGTATATCCATCACAAGAATTAGTGTTGGATAACTCAACCAATAATCGTAAAAGCAAAATTTTGTATGAAATCAACCAAAAAGCGGGGATGCATTCACAAAAAGTGGGCAATGCAATTCGCACGATTGATACCTGGTATGCCGAAGAAGTGGCGTTCCCAATCGCTGCAGAACCTTATGGTGCCGTGACGACATTAGGTACGGCTTTCCGTCAACCGAAAACCAAAAAGAATGACTTCTATACCTTGTTTGATAATTGGCTTTTAAAAGGCGAAGTCCCACCCGTGGAGCAACAGCATTATGTGATGAGTGTTTTAATTCGTGGTGGTGTATTTGGTGCAAGTGGTAAGGAATAATGATGACAACCCATTACATTGAACTGAAAGCGATCCCCCAAATGGATATGCTACAAAGTGAGGTGATTGGGCATTGTATGCAGATTTTGCATCAATTCTTACCGCACTTTGAAGGACGAGTTGGGGTGGCATTTCCCGCTTACGGCTTAGGGCGGACTCTCGGTGGCATTGTGCGACTTTTTGCTAATCAGGAAGATTGCAATCAATTACACCAACAATTATTGCGATCTGGCTTATCAGATTATGCTTTAATTAGCGAAGTGAGTAAAACGCCGTTGTCTACCGAGTGCCGCAGTTATAGTCGAGTACATCGTAAAGGGCAAAGTGCCATCCGCCGTACCGAAAAACGCTTGAAAAGTCAGGGAAGATGGGATGAGTCCATCCGTGCAGACATGCAACAACGTCAGCAAAATGTGGCATTTTTCCCACATTGTCATTTAAAAAGTGCGAGCACTGGTCAACGTTTTATTTTGGCAGTGAAAGAGAACAGAATGCCACAATCTTGTGTTGGTGTCTTTAATGCTTATGGATTAAGCAATAGCGCAACTGTGCCTCACTTTTAATCGCATTGTTAACCCTTTTTTCTTATTTGGAATGTTTCCGAATAAGATCAAAGGGTTATTGTTCTACCCTAAAAAAGGGTTTTCTTTTCAGATGTTCTTTAACAAATTGAAATATCCGAAGATATAACAAAATTCATTTAGTTCACCATCGTGTAGATGGCTTAGAAAATTAGCTGAAGACCGATTTATTAGAAATACAGGTTCACCATCGTGTAGATGGCTTAGAAAGTCGTTGAAACGGCACCATGGGCGTTTGCATTTGTTCACCATCGTGTAGATGGCTTAGAAAGAAACACTAGAAGATTTAACGGTCATTGAAAAGTTCACCATCGTGTAGATGGCTTAGAAAATTCGATTTCCAGTGCCGAAAATCCATGCCCTGTTCACCATCGTGTAGATGGCTTAGAAAATAATGACGTGTTCAACTAACGGCTGACAATCGTTCACCATCGTGTAGATGGCTTAGAAACACAACATGTGCTGAAAGTGCGTGAGATTTGAGTTCACCATCGTGTAGATGGCTTAGAAATACCCGATGTTAGAGGCAATCAAAGTGGAGCTGTTCACCATCGTGTAGATGGCTTAGAAAAAAGTCTCATTTAACACCGCGCGACGCTGGAAGTTCACCATCGTGTAGATGGCTTAGAAAAAGCCCACCTTGCGCTTGAACAGATGAATTAAGTTCACCATCGTGTAGATGGCTTAGAAATTTAAGCTACGTTTATCCGCAAGATTCACTACGTTCACCATCGTGTAGATGGCTTAGAAAGTTGGTGCGAATTTCACATCTAAGCTTGAAATGTTCACCATCGTGTAGATGGCTTAGAAAGTTGGTGCGAATTTCACATCTAAGCTTGAAATGTTCACCATCGTGTAGATGGCTTAGAAAGTTGGTGCGAATTTCACATCTAAGCTTGAAATGTTCACCATTGTGTAGATGGCTTAGAAAGTTGGTGCGAATTTCACATCTAAGCTTGAAATGTTCACCATCGTGTAGATGGCTTAGAAAAGTTAAAGCTAAGAAACTAACGGATATTGCGAGTTCACCATCGTGTAGATGGCTTAAAAAACTCATAATCGGAAGAGAGCGAGTTCGAATCGTTCATTATAGACTAGATAGTGTAAACCCTCGCCGGTTTTTAAGACCGGTGTATCCAATACCGTTAAGCAACCTCATTTAAAGAACAGAAAAAGCCCATTATACTTATCAGAGAATGGGCTAGATAAAAGGAGAGATTATGCGCAAGACCCCTTATATTCCGTCTTCGGATTTGAAAACCATTATGCATTCTAAGCGGGCGAATATTTACTATTTAGAACATTGTCGCGTATTACTAAATGGTGGACGAGTGGAATATGTCACCGATGAAGGGCGAGAATCGCTTTATTGGAATATTCCCATCGCTAATACGAGTTGTCTTTTGTTAGGCAGTGGTACGTCGATTACGCAAGCTGCGATGCGAGAATTATCCAAAGCGGGCGTCATGGTGGGGTTTTGTAGCGGAGGTGGTACACCATTGTTTAATGGCACAGAAGCCGAAATTGGCTGTGAGTTTTTTAGCCCACAAAGTGAATATCGACCTGTAATGTATTTGCAACAATGGTGCAAATTTTGGTTTGATGACGAAAAACGTTTAGCGGTAGCAAAAGCGCTACAACAACAGCGTTTAGCGCTACTTGAGCCGATTTGGTCAAAATTAGAATGGGTGTATTCTTGTGAAAAACTGACCGCACTTGTGACACAGTATCAACACGAATTCGCACAGGCGGCGCATAGTCAAGCATTACTGGCGGCAGAAGGGCGATTAACCACTAAACTGTATGCGTTAGCTAATCAAGCAACGATGAATGAACCTGATTTTAAACGCAGTGAGCGAGGAAAAAGTATTGATTTAGTTAATCAGTTTTTAGATCATGGCAATTATTTAGCCTACGGCTTAGGGGCAACCGCATGTTGGGTGCTGGGTTTACCTCATGGTTTGGCAGTGTTACATGGCAAAACGCGCCGAGGAGGGCTGGTTTTTGATGCCGCAGATATCATCAAAGACAGCATGATTTTGCCACAAGCGTTTATTTCTGCTCAAAATGGCGATTCAGAAAAAGAATTTCGCCAAGCCTGTATTCAAAATTTACTGCGTTTTGGTGCCTTAGATATCATCATTGAGCGATTGCAACAACTGGCTTTACAAGGAGCGTCAGATGAATATTTTGCTGGTTAGTCAATGTCAAAAAAATGCGTTAACAGAAACACGTCGCATTTTAGATCAATTTGCTGAACGTTGTGGTGATCGGGTCTGGCAAACAGCAATCACTCAAGCAGGGTTGGAAACGCTGTATAAAATGTTACGTCAAACTGCGCGTAAAAATACGGCGGTGGCGTGTTATTGGACACACCGCAAAAATTCAGCAGAGTTATTATGGATTGTGGGCGATCGACGTCAGTTTAATGATCAAGGACGAGTGCCCACTAACCGCACACAGCGCAATATTTTGCGAGCGGAAGAGGAAATAGCTTGGCAAGATGCGTATTCGTTGCAAATTTTGACCGCACTTTCTGCCTTGTTACATGATGTCGGCAAGTCGAGCGTGGGCTTCCAAACGAAATTAGATAAAACGAAAAATGCACCAAGAGTCGCAGACAGTTATCGACATGAATGGATTTCTGTGCGTTTATTTGAAGCGATGATTGAGGGGTGTCAAACTGATCAAGCTTGGCTTGAACGTCTTGCTAACTGGCAGGTTTTTGAAGAAACAAATCCTACTTGGTTTAGCAAGATTATTCAAGATAGACCTAATGAAAACCATTTTTCTGATTTTGCCTATTTGCCTCCTTTAGCGCGTAGGGTGATTTGGCTGATTACTTCGCATCATCGTTTGCCTTTTACTCATGATATTAGTCGCTCGCAAGACTGTATAAAAAATTTACGCAAATACGCGAAGTTGACTTTTGAGAGTTTATTTAAAGCTTATAAACCCGCAGTAGGCTGGGTTTCGAATGGCGCTGAACATCCGACTCCACAAGCATTTTGGCAATTCCAACGGGTTGCCACGCAAAGCCAAGCATGGCAAAAACACATGGCAAGATGGGCCAAAAAAGCCTTGAATCACCCTGCTTTATTTAGCGTTAGCGAAAACGCGGATCCTTTTTTATTGTTGCTTGCTCGTTTATGTTTGATGACGGGGGATCATTATTATTCCGCCCAAGATCAAAATGAAAAACTGGGGGAGCTGAATTTTCCTTTATTAGCCAATACTTACCGAGAAAACCATCAACCCAAACAGCGTTTGGATGAACACTTGATTGGTGTGTGCCAAACCGCGGTACGTTTCGCCCGTCTATTGCCTAAGTTTCCGCGAGAATTACCGCGTATTAAACAACATAAACCCTTTGTGCAGTTGGCAAAAGATCGGTTTGCTTGGCAAAACAAAGCCGTCAATGTGGCTCGCTTGTTGCAAAAAACAAGTGAGTCACAAGGCTTTTTTGGCGTGAATATGGCGAGTACGGGTTGTGGCAAAACCCTTGCGAATGCCAAGATGATGTATGCTCTGAATGACAGTAAACAAGGGGCAAGATTTACTATCGCATTAGGCTTACGCGTGTTGACTTTGCAAACCGGTAGTGCCTTGAAAAAGCGTTTACATTTATCGGATCAGGATTTGGCTGTGTTGGTAGGCGGTAGCGCAGTGAAAAAGCTATACGCACTACAACAAGAGAAGCAAAACCAGCTTGCTCAACAGGGCAGTGAAAGTGCTGAAGATTGGTTAGAGGACATGCAAGTTGAGGGCGCAACTTATATTGAAAGTGCGGTCGAAAATGAAGCCGTTTTGTCCTTTTTAAGCAAAGATGACAAAACCAAAAAGCTCCTTTATGCACCAATTGTGAGTTGCACTTTAGATCATTTAATTTCTGCCTCCGAAAGTGTGCGAGGTGGGCATCATATTGTGCCCATATTACGTTTATTGACTTCTGATTTAATTCTGGATGAACCAGATGATTTTGCCCAGGAAGATTTGCCAGCATTAAGCCGTTTAGTGTATTTAGCGGGTTTATTTGGTAGTCGAGTGTTGCTTTCTTCTGCTACGCTAACGCCTGATTTTATTACAGGATTGTTTAAAGCATATCAAGCAGGACGAAAAATCTATAATCAGCAAAAAGGGATTGTGGCAGCCTTGCCAATATGTTGTGCATGGGTGGATGAATTCCAACAAGTGCAAGCTAATTGTGGACAAGACGAGCAATTTATCCAACAACATGATGAATTTGTGCGAAAACGGGCGGAAAACTTGGCGAAAAGTCCCGTGCGACGTCAGGCAGAAATTCTGAGTTTACCTTCACTCAAACCAAGAGAAGGGGAAGATTTGCATTATGGCTTGCTGGCAGACACATTGTTACAAAAAGCAATGGCGCTACATGATTTACATGGGCAAACCGATCCCCATAGTCAGAAAAAAGTCAGTGTAGGCTTGATCCGCTTTTCTAATATCGAACCTATGATTCCGTTGGCAAAAGCGTTGTTTGCGTTACAAGCCAGTGAAAAATTTGCCGATTATCAGGTGCATTTATGTTGCTATCATTCAAGGCAATTGTTGTTATTGCGTTCTTATTTAGAAGAAAAACTGGATAAAATTTTGGACCGCCACACGCCCGAGCAATTATTTCAACACGAAGAAATTGCCTTACCGATGAGTCAATATAAAGCAAAAAATCACCTCTTTATTGTGTTGGGTAGCCCTGTGACTGAAGTGGGGCGAGATCATGATTATGATTGGGCGATTGTGGATCCTTCCTCTATGCGTTCCATTATTCAGCTTGCTGGGCGAGTCTGGCGACACCGTGCAGAGAAAGTGGCAGAACAGCCCAATATTGCGCTACTGCCGATAAATTGGCGAGGGTTAAAGGTGCGTTATCAACAGAAAGATGTGATCTATCACCGTCCGGGGTTTGAGAGTCATCAGCATAAATTGGCAACGCATAAACTGGATCAATTAATTTCGCAGCGTGATTTAGCTCATATACAAGCTACGCCTCGCATTGTAAAACCCGAGGTGTTACAGGCAAGTACTCAATTGGCGGATTTAGAGCATCATGCTATTGCTAGCCTGTTAAATCACCCCAGTGAGAATCTGGTTAATCTCTATTGGGATCCTCGCTACTGTAACTACTTACTGGCGAATTTACCTTTGATGAGTGAATTTCGTAAAAGCATGGCAGAACTGGAAGTGGTTTGTGTACCTGATGAGGACTCTCATTGGGGCTTTGGTTTCTATCGTGCGCAAAAACGTGATGAGGAGACATTGAGCGCATTGCCAGAGATTCAATATGAGCCAATACAGCAAGATAAACACGCCGTCGTGCAACCTTGGCTAGCCGCAGCATTAGACACGGTGTTGAGCGACTTGGCTGAACAGTTAAATGTGGTATCGCCAGAATGGATTGCCCCCACTTATCTTTGCGCATCTTTACCACAATATGATGGAAAATTGGATTGGCACTATAACGAAGTCTATGGATTTTGGTGAAGAAGACGTAGTGGTACAATAACCGCAGTTGTTTAGAAAAATAAAGGCAGAAATCAGATGAAAAATATTAAATACTTTACTCAAAAATATGTTGATTGGGTGATTCGTTTGGGACGCTTACGCTTTTCGATTTTAGGCGTGATCGTGTTGGCGATTTTAGCACTCTGTACACAAGCCTTATTAAGTTTGTTTATTATTGGTGAAGTGTATTGGGTTGATATGATCCGATCTGTTGTATTTGGTCTGATTTCTGCTCCCTTTGTCATTTATTTTTTCACGGTGCTGGTGGAAAAATTAGAACGTTCGCGTTTAGGGCTTGCTAAAATGGTTGAGAATTTACGCAAAGAAGTGTCGGAACGGGTTTTAGCTGAGAAAAAACTCTCTATTGCGTTAGATAATATTGAGAAAACCAGTCGGGATAAAACGCGCTTAATGGCAACGATCAGTCATGAATTACGCACCCCATTAAATGGCATTATTGGCTTAAGCCGTATTTTACTCGATGAAAAACTAACGGAAACGCAACAAAATTATTTGAAAACGATTCATGTGAGTGCTATTTCATTAGGACATATTTTTAGTGACATCATTGATTTAGAAAAAATTGATGCCCGCCGTATTGAGCTGAATGCGAAAGCCGTAGAGTTAAATAGTTTTCTCAATGATATTAGTAATGTTGCTCGTTTATTAGCACAGCAAAAAAAACTCGCTTTTCAACTTGTGACAGACAAAAACTTACCAACTTGGTTTATGGTTGATTATGCTCGCTTAAGTCAAATTTTATGGAATTTGATTGGAAATGCGGTGAAATTTACTCAAGAAGGGCGTATCACGCTGAATGTGAAACGTGTGTCGGAATATCAAATTTCCTTTAGTGTCAGTGATACTGGGATTGGCATTCCGGCGAATGAATTACCTCGTGTGTTTGAAATGTATTATCAAGTACAATCGAGTGGGCACAAACCACTTGGTAGTGGCATTGGATTAGCAATTTCTCAAACCATTGCCCAATTAATGGGAGGTGATTTATATGCAACGAGCGAAATGGGGAAAGGATCTTGTTTTACACTGATGTTGCCAGTTAAAGAAGTTGAAAAGCCAGTTCGCGTACAAAATCAAATGCCAAGTACCTTAAATATTCTCTTAGTTGAAGATATTGAGGTAAATGTGGTGGTAGCAAAATCCGTACTTGAAAAACTAGGCTATGTTGTTGATGTTGCGATGACAGGACAGCAAGCCATTGAGAAATTTGAACAGCAGTATTATGATTTGCTATTACTTGATATTCAATTGCCCGATATGTCAGGTTTTGCAGTGGCGAAATACTTACGGGAAGGTTATGAGAATGGGCAGTATGATTTTTTACCACCTTTAATTGCATTAACTGCCAATGTAATGCACGACAAAAAAGAATATCAAGCGCAAGGTATGGACGATGTATTACGTAAACCTTTATCGATCGAGGAATTAACTGCTTGTTTAGTTGAGTATTTTGGTCATGATGTTTCTCTGTGCTTAGAAACACCAACAACACATCAGATTACGCAAGACGCCACTCATTTTGATGTGAAAATGTTGAGCGAATTAGTTGAGATGCTAGGCACAGATTTTGTATTAAAGAATTTAGCTTTATTTAAAGAAACGATGCCGGAATATATGCAAGCATTAATGACTGCATATTCTGTTTATCAACAAGATGAAAGTCAAAAAGCCGATGTCTTGTCTTGTGCGCATAAAATAAAAGGTGCAGCGGCTTCGGTTGGCTTAAAACGAATACAGCAAATTGCGGCACAAGCGCAGGATCCAGAGCAAGGTGAGTGGACAGAGAACATTCACGATTGGGTACAACAGTTAGCACAATATTGGTTATTGGATGTTGAAGCGCTAGAACGTTATTTAAATAAATCGGTATAAATAAAACGATTTTAATTGTGTTGTGTGTTATTAAATTGAATAAAAATAAATTGGTGTAAAATAGAATATTAATTATTTAAACTCATAAGAAATAAATGTTATTCTATTTTTAACTGGAGCATTGTATTTAAGGATTCCCTATGAAAATATTTGCAGTATTATCTGCCTTTTTAATGCCATTCGTTGTCCCAAATACGACGGTCAATGGTTATAAGGATCTGCGTTTTGGTATGACTATTGAACAGGCCAAAGAAACGAAACTATGTGAGGACCAATGGCATTTACCCGCGGATGATGATTGGCGACGGGTTGTAAGAGGTTATTGGGTCTGTGACAAATTCCGTTTTGATGATGGCTATGCGGTGGCAAGACTGCGTTTTATTGGTGGGCAACTCAAGTCGATTGAATTAAAAATGCCAGAATACCCGAAATATCCAGCAGAATTGTTATTACATGTTTTAGAAGAAAAATATGGTAAAACCATAGAAGTTGAGCAACGAGATTTGATCGAAGAAGATATTCTGCAAGGAAAAATAAGAAAACGTAGAAAAAATGAGAGTGCATTGTTAGATACTTATCAGTTTGCGAAAGGAACCGTTTCTTTAACGTTGTTGACTTATAATGGCATTCCTCAGCCTGCAGAAATCATTTATTCTGCGCCAGAGCTATTGCTTTTAGAGAAAAAATTAGAGGACAGACCGCAACGTCGTACATTGCTACGCGATTTATAAACTAAAAAAATCCCTCAATAACGCATTATTGAGGGATTTTTTGATCACTTAAATGTATTAAACCTATTTTTTAAATTCGTCAGACAGACAAGGTTGAATTTTATTTAAGATTTCTTTCACAATACGAGGTGCGGCAGCAACAAGATGACCTGATGTTAAATAGCTATGCCCACCATTAAAATCACAAACTAACCCGCCAGCTTCACGTACGATCAAGTCGCCTGCAGCAATATCCCAAGCTTTAACACCGACTTCAAAATAACCATCAACGCGTCCCGCTGCAACATAGCATAAGTCTAATGCCGCAGAGCCCATGCGACGGAAATCAGCACAATCTTGAATTAAGTTATTCATCATCGCAAATTGCATTGGCATTAAGCGCGTTTGTTTAAAAGGAAAACCTGTTGTTAACACGGTACCAGCTAAGTCGCGTTTATTTTCAACGCGTAAACGCATGTCATTAATTTTAGCGCCTTCACCACGTACTGCGGTGAATAGTTCGTTACGGATAGGATCGTAAACCACACCCACTTCGGTGCGACCTTTGACACGAATAGCAATAGAAACAGAAAAATGCGGTAAACCTTTAACAAAGTTTGTGGTGCCATCTAGTGGATCAATCACCCATTGAATATCGCTATCTTTACCTTCTAACGCACCACTTTCTTCCGTAATAATTGTGTGATCCGGGTACGATTTTCTAATCACCTCAATAATGGCTTCTTCAGAAGCTTTATCAATATTTGTTACATAATCGTTTGTGCTTTTTAGCGTTGTTTGAAGAGCATCACGGCGCTCATAACCTTTAGCAATTACATTGCCCGCTTTTCGTGCCGCACGAATCGCGATATTTAACATTGGATTCATTGTTTCCACCAGATTTTAAAGAACAGAAAAGTGGCGGGTATTATAGGGAATTTCATTAAAAATGGCGAGAGAAATTTTCACCTCTTTTGCTCTTATCGTGATGAGGGGGAGTGAGTAGACTGACGAGATTTCTCAGAAAAATGATAAGTTGTTGACTAAAATTCAGGGTTATTATGCTAGAATAGCGCCTATTTTATACAAAGATATCAGGTTATGTTGGAAAATATCCGAATTGTATTAGTTGAAACTTCGCACAGTGGCAATATTGGCTCTGCTGCTAGGGCGATGAAAACCATGGGCTTAAATCAGTTATATCTTGTGGCACCTAAACAACCTCTTGATGAACATGCCATTGCGTTATCAGCAGGGGCTGAAGATGTGTTGAAACAGGCGAAAATTGTAGCAAGTTTTGATGAGGCAGTGGCAGATTGTGCGTTAGTGATTGGCACCAGTGCAAGATTACGCCACTTACAAAATAGCTTAATTGAGCCGCGTGAGTGTGGTACTCACGCAATAGTGTATGCAAAACAAGCGCCAGTAGCGATTGTATTCGGGCGCGAACGTATTGGGTTGACCAATGAAGAATTGCTTAAGTGCCGTTATCATTTAACGATACCCGCTAATCCTGACTATTCATCTTTGAATCTGGCGATGGCAGTACAATTGATTTGTTATGAACTACGTTTGGCATTTTTGTCACAACAAGCAATGACAGAATCACTTTCAACGATAGATAATACCTATCCAACACACACTGAAATAGAACACTTTTTTCAGCATACAGAGCGACTTTATACGGCATTAGGATTTATTCAAAATCAAGGTGTTATGCCGAAATTAAGGCGTTTATATCAGCGTGTTCAGTTAGAAAAAAACGAGCTCAATATTTTACGTGGGATGTTGACCGCTGTGGAAAAGCGTTTGAAATAGCGCGGAGGAATAGTTGACTAATTTAGTATGATATGTAAATATTCGCCAATTGTTGGATTAAATTAAAGGAAGATAAAGATGAAATTAACTTCTAAAGGACGCTATGCGGTAACAGCTATTCTTGATATTGCATTAAATTCAAACAGAGGCCCAGTTAGTTTATCTGATATTTCTGAGCGACAACATATCTCGCTTTCCTACTTAGAACAATTGTTTGCTAAGTTGCGTCGTCATGGGCTAGTAAAAAGTGTCCGAGGACCGGGTGGTGGATATCAGTTAGGTCTTCCCGCAAATCGAATTTCTGTCGGTATGGTCATCAATGCCGTAAATGAAAATATTGATGTCACACGTTGTTTAGGACGCGGTGATTGTCAAGAAGGCACTGAATGTTTAACCCATTCGCTGTGGAAAGAGTTGAGCCTTCGTATTGAAGCGTTTTTAAATGAAATTACCCTTGAGGAACTGGTTGAGAAAAATCGTCAAAAACGTGCAACCATTGAGTTCCGAGGTGACTTTGATAATCTGATTATTTTAGATAATTAAGCCGACAGCTGTGCGGTAAAAATGAATTGTTAGGAGTAAGGAAAGAAATGAAATTACCTATTTATCTTGATTACGCAGCGACTTGTCCCGTTGATGAGCGTGTTGCCAAAAAAATGATGGAATATTTAACGGTAGAGGGCAACTTTGGTAACCCAGCCTCCCGTTCACATAAATTTGGCTGGCAGGCAGAAGAAGCTGTTGATGTTGCACGTAACCATATTGCGGATTTGATCGGGGCAGATTCACGTGAGATCGTGTTTACGTCTGGTGCAACCGAATCAGACAATTTAGCCATTAAAGGGGCTGCGCACTTTTATCAAAGCAAAGGTAAACATATTATTACCTGTAAAACTGAGCATAAAGCCGTATTAGATACTTGTCGTCAGCTTGAGCGTGAAGGCTTCGAAGTGACCTATTTAAACCCAAAATCAGATGGTTTAATTGATTTAGAGGAATTAAAAAATGCGATGCGTGATGACACTATTTTAGTTTCTATTATGCACGTTAATAATGAAATTGGTGTGATTCAAGACATTGCGGCTATCGGTGAATTATGCCGTGCGCGTAAAATCTTATTCCACGTTGATGCCACACAAAGTGTTGGTAAATTGCCGATTAATTTAGCTGAATTAAAAGTGGATTTGATGTCAATGTCTAGTCACAAACTTTACGGACCAAAAGGGATCGGTGCACTTTATGTTAGCCGTAAACCACGTGTGCGTTTAGAAGCGATCATTCACGGTGGTGGTCATGAGCGTGGTATGCGTTCAGGTACCTTACCGGTACACCAAATCGTTGGTATGGGTGAAGCATATCGTATCTGTAAAGAAGAAATGGCAAGCGAAATGCCACGTTTAAAAGCATTACGCGATCGCTTATACAATGGCTTAAAAGATATTGAAGAAACTTACGTAAACGGTTCGATGGAACACCGTTTAGACAGCAACTTAAATATCAGCTTTAACTATGTTGAAGGTGAATCATTAATGATGGCTTTACGTGATATCGCCGTTTCTTCAGGTTCTGCTTGTACTTCTGCGAGTCTTGAGCCATCTTACGTCTTACGTGCGTTAGGCTTAAACGATGAATTAGCACACAGCTCAATTCGTTTCACGTTAGGTCGTTATACTACGGAAGAAGAAATTGATTACACTATCGAATTAGTGAAAAATGCAGTCGCCAAATTGCGTGAGCTTTCACCACTTTGGGATATGTTTAAAGAAGGGATCGATCTGAATACGATCGAGTGGACGCACCACTAATCGGAGAAACATTGCTACAGTCTTTGCCGATTGTTCGGTTTATTGATGTGATTTACGCCGTCTAGAAAGGTAATAGAGGCAATGTTTTTAGGTTTAATATTAAGCGGTTTAGTCGTCGGACGCGATATTCGCGTTCAATAACATATGATTTAAAGAGAAAGTGCGGTTGTTTTTCAGTGAGTTTTAGCAACATGAAGAATCGGACTTTTATTAAACTGGAAGGAATACAATATGGCATACAGTAATAAAGTAATTGATCATTATGAAAATCCACGTAACGTTGGATCTTTAGATAAGAAAGATGCAAACGTGGGGACTGGCATGGTAGGTGCACCTGCTTGTGGTGATGTGATGCAACTTCAAATTAAAGTCAGTGAAGAAGGCATTATTGAAGATGCAAAATTCAAAACTTACGGTTGTGGTTCAGCGATCGCCTCAAGTTCTTTAATTACAGAATGGGTGAAAGGCAAATCACTTGATGAAGCACAGGCGATTAAAAACAGCCAAATCGCAGAAGAATTAGAATTACCACCTGTGAAAGTTCACTGTTCAATTTTAGCTGAAGATGCAATCAAAGCTGCGATTGCAGACTACAAAGCAAAAAAAGAAGCAAAATAATCATCTAAAATTCAGTTGGGGCAATTTTGCCCCTTTCACATTATAAGACGCAATGGAGTAGAGAATTTCATGGGTATTTCCTTAACTGAAACGGCAGCAGATCGGGTACGAACCTTCCTCGCGAATCGTGGTAAAGGCATTGGATTACGTTTAGGGATCAAAACTTCAGGTTGTTCTGGCTTAGCCTATGTCCTTGAATTTGTAGATGAGTTAAATCCTGAGGATCAGGTGTTTGAACAACATGGTGTCAAAATCATTGTGGATGCCAAAAGTTTGGTCTATTTAGACGGCACTGAATTAGATTTCGCCAAAGAAGGATTAAATGAAGGCTTTAAGTTCAATAATCCGAATGTGAAAGATCAATGTGGTTGCGGAGAAAGTTTCCACGTTTAGCTGTTTTTTATCTGATATTTGAGTGAAAGATGAACCCATTTAATATTTTTGATTTACCAGTTGATTTTCATGTTGATCAAGCGACATTATCGGCACGTTATCTTGCCTTACAGAAATCCTTGCATCCTGACAATTTCACTACGCATTCTGCACAAGAGCAGCGTTTAGCGATGCAACGGTCAGCAGAAGTCAATGATGCGCTACAAATTTTAAAAGATCCGATTTTGCGTGCGGAGACTATCATTGCGATTTATACCGGTGAACAACAAAATATTGAAGAAAATAGCACCCGTGATATGGCATTTTTGATGCAACAAATGCAATGGCGGGAACAGCTAGAAAATATTGAAGCGCAGCAAGACAGTGATCAACTGGTGGCGTTCAGTGCAGATATTGAACAAACGCAACAGGCTTTGTTAAGCGAATTAGCCGATGCATTGTCAAGCCAACAGTGGCAACAAGCAAAAGTCATTAACGACAAATTACGTTTTATTAAAAAATTATTGCTTGAAGTAGAACGTGTCGAAGAAAAGCTATTAGACTTTTAAGTAGATTAAAACAACGACAAAATAAAACTGCTATAATATAAAGTCAATAGGAAATAATAAGAGAATAGAGATAAACAATGGCATTACTTCAAATTGCAGAACCCGGTCAAAGTGCAAGTCCTCATCAACATAAATTAGCGGTAGGGATTGATTTGGGCACCACTAACTCGTTAATCGCGACTGTGCGTAGTGGTCAAGTGGATATTTTATTAGACGAAAAAGAACGCCCTTTACTCCCTTCCGTGGTGCATTTTGAACAAGATAACGTCATTGTCGGTTATGAGGCTGCTGAATTAGCCAGTCAGAGTCCACAAAATACGATTGTTTCAGTTAAGCGTTTAATTGGGCGCAGTCTTGCCGATGTGCAACAACGTTATCCAAGTTTGCCGTATCAATTTGAGGCAAGTGAAAATGGATTACCTTTAATCCGCACCAGTAAGGGCACATTAAGCCCAGTTGAAATTTCGGCAGAAATTTTGAAAAAATTGACCGCACTGGCGGAAAAACGCCTAGCAGGAGAGTTATCTGGCGCGGTCATTACTGTGCCTGCGTATTTTGATGATGCACAGCGCCAAAGTACCAAAGATGCTGCAAAATTAGCGGGCATTAATGTGTTACGCTTATTAAATGAACCCACCGCTGCAGCGATTGCTTATGGCTTAGACAGTGGACAAGAAGGGGTGATTGCTGTTTATGATTTAGGTGGCGGAACCTTTGATATTTCGATCTTACGTTTATCTAAAGGGGTGTTTGAAGTACTTGCAACTGGTGGAGATACCGCGTTGGGTGGTGATGATTTTGATCACCAATTAATGGACTGGATCGTAGCGCAATCTGGTATTGCACCACAGAATGCACAGCAACAACGTCAACTTACAGAGCTTGCCACGCAAATCAAAATTGCCTTAACGGATAAGCTTGAAACATCGATCTCTTATCAAGGCTGGCAAGGCAATATCAGTCGTGAGCAATTCAATCAGCTGATTCAAGGGTTAGTAAAACGCTCATTATTGGCTTGTCGTCGTGCCTTAAAAGATGCCGACGTAAGTGCTGATGAAGTATGCGAAGTGGTGATGGTCGGTGGTTCAACTCGTGTGCCGTTTGTGCGTGAACAAGTGGCGGTATTTTTCCAAAAAGAGCCGTTAACCTCGATTGATCCAGATAAAGTTGTGGCATTAGGTGCGGGGATTCAAGCGGATATTTTAGTGGGGAATAAACCCGATGCGGACATGTTGTTGTTAGATGTGATTCCACTCTCACTTGGCATTGAAACAATGGGGGGATTAGTAGAAAAAATTATTCCACGTAATACCACTATTCCAGTCGCGCGTGCACAGGAGTTTACCACCTTTAAAGATGGACAAACCGCGATGTCTGTTCACGTGGTACAAGGTGAACGTGAAATGGTCGCAGATTGTCGTTCCTTAGCGCGTTTTAGCTTAAGAGGTATTCCAGCGATGGCAGCAGGGGCGGCACATGTTCGTGTCACCTATCAAGTGGATGCGGATGGTTTGTTAAGTGTCACTGCGATGGAAAAATCCACGGGGGTGCAGTCATCCATTCAGGTTAAACCTTCTTATGGGTTAAGTGATGATGAAATTACCAATATGCTAAAAGCCTCCATGCTGAATGCCAAAGAAGATATCCAAGCGCGTTTATTGGCAGAACAACGTGTAGAAGCGCAACGTGTATTAGAAAGTGTAGGTTCAGCATTAAGTGCTGATCAAGATTTATTAAATGACGAAGAATTAAGTGCGGTGAAAAACGCCATTATTTCTTTGCAACGCCTGCAAAAAGAAGGTGATACGCAAGAAATTAAGCAAGGTATTAAACAGCTTGATCTTGCAACACAAGAGTTTGCATCGCGTCGAATGGATAAGTCAATTCGTCAAGCCCTTGCTGGCAAAGCGATTGATGATGTAATGAAAAACGCAAAATAACCTTAAGAGATAGGATTAAAATGCCAAAAGTTGTATTTTTACCCCACGAAGAACTTTGCCCTGAAGGTTTAGCTTTAGAGGTAGCAGAGGGAGAAAACTTATTAGATGCAGCACTAGATGCCGGCATCGACATCGAGCACGCCTGTGATAAATCTTGTGCGTGTACCACCTGTCATGTGATTATTCGCGAGGGCTTTGATAGTTTAAATGAAAGCACGGATATGGAAGATGACATGCTTGATAAAGCGTGGGGGCTCGAAGTGGATAGTCGTTTGAGCTGCCAATGTTTGGTGGGGAAAGAAGATTTAGTGGTTGAAATTCCAAAATACAGTTTAAATCACGCGCGTGAAGAATAAACAAAAGGCTCAACAAAGTTGAGCCTTTCTCTTTAAGAAAACTCTAAAATCGACCGCACTTTCAGCATAGCGCTAATCTAACTGACTTAAATGCTGCTTTCCTAACAACCCCATTTGACGCTGAATATGCTGTTGTCTTTTTTTCACATAAGCACAGGGTTTGTCCACTTTGAAGATAATCGGGTTTGGAAGTACTGCTGCGAGTAATGCGGCTTCAGCATTGCTTAACTGTTTAGCCGGTTTGTGAAAATAATGCTGACTGGCAGCTTCTACACCAAAAATATTCGGTCCAAATTCAGCAATATTAAGATAGACTTCCAGAATGCGTTTTTTAGACCAAAGGGTTTCAAGCACGAGCGTGGTAGGCATTTCAATGGCTTTGCGCAACCAACTTTGCCCATGCCACAAGTATAGATTTTTAGCTGTTTGCTGGCTGATGGTTGAGCCTCCGCGGATTCTTTTTCCGCGTTGATTGTGTTGTAAAGCAGATTGAATGGCGTCCCAATCAAAGCCATAATGGGTCGTAAAGCGTTGATCTTCGCTAGCAATGACGGCTAACTGCATGGATTGACTTATTTGCTCAAGAGGGACCCATTGATAATGGATCGTGCTACTCAAATTCCCTTCAAACAGATAGCCTATTTTTTGCTGTAGCATATAGGCAGAAAACGGAACGGGTACGAAACGAAACAGTACCACACTTGAAAAAAACAGCACGAGAAATAGTGCAAAAGTGCGGTAAAGTTTGCGTTTAAATTGTTGCCAAATACTGAAACAAGGAAAAGGATGCTTAGTCTTTTTTAGCTTGCTCATCTAATTGTTCTTTTACCCACGCCATAAATTCAGGTGGCATGGTTTTAATCATATTTGAGCCACGAGTAATGGTGGCTGCGCTGGTATTGAGATTTTGCTGAATTTCGCGTTGGGGTACGCTTTTATCTAATAATTGAGCGACAATTTGTAAGCGTAGTCCGACGGAGTCTCGTTCGTCAGGGGTGAGCAAGAGAGTTAAGATTTCCTGCTCTTTGCCTTGGGCGAATGCGGTGCGTAACATTTCGACGAAAGCATGCCATTGTTCAAGATTGCGACTTAAGTACATAGTATTTCCTCCCTTTGACTATCGCACTAGTATAATCGATTATATTCATCTTGGCTAAATTTTTGCTGTGGTTGCTGTTGTAGCCACTGATAATACACATCATAAGTCAACACATTTTGTACATAACCTCTTGTTTCATAAAAAGGTATCGAGGCAATGAACTCTGCCATACTTAATTTACCGTCCGCTTTCGCTAACCAACGATCCACTCGGCTTGCCCCCGCATTATAAGCCGCGGCAATTAAAATACGGTTATTACCATATTTATCATACAGTTGCTGCAAATGAGCGGTGCCTAGCATAATGTTATCAAAGGGATCAAACAGTTGCTTTTGATGCGTATAAGGCAAACCTGCTTCTTGGGCTGTTTGTTTTGCGGTACTCGGTAAGAGTTGCATCAGCCCTTGTGCATTGGCATGAGAGGAAACATAGGGTTTCCAAGCACTTTCTTGGCGCGCGATAGCCATCGCAAAAGTGCGCGAAACATTTTTATTATTGAGATGTAAATCGAACCAATCTAAATAGGCATTGGGTAAGCGCAGGGCAAGATAGCCCCATGCTTTGGCCTGAATTGTCGCTTCTACGCCTAAATCAAACCAAGCTTGTTCCGTGGCAAAGTGTGACAAGGCGAGTTTTTGTTCAAAGTTCGCTTTCTCCAATAAGGCTTTCCACTCAAGATTCATATATTGAGTGGCGTTGTGTTCGCGTAGTTCCGCGATCCTACTTAATTCAACGGAGAATTTCTCTTGTATATCTGTGGCAGAAGTCGAGCTAAAAACGTCCATTGCGGGAGCGTAGTCGATATTCAATTCCGCACTGGCTAACAAAGGGTAAAACCCGCGTTGTTTTGCTAATTGTTGAAAGATTTGTTGGGCTTGTTCAGTGGTTTTTTTATTTTGTGCGAAGACTTTTGCTTGCCAATAACGCCATTCTTCTTTCTGTTTGGCGCTATTGGACAACAAATCTAGCCAAGGTGTGAGCTCGGTTTTTTCACGCAGCGCGGTACGTAAACGGCGTTCTGTGAGCGTATCTTCTTTCAGCTCAAATAACTGTGCATCTCGCCATTTTTGCAAGTTGAGGTTTTCACTATCAAAGAGATGGCTAATTAAGTGCTTTTTCCATTGACGTTGTTGTGCTTCAGATAACCTTAGCTTATTTGCCCATTGTGCATAGGGTTCAAAAGGATCATGCTGGTTTTTGATGTCCGTTTCTTTCAGCCGTTTTATCAACGCAGAAAAATGATTTAACAGGATTCGCTGTGCAAACGGATCATCCGCAGAAAGGGTATCAATAAAAAAAGCAGATTGAGGGTGCTGTAAGCGTAACGGATTTTTACTGAGCTGGTGGAGCTCATTTAGCCAGCGTTTCGTGTCTGCTTGGTCAGCTTGTTGTAATAAGGAAGCAAGTAGCGCTTGATTGCCTTGCTCAAAGGCGAGGACGGCACGTTCTTTTAATTCAGTTTCCTCAGGATAACCTTTTTCTTTCCAACGTGCGAAAAGCGTATCACAGGCTTTGGGTAAAGAAGCACCATTGCGCCATATTTGGGCGACTTGTTGTTGCCATTGTTTGAGGGAAAACGCTGGAGAATTAGGCTGCGTTTCATATTCCGCTTGTAACTGTATGCAACGTGAAGCCATATCTTTAGGGCGGAAAGGGGAGTGAATAATCGCTTGCCATTCAGCCTTGTCTTGAGCCTGTTGTAACCATTGTTTTTGCAATTCCGTTGTTAAGGGAAAAGACGGAAAATCGGTTTGGAATGCCTCAATCTGTGCTAAGGATAATTGGTCTTTGAGTGCTTTTAAGTAAGCGTATTGAGCGTAAGGATAAAGAGGATAATCCTCAATTTTTGCTAATAGGGCTTGCACAATCCGTTGCGTGTTTTCGGATTGTGAACGTTGCAGTAATTGATGTATTTTTTGATAAATCTGGCGTGCTTGCACTAAATTGGTCGTGGTAAGCGATGCCTCAGTAGGTTGAGTCTTATCTTCTGGTACGCTAACAGACGCGGCAGCAAGTGACATCGACATCAAGGTCAGTAAATAAGTGAGCGCAATTTTTGTTAGTTTCATTCATTTCTCGAACAGATTAAGGATAAAAATGATACAAATTTAGACCTGATTTGACAGGAAAAGTGCGGTGTGTTTTTAATTTATTTTGAACAAGAAAAAGGGCGAAAGCTTTTTCGCCCTAAGATAAATGACATATAAAGGGATTAAAAAACGCGTTTAAAGGGCTTGATGATGACATCCGCATATACGCCTGCTTCCACATAGGGATCTTCACTCGCCCATTGTTGCGCATCCGCTAAGCTAGCAAATTGAGCAATCACGGTTGAACCAGTAAACCCAGCTTCACCCGGATTTTCACTGTCAATGGCGGGATTAGGACCCGCGACCAATAGACGATCTTCTGCTTGGAGCTGAGTTAAGCGGGCGAGGTGTTTCTCACGCACGGCTAAACGTTGTGCTAAGGTGTTAGGGTTATCCTGTGCAAAAATAACATAGTACATCATCATTTCTTTCCTTCTTTGTGGCTTAAGAGAGTGCTTGAGTTAATTCTGGGTTATTTTCTCGTGGTACCGCGCGAGGTCGTCCTTCTTTATCGACAGCAACAAACGTAAAGACCGCCTCAGTCACACAATAGCGTTCCCCAATCGGTTCACTGGCGACTTTTTTCACCCACACTTCTACTTTAATTTTAATAGATGAACGTCCCACACTTAAACATTTACCGTAACAGCAAACCACATCGCCTACCGCAATAGGACGGATAAAGGTCATGCTGTCGACTGCAATAGTGACGACGCGACCATGTGCGATTTCTTTCGCTAAAATCGCGCCGCCCATATCCATTTGTGACATAATCCAACCACCAAAAATATCACCATTGGCATTCGTATCAGAAGGCATTGCGAGAGTACGTAGTAATAATGTGCCTCGAGTATCACAGCTTTTTGAAGTATCAACGTGAGTTGTCATGATCATTCCTTATTGTTGCTTTTGGTTTGCGGAAGATAGCGGTAAATATAGATGCCGGTGATTATTGTGGCAATGAGAGTCATACCGAGAATACCGAACGTCTTAAAATCCACCCACAAATCGTCCGATAAATATTGGCTAATATAAAGATTAATTAACATGCAGAGTAAGAAGAAAAGTGCCCAACCGAGATTGAGTCGATTCCATACCTGTTCCGGTAACTCAAGCGCATCTTCTTTGCCTAACATTAGTTTTATCAGATTTTTATTAAAGCCATATTGGCTAACAAGTAAAACCAAGGCAAAAATGGCATAGACAATGGTCACTTTCCATTTTAAGTATTCAAGTTGATTAAAATACGCCGTTAATGTACCAAAAAATACCACAGCGATCCCCATAAACAGTTGTTGTTTTTCAACTTTGCCATATTTGATTTTTAGAATCAGTAATTGAATGAGGGTCGCGATGATCAAGGTAATTGCGGCTTCGCGGATGCCCACGAGCTTGTACACCGCAAAGAACAAAATAAGTGGAATAAATTCTAATAATTGTTTCATGTTGGTTTACGCCTTTTGCATAAAAATAGTATAGAAACGGTAAGTGAAAACCAATGAGAAGACGGTTAAAAATGCAATTAACAAGGTAACGGCGATTTCTACGATTAAATTGGTTGCGATTGCTGCGAATTGGCGGATCACTACGGGTAATAAGAAATACACAATCATGGAATATGAAAATAATGGGATAACCCGTTTGATCCCCGCCTTCCATGTTGTTTGGAATGATTGGATTAGACCCTCACGCGTGATTAGGTAATGTGTCGATGTTAAACAAAAACGGATGCACAGATAAAAACCGAATCCCACAGACAGTAAGGAAAACATCGAGGGTTGTGATTTCTTCACAGTTAATGAGAAAAAGATTTCAGATAAACCAATAATAATTGGGGTGATTAATAGGATATTAATGATAAGGGCGCCGAAGAAACGCTGCAATGCTAAGCTAAAACTGGCATTGAGAGAAGGGTTACTTTGACTAATGTGATGGATAGAAATCAAGCACCATGCCGCAATGATAAAATCAATGATTTGGTGAAAAAAATATAAGGATATGCCATTGGGGGCAGGCGTGGAGATGCCTAAAACTTGGGCTAAATCGTCACTACTATTGCCTAGTGACATCACCTCAGTTGATGAAAAGCTACTTATCAATAAACTAATTAGAAAATTACTGAGAAAAAAAGCAAATACAAATGTGACAGTCGTTTGGCGCTGATTGCGCACAAAATTCCAGCTATCTTGAAAAATTTTTGTAAAATTAATGGACATTTATAAACACTCATTTTAGGACAACAGATTGGCGCATTATACCGTTTTTTACGCCAAAATTCATACCAAATGTGCGTTTTTTTATTACGGATTCTTTTTGTTTAGCTTGGATGAAAAAAGAAACAATAAATACTATTTTTTAACAAAAATTTAAAAACTTGATAAAGATCAGTAAATCGCAGTTTGTGACATGGTATGTTAAATAAGCTAAAAAGACGTAATTTTTAGCGGATTTTTGACAATTTATAGACAGATGAGGTTTTGCAATGAAAAAGACAGTATTAGCATTAGGTGTGATGGCAGCATTAGTTGCAGGTTCGGCAGTGGCACATCAAGCAGGTAGTGTGATTGTGCGAGGTGGTCCAATTTTAGTAGTGCCAAACGCGTCGACGAATCATGATGTGTTTAAGTTTGATGTCAATTCCAACGCACAATTAGGATTAACCGCCACTTATATGGCAACAGATAATCTTGGTGTTGAGTTATTAGCGGCGACACCATTCAGCCATGAGATTACATTAGGCAATACCTTAGTTGGTAAAACGAAGCATTTACCGCCAAGTTTATATGCACAATATTATTTCTTAGACAAAGATGCGAAAGCTCGTCCTTATGTGGGGGCGGGTGTTAACTACACCACATTCTTTAGTGAAAAAGCGGTATTAAATGGCGTGACTGATCTGAAATTAAAAGATTCTTGGGGACCTGCGTTCAATGCTGGGGTAGATATCCAAGTCGCAGATAACTTATTTTTAAATACGGCTATTTGGTATGCAAAAATCAAAAGTAAAGCCACATTTAAACTTGGTGATGTAGAGCATAAAGTCAATGTGAAATTAGATCCAACGGTGTTCTTTGTTGGCTTAGGTTATCGTTTTTAAACCTGAAAATGATATAAAAAATAATGGGCAATATGATTTGCCCATTTTTTTGTGGTGAAGTTTGTTAGGAAACGAGATCCAACATCTCTTGTGCATTTGCCAGCGCACTGTCAGTAATCTTACTACCACCCAACAATTTAGCTAATGCTTTTACGCGTTGTGCCGGCGAAAGTGCGGTCATTTTGGTTTCTGTTTTTTCGTCAATAATGTGTTTTTCTACACTAAAGTGTTGATGACCTTGGCAGGCGACTTGTGGTAAATGAGTGATACATAATACTTGGCAACGTTGTCCGAGTTTACGCAGTAATTTTCCGACGACACTGGCGGTGGCACCACTAATGCCTACATCTACTTCATCAAAAATTAAAGTTGGAATAGCGGATTTATCTGAGGTAAGCACTTGGATCGCCAGTGAAATACGGGAGAGTTCTCCACCTGAGGCGATTTTATTCAGCGGTTGCGCACTTTGCCCTAAGTTACTGCGTAAGTTAAATTGTATGCTGTTAATGCCATGGCTTGTTATTTTGTCATGTTCAGGATTGAGTTCAATAAAAAACTCGGCATTTTCCATGGCTAATTGTTTAATGGATTTGCTAACTTGTTGCGCTAATTGATTGGCGCCTTGTTGGCGACTCTGATGTAACGCCAATGCACTCGCTTGGGCTTTCGCATAGGCGATTTGTTCTTGTGCAATTAAACGCTGTTCACTTTCAGAAAAATCGACTAATTGAGTCAATTCTTGCTGTAAAGTGCGGTGTAATTCAACTAAATTTTCAGGTTTGACATGATGCTTACGCGCAAGCTGTAGGGCTTGTCCCATGCGTTGCTCGATATCGTGCAGTAAAGCTGGATCTTGTTCTATATCGCTTGCGAGTTGCTGCATTTCATGACTTGCTTCTTGAATTTGGATCAAGGCGTCTTGCAATAGATGTGCGACATTGCTATAGCGTTGATCTAACTCACAGAGATCTGCAAGGTGTTGTGTTGCTCGATAAAGCAGAGAATCAATATTGACTGTCTCATTTTCACTTAATAGTTGCAGTGTAGATTGTGAAAGCGTGGTTAATTGTTCCGTGTTGGAAAGACGTTTATGTTCTTCTTCTAATTCTACATATTCATTGTCACGCAAATTAAACGCATCCAGTTCTTCAACTTGATATTGCAGTAACTGCTTCTTCGCTTCATTTTCTGCCACTTGTTGTTTAAAAGTTTGTACTTGATATTGTAAGGCTTTCCAAGCTTGATAATCTGTTTGCATTTGGTTCAGAAGGGCAGTATGTCCACAGAATCGATCTAACAACTGTAGCTGGTATTCTGGTTTGAGTAACAATTGGGAGGCATGTTGTCCATTAATATGGACAAGATATTGACCAAATTCTTTCAGCTGAGCTACTGAAACAGGAATCCCATTAATAAAGGCTTTAGAGCGACCGTCATGGTTAATAAGACGACGCAAAATACATTCTTCAGGATTTTCCGTGTCGTGTAATTCCTGTTGTATTAACCATTGACGCGCAGGGGCATTTTTCTCAAGAGCAAACGTCGCGCTAATATCCGCACGTTCTTGCCCTTCGCGTAGCATACTGATATCGGTACGCTGACCAAGACAAACCCCTAATGCATCAAGCGCAATGGATTTTCCTGCACCAGTTTCACCTGTAATGACGGACATACCTTGCGTAAATTCAATATTCAAATGACGAACGATCGCAAAATGATTAATAGTGAGTTGAATAAGCATTGCAAAATCTCCATTACTGTATATTTATCAGTTTATAACTGTTTTTATATACAGTAAAGTGCTTTTGCTAAATTTTAAGCATTTTTAAACAGAATTGCGTAGCCAGCCTAATTTGGAACTCAATACTTTATAGTAATTGTAATTTTTCAAATGTAGCAGACGCAGTTTATCAGGACTTTTTTGAATATGTACAATGTCATCTGGCGAGAATTCTAACGCCACTTGACTATCACAACCGACTTCTAATTGTGAGGTATTATATTCCGCGAAACGAATGGAAATTTTGCTGTCGCCATCAATCACCAGTGGGCGAGAGGATAGGGTGTGAGGGAACATCGGCACCAGTGCAATAGCATTGAGCTGTGGCGTTAAAATAGGTCCCCCAGCAGAGAGTGAGTAGGCAGTCGAGCCTGTTGGTGTAGAAATAATTAAACCGTCTGAACGTTGTGAGAAGGCGAATTTATCATTGATATAAACATGAAAATCGATCATGTGGGCAATTTTAGCTGGGTGAACTACCGCTTCATTGACTGCATTTCCGCGCGCAATGATTTTTCCATTTCGTTCGACACTGGCTTCTAAAATGAAACGTTCTTCTACAAAACAATCCCCGTCTTCTAAACAGGCTTGCAGTTGTGAATAGGCATTTTTCGGGTCGATATCCGTGAGAAAGCCTAAGTTGCCTCTATTGATACCAATTAACGCAATGTCATATTTAGCAAGGGTTCGAGCACGACCTAATACATTACCATCACCGCCAATCACAATGGCCAGTTGAGCCCGTTGTCCAATCTCATCCACAGAGGCTAAATAATTTTCACTCAAACCAAGTTGTTCACCAATTGGGCGCTCAACGAGCACCTGATAGCCTTTCTCAAGTAACCATTGAAAAAGATTTTTATGCATTTGTAAGGTTACATCATGGCGAGGTTTACCAAGTAACCCTATGATCTGAAAAGAAGATTGTAGCGCTTTAATATCAATGGTATTCGGGTGTTTCATGTCTTATTCCATCGGCTAAAAAAGATAACCGCACTTGAATTCAAAAAATTAGTCATTATATTACACACAAATCCTTTTATTTGTCAGCAAGTATCTATAGATAGGCTGACTTTTATATTTTTGTTAGAATGAGCCAACAGGTTTACATGAATGGAGAACGAGATGTCAAACAAAGAGCAACACATTGAAAAAGAAGAGCAACTTCAAGAAGAAAAACATGAGGAACAACAAAAAACCGAAGAAACAGAAGTTGAAGCTGTGAATGGGGTTGATCCTCTTGAAGAAGCCATTTTGCGGGTACAAGAATTAGAAGCACAGCTGACAGAAATGGTCAAAAAAGAACAGGATTTCTTACTGCGTAGTCGTGCTGAAATGGATAATATCCGCCGTCGTGCTGAGCAAGATGTGGAGAAAGCCCATAAGTTTGGATTAGAGAAATTCTCAAAAGATATTTTAAATACCATTGATAATTTAGAGCGTGCTTTAGCGACGCCGGCAAACTTAGAAGATGAAAGTATTAAGTCATTGTTCGATGGCGTCGAATTGACTTTAAAAGAATTACTCGCCACGGTTTCTCGCTTTGGGGTAGAGGCGGTTGGTGTAGTTGGTGAAACTTTCAACCCAGAAGTTCATCAAGCGATTTCGATGCAACCAATGGAAGGTTTTGAAACCAACCAAATTACAGTTGTTTTACAAAAAGGGTATTTATTAAATGGACGAGTGATCCGCCCTGCCATGGTGATGGTTGCCGCTTAAGTTTTTATCCCTCATCGTATGCCCACTGATGAATATTGTTCATCGGTGGGCTTTTTTTATCCATTTTTTCTATTTTATATAGCGAAAAGGTATAAATAATCACTAAAAAAGGGTTGTTATTTATAAAGAATTCTCATTTAATTCATATCCGTCTATTTTATTTTTTGATTAGAGTACTTTATGGTTATTAGCAATCTTATTATTTTCAGTTTACTTTTAGTCTTACTGCGTGTGATTTATACCCGCACCCAAAAACTGGGTATAACAGTTTTGATTGGTCTTTTACTTGGGGTCATTTGCGGGGTGTTATTACAACAGTTTGCAACCCCAATGGTGATTAAACCAACATTAGAATGGATTAATCTGGTTGGCAATGGCTATGTTCGTTTATTACAAATGATCGTGATGCCATTGGTTTTTGTGTCCATTCTGTCTGCGATAACGCGTTTAAATCAGGCTAGTGCTTTAGGAAAAATCAGCTTAAGTGTCATTTCGGTGTTATTGATCACCACCGCGATTGCCGCAGCGATCGGGATTGCAATGACTTATGCATTTGATTTAACGGCAGAAGGCTTGATTGCAGGGGAGAGAGAGCTTGCTGCACAAACGCATGTAGCAGGACGGGTTGAAAAAGTCAGTGAGCTAACGATTCCTTCTATGTTGCTTTCTTTTATTCCGAAAAATCCGTTTTTAGAGCTCACAGGGGCAAATCCAACCTCGATTATTAGTGTCGTGATTTTTGCTGCGTTATTGGGAATAGCGTCGTTAAGTTTAGCAAAAGAAGATCATGCACTTGGCGAACGTATTGCGCAAGGTGTAGATACCTTAAATAAATTGATCATGCGTTTAGTGCGTATGGTGATCCGTTTAACACCTTATGGTGTGTTTGCACTCATGTTGAAAATGGCGACCACCTCAAAATGGGCAGATATTGTAAATCTAGGCACCTTTATTGTTGCTTCGTATGCGGCGATTTTCTTAATGTTTGTCGTACAGGGTCTGTTATTAGCCGTATTCCGTGTGAATCCTTTTACCTATTTTAAGAAAGTCATGCCAACCTTGAGTTTCGCATTTACTTCGCGTTCAAGTGCGGCAACTTTACCGCTAAATATTGAAACGCAAACCAATAAACTAGGTAATAACAATGTGATTGCAAATTTTGCCGCGACTTTTGGTGCGACCATCGGACAAAATGGGTGTGCGGGGATTTACCCTGCCATGCTAGCGGTAATGGTGGCACCGACAGTGGGGATTGACCCTTTTAGTCTAGGTTATTTAGCTACCTTGATTTTAGTCGTCACGATTTCTTCGTTAGGGATTGCCGGTGTTGGCGGTGGTGCCACTTTTGCCGCCATTGTGGTGTTATCGACCTTAAATTTACCTCTTGCCTTAGTGGGTTTATTAATTTCGATTGAGCCATTGATTGATATGGGACGAACTGCTTTAAACGTGAATGGTTCGATGGTGGCGGGTACGATCACGAATCAACTGTTAGATAAAAAGACAGAAAAGGTATAAAACAGAAAGAAAAAAGAGGTGGAAATCAATTCCACCTTCTTTTTTATCTTTATCGATTAAAATGTCAGTTCTGCGTTTAATTTGAAATTACGACCTGGAGCATTAAATCGGTTAATACCTTCGCCGGTTTTTTTATCAATCATGTTACTTGTACCGAATGAGCGAATAGAGCGTGCTGAATCCCAAGTTAAATACTTACGATTAGTTAAATTGTAAACACCAAATTGTAATGTTAAGTTTTTGATCGGTTTTGCGTACATCACCATATCTATCAAGGTGTAAGAATTACTACGCCATTTCATCGAGCTATCAGTAATTGTTATTTCTTTATTGGCAGCAATTTCATCTGCTCGTTCGGTTTCCCAAAACATATTATATGTATCTTTTGCTTTTTTCTCACTCACATGAGTTAAGTAGATATCCAAACCAAATTTTCCACTTTTATGGTCATATCCCGCAGAGAAAACAGAGGTTTTGGGTTGAATGGCATTCATTGGGATATCACCATTAATGCGTCCGCGTTGGTAAGTAAATTTATAACCAAGCTTAAATCCTTCTAGTCTATACGTGAATACATCTAACTTTAACTTAGCATTGATATCAAGCCCTGTCACTTTGGCATGCTGGCGATTGATATTTTGGTAAACACTGAATGGGACAAGTTTTGAATGACCGTGTAATTGTTTGTTCCCTATAAATGCAAGATCAATAAAGTTGTCATATTTAGTATGGAACAAACTGGTGGTAATAAACCCCCACGGATTATGGAACGTCAATGCCACTTCTTTTGTTTTTGCGGTTTCTGCTTCAAGGTTTTTATTTGGGAGGATAGAGAAGTCGGGATGTTTAAAGGTTAAATAAATTTCCTCACCCGTTGGTGCTCTAAAGCCGTTACTGTATTTTGCTTGAATTCTAAACCAAGAGAATGGATCAATGGTTGTTGTTAATGTATAAGAACTTGCTGAATACTTTTTAGGTTGAGCAATATGTTTCATATTGGCATTCGCATTGGCAACGCGAGCCGCTTCATTTTTTTCATCAGAAAAATTAGATGAATCAAATTTAGGTTCTGTTACATATAAATTTGTCACCATATCAGACGGTACTTTAGGCGTTATTCCTGGAATGTATTCAGGTTGGTATTTGATTTGGTCATAGCGGTATGCTAAGCCAAAACCGAAATAATCATTGAGTCGAATATCATCCTCAAAATAGATCGCGTTTGTTGTTGCTTTAACGGGGATTAAGAATGAAAACACATTACTGTGATTACAAAGTGCGTTATAACGCCCATCACTGCCGATTTTTTGTGAACAATCTGTTGGGTAAAGTGCCCACCATTTTACATTTAGTGCGCTTTGACCTGTGGTATTAACCATCGATTTAGTGGTTTTTGACCATAATCCACCGTAGGCGAGATTATGTTGGGTTTTCCCAAGCTCTAGGTATTTGGTTAAATCTAGATTGAGTTGTTTGGTATTTGTGATTAAATCGCGTTGTGTCCAAAGATTTTCAAGGTGACCTTTTACATTTGGTACAAATAAAATGGGTCCTGTTAGTTTGGTTACTGATTTATTATCTATTTCTTTAACTTTATTAATTGTGGCAAATTCTTTATTTGGATCCACGTTAATTGATATATCTATAGGAGTACCATCGGGTTTAAATGCACCGATAGTTTTTTTATTACAATTAATTGCCTTACAACTTAACTTAGTGTTACGTTCGGAAAGATAAATTTTTTGGTTATCTGAGATTAATTCTTTATCTTTGCCTAATAAATCGTATTTAGTATTATTAATAAATAAATGGCGTTGTGGAGGAATTGTTTTCCCTCTTTTTAAGAAGTGTGCTTGGCATTTTGTATTATCTCCGTTTTGTAAGCTATCCCAACGGGAAACTTCGTTTTCACAGCTAATAGAAATAGGTTTTTCATATATAGTTTCTAACGATGAATCCCATGCTTCTTTTGCTCTATTCCAGCGATATTTATGCAGTCTATCTCTATTATTTTCATCGTAAGGTATAACCTCTAAGTCAACTAATTCCTTTTCACCTTGATTTTTTATTTCTGGACTATCATTGTATGTGACTATTTTGTTATCCTCGCCAACTAACTTATTTTCTTCATTATATTTCATCCCCAGCGGGTTTCCCTGATCTGGGCATTTATCATTACCATGACAATAATCATCTGTTCTAGCCCTGGTATTAATATGTTGATTAGAATACGTGAGTTTTAAAGTGTCATAGAAAGGATTGGTTGAATAATTTTCATAGGTGAATGCGTAGTTTTTACGTTCGACTTTATCGTTTGTATGACGTAGTTCAACTTCATCATAGGTACGATATTGAGTATTAGGCTTTAAGGTATAAGAGAAATCATGTCCTTTTGATGTATTGCGATAAATATCTGCCATTACGGAAAAACGATGGTTTTCATTTGGTTGAAAACCGACCTTTACCAAGGTGCTTTCAAGTGTTCGTAAATAAGGATCCGCCTTCTCTCTTTTTCGTCCCTGAATACGTTCGTTATAAGATTTATACCCATACTTCATGCCCTTTTCGTGTTGTATTGACAACAAGCACATCAAGGCTCTTGAGTTTTCCTGCTAGTGTCAGGGTATTTAAATGTTGATTATCTGCAGAGCTATAACCTTTCTTATAAGAAACAAACCAGTTTTTATTGATAAGAAAGTCGCGCGCATCTTTGGTTTGGAAAACGACTGATCCTCCTAATGCACCGCTCCCCGTTTTGATTGAGTTAGCCCCTTTTTGAATATTGACTTGTTTTAAGGTTTCTAGTTCCACACCATTTCGGGTGTTATTGAAATTACCATACCCTTCAAATAATTCTTTGAAACCTTGAGAGGATAGTGTTTCTGCTTGATGAAGACCATCTACCGTAATCGCAACACGGTTTTCATCAACACCACGAACGGCATAACCACTCGCACCAAAGCGTCCTGTTTCCACAACGGTCACCCCCGTTTCATAACGGACTAAATCTCGGCTATCGGACATTTGTTGGCGACGAATGCGCTCAGTACCGATTCGGGTTTCTCCGACTTTTTGAATAGCGATTTCATCATTTTGGCTAGAAACAACAATAGTTTCTAATGTTTCGGTAGGTTGTGCAGATGATAGGCTACAAGTGAGTGTAGTGAGCATCAATATAGACGGCTTGTTTAGTTTCATAGATACCTCATAATTTAAACTAAATAACTAGATTGATATTGATTATAGAAATCGTTCTCAATTATAGGGGCAAATAAATGAAATAAAAAGTAATATGAAGATGTTTAAGTGACTATTTTTATTATAAATTTACGCTTTTATTAGGGGTGTAGTTTAGTTATACAAAAATGAGTTGTTTTTTAAACATAAAGAGAGTTAGTGTGAAATGGCAAGAAGAATAGAAGTCTCATTGTTTGATAATCTGATGAAAGTTGAATGAGACCGAGAGTCAATATGTATTACTAAGAACAGGAGCAGGCGCAAAAGCAAGAGGGCATTTTAGCCCTGTTTTACTTGACTTCCTTTTAATAATTTTCGTATCCAGCTGCGGTTTGCATTCAGTTGGTGGAGGATATCTTCACTGAGAGGCAAGGGCTCGTGATAAATCAGCGAAGCCAGGGTTTCTGCTAACAGCGGTGCGGAGGTCAGTCCTCTAGAACCGAGGGCACCAATTAGAAAGAGATTCGGATGCAGTGCGGCGTTTTTTATGGCGTGTTTGCGACGGCGTAAGTTGTATAGATTGTGATAATCACTTAGCTGTTGTTCAAAATCAGGCACATTCCCTAGCATTGGAATACGATCACGAACGGAGCAACGGATGCCAATTCTGGCTTGATTATTGCGAGTATCAACCTCATTGACCCAATCTACTGAGGCAAGATTCGTTTGGATTTTTTGTTGGTTTTCTTGCTGTTCTTGTAAGCTAAATGTCCGCTCAGCATTATCACGCAAATGGCTGGCACCCAAGCAATGGGTTTGACTCGCTGCTTTTGGGGTTAGATAACCATCATAGCAAATGACTGCCTTGAGTTTGCTTAATTCAGTAGAAGTGGCAATTTCACTCACTTGTCCACGTACAGGATAAACAGGTAAATGTTCTGTTTGACGAAATTGTGTGAGTTTGTGACCATTTGCCAGTACAACAACTTGATGTTTGAAACTGTCGCCTTGTTCTGTTGTTAAGAGCCAATGCGTGGTTTGTCGTTCAAGTGCGGTGATTTTTTGCTGTGTTTTAATGATGACCCCACGTGTTGCTAAAAAATCGAAAGTATTTTGAACAAATTGTTGTGGTGATAACCAAGCGCCTTGTGCGATAAAGCCACCATCACATGGTAGTGGTAGCCCGACTTGTTCGCTAAGTGCTTGTTGTGATAAGGGCTGATACAGGCTAGGGGGCAATTGGAGCGCGGAAATTTTCGCTAATTTGACCGCACTTTTGGCATCATAGGCACAGAGTGCGACGCCACAAAAATCATGCTCAAATGTAATACCCTGTTCAATTGCCCAGTTGAAGCGCTGTTTACCATAGGCAAAGGCATGGATGTAGAAGCGAATATAGCGTAAATCATCATCGCTTAATTGGGGATAAAAAGCCCCTTGTTTATTGCCTGACGCATTGGCGGCAAGTGAGTTGTCTTCGCAATATACAGTTACTTTTGCCCCACGCTCTAATAAGGAAAGCGCGCTAAATACGGAGGCAATCCCTCCACCAATCAGAGCAATATCTGCATTTGCTGTCAGTTCAGCCGGTTGAACAAGAGCCCAAGGGGCATGGATGTCAGCGGGCTGTTGTTGTGCTTTTACACCCTGTAAACATTCTCGTTTTTTGCCATAGCCTTTGCGTTTAGTGACTGTAAAACCCGCATGTATTAGACCTTTTCTTACGGCACTTGCTGCGGTAAAAGTAGAAAAAGTGCCTTGTGTTTTGGTGTAACGATACATGTGTTGGTAAAGGGTATCTTGCCACATTTGTGGATTTTTACTCGGGGCAAAACCGTCTAAAAACCATGCATCAATTTTATTACACATATAATCGCCTAACTGAGGCAGGTTTTCCGCCATATCGCCAAACCAGAGATCAAGTGTGGTTTCAGCAAAGTGAAAACGGTAGCAACCAACAATCGGTTCTAACCAAGATTGTTGTAATTGTTGTGCAAGAGATTGAAACTCAGGGTAGGCTTGATGTGCCCGCTTGAGTTGTGCTAAGGGTAAAGGGTATTTTTCAAAGGAAATAAAAAAGAGCCGTTTTAGCGGTGCGTCAGGATAAGTAAGGCGAAATTCACGAAAACGCTGAGTGACTGCAAAAAAATTCAGCCCTGTACCAAAACCAGTTTCCGCAATCACAAAATGCGCTTCACTTGTTTGTTGCCAGCGTTGCCATAATTGATTGCCTTCCTGAAAAACATAGTGACTTTCCGCAAGACCGTCTTGATTGGAAAAATAAACATCGTCAAATTGGGCAGAAACCGGCGTGTTTTCAGCATTAAAATGGACGTCAGCAAACTGAACTTTATGCATGATTTTTTTATTCCTTTATAGACAACCTGAATCGTAATATAATAGCGAAAATTTATATACTGGTCGAACGATCAAATTAGCACTTGAAATGTTAACGTTTGCTCGTTATTTTATCGACCATATTTTTCACAATTTTGAATAATTGATAAGGAATACTCCATGAAAAGAGCGGTTATTACTGGGTTTGGTATTATTTCGAGTATTGGCAACAATAAAGACGAAGTATTAGCATCGTTAAAAGCTGGAAAATCAGGTATCGAAGTGATGCCCGAGTTTGTTGAGATTGGCATGCGTAGTCATGTGGCCGGCACGGTTAAATTAAATCCAAGTGAGCTGATTGATCGTAAAGTATATCGTTTTATGGGGGATGCGGCAGCTTATGCTTATCTTTCGATGAAAGAGGCGATTGAAGATGCAGGTTTGACAGAAGATCAAGTATCGAACGATCGTACTGGTTTGGTGATTGGTGCGGGAACCGGTTCAGCCCATAACCAATTAATCGCCTGTGATGCGGTGCGTGGTCCTCGTGGTGTGAAAGCGGTAGGACCTTATGCGGTCACCAAAACAATGGCATCCAGTGTTTCAGCTTGTTTAGCAACACCTTACAAAATTCGTGGTGTGAACTACAGTATTAGTTCAGCTTGTGCAACATCAGCCCATTGTATTGGTCATGCGCTTGAGTTAATTCAATTAGGTAAACAAGATATTGTGTTTGCGGGTGGTGCAGAAGAATTGTCTTGGGAATGTGCAACTGAGTTTGATGCGATGGGTGCGGTATCGACAAAATACAACGATACCCCAGAAAAAGCGTCACGCGCTTATGATGCGAACCGCGATGGTTTCGTCATCGCAGGTGGTGGTGCAGTGGTTGTCGTTGAAGAATTAGAGCATGCTCTTGCACGTGGTGCGAAAATTTATGCTGAAATCGTCGGCTATGGCGCTACATCAGACGGTTATGACATGGTGGCGCCAAGTGGTGAAGGCGCGGAGCGTTGTATGAGACAAGCCATGGCGACGGTTGATACACCAATTGATTACATTAACGTCCATGGTACTTCTACACCAGTAGGAGATGTGAAAGAGTTAGGTGCGATTAAAAATGTTTTTGGTGATAAAGTGCCAGCTATCTCATCAACGAAATCGATGACCGGTCACTCTTTAGGTGCAGCGGGTGCGCACGAAGCGATTTACACGTTATTAATGTTAGACAATGATTTTATTGCGCCAAGTATCAATATCGAAACTCTCGATGAGAATGCAAAAGGCTGTAACATTGTGACCGAAACTGTTGAAAATGCCGGCTTGAAAACTGTGATGTCAAATAGCTTTGGTTTTGGTGGAACAAACGCAGCGTTAATTTTCAAAAAGTATCAAGCATAATGGCGTAAAATGACTTGAGATTTAAAGGAAAGCGGTGAGTCTTTTATAGCGTCACCGCTTTTTTTAGGTTAGTAGATGATGGACATTGTTCTGTATTAAATCAAACAATGTCCGTGCAAAGCGTTTTTTGCTTTATTTGTTTGCTAATATTACGGCTCTGGTCGGGGCTTGGTAACCCTCAATCGTTTTTGTATGATCGCAAGGATCTAGGAAATCAATCAAGGATTCGTTCTCTAACCAGTCGGTTTTACGCTGTTCTGCCAAACTCGTTGGGGCGACATCTACACAACGCACGTTTTTAAAGCCGACTTTTTCCAACCAGTTAATCAAGGCGGGTACAGACGGGATAAAATACACGTTTTTCATTTTGGCATAGCGATCTGCGGGTACTAAAACCGTGTTGATATCACCGTCTACCACTAAAGTTTCTAGTACCAATTCCCCGCCTCTTATCAGCTGGTTTTTTAATTGGTTTAAATGATCTAATGGTGATTTACGATGATAAAGCACGCCCATAGAGAAAACCGTATCAAAGGCTGCTAACGGTTGCATTTGTTCAATGCCTAAGGGAATCAAATTAGCACGGCGATCATTGTTTAACAGTTTACGTACGGCTTCAAATTGACATAAAAATAATTCGGTTGGGTCAATGCCGACCACCATTTTTGCCCCTTCACCGACCATGCGCCACATATGATAACCGCTACCACAGCCCACATCTAAAATCGTGCGATCTTTCAGGGGGGCGAGGTGGGGCAGTACGCGATCCCATTTGAAATCAGAACGCCACTCACAATCGATGTGAATCCCGTGCAAATGATAAGGTCCCTTACGCCAAGGCATCAGCTGTTTGAGGTGATACACCAAACGTTGTTGCTCACCAGCAGACAACGGCGAAACACTCTCAGATTTGACCGCACTTTTCAGATCAATATGATCCGCGTCTAAGTGCGGTAAAAAATCCACAATTTTTGCCCATTTCGCATAATCACCGTGGGTTTGTTTTTCCCACTGTTTTAATTGCAGGGGAAGGGTTTCAAGCCACGCGGATAAATGAGTGGTGGCAATGTGTTGATAAAAAGGACGAAAGTCAATCATAGTGCGTTTTTATAAGCCTTTTGCGCTTGTTCAAAAGTGTCAACAATTTGTGCTTCTGGTTTGGCAGAGAGCAATGAAGTGGTGATAATCACCAAACTTGCTAAAGTAAAGCCGGGGATCATTTCATACAACTGGTGTAATTCAGAACCGATTGGTGTCCAGCTTTTCCAACCAAAGACGACGATAGCTCCAGTTAGCATGCCGAGCAATGCTGCCGAAGAAGTCATGCGTTTCCAGAATAAAGAAAATAATACAACAGGACCAAATGCACTGCCAAAACCCGCCCACGCAAATTCCACCAGTTTGAGTACTTTGCTGTGTTCATCTTGCGCAATCCAAATCGCAATCGCAGCAATTGCTAGCACCATGGCACGCCCTAACCAGACTAATTCTTTTTCAGACGCCGTTGGACGGATAAAACCTTTATAAAAATCTTCGGTAATCGCACTGGAAGAAATCAATAATTGACAACTTAGTGTGCTCATCACCGCCGCGAGAATGGCGGACAGTAAAATTCCCGCGATCCACGGATTAAAGAGTAATTTGGCTAATTCAATAAATACTTGTTCTGATTCTTTATTGACTAAACCTGCCACGGTGGGATTAGCATAGAAATAGGCAATACCAAAAAAGCCAATGCCCATTGCTCCGACTAAACAGAGAATCATCCAAGTCATGCTGATTCTACGTGCTTTGTTTAAGGATTTCACCGAATCCGCTGCCATAAAGCGCGCTAGAATGTGCGGTTGACCAAAATAACCTAACCCCCAAGCCGCTAAACTGAGTAAACCTAGCGGTGTCGTGCCACTGAAAATATCGGTAAAGTCTTTATGAGCTTGGCTTTCCGCTTGTGCGAGCACCACGTTAAATTGACTTAATCCTTCTAGGCTAATTAACACAAACACGGGTGTTAGAATCAAGGCGAAAATCATTAATGTGGCTTGAATAGTGTCTGTCCAACTCACGGCTAAAAAGCCACCAATAAAGGTGTAAGCAATGGTGGCTAAAGCACCGTACCAAAGTGCAGTCGCATAATCTACAGAAAAGAGATTTTGGAACAGTTTTGCCCCTGCGACGACGCCTGAGGCACAGTAAATAGTAAAGAAGACCAAAATGATACTGGCGGACACAATTTTTAGGAGATTATGTGACGTACCGAAACGGTGGTGAAAATATTCAGGTAAAGTCAGCGCATTTTGGTTAAATTCAGTGTAAATACGTAAACGTCCTGCCACAAATAACCAATTCAGATAAGCCCCGATAGTTAAGCCAATGGCTATCCAACCTTCAATTAAGCCAGACAGGTAAATCGCACCGGGTAAACCCATTAACAGCCAGCCCGACATATCGGAGGCACCGGCTGACATGGCGGTTACAAAACTGCCTAAACGACGTCCCCCTAAAATGTAATCTGATAAATTATTAGTATAACGATAGGCGAATAAGCCAATCAGCAACATGCCAAAAATATAAATCGTAAATGTAATAAGTGTTGGATCCAATCCAAACATGATGACCTCTCAAACATCTAAAAGTATGATTTTTCTCAGCCAAAATTTGAGAAAGCTCACATTTTACCTTATTTAGCACTATTATTCTATTTCCCTTTTCGTTAGACTAACTGGCAATTGAATGTCTTGAAAAATGATGATGTTAGGTAGAAGTATGGATTCTGTTGAGCTGTTAGTGAATGTCACACCGAGTGAAACACGGATTGCCTTAGTCGATATGGGGATCTTAAAAGAGGTGCATATTGAGCGTCAGGCGAAACGTGGTATTGTGGGTAATATTTATAAAGGGCGTGTTACAAGAGTATTGCCGGGTATGCAATCGGCATTTGTGGATATTGGTTTAGAAAAAGCCGCTTTTTTGCATGCTTCAGATATTGTTTCGCACACTGAATGTGTGGAAGAAAGCGAGCAAAAGCAGTTTGTGGTGAAAGACATTGCGGAACTGGTACGCGAAGGACAAGATATTGTAGTACAAGTGGTGAAAGATCCTTTAGGAACCAAAGGGGCACGGTTAACCACAGATATCACTTTGCCTTCACGTTACTTAGTGTTTATGCCTGAAAATAGCCATGTAGGGGTATCACAACGGATTGAAAGTGAAGAAGAACGCGCCAGATTAAAAGAGTTAGTCCTGCCGCTTTGTGATGAACTTGGTGGTTTTATTATCCGTACCGCAGCCGATGGTGCAACAGAAGAAGAACTTAAACAAGATGCGGATTTTTTAAAACGTTTATGGCGTAAGGTCTTAGAACGTCGGGCAAAATACCCAACAAAATCCATGTTATATGGTGAGCTTGCGTTAACCCAACGCATTTTACGTGATTTTATCGGGGCGGGATTAGAAAAAATTCGTATTGACTCGAAATTATGTTTTACGGAAGTGAAGCAATTTACTGAGGAATTTATGCCGACGTTGGTGGATAAGTTGGTGTTGTATTCGGGGAATCAGCCTTTGTTTGATGTGTATGGCGTGGAGGCAGCGATTCAAACCGCGTTAAATAAACGGGTTAATTTGAAATCTGGTGGCTATTTAATCATTGAGCAAACTGAAGCCATGACCACTATTGATATTAATACGGGGGCATTTGTAGGGCATCGTAACCTCGAGGAAACTATTTTTAATACCAATATTGAAGCGACAAAAGCCATTGCCCAGCAGCTTCAATTACGTAATCTCGGAGGGATTATCATTATTGATTTTATTGATATGCAAACCGATGATCACCGTGTTCGTGTATTAGAATCCCTGCAAGAAGCACTCTCTAAAGACCGTGTCAAAACGAGCGTAAATGGCTTTACACAATTAGGTTTGGTAGAAATGACGCGTAAACGAACACGTGAAAGTTTAGAACATGTGTTATGTGGCGATTGCCCTGCTTGTGAGGGACGTGGACGTATCAAAACAGTGGAAACCGTCTGCTACGAAATTATGCGTGAGATTATTCGTGTACACCATTTATTTGCCAGTGAGCAATTTGTGGTCTATGCCTCAAGGGCTGTGGCAGATTATCTCATCAATGAAGAATCGCATGGGTTATTAGCTGAGTTAGAAGTCTTTATCGGCAAGCAAGTTCAAATCAAAACAGAAGTGTATTATAACCAAGAGCAGTTTGATGTAGTGGTGATGTAATGAAAAAGGAGCAAGGGCAGACTTGCTCCTTTTGCTTTTGGGTATAAAAGTGCGGTCATTTTTAAAAAAGTTTCGCTAAGCCAAGCACTTTCGTCTTTCCTTTCGCTTTGCACACTGCTTGTACATTTCCTTGCTTTCCTCCTGGTCAAAAATAACATAAAATACCCGCCACTTTTTGTTTATTTGAATGCATAATTTATGATTAATACTGTTAGTAATACCTTGCTCACGCCAAGCAATTTAACCCTCAATGACTTGCAAAATACCTTTGATTTGCTTTCGCACCGTCAGATTGATTATGCGGATCTCTATTTTCAATTAAGCCAAGATGAAAACTGGGTGTTAGAAGATGGGATTATCAAAGAAGGTGGATTCCATATTGATCGTGGTGTTGGTGTGCGGGCGGTGAGTGGCGAAAAAACAGGATTTGCCTATTCTGACCAAATTGATTTAGTGAGTATCCAACAATGTGCTGATGCAGTGAAAGGGATTGCGCAGAGCAAACAAGGTAACCGCATTGTGCCACAAGGCTTCCATCAAGTTGATCCTATTTTGCGTTATCAGGCAATTAATCCATTAAACAGTTTAAGTAAAGAAAAGAAAATTGCGTTGTTGTATTTGGTGGATAAAATCGCACGCGCGGAAGATCCCCGAGTGACGCGTGTTTCTGCCAGTTTAAGCGCGGTGTATGAAGAAGTGCTGATAGTGGCTACTGACGGTACCTTAGCGGCAGATATTCGTCCTTTAGTACGTTTATCGATTTCAGTGCTGGTGGAACAAGACGGTAAACGTGAAAGAGGCAGTGCTGGCGCAGGTGGTCGTTTTGGCTTAGATTGGTTCTTAGCGACTGAAAGTGGTGAAGTGCGTGCAGTATATTTCGCGAAAGAAGCGGTGCGCCAAGCGTTGGTGAATTTAAGTGCGATTGCTGCACCGGCGGGCATGATGCCAGTAGTGTTAGGCGCTGGTTGGCCTGGCGTGTTATTGCATGAAGCGGTTGGACATGGTTTAGAAGGGGATTTTAACCGTAAAGAAAGTTCGTTATTTACTGGTAAAATTGGTGAACTTGTGACTTCGCCACTGTGTACTATTGTGGACGATGGCACGCTACAAGATCGCCGAGGTTCAATTACGGTGGACGATGAAGGGGTACCGGGTCAATATAACGTGCTAATTAAAGACGGCATTTTACAAGGCTATATGCAAGATAAAATGAATGCGCGCTTAATGGGCGTTGCACCAACAGGTAACGGGCGTCGTGAATCCTATGCTCATTTGCCGATGCCACGAATGACCAACACCTATATGCTAGCAGGACAAAGCCAATTTGATGATCTGATCGCTTCCGTGGATCGTGGGATTTTTGCACCGCACTTTGGCGGTGGACAAGTGGACATTACCTCCGGCAAATTTGTGTTCTCCACCTCTGAAGCCTATTTAATTGAAAATGGTAAAATTACCAAGCCAGTAAAAGGGGCAACGTTGATTGGAAGTGGGATTGAAGTCATGCAAAACATTTCCATGGTGGCGGATAAGGTCGAAATTGATCATGGTGTGGGCGTTTGCGGGAAAGAGGGACAAAGTGTGCCTGTCGGTGTAGGACAACCGGCGTTGAAGATCGATAAAATTACGGTGGGTGGCACAAATTAATCAAAAAAATCCAGATCAAACGGTCTGGATTTTTTAGGCGCATAAATGAATATTTATTCATTTATGTTGACTAAATATTTTTATCTAATTATGCTGATGACGATAATAATGCAAAAAAGGATAAGGCAATGACACAATATAACAGAGAAATTTTTGACCAAGTCATGATCCAAAACTATGTTCCCGCACAATTTATTCCTGTACGAGGCAAGGGGAGTCATGTCTGGGATCAACAAGGCAAAGACTATATCGATTTTACCAGTGGCATTGCTGTTAACAGTTTGGGGCATTGCGCCGATGAAATCGTTGACGTATTAAAACAACAAAGTGAAAAGTTATGGCATTCGAGTAACTGGTTTACGAGTGAACCTACTTTGGCATTAGCCACAAAATTAGTCGAAAAAACGTTTGCCGAACGGGTGATGTTTGTTAACTCTGGCGCAGAAGCAAATGAAGCTGCTCTCAAATTGGCGCGTCGTTATGCGGTAGATCATTTTGGTTATCAAAAAAGTAAAATCATTGCCTTTAAACAAAGTTTTCATGGACGTACGCTGTTTACCGTGAGCGTGGGGGGACAAGCCAAGTATTCTGACGGCTTTGGTCCAAAGCCTGCGGATATTGTGCATGTGCCGTTTAATGATTTAGCAGCGGTGCAAGCGGTGATGGATGAAAATACTTGTGCGGTGATTGTTGAGCCAATTCAGGGCGAAAGTGGGATTCTGCCAGCGAATCAAGATTTTCTGCAAGGTTTGCGCGAATTGTGTGACCAACATAATGCGTTGCTGATTTTCGATGAAGTCCAAACTGGCGTGGGACGAACTGGCTATTTATATGCTTATATGAAATATGAAGTGGTGCCCGATATTTTGACTTCTGCCAAAGCACTGGGTAATGGGTTTCCAATTGGTGCCATGTTGACAACGCATGAGATCGCCAAAAGTTTTGCACCTGGCGTGCATGGCACCACCTTTGGTGGCAATCCTCTCGCTTGTGCCGTGGCAGAAAAAGTGATTGATATCATTTCAGCACCACCATTCTTGCAAAAAATTCAGCGCACTTCTGAAAAATTTATGCAAAAGCTGCAAGAAATTAATCAGCAATGTGGCTTATTTAAAGAAATCCGTGGCGAAGGTTTGTTAATTGGTGCAGAACTTATCGAGCAATATCACGGAAGAGCGAGCGAATTTGTCAAAAAAGCAGCAGATAATGGCTTAATGATTTTAGTGGCGGGTCCTAATGTATTGCGTTTTGCCCCAGCATTAAATATTAGTGAAGAGGCGTTAGCATTAGGTTTCGAAAGATTGGCGAAAACGTTGCATATATAAAGCCTAAAAAAGTGCCGCCATGTTATATGACGGCACGATGGTTTACTTGGTTGTTTTAATCGGCGGAATAATACAATTTGCCAATTTCAATTTTTTGGCGTCCGTTTGCTTCACGCCATTTATTCGTGTCACGCAAAGAATACACACAACCGCAATATTCTTGCTGGTAAAAACGTTCACGCTTACTGATTTCAATCATACGTTGTGAGCCACCACCTTTACGCCAGTTATAATCCCAATACACTACATCATCATATTTTTCGGCGGCACGGTGTCCACAACCGTTGATTTGGTTCATGTCTTTCCAACGTGAAATACCTAAGCAGCTAGTAAATACGGGGAAACCATTGTTGTGTGCATATTCTGCGGCTTTTTCAAAACGCATATCAAAGCACATAGTGCAACGAATACCACGCTCTGGCTCATCTTCCATGCCTTTGGCACGGTCAAACCATTCTTGACGATCATAATCGGCATCAATAAACGGAATGCCCCATTTTTCCGCAAAACGAATATTTTCTTCTTTACGAATGAGATATTCTTTTAATGGGTGAATGTTTGGGTTGTAGAAGTAAATAGTAAATTCAATACCTGAAGCATGAATTGCCTCCATTACTTCTCCCGAGCAAGGCGCACAACAAGAATGCAATAACAATTTGTTATGCCCATTTGGTAGGGATAATTTTTCGCGTACAAAAGGCGCGTGAGGATCTTTGCCTTTGCGTGTTTTTTTCGTAGGGATGTTTTGTTCTGTCATTGTCGTGTTTAAAATTACTAAATAAATGACCGCACTTTAGGCGGTCGTTACGCTAACATGTCTCGCCTTATTAAGTGGTTAATAAGCGCGATCGACGGATAAGTAAGCTAATGAAATTAACGCTTGTTTATATTCATTTTCAGGCAATAATGCAATCGCATCAACGGCTTTTTGTGCTTCTTGTTTAGCGCGCATCATCGCATAGTCGAGGGATTTATGTTCTGTCATAATTGTCAGTACATCCTCTAAAATATCACGCTTACCCCCTTGCTCAATCGCTTCGCGAATCAATTTTGCTTGTGCTGGATTGCCGTGATGCATGGCGTGTAATAACGGTAATGTTGGTTTACCTTCCGCTAAATCATCACCAATATTTTTGCCGAGTGCTTTTGCATCTGCACTATAATCTAAAATATCATCGACTAATTGAAAAGCTGTGCCTAGATAACAACCATATTCGCGTAAAGCATTTTCTTGGGCTTCCGTCGCATGAGCAAGTATCGCGGCGCAATGCGTCGCAGCTTCGAATAGACGCGCAGTCTTGCCATAAATGACTTGCATATAGTTTTCTTCCGTCGTATTCGGATCGTTGACATTCATTAATTGTTGCACTTCACCTTCTGCAATGACATTGGTTGCATCTGACATCACTTTGAGAATACGTAAAGAATCCAATTGCGTCATTAATTGGAAAGCGCGAGTATAAATAAAATCCCCCACTAACACACTTGCCGCATTACCAAATTCCGCGTTAGCTGTGGGATTGCCTCGTCGTAATGCAGATTCATCTACTACATCATCATGTAATAAAGTCGCGGTATGAATAAATTCAATAAAAGTGGCACAAGTAATCGGTTGTTCACCATGAAATCCCAGTGCACGTGCAGCCAAAATCGCAATCATCGGACGGATACGTTTTCCACCACTTTGGATGATATAATAACCCAATTGATTAATTAACGTGACATCAGAGTTAAGCTGAGCGAGAATTGTTTCATTGGTTTTTTGCATATCACGATGAATGAGTTTTTGGATGTCATCAATACTCATTAAATTATGTTGCTTTGTCATTTGTAATAATGGATTTTTAGACTGAATGTGAAAGGGATTGTACCCAATTTTCTGCGATTTCTGAAATTAAATCACACAAAATCATAATTTTTTTACTTTATTGTAAATAAGCTCTTGCTCTTAAGTTATTTTTTGCGTAGAATTTGCGACCTATTTATATGAATTTTTGAAGTGCTAAATGAACAAAAACATGAAAGCACTAGTATAGCGGAGTATATATGTACGCAGTTTTTCAAAGTGGCGGTAAACAACACCGAGTAAGCGAAGGACAAGTAGTTCGTTTAGAAAAACTTGAAGTTGCAACTGGTGAAACAGTTGAGTTTGACTCAGTGTTAATGATCGTTAACGGTGAAGATGTTAAAATTGGTGCCCCAGTTGTTGCTGGTGGTAAAGTGGTGGCAGAAGTTGTTGCACACGGTCGTGGCGATAAAGTAAAAATCGTTAAGTTCCGTCGTCGTAAACATAGCCGTAAACAACAAGGTCATCGTCAGTGGTTCACAGAAGTGAAAATCACTGGGATTCAAGCATAATTTCAGAGGAGATCAAGTAGATGGCAACTAAAAAAGCTGGTGGTTCAACTCGTAACGGTCGTGATTCTGAAGCTAAACGCCTTGGTGTTAAACGTTTCGGCGGAGAATCTGTATTAGCGGGTAGCATTATCGTTCGTCAACGTGGTACGAAGTTCCACGCAGGTTCAAACGTAGGTATGGGACGTGACCATACTTTATTTGCGACAGCTGACGGTAAAGTCAAATTTGAAGTTAAAGGCGAGAAAAATCGCAAATATGTCAGCATCATCGCTGAATAATTTCAAATTTAGAAATAGAAAAACGCCTCGCACAAGTTGCGGGGCGTTTTCGTAGAAGTCTCTTATGAAACAGCAGCCTCTGCTAGGATTCCTTTTTGCGTTTACTGCCGCATGTATGTGGGGATCTTTACCGATTGCGTTACAGCAATTATTAAACATTATGGATGCACAAACGGTTGTGTGGTTCCGTTTTGCTGTGGCTGCCATTGGATTATTTTTTATCCTCAAACTGACAAAAAGATTACCCCATTGGACAGTACTTCGGTTGCGACATTGGCTTCTCATCTTATTAGGCATTGTTGGATTATCCGCAAACTTTTTCTTATACAATGTTGCATTACAATATATTCCCCCAACCACTAGCCAAGTTTTTAGCCCACTCAGCTCATTTGGTATGTTATTAGTGGGGGTATTGTTATTTAAAGAAACCTTTGCAGTTTATCAAAAAGTCGGTTTAGGTTTACTCATTCTTGGCTTGATCCTCTTTTTTAATCAGCGCGTGGAAGACTTTTTACAGTTTGGCACTTATGTAAAAGGGATTATTATTTGTATTAGTGCAAGTTTAGTTTGGGTCGTCTATGGGAGTGCACAAAAACTGATGTTGCATCGTTTGACAGCACAGCAAGTATTATTGCCCATTTATATAGGATGTACGATACTTTTTCTGCCTACGGCAACCATTTCACAAGTGACGCATTTGAATGCGATGCAAATAGGCTGCTTGATTTATTGTTGTTTGAATACATTAATTGCTTACGGTGCTTATGCGGAAGCGCTGAATCATTGGGATGTGACGAAAGTGAGCGCGATTGTGACACAAATTCCCATATTGACCTTGATTTTCTCGGAAGTATTACTGTTCATTGCACCTGATTATGTGATGACTGAGGAATTAAATTGGATAAGCTATATCGGTGTGTGCTTTGTCGTTTCAGGTGCATTATTTTCCGCCACAGGACATCGAATTTTAGTTAAAATCACAAATAGGAAACCATAAGATGAAGCAACAGCAACCTTTAATGGGATTTTTATTTGCCCTGATTACGGCAATGGCATGGGGTTCCTTGCCGATTGCACTACAGCGCGTCGTCGCGGTAATGAGCCCAGAAACAATCGTCTGGTACCGTTTTTTAGTGGCGGCAATTGGGTTATGGATCATTTTAGGCTGCAGTAAAAAATTACCTAAGATTTCACAGTTTTTACCACGTTATCGCCTTTTAGCGTTAATCGGGGTAGTGGGATTAGCAGCAAACTTTGTCTTGTTTAATACCTCATTAAAATATATTGAACCGTCATTTGCACAAATATTTAGCCAGCTTTCTTCGTTTACCATGATGATTTTTGGTGTGGTTTTCTTTAAAGAGAAATTACGTTTAAATCAGAAAATCGGGTTAGCGTTATTAGTAGTTGGGTTAATTTTATTTTTTAATGATCGTTTTGGTTTATTCTTGAGCGTGAATGCCTATTCAACGGGGATCTTTTTGGCTGCCTCTGCCGCGTTGATTTGGAGTATTTATGGTATTGCGCAAAAATTAATGTTACGTGAATTTAATTCGCAACAGATTTTATTTGTTATTTATATTGGCTGTGCTTTAGTTTTTACCCCCTTTGCAGAGGTTAAGCAAGTGAGCGCACTCAGTGGTTGGACACTATTTTGTTTTATTTATTGCTGTTTAAATACACTTGTGGGGTATGGGGCGTATGCAGAAGCACTCAATCGTTGGGATATTTCTAAAGTGAGTGTCGTGATTACGTTAATGCCACTTTTTACGATTTTATTTTCGTATTTATTATATTTGTTTTACCCACAATACTTTGCAGAACCAGATTTAAATTCAATCAGTTATATTGGTGCGCTGATAGTGGTTTTAGGGGCAATTACATCCGCTATTGGGCACAAATTTATTAAGCGTTAGGAGAAAGAATGAAATTTATTGATGAAGCACTAATTCGTGTTGAAGCGGGTGATGGTGGTAACGGCTGTGTGAGCTTCCGACGTGAAAAATATATCCCTAAAGGCGGACCAGATGGTGGCGATGGAGGGGATGGGGGTGACGTGTATTTAGTTGCCGATGAAAACCTCAATACCTTAATTGACTATCGCTTTGAAAAACGCTTTGCTGCGGGACGTGGCGAAAACGGACGCAGTGCTGGTTGTACTGGACACCGTGGCAATGATATTACTTTAAGAGTGCCTGTGGGTACTCGTGCGATTGATAACGATACGAAAGAAGTCTTAGGTGACTTAACCAAACATGGTGCCAAAATGCTTGTGGCGAAAGGCGGTTACCATGGCTTAGGCAACACACGTTTTAAATCCTCCGTTAACCGTGCACCTAGACAAAAAACCAATGGCACGCCCGGAGAAAAGCGTGATTTGCAATTAGAGTTAATGTTGTTAGCCGATGTCGGTATGCTAGGTTTACCGAATGCTGGTAAATCCACGTTTATTCGTGCGGTTTCAGCGGCGAAACCTAAAGTTGCGGATTATCCGTTTACCACTTTAGTACCGAGTTTAGGCGTCGTGCGTGTTGATGAAAACCACAGTTTTGTGGTGGCAGATATCCCGGGATTAATTGAGGGAGCGGCTGAAGGCGCTGGTTTAGGTGTGCGTTTCTTAAAACATTTAGAGCGCTGTCGCGTCTTAATTCATTTAGTTGATATTGCACCTATTGATGAGAGTGATCCTGCAGAGAATATCTCGATCATTGAATCAGAATTATTTCAATACAGTGAAGCCCTGGCGGATAAGCCACGCTGGTTAGTGTTTAATAAAATTGACACCATGAGTGATGAAGAGGCACACGAGCGTGCGCAAGCGATTACTGAACGCTTAGGCTGGGATGACGACTATTACCTCATTTCTGCAGTAACAGGCAAAAATGTACAGCCACTTTGTCGTGATATTATGGACTTTATTGAAGCAAATCCACGTCACGAAGTTGAGCAAACGGCGGACGAGGCAGAAGTGAAATTTAAATGGGATGATTACCACCAAGCTCAATTAGCGGATCATCAGTTCGAGGATGAAGACGAGGATTGGGATGATTGGTCAGAAGAAGACGAAGAAGGGGTAGAAACCATTTACAAGCCGTAAAGTTGACAATTGACAGGCTACTAAAAAAGTGCGGTATAAACGTTGAAAATTTATACCGCACTTTTTATTTAATTTGCCTTGTTTTTATTTTTTGCCATTCTCATCGCATTTCTTGACATTACTACATTTGCCATAAAGATACAGACTGTGTGTGGCTAATTCAATACCATGTTGTTTAGTAATTTCACGTTGACGTTTTTCAATAATGTCATCATTAAATTCAAACACTTTACCGCAGTCCACGCAAATAATGTGATCGTGGTGTTCAGTTGGGGCAAGTTCAAAGACGGATTTATTGCCTTCAAAATTATGACGAATCAAAATTTTTGCTTCATCAAATTGGTTTAATACACGGTAAACTGTGGCTAAACCAATTTCTTCGCCTCTTTCAAGGAGCATTTTATACACATCTTCTGCAGAGAAGTGTTCTTCTTGATGTTCTTGCATTAATGCCAAAATCGTTAAACGAGGTTCGGTGATTTTCAACCCCGCTTTTTTCAAAAGTTTGATATTTTCTTCAGACATAATAGCCCCTTAATTATTTTGCTATTAAGCAAGTTCTGCTAAACACATTTCGTCAAACACTTGCTTCACCCATTTTTCAACACGTTCAGCAGTTAATTCAGGTTGACGATCTTCATCAATACATAATCCTACAAAAGTATTTTCATCGACTAATGCTTGCGAAACTTCAAAGTGATAGCCTTCTGTTGGCCAGTGACCAACAATGATGGCGCCTTTAGGTTCAATAATGTTACGCACGGTTCCCATAGCATCACAGAAATATTCTGCGTAATCTTCTTGATCTCCACAGCCAAAAATAGCAACCAATTTATCGGTAAAATCAATTTCTTCTAAGGTTGGGAAAAAATCATCCCAGTCACATTGGGCTTCACCGTAATACCAGGTTGGAATCCCAATCATGAGAAAATCATAAGCTTCAATATCTTCTTTTGTACTTTTTGCAATATCGCGTACATCAACTAAGTCACTACCGAGTTGTTTTTGAATCATTTTGGCAATATTTTCGGTATTGCCTGTATCACTGCCATAAAATAAACCAACAACAGCCATTTTTGCTACCTATCTTCTTGAATATTAAAATAATCTTGTAAAATCGTTACAATCAATTCTGATCGACTAACATGCAAATTTGCCGCTAAATCTTCTAGTTGCTCAACTAAATCCGTGTGTAATTTAAGTTCGACCCGTTTTAACCCGATGGATTTATCCCGTTTTAACTGATTACGTTTATTGATACGAATTTGTTGTTCACGACTCAGTGGATTTGTTTTTGGGCGTCCAACTTTGCGAGTATTAGCAAACAGATCCAATGTAATACAATCTGCGTCTTGTTTTGCCATCTATCAAATCACTGAAAATCTGTGGCTAAGTGAGAATGATAAGCCACAACTAAATTAATGCTGAACTATAACACAATTTATGTGGGATTAAAACACGAATTTCTGCGCGCTTTGGCTATTTGTTTGATATTAAAAATCTTTCAATTGCGCGTATGACAAACTCAGGTTTTTCCGCGTGAACCCAGTGTCCACAACCATTTATAGTAAAGGCGGTGGCTTGTGGAAATTGCGCGAGAATAGGTTGTGTGTCTTCTGTTTTGATATAGTTTGATTGTCCGCCACGGATAAAGAGGGTAGGTACGGTACAGTGACAAGGTTGCCAATCCATGATGTGAGGATAATTGGCATGTAATGCGCTGAGGTTAAAACGGAAATATTCTTTGGCATTGGCATCAAAGGATTTCAGCATGAATTGTTGGATCGCTTCCTCAGGAATATATTGTGCTAAATAGTGTTTTGCTTCTTGTCGTGTTTTCGGTTTTGCTTGTTTGGTGGCAAATAGCCCCGTAAAAACAGCGTCATGCTCATGGTGACCATACTTGACTGGTGCAATATCAATGACAATCAATTTTTCGACGAGATGGGGATAAAGTGCGGTCATTTTCATGGCAGTTTTTCCTCCCATGGAATGCCCAATTAAAATGACTTTTTCGAGCTGAAGGGTATGAATGACATTGGCGAGATCTTCTGCCATGAGCGTATAATTCATCTCTTCGTGGTGAAAACTTTGTCCGTGGTTGCGTAAATCGACACGTAAAATGGGATATTTTTCACTAAAGGCTCTGGCGATAATGCCTAAATTATTCATATCACCAAATAAACCATGAATAAAAACGAAAGTCGGCGCATTAATTTCTTGTTTTAACTGATGAAATTGAAAGTGAAGTAAATTGTTCTCAGACATAATTTGTATATAGAGTATTTGTAAAGAAGTCGTTATAATGTTGCAAAATCTGAAAGAGATCAAGCAAGTGGAGGAAAAAATGAAAATTATTGAAGTTGATGAAGAGCTTTATCAATATATTGCGAGTCAAACGCAGTCTATTGGCGAAAGCGCATCGGATATTTTGCGCCGTTTGCTTAATTTTTCTAATAAAGCTGTTGAAAAAACAGAAGTGCCTCCCGTGGCGGTTAAAACGACAGAGCCTGCACCAACAGCACCACAACCAGCTGTCCAAGCAGAAACAGAAGCGGTTTTTGAAAATCCAAAAATCTTACCTAAAAAACAATCTGATGAGTCTATTCAGCAAGTGGTCACCAAAGTTCGTGACTTACTCCGTTCTGATGCATTTCAACAAGAAAGTAAAGCGGTTGTACGTTTTTTAAATATTTTGAAAGTGCTTTATCGTACGAACCCAGAAAGTTTTGCGCAAGCAACTGAATCATTGCAAGGGCGTACCCGTGTTTATTTTGCGCGTGATGAAGGCACGTTATTAATGGCGGGAAATCAAACGAAGCCAAAGCAAATTCCCGATACGCCATATTGGGTGATCACCAATACCAATAGTGGTCGCAAAATGTTGATGCTAGAAGGCGCAATGCAATCGATGCATTTACCGGCGGACTTAATTGAAGACGTGCGTAGCTATTTTGTTGCCAATTAGTTATGTTTCCTTGGCAGCGATTCGCATCTGATCCCATTAAACAAAACCAAATCGCCTTGCGAGATCCGCAAGGCGAGGTTTTTACATGGCGACAGCTTTTTGAGCAAATCAGCCAGTATGCTAAGCTTTTGCAATACCATGGCGTTCAACCTAATTCTGGTGTCGCTTTATGTGGTAAGAATGAACTGGACTTGTTATTACTCTACTTAGCCACTATTCAGATTGGTGCACGAGTCTTTCCGCTTAATCCTGCTTTTCCTGTCGAAAAAATTCAGCAATATTGCCGTGCGGCAGATATTGAGTTTTATTATGCGCCACATGCCTTACTCTTACGTGACTGCCAAGCGATTTCGTTAACAGTGAATGTTCAAGTGGAACAAGTTGAACCAGAAGTGCGGTCAGATTGTGAAAACTTTTTTATTCCCGCTACCATGACTTTAACCTCTGGGTCTAGTGGTGTTCCTAAAGCGGTTGTTCATCACCTACAAGCGCATTTAGATAATGCCAAAGGCGTTTGTGAACTCATGCAATTTGACGCAAATGCGTCATGGTTACTTTCTTTGCCTTTATATCATGTTTCAGGGCAGGGGATCCTTTGGCGTTGGTTACGTGCAGGCGCAGTCTTACATTTTCCACAAGCGGACTTTTATGCGTCTGTCGGGCAAGCGACACATGTTTCTTTAGTCCCGACTCAATTACAACGTTTATTATCTTATTGGCAGGAAAATACGATTTTAGACAGCTCGTTAAAAACCCAGCATATTTTGCTCGGTGGGGCGCAGATTCCGACGTCATTAACTGCACAATTAGCAAAATGGGGCGTGCAAAGTTATTCGGGATATGGCATGACGGAAATGGCGTCGACCGTATTTGCGAAACGAAGTGATGATAAAATGGGCGTTGGTCAACCGTTATGTGGACGTGAATATCGACTCGTTGAGGGCGAAATCTGGCTGAAAGGTGCGGGATTAGCGCTTGGTTATTGGCAACAAGGAACGATTTTACCGCTCACCAATAAACAAGGTTGGTTTGCCACAAAAGATAAAGGGATATGGCGTGATAATGAGTTGGTAATTTTAGGACGAATTGATAATATGTTCATTTCCGGTGGCGAAAACATACAGCCCGAAGAAATCGAACGGATAATTCAGCAATGGCAATATGTCAAACAAGTGTTTGTGTTGCCGAAAGCGGATATTGAGTTTGGACAACGCCCCGTGGCGTTCATCGAATTTTCTGTGCCTTTTTCTGACGCACTTGTTGAGGCATTGACGCTTTGGCTTGCGGATAAATTGGAAAAATTTAAACACCCCGTGGCTTATTTCCCTTTGAATACACAACAATTACAACAAGGTGCAATTAAAATTTCTCGAACAAGATTAAAATTAGCCTTACAGGATTTACTAGGAACTCACGAATGAAAAAAACACATTTAGTTAAAAAGGCCTTTTTTGCCCTGAGCTTATGTTTTATGTTCAACGCATACACATTCGCTCAACTTCCTACACCAAATGATATTCAAGCCCAATTAAAAGTTGCCAAAAGTGCAGAGCAAAATGATACCAATAGTAAAACTGTGGTACAGAATTTGGAAGAAACCTTGGCATTGTTGGCAAAAATTGACAAGCAGAAAGCGGATATTAAAGACTTAGAGGCGCGTATTGATGGGGCTGCAGAGCAAACGACAAAAGCGCAAAAACGTTTAGAAACGCTGAAAAGTACGCCAGCACCTTCCGCAACACAATTTGAGAAATTGTCTTTGGCTGATTTACAAGCCAAGTTATTGAGTACGCAACAAGCATTACAACAAATTCAAGCAGATGCAACAGGACTGAATACTGAATTGGTCACGCTTCGCACTGCGCCTGAGCGTGCCCAAGTGACACTCAATGCGAATTTAACCCGTGTACAAGAAATTAATAAGTTATTAGCGAATGCGGACACCATACCAAGTGGAAAAGTGAAGCTAGAAACGGAATTAGCCTTATTAGAATTGCAAAACAGTTTTAATAAATTGTTATTGCAAGGCAATAATGTCTTAACCACGTTATATACGCTCGAGCTAGAAGATAAGAACTTAGAAGTTGCGCAGTTGCAAGAACAGATTAAGAATTTACAGGATGCGATTAACCAGAAATATTTAAAAGAATCGCAACAGCAAGTGGAGCAACTGACCAAATCGCAATTGGAAAATAAAGGCACTACACATCCTGAAGTAGCAAGCCAATTAGAGCAGAATGTGCGATTAAGCCAGGCGCTAGTGCAACAAACCACCGAAATGAATACGTTATCGCAAGATAATTTACGTATTAAAAATGTGCTGAATAACTTACAACAGACACAACGCAATATTGAAGATCAAATTAGTGCGTTGCAAGGTTCACTGGTGTTGTCACGCATTATTAATAAACAAAAAGAGTTGTTACCACAAGATGAAATGATTGCTGGGTTATCGAAACGCATCACGGATCTGCGTGTCCGTATCTTTGATCTGACTGAGATGCGGGATAATCTTTATGATCCGCAGAGCTATATTTCAGCACTTGAAAAGAAACAACAAGTCGCGTTTAGTGCGCAAGAAAAAGCCAGCTTAGATTCGATTTTACAAGAGCGCCGTAAGTTATTATCTGACATCATTAGTTTGCTTAATAACCAGCTCAATTTGGTGATTAATATTGAGCTTAACCAAAAGCAAGTTGCGTTAATTAGTGATCAACTACAAAGTAAATTGCAGCAACAAAGCTTCTGGGTAAAAAGTAATGCACCGATGGATGTAGATTGGGTCAAACAATTTTTACCTGCGGTTCAAGTGCAAGTAACGGAGATTATTAAGCAAATTGATTTTTCCAATTGGCGTGAGAATTTGGTACCTGCGGCATTAATCATTGCGCTATTACTGGTATTCACTTTCTTGATTCAATTACAGAAAGCAAAAATTAAACAACGTTTAACCAATATTAATCAAAAAATTAATACACTCACTTCGGATAGCCAATGGCACACTCCCGAAGCCATTTTATGGACGTTGGTGCTATGTTTACCTAGCACTTTCATTTTTACTGCATTGCTAGTGTTTATGGTGTATTTGTGTTTTGCAGAACCATTGAATTTAGCAAGTTGGGTTGTCAGCATGGGCGGCTATTGGTGTTTCTTCGCCTTTATGTTATCGCTGTTACGTCCAAATGGGATTGCCTATCGCCATTTTAGTATGCCAAAAGAAAGTGTCGATCGTTTTTATCGTGTTTTTGGTCGCTCTGTTTGGATTTCCGCGTTATGGATTAATGCCTCGCTCTTTACACATTTAGAAACGGGGATTACCAACGATGTGATTGGGCAAGTGATGACAATTTCGGTGTTGTTTATTTCTTTACTGATTATTGGTCCACGTATTCAAGATGCCGTGAAATCGTATGAAAATTCATCGGAAGATAACACTAAATCAATTCATATGGTGTTAAAAATAGGGCGTTTTTTCCTTGTTGCGGCACCGATTATCCTGATTGTGCTTGTTGTGATGGGCTACTACTATACGGCACTGAATTTGATGGAACATTTAATGTCCTCTTATTTTGTGGTTGTCACTTGGTTAGTGTTAAAAAATGTGATTCACCGTGGTTTAACCGTATCCTCGCGTCGTTTATCTTACAATCGTTTGAAAGAAAAAATCGAGCAACAGGCGCAGCCAAAAGTCAATACGGAAGAAGAATTGAATATTGGACTGGAGTTACAGCAAAACGAAAGTTTAGGTATCGCCCAAGTCAAAGATCAAGTATTACGTGTCACTGATTTGCTGTTAACGGTCATTTTATTAGGCATGTTATATTGGGTTTGGTCTGATCTGGTTACTGTCGCCTATTACTTACAGGGTGTCACATTATGGCAACAAAGTGTCACTACCGCAGCGGGAACAGTGATGGAGTCCATTACTTTATTGAATCTGTTGTTGGCAGTAGTGATTTTAATTGCCATGTATGCTTTAGTGCGTAATATTGGCGGTTTGCTTGAAGTATTAGTGTTTTCACGGGTGAGCTTTTCCCAAGGCACGCCTTATACCATTACGACCTTAGCCACTTATTTCATTATTGCGATTGGCGCGGGCGTCGCCTTTTCGACTTTAGGGATGTCATGGTCGAAATTACAATGGTTATTTGCTGCCTTGTCTGTGGGTCTAGGTTTTGGTTTGCAAGAAATCTTTGCTAACTTTGTGTCAGGTTTGATCATTTTATTTGAGCGTCCAGTGCGCATTGGTGATGTGATTACGATTGGTGAATATTCCGGTACCGTATCACGTATTCGTATTCGTTCGACTACGTTAATTGATTTTGACCGTAAAGAAGTGATTGTGCCAAATAAAGCGTTTGTAACAGAACGTTTGGTCAACTGGGCACTTAATGATTCGGTTACGCGTGTGGTGATTCGTGTTGGAGTAGGCTATGGTTCAGATCTGGAGTTAACCAAACGTTTATTACTGCAAGCGGCGACAGAATGTGATCGTGTATTGAAAGATCCAGAACCGGTAGTGTACTTCTTAAACTTTGGGGCAAGCTCATTGGATCATGAGTTACGTTTATACGTAGGCAAATTGGCAGATCGGAATCCGACAGTCGATTGCTTAAACCGTCGTATTAACAGCTTATTTGAAGAAAATAATATTGAAATTTCATTTAACCAGTTGGATGTCTTCATTAAAAATCAGGTAACCAACGAAGAAATTAAACTGAATCAACAATGTTTTCCAACGCAAAAACAGGAAGGATAAAAGATGGCAGGAAATACAATTGGGCAACTTTTTCAGGTAACAACATTTGGTGAATCACATGGGATTGCGCTCGGCTGTATTGTGGATGGTGTACCACCCGGGCTGAGTTTATCTGAGGCAGACATTCAACCTGATTTAGATCGCCGTAAACCCGGTACATCGCGTTATACCACACCGCGTCGTGAAGATGACGAAGTGCAGATTTTATCGGGTGTGTTTGAAGGTAAAACCACGGGGACGAGTATCGGGATGATCATCAAAAATGCGGATCAACGTTCGCAAGATTATGGTGACATTAAAGATCGTTTTCGTCCTGGACACGCTGATTTTACCTACCAACAAAAATACGGGATACGCGATTATCGTGGTGGTGGGCGTTCTTCCGCACGAGAAACAGCCATGCGAGTTGCCGCAGGTGCCATCGCGAAAAAATATTTGCGTGAGCATTTTGGCGTAGAGGTGAGAGGCTTTTTGGCTCAAATTGGTGATGTGGCGATTGCCCCGCAAGTGATTGAGCAAATTGATTGGCAACAAGTCAACAGTAATCCGTTCTTTTGTCCGGATCCGAGTGCGGTGGAAAAATTTGATGAATTAATTCGTCAGCTGAAAAAAGAGGGTGATTCGATTGGGGCAAAATTAACGGTAGTGGCAGAAAATGTGCCAGTTGGCTTGGGTGAACCCGTGTTTGATCGTTTAGATGCGGATCTGGCTCACGCTTTGATGGGCATTAATGCGGTGAAAGCAGTGGAAATTGGTGATGGCTTTGCGGTGGTTAATCAGCGTGGTTCAGCACATCGCGATGAAATGACGCCGGAAGGCTTTTTGTCTAATCATGCGGGTGGTATTCTGGGCGGTATTAGCTCAGGTCAACCGATTGTCGCGACAATTGCTTTAAAACCAACTTCAAGCATCACAATTCCGGGGCGTTCAGTCAATCTTGCCAATGAGCCTGTCGAGGTGGTTACGAAAGGACGTCATGATCCTTGTGTGGGGATTCGTGCCGTACCGATTGCTGAAGCGATGGTTGCGATTGTCTTACTCGATCACTTATTAAGACATAAAGCGCAAAATAGATAATGATGAAGTCATGTGCAAAGGATGGCACCAACACGAGGTTTAATTGAGGATGACATCCACGAATATGATGAAAAAAAGCGTTAATATCGCGGTTATGTTGACCGCACTTTTCAGCCTGTTGTGTAGCCTTGCTTATGCGTCGCCACAAGAATGGCAGAAAATCAAACGCCCGATTCCGGGCAGCCCTGAGCCGATTGGTAGTTATTCCAATGGCTGTATTATTGGCGCGCAAGCTTTACCCTATAAAGGTGATGGCTATCAAGTGATTCGTAAAAATCGCAATCGTTATTATGGTCACCCCGATATGATTGACTATTTGCAACGTTTGGGCAAAAAAGTCAAAGCCGCAGGATTACCTACAATGCTGATCGGCGATATTGCGATGCCTGGTGGGGGACGTTTTTTGACGGGGCATGCCAGTCACCAAATGGGCTTAGATGCGGATATTTGGTTGCGTATGGGCACTATGTCTGATCAAGATGCATTGAATTCTGATGGAAAAGGCTTGTTGGTGGTCGATCGTAAAGCACAGCGTGTAGATGAGCGAGTTTGGAACAACAATCATGCCTTATTAATTAAGCTGGCAGCAGAAGATCCAAAAGTGACGCGTATTTTTGTCAATCCAGCGATTAAACTCAAATTATGTCAGAGCGCGGGAAATCAGCGAGCATGGTTGCATAAAGTGCGTCCTTGGTTCGGACATGATTCTCACTTTCATGTTCGTTTGACTTGTCCAAAGGGGGCAAGTTACTGTGAAAATCAAGCACCAGTGCCTGCAGGGGATGGCTGTGGAAGTGAATTATATTCTTGGTTCGAGCCACCGAAACCTACAAAAACACCAAGTGAACCTAAAGCGGTTCCACAAGCTCCCCCTTTGTGTCAACAGATCTTAAATGCACCCAATCGGAGTGAATGGTTGGAATAAGGAAAATAAATGGAAATTGGAATCAATGTGCTTGTACTTCTCTTTGCTGTAGCATTGGTCGCGGGGTTTATTGATGCGATTGCGGGTGGCGGCGGATTAATTACAATCCCGGCTTTATTAATGACTGGGATGCCACCAGCACTTGCATTGGGAACTAATAAATTACAAGCTTGCGGGGGTTCTTTTTCCGCGAGCTTATATTTTTTGCGTCAAAGAGCGGTCAATTTAGCGGAAGTTTGGCTTATTTTATTGATGACGTTTATTGGTGCCTCATTAGGGACTATTTTAATTCAACTTGTCGATAGCGCCATCATTAAGAAAGTCTTGCCTTTTTTAATTTTAGCCATTGGTTTGTATTTTTTATTTAGTCCTACTTTGGGCAATGAGGATCGCCAAAAACGCATTTCCTACCTAGCCTTTGCCTTCACTGCCGGTCTAGGTATTGGTTTTTATGACGGTTTTTTTGGTCCGGGAACCGGATCCTTACTGAGTTTAGCCTTTGTGATGTTATTAGGATTTAATCTGACAAAAGCCACCGCGCATGCAAAAGTGTTAAATTTCACCTCAAATGTCGCTTCGTTGATCTTCTTTTTAATTGGAGGACAGATTATGTGGAGTGTGGGATTTGCGATGATGGCAGGGCAATTTATTGGGGCAAACTTAGGCGCCAAAATGGTACTCAGTAAAGGGAAAACATTAATTCGCCCAATGGTCGTGGTGATGTCATTTATCATGACAATGAAAATGGCCTATGATCAAGGTTGGTTTAGCTAATAGGAATGGCAATGTCAGAAGAAGATACACGTTTAACGGCTCGCAGTGGTTATCAACCACAGTTTTCATGGTCCTATTTACAGCCAAAATATTGGTTAATTTGGTTAGGCATTTTCGGCTTGATTTTACTTGCCTTTGTGCCGTTTCGTTTACGTGATAAGTTGGCCAGTTACATTGGGAAAATTGTGGCAAGGAAAGCCAAAAAGCAACGTCACCGTGCCAAGATTAATTTACAATATTGTTTTCCTCACTGGACAGAAGCGCAACGTGAACAGACAATCGAAGAAATGTTTGTGATTGTGACGCAAGTCATGTTAGGAATTGGGGAAATTGCGATACGCTCGAAACGACATTTACAACGCCGTAGTTGTTTCACCGGGCTAGAACATATTCATCGCGCCCGTGAGCAGGGCAAAAATATTATTTTATTAGTGCCTCATGCTTGGGCAATCGATGCCTCAGGGATTATTTTACATACCCATGGTATGCCAATGACTTCTATGTATAATCCACACCGTAATCCTTTGGTTGATTGGTTATGGACTTTTGCCCGTCAACGTTTTGGTGGCAAAATGCATGCCCGTCAAAATGGGATTAAACCGTTTTTAAATCATGTGAAGCAAGGTGATATGGGCTATTATTTACCAGATGAAGATTATGGGGCAGAGTTAAGTGTATTCGTGGATTTTTTTGCCACATACAAAGCCACTTTACCGGGCATTAATAAAATTGCACGCTTAGCGAAGGCAGCGGTGATCCCGATGTTTCCTCGCTATAATGCCTTATCGGGAAAATATGAAATAGAGATTCATCCTGCTATGACATTGAGTGATGATCCTGAACAAGCAGCTCGCGCGATGAATCAAGAAATTGAAAGTTTTGTGACGGCTACACCGGCACAATATGTTTGGATTTTACGTTTGCTAAAAACCCGTAAAGACGGCACCGACATTTATGCTTAAGTCAGTGGGCATGTCTGCTTGTCAACGTGATGATCGTCTCCTTTTATCATGATATGACAACGCTGAAGGGGCTGATAGAAAAGGAGTAAGCCTCGTAGAAAGAGTTGAGTTGCTAGGCATTTTTTGCGAAAATGACGAGCAACATTTTGATTGTATTTTTGTGTAAATGGCTGGTGTTATCCATTTGAAATCACAAAATAATTTTTATTTTAACCGCACTTATTAGGCAAAAAAATGAACGATAAACTTGCTTTGATTAAATCTTCCATTAAGTCTATTCCAAATCATCCCAAAGAAGGGATTATTTTTCGCGACATTACCAGTTTGTTAGAAGTTCCTGCTGCTTTTCAGACCGTGGTTGATCTTTTTGTGACACGTTATAAAGAAAAAGGGATCACCAAAGTGTTAGGAACAGAATCACGTGGTTTTATTTTTGGTGCACCTGTGGCTTTAGCATTAAATGTCCCTTTTGTGCTGGTGAGAAAACCGGGCAAATTACCACGTGAAACTATTTCACAAACCTATCAGTTAGAGTATGGACAAGATACGCTTGAAATCCATACTGATGCAATTCATGCACAAGATAAAGTTTTGATTATTGATGATTTGCTCGCCACAGGTGGTACCGTAGAAGCCACGGTGAAATTAGTTCAACGTTTAGGCGGTGATGTGCAAGACGCTGCTTTTGTGATTAACTTGCCTGATTTAGGTGGGGAAGCACGTTTAAATGCATTAGGTATTGATGCTTATACCTTAGTGGACTTTGCTGGGCATTAATCCGCATCTCTGAGTATTGAAGAAAGGAAAATAAATGAGTTATCAAGTCTTGGCACGAAAATGGCGACCAAAAACCTTTAGTGACGTGGTTGGGCAAACCCATATTTTAACCGCGCTTTCTAATGGGTTGAAAGAAAATCGCCTGCATCATGCCTATCTCTTTTCTGGAACGCGTGGTGTAGGGAAAACGTCGATAGCTCGTTTATTTGCGAAAGGCTTAAATTGCGTTCATGGTGTGACAGCTGAACCTTGTGGTGAATGTGAACATTGTAAAGCAATTGAACAGGGAAACTTTATTGATCTGATTGAAATTGACGCAGCATCACGTACGAAAGTCGAAGATACGCGTGAGTTATTGGATAATGTACAATACAAACCAGTACAAGGACGCTATAAGGTTTATCTAATCGACGAAGTCCATATGCTTTCCCGTCATTCGTTTAACGCTTTACTGAAAACCTTAGAAGAACCACCGGAGTATGTCAAATTCTTACTGGCGACCACTGATCCGCAAAAACTGCCTATTACGATTTTATCCCGTTGTATGCAGTTTCATTTAAAGGCGTTGGAACAGCAACAAATCGCACAGCATCTTGAATTTATTCTTACCCAAGAGAAAATCCCCTTTGAGTTTCTTGCGTTAGAAAAATTAGCCAAAGCTGCACAGGGCAGTATTCGTGATAGCTTAAGTTTAACGGATCAAGCGATTGCAATGAGTAATGGCAACATTACCTTAAATGTGGTGCATGAGATGTTAGGCTTGCTTGATGATGATCAAGCTTTAGACATTATCCATGCTTTGCAACAAGGGCAGGGTGAGTCAGTGATGAAAGGGGTACAAGCCGTTGCGGAAAAAGGGGGAGATTGGGACGAATTATTGCGTGATATCGGCGAGAATTTGCATAAAATTGCCATGCAACAGTTATTGCCTAGTTCACAGCTGGATGACACGAGTCGAATCGGTTTTCTAGCCAGTCATATTTCACCAGAAGATGTGCAGTTTTTCTATCAAGTTATGCTCACGGGACGTAAAGAACTGCCGTATGCGCCAAATCGTCGTATTGGGGTTGAAATGACGTTATTGCGGGCATTAGCCTTTCATCCTAAATTCGTTGCTGTGGCACCAACGCATGCAACGCCCATCTTTGAGCAAGATACAGGTGGTTCATCAACGCGTCATATTGAAGTCCCGATCGTTTCACAAAATATAAAATCGCAATATAAAAGCCAAGTGAAATCAACAGTCGCAGCGCCGGCACAGGTTAGCCCTCCTGTTGAGGAAAAGGTGCACACACACACAGAAGAAACGGAAACGTATTCGCCTGCATTTGATGCTTTAGCTCAGATTGATAAATTAGATCATTTAACCATCACACCACAGAAAGAAAAAAAAAAGTATAGTTCATCAACAGAAGCGTTAGCACCACGGGTTTCCTTATCAAGTGATACCTCCTCTTCTACGTTAACATCATTACCGGTGATTGAAAGTAAACCGCGTGATACAAGTTTCATAAAAAATAAGGCTTCCGCTTTATCAACACTATCTGCGCCAGAAACGGCGCTATCCTCAGCCTCTCCTTTAAATACGCCTGTATTACAAGCAACACAGCATACTGAACCTGAAGGAGAAGACGAAGATGACATCATCGATGATACGCTTTTGGCGGAAACTTATCGTTGGGAATGGCGTAATCCAGAATTGGCTAAAACACAAGAAGGGATTAAGCCTTCTGCTTTAAAACAGCGTTTAGAACAAGAAATTACGCCTGAATTGCGCGCGAAAGTGATTGATATCGCGCGTAAACAAGATTTTTGGACAGATTGTGTAGAGTCACTTGATATCCAGAATTTAACCAAAGAATTAGCCTTAAACTGTATTTTACTTTCACATGATGGGGCGGCGTTTCACCTTGGCGTGCGTGACAACAAAGCGCACTTACACACCACGAATGCACAACAGCAGTTACAACAAGCATTGAGCCAGTTACAACAGCAAGCTATGAATGTGCTGATCTCGCCGACGGACTCTGACAACTTGACACCAACAGAATGGTATCGGCAAACCTATAAAGCGTTGCGTGAAAAAGCGCAACAAGCGTTACAGCATGATGAGAAATTGCAGCTTTTTTTACATGAATTTAGTGCAGAAATCGAGCTTTCGACAGTAAAACCCATTTAAGTGCGGTCGATTTTACGAGAATTTTCACGCCCTCAATCTTGAGGGCGTATTTTTTAGTCTTCAGAACTTGTCTTGTTCGGGTGTAATCCGACATAACCTCGTTGATGTAGAATACTTTCTTTGGATTTTTTGATCATCGTTTCAATCGTAGAACCCTGTACTAGAATTGAGAAGGTGACTACCGCATAAGTCATTACCAGTAATAAATCTCGGACATCCATCCCAATATGCTCAAGATATAACATGCCTTTCGGAATCGATAATGCCATAGCAAGTGACAAACCACCACGTAGCCCACCCCATGTCAGAATACGTAGTGTATAAGGATTATACGAGCGAAAACGTTGCATCACTTTGAAAGGCATCCACACGCTGATATAGCGTCCGATTAAACAAATTGGAATCGCGAGTATCAATAAAATAAAGCCTTGAGCACCGAAATCGACTAAAAGCAGTGCTAAGCCGATCAATAAGAACAGGAGGGAATTTAAGAAGTGATCAATCATTTCCCAAAAATGATCAAGGTAGAGTTGGCTTTGTTTGGAAAACCCCGTGTGTCGTGTCCAGTTGCCGATTAAAATACCTGCTACGACCATGGCGAGAGCGCCAGAAACATGCAACATATTCGCGAGCATAAAACCAGCGGTAGGAATCGTCAGAGTCAATAGAATTTCCAAACTTCCATCGTCTGTGGATGAAATCAATAAATGTGCTACGAAGCCAATCACGAGACCAAACAAAATTCCGCCCACGGCTTCTTGTAAGAATAATTCCGTAATGCCCGCTAATGTTGGGGCGTGCCCGCCAAACGCGACAGCAAAAATCGTGGTAAAAATTACTAAACCAACCCCGTCATTAAACAAGGACTCGCCTTCGACTTGCATGGAAAGGCGTTTTGGTGCTTTTAAATTTTTAATAATTGCCAGTACCGCGATAGGGTCTGTTGGCGAAATTAAAGCGCCAAATAAAATGCAATAGATCAGGTCAATTGGTAGACCAATGAGATAAGCAACACCGTAAAGCAAGACGCCGATAATAAAGGTAGAGGCAAGTGTGGAAAAGAGCGCAAACACCGTGATTTCCCATTTTTGGTTTTTTAAAACGGGTAATTTTATACCTAATGCACCGGCAAATAATAAGAAACCGAGGATACCATTGAGCAGAAAACTTTTGAAATCGAGTTGTTCCATGACTTGTGTGGCAATGATATCTAATTTAAACCAAGAAAGGTGACCGAAAATGAGGAAGAGAACAGAAACGATAATGGAGGTGGCGGTGATGGCGATGGTGTATTGGATTTTATCGCTGAGTTTCCGGGTGACAAACCCAATAAAAATGGAGATCGCGGATAAAAAACAAATATAGGTATAAATATTCATAGGTTGCTTTCCAGAGAGTAAAAGAAAAAAGGCTGATTTTTCGTGAAAATCAGCCCGCTAAGTATAAGACAAAATAGGTGCATTTAGAATGGAAAATTGTTTTGTGACATGACTGCGTTTAAAAATTACGCGGCAGCCGTGAGTACGATCTCTACTTTCCAGTCTGGGTGTGCCAGTCTTGCTTCGACAGTGGCACGTGTTGGTGGATTTTCTTTATCGACCCATTCATCCCACGCTTTATTCATTTCGTCATAATAATCCATATCGGCAAGATAAATCTGAGCATGAATAATTTGTGCTTTTTTTGAGCCGGCTTCTGATAAAAGTTGATCAATTAAACCTAACACCTCTTTGGTTTGCTCGTAAGCGGTTTCCGTGGTAGTTTTTTCAGGTACTTGTCCAGCTAAATGGATAATCCCATTATAAATGGCAATTTCAGATAAACGACCGTTTGAGTGAAAGCGATGCACTTTTCCCATCTTTTTGTCCTCTTATTCATGACATAACAAATAAAGATTATATCTATTTTGTATCAAACTCGTTAAAATTAAGCAACTTAATTTTGGCATGGTTCTTAATAATGAAGTTACTTATTTCTAATCAACATGGTGCCATCGTGATGGCATTATTGCCATTCTTATATGGTCTGTTTTCCTCTCAGCCTGTTTGGCAACATCTCTTTTTATTTTTCGCCTGGGCGGCACTTTATCTCATGACATACCCGTTCTTAAATTTGTTTAAAGGGCGCAATATGGCAATGAATATAAAATGGAGCTTGATTTACGGCGGAACAAGTTTGCTGTTTGCTTTACCGGCACTGTATTATAACTGGCACATTTTATATTTTTTACTGGCTATGCTGCCTTTGGTTGCGGTCAATATTTATTATGTGAAGCAGAAAAATGAACGTGCGTTGTTAAATGACTTTGCGGGCATCGCTATTTTTGCGCTTGCTGGAATGGTCTCGTATTATTTTGCGGAACGTGCATTTGATCGGCAAATTTGGCTCGTTGCACTTTATCCAAGCTTATTTTTTATCGCCACTACACTTTATGTGAAGTCGGTATTACGTGAACGGAAAAATCCATTTTATTTAAAAGCGTCTATTATTTTTCATTTTCTTTGTGTTGTGATATTTTTACCTTTCCAACAATATGGGCTCGCATTAGCTTATTTCCCCGCACTGCTCCGTGCGATTTGGCTACCTCGAATGAAACTGAGTGTGAAACAAGTGGGGTTAGCGGAAATGGTTGTGTCATTGCTCTTTTTTGTTTTACTCTTGCTTGCGACGTTATAAGGTATTGGTATGAAGAAAACGATTCTGTTCATATTCAGTGTGTTTTTATCCGGTGTGGTGCACGCACAGTCTGCACCGGTTTCTCCTGAACTGTCAGCTGTCTTGCCACAGACAGCACCAACTGCAACGGGAGCAGAGCAGCACATTTCGGCACTGAATGCATCTGAACTGAGTGATGAAGCTCGTCGCGAATTAATTCGCGAGGCAGCCGATAAAAAAGAGTGGACACGGGCGTTTGAGCTGATTTTACCACTTGCTTTAAAAGGGGATTACCAGGCACAAGCTAATCTTGGTATTTTGTATGCACGTGGTCAAGGTGTTCCACAAGATTTCGAAAAAGCCTATTGGTGGTTTAGCGAAGCAGCCGAAAAGGGTAGCATTAAAGCCATCAATAATTTGGCCGTTTTTTACTTACAAGGTCATGGTGTCAAGCAAGATATTCGCCACAGCATTACGTTATTTGAAAAAACTGCCAATTCAGGATCATTGGATGCGATGCTGGTGCTAGGGCAAATCTATGAAAACGAATTAAATCAAATGACCCAAGCTTTCAAATGGTATAAAAAAGCGGCAGAAGCGGGTAATCACGATGCACAATTTCGTTTAGCGGTGATGTATGAGAATGGTGAAGGAACCAAGAAAAATAAAAAACAAGCTGTTTATTGGTATCAGAAGGTGTCTGTTCAGCAAAATGAATTAGCGGCATTAGCCCAAGAGCGTTTATCTCGCCTACAATAATTAAGAGGGATGTGACCATCCCTCTTTTTTTCTACTCACTGTCTGGTGTGAGCAATTCAATATCTGCATGACTGTGCAAACCACGTGGTAATTGCGTGCCTTTGCGTCCACGCTCTGCACTGAATTTCTGCCAATCTTCAGGCTTTAACGTGATCTTCCGTTTGCCAGCATGGAAAACGAGGCTGGTTTGTTCGTTAATTAAAAATAACCGAACTAATAGCTCCGTTCGTGCCTTCGCATGTGCGGCAGGAATCGTCACAATTTTATTGCCTTTCCCCTTCGCTAAAGAAGGCAAATCTTTCACTGGGAAAATCAACATTCTGCCTGCCGAGGTTAAGGCAACCAAACGGGCATTTTCATTATCTATTCGCAGAGGGGTTAAGACTTTGGCATTCTCAGGTAATGAAATCAGGGCTTTACCGGCTTTATTCCGCGCAATCAGATCATCAAATTGACAAATAAATCCATAGCCAGCATCAGATGCCATCAGGAGTGCTTGCTTGTCTTGTTCCATTAACACATGCTCAACACTAGCACCTGCAGGCAAGCTGAGTTTGCCTGTGAGCGGTTCGCCTTGTGAGCGAGCAGAAGGTAAACTTAACGGATCTAAAGCGTAACTTCGTCCTGTGCTGTCGATAAACACGGCGGCTTGATTACTCTTACCATAAGCATGGGATAAGTATTTGTCACCGGCTTTATAGCTGAGATTTTGCACATCGATATCATGCCCTTTGGCACAACGTACCCAACCCATTTCAGACAGAATAACAGTGACAGGCTCAGCAGGCGTCATGTCGCTTTCGGAGATTGCTTTGGCTTCTGCGCGTTGGACTAATGGTGACAAACGCGGACTCGCATAAGTTTGAGCGTCTTGCTGAATTTCTTTTTTGATTAGCGTATTTAAACGGCGTTCAGACCCTAAGATTAGCTGTAAACTGTCACGTTCTTCTTCTAAACGATCTTTTTCCGCTTGTAATTCATTTTCTTCTAATTTGGCTAAGTGGCGTAAGCGTAAATTCAAAATTGCTTCTGCTTGTGTTTCACTTAATCCGAAACGATCGATTAACGCGGCTTTAGGCTCATCTTCATGACGAATAACGTGGATTACTTCGTCAATATTCAGATAAGCAATCAGTAAACCTTGTAAAATATGCAGACGATCTAATACTTTATTGAGACGATATTGCAAACGACGCGTTACAGTAGTACGACGGAACTGTAGCCATTCCGTCAGAATTTGCACCAGATTTTTCACCGCAGGTTTATTATCTAAACCAATCATGTTCATGTTGACACGATAACTTTTTTCAAGATCGGTAGTAGCAAATAAGTGTGCCATTAAAGCATCCACATCCACACGGTTAGAACGGGGTATCAACACAATCCGAATTGGGTTTTCGTGATCCGCCTCATCGCGAATATCTTCAACCATCGGCAATTTTTTAGCACTCATTTGCTCGGCAATTTGTGCAATGACTTTTGATGGTGAGGCTTGATGTGGTAGAGCAGTAATAATGATTTCGCCGTCTTCTTTTTTCCACACTGCGCGCATTCTTACCGATCCACGACCTTGTTCATAGAGTTTACGAATATCCTCTTTCGATGAGATGATTTCCGCTTCTGTTGGGTAGTCTGGACCTTGTACCACAGTTAACAGATCATCCAAGCTCGCTTTTGGGTTATCAATTAGCATCACAGCGGCTTCAGCAAGCTCATTGATATTATGGGGTGGAATATCGGTCGCCATACCCACAGCAATACCGGTTGTACCATTCAATAAAATATGCGGCAGTCGAGATGGTAAATATTGGGGTTCTTCTAATGTGCCATCAAAATTCGGTTGATAGTCCACTGTCCCTTGCCCTAACTCAGATAATAAAATATCAGCAATTTTAGCGAGCCGCGATTCAGTATAACGCATCGCAGCAAAGGATTTCGGATCATCAGGTGCGCCCCAGTTACCTTGTCCATCCACTAATGGGTAACGATAAGAAAAGGGTTGTGCCATCAAGACCATGGCTTCATAACAAGCTGAATCACCATGTGGGTGAAATTTACCGAGCACATCACCGACAGTCCGCGCCGATTTTTTATATTTTGCCGCAGCATTTAAGCCAAGTTCAGACATGGCATAAATAATACGACGTTGTACCGGTTTTAAGCCGTCGCCAATAAAAGGCAATGCGCGATCCATAATGACGTACATGGAGTAGTTGAGATAGGCTTTTTCAGTAAACTCGCGTAATGGGGTTTGTTCAATGCCTTCGTAGTTGATTATATTCATAATGATGTTTTATTTTTACTTTTAAATCAGATTTTACTAATAGCGGAGAAACTTTTTAAAAAAAGCACCGCACTTTTATTGTTCTATATCTTTATCAAATCGCCTTGTAAGTTGCCTAAACGGAACGATAATTTTTAGGAAAATAACCTTGCGAAATAGCGCGGAGACAAGGTAGTTTCCGTTAAAAAATGTTCTTGATATCAGGAAGCCACTTAATCGGTGTGTGGCTACTTTATTTGCATAAGAAAAGCAAGTCGCCATCATCTTTATACGGCTAAATCCACCTGATCCCCTTTTGTTTGCAACCAATTTTTACGATCTTCTGCGCGCTTTTTGGCGAGGAGCATATCCATCAGTTCAAGGGTTGCGGCTTGTTCTTCTTGTTCAAGATCATAGGTCAATTGCACTAACCGGCGCGTATTGGGATCCATCGTAGTTTCGCGTAATTGTAGTGGGTTCATTTCACCTAACCCTTTAAAACGTTGTACGTTCGGTTTACCTTTTTTGCTTTTTAAGCGATCTAAAATGGCGTCTTTTTCGCTTTCATCAAGGGCGTAAAAGACGTCTTTACCTAAGTCAATACGGTAAAGCGGTGGCATTGCAACATAAACATGTCCCTTTTGTACCAATTTCGGGAAGTGGCGTAAAAATAAGGCACAGAGTAGGGTCGCAATATGTAGCCCATCGGAGTCGGCATCGGCAAGAATGCATACTTTACCATAGCGCAGTTGAGATAAGTCTTCGTTGTCAGGATCAATCCCAAGTGCCACTGCAATATCATGGATTTCACTTGAAGAGAGAACTTGCTCAGAAGAGACTTCCCAAGTATTGAGAATTTTCCCTCGTAACGGCAAAATCGCTTGGTATTCGCGATCACGTGCTTGTTTAGCAGAACCGCCAGCAGAATCCCCTTCCACTAAAAATAATTCGGTTTTGTCTAAATCTTGTTGGCTACAATCCGCTAATTTCCCGGGTAAGGCAGGACCACTCACTAATTTTTTACGTACGACTTTTTTGGCAGCGCGTAAACGACGTTGTGCAGAGCTAATTGCCATTTCAGCCAAAAGTTCGGCTTGTTGTACATGTTGATTCAACCATAAGCTGAAAGCATCTTTAACAACGCCAGCAACAAATACCGCACTTTGGCGCGAAGATAGGCGCTCTTTGGTTTGTCCAGCAAATTGCGGATCTTGCATTTTCAGCGAAAGGACATAGGCACAACGCTCCCAGATATCGTCGGCGCTGAGTTTAACGCCTCTTGGTAGTAGATTACGAAATTCACAGAACTCACGCATGGCGTCTAGTAAGCCTTGACGTAGTCCATTGACGTGGGTACCGCCTTGGATCGTTGGGATTAAGTTGACATAGCTTTCGCTCAATAGGTCACCACCTTCCGGAAGCCATAATAATGCCCAACTGACCGCTTCTGTATCGCCTTTAAAATCACCAATAAATGGCGTTTCCGGTAGGGTTTCAAGACCATTCACTGCTTCACTTAAATAGTCCGCGAGTCCATCTTCGTAACACCAACAGTCTTCGGTTTGATTGATTTTGTCAATGAACTTAATTTCTAAGCCGGAGCAGAGGACTGCTTTAGCACGCAATAAATGGCGTAAACGCGAAACCGAAAATTTATCGCTGTCAAAATACTTCGGATTGGGTTTGAAATGTACCGTTGTCCCTGTGTTACGTCTGCCACAAGTACCAATAACCTCTAATTCTTCGACTTTTCGACCGTTTTCAAAGGCGATTTTATAGACCTCACCATTGCGTTTTACTGTCACATCAACCCGTTCAGAAAGCGCATTGACCACGGAAATCCCTACACCATGCAAACCACCGGAGAATTCATAGTTTTTATTTGAGAATTTTCCACCGGCATGTAATTTGGTCAAAATCACTTCAACACCCGATAGCTTTTCTACGGGATGAATATCCACAGGCATGCCTCGCCCATTATCAATGACTTCTAAAGATTGATCTTTGTGTAGGACCACTTCAATTTTATTTGCATAGCCAGCTAATGCCTCATCAACACTGTTGTCAATGACTTCTTGACCTAAATGGTTGGGACGGGTGGTATCGGTATACATGCCGGGGCGAAGTTGCACTGGCTCCAAATCTTTTAGAACAGTAATTTCTTGTGCGGAATAATTGCTTGTCATCATGCGTTGTTCATTATTTTATTTTTTGTGTCAAAAGTTCCAACGAGTGTAGCAAAAAATGTGTATTTTTGCACTATACTCAAGGGGGCAATCATTCATTTTAGAATCGATTGAAAACGATTGCGCATTCTAATTCCTACGCTATAATACGGCGCTTTGACAAAGATTGAGATGACGTAACGAACGAAAGAGGTAACTGAAAATGACCACATTACAAACACCTTATTATCTGATTGATAAAAGCAAGTTATTACGCAACATGGAAAAAATTGCCTATTTACGTGAAAAATCGGGGGCAAAAGCATTGTTGGCGCTAAAATGTTTTGCAACTTGGGGGGTGTTTGATTTTATGCGTCAATACATGGATGGCACGACCTCTTCCTCACTTTATGAAGTTAAATTAGGTCGCGAGAAGTTTGGTGGCGAAACCCATGCGTATAGCGTGGCATATTCGCCTGAAGAAATTGGCGAAGTGGTGGCAAACGCAGATAAAATTATTTTTAACTCCATTAGTCAATTACAGCGTTTTTGTGATCACACCACGCATTTACCACGTGGTTTACGTGTAAATCCGCGAGTCAGTACATCGAGTTTTTTATTAGCTGATCCTGCGCGTCCACACAGTCGTTTAGGGGAGTGGGATGTCGCCAAAATCCGTGATGTGATGCCATTAATCAATGGGTTTATGTTTCATAATAACTGTGAAAATGAAGATTTTGGTAAGTTTTGTGAGATGTTAGATCGCATTGAACAGGAATTTGGTGAATTATTGCATCAGGTCGATTGGGTCAGTCTCGGCGGTGGTATTCACTTTACGGGTGAAAACTATCCTTTAGAGGCATTTGCAGAACGGTTAAAACAATTTTCTGCAAAATTTGGCGTGCAAGTGTATTTAGAACCCGGTGAAGCCTCGATTACTTTAAGTACAAGTTTAGAAGTCACTGTCTTAGATATTCTCAATAATGGTAAAGAATTGGCGATTGTGGATGCCGCAACAGAAGCACACATGTTAGATCTTTTAATTTATCGTTCTGAAGCTAAATTATTACCAGATGCGTTTCAAGGTAAAGGTGACTATCAATATATGGTTTGTGGTAAATCTTGCTTAGCGGGTGATATTTTTGGCGAATACCGCTTTGAGAAACCATTACAAATTGGTGATCGTATCTCATTTTGTGATGCGGCTGGTTATACTATGGTGAAGAAAAATTGGTTTAATGGCGTGAATATGCCTGCCATTGCGATTAAAGAGCTCGATGGGCGTATTCGCGTTGTGAAAACATTTGGCTATCAAGATTATGTTGAGAGTTTGTCTTAAGCAAGAAAAGTGCGGGACGTTTTATCAAAATATTGAAATGACATTAGGTTGTCATGCCGTTTTTTTGTCTTATTATGCCATATGATAGGGCAAACACCTTGCCTGATATTGACTTTTTAGGTTTTCAAAATGTATCAGGTTTTTATTAACGCCTATGCCGATCCTTTAGCAAGCTCGGCACCTGGGAGGAAAATGCTAAATGAAAAAAAATGTTTTGGTTATTGGTGCTGGTGGTGTATCACAAGTTGTGGTACATAAATGCGCACAACACAATGATGTGCTCGGTAAAATCTCAATTGCGTCACGTAAAATTGAGAAGTGTCGAGCGATTGCGGACTCGGTAGCAGAAAAGGGGAATTTTAAAGTACCCGCAACGATAGATTGTTTTGAAATCGATGTCTTTGATATTGAGGCCACAAAAGCGTTAATTCAAAAAACAGAATCACAAATCGTGATTAACGTCGGTCCATCATTTGTGAATATGTCAGTGTTACAAGCTTGTATCGAAACTGGAGCAGCCTATATTGATACGGCAATGCACGAAGATCCAAGTAAAGTGTGTGAAACGCCACCTTGGTATGCTAACTATGAATGGAAACGTCGTGAGTTATGTAAACAAAATAACATCACTGCCATTTTAAGTGCGGGCTTTGATCCAGGTGTTGTCAATGCGTATGCCGCTTATGCCGTCAATGATGAATTTGATAGCGTAGAAAGTATCGATATTATTGATATTAATGCAGGCAGTCATGGTCGCTACTTTGCCACCAACTTTGATCCAGAAGTGAATTTCCGTGAGTTTACCGGTACCGTATGGAGTTGGCAAAATAGCCAATGGGTGTCAAATAAGATGTTTGAAATCAAACGTACAGATGATTTACCTATTGTGGGCATGCAAAACTCTTATTTAACGGGACATGAAGAATTACATTCTTTATCCACCCACCTAAATGTACCGAATATTCGTTTCTGGATGGGATTTGGTGATCATTACATTAATGTGTTTAATGTCTTGAAAAACTTAGGTCTTTTATCTGTGCATCCGGTCAAAACTGCTGAGGGTGTTGAAGTCATTCCTATTAAAGTGGTCAAAGCGGTGTTACCTGATCCAGCATCACTCGCGCCAAATTACACCGGCAAAACCTGTATTGGTAACTTGGTAAAAGGTAAAAAAGACGGGAAAGACAAAGAAATCTTTATTTATAATGTGGCAGATCATAAAGAAGCCTATGAAGAAGTGGGGAGCCAAGGCATTTCTTATACCGCCGGTGTACCAGCGGTTGCTGCGGCATTGTTGATCGCGACAGGGGAATGGGATGTGGGTGAAATGCGTAATGTGGAACAGCTCGATCCAAAACCATTCTTGAATTTATTAAATAAAATCGGCTTACCAAACCGCATTAAAGATGAACATGGCGATCGTGAATTAGCCTTTTAATTCCTCGCGTCAGTAAACAGAGAAAGCACGAACTGAGTAATCAGACGCGTGCTTTTTTGTTTTCATAGAGAAAAGATAAACGGTGCTTTCTTTAATCAAATTGCCTTGTTACAATGAAAAAATCGTTTTGGTAAAAAAGCTTAGGAATCAAATTGATGAAGAGATTATTGGATTGTACGGCGTCTGATTTTCAGCACATGAATGGACAGCAATTAAAGCAAGCGATTCGTGCGAGCGAAGGACGCGTGATTTTGTCTGAAAATATGGTGGCGGTACAACCGCTTTATCCTAATGTAACCAATTCAGAGTTAGCCGCTGCATTTGGTGCTGACCTTATTCTGCTGAATTTATTTGATGTTTTTTCACCAAAAATACAGGGATTGGAATCAGATCCTGCACATACTGTTGTGCAATTAAAACGTTTAGTTGGGCGCCCAATTGGGATTAATTTAGAGCCAGTGGATGAGCATGCCGTGCAAATCGAAACCTTAGATACTCTCGCAAAAGGGCGTTTGGCGACGACAGAGGCATTACAGCAAGCGAAAAAATTAGGTTTTGATTTTGTTTGTTTAACCGGTAACCCTAAAACCGGTGTAACCAATACGGAAATCGTGCAAGCAATAAAACGAGCAAGAGCGGTATTGGGTGAGGACGGATTAATTATTGCAGGTAAAATGCATGGTGCGGGTGTGGCAAACGAAACGGGAAGTGGTTTGATTTCCGAACAGGATTTAGTCAGCTTTATTGAGGCGGGCGCGGATATTATCTTATTAGCCGCACCGGGTACGATTCCAGGTATGACCGTCGAAAGAGTGGAAAAGTATGTCCAGTTGATCCACGCGAAAGGGGCATTAGCGTTACTCGCTATTGGTACGAGCCAAGAAGGGGCAGATGAGGCAACGATCCGACAAATTGCACTCAACAGCAAAATGGCAGGTGCCGATTTGTATCATATTGGTGATGCCGGATTTTACGGCATTGCAGTGCCTGAAAACATTATGACGTATTCTATCGCCATTCGAGGGCGACGCCATACTTATGTGAGAATGGCATTATCCACCCATCGCTAACTTTTTTTAACTTTTAAAATGTGTAATAAAAATGGAAAAACTCGATTTACTTAAACAAAGCTATAATGAATTGCCCTACGTTTCAAAAGGCTTTTCACATACCTTACCAGAAAGACAACGTGCGGTGTTGTCTTTGCTAGGTTTTCATACGCCTCATATTGAACACGCCAAGGTGCTGGAAATCGGTTGTGGTTTTGGTGGGAACATTATTTCCAGTGCGTTAATTCATCCGAACGCGCATTTTGTTGGTGTGGATTTATCGGAAACACAAATCGAGGGAGGCAAAGCAATCGTTAATCAGCTTGGTTTAAAAAATGTGGAGTTACTTTGCCAAGATATTTCATTTTTCGAAAATTCCAGCATCAAGTTCGATTATATTGTGTGTCACGGTGTATTTAGTTGGGTACCTGAATCCGTTCGTCGCAAAATTCTAACGGTGATCAAATCCCATTTAAGTGAAAACGGGGCAGCAACGATTTCGTATAATACTTATCCCGGTTGGAAGTCTTTAGAAGCGCTAAAAGATATGATGACATTCCGTGTGGATTTGTTAGCTAAACAAAATATTCATTTATCGATGCGAGAAAAAGTGGCGTATGGTAAGGGAACGGCGGATTTTTTAAGTCAGTTTGCCTTAGGCGATAAGCGGATGAAAGACGTGGCTGATGGGATTAAAGATAAAGATGAACATTATATTTATCATGAATATTTTGAAGAATATAATCAGCCACTTTATTTATATGAATTCAATGAATTACTAGAAGAATATGGACTCGCACATATTTGTGATTCTAGCGTGAGTGCGACTTTCCCGATTTTTAAAGATGATCGTATTGAAACGTTATTAGATAACGAATGTGGTGATAATCATCTGCTGAAAGAACAATACTATGATTACATTCTGAATCGTCAATTTAGAACCAGTATTGTGACGCATCTTGAAAATCGTGAGAAATGCAATATTTCGCGTCATATTCAAATTAATGATTTAAAGAACATCTATATTCGCACCAATCTTAATGCGGAATCCTCTTCTAAAGTTGTCCAATCGTTGAAAGCGCATTATCCAAATGCCATGAAAGTCTCGGATTTTGTTGAGCGTTATTTTACGGATAATCGAAATGACGGTTATACCTCGGTCTTGCTGGAAATTTATAATGAGAATATTGATTTTTACGCAAGAAACATTGCCGTCACTAAACAAGATAAAATTAAGTTAAAAACCGTGTACCGTAAGTATTTAGACTATTATTTAAATACGGAAAAACCCGTGATCAGTTTGTCTAACTTCGTGGGGAATACGCTTGTTCTCAATTCTGGGGACATCCATGCTATTTTATCCTTTGATGGTCAACATTCTGATGAAGAATTAGCGGATTTACTGTTTGAAAAAGTTCAATCCGGTATTTTAAGAATGAATCATGCCCACACCGAGCAAGAGCAAAAAGCAACCTTACTCGCTTTTATTAAAGATACACGTGCCTTTGTTGAAGCAAATTTAATGAATGAATAGGGCGTTGTTATCTACGTGATTATATAATTTTAACAGAGAGCAATATTTGCTCTCTTTTTTTATTCTTCGTATTTATCGTTGTGCTCAAAAAGCCTGTGCCAAATAGTTTGAATGAATTGCCGTTCTGTCTGAAATTCCGTTTGTGGAACAATAGACGGTTCACCTAATAAATTCAAATGATGAATACGATTGCGCAAATCAACATAACATTGTTTCAACTGGTCACAAATTTCTTGTGAAATGACCGCACTTTCTGCCATGATCTCAAAAATACGCACGTTATCCGACCATCTTGTTAACGCAGGGTTTTGAGGGGCATGGGCTAAGACTAAATATTGTGCAATAAATTCAATATCGGTAATACCGCCACGATCCGTTTTAATATTAAAGGTATCGTTATAGGGATGGGCTAAATGGGCATACATTTTTTGTCGCATGGCGACAACATCTTGTTGTAACGTCGCTAGATCGCGTGGCGCTGAAAGCACTTCGGCACGGATCGCATTAAATTCCGTTTGTAATCTTGCTTCTCCATAAATAGCACGGCTGCGCACTAAGGCTTGTTTTTCCCAAGTCCAAGCGTCATGAAGTTGATACGCTTTAAATGCAGAAATAGAACTACAAAGAAGCCCGGATTCACCAGAAGGGCGTAACCGCATATCAACTTCATATAACACGCCTGCAAAAGTATTGATGCTGAAAATGCTGATAATTTTTTGTGCGAGGCGAAGATAAAACTGGTTACTCTCAATACTGCGTTTTCCCCCACAGGTTTGACTTTGTTCATTTGATTGATATAAGAAAACCAAATCTAAATCCGATTTATAACCTAATTCAATTCCCCCTAATTTTCCATAACCGATCACGAGAAATCCTTTTTCTCCTTCGGCTAAGTGAGTCGGTGTACCAAATCGAGTTGTGACTTGTTGCCAAGCAAGCTCCACAACCACATGGATAATAGCTTCAGCTAAGAAGGTGAGGTGATCACTGACTTTCATCACAGGGAGCGCACCTAAAATATCAGCGGCAGCAATACGTAATAGGGTTGCTTGTTTGAATTGACGTAATCCATCAATCATCTGTTCTTCATCATCGGGTGTTAAGCGTAACAAATATTGGTGTAATTCACTGGCATAGTGATCATAAGGGGGAGGATTTAATAAGGCATTACGATCTAATAATTCATCTAATAAAATCGGGTGTCTGGCGACTTGTTCGGCAATCATTTTCGATTGGGCACAGAGTTCAATTAATTGCGTTAACGCTTGTGGATTTTCGACTAACAATTCCAGATAGGTCGTACGGGTGAGAATTTTATCCACGATATTGAGCATACGTGGTAATAAATGGAGATAAGCCGTATGCGCAAAAATCTGCGGTAATAAGGTTGGCATCACTTGCGTGAGAGCGATACGACCACGTGTACCAATCGGGCGACGAGTGACTTCGTTGCGAAATTGCATTAACTTTTCGATGATCTCATGAAAATCACGCTCTTCAATATGATGTTCGATTAGCATTTGTTCAATTTCACTTTCCTCAATTTCGTTTTCAAGGAAATCATGCCACAGCGTTTCGGTTTCACTCAGTTCTTCTTTTTCTTCGCCAATTAAATGATCAAACACTGTCCGCACGTTTTGTTGATGTTGCTGTAAGACCTCACAAAAGCTCGCCCAATCATGAATTGGATAAGTGACGGTTTCCAACTTATTTTGTGTGTCCCATTGAGTAAAACGTTGCGTTGCGAGAACCAAGCGCTGCTGGTCTAATGTATTTTCGGGTAATTGTTGCGTTTGTTGATCATGTATGGCTTGTAAGATATTTTCAGTACGGCGTAAAAATAAATACGCTTGGCGCAAGTCTTCTTGTTGTTGTGCAGAAATCAGTTCAAGGGCACTAATTTCTGGTAGAACTTTTAATAAGGCAGGTTGTTGCAGAGTACTTTCTCGTCCGCCCCGAATCAGTTGGAAAACCTGTACAATAAATTCAATCTCACGGATACCACCCGCGCCAAGTTTAATGTTATCCACTAACCCTCTACGACGGACTTCTCGTTCAATTTTGTGCTTCATGTCACGTAAGGCTTGAATCACACTGAAATCAATATAGCGCCGATAAACAAACGGGCGCAAGAGTTGCTGTAAGGTGTTGACATGAGGATCTTGGGCATTGGCACCTAAAATCCGACCTTTGATCATCGCATAGCGTTCCCAATCACGTCCTTGCTCTTGATAATATAATTCCATGGCAGCAAAGCTTAAGGCAAGCGCGCCGTTCTCGCCAAAAGGACGTAAGCGCATGTCGGTACGATAGACAAATCCATCGCCCGTATATTGATCCAGCGCGTTGATCAAACGTTGTCCTAGGCGAGTAAAGAATTTTGCATTATCAATACTGCGACGTGCACCTACAGTTTCGCCGTTGCTTGCATAAGTAAAAATTAAATCAATATCTGAGGAAAAATTGAGCTCAAAACCGCCCAATTTCCCCATGCCTAAAATATAAAGTTGTAGTGGTGTGCCTTGTTCATCTACAGGCGTCCCCATTTCTGCACAGGCGCGCTGATAAAGCCAATCTCTTGCACCAATGATCACACTTTCGGCTAATTGTGATAAGCGAATAAAAATGTCTTCTACACTGCCTAAATTTAAACTTTGGCAGAAACTCAGTTTTGCCATTTCGCGATGACGGAATTGTCTTAACACTTTATACAGTTGTTCTTCGTTTTCTACTTGCGCTAATAGTGGGGTTAAGCGTTCTGCATACTGCTCACAATCTTGCAAGTGAGGACATTGTTGCCAACATTGGTGTAAAAAGTGCGGTTGTTTTTGCAATGTTTCTGCAAAAAAGTCGGACATGGCAATGGCATAGCGGAGTTGCCCAATGTTACTCGTTGGCTTTTCTTTATCCGTTGCAATGTGCTGAAAAATTTGATCTTGATATTGTTCAGGAAAGTGTGCAATCAATTGTTTTGCCAGTTGATTGAGAGTGACATCAACGTGCGCTAAAGGGAAAGACATAAGAGATCCTTATAACAAATCGAAACTGAACAAACTTTAGCATAAAACCTGTTTTTTCGGTGTAGGATTTTTAGTGTTTGTTATCCGTTTTGTGCTTTTATTTTGGAAATTCGAGCTTGCACAGAAATAAGATTGTGCTTTTTTTACAAAATATTATAGACTTAGGACTCTTAGTCGGGGTGCTATTGCGTTAGCTGAGATGATACCCGTGAACCTGATGCAGTTAATACTGACGTAGGAAACTAGCAGTCAATATTGCTGTGTACTTTTTTGCGTAATTACAAGAGAGGACACAATGTCTAGATTAAAAACTTCCTTTTTTTTCACCGCACTTTCCACACTGTCATTATCCGTCTTTGCTCAAACGCAAGCGGTCAATGTGTATACTTATGATTCCTTCACTTCTGAATGGGGGGCAGGTCCGAAAGTAAAAAAAGCATTTGAAACCCACTTCCCACAATGCCAAGTGAATTTTACTGCGTTTGGTGATTCTGGCACCATGTTTAATCGCTTACGTTTAGAAGGGAAAAAAACAAAAGCGGATGTGGTTGTAGGGTTAGATAACTACAACCTTGAGGAGGCAGAAAAAAGCGGCTTATTTGTTCAACATAAAGTCGATTTAACACCGCTGTCACTACCGGTTGAGTGGAAAAATCACACTTTTTTACCTTATGATTTTGGGCAGTTTGCCTTTATTTATGACAAAACCAAAGTGCAACAGCCACCAAAAAGCTTAAAAGAATTGGTAGAACGTGATGATTTAAAAGTCATTTATCAAGATCCACGTACCAGCAGTGTAGGACGTGGCTTACTCATTTGGATGAACCATGTTTATACCGAGAATGAAGTGGCACAAGCTTGGCAAAAATTAGCCAAACATACGGTGACTGTGGGGAAAGGTTGGTCTGATACTTATGGCGCGTTTTTGAAAGGCGAAGCCGATGTTGTCTTGAGCTATAACACCTCTCCGTTATATCACATGGTGTTTGAACAAAAAGATCAGTATCTCGCCACCGAATTCGAGGAAGGGGGCGTATTACAAATTGAAACGGCTGCACGTGTAGCACAACATGATAATGCCTGTGCGGATCATTTCCTTGCCTTTTTACTTCATCCAGAAGCACAAGGGCATTTAGTCAAGAATAATGTGATGTTACCGGTGATTAATACCAATATTGAACCGCACTTTGATGCCCTTAGAGCCACCCAAATGAACACGAAAGTGCTCGATACCTCAAAAGTGAATGCCGAACAAGTCAAAAAATGGATTGCTGTTTGGCAAACGACCCTAACCCAATAATTGTTTGTCTTGATGTTTAAGCGATTTCGTGCATTCACATACCGTCCCGCCAGTTATCTTGGCGGGATGTTGGTGATTGTTTTTCTGAGCGCTTTTTATGCGTTCGCCTTAGGGGCGGTTTTTTCGCTCCCTTTTGCGCGCAGTTGGACAGCGTTGTTGAGTGATCAGTATTTACAACACGTGATCATCTTTAGCTTTTGGCAAGCCTTTCTGTCGGCGGTACTTGCGGTCCTCTTTGGTGGCATTGTAGCACGAGCCTTTTTTTATCAACCGTTTGTGGGCAAGAAACTGATCCTCAAATTATTTTCACTGACTTTTGTGTTACCTGCCTTAGTGGCGATTTTTGGTTTATTAGGCGTGTATGGCGCTTCTGGCTGGTTAGCGATGTTAAGCCAGTTTTTCGCTTGGGATTGGACTCCTAATATTTACGGCTTAACAGGTATTTTACTGGCGCATCTTTTTTTTAATGTCCCATTAGCTTGTCGCCTGTTTTTACAAGGTTTGCAAGCAATTCCGGTGCAACAACGTCAGCTCGCGGCACAACTCAATTTACGTGGTTGGCATTTTATACGTCTGATTGAGTGGCCCTATTTACGCCAGCAATTGTTACCTGCATTTACTTTGATTTTCATGCTGTGTTTTACCAGTTTTGCGATTGTGCTCACTTTAGGTGGCGGACCGAAATATACCACGTTGGAAGTGGCTATCTATCAAGCGATTTTATTTGAGTTTGATGTACCGAAAGCCGGCTTATTTGCGTTATTACAATTTGTTTTTTGTTTTCTGTTATTCACGCTGAGTAGCTTTTTTTCTCCAGCCCCCGCCACGACATTACACAGTCAACCTACTTGGTTTGCGCCCCAATCGTATTGGGTTAAATTATGGCAACGTATGATCATTGTGTGTGCGACAGTATTTATCTTATTACCGCTACTCAATACGCTAGTTTCTGCTTTGCTTTCGTCTCAGTTTTTTACCTTGTGGTTACAACCTCAATTATGGAAAGCATTAGGTTACTCGCTCACCATCGCCCCCACTTCTGCATTGCTCGCTTTAGTACTGTCTTTTGCCTTATTATTGCTTGCCAGAGAATTACATTGGCGACATTATCGCAGCTTATCCCATGTGATTTTAAATATCGGTGCGACCATTTTAGCCATTCCAACGTTAGTGTTAGCTATTGGTTTATTCATTTTATTACGTGAGATCGATTTTTCTCCATACCATCTTTTTGGGGTTGTGGTATGCTGTAACGCGTTAGCTGCTATGCCTTTTGTGTTGCGTATTTTGGCTTTACCGATGCATAACAATATGATTTATTATGAAAAATTATGCCAATCACTTAACCTGCGTGGTTGGCAACGTTTTCGATTGATTGAATGGCACAAGCTTCGTGCGCCAATGAAATACGCCTTTGCACTGGCTTGTGCGTTATCATTAGGCGATTTCACCGCAATCGCGTTATTTGGTCAGGCTGACTTCACATCGTTACCGCATTTGTTGTATCAACAATTGGGGCATTATCGTAGTCAGGAAGCGGCAGTAACAGCGTTTATTTTATTGGTTTTTTGTTTGAGTGTTTTTATGATTATTGAACGACATCAGGAACCGCGTGATGATTAATTTAAACGGTGTTCAGTTTTCCTATAATACCTTTACTTTTGAGCTGGATTTGCAGATTCCTGCTCAACAAAAAGTTGCTATTATTGGCGCCAGTGGCGCAGGGAAGAGTACCTTATTAAATTTGATTGCGGGTTTTGCATTGCCACAGCAAGGGGAAATTTGGTTGAATGGTGAAAATCATAGCCAAACTCAACCTTATGAACGTCCGGTATCTATTTTGTTTCAAGAAAACAACTTGTTTACGCATTTGACTGTGGCAGAGAATATGGCATTAGGGCTGAAACCAAGCCTAAAACTGACCGCACTTGAACAACAACGCGTACAACAAGTGGCAAGTGCAGTGGGTTTGCAGGGTTTTCTTAATCAATTACCCACCCAGTTATCGGGTGGGCAAAAACAGCGTGTGGCGTTGGCGCGTTGTTTATTACGCGATAAGCCAATTTTGTTATTGGATGAACCTTTTTCTGCCTTAGATCCCGATTTACGGGCAGAAATGTTGCATTTATTGTTACAGTTGTGTGATGAAAAAAAATTAACACTCCTGATCGTGACACATCAAGTGAACGAATTACAGCAGAAAATGGATCGTATGATTCGTTTTGAACATGGTAGGATGAGTGAGTCCACCATTTTGAAGGATAATTTTAACGAAAAACAGACCGCACTTTAGGCGGCTTATTAATTAGATAAGGAAAGAGAAAAATATGACAACGGCAACGGCATTTGAGATTCGTACACTTACTCCTCACCCGACCTTAGAATATTGGTCTGTGTGTAAAATTGAAGCCCTGTTTGAGACCCCTTTTTTAGATTTGGTTTATCGGGCTGCGCAAGTGCACCGAGAAAACTTTAATCCTAAAGCCATTCAATTATCCACTTTAATGTCGATTAAAACGGGGGGATGTCCAGAGGATTGTGGCTACTGTCCGCAGTCAGCACGTTATCATACTGGAGTAGAAAAGCAGCAATTACTCGATGTGGAAGAAATTGTTGAAAAAGCCAAAATTGCCAAAGCACGTGGTGCAGGGCGCTTTTGTATGGGGGCTGCATGGCGTGGACCGAAACCGAAAGACATTGAAAAAGTTACCGCAATCATTAAAGCGGTGAAAGAACTGGGCTTAGAAACCTGTGGTACCTTTGGTTTATTGCAAGATGGGATGGCAGAAGATTTAAAAGAAGCGGGTTTGGATTATTATAACCATAATCTCGATACAGCCCCAGAACACTACGGTAATGTGATTGGTACCCGTCAATTTGATGATCGTATTAATACGTTAGGTAAAGTGCGTAAAGCTGGCTTAAAAGTGTGCTGTGGCGGGATTATTGGCATGAATGAAACCCGTAAAGAAAGAGCAGGATTAATTGCTAGCTTAGCTAATTTAGACCCGCAACCCGAATCGGTGCCGATTAATCAATTAGTGAAAGTGGAAGGTACCCCTTTAGCCGATGCGGCAGAATTAGACTGGACAGAATTTGTGCGCACTATTGCGGTGGCGCGTATTACCATGCCGAAAAGCTATGTACGTTTATCAGCAGGGCGTCAAGGCATGTCGGAAGAAATGCAAGCCATGTGCTTTATGGCTGGCGCGAATTCAATCTTCTATGGTGATAAATTACTCGTGACTGGTAACCCAGAAGAAGACGGCGATCAGCTCTTAATGGCGAAATTAGATTTAGAACCAGAAACAGAAGAGAATCGTTACCGTGCGGAATAAGTGCGGTAGCGCTTTTTGCTTTTTTTCGTGATGTAATAAAAAAGTCCACCTTGTTTGGTGGACTTTTTGTTTAAATCAGATTACTGATAAAGATAACTAAAATAATTAACGGCACCACATATTTCACATAATTAAACCAAATTGTCGTGAAGGTGGAGTCTGGGTGTGGCGAGAGTTCTTTCTTCGCATCATCTTTTAACACAAAGCCTACGAATACCGCGCAACCTAAGGCAGTTAGCATAAACAGAATATTGCCACTGACAAAATCAAAAGTATCGAAAAGGCTTTTACCAAAAATGGTTACGTCTTTTAATAGGTTATCACCTAAAATCGACGGAATATTACCCAGCAAGAAAATTCCACCTAAGGTGAAAACAATTGCTTTACTACGACGCATTTTGAGTTTCTCTTGTAATGCGGTAATGATCACTTCATAAATGGTTAAAGAGGTGGTTAAGGCGGCAATCAATAACAAACTAAAGAAAATGATTGCAAAAATTTTGCCTAACCATAAGTGAGAAAATACGATCGGTAAACTTTGGAAGACTAAAGTGGGACCTGAATTCGGTGCAATCCCAAAAGTAAATAACGATGGGAAAATCATGAAACCCGCTAAAACTGCGATAATGGTATTAGTAAAGCCTGTAATCACAGCAGTTTGAATTAAGTTTTCTTCTTTATTTAAATAACTGGATAAGGTGATTAATACACCAAATCCTAAACTCAGCGCAAAGAACACTTGTCCTAATACAAACACAAAGAGCTGTGGCGTGATTTTGGTAAAATCCGGTTTAAGATAGAAACTAATGCCTTCCATTGCACCAGGCAAAGTAACATTACGGATCACCATGCCAATTAAGAATAGAAACAGTAACGGCATTAAGTATTTGACTGCGCGCTCAATCCCACCAATGATGCCTTTTGCTAAAATAAAATAGTTTAATGCCACAAAAAGTAGGGTATATAAGCTAATTTCTAATGGACTGTTGCTGATATGCAGATCATAGAAGTTTTTCGTGACTTCTTTAGTAATCGGGCTTGAGATATCCAATGAGCCAGTCACTAAATGGATAATATAAGTAATTACCCAACCACCTAGCACCATGTAGTAAGCCATGATACCAAATGCACCGAGTAAGCCCATGTAGCCGACAATTTTCCAATATTTTGAAATATTGCGTTTTTCTAATTTATCTCCGAAAGCATCGATTGCATTGACGCGTAAACGGCGACCGATCACATTTTCCACCAGAATCATTGGAATTCCAATTAAGATCATAGCGATGCAAAATAAAAACACATAAGCACCGCCGCCATTTTCCCCGACTAAATAAGGAAAGCGCCAAGTTGCGCCAAAACCAACGGTTGCCCCTGCAACAGTCATAATATAAGTCAGTCGACTTGACCAAGTTTGTCTTTCTTGTTTTGTTGTTGTCATAAAATTACATCCAATATTTTTTAATTATTCTGTTTTTTCTTTAAACTCACAAAGGTCTTCAATGAGACAAGAGCCACAACGGGGCTTGCGAGCAATACAAGTATAACGTCCATGTAAAATCAACCAATGGTGCACATCGACTTTAAATTCATCAGGTACAACTTTGAGTAATTTTTCTTCCACTTTGACTACATCTTTTCCCGGCGCAAAGCCAGTACGATTAGAAACGCGGAAAATATGGGTATCCACCGCGATAGTTGGGTGACCAAATGCGGTATTTAACACCACATTGGCAGTTTTCCGCCCCACACCAGCTAATGCTTCAAGTGCAGAACGGTTTTCAGGAATCTCACCATTGTGCTTTTCGATCAAATCTCGGCACGTTTTGATGATATTTTCGGCTTTACTGTTATAAAGCCCAATGGTTTTGATGTATTCCTTTAGTCCATCTAACCCCAAATCTAAAATGGCTTGTGGGGTATTGGCGACAGGAAACAATTTTTCTGTGGCTTTATTCACGCCTTTATCGGTGGCTTGTGCAGACAAGATCACCGCAATTAACAACTCGAAAGGCGAACTGTAATTGAGTTCGGTGGTTGGATGCGGATTGTGATCACGTAGGCGTGTTAAAATTTCAATTCGTTTTTGTTTATTCATGCTTTGTTACGCTGATCAATGACATTTTTAATGGCTAAAATGAGCCCTAAACCAATAAAGGCGCCCGGTGGTAAAATCGCCAACAAGAAATGGCTATCGAGATGAAATAATTCAATACGCAATCCTTTTGCCCAATCACCAAGTAAATGCTCAATGCCGTCAAACAAGGTGCCATTACCGAGAATTTCGCGGATTGCCCCTAAAAAGACTAAGCTTAAACACATGCCTAACCCCATGGCAAAGCCATCAAACATCGCATGGGAAAGCGGATTTTTTGAAGCAAAGGCTTCAGCACGCCCAATCACAATACAGTTAGTGACGATCAGTGGAATAAAAATACCTAAGGATTGATAGAGTGAATAAGTATAGGCATTCATCAGTAATTGCACCACCGTGACGGTCGTGGCAATAATCATCACATAAATTGGAATACGGATTTCGTGCGGAATTTGTTTGCGGAATAAAGAGACCACTGTGTTACTACAAATCAGCACGAATAGCGTTGCAATGCCTAACCCCAAGGCATTTGTGACACTGTTGGATACAGCTAATAATGGACATAAGCCCAAGAGTTGCACAAGGGTTGAATTATTTTTCCATACTCCTTGCCAGAAAAGTGTTTTCCAGACCGACGGAGTGGATGTATTCGCTAATGTAGATTGCTGGTCCATGACATCGTCTTTAGCGTCAGAAAGTGCGGTCTGTTTTGCGAAAGTGTCGTTCATGATTAATTCTCTCGATTGAGTTCATCTAACAGGCTTAATGCCGATTGTTTTACTTGATTCACTACAGCGCGTGGCGTGATAGTGGCGCCCGCAAACTGGTCAAATTTGCCACCATCTTTTTTCACTGCCCAATCCGCTAAGTTATCTGAACGTAGTTGTTGTTGGCTAAAAGATAAAATCCAATCGGAAATTCGCGTTTCAATTTTATCCCCCAATCCTGGTGTTTCTTGATGTTCAAGCACCCGTACTCCTAAGATCGTGCCTGTCGGTGTTATGCCTACTAGCAAGCGAATGCGACCAGCGTAGCCGTCAGGTGCCACCGTTTCAAAGGCATAAGCCGTTTTTTGATTATTCTTAGTGGCAATACAAAGGCGATCAATACGCTGAGCACGTAATTTTTCACTGTTTGGACGCTGGCAGTTTTCACTCAGTGGATTATCAAAATAGGCTTGTGGTACCACCTCCAGTAGCAGTGCTTGCCGCTGTTTATTGATTTCATCCTCAATTTTGCTTTTGGTTAATAGATAAATGCCCGTTGAAAGTGCGGTACAAATCAACGCAATCAGGGCAAGTAAAATCGCATAATAAGCAGAAATTTTAACGGTTTTCATGCTTGCTCCTTATTGACGATGACCGCTGACACGTGGTCGGGTATAGTGATCAATGAGTGGTACACAGATATTGCCTAATAGCACCGCAAAGGCAACCCCGTCCGGATAATTGCCGTAGAAACGAATGATATACACCAAAAAGCCAACCAGTGCCCCGAATACGAGTTTACCTCGTGGGGTAATCGAGGCAGTGACCGGATCGGTAGCTATAAAGAACGCACCAAACATCATGGCACCACTGAATAAATGCGGTAAAGTTTTCAGATAAGGGATACTTGCCACGAGTTCCGTGATTGCCGCCAAAAGTGTAAAACTGACTAGCATGGCGACGGGGATTTGCCAGTGAATGATCCGTTTCCAAATTAAAAATAGCCCACCTAATAAAAATGCCAAATTAACTTGCCACCAGCCAATCGCAAATCCCGCCTCAAAAATTGGTGATTGAAGCAATGTGTGATAGTTAACACCCTCTTTTAAGATCACTTTGGCACTATCAAGTGGCGTTGCTTGTGTTATCGCATCTACGGACTGCGTAAATTGATGTAGGCTAAAGCCATCTGTGCTAAATCCTGTAAAAATTAACGAATAAGCATCCAGTAAAGTAGGGGGTTCATTAAGCAATTGGATTGGAGGTAACCAAGTGGTCATTTGTAATGGGAACGATATTAGTAACACCACATAACCAACCATCGCTGGATTGAATAAGTTTTGCCCTAAGCCACCATAAACATGTTTACCTAAGATCACCGCGCAAAATGTCCCAATCAGAATCAACCAATAGGGGGCGTAAGGGGGAATGGCCATAGCAAGAATCAGCGCAGTTAAAATCACACTGAAATCTGACAGATAGAACAGCGTCGGTTTTTGGCGTAATACGGTGACAATTCCCTCCAAACATAAGGCGAAGCTGATGGCTAATGCCACTTGAATTAAGACACCAAAGCCAAAATAGTAGAGTTGCACACCCATTGCCGGTAGCATTGCTAAAATGACCCACAACATAATACGCATTGTGAGTTTACCGGAATGAGTATGAGGGGAACTGACCATTTTAAACATGTAATTTCTCGTCCTTATGCGTCATGATTATTGGCTTTAGCGGCTTTCTTAGCTTTAGCGCGCGCAATGGCGGTAGCAATCGCCACTTTGCGTGGATCTTCTGCTACCGGTTCGGCTTCATTTTCTACACTAAGCGTATCACTTGATGAAATTTTGTCTTTTTCTAGCGCACTTCCTTGTTGTGCCGCTTTCTTAGCTTTGGCACGGGCAATGGCGGCGGCAATCGCCACTTTGCGTGGGTCTTCAGCTACCAATTCGGCTTCATTTCCTACACTAAGCGTATCACTTGATGAAATTTCGTCTTTTTCTAGCGCACTGCCTTGCTGTGTTGCTTTTTTAGCTTTAGCGCGCGCAATGGCGGCGGCAATCGCCGCTTTGCGTGGATCTTCTGCTACCGGTTCTGTGTCATTTCCTACACTAAGCGTATCACTTGATGAAATTTCGTCTTGTTCTAGCGCACTTCCTTGCTGTGCCGCTTTCTTGGCTTTCGCGCGCGCAATGGCGGCGGCAATCGCCGCTTTACGCGGATCATCCGCTACCAGTTCTGTGTCATTTCCTACACTAAGCGTATTACTTGATGAAATTTCGTCTTGTTCTAGCGCACTGCCTTGCTGTGCCGCTTTCTTGGCTTTAGCGCGCGCAATGGCAGCGGCAACAGCCGATTTGCTGTCAGTTGATTTATTTTCTTCGTTTGTTTCAATCTGCGAAGCGTCGGTGTTTTGTGTTTGCTGTTGGCGTGCTAAGCGACGTGCTTTACGTTGCGCCATAATATCGCTGTTATCAGGTAAGATGTCGCCTTTTTCTGTCACAATTGTTTTGATTTCCACCTTCGCACTGCTGTCATTATCAGCTTTTTTCGCTTTTAAACGTTCAAGCGCGGCTTGAACAGGGTCTATTCCTTGCGCCGTTTTCATTTCTTGACGGCGCGCTTCCATGGCTTTTTGTGCTCGTGCTTTACGTTCTTGTTCTTCACGTGCTAAACGTGCTTGGCGTGCTTCAAAACGCTGTTTGGCCTCTTCTGCTTGTTTGGCTTTTTGTTGAATTTCCCAAATTTTGGCTTTTTCTTGGCGGAAGTACTGGATTAACGGAATATGACTTGGGCAGACATAAGCGCATAAGCCACATTCAATGCAGTCTTTCAGGGCATATTCTTCGGATTTCTCATGATCTTCACTACGTGCGAACCAGTACAGTTGTTGTGGCATCAAGCTTACCGGGCAGGCATCAGAGCAAGCAGAACAACGGATACAAGATTGTTCTGGGGCAGGTGGGGCATATTCAAAATGATCTGGGGCTAATAAACAGTTGGTCATTTTGGTGACGGGAGCCTGCAAATCTGGCAAGATAAAGCCCATCATCGGTCCTCCCATAAACACAGGAAAACGATCGTCATAATGATAGTCCACTTGCTGTAAGAGCTGATAGATTGGAGTGCCTAAGCGTACCCAATAATTGCCTTTATGACGTACTTTGTCTCCCGTTAATGTGACAACACGTTCAATCAGTGGCTCATCATCCATAATTGCTCGTTTAACAGCAAAGGCCGTAGCAACATTTTGCATCAATACACCAATACTGGAAGAGCGTTGACCGCTGGGGACTTCCATGCCGGTGAGGATTTGAATTAATTGCTTAGCGGCACCAGAAGGATATTTAGTAGGAATGACACGGATCTCGATGTCATTCGCGCCTTGTAAAACTTGACGTAAAGCTGCAACGGCTTCTGGTTTATTGTCCTCGACCGCGATCACGACTTTTTCAGGGCGTAAAATATAGCGTAAAATGCGAGTACCTTCGATGATTTCATCCGCGTAGTCGCGCATTAAACGATCATCACAGGTAATATAAGGTTCACATTCAGCCCCATTAATAATTAATAATTTGACTTGTTTTTCAGCAGAATGCAGTTTAGCTGCGGTTGGGAAAACAGCACCACCTAACCCAGCGACACCCGCTTGATAGAGTTTTTCAATCAGCTTTTCAGGCGTTTGGGTGAGGAAATCGTCAAGGGGGTGTTGTTCACGCCATTGATCTTTACCATCCGCTTCAAGATGCAAACAAAGTGTCGCCAAGCCGGAAGGGTGCGCACTAGCATAAGGTGCAATGGCTCGAATAAAACCCGACGTAGAGGCATGGACAGGTAACACACGTAAGCCATCGCCTTGTGTTAACGGCTGACCTTTGAATACATAATCGCCGACTTTAACTAAAATATTTCCAGCCTCACCAGCATGTTGCACAACGGGAATATAAAAATGCTCAACTAATTTTGCGTGACGAATCGGTTTTTGGTTTGACTGCGATTTCCGTTCAGGCGGATGGACACCACCTTTAAAATCCCACAATTTACCTGAATTAAAACGTGTTAAAACATCCATTCTTTTATTCCCCTTTGATCAATTTTTTCTGTGTTGTTGTGGTATCAACAATGGGAATAACCAGTTTAGGATCGAATTTCCAATTCCAGTTATGAATTGTACTTTCTACCTTAATCATGGAAATACAATCTGTTGGACAAGGTGGTACACAAAGTTCACAGCCCGTACAAAGATCAGGAATAATGGTATGCATGGCTTTATTTGTGCCAATAATGGCATCGACAGGACAGGCTTGAATGCATTTTGTGCAACCTATACACATGTCTTCATCAATAAAGGCAACCATAGGTGCTGGATCACCCTCAATATCCGTTGTGGGTGGCTCAACTCCCATTAATTCGGCAATATTGACGATTACGGTTTGCCCCCCGGGAATACACTTAGTGATATCATCACCATTAGCAATGGCTTCAGCATAGGGTTTACAACCGGGATAACCACATTGACCACATTGGCTTTGTGGTAATAAAGCATCGATTTTTTCCACAATTGGATCGGCTTCTACTTTCAGTTTAACGGAAGCAAAGCCTAAGATTGCACCAAATATCAACGCTAATACAGCGATAGCGACGAGGATAAAATAGACTGTTGTCATTATCATCTCACCAATCCTGTAAAGCCCATAAAGGCAAGTGACATTAACCCTGCTGTGATTAAAGCAATCGAGGCACCTTTAAAAACATGAGGCACGTCTGCCGCGGCTAAGCGTTCACGTAAGGCAGCAAAGAGAACAAGCACTAAGCCAAAACCTAATGATGCACCAAAACCATAAATCACTGATTGGGTCAGGGTGTGTGCTTGATTAATATTTAACAGTGCGACGCCAAGTACAGCACAATTTGTCGTAATGAGTGGGAGAAAAATCCCCAATAAACGATACAGTGTAGGACTGGTTTTATTGATGACCATTTCAGTAAATTGTACCACCACAGCAATTACTAAAATAAAGACGAGAGTACGTAAAAAAGTCGCGCTTAAGGGAGTAAGAATATAGGTATCAATTAAATAAGCAGAGATTGAAGCAACAGTAAGGACAAACATGGTCGCTAAACTCATGCCAATTGCGGTTTCAATTTTTTTAGAAACGCCCATAAAAGGACAAAGCCCTAGAAATTTCACCAGGACAAAGTTATTAATTAAGGCTGTACTAATAATAAGGAGAATGTATTCTGTCATAAGTATGATGTTCTCGGGCGACGATTAAAGGATGCCCTGAAGTTAAGTGGCATATTATCGCTATTTATTGTTTCAAGAACAATAGAAAATTTGGGGTAGGCGCAGGAACAGAAAGCGTATACAACAAAAAGTGCCACACTACACTGATAAAATACGAAAGCACCGCATGGAATAGAGGTGCTTTTCCATGCTTTTTCATAAGGAGAATTGAACGATTTTATGCACGATTAGACCGTGATTTTGTTTAAAAAAGCGTCCATCTAGTAAGAGAGATTTAAAATAATGTGATCTTGATCACAAAATATAAATAAAATTTGAGTGAAGTGAGAAATAGAGGCATTTGCCCGATGTTTTTATCTTTGATTTATACTATTTTTATTTCTAAATCAATGTGTTATGTTTTAAAAGAAAAGTTCTAAAGAAAATAAAATTTTTAATAAATGTGATCCTTTTAACACTTTTTTAACCCTGAAAAAACCGCTGATTTTTTGTAACATGTTGTTTTTAAAGGATAAGGTAAAAAAAAGACAAACTTATTTTGTTTTGACAAGAAAACGGAGCTTTGCTATCTTGCATTTGCAAAAATGTGCAGACGACTTATCGTCTGTTAGTCGATTTTAGGTTGATTGAGTGATTGGCAACAATCATTTAATCGAATTATAAAACTCCAAAAACAAGGTAGTGATACTATGAAAAAGACAATCGTAGCATTAGCAGTCGCAGCAGTAGCAGCAACTTCAGCAAACGCAGCAACAGTTTACAATCAAGACGGTACAAAAGTTGATGTAAACGGTTCTGTACGTTTACTTCTTAAAAAAGAAAAAGATATGCGTGGTGATTTAATTGATAACGGTTCACGCGTTTCTTTCAAAGCATCTCATGACTTAGGTGAAGGCTTAAGCGTATTAGGTTATGCAGAACTTCGTTTTAGTAAAGATGTGAAAGATAAAGAGGGTAAAGTTAACCAACCAATCGGTAACGAAGTTCATGCTAAACGTCTTTATGCGGGTTTTGCGTATGAAGGTTTAGGTACATTAACTTTTGGTAACCAATTAACAATTGGTGATGATGTTGGTGTGTCTGATTACACTTATTTTAACAGTGGTATCAATGGCGTACTTATTACTAGTGGTCAAAAAGCAATTAACTTCAAATCAGCAGAGTTCAACGGTTTCACATTTGGTGGTGCGTATGTGTTCTCAGGCGATGCAAACAAAGATGCATTACGTGATGGTCGCGGTTTCGTAGTAGCAGGTTTATACAACAGACAAATCGGTGATGTTGGTTTTGCATTCGAAGCAGGCTATAGCCAAAAATATGTAAAACAGAAAGTTGAACAACCTCAGCCTTTACCTCCTGGTCAAGTAGAGCGTTTCAAAGATGAAAAAGAAAAAGCTTTCTTGGTCGGTGCAGAATTATCGTACGCTGGTTTAGCGCTTGGTGTTGACTACGCACAATCTAAAGTGACTAACGTAGATGGTAAAAAACGTGCACTTGAAGTGGGTTTAAACTATGACCTTAATGATAAAGCGAAAGTTTATACAGACTTCATCTGGGAAAAAGAAGGTCCTAAAGGTGATGTTGAAAGAACTCGCACTGTAGCTGTAGGTTTTGGTTACAAACTTCACAAACAAGTTGAAACCTTTGTTGAAGGTGCTTGGGGAAGAACAAAAGATGCAGATGGTAAAACAACAAAAGATAATGTAGTTGGTACAGGTTTACGCGTACACTTCTAATTTTTGTTAGAATCTAAAAAAGCCAGTGTTTAGCACTGGCTTTTTATTGGGTTTTATTTGTTTTACTTACAATAAATTAGGATTTTGAAAGTCGTTATGCGGTCATCTTTCTCAAAATAATACATATCAATATGTTGCAAGGAATGGATCTTATGAAAAAAACACTTATTGCATTAGCGATCAGCTCATTTGCAGTGACTTCTGTCAGTGCAGCAACCATTTTCGATAAAGAAGGAACCAAAGTGGATGTAAGCGGTTCTGTTCGTTTACTTTTACAACGTGAAACCAATCATCGTACCGACTTAAAAGATAAAGGATCACGTGTGACCTTTGATGTCACTCATCAGTTAGGTGAGGGATTAAGTGCATTAGGACAAGTTGAAGTGCGTTTTAGCGATAAAGGGATTGGTGATCAGACTAAAATTTCTCGTTTATTTGCTGGGTTTAATCACGAAGCAGTAGGTAAATTAACGTTCGGTAAACAGTTAACAATTGGTGATGATATCGGTTTATCGGATTACACGTACAACTTAGGTGGTGTCAATAAATTAGTCACCAGTGGTGAAAAAGTCATCCATTTCAAATCAGCAGATTTTGCAGGTTTCCGTTTTGGTGCAGACTATGTATTTGATGAAGATCCATCTAAAACAGAAGCAGCAAATAAAAAGAATATTAATAACAACGCTTATGTGTTAGGCGTATTTTATAACCGAACTGTGGGTGATTTGGGTTTTGCTTTAGAAGCCGGATACAGCAGCAAAAAAATCGGTGATGCCATGCTATCTGTTAATCAGAAAGCTTGGACAGTAGGCGGTGAGTTAAGTTACCAAGATTTTGCAGTGGCAGTAGATTACTCCCAAGTTAAAAGCGGTGACGTTAGTACGATTCTATGGCGTGGACAAAAACATCCGGGTCAACCTAATCAAGATGATAGTTTCCACAAAGTTCGCGAAGTCGAATTAGGTTTGAAATATCAATTTATTCCAGAGTCAAAAATCTATACGGACTTTATCTGGGGTAAAGCCGTGACAGCTTATGATCGCACAGTGAGATTACGTGCGTATATCGCGGGTGTGGACTATAAATTCCATAAAAATGTGGTCACTTATTTAGAAGGTGGCGTATTTAGATACAAACATGACAATGATTTAGATCCAACTTTGAGAGATAAAAAATTGGGTGTAGGTTTACGCGTGTTCTTCTAATATGAAGTAATACCTAATAGAAAACCAGTGAATTTTCACTGGTTTTTTGTTGTGATAGGCGATGAAAATGTTGTTAAATCTCACCGCACTTTTGATTCGTTTTTTATTGAAATAGGTGGCGGTATTGCATCAGTTCTGCCTGAGTTAGCGCAAAGACACCGACACCCCCGTTTTTGAGTTCAACCCAATTAAAAGGCACATCAGGATATTGCTCAATTAAATGTACCATGCTATTACCCACTTCACAGACTAACACACCTTGCTCTGTTAAATAATCTGGCGCGGCATAGAGAATTTTTTTGGTAATTTCTAGACCATCGACGCCAGATCCTAATGCCATTTCTGGTTCATGATGAAATTCAGCTGGCATATCAGATAAGTCTTCCAGATCAACATAAGGTGGGTTTGCCACAATCAAATCATACTGATCTTTGGCTAAGTCATGAAATAAATCTGATTGGATAGGGTAAACACGATCGAGCATATTGTGGCGCTCAATGTTAATTTGCGCGACATCAAGCGCATCAGAGGACAGATCGACGGCATCTACTTCTGCTTCAGGGAAACGTTCTGCACAAGCGATAGCAATACAACCACTGCCTGTACACATGTCTAAAATACGTTTAGGTTCCTGCGGTAATAGTGGTGAAAAACCTTCTTGAATGAGGGCGCTGATTGGTGAACGCGGCACAATGACGCGCTCATCTACGTAGAAATTTAAGCCACAGAACCATGCTTGATGGGTCAGATAAGCAACGGGGATACGTTTTTCTAAACGTTGAATAATCAGGCGTAATAATACCTCTTTTTCTGAGCGAGTCAGATGCGCTGCATAACATTCATTAGGAAAATCAATAGGCAAGGCTAAGGTTGTTAAAACAAGCTGTAAGGCTTCATCCCAGGCATTATTATAGCCATGACCATAATAAATATCGGAGCGGTTAAAGGTGCTGTAAGTCCAGCGGAGAAAATCTTGAATAGAATGCAATTCTTGATGAACTTGATCAGCAATGATTGTTTCAATCAGCTCTTGATTATGTGTCATAACGTACCTTTTATCATAAGAGAAAACTGGCGTAGTTATATCATATTCCGCCAAATTTTGGAAATCATGTATCATAAAGATATGTTATTATGAATCTATTTGAATATGGAGAGCAAAAGAATATGTTAGAGCCGGATGATATTGCGTTATTCCGCGGTGCAGTCAAAGGGGTGAAAGCGCTTAAGCAGGATAAGTTTATTGCCCCTCGTCAGAAAATGTCTAAAAAGAAATCAACATTAAGAGATATTCGCGAAAAAGAGGATACCCTCTTTTACTTCTCGGATGAATATGAGCCATTGTTAAATGAAGAAAGTGCGGTGAGATATTTACGTGAAGGCGAAGATTCTCATATTTTAAAGCAATTACGGCGCGGTGATTTTTCGCCAGAACTTTTTTTGGATCTTCATGGGCTGACTAAAGAACAAGCGAAAATAGAACTCGCCAGTTTATTACAAGCCTGCGAAAATGAACATGTGTATTGCGCGAGTGTGATGACCGGTTATGGTTCGTATATTTTAAAGCGCCAAATTCCACGTTGGTTAGTACAACATCCTAAAGTACGCGCCTTACATCAAGCCCCAAAAGCATGGGGCGGTGATGCAGCTATTTTAATTTTGTTTGAGGTTTAAGTTGATTTGTTGAAACGTATGGTAAAGTGAAGGCAAGATCTGACTAATCATATTCAATTGCTGAATCGGCACGCTAAACTGCGGTTGAAATAGATGACCGGCTTGCTCAGTGTTCGCGTGCTTTAAATCATTCTCAATCCTTTCTTGCATTTTTTGGAACACCTCGGGTCTGAGTTTTTCAATATGCTCCAATACATAAATAATTTTCTTGGCAATTGGATAAAAACCTGCCAGAAATTCGGTATTTTGTTGTAATGCCTTCATATTACTACGATAAGCGCCTAATGCGGAAATATAGCTCAATAAAGAATAATTAATCTTCAGTAACTCAAAACCTTTTTGCAAATGTGCTTGGTATTTGTTTGGTTCATTATTCATATTTGAAATGGTGGTACTCAGGGCGGTGGCATTTTCATGGGCGTGGCGACGTACAATACGGTATTTCAGGTTATCTCCTTTACCAAATTGCAGTTGGCTAATCACATAAAGTAAGTATTTGGCATTGCTTTTTACCGCTTGACGGCTGACTTTATCGAGTTGTAAGTAACGCCAATCTGGCCATAAATAAGACACAGCAAACCAAGCAATAAAAGCGCCAATGAACGTATCTATTACCCTTGAATACATCGCTTCATGAATATCAAAACCCATTACATCAAAGCTGATGAGTACTTGTAATGTGATAAAGAAAGTCGAGAAACTGTAGTTATTCGTTCTAAAAAAGAAAAATAAGGTGCTGGTTGCCACAATCAAACCAAGTTGCAATTCCAGTGTTGGATTAATATAAGGTAGTAAGGAACCGATAATGACGCCTAGAATTGTCCCAATAATACGTTGACGAAGGCGCAGTTTAGTGGCGGAATAATTGGGCTGACAGACAAAAACGGAGGTTAATAAAATCCAATAACCTCGCTCTAATTGAAAAAATTCAACAATAGAACAAGCGGTAAAAACGACGATAGATAAGCGCACAGCATGTCGAAACAGTTGAGAATTAAAATGGCAGTGACTTTTCATTGCATACAGGATATTACGTAAACCACGAACTTGTTCTGTATGAATTTTAGCGGTAGATGCACGTTCAGCTTGGTGTGTTTCTTGATCGAGATGACTAAGTTGCCATTCAACAGCTTGCAGGTTTTCAATCAAGGTCTTAAGATTTAGCACCACGTGTTCATTTTCTAGATGGCTTTTTGCATACAATTCAAAAGATTGATTTAGCCCTACAATCGCTTTTTCGACTTTATTATTGTAATGGTACTCTTTATTTTGCTGTAAACTTAAACCGATTTCGCGACAGGCTTGGGCTTGTAATTCGAATAAGCGTTGAATACGAAAAATGAGATCCGTGTTTTTGAGCTGTTCCGCCATAGTATGATAATTAAATAGACTAGAGTTCGCGCGCTCATGAATGTCTTGTGCCGCAAAATAATAACGGATCATTTTTTGTGTGCGGCTATGGCGGTTTTGACCTCGAATACGATAGAACAGGGCAATTCTGGTGGCATTAAATGCCTCAATAAGCGCACTGTCTTTCATGGCTAAATTCACTTCTTTATTCGCCAGTTGTTCAATTTCATCGGGATCAAAAAATTGTGATTTCGCGTCAAGATAGTGTCCCAAGGCTAAGAAGGATTTCGCGATACTTTCTTGTACTGGACGGTTAGGAAAAAACAAATGCACAACTAAAGTGATCATGCTGTAAAGCAATGTCCCACATAAAATCATAATGGGGTTGATAAACCAAATAGTTTCTGGCAAGTAAGAAAGCGTTGTGTAAAGGGCGATAACTAAAGTGCCAAAGGCAATGGTGCTATAGCGTTGTCCTATTGCACCGACCATGGTAAACATAAACGTCATGGCCGTCATCAACAGCGTAAATTGAAAGCCATGACCAATGCTAATTTGCACCACTAGTGAGGAAATAGAGAAGGCAAGTAAGGTATAAAAGATATTTTTTAATCGCCCAGTTAAACGATTATCTAAGTCTACTAATCCGCCAGCAATAATGCCTAAAATAAGCGGCATGCTTTGTTCGGAGATATCCAGAAGCCAAATAGCGAAAGCCGCAATATTTATCGCAATAAAAATGGGGATTGTTGCGATAATTTTTGCATTAAACCAATTATTCATGCGTGTTCTTCTCTCATTCCTTGAGTCCTTTATTTAGTGATGACGGCGCTGATAATATTGTTGTGCTGCTTGTTGTCTTGCGATTTCAGCCACTTCTTTGGGGACAACGCGTTGACCAACAGGCAACAGTGCAATGCCCGCTAATTTAAAATTAGCAAGTCCGACTGGAATGCCTATGATGGTTAAACATTGTGCAATGCCGGAAAAAATATGGCATAAGCAGAGCCACCAACCAAACAAGATAAACCAGAGTACATTCAGTACCGTGCCTAAGGAATTGCTAATAACATGCGTTGGTTCAAGGTATTTCACATGAATAATGTCATTACCAAATGGCATGAGGGACATTTTGCTAATTTCCCAACAACTACGTGTATAAGGTAAGGTGACAATTAAGAGCGCGCTAACCAGCGTTGCGAGCAACCAACCTAAAGTGGTGGCAAAACCACCTAGCACAAAATTCAGGATATTTAAGATTAATGCCATCGTTTATTTATTCTCCATACATGATCAAAACGTGAAGATAAAAAATAGCTCAATATTAAGAGATCAATATTGAGCACCATTATAATGTGATTTCTGCATTTTTGACAAAAATAACCGACAACTGATGTTATTTTAAACGTTCTTTCAAATAGCCGTCATAATCAGGAATTCGTACTTGGGTTTCTTGAGCAAAGCTAGGTGATGTAATGAGAAAATCTGCTGTTGCCATATTCATTGCGACGGGAATATTCCACACCGTTGCGATTCGCATTAATGCTTTGACGTCAGGATCATGGGGGACTGCATTCATCGGATCCCAAAAGAAAATCAATACATCAATTTGTTTTTCTGCAATTAAGCCGCCCAATTGTTGATCGCCGCCCATTGGACCACTGAGTAAACTTTTAATCGGCAAATTTGCTTCTTTTTGAATGAGGTTGCCAGTTGTTCCTGTCGCATAAAGGGTATGTTGTGCTAATAAAGTGCGGTGAGTTTTACACCAATTTATCAAATCTTGTTTACAGTGGTCATGTGCAACCAGTGCAATATGTTTATTAACAGACAAGGTACGTGCGGTACTCTGCATGATATCTCCTTAAACATGCTAAAGAAAAAGTGAGCAAAATGCTCACTTTATGTTGTGTTTATTTTTGACCTTTGGCCCAACTTAAGAAACGTTGCTGTGTTTCTTTATCTGCTTGCTGATACCAGTATTGCAACATTTGTTCGGCTACATTTTCACCTTGAACAGTAATTTTTCCTTTTTGTGCTTTACCAAATCCAGGCATTGCAACAGGCATTGTAGTACTGGCTAAACGCGCCACTGCCGCTGGCGCACCAGAGGCATTATATTCAGATAGATTTTCAATTAGATTAATGCCCGGTAAGAAACCTTCTTGTTTCAGATATTCTTGTTTTGTCGCAATTTCTACGCCTGAGACGGTTTTAACAGTGATCTTAGGCGATTTTTTAAAAGCGTTTGCATCTCTTTCAGTTTCTAAGCGAGGAGCGGAAATAATGATGTCATCTGTTGTACCTTGGAAAGTGACGACAATAGGGTCTGATTCATAAAGTGAGCGGTCAGAGCCTGTACGGATAATTTCAGCCACACGAACAACCACTTGGTGAGGAAGAGTATCACTTACATTAAAAGAGCGTTTTTCTTTTAAAAGTGATTTACTTGGCTTTTGTCCATCAATGGCAAGAAAATCAATGTTTGATGAACTTGTCACAACACCTGCAACGCTTACAGTGCTTGTTAATAGAGCGACGCTAGCTAATGCAGCGAAACGAAATTTCATATTTGCTCCTGTCTTGGTAAAGGAAATAAGTTTGGAACGAAAACACTTTATTCATGAAAGTGCTAGGTTGTATGCTATGCTAAATTCAGTTAAATGGAAATAGAAAAGTTTATTTTAATTGAAAAAAATGTGATGAGCTTAAAACTTTTCAGTGGAAGGGATGGGAGGTAAGAATATGTTGAAAAAACAGTTTATTGTTTATGGTTTAGTACAAGGCGTGGGATTTCGTTATTTTACCTGGAAAACCGCCATGCAAATAGGGGTTAAAGGCTATGTGCGTAATCGTGATGATGGTAGTGTTGAGGTCGTCGCTGTTGGTTCTACGACACAATTAACGCAATTACATACATGGTTAACACAAGGACCGAGAACGGCATCGGTTGAACAAGTGATTGAACAAGAGTATGCCGATTCTCGAGAATTTACTGATTTTTCTGTGCGATATTAGCTTAAATTGGCTTTTGTATGTGCCATTTTACTTTTTGATATCCTAATGCGAGCGTAAAGAACATGGCTTGTAATAAAATAATGCAAGGTCCTGTTGCTGCGTCAATATGATAACTAATAATTGTCCCAAAAATACTGGTGATGACAGACATACAAATTGCAATGAGGAGCATGATGTCGAAACGCTTACTTAATAAAAAAGCAGTGATACCCGGTGAAATTAACATAGCAACCACTAAAATCACCCCGACCACTTGCATCGCCATGATAATGGTTAAGGCAAGTAAGACCAGTAAGCCATAGTGTAATAGCCGAGGTGAAAGCCCTGCGACGCGGGTATGACTTTGATCAAAGCAATAAAGCAAGAAGTCACGACGTTTAAGCATCATGATGACAAAAATGATTGTTGCAATAATAAAAGTTTGCACTAACTCAGCACGACTAACACCCAACAGATTACCAAATAAAATGTGGGTAAGGTGCTGTTCTGTTTCGACTTTCGTAAACAAAACGATACCAAAGGCAAACATCCCAGAAAAAACAATCCCCATTACGGTATCTTCTTTAATACGGCTATTTTCTTTCAGATAACCGACGCTTAATGCACAAAATAAGCCTGCACCAAATGCGCCAAAAGTGAGTGGTAAACCAAGCATAAATGCAATGACAATTCCCGGCAAGACAGCATGTGAAATTGCATCGCCCATTAATGACCAACCTTTTAAGACTAAATAGCAGGAAAGCACCGCACATATAATCGCAACGATCAGTGCGGTGAAGAGGGCATTTTGCATAAAAGGATACAAGAAAGGTTCAACAAACCAATTGATGATATCAGCCATGGTTTGCCTCCTGATTTTTCCCATTTTGTACCGCACTTTGCCGGCGTAAGACACCATATTTCGGTGAAAAACAAAAGGCGAGCAAGAAAATTGCAGTTTGCAGACACACGATTAAACCGCCTGTTGCTCCATCTAGATAATAACTTAGATAAACCCCAACGATGCTAGTTGTTGTTCCTAATATTACTGCAATCGTCGCTAATTTTCCAAATCGGTCAGTTAGCAAATAAGCGGTTGCTCCGGGGGTAATCACCATAGCAATCACTAAAATGGCGCCGACAGTTTGTAACGCAGCCACGACGCAAGCACTGAGTAAAGTGAAAAACAGTACTTTATAGCGCAAGGGGGAAAGCCCAACAGAAGTCGCATGGGTTTCATCAAAAAACACTAAGAGGAGATCTTTCCAAAATAACAGCAGTAAACTTAATGTAATGACAATAATGATGGCGACTTGCGTTACGTCTTCATCTGCAATGCCTAAAATGTTGCCCAAGATGATATCTTGCACATTAACTGATGTTGGGTTAAGCGAGATAATCAATAACCCTAAGGCAAAGAATGTGGTAAAGATAAAACCAATTACCGCATCTTCACGTAATTTAGTAATTGATTTGATCCACAAAATCGAAAGTGCGGCTAAAATACCAGAAAAAAAGGCACCAAGTGCGTAAGGTAAGGAAAGGGCATAGGCAATGGCAACACCGGGGACGACAGAGTGAGAGAGGGCATCACCAATTAAAGACCAGCCTTTTAGCATTAAATAAGAAGACATAAAAGCACAAATTCCGCCTACTGCTGCGGAAAGAAGAATTGCCTTTACCATATAATTATATTGGAAAGGTTCAAGCAATAAATCCCACATTATTGTTCGCCTTTTCGTTGAGGGTGTTTAGTAATAGGTGCGGGCGGATCATTTTTCGTTTCACCATAGAAGACAGCAGGAAGTTCATCATCACTTAATACGGTAACGGAGCGGCTATCCTCATCATCGTGGATATCTTTTCCAAGTAATTTAATATGACGTAACACCCCACCGAAGACTAATTCGAGATTTCGTTGTGTAAAGGTTGTTTCCGTTTTACCTGCCGCTAATACAGTGCGGTTAATCATCACCACTTGATCACAGAAATCAGGTACAGTACCTAAGTTATGGGTAGAAATTAAAATTAAATGCCCTTCACTTCGTAGTTGATCCAACAATGCCATAATCGCATTTTCCGTTTTTACATCAACGCCAGTGAAGGGTTCATCTAACAGAATAATTTTACTTTGTTGGGCAAGGGCACGTGCTAAGAACACCCGTTTTTTTTGACCACCAGATAACTCACCAATTTGGCGATCAGCAAGATGTTCAATATTGACGCGTTGCATAGCTTCTTTTACTTTTTGTTTGTCAATCGCTTTTGGCATACGTAAAAAGTTCATATAACCATAGCGTCCCATCATCACAACATCATAGACGGAAACGGGAAACTGCCAGTCAACATCTTCTGATTGAGGCACATAAGCAACGAGATTTTGTTTCAACGCCGCTGAAATTGGCAAGCCACAAAGTTTAATTTCGCCTTTTTGTGGCTTAACCAATCCCATCAGGCTTTTGAAAATGGTGGATTTTCCACTGCCATTCACACCTACCAAAGCACAAGTTGTACCGCCTTCTAAGTTAAAGGTCGTATCATAAATTGCAAGGTGTCCATTGTTATAACGAACAGTGACATCATTGACTGAAATGGATGCAATGGTAGGAGAGGGCATTATTTTTCAAATCCTTTAACAATAGTGGAAACAGTGGTATTTAATAAATCAATATAGGTTGGTACTGGTCCTTTAGCAGTAGATAAGGAATCTACATAAAGTACACCACCGTATTTTGCTCCCGTTTCTTTGGCAACTTGTTTTGCAGGTTTATCTGAAATGGTACTTTCACTGAACACCACAGGAATATTGTTTTTGCGTACTGTTTCAATTACATGACGCACTTGTTGTGGTGTGCCTTGTTCTTCCGCATTAATTGGCCATAAATACGCTTCTTGTAAGCCATAATCTTTTGCTAAGTAGCTGAAGGCGCCTTCACTGGTCACTAACCAACGTTGACCTTCAGGAATTTTGGCGAGTTTTTCACGTAATGGTTGGTCTAATTGTTTGATTTTATTTGCATAATTTTCTGCATTCTTGACATAGATGTCGGCATTTTTCGGATCATATTTCACCAATGCATTTTTAATATTTTCAATATAAATTAAGGCATTTGATGTTGACATCCAAGCATGTGGATTTGGTGCATCTTTGTAAGGACCTTCATAAATTGAAATTGGCGTGATTCCTTGTGTCACAACGACAGCCGGTTTATCTTTCACGTTTTCGAAGAATTTTTCAAACCAACGCTCAAGATTTAAGCCATTCCATAAGACGAGATCGGCATGTTGTGCTTTGACGATATCTTTTGGTGTCGGTTCATAATCATGAATTTCCGCACCCGGTTTGGTAATTGACTCAACAATGGCTGCATCACCAGCAACATTTTGAGCAATATCTTGAATCACAGTAAACGTAGTGACAACTTTGAATTTTGCAAACGCAGGCGATGTAAAAATACCTAACATAATTGCACTTAAAATAACAGTTAAGCGACGCATATCATTTTCTCCTTAATGTTGTTGGTTAATAAAGTCGCCTCGCTATTCTATGCTTAAAAAATAACTTTGTAAATAAAAATGATTCTCAAATTTAAAAATTTAACTTTTTGATTTATAAACATTTTGCTGGTTTAGGTAAGCCAGCTAGTTTTGTCGCTTGTTTTGCCGGTCCCTCAGGAAATAAACGTTGTAAATAACGACTGTTGCCTTTGTCTTCCCCCAGCTTCTGAGCCATGGCTTTGACTAGCATACGAATGGCTGGTGAGGTTTTATATTCTTGATAAAATGCACGGACAAAATAAATCACTTCCCAATGGGCATCCGTTAAGTCGATATTTTCTTGTTGGGCGATAGCACGCGCGATATCTTCGTCCCATTGTGTTAAGTCGAGTAAATAACCATACGCATCGGTTTCAATTTGTTGTTGATTGACTTCTATCATCTTTTTCTCAATTGACCTTATTTTTACGGCGTCATTATAGCAAAACGCCCCAAAAATGGGGCGCTTAATTTATCTATTAAATGGATTCGTATTTTAGATTAATCTTCATTGGATAAAATCGAGAAGATATTGAGTAAGCTAATAAATAAGTTATACAGTGATACGAAAATACTGACTGTTGCACGAATATAGTTGGTTTCACCGCCATGAATAATATTGCTGGTTTCGTAGAGAATACCCAAAGTAGAGAACACGACGAATAAACCACTGATGACAATGTAAAGCATTGGTGATTGGAAGAAGAAACTGGCAACTATACCGAGTAAGAGGACAATAAATAAAGCGAAAATGGTACCAGAAAGGAAAGACATGTCTTTCTTTGTCGTTAACACATAAGCTGAACAAGCAAAGAACACTGCCGCTGTGCCGGCAAGGGCTAAGACGACAATATCACCTGCACCGTGACTGACATAGACATTTAAAATTGGTCCTAATGTATAGCCTAAAAAGCCGGTAAATGCGAACGTAGAAAGAATCCCTAAACCACTGTTGGATAATTTATAAGTTAAAAATAATAAACCGTAGAAGCCTGCTAGCATCAAAATGAGACCTGGGCGTGGTAAGTTTAGGCTCATTGAGATGTAAGCGACCACTGCTGAAAAAGCGAGGGTTAAACCTAATAAGAAATAAGTATTGCGTAACACTTTGTGGGTGTTAAGTAGAGATGTTTCTCTGCTATCTAGAACAATGCGAGATTCCATGGTATGAAGGCTCCTTTAGCAATGGAATAAAGATAAAACGATGGCGATAAAGTACTGGTTCATCATTGAAAAGTCAATGTTAAAACGTAACAAATTTGTAAAAATTGAATAAATAAAATGCAATATGACTGAAATCTCAGCATTTGTGAACTGGGTCGGTATTTTTTCATTTACTCAATTCATTAACTATATTATAGTGCACCGGTCTACATCACGGAGGAATGGTCGAGTGGTTGAAGGCACCGGTCTTGAAAACCGGCGAGGGTTTACGCCCTCCGTGAGTTCGAATCTCACTTCCTCCGCCATTAACATTGATGAACAAATTATTGCGCCATTGATTGTCAAATCAGTGGCTTTTTTGTATGTGCTGATACAGAAAGAGCTGATATAGAAACGATTGCGTTTAAACAGGAAGATACAAACAAAAGCAAGGATAACCTTGCTTTTGTTTATAGATGAAGATTAGGCTTCTGGGTTTGGGAAGAGGAAAGGATTTAAGCCACTGCGTTGTAAGCCTTTTTCTTCCATTTCCACATCTAGGAAAATACTAGCAAGATCATCGGCTACGGCTTCTACTTTAGGATCACGTTCTTGGTATAGTGCTTTTAAGTAGCTATGACAATCACCGCAACTTTCTGCTTTCACTGCCGCCATTTCAGAATCAAGAGACCAATAATCTAATTTACCCGTTTGGTCACAATTCGTACATTTTGAGCGAACCATATTCCACTCGGTTTCACACAAGGCACAATGTAAGTAACGTAAGCCTTGTTCAGCGCCAAAATGAATCACGCTAGTGACAGGTGCAGAGGCACAAATTGGGCAAACATGAAGGTTCTCTCCGCTTTCTTTATGACTTGAATGCGGAATTTGTTGTACTAATTGAAGCCAGTAAAGGGAAAGTGCCGCCCAAATGAAAACAGCTTGATCACTGCTAATTTGCTCAAATTCTTGAGCTAAGAGTTTATCCGCGATGCTATCTCGTTCCGCTTTTGAGTATTTCTCTAAGGTTTCAATCGTATTGAGAATCGTCTCATTGGCTTTGGGTTTCATTTCCGCCAAAATTGCCATTAATAAGGTTTGCCAAACAGGATCGCGCTGCCAGCGTTGAGCGTTAAGTGGTTGTTTAGCAAGATCTTCGGCAGAGAGTTTTTCTGCGCTTAAACGCGGGTCTTGCGCAATTGGTTGTTGTTGCAAGACAGCTAATTGCGCTTCGGAAACTTGGCTTGCAAAGTGAAGATAGTCTTCCAATGGATGTGCATTTGAAAGCGAAGTGAAACGTGCAATACGACGTTGATAGAGATTTTTCGGGTTTGCAAACAGGAGTGCCGGTGCATGAAATGAACTGGCGGCCGCTTTAATTTCAGAGTCGGGAAGAATTCGGATACTCATCATGTTTCCTTATTTTTGAATAAATAAAGTGCGGTCGCTTTTAGAAAAATTTCTGAAAATTTGACCGCACTTTTATTCACAGAGTCGTGTTTATGGTTGGCTTTGGTTTTGTTGTTTTGCCAATTCTTCTTTTTCTAGTTCAGGTAGGACTTCTTCACGATACCAACGAGGGTGGTGTTTTTTCGCCCAGCGAACCGTCACCCAGCCTTCGACCATACCACGAATAGACCCTTTGACCCAGAATGCCATATAGATGTGTACCATAATACCAGTGAATAACAAGAAGGCGCTGGTAGAATGTAACAAGATCGCAATACGGATAACCGGGATTGAGAAATTATGGGAGAAATATTGACGCCACATAATAATGCCGGTTACAAGTAAGGTGATCATGGCAAGAATCAAGGTCCAGAACAACATTTTCTGACCAAGGTTATATTTGCCATTATCAGAAACCGCATGCTCGTTGCCTTTTAATACTTCACCAATATTTTTTAGCCAAACCCAGTCGTTTTTCTCAGGGAAGTTGTGACGCCAGTAAATACGGCAAAGATTCAGGAACGCGACAAACATGACAATCCCCGTAAATGGGTGTACAAAACGTGCCAGTTGCGGTGTACCTAGAATTTCCGTTAACCAGGAAAAATCCGGGAAGAAGAATGCCAGCCCCGATAAACCGGTAATAAAGAAACAGATAACCAGTAACCAATGGCTAAGGCGAGCTGGCAATTTATGGCGTACGATTTTACGATCGTTACTGATCTGAATCTTACTCATGATTGCCTCCTGTATGCTCTTCGTGCTCCTCGTGTTCATCGAATTCTTCGGTATTTGGACCAATGGTGATGTAGTGAGCAATTTCACTGAGGATAATACCGCCCATTGCAACCGCTGCCACTGGTTTTAACACATCTTTCCAAACTTTGATGCTGAGATCAATTGATGGATCTTTCGGCAGACCAGAATAAAGTTCCGGTTTATCTGCATGATGTAACACATACATGACGTGCGTGCCACCCACACCTTCCGGATCGTAAAGTCCAGCGTTTTCATAGCCACGAGATTTTAAGTCAGCAATGCGTTGCTCTGCATAAATTTTCATCTCTTCTTTGCTACCAAAACGAATCGCACCGGTTGGGCAGGTTTTCACACAAGCGGGTTCTTGACCCACGGTGACACGGTCCACACAAAGTGTACATTTATAGACACGATTATCATCTGGGTTCATGCGTGGTACGTTAAATGGACAACCCGCAATGCAATAGCCACAGCCGATACATTTATCCGATTGGAAATCCACAATACCATTCGCATACTGGATAATGGCACCTGGTGCTGGACAGGATTTTAAACAACCCGGTTCGGCACAATGCATACAACCATCTTTACGGATTAGCCATTCTAAGCGGTCGTTTTCTTCCACTTCGTTGAATTTCATCACCGTCCAAGCTTTGGCATTTAAATCGGTCGGGTTATCGTAAACACCGACACAGGCTTCAGGCTCGGCACGGATATCATTCCACTCTGAACATCCCACCTGACAGGCTTTACAGCCGATACAGGTGGTGACATCGATCAGTTTTGCCACTTCAACTTGATGCTCACGCGCTTGTGGTGGTGGCGTTAAGCTTGATGTTGCAGAGGCTTTAATAATGTTTTGAGATTGTACTACACCCATTTTACGCCCCCACTTTCTCAATATTGACTAACATACATTTAGATTCTGGTGTTTGTGTATTCGCATCACCAGTACGAACAGTTAAGTTGTTGGCGAAGAAACCTTTTTTTGCACCAGTCGTTGCGGCAAAGCCCCAGTGAATAGGAATTCCGACGGTATGAATTGGCTTGCCGTCAGACACTAAAGCACGGATACGTTTGGTCACCACAGCAACGGCTTTAATATAACCGCGTTTTGAGCTGACTTTCACGATATCGCCATGTTTAATGCCTTTTTCAGCCGCCAAGGCTTCACCAATCTCAACAAATTGTTCTGGTTGTGCAATCACGTTCAGTAATACGTTTTTCGTCCAATAATGGAAGTGTTCGGTTAAACGGTAAGTCGTACCCACATATGGGAAATCCGCACTTGTTCCCAGATCTTCTTTATCGCTGGCTAAAATCCGTGCAACTGGACTTGATACCACATTTGGATGAAGTGGGTTAGTACCAATTGGTGTTTCCATTGGTTCATAGTGTTCTGGGAATGGACCATCAGCCATACGTTCACGTACGAACAAACCACTTACCCCTTCTGGTTGCATGATAAATGGCATAACCGGGCTATTAGGTGGGGCAGTACCGTAGTCGGCAACATCCACATAGTTCCAGTTTTTACCGTTCCACTTGATCAATTGACGTTTCGGGTTAAATGGATTACCGGCTAAGTCTGCACCTGCACGGTTATAAAGAATACGGCGGTTTAATGGCCAAGCAAATGCCCAACCTAGCGTATTTCCTAAGTTCGATGGGTCAGCGTTATCACGGTTTGCCATTTGGTTACCTTTTTCGGTCCATTGTCCCGTGTAAATCCAGCAAGCCCCTGATGTCGTACCATCATCACGCATTTGTGCAAAGCTCGACAATAACTGACCTTTTTTCAAGATAATGTTGCCGTCTGCATCTTTGATGTCTTCTAATGCGTAACCATTATTCTCTTTTGCGACTTCTTCCGCTTTTGGCTCAAGTGGGTTTGCATAATCCCAGCTCATTGCTTCTAGCGGCTCAAGTGGAGCTTTTCCGCCTTCTGTTTTATATAGATGGATAAGCTCAGCACGCAATTCAGAAAGAATTTCACCGTCAGTTTTGGCTTCACCCGGTGGCTCCGCGCCTTTCCAGTGCCATTGTAGCCAACGACCAGAGTTCGCAATGGAACCATCTTCTTCGACGAAGCAGGTTGTTGGTAAACGGAATACTTCAGTTTGAATCTCTTCGGTTTTCACATCATTAAATTCACCGTAGTTTTTCCAGAATTCAGAGGTATCGGTGATTAATGGGTCAAAAATCACTAAATATTTTAGTTTACTTAAGGCTTTAATGATTTTTTGTGAGTTAGCGTAAGAGGCAACTGGGTTCATCCCTTGGCAGAAGAAACCATTCACTTTACCGTTATACATGTCTTCGATGTAACGGAATTGGTCGGTACCACCTTTAGGTAATTTTGGTAAATAGTGATAACCAAATTCGTTATCTTGCGTACCTTTATCACCATAGAAGGATTTCAGCATACTGACCATGAATTTTGGTGTATTTTTCCAATAGTTCACCTGATCGTTCATCATGGTTTTTGGTGTGATACGATCCAAGAACGACTGTAAGCTTTTATCAGCTTCTGTTGGTAATGGAATATATGCAGGTAAACGATTTGGGAATAAGCCTAAATCTGTAATCCCTTGTACGTTTGAGTGACCACGTAATGCATTCACACCACCACCCGATACACCAATGTTACCGAGTAATAATTGGATCATCGCCATGGTTCGAATATTTTGTGAACCAACGGTATGTTGAGTCCAACCTAATGCATAAAGGAATGTTGCTGCTTTATCTGGCGCAGAGGTTTTAGCAATTTCTTCACAGAAGATTTGGAAGTCTTTCTGTGGTGTGCCAGTAATACGTTCTACCATTTCTGGTGTATAGCGTTCCACATGTTCACGTAGCATATTGATCACACAGCGTGGATCTTGCATATCCATATCACGTTTTGGCTGACCATTTTCATCAAATTGGTAAGCCCAAGTGGAGCGGTCATACTTGCGTGTGGCTTCGTCATAACCAGAGAATAGCCCGTCTTCAAATTTGAAGTTTTCATTCACGAGGAAGGTGGCATTGGTATAGTGTTTCACATATTCGTGTTGGATTTTATCGTTTTTCAACAAATAGCGAATCACCCCAGATAGGAACGCAATATCCGTACCTGGACGAAGAGGCATATAAATATCAGCGACAGCTGCAGTACGGTTAAAACGAGGATCGACCACCATCAGTTTGGCACCGTTTTGTTTTTTGGCTTCAATCGCCCAACGGAACCCAACAGGGTGTGCTTCTGCTGCGTTACCGCCCATAACAATCACTAAATCTGCGTTTTTAATATCAACCCAGTGGTTGGTCATCGCACCGCGACCAAATGATGGAGCAAGACTTGCTACCGTTGGTCCGTGTCAGATACTCGCTTGGTTGTCGGTAAAGATAATACCGAGAGAACGCACAAATTTTTGTGTAAGGATGCCGGTTTCGTTACTACATGCCGAACCCGCTAAGAAGCCTGCTGTCATCCAACGATTGACCGGCTCACCTGCGTCATTTTTTTCAACGAAGTTAGCATCACGGTCATCTTTGATGTGACGAGCAATACGCTCAATGGCTTCGTGCCATGAAATCCGTTTCCATTCTTTTGAACCGGCTTCACGCACTTCAGGGTATTTAACACGACGGTCACTATTGACATAGTCTAAAGCACCTGCCCCTTTTGGACATAAGGCACCGCGACTAACTGGATGATCGGGGTCGCCCTCGATATGAAAGAGTTTGCCTTTGCTGTTTTTTGAGCCATCACCCAAGCTGTACAACAACATACCACAACCAACAGCGCAATAAGTACAGGTATTACGCGTTTCTTTGGCGCGTAATAATTTGTAATTGCGAGGCGCTGCTAACGCTTCTGTTGGCGCAAAGCCTAACATTGCCGCAGATGTCCCCGCCATTCCCCCTGCACAGATCTTGAAGAACTTTCTTCTACTGACCTGCATAGATAATACTCCTTAGCGTAACAAAAATTTTGTTAGCATTTGATAGTCGTAAACACGTTAAATAGATAATTAAATATTTTGACTTGTTTTTCACTTGTTAAAATTGTATTACAATCGCCACAAGCGTTGAATTGTTGATATGCGTCTTACGAAGTAAATTACCAGCAATTAAAACACCTTTTAGGATACCGATTTTTTAGTGGTAAATCTATAACCAATTACCATTAATAAGGAAAAATATTTTGAACTGGATCACAAAATTTACAGTTAATTTTTTTTGCAAATTAACAAAAAAGCAACAAATAAAAAACAAAACAACAACTTATGAAGCAAAACAAGAAAATCTTGCAACAGAGGTTCCTGTTGCCCTTGTTTATAATGGGATTTCTCATACGGTGATGATGTGTTCACCGGAAAATTTAGCGGATTTTGCCATGGGATTTTCGTTGGCAGAAGGCATTATTGATAAGCCAAGTGATATTTATGGTATTGATGTGGTTCCTGCCTGCCAGGGGATTGAAGTGCAAATTGAACTTGCCACCCGTTGTTTTGTACGCCTCAAAGCACAACGACGTACATTAGCGGGGCGGACTGGTTGCGGTATTTGTGGTACTGAGCAATTACAGCAGGTGCACAAAAATTTACCTCCGTTAGAACGCACTATCCAGTTTGATTTAAACCGCCTAGATGCTTGCTTAATTCAACTGCAACAAGCACAAGTATTAGGGCAACAAACCGGTTCAACGCATGCAGCGGGGTTTTTTGATCTCGCAGGAAATTTGCTGTGCCTACGTGAAGATGTCGGGCGTCATGTGGCATTAGATAAATTATTAGGTTGGCATGCGAAACAGCCTGCCACAAAAGGGTTTGTATTGGTGACCAGTCGAGCTAGTTATGAAATGGTGCAAAAAACAGCAGCCTGTGGCATTGAAATGCTAATTGCCATTTCTGCAGCGACTGAACTCGCAGTGAACATGGCAGAACAATACCAATTAACCTTAGTTGGCTTTGCACGAGAAGGCAGAGCAACAGTCTATACAGGAAAAGAGCGGTTGTTTTTTTGAGAATTTTCTCTATAATCCCACTGTATAAAAAAACAGTTTGGTGAGTCTAAATCGCGTAAGCAAGGTAGGCATAGTCTGCCTTGTTGCTTTTATGGCGGCTGCTAAGCGACAAAAACATAGCATTCCTGAACTGAGATGAAAACAGAAGGCAGATGACAGAATGGATATTTCAGCATTATTAGATGGGTTAAATGATAAACAACGTGATGCGGTTGCCGCGCCACTCGGCAATTACTTGGTGTTGGCGGGGGCCGGGAGTGGTAAAACACGTGTTTTAACACATCGTATTGCTTGGTTAATTGCAGTGGAACAGGTTTCTGAAGGGAGTATCATGGCAGTAACCTTCACCAATAAAGCCGCGGCTGAAATGCGTCATCGTATCGAAAGCACCTTAGCTAATCATGCTTCTCAACGTTTATTTGGTATGTGGGTGGGCACGTTCCACAGCATTGCCCACCGCTTATTGCGTGCCCATCATCTTGATGCCAACTTACCCCAAGATTTCCAAATTCTCGATGCGGATGATCAACTGCGTTTAGTGAAGCGCCTACTCAAATTACATAATTTTGATGAGAAAATTTTTATTCCTAAGCAAGTCTGCTGGTATATCAATAATAAAAAAGATGACGGGTTAAGAGCGCACCAAATTGATGACAATAATGATCGACATGAGCGGGAATGGATAAAAATTTATCAGATTTATCAAGATACTTGTGATCGTGCTGGTTTAGTGGATTTTGCGGAATTGTTATTACGTGCTTACGAATTATGGCTGAAAAAGCCTGTGATTTTACAGCGTTATCAACAACGTTTTCAGCACATTTTGGTCGATGAGTTCCAAGATACTAATAAGATCCAATATGCTTGGGTAAAATTGCTTGCGGGGGAACAAGGCAAGGTGATGATCGTGGGAGATGACGATCAATCGATTTATGGTTGGCGCGGGGCAAAAATTGAAAATATCCAACGCTTTTTAGATGATTTTTCCAATGCGCAAACCATCCGTCTTGAACAAAATTATCGTTCCACGGGGAATATTTTGGCAAGTGCCAACCAGCTTATTTCCAATAACAGCAATCGCCTTGGTAAAAATTTGTGGACGGACGGAGAAAAAGGTGAGCCAGTAGGAATCTATGCGGCTTTTAATGAATTAGATGAAGCCTTATTTGTTTCCTCACAAATTAAACAATGGATAGAAAATGGCGGTAAGCTAAAAGATTGTGCCATTTTATACCGCAGTAATAGCCAATCCCGTGTGATTGAAGAGGCGTTAATTCGTTCTCAATTACCTTATCGTATTTATGGCGGTATGCGTTTCTTCGAGCGTCAAGAGATTAAAGATGCCCTTGCTTATTTACGTCTTATTGCCAATCGTCAAGACGACGCCGCGTTTGAACGCGTGGTCAATACGCCACCTCGTAGTATTGGTGAACGAACGTTAGATATGCTACGTAGTGTGACCCGCGAACGTGAAGTGACTTTGTGGCAAGCCACCCAATTAGCCATTCATGAAAATTTACTGACGGCGAGAGCAGCAACCGCACTACAACGCTTTTTAGAGTTGATTAATTCCTTACAGCAAGATACCAGTGAAATGCCCTTATTTGCGCAAACCGATTTTGTGATTAAGCATTCTGGTTTATATGCCATGTATCAACAGGAAAAGGGGGAAAAGGGTGAAGTGCGGATCGAAAACTTAGAAGAGTTAGTGACTGCCACAAAAGAATTTATTAAGCCAGATGAGGCAGAACAGTTATCTGATTTAACAGCCTTTTTAACTCATGCCTCCTTAGAAGCAGGGGAGGAACAAGCTTCTCCACATCAAGACTATGTTGAAATGATGACATTGCACTCTGCAAAGGGATTGGAATTCCCTCGGGTATTTATGGTGGGGGTTGAAGAAGGGTTATTTCCAAGTTTCCGATCTTTTGAAGAGCCGGGGCGTTTAGAAGAAGAGCGTCGCTTAGCTTATGTTGGGATCACGCGCGCAAAACAAAAGTTGACGATTTGCTATGCGGAAAGTCGCCGTCTATATGCCAAAGAAGAACGTCATCTTCCTTCCCGTTTTATTGCTGAATTACCTACGGAATGTATTCAAGAAATCCGCTTACGTGGTACGGTGACACGTGCCATGAATCAGCAGAAAGTCGGATCGGTTGCACCGAGTTTACAGGAAAATGAATGGAAAATGGGGCAAAAAGTGCTACATAGCAAATTTGGGCAAGGCACGATCATTAATGTGGAAGGGGCGGAGAATAATACTCGCTTACAAATTGCATTCCAAAATCAAGGGATTAAATGGCTGATTGCCCATTTAGCCAAATTAGAAAAAATTCGTTAAAGGGATGTACAACCTCGTGTGGAAGTACGCTAGATAGCTTGCGTTTTTCACATGGGGTGATTTTTATCCCTTCATTTTTGACAGAATTCGCGCTTAAATTAAAAGAAGAATTGGTATATCATATAGGCTAATTTTTGAATTTACGTATAGACCCATTCTTATGGCAAAAAAGAACGCCCAAATTCCAAGTAAACCTCTTGAACAAGGCATTGTTCCGCCACATTCTTTAGAAGCGGAACAGTCTGTTTTAGGCGGTATTTTGATTCACCCAGCTCATTGGGATAGCATTAGTGACATGCTCATTGCCGATGATTTCTATTTAGCTGCCCATCGTGTCATTTTCCAAGAAATGGAAAATTTACTCCGTCAAGGGAAGCCAATTGATCTGATCAACCTCTACGAATTTTTACGCGAAAAGAATCTCAGTGAAGATGTTGGTGGCTTTGCCTATTTAGCTGAATTATCCAAAAACACACCAAGTGTATCCAATATTGTTTCGTATGCCGCTATCGTGCGTGATCGTGCTATTTTGCGTGATTTGATTAGTGTCAGTAATGATGTGGCGCAAAGCTGTTACACGACAAAAGGGATGGAGGTGAAAGATATTCTGGATGAGGCAGAACGAAAAGTCTTTGCCATTTCGGAGAAACGCACCACTTCAAACGAAGGACCGCAAAATATCTGTGCGATTTTAGAAAAAACCATTGATCGTATTGAATTATTGAGTAAAACCGAAGGGCATAATGGTATCACAGGTGTCAGTACCGGTTTTGATGCGCTCGATAAGAAAACCGCCGGTTTACAGCCTTCCGATCTCATCATTGTGGCAGCCCGTCCTTCAATGGGTAAAACGACTTTTGCAATGAATTTATGTGAAAATGCAGCACTCAAAAGTGATAAACCGGTTTTAGTGTTCAGTTTAGAGATGCCAGCAGAACAAATTATGATGCGTTCTCTTGCTTCATTATCGCGTGTGGATCAAACCAAAATTCGTACTGGACAAGGGTTAGATCAAAGTGACTGGTCGAAGATTGGGAGTACAATGGGGCTGTTCGCTAATAAGCCCAACTTATATATTGATGATTCATCGGGCTTAACCCCAACGGAATTACGTTCACGTGCAAGACGAGTATATCGTGAAAACGGCGGCTTAAGTTTGATTATGGTGGACTATTTGCAATTAATGCGGGCACCGGGATTTGCCGATAACCGTACCTTGGAGATAGCTGAAATTTCGCGTTCACTAAAAGCCTTAGCAAAAGAATTAGAAGTGCCAGTGATTGCCTTATCCCAGTTAAACCGTACCCTTGAAAATCGTGCTGATAAACGTCCAGTGAATTCTGATTTGCGTGAATCTGGCTCCATTGAACAAGATGCGGACTTAATTATGTTTATTTATCGTGATGAAGTATATAACGAGAATTCAGAAGATAAAGGCGTGGCAGAAATTATTATTGGCAAACAGCGTAATGGTCCGATTGGACGCGTGAGATTGGCGTTTAGAGGACAATTCTCACGCTTTGATAACTTAGCCGAACAACGAGATATAAGAGACGATTATTAATGAATATGAAACCTGCCACAGCAAAAATCAGTTCTGTGGCATTAAAACACAACATTCAAACGATTAAACAAAAAGCCCCGCAAAGTAAAATTATTGCTGTTGTGAAAGCCAATGCCTATGGTCATGGTGTTGTGTTTGTGTCCGCTGCCGTAGAAGAGTTGGTCGATTGTTTTGGCGTCGCCCGTTTAGAAGAAGCCTTAAGTTTACGCTCAAATGGGATTACGAAACCTATTTTGCTCTTAGAAGGTTTTTTTTGCGATAAAGATTTACCGGTGATTGCGATAAATAATATTCAAACTGTTGTGCATAACGTCGAACAATTGGCAGCGTTAAAAGCAGCTAAAGTTCCTAATCCGATTAAAGTCTGGCTAAAAATTGATACTGGTATGCACCGTTTAGGGGTAGCACTAGAAGACGTTGAGTATTTTTACCAAGCGCTCCGCGATTCAGAGAATGTTGATCCACAAATTGGTTTTGTCAGCCATTTTAGTCGCGCGGATGAATTGGAATGTGACTATACCAAGTTACAATTGACACGTTTTTTAAATGCTACGCAAAATAAAGCGGGCGAAAAAAGTATTGCTGCCTCAGGTGGGATCTTATTTTGGGAAAATTCCCATTTAGACTGGATTCGTCCGGGCATTATTATGTATGGGATTTCACCGATTAATGTACCGGCACAAGAATATGATTTAACCCCTGTGATGACCTTAACCTCCTCTCTTATTGCAATTAAACAGCATAAAAAAGGGGAGCCAGTAGGATATGGCGGGATTTGGGTCAGCGATAAAGACACGAAAATTGGTGTGGTTGCCATTGGTTATGGCGATGGTTATCCGCGTGACATACCAACAGGCACACCGGTTTACCTCAATGGTCGTCGTGTGCCCATTGTGGGACGTGTCTCGATGGATATGTTGACAGTCGATCTCGGTGCAGAAGCACAAGACAAGGTTGGCGATGAAGTCATTCTTTGGGGCAAAGAATTGCCCATTGAAGAAATCGCGGATATTAGTGGCGTGATTAGTTATGAATTGATTACAAAATTAACGCCACGTGTTTTAACGGAATATATTGATTAACTAATTAGCGATGAAAAAGTGCGGTAGAATTTACCGCACTTTTTGTCTTTTTAGTATTATTTATAAAATCAGAGCTAATCTGACGAATCATTATAAAAAATAAAAAGGTAAACAGGGGATAAGGTCAGTAAATTTAGGATGATTTTTGACTAATGGATAAATACTTGAATATCCCCATGGACCGTTTTCCATGATCAGCTGAGTTTGTTGCTCATCATTGTCTCGATATTGATGATAGAGTGTTTCGCTGTCTCTATTATCTTCCGTTAGCCAGTTTGCTGGTCTTGAAATACAAATCTGAAGAATATTATTTTTCTTACACAAGAGAGAGAAATAGATATCAGCCATGCCTGAATGGGTAAAGTCAGAAAGAGAAAATTGATTAAAGAGACTGACTCTAAAGCTAACAGTTCCTGTACCTAATACATTGACCGCTTTGTCTTTTTCCAGAGGTTTATAGAAGCTATATACCAGTCTATCCGCCGAAAAATATTTGGTCATTCTACTTGGAAAGAGAATGCCGTGTAAACCAATAACCGCTTTATCATCGTATTCATTCAGCTTCTTGATCATCGTATTGATGTAATCGCTTGGATAGATAATGTCATCATCACAGGTTATATAATATCCATCTTGATTTTTTTCAATCAACTCTTCCAGTAAAATGAATTTGCCATTATCTCTAATGGAGTTATCTTTATCTTTGCAATGAACAACGGTTGCTTTATTACCTAAATTTTTTATGAAGTCAGGGATTTCTACATAGCCATCAAGATAAATATGAAAATGATCACATTGATTTTTTAGTATGCCGATAATACGTTGTAATTGCGCTATTCTTGAGGGAATAGAACAAATATTGATATAAACAGGAATCTTAGGATTGGACAACTTACTCATTTCTTGTGGTACTGGTAAGGCGTCGTAAATACGAGGGAATTGAAAAAGATTTTTGAAATCATGTGAGGCAGTTTCGTTATGCATCGCTTGAAACAGGGTTGCATAATGTTGTCTGGTATCAGACATTTTCTGTATTATGTTATGATTGTCTATCCATTCAACCATATCAGTAAATAAAGAGTTTTCTCTCATTGTGTTGTAGTATAACGGCAAGAGTAAATTTTTTATTTTTTCTTTTCCATAATATTTCGCAATTCTATGAAAAAACTCATCATCTGAGCCTTTAGTCGTACAATTGAAGAAACCAATTTCTTGAAATACTTTTTTGTGCATACCCAAGGTTATAAAACCTAATCTATAATCCATATTATTGACTTTAATGATATGCTGTGTTTCTGGTGCTAGTCTTGAGTATGCACAACGAACAGCAATAGTTTCTTTATTAGCTAATAATATATTTACACATCTTTCTATTCTTTCATGATGACATACATCATCACTATCTTGAAAGAAAATAATGTCACCTTTAGATTTTAATATGCCTGTATTTTTCGCAAAGTAAGTTCCTAGGTTTGAATTTAATCTAAATACTCTGACTTTGCTTGTTGTATTCGCTATTCTCGAGGCAATTTCAAATGTATTATCCGAGCTATCATCATCTACAATAATAATTTCTATGTTTTTATATGTTTGTAACAATAATGAATTAATAGAAGCTTCGATAAATTGCGCTGTATTGTGAGATGTCATGATAATACTGACTAATGGATTTGCGCTGTTGGTTTCTTTGACTAACCCTAAATCACTTTTAGCGACTTCATTATATAAATCTGTTATTGATGTTGTTTGCTTATCTTTTTCTAGCTTTGCTTCTAATGCTTGATTATAGGTATATATTTTTTTAAATTCTTGCAGAACCAATTGGAGTTGTTTTAATAAAAGTTTATTTTCGTTTTCAAGGGATGCGGATAGCGGATGTTTACTGTCCTGTTTTGCCAATAGAGTTTGTTGAGAAATAATGTCTTTGTTTAAAGTTGTTTTTAGACTATCAATTTTATTTTGAAAGGTGTTGAGTTCATTTTCTTTTTCATGTTGGGGTGGATTTTTAGCTATTTGAATTTGAGTCATCTCTTTTTTTCCCTTCATTTCAATAAATGAGTTTATGTTTTTATTTTTATAAACCTCACTATAGACAGATTCTTAAATATGTATATATCTCTTTGAGTTTATTTGACGTATTTTGAGTTTAAGTGAACAAGAATACACCGATGTAGGTTATTCCCCTACACAGCGTGCGTTATAATTCATTTTTAAGTGTTTTAGCATTGTTCAACGTATTGTTATGGTTTACTTTTATTCTCGCTATAAGTATGACGTTCTCAGCGATAAATCTGCTAATGAGTAAGAAATTCACGATGAAAAACGTTCAGCCAACACGGCTTGATTGGTTTTTCGTCTTGTTACCTTATGTAATCGGTTTGTTCTTTGCGATTTTTGATAGTGCAACAATTGGTCAAGTTTTCTTCTGGGGTCTCATGACACATCTTGTTGCGATATTTTTATATTTTGTGTTTCATTATCCACTTACAGCTATTTGGGGTTTTGTTGTTGGCATAACGGCGTAAAAAATCTGTCAGAAATTGACCGCACTTTTTGCGCGCAATGAGCGCATTTAGCCTTTCATTACTTTCTAAGCATTTATGTCATCTCATCTATATTGTTTTCTATTTTAATGATGAGTATAGTGTTCACCAACGTCGTCCGTCGCAGTAAATCTCGACAACTGCTAACGAATGCATTGCGCAGGGATTGATATGTGGGGAGGTTCGAGTCCCACCGGGCGACACCTTCTTAATATGTTTCCCTTTTTTCATTTAAAAAAATCTATTGTCAATAAAGATGAATGGAGTACCTCTGTGCCAGATAAAGTGCTACATTTTGGCTAGGTCGTATAAACATGGATTGACTTACAAGGGGGAAATTTAATTCAGAATGCGCGAATATAAATGAATCTCAAACGATGATTTATTAACAAAATGATTACATTCATTTTGTATATTATGCAATTAATGAATTTATAAAAGCGAAAGTTGTTCTGCCTCAAAGTTTGCCCCTTAACCTACACGTCAATTTAGTATATTATTTTCCACATTCGATATTATAAAAAAGGAAAACAATAATGAAAAACATCAATCCTACAACAACAAACGCGTGGAAAGCCTTACAACAACATCATAAAACGCAAAGTGCGGTGACAATTCAACAACTTTTTGCGCAAGAAAAAGATCGTTTTACGGATTATTCCTTGTCTTTTAACAATGAAGTGTTAGTGGACTTCTCCAAAAACAATGTGACAAAAGAAACCTTAGGATTATTGCGCCAGTTAGCGCAAGAATGTGCATTGTCTGAAGCAGTGGACGCGATGTTTAGTGGGGCAAAAATCAATAAAACGGAAGATCGCGCCGTATTACATACCGCACTTCGTAATCGTTCTAATTCGCCCGTGTTGGTTGATGGGAAAGATGTGATGCCAGAAGTGAATGCGGTTTTAGCCAAAATGAAAGATTTTTGCCATCGTGTGATTTCTGGTGAATGGAAAGGTTATACTGGTAAAGCGATTACAGATGTGGTGAACATCGGAATTGGTGGGTCTGATTTAGGACCTTATATGGTAACAGAAGCCTTACGTCCTTATAAAAATCATTTGAATCTACATTTCGTGTCTAACGTAGATGGTACACATATTGCGGAGACCTTAAAGAAAGTTAATCCAGAAACCACGCTATTTTTGGTTGCGTCAAAAACCTTTACCACACAAGAAACTATGACCAATGCGCATTCTGCGCGTAATTGGTTCTTAACCACGGCAAAAGACGAAAGTCATGTGGCAAAACACTTTGCAGCACTGTCCACAAACAGTAAAGCCGTTGCTGAATTTGGTATTGATACTAATAATATGTTTGAATTTTGGGATTGGGTAGGGGGTCGTTATTCATTATGGTCAGCGATTGGTTTATCTATTGCCCTTTCAATCGGTTTTGAGCATTTTGAAGCGCTTTTAGCGGGTGCACACGAAATGGATAAACATTTCCGTACCGCCCCAATTGAGCAAAATATTCCGACCACATTAGCGTTAATTGGTTTGTGGAATACCAATTTCTTAGGCGCACAAACCGAAGCGATTTTACCTTACGATCAATATTTACACCGTTTTGCAGCGTATTTCCAACAAGGCAATATGGAATCCAATGGGAAATATGTTGATCGTAATGGCGAAGTGATCGATAACTACCAAACGGGACCAATTATTTGGGGCGAACCTGGTACCAATGGTCAACATGCGTTCTATCAATTAATTCACCAAGGCACTACCTTGATTCCTTGTGATTTCATCGCGCCAGCACAAACCCATAATCCATTAGCGGATCATCATGAAAAATTACTTTCAAACTTCTTTGCGCAAACCGAAGCGTTGGCTTTTGGTAAAACGAAAGAAGAGGTAGAAGCAGAATTCGTGAAAGCAGGTAAATCTTTAGATGAGGTGAAAGAGGTTGTGCCATTTAAAGTGTTTACGGGAAATAAACCAACCAACTCGATTTTGGTCCAAAAAATTACGCCATTTACTTTAGGTGCCCTCATTGCGATGTACGAACACAAGATTTTTGTACAAGGGGTAATGTTTAATATTTATAGCTTTGACCAATGGGGCGTTGAGTTGGGCAAACAACTTGCGAATCGTATTTTGCCAGAGCTAGCAAACCGCGAAACGATTACAACTCATGACAGTTCAACTAATGGCTTAATTAACCAATATAAACAATGGCGTTAAGCGAAAGAACAAGAAGTGCGGTCAAAATGACCGCACTTTTTTTGTGTGTGAGTGTACTATGTCGTATGGTCTCTACAACCTTACTAAATTAAGTGATGACCAATAAAAATCACTTTGCCGATAATCTCAAGGGTATGATATTGCTCAAAGGAGAGATCAATTGGCGGATAAAGTGTCTTATTGTCACTCATTAAGCGAATGCCATTGGGAAGCCCTTGAATACGCTTAATCCAGATTTGTTTACCTGAACGTATCACATAGATGCCTTCCTCTTTTGCACTGTTCACTTCACGATTAATCAGAAGTAAATCACCATGATGAATGGTTGGTAGCATGCTGTCACCGGTAGCGCTGACAAAAACGAGTTTATCTGCTGTTATGCCTCTTCCTGTTAACCTATCTTTCATTAACGTGATGTGTTGGTTTGCTTTTGCAGAAGACGTGAAGGCACTAAAACAGGCATAAAAGGGGATCGGAATGTGATCTTCTGCTTGTGTATTTTCAATAGAACTGACTTCTGTCGTATAGTGACGACGAGGTTCATTCACTTGAGAATGAGGCTGTTCTGCTTGATATAATCCAAGTTGTTGCTGGACCGCAATAGGGAATGACGTATAGTGATATTCAAACGTTTTGCCTTTCACGCCTTGTCTTTGGCGTTTTTGCCAACCTTCTCGGGCGGCTTTTTTGACAATACCTTTATCTGATCCTGGTAAATATAAGTTTTTTTCCATGAGTTCTTTTATTGAAAACCACTCTTGATAGTTCTGCATAAAAAACCTTCTAAGGAACTCGATGTGTTTTACTTTTGTGAGTGTTTAACTTATTGATTTATATTTAATTATAAATAGAAAGTAAATTTTCTTAAAAAGAACTATTGAGTTCCTTTAAAAATAATTGTATAGTTCTTTTTAGTTACTCACATACCTAATGAAAAATGTATTAATCTAAGTAGTAAGGATATCATATTATGAAAAAGAGTAAAAAGAATATGCACCGCGCATATATTATTGCTGCCATTAAGGAAAAAGGTAGCTCACTCGCACAACTTTCTGTTCAAGCGGGACTACACCCCAGAACATTGAATAATGCATTAGATAGGAAGTATCCGAAAGGCGAAAAAATTATCGCTGATTTTATCGGAGTACCTGTTCAGGAGATATGGCCAGAACGTTATTAGGTTTTTGTAATAAAACATGATGAATCTTTCTTTATTCAAAATTGGATAAAAAAGAAATCACTTCATCAGAAAAGTATTGGCGCTCGCAAAGGGCATTTAAACGACATATCACATTTATTTTTTATGTAAAAACATGGATAAGGATGTTTGCGTTTAACGCATGAAAAAATAAAAGAATGTATGTTTTAGGTTGATTTGTATTTAATGGATTAACCTGACACAACATTAGCTCATGCCAATAGTCAACGCATTTCATCCTTTTAATTGATTTGCTAAACGCAATTTGATTTCCCCATTCTTTTTACATGACATCCTGTTTTGGACGAAAGTAAGTGCAAGAAGACTATCATACTCACTTGTTTTGTTAACCCTCATGCATTTATTCGTTACAGGCACGGAAGACACGATGAGCAAGGATGCCTCTCAGTTAAGGGCAAAGCGATGGCTTTGCCCTTGTTTGTTGCCTCGGGTTGAATGTTAGCGTGTTGCCCATTCTGCTAATGGTAAAGGGGCATCATCTGACCAAATCCGTTGCCAGAAGGTGAGCAGAACTTTCTTATTTAGATGACTTTTGATCGTTGGATAAGCCTTCGGCAGTACGGCTTGCCATTCGCCTTGATGTTTTTCTGCCACAATAAAACGGAAATTAAACTGTCCAGCTAAGCCCATTCGGGTATCGCTAGCCACTAATTGATTGCCAATTTGTTCATAATGTACCCAATCGGAAGTAAACCATTCAAAACGTTGTAGTTGTGGTGAGGTGGCAATGACATTCTGTTTCAGTGTTTGGTTTAATGGAATTCTGATAAATTCAGGTGCATTTTTATCTAGCCAACCACTGACCGCATCGTATAAGTTGCCTTGCTTATCCTTCGCAATCACACGCCACAAAATAATATTAAAAGGCGTTGGGGTCGCTAACACGCCATCAACCTCAATCCCTTGCTGTGTTAAAACACTTTCGAACCGATGTTCATGATAAGCGCGACTCATAAAGCCGACTGCAAAATAGACGCAACCAAACAATAAAGCAGTAAAAAGATAACGTATTGCACGAGGATCTAGCTTTCGCCAATATGCCCAAAGGCATGTAAAAATCAGCGGTAACGTATAAATCGGATCGATCACAAAAACCGTGGACCACACCACGGGTGGAGAAGGAATAGGCCAAAAGAGTTGGGTGCCGTAAACTGTCATCGCATCAATCAGAGGATGGGTAATTAATGCTAGCGTCAGAGTAATAAATAACCTTCGAAATGAAAAAGGTAAGTTCGTATGACGTTTAAAGGTCAGCCATGTGATAAAAAACGCCAATGCTGTGAGGACAAAAAGAGAATGACTAAACCCGCGGTGGTAAGTCATGGAGGAAATGGGATCGGCATAGCGGATAAAAACATCCAGATCGGGCAAGGTGCCGAGTAGTCCACCATAAAGCAAGGCTTTTCTTCCTTGATATTTTCCCATGCCAACCCCTTGCACGGCGGCACCAAGTACAAATTGCGTAACTGAATCCATAATGCGTTTGCCTTTTCATTCTTCGAAAATAGCCTGTATTTTGGGCAGAAATGTTGTCAAGGTCAATGAAATTTACTTTGCATAAAAAACGGCACTTGAAATCAAGTGCCGTTGTGTTGTGGTTTGCTATTGTTATAAGAGAAATGAGTGTGAGAATTAGTTTAATTCTGCACGGAGTTTTTTGGTGACTTCCATCATCACTTCTAATTGAGCGATAGTTTCCGGCCAGCCACGGGTTTTTAAACCACAGTCTGGGTTCACCCATAAACGCTCTTTTGGTACTACATTTAATGCTTTACGTAATAAGCGTTCAATTTCTTCTGCTTTTGGCACACGTGGACTGTGAATATCATACACGCCCGGACCAATATCGTTTGGATATTTGAAATCACCGAAGGCGGTTAATAATTCCATATCTGAACGTGAGGTTTCAATGGTAATCACATCCGCATCTAAGCCCGCAATCGCAGGTAAGATGTCGTTAAACTCAGAGTAACACATGTGTGTGTGAATTTGCGTATCATCTTGTACACCCATGTAGCTTAAACGGAAGGCTTCGCCTGCCCATTGTAAGTACGCATCCCAGTCTGCACGTTTCAGTGGTAAACCTTCACGGATCGCCGGTTCGTCAATTTGAATCACTTTGATGCCGGCTTTTTCTAAATCTAACACTTCATCGGACAGTGCCACACCGATTTGTTTACATACCGTTGAACGTGGAATGTCGTTACGTACAAATGACCATTGTAGAATCGTAACCGGTCCTGTCAGCATGCCTTTCATCACTTTGTTGGTGAGGCTTTGTGCATATTGTGACCAACGTACTGTCATTGGTTCTGGGCGTACGACATCACCGTAAATCACTGGTGGCTTCACGCAACGTGAACCGTAGCTTTGTACCCAACCGAATTTTGTGAAAGCGAAACCGTCGAGTAACTCACCGAAGTATTCCACCATGTCGTTACGCTCTGCTTCACCGTGCACTAACACATCTAAATCCAGTTCTTCTTGGCGACGTACCACAAATTCGATTTCTTTCTTCATTGCCGCTTCATAATCTGCCACGCTAAGTTCGCCTTTCTTGAATTTCGCACGGGCTTGGCGAATTTCAACGGTTTGTGGGAAGGAACCGATATTCGTGGTTGGTAATAACGGTAAATTTAACCACGCATTTTGTTTTGCAATACGTTCTGCAAAAGGCGATTTACGTTTGTCCGCATCCGTCGGCAAGTTTGCTAAACGTTCTGCCACTTCTGGACGATGAATTTCTTTGCTGTTTGCACGGGCGTCAGCAGCTGCTTGGCTTGCATCAAGTTCAGCTTGTACTGCGCCACGACCTTGCTCAAGTGCGGTCTTAATGACACGCAATTCTTGCACTTTTTGTAAGGTAAAAGCTAACCAGCTGTATAGCTCCGGTTTATTCGCTTTTAATTGCGTTTCCACTTCTAAATCATACGGGGTGTGAAGCAGTGAACAACTTGGCGCAATCCATAGATTTTCACCGAATTTTGCTTTCAATGGTTCAACTACATCGAGTACTTGGTTTAAGTTGGCACGCCAAATGTTACGACCGTCAATGACACCAACAGAAAGCACTTTGTTGTAATCTTCAAAGGCAGCAAGCTGTGCAGGTGCACGCACTAAATCAATGTGTAAACCATCGACTGGTAAATCTTTAAGCAGTGGCGCGTGTTCTGCAACAGAACCGAAATAAGTCGCTAGTAAGAGTTTTGCTTTTACTTTTTCTTTCAGTGTCGTATAAACAGCCTTGTAAGCTTCAATCCATTCTGTTGGTAGATCCACTGCTAAAGCCGGTTCATCAATTTGGATCCACTCTGCGCCTTCTGCCACTAAGGCATTGAGGATTTCTACATACACAGGTACGAGTTTTGCCAGTAATTCAAAGCGATTAAAGGCCTCGCCTTTTTCTTTACCTAACCAAAGGAACGTTAATGGTCCCACAAGAGTTGGTTTGAAATGTAAACCTAACGCTTTCGCTTCACGGATTTGTTGTACGTAATGTGCTGGGTTAGCTTTAAATTCGGTATTTTTAGTGAATTCTGGTACTAAATAGTGGTAGTTTGTATCAAACCATTTGGTCATTTCAATGGCAAATTGGGTTTGGTTACCGCGTGCAAGTTGGAAATATTCGCTTAAACTTAAGTTTTGGCTATCAAAACCGAAACGGGCTGGAATAGCGCCTGTTGCTACTTGCAGATCCAAAATATGATCGTAGAATGTGAAATCGGCGACTGCCACGAAGTCCGCATTGGCTGCTGCTTGGTGTTTCCAGTTAATTTCACGTAATTTTTGTGCAATCTCTAACAGATCCTGTTCGGCAATTTCGCCACGCCAATAACGCTCTTGGGCAAATTTTAGTTCACGTTTTGCACCCACACGCGGAAAGCCTGCTACATGAAATGTTGTCATAGTTATACCTCACTCAAATTGATGTTGTTATTCTCTGAATAGACGGCTAAACGTCTGTATGGATATAGAATGAAGGATTTTAGACCATTATGCAATATCATAATTTTCACAATAAACATGAAAATTTTTAATACACATAAAGACAGGTCAAGAGAGAAGAGCACATTGGGCTAACGCCTTGTTGTCGTTAGAAATTTTGATAAAACTGAGCGCACTTTTATTTGCTTTTAGTGATCCAATAGCGATTTTGGTATATGATAACGTTCAATTCTTTCCCTTATTTCGATGAATCTTTTTAATGAAACCTATTTTTTTAGAACTCCGTCATTTAAAAACGTTACTGGCGTTAAAAGAAACTGGCAGCGTGTCTTTAGCGGCAAAACGTGTGTATTTAACTCAGTCTGCGCTGTCACACCAGTTGAAATTACTGGAAGAACAATATGGGCTTCCTTTATTTGAACGCAAAACACAACCGTTACATTTTACTCCTGCGGGGGAAAGGTTGATTCAGCTTGCTAATGAAATTTTGCCGAAAGTAGTAGAAGCGGAGCGCGATCTGGCTCGGGTGAAACAAGGGGAGGCAGGGGAGCTACGCATTGCGGTGGAATGTCATACTTGCTTCGACTGGCTGATGCCAGCGATGGATTCCTTACGTCAAAATTGGCCTTTAGTGGAATTAGATATTGTCTCGGGCTTTCATACTGATCCAGTGGGCTTATTATTAACGCACCGTGCCGATTGGGCGGTGGTATCTGAGATTGAAGAAACCGCAGGTATTATCCATAAGCCCTTGTTTTCTTATGAAATGGTGGGATTGTGCGCCAAAGATCACCCTTTAGCAACGAAAGAGATTTGGGAACCTGAAGATTTTATTGATCAAACCTTGATTACTTACCCTGTCCCTGATGATATGTTGGATTTATTACGCAAAGTATTACACCCGAATGGGATTAATCCTCTGCGCCGTACCAGTGAATTAACCATTGCGATTATTCAGCTGGTGGCAAGCAAACGTGGGATTGCAGCGTTGCCATTTTGGGCAGCCAAACCCTATTTAGATCGTGGCTATTTGGTGGCGCGTAAAATTACCAAACAAGGCTTATACAGTAATTTATATGCGGCAATTCGTGAAATTGATGCCAATGTAGCGTTTGTCGATGATTTTTATGAAACCGTAAAATCGCAAAGCTTCTCTACATTACCAGATTTATTAATGCTGGAATGATTTCCTGTTTACTCTTGCCAAGTCGCCAAAAGATGAATCTGTTATGTTATTTTGCGAGATAAGATTGTTGCTTTACTGTGCAATAAAAAAGCAAAATAGGTACCTTACGTCAGTCATGTGATGAGAGAATTTGATTAGTTAAAAAAAATAAATTGCTGGTATTTCTTGCAAACGTTTGCCTGTTTTTTGACCTCTTTTAGTTCATTAAAAAATATTTTATGATGCATTTTCCTGTTAAATAGACGATGTTTAAAGAGGTTATATGGAAGTTAATGCAGTTGAATTATTGGGCTATCTTGCTACATTTTTTGTCGCCATTTCATTTCTATTTAAATCCATTATTCATTTGAGAATAGTCAATAGTATTGGCGCATTTTTATTTGCTATTTATGGGCTGATTATTGTGTCTTACCCGGTAGCGCTACTCAACAGTTTTTTGTTGTGTGTAAATATCTATCAACTATGGCGCTTGAAAAAAGAAGGAGCAAACCTTCGTTCTTTATAAAAAAATAAACCGCACTTCAATGTGCGGTTTGTTTTTTTGTTATTTCGCAATACGTTTGTATTTCATACGGTGTGGTTGGGTGGCTTCTGCGCCAAAGGTTTTCTTCTTCCATTCCTCATAGTCAGAGAAGTTACCTTCGTAGAAGGTGACTTTCCCTTCATCACCGTAATCTAAAATATGTGTGGCGATACGGTCTAAGAACCAACGGTCGTGCGAGATGACCATCGCGCAGCCCGGGAATTCTAAGATCGCATTTTCTAACGCACGTAATGTTTCTACGTCAAGATCGTTAGTTGGTTCGTCTAATAACAACACGTTACCGCCGGCTTGTAACAGTTTAGCAAGGTGTAAACGACCGCGTTCACCCCCAGACAATTCGCCCACACGTTTTTGTTGATCGACACCTTTAAAGTTAAAGCGTCCCACATAAGCACGGCTTGGAATTTCAAAATTACCAATACGTAAAATATCTTGTCCGTTAGAGACTTCTTCCCACACGGTTTTTTTATCGTCCATCGCATCACGGAACTGATCTACCGAAGCCAATACCACGGTTTCCCCTAAGGTAATCGTGCCTGAGTCTGGTTGTTCTTGACCGGATAGCATACGGAATAAAGTGGATTTACCCGCACCGTTTGGACCGATAATCCCCACGATTGCCCCCTTTGGAATGCTAAAGGAAAGATTGTCAATTAAGGTGCGATCGCCGTAAGTTTTAGTGAGGTTTTGTACCTCGATCACTTTATCCCCTAAACGTGGACCCGGTGGAATAAAGAGTTCGTTCGTTTCGTTACGTTTTTGATATTCACCATTGTTTAATTCTTCAAAACGTGCCATACGCGCTTTACTTTTCGCTTGGCGACCTTTTGGATTTTGGCGTACCCATTCTAATTCTTTTTCAATGGATTTTTGACGAGCAGACTCTGCCGCTTGTTCTTGGGCTAAACGTTTTTCTTTTTGTTCTAACCAAGAAGAGTAGTTACCTTCCCAAGGAATCCCTTCACCACGGTCAAGTTCTAAGATCCAGCCTGCCACGTTATCTAAGAAGTAACGGTCGTGAGTAATTGCCACTACGGTGCCTTCATAGTCATGTAAGAAACGTTCTAACCACGCCACTGATTCTGCATCTAAGTGGTTGGTTGGCTCGTCTAATAACAACATATCCGGTTTTTCGAGTAATAAACGGCACAGTGCCACACGGCGACGTTCACCCCCTGATAAATGCTCAATTTTGGCATCCCATTCTGGTAAGCGTAAGGCATCTGCCGCACGTTCGAGTTGGTTATCGAGATTATGACCGTCATGTGCTTGGATAATCGCTTCTAATTCAGCTTGTTCTGCAGCTAGTTTGTCGAAATCCGCATCAGGATCGGCATAAAGGGCATATACTTCATCTAAACGCGTGAGCGCATTTTTCACCTCGCCAACAGCTTCTTCAATGGCTTCTCGCACGGTTTGTTGTGGATCGAGTTTAGGTTCTTGTGGTAAATAACCGATTTTGATCCCCGGTTGTGGACGCGCTTCCCCTTCGATTTCTTTATCGATGCCTGCCATAATGCGTAATAAAGTGGATTTACCCGCACCATTCAGACCTAGTACGCCGATTTTTGCACCCGGGAAAAAGCTCAAGGAAATATCTTTTAGAATATGACGCTTTGGTGGTACGATTTTGCCCACGCGATGCATCGTATAAACAAATTGTGATGACATAATTTCTCTCGTTATGCGATAAATAAAAAAGTGCGGTTATTTTACTTGAAATTTGGTAGATTAGCTAACTAACAAGTAAAAAAATACGCCGAGTGAGTTTGACGTAAAGTGGCGGCTCTTAGGACGACGGTCAGCTAACAAGTCGTGATTGGCTAAATATTCTCGCACGGTCGTCGCCACTAAACAGCCACCAAAGCAAAAAAAAAAGAAGCGGAAATGGCATAACCTATTGAAAAAAACAAAAAAAACCCTCCGAAGTGGAGGGTAGGAAAGTAGTTTAGCTATTTATGATTATTTTATTTAGGAACTTTATGAATATCAAGCAATCACTTGACGCTGCTTATTTTACATAAATTTACATTGAAGAGAAACAATTTTTACATTATTTTTGAAGTAAATCACAAAAAAAAACAAAAATGCACATTTTTCACTCTATTTGGAAGCGGTTTAGTCAGAAAATTGAGCTATTATTTCACTTTGATTATGATTTAAGCACATCTACGTGACCTTGCCTGCTATAAAATGGACAAAAGTATTTTTAAGATTAAGGTTATTAAAATGAAAACGTTTTCTCGCTCTGTTTTGGGGATAGTATGCTTGCTCTTTTCGGTCGCAGCGTCAACGCATCCGCATGCGTTTATTGATATGAAAACCAAAATACTGGTACAAGAGCAACAACTTATTGGGTTTTCGATGGAATGGACGCTAGATGAAGCGAGCTCTGCGACGGTGCTTTATGATATGCGTCAAACACGAGGGGACAAACAAGCGTTACAGGCGTTAGTGGAAGAAGTGATGGGCAACATTGTACATGAACATTATTTTAGTTATCTCTACGATAAAGCTGGAAAGAAAATAAAATACCGCTCAAAACCGCAGAACTATGGCATGAAATCAAATCAGAATCAGGTGCAATATTATTTTGATTTCTTGTTATCGCAACCGAGAACCTTAGCAAAGGATGAATTGACTTTGCTGACCTACGATCCGACCTATTATGTGGCAATGTATTATAATCAAGAAAATCAAAGTGCGCTTGATTTTTCAGCGCTTCCAGCACATTGTCAAGGGCGTGTGATTGAGCCACAAGTCGATGCTAAAATTCGTGAATATGCCAGTTCGTTGGATCAAACACAACGTAATGAAGACGATTCCTTAGGGGTTATTTTTGCACAAAAAGTGATGTTAATATGCGAATAGTGTTTCCTGTCAAATATGTTGTTCTTTTGCTACTACTTGGTATTGGCGCGTATTTTTTATTTCCCTATTTATTTTTTAAGATTGCCCTTTGGCAACGTGATATTAATCAGTTAATGTCTGATTATTTACATCAAATTCAAACGGATAAAACCCATGCGGGCATGTGGTTAATCGCGATAAGTTTTTTATATGGCGTGTTTCATGCTATCGGTCCGGGGCATGGCAAGTTTATTATTGCGACCTATTTATCTACTCACCAAACGCAGCTCAAAACGAGCATGAAACTCACGTTTTTGTCCTCGCTTGTTCAGGGGAGCGTTGCGGTGTGTTTGACGTCATTCGTTGTAGTCATACTGAACCTGTCTTCTGTGTATTTTAAGTTAAGTCAGCTCTGGTTAGAACGTATCGCTTTTTTGTTATTGTTATGTTTAGGTATTACATGGTGTTATCAAAATGGGCGAAAATTATATCTCGATTATGTGAAAACACGGCAAAACTCACCACTAAAAATTTATACCCTTCAGTTTGATCATTCACCCAGCAAAATAGGACAACCTCGCGTTGAACAAATACATACTCATTCAATTGCTTGTGGTTGTGGTCATCAGCATGCGCCCAATCCATCACAGTTAACACAAGCACGAGACTGGAAATCTCAGCTTTTAGTGATTTTCAGCATTGGCATGCGCCCTTGCTCTGGGGCAATTTTTATTTTGTTTTTAGCCTATATGCTTGATCTGTATTTTTGGGGAATTATCGCAACTTTTGCGATGGCAGTGGGGACAGGAATGACGTTATCGGGGTTTGCGCTCATAGTCCTTTATGCACGAAATACAGCGATGAAGGTCGGCAAGTGGTATCAATTTTCACCAACAGTACAACAACGTTGGGGAAGATTATTGAAACTCGTTGCGGGGATACTACTGATCTTTTTTGCAACGAGTTTATTATATGGTACGACGATAGCTGTGCGTGGGGGGGCTGCGCTCTTTGGATAGTTAGAGCGCAGTTTGAATTAAGAATAACGTATAGCCGATGTAGCTGCTGAGAAATAAGAATCCTGTTAAGCGCCCAATTTGGCTTCGTTTTTTGTAAGCAATAAAGCCTAAAATAAAGAGGGCGAGCGTTAATGAGAGCATAACTAGCATGTCACGCGAGAGTACCTCATGTTCGGCTTGAATTGGCATGATTACACCAGCCAGTCCCACAACCGCCAGGGTGTTGTATAAGTTTGAGCCAATAATATTGCCGACCGCTAAATCCACTTCGCCTTTGCGTGCGGCGGCAATTGAGGCGGCAACTTCGGGCAGAGATGTTCCAATAGCCACTACGGTTAATCCAATCACTAAATCACTGACACCCAGATAATGAGCAATTTTTACTGCTCCCCAAATAAGTAACTGCGAACTGACCATCAGTAAAGCTAAGCCCACAATGAGCCAAAATAAGGCAGCTTTAAAAGAAAGACAGGTTTCATGCTTATCTTCTTCATAATTTGCTTGAACAGATGCACGCTGTTTTTTACTTGACCAAATTGTCCAAACTACATAACCAATAAAAAGAGCTAATAGCACGATGGCTTCTAAGCGAGCTATGCGCATATCGAATAGGAAATAAGCGGAGAGAACAGTAACTATCAATAAAATAGGCAATTCTTTTTTGATCACACTGCCATGTACTGTTAAAGGCTTGATCAACGCGGTTAAACCAAGAATCAGGGCAATATTAGTAATATTGGAACCATAAGCATTGCCTAAAGCAATCCCCGGACTGCCATTTAAAGCGGATAAGGCTGAAACCACCATTTCTGGCATTGAAGTACCAAAACCGATAATCAAAATACCAATTAACAGTGGCGACATACCAAGATAACGTGCTAATGCCGCAGCACCATCCACGAAACGATCGGCACTCCATACCAAAATAATCAACCCAACGAGAATCGCGAGTGAGGCTTCTAATAACATCTGAAATCCTATAAACAAATAAGAAGGAAAGAATATGGTCGCGTATAATATATGCAAAAATCAGGAAAGAGAAGAGCGCAAAAGAAAAAATAAAAGCCCATAAGGAGGATATGGGCTTAAAATCTTTTGGTTAAAAAATGAAACTTTTATAAAAGGAGACAAATAAAAGCTCACCAAAAGAAAAAGTTGGCTCCTCCTGCTGGACTTGAACCAGCGACATACGGATTAACAGTCCGCCGTTCTACCGACTGAACTAAGGAGGAAAAATTCTGTATCACAAGGAATTTAGGTCGCGTATGATAATGTGCTTGATCTGTCTTGTCAACCTTAAAAAAGCAAAAAAATTTTCTTTTTTACAACTTATTTTTATATCCACAGCGCCTGTGGATAAGTCTGTGAATGTTTATTAAAAAAAATCGCTAAAGCTAGAGAATAACTGGTATGATCGGACTTCGTTATACAATTGGTTGTAAAATGACATTTCTTTATTTTTCAATTAGTTAATAAAAATCCATAAAAAAATAGGAAATTTTTTTTAAATTTGAGAAGTTTGAATCTTGACAAATATAACTCTGTGTAAAACTTACATTTTTTAAATCCAAAACTGTTACAAAATTGTGATAAAATTGACCGCACTTTGAATAGAATTGAGTATAAGACTATGGCGTATAAAATGCATACTAAATCATTTATTTTGCATTCGGATTTTTCTCCTTCTGGTGATCAACCGCAAGCAATTACGCAGCTGATTGAGGGGCTTGAAAATGGGCTTGCTCATCAAACCTTGTTAGGGGTAACAGGGTCGGGTAAGACCTTTACGATTGCTAATGTGATTGCAAAATTAAATCGTCCCGCTATGGTACTTGCCCCGAATAAAACCCTCGCAGCACAGCTTTATGCTGAAATGAAAGCATTTTTTCCAGAAAATGCAGTTGAATATTTCGTATCTTACTATGATTACTATCAGCCAGAAGCTTATGTGCCAAGTAGCGATACTTTTATTGAGAAAGATGCGTCGATTAATGATCAAATCGAACAAATGCGCTTATCTGCCACTAAATCGTTTTTAGAGCGTCGAGATACTATTGTGGTTGCCTCGGTATCCGCCATTTATGGTTTAGGCGATCCAGATTCTTATTTAAAAATGATGCTCCATTTACAAACAGGTGCGATTATTAATCAACGTCAAATCTTAGCGCAATTGGCTGAATTGCAGTACACACGCAATGATCAGGCGTTTGAGCGTGGTACCTTTCGTGTGCGCGGTGAAATCATTGATATTTTCCCCGCAGAATCTGATGATAAAGCGATACGGATCGAATTATTTGACGATGAAATCGAGCGATTAAGTTTATTTGATCCGCTAACTGGCTCAAGTTTTGGTCCTGTCCCTCGTTATACTATTTATCCGAAAACGCACTATGTCACACCAAGAGAGCGGATTTTAGATGCCATTGAAAAAATCAAACAAGAACTGGCGGAGCGTCGCCAATTCTTATTGGAAAATAACAAATTACTCGAAGAACAGCGCATTACACAACGCACCCAATTCGATATTGAAATGATGAATGAATTGGGATATTGCTCAGGTATCGAAAACTATTCACGCTATTTATCAGGGCGTAACGAAGGCGAGCCACCGCCAACCTTATTTGATTATATGCCTTCAGATGCACTACTTATTATTGATGAATCTCATGTGACGGTGCCGCAAATTGGTGGTATGTATCGTGGTGATCGTTCTCGTAAAGAAACACTGGTGGAATATGGTTTTCGTTTGCCTTCAGCATTGGATAATCGCCCTTTACGTTTTGAGGAATTTGAACGTTTAGCCCCGCAAACGATTTATGTCTCCGCCACACCGGGTCCTTATGAATTAGAAAAATCCGCTGGGGAAATTATTGATCAAGTAGTGCGTCCAACGGGCTTATTGGATCCAGAAATTGAAATTCGTCCTGTCGCGATTCAAGTAGATGATTTATTGTCTGAAGCTCGCCAAAGATCGGATCAAAATGAACGAGTTTTAGTCACTACCTTAACCAAAAAAATGGCGGAAGATCTGACGGATTATTTAGATGAACACGGTATTCGCGTCCGTTATTTACATTCAGATATTGATACGGTTGAGCGGGTAGAAATTATCCGTGATCTGCGTTTAGGGGAATTTGATGTGTTAGTTGGGATCAACTTATTGCGTGAAGGATTGGATATTCCGGAAGTGTCTTTGGTGGCGATTTTAGATGCCGATAAAGAAGGCTTCTTACGTTCAGAACGTTCCTTAATTCAGACAATTGGACGCGCAGCACGTAACTTAAAAGGGAAAGCAATTCTATATGCGGATCGCATCACCAATTCTATGCAAAAAGCCATCACCGAAACCAATCGCCGTCGTGAAAAACAAATGAAATATAATGAAGCACGCGGTATTGTGCCACAAGCATTGAATAAAAAAGTGGGAGAATTATTAGACATCGGTCAAGGGGCGAATCAAAAAGCTAAAGCGAATAGAAACGCGAAAAAAGTGGCAGAACCGACCGCACTTTATGTTGTACCACAAACGGCGAAAGAATATCAGCAACAGATTAAGAAATTAGAACAACAAATGTATAAATATGCACAGGATCTTGAATTTGAAAAAGCAGCGGCTGTGCGGGATCAATTACAACAATTACGTGAACATTTTTTTGAGGTGCAATAAAGCAAATTAATTATGTTAGATGAACAATTAAGTCAACGTTTTTTAGCAGTTGCAGGACCGGCGATTGAATTAGCCAAACAGAAAAAGACCAAAGCAGCGTTATTAACCTTAGAAAAAGTGGACATCGATCAAGCGCTTGAACCAGATTTCTATCATCTTGTCGAAATTCAAAAAGCGGCACTCTTGGAGCTATTGGAAAAAGAGAAACCGGCAAAGATGTTGCGTAATTTTGATACGGTTTTGATGTTGTATCGTGCTGTGCCGATGGACAATAAAACAGTGTATCGTTCTGCGCAAATGCAATTAGCCAATCTGTTGATTAATTTGAAACGCGTTGATGAGCTTGAACAACTTTATCAAGATTTCGTAGCACAACAAAAATTAGATGGCGAAGATAAATTATTTTTAAGTTCTGTGTTGATTAGCCTCAATAAACTCGATGAGGCGCTAAAGATGTTGGATTCAATAACACATCGTGAGGGCGCTACTATTTTTGCTACGGCAAAAACTAATGCGGCACTTATCCTCAAAAACTTAAAACGCTACCAAGAATGTATTCGCACTTGTACGCTGGTTTCCGCTGACGATGATATGCATATGTATGCCAAAGCCCAGCTGATTTGGGCGGAGGCGTTATATCGTCTAGGGCGTAGAGAGGAAGCGTTTGAGGTGTATAAACGATTAAGACCGTTCCATCAGCCTTTTTATTCAGAAGCCAGATGGCAGCTGTTTATTAAATTCCCTGTACGTGCGATTCGGGAGAATATTTTGGCGTTTTTTGGTAAGGCATGATGACATTTTGCTAGAAAAACGATGTGTTTTTCTTATGTTAGTGCTGTTAGGCTGAAGCGCTCTCACACAATAACTTCTTCGGAATAATAAAAGAAAAACAGCTTCCTTCGCCTTCTTTACTTTCAATCTCCAGTTGGGCGTGATGCTGTTCAAGGGCATGTTTAACGATTGCTAAACCTAAACCATGACCGCCAGTTTGGTTACTGCGGGATTCATCCACACGGTAAAAACGCTCAGTTAAATGATATAAATGATGTGTTGCAATACCTATTCCATTATCTGTCACACTGAATTTAGCACCCTCTGCACAAGGTTGCCAACTGACGTTGATTTGACAATTCTCACCAGCATGTTTTATCGCATTATAAATGAGATTGGAAACCGCACTTTGTAGCTGGCTTTCATCGCCGAATACATAAATGTCCGGTGCGATATCAAAATGGATTTGATGGTGATAGTGGTTTAAAAAGTGCGTATTTTCTTTTAAATTTAAGATTAAGCGTGACATATCCACGGGTTCGTGTTCTTGATTAGACGAGCTTTCAATTTTCGCCAACACATTGAGTTGTTGCAGTAAATTTGCCATCCGCTGACTTTGTGCTTGCATGGCGTGAATGGCTTTTTGTGCCAGTGCACTGTGATCTTTTTCTGCTTCTAGCAACTCTAAGTAACCTTGTAATACTGTTAACGGCGTGCGTAGTTCGTGGTTGATATTCGATAAAAAGGTTTGGCGAGAATGTAATAAACGGATCATTTGTGTGACATCGCGCGCAATAATCACACGTGATTCGTTGTCATAATGATTAATGTTGATCTCAATATAGCGGTTTTCATTGGTGAGTAACACCAAAGGGCGTTTTCTCATGGATTGATAAAAGTAGTGCTTAAATTCGTTATAGAAAATGACATTGAAGAGATTTTTACTGTTTATTTTCTTATTCCAATAAAACATGAACATTTCTTGCGAGGCGTTATTGCACCAAGAGATATTGCCTTCATTGTCACAAATGATAATGGCATCGGGGAGGTATTGAATATTTTTATTTAATTTCGAAAGTAAACGTAACGTTTTAATTCTTTCTTTTCGATTTTTACTTTTATAGTAGGCAGTGGTTTGAGAAATATTATCCAGCAGATGTGTTTTTTTCAGTGTGTCAGTCGCATCTGGATGGAGCATTTTCAACAACTTAAATTCATTGTAATGATGAAAAATCAGAAAGCAGAGGAGCACTGCAATAAACCAGAATGCAAAGGATTGAGTAAAATAGGAAAAAAGACTGGCAATCAGTAGGCTTATCGCTAATTCAATAAAAAAATACTTAATTGAAAAGGTTCTTTTCATTTTATCTCGTCCTGAAAATGAGGCGAAAAACGATAGCCCGTCCCACGTACCGTTTGGATATAGCGATCAAAACCATATTGCTCAAGGCTTTTGCGTAAGCGACGAATATAGCTATCCACCGTTCTATCTTCCACATAAATATCATTTCCCCAAATACAATCTAAGAGCTGTTCGCGTGTATAGACTTTTTCAGGGTGAGTCATGAGAAATTTAAGCAGTTTAAATTCAGTCGAACTAAGGTTAATCACATTTTTTTGATAACTCACCCGCAAGGCATTTTGATCTAAAATTAGTCCGTCAATTTCAATGCTATTCTGGCTTTGTTCATAAACACGTCGGAGCATGGCTTCAATTCTGGCAAGTAAGATTTTAGGTGAGAAAGGTTTAGTGATGTAATCATCCGCGCCTGTATTTAAGCCGGTAATACAATCCTCTTCTTCACTACGCGCAGTCAGCATGATGACAGGGATGTTTTCGGTGTCTTCGTGTTTTTTCAAAAACTGAATAAACTGGATACCAGAACGACCGGGCAACATCCAGTCTAATAAAATGAGTTGTGGCTTTTCTACTAATTTTTTGACCGCACTTTGGTAGTCAGCAGCCTCAATAATGTCATAACCTTGTTGAGTTAAAAATAAGCTGATCATTTCGCGAATCGCACTTTCATCTTCAACCACCAGTATTTTGGTCATTTGTACCTCACTTTATACACCGTATAGGAGTAGCGAACTTTCTCCTCATCAGAGCGTGAGGAGAAGTCCATAATTCGTTTGATTTTAATCAAAATGATACGGGATGCAATTTGATTTTGTTTATTTTTATCCCATGCGTCCTTTGATATAGTCTTCTGTGCGTTGCAGACGTGGTTTGTCAAAGATTTTGACGGTTTCATCAAACTCAATCAATTCACCTAAATACATAAACGCGGTGTAATCAGAACAACGCGCGGCTTGTTGCATATTATGAGTAACCATCACCACGGTATAATCGTGCTTGAGTTCTGAGATCAATTCTTCGATTTTGGCTGTTGAAATAGGATCGAGTGCGGAACAAGGTTCATCTAACAGTAACACTTCTGGTTTAATCGCAATGCCACGCGCAATGCATAAGCGTTGTTGTTGACCGCCCGATAAGCTGTCGCCACTTTGATTTAATTTGTCTTTCACCTCATTCCATAACGCCGCTTTGCTTAATGCCCATTCCACGCGAGCATTCAGATCAGCTTTGCTTAATTTCTCGAATAAACGGATCCCAAATGCCACATTGTCATAAATAGACATCGGGAAAGGGGTAGGTTTTTGGAATACCATACCGACTTTGGCGCGAATCAGTGAAATATCCATCGGTGACGTTAATAAATTTTCACCATCTAATTTAATCTCGCCTGTAGCGTATTGATTTGGGTAAAGCTCAAAAATTCGGTTAAAGGAACGAAGCAAGGTCGATTTACCACAGCCAGAAGGACCAATAAACGCCGTCACTTTGTGTTTCGCAATACGCATATTGATATTTTTTAACGCATGGAAATCACCATAGTGAAAATTGAGGTTGTTCACTTCTAATTTTGTATCTTCAAGTTGGATAATTTGAGTATTCATTCAGATTTCTCCCATTTTTATTTGGATTTCTGTGGAAAGAAAATACGTGCAAAAATATTAAGTAGTAAAACAAATAAGGTAATTAAGGTTGCACCAGCCCAAGCAAGCTCGTTCCAATCTTGGAATGGACTTGCCGCAAATTGATAGATCACGATTGGGATATTTGCCATCGGTCCATTCATATCAAAAGAAGTGAATTGATTGGATAGCGCAGTAAAGAGCAACGGCGCCGTTTCCCCCGAAATACGCGCGATTGACAGTAATACTCCGGTTAAAATCCCTGCACGCGCAGAGCGATAACAAATCATCGTAATCACACGCCATTGTGGGCAGCCTAAGGAGGCGGCGGTTTCCCGTAAATTATTCGGCACAAGATTGAGCATATTATCGGTTGTCCGTACCACGACAGGAATAATGATGATGGCTAAAGCAAAGGCACCCGCCCAACCAGAATAATGCTTCACTTGTGACACATAAATGGCGTAGATAAATAAGCCAATCACGATAGATGGTGCGGAAAGTAATACATCATTCAAAAACCGCGTCACTTTGGTTAATTGGCTATAACGTCCGTATTCTGCGAGGTAAGTGCCGGCGAGAATACCAATCGGGGTACCAATTAACGTACTGACAGTAATCATCAGAGTTGAACCAATAATGGCATTCAGTAAGCCGCCTTTTTCACCCGGTCCCGGTGTTTTTTCTAAGAAAAGTTCCAAGGATAACGCGGGAATACCTTTTGTAATTAAGGTAAACAAAATCCAACATAGCCAAAATAAGCCAAAGAAAACCGCTAAAAATGAAAGGGTGAGCATCAGCTTATTTTTAAGTTTACGACAGTGAAAATGGGTGTTACTCATTTATTTCCGTCCTTCTTTTTTCTCAATACGCATAATTAATAAACGTGAAATGGATAGCACGACAGTAGTGATTAAGAAGAGAATTAAGCCTAATTCCATTAAAGCGGATTTTTGCAATCCACTGGCTTCGTTAAACTCATTCGCGATGGCAGAGGCGATCGAAGTGGATGGGGAAAACAAGGATTCCGGTAAATGGAAGGCATTGCCAATCACAAACGTGACCGCCATGGTTTCGCCCAGTGCACGACCTAAACCGAGCATAATGCCGCCAACAACGCCAGTTTTAGTATAAGGTAACACCACTTTCCACATCACTTCCCACGTGGTTGAGCCCAGTCCATAAGCAGACTCTTTCAAAATGGCGGGAACGATAGTGAATACATCGCGCATTACGGCAGCGATGAAGGGAATAATCATAATGGCTAGCACCAGTCCGGCGGTGAATAAACCAATACCAAAAGGCGCACCAGAAAATAAATAACTGAGTACAGGGAGATCGCCAAACCATTCGATCAAAGACGGTTGGATGTGTTCTTGGAAAAGTGGTACAAAAATGAAAAGTCCCCACATGCCGTAAATAATAGACGGAATTGCGGCGAGCATTTCAATGGCAGTACCCACAGGACGTCGTAACCACTCTGGTGCTAATTCAGTTAAGAAAATCGCAATACCGAAAGAAATAGGCACGGCGATAATGAGAGCTAAGAAAGAGGTAATTAAGGTACCTACAATAGGAATAATGGCACCGTAGCTTTCTTGAACAGGATTCCAATCATTGTGCCATAAAAAAGAAAAACCAAATGTTGAGAACGAATCCCAACTGCCAAAGACCAAGGAGGTCATCACTGCAGCAAGCAGTAAAAACACAAATACGGCGAAAAAACGTGTAGTTTGCCTAAAAAGAAGTTCAATAATATGATGATTTAAGCGGTTTGTTTCCGCTTGGGTTTTGCGTCGTAGCATGGTCACCCTCTTGTCATTATTGTATAGAGAGGGCAGCGGTGTTTCTGCCCTCTGCGTTTATTTATTGCCAAAGTGTTTTGCCATCACTGGACTTCACATCGGTTTTCCATTGCGCTTGAATTTTCTGAATGACTTCCTCAGGCAGAGGCACATAATCAAGCTCCGTTGCTGCGACTTTGCCTTGCTTGAATGCCCAATCAAAGAACTCAAAGACAGCTTTGGTGATTTCTGGCTTTTCTGCATGCTTATGTAACAAGATGAAACTTGCTGCGGTGACTGGCCAAGATGTATCGCCTTCTTCATTGGTTAAAATAACGCCCATACCGACCGCACTTTCCCATTGTGCATTGGCAGCAGCTGCCATAAAACTTTCTGCTGAAGGCTGTACAAATTGCCCGGCTTTATTTTGTAATGACGCCCAAGCGAGCTGGTTTTGTTTCGCGTACGCATATTCCACATAACCAATCGAATATTTGATTTTGCTGACATAAGCAGCCACGCCTTCGTTACCTTTGCCGCCTTGTCCCGTAGGCCATTTGACTGATTTACCTTGACCGACTGTTTCTTTCCATTCAGTCGATACTTTAGAAAGATAATTAGTCCAACCGAATGTGGTGCCTGAACCGTCAGAACGATGTACGACGATAATGGCTTTATCGGGTAAATTAGCCCCTTGGTTTAATTTGGCGATAGCGGGATCATTCCACTTTTTAATTTTGCCTAAGAAAATATCGGCGAGAACTTCACCAGAAAGTTTAAGTTGTCCGGCGGTGATTTCTGGTAAATTCACGACAGGCACTGTGCCACCGATAATGGCTGGAAATTGCAATAATTGATGTTGTGCTAAAAGTTCTGCTTTCATCGGATCATCTGAGGCACCAAAATCAACGGTTTTGGCGATAATTTGTTGCTGACCGCCCCCTGAGCCAATTGATTGATAGTTGACTTTGTTACCTGTTTGTTTTTCATACATGGATGCCCATTTGGCATAGATTGGATAAGGAAAAGAAGCGCCCGCGCCAGTAATGGTTTGTGCCTGCGTCGTCAAAGCAAATGTACTGAATAGAATAGCCAAAAGCATTGCACGTTTTGTCATAGATGTTACTCCTTTGAGTGTCTTTTCAATCACTACCATGTGGTAGCGAAAGTGATTGTAATGAACAAATATGACAGTTTGATGACAGGCGAATGACAGTTTGCAGTGCAAAAAGTGCGGTTGTTTTTGTACAGATTTTTTGAAAAAGGCAAGGCGGGTAGATTGTTTTATAGCCAATATTGATTCAATTCATTTTTTCTACCAAATTCGCCTTGAAACTTGTGTATAATGCCCCATATTGAAAAAACATCCAAGCAATAGAAGAAGTTTATGGGAAAGAAAAAACGTTCAGCGAGTTCTTCTCGCTGGCTAAATGAGCATTTTAAAGATCCGTTTGTCCAGAAAGCACATAAACAAAAATTGCGTTCACGTGCCTATTTTAAGTTAGATGAGATCCAACAAACTGATCGTTTATTCAAGCCCGGTATGACCGTGGTCGATTTAGGTGCAGCGCCGGGTGGCTGGTCACAATATGTCGTTAGCCAAATAGGTGGTGCGGGACGCATTATCGCCTGTGATATTTTGGAAATGGATCCGATTGTAGGCGTCGATTTTTTACAAGGCGACTTTCGAGATGAAAAGGTGTTAGCAGCGTTATTAGCGCGTGTTGGTGAAGGTAAAGTGGACGTGGTGATGTCAGATATGGCGCCTAATTTTAGTGGTATGCCGTCGGTAGATATTCCGCGTGCGATGTATTTAGTTGAGCTGGCACTGGATATGTGTAAACAAGTGCTTGCGACAAAAGGCAGTTTTGTCGTAAAAGTTTTTCAGGGTGAAGGTTTTGATGAATACTTGAGAGAAATTCGTTCTCTCTTTAGTGTTGTAAAAGTGCGGAAACCTGAGGCTTCTCGAGGTCGTTCTCGTGAGGTGTATATTGTTGCAACCGGTTATAAAGGATAGGCTTACTTACGTTGAGTAAGTTTATTCGTTAATGACTATTGATGGGATAATTTCCAATTTCATTACAGATATAGTAATCTTTAGCAACAAATTATTAACGTTAAACAAAAAGAGGTCAAACCTTGAACGATATGGTAAAAAATTTAGTCCTTTGGATTGTGGTAGCTGTGGTAATGATGACTGCATACCAAGGCTTTAATTCAAGTTCGTCAGGAAATACCACTGACTATACAACCTTCATTACAGATTTAGGTAACGATCAAATTCGTCAAGCCCGTTTTGATTACAATGAAATTTTTGTTACCAAAACCGATGGCAGCAAATATACGACAGTCATGCCGTTAAATGACGATAAATTACTCAATGATTTGCTCAATAAGAAAGTTAAGGTAGAAGGAACCTTACCAGAAAAACGGGGTTTATTCTCACAAATCTTAATTTCTTGGTTCCCAATGCTTTTACTCATCGGGGTTTGGTTCTTCTTTATGCGTCAGATGCAAGGCGGTGGCAGTAAAGCTATGAGCTTTGGTAAAAGCCGTGCTCGAATGATGACGCAAGAGCAAATTAAAACCACTTTTGCTGATGTTGCGGGTTGTGATGAAGCCAAAGAAGAAGTAGGCGAAATTGTTGATTTCTTACGTGATCCAGGTAAGTTCCAAAAACTTGGCGGTAAAATCCCTAAAGGGATTTTAATGGTAGGACCACCGGGCACGGGTAAAACCTTATTAGCTAAAGCGATCGCAGGTGAAGCTAAAGTACCTTTCTTTACTATTTCAGGTTCAGATTTCGTTGAAATGTTCGTGGGTGTCGGTGCGTCGCGTGTCCGTGATATGTTTGAACAAGCGAAGAAAAATGCACCTTGTTTGATCTTCATTGATGAGATTGATGCCGTTGGTCGCCAACGTGGTGCCGGTTTAGGTGGTGGACACGATGAACGTGAACAAACATTAAACCAAATGTTGGTGGAAATGGATGGCTTTGAAGGGAATGAAGGCGTTATCGTGATTGCGGCGACGAACCGTCCAGATGTCCTTGACCCAGCATTAACCCGTCCAGGACGTTTCGACCGTCAAGTAGTAGTAGGTTTACCTGATGTGCGTGGTCGTGAACAAATCTTAAAAGTACATATGCGTCGTGTTCCGATTGCACCAGACGTCGATGCGATGACACTTGCGCGTGGTACACCAGGTTATTCTGGTGCGGATTTGGCAAACTTAGTCAACGAAGCCGCGTTATTTGCAGCACGTACAAATAAACGTTTGGTCACTATGCTTGAGTTTGAAAAAGCGAAAGATAAAATCAATATGGGACCGGAGCGCCGTACTATGATCATGACGGAGAAGCAGAAAGAATCGACTGCTTATCATGAAGCGGGACACGCCATTGTCGGTTATATCGTGCCAGAACATGATCCCGTACATAAAGTCACGATTATTCCTCGTGGTCGTGCATTGGGAGTGACCTTCTTCTTACCTGAGGGCGATCAAGTCAGTATCAGTCAAAAACAATTAGAAAGTAAACTTTCCACATTGTATGCAGGACGTCTGGCGGAAGATTTGATTTATGGTGAAGAGAATATTTCAACTGGAGCCTCAAACGATATTAAAGTGGCAACTAATATTGCCCGTAACATGGTAACCCAATGGGGATTCTCAGAAAAATTAGGTCCAATTCTTTATTCAGAAGATGATGGTGAAGTATTCTTAGGACGTTCAATGGCAAAAGCAAAACATATGTCAGATGAAACCGCACATCTTATCGATGAGGAAGTCCGTGCCATTGTGACACGTAACTATGAACGTGCAAGACAGATTCTGATTGATAATATGGATATTTTACATGCCATGAAAGATGCGTTAGTGAAATATGAAACCATTGAAGAAGAACAGATTGAGCAGCTGATGAAACGTCAACCTGTTACACCGCCATCGGGCTGGGACGAAAACGAACCGACTACGCAAACTAAAGCGGGGACAAAAGTTTCTCCAGAACCGAAAGGTGCGGTAGAAACGGAACAAGATTCCGAACATCAATCGCCTTCGGATAAATAAGCCTCTCAAAACCCTTTAATCGAATGTTAAAGGGTTTTTTATTTCCCTCTTGACGCGTTTTAACAATAAGTTATTTTTTCTATGACAATCTTTCGCTATAATTAGCCATACCTTTCATCGTGGTAATCATCAATGAAATTATACGCAAACAATAAAGTATTAGACTTATCTACGCCCCAAATCATGGGGATTTTAAATTTCACACCGGATTCCTTTTCAGACAGTGGTCAATTCTTTGCATTAGACAAAGCCCTTTTTCATGTAGAGAGCATGTTAAATGCAGGGGCGGCGATCATCGATATTGGTGGTGAGTCAACGCGCCCTATGGCAGAAGAAGTGACGCTTGAACAAGAATTAGCTCGTGTTATTCCTGTGGTTGAAGCGGTGCGCCAGAACTTTGATTGCTGGATTTCTGTGGACACGTCGAAAGCCGAAGTGATGAAAGAAGCCGCTCAAGTAGGAATGGATCTGATCAATGATATTCGTGCACTACGTGAGCCAAATGCATTACTCACTGCAGCGGAACTGGATTTACCAGTATGTATTATGCATATGCAAGGAGAGCCCCGTACTATGCAGCAGAATCCGTATTATGAGGATGTCGTGGCTGAAGTTTTCGCCTTTTTACAAACGCGTTCTGTAGAATGTATAAGCGCGGGCATTCGGCAAGAAAATATTATTTGGGATATGGGTTTTGGCTTTGGTAAAAACGTTGTACATAACTATAAATTATTGCAAAACTTAGCGCACTTTTGTGCTGCAGGCTTTCCGGTATTAGCGGGCTTATCCCGAAAATCTATGATTGGGAATGTGTTAGATAAAGCGGTAGAAGACCGTGTTGTTGGGAGTGTTGCTGGTGCGTTAATTGCAGTGATGCATGGTGCAGCAATTGTACGTGTGCATGATGTCGAACACACAGCGGATGCGCTCAAAATTTGGCAAGCAACAATGAATGCTTAAATAAAGAAGGATGATAAATATGGCAGAACGTAAGTATTTTGGTACAGATGGTGTCCGTGGCAAAGTGGGAACATTCCCGATTACCCCTGATTTTGCTTTAAAATTGGGTTGGGCTGCCGGCAAAGTCTTGGCGACGCAAGGGTCAAGAACCGTATTAATTGGTAAAGATACACGTATTTCGGGGTATATGTTGGAATCGGCACTTGAAGCGGGTTTAGCGGCGGCAGGGCTTTCAGCAGCGTTCACCGGACCGATGCCAACGCCGGCTATTGCTTATTTAACACGCACATTTCGTGCAGAAGCGGGGATCGTCATCTCGGCATCGCACAACCCTTATTATGATAATGGCATTAAGTTTTTTTCTGCCCAAGGGACAAAATTACCAGATGATGTAGAAGAAGCGATTGAAGCTATGCTGGATGAACCGATGGATTGTGTCGAATCTGCGGAGCTTGGTCGAGCAAGTCGGATTAATGATGCGGTAGGACGTTATATTGAGTTTTGTAAAGGAACGTTTCCCGCTCACCTGAGTTTAGAAAACTATAAAATTGTTGTGGATTGTGCCCATGGTGCAACTTATCACATTGCACCGAATGTAATGCGTGAACTGGGCGCGGAAGTGATAGAAATCGGTGCTAAGCCAAATGGGCTGAATATCAATGAGAAATGTGGTGCCACCGATATCAAAGCACTGCAAGAGAAAGTGCTTGAAGTGAAAGCCGATGTGGGACTCGCCTATGATGGTGATGGAGACCGTTTAATTATGGTTGACCATTTAGGCAATAAAGTCGATGGTGATCAAGTTTTATTTATTATTGCGCGTGAAGCTTTACGTGCAGGTCATTTAAAAGGTGGTGTGGTGGGCACCTTAATGAGTAATATGAGTCTTGAGCTTGCGTTAAAACAGTTAGGCATTCCGTTTGTTCGTGCCAATGTGGGTGACCGTTATGTGTTGGAGAAAATGCAAGAAAAAGGCTGGTTATTGGGTGGGGAAAACTCCGGGCATATTATTATTTTAGATAAAAACACCACTGGAGATGGCATTATTGCTTCCTTAGCCGTATTAAGTGCGATGGTACAGCATAACTTATCTTTAAATGAGTTAGCCAGTGCGGTGCCACTGTTCCCACAAGTGTTAATTAATGTGCGTTTTGCTGGGGGAGATAATCCACTCGAAAGCGCTGCGGTAAAAGTAGTTGCAGCAGAGGTTGAAAAACGTTTGGCAGGTAAAGGGCGTATTTTATTACGTAAGTCGGGGACGGAACCTTTAATTCGAGTCATGGTAGAATGTGAAGATGGTGCATTAGCTCAACAATGTGCAGAACAGATTGCGGATGTTGTGCGAGCTAACTAATGTTTTTTTGAGTAAGCTGAGTCGATAAGGCTCAGTTTATTTTTTTAATATTGAGAGTCAATTATGGATATTTTTGTTATGCGCCATGGCGAAGCCGAAGTGATGGCGAAATCAGACAGAGAACGTCACTTAAATCGTCGTGGTATTCAGCAAGCAATTTCACAAGGTGAGTGGTTAAAATCGACGATGACGGTAGATAAAGTGCTAGTTAGTTCTTATGCACGCGCTCAACAAACATTCGAACAGATTAACGGTGTCTATGCTAATCAATTAGCCGAGAAAGTAGAAACTTGGGATGGGATAACCCCTTACGGTAATTCACATACGGTAGTAGGGTATTTGGATGTTTTGGCGAAACAAGGTATCCAGTCTGTTTTGATTGTTTCACATCTGCCTTTAGTAGGAGAAATTGTGGTAACACTTTGTGGACGGAATTCTGTTAGCTTTTATCCTTCGACGATTGCGCATGTCCAATGGGATGGAAAAATAGGCAATATCGTGCAAGCAAAATATCCAGAGTAAATAAACACGGAAGTAATTTGTGTTAAATTTCATCAAAATGAAAAGTTCAATCATTTACATTAATTCACAAACGCCATCTGATGTAAAAGTATTTTTCGCTTATATTCAATAAGTTAGAATCATACTGTGGCGTTTTTTATGATCCCAAAACACATGATGTTTAGTAAATAATGTAAATAATCATTTCTTTTTCATGGAATTTAATACACACTATATTGAACAAAGTATGATACTTTGTCGGTATTGAGTTTAAAAACCTCGTAAAAGTTAGGAGAAATGATGAAAAAATCAGTATTAGCCGCATTAGTATTAGGGGCGAGTTTAAGCGTCACAGGTTGTTTTGATAAAGAGAGCAAAGCTGGTCAAGAAGTGGAAAAAGCGAAAGCGAGTGTTGTTGAAACCAAAGAAGCTGTTGTTAATGCAGCAAATGAAGTGAAAAACTCTGCTGTTGAAGCAGCGAAAGAAGCAAAAGAAACGGTTGCCACGAAAGTAGAAGAAGTGAAAGAAACAACAGCAGCTAAAGTGGAAGAAGTGAAAGCCGCTACTGCCGCTAAAGTAGAAGAAATGAAAGAAACTACCGCGGCTAAAGTGGAAGAAATGAAAGAAGCCAGCGCAGCGAAAATGGAAGAAGTTAAAGCTGCTACGGCGACAAAGATGGAAGAAATGAAAGCGGCAGTTGCTGACGCGAAAAACGATGTTGCAGAAAAAGCAGCGGAAGTAAAAGACGCTGCAGCAGCCAAAGCGGAAGAAGCCAAAGCTGCCGTTGCAGAGAAAAGTGCTGAAATGAAAGACGCTGCAGCAGCCAAAGTGGAAGACGCGAAAGTTGCTAGCTCAGAAGCCAAAGAAATGGTAACAGAAAAAGCGACAGAGATGAAAGATGCGATGAAAGCGGAAGTGAATAAAGCAGCGGATGCAGTGAGTGAAAAAACAGAAGAAGTAAAAGAAGTGATTGTGCCTAAAGCACAATAATGCATGGATAGAAATAGCGGAGGTATTCTCCGCTATTTTTTTTATCCTTTAGGTTTCTTTTTCTAACAAGAAGTGAAAACGCAATTTGTCTTTGTCGGCAAAGATACGTACGGCTTCATGTTGGTATTCATGAGGCAAGTTGTCTTTATATAAAAAGCGACTACTCACAGCAATGAATTCCGCATCAAGATATTGGGTATAAATTGAACCCACATTGTTATTCACGCCAGCCATGGCACGTCCTAATAGCTTGCCATAAATATGTACATTACCGTCGGCAGCCACTTCAGCACCGGGTTCTACATTACCATGAATAATCAGATCGCTGTTTTTGGCATAAATCACTTGCTTGCTTGCAACATGTTGATGAATGATTTTGACGGGTAAACAGCGTGGTTCTGGCAAAATCTCGGTAAATTCACCGCTCTTACCCAACAAGGCTAAGCCTGATGTCATGATTAATTCTTTTTGCAGATGATTTGTCCAATCTGAAACTCCAATAATATGAATATTAAATTCTTCACAGAGACTTTTTAGTGCTTGTAGATTGACTTTTTCAAGTTCAGGCGTGAATTGGAGAATGACAGCAATATGTTGAAAAATTGAAGGGGAGGATTTGATTTTTTTGCTTAAGGCACGTTTAATCACGCTGAGGCTAGAGCTATGAAGAGTAAGAAAAATTGATGAAAATTGCCCTGTACGAAACGCTACAATATCCTGTGCCATAACTCTATCCAAATAAACAAATTACTTGTTTCAATCATAAAGAATTGTGCTAGGATCGGCAAATCTTTTTTGTTCGAATTGGAAGTTAAAGCAATGTTATGTGCGATTTATAAAAGTACAAGAAAAATGGGGACATACCTTTATGTGGCAAAACGTGATCAATTTGATGCGGTTCCCGAGGTATTAAGAAATGCTTTTGGTCCCCCTATTTTTGTGATGATGTTTAATCTCGCTGGCGAGAAAGCATTAGTTAATGCGGAGAAAGCCGAAGTCCGCAAACAAATTGAAACACAAGGTTTTTATTTACAGATGCCAAAAGAGGATGACTGGCTATTTAAGTTGTAGCTTTACTTGGTGTAAAGCGTGCTTTGACAGGCATTCTTTCTAAAATACGCGCTCTATTGGCGGCTAAGGCATGCTCAGTAGGGATGTAGTCTAACCAGAGGTTATCGTCCTCTGGCAACTTGTCGGGCCAAATATATTGCACATTAAACCCCCGAGCTCGACATTCTTGATGCAATAAGTCATAACGTTTTTTGAGAAACTGGAGCTTGTTAAAGAAAAAGCGTACATGCCCTGTACCTAATTTATAATCTTCTGGCTGACCGAGGAGGCTAAATTTCCTTTTTGCCACAGCATTGGGAATACGTGTCAGTTCTCTGTGTTCTGCTAACAGATGTTGATCACAAAGTTCAGCGGGGGCGATGAGATTAATCCGTGTCATGAAAATCCAAGACTGTATTGTGAAAATGGCATCAATGATGCCATTTCTCTGTGGGTGGTTTATTTCAGTGTTTCGATAAATTTTGCCACACTCTGCATATCTTCTTCAGATAAGCGAGATTTCGCGGCATTTCCGGCACCGATAATTTGTCCTTCTTTACGTGCTTTGAGGGCATTGACAATTTCATTTGCCGGTAAATCTTTTAATGGACGTGATTGGTTTAAAGCGGATTTTTCCGCTTGGTTACCATGACAAAAGGAACAGGGTTTAAAAAGTTGTTGACCGCGTTCAACGCTGACATTTGCTTGTGCGATTGGAGCAAGTGCCAGCAAAATCCATAAAGCAGAGTCGTATTTTTTCATTCGTTAACCTTTAAAAAATAAGTGTAAATCCTGAGCAGGAATTAAGCCCTCGAATTTATAAAGGATTTTGCCCTCGGGGTCAATAACGAAAGAGGTGGGGGTGCCTACTAATTGGTAGCGTTCAGCCGTGATCTTTAATTGATCTTTCACTACCAAAAGGGAAATTTCTCTTTTTTTTACAAGCGCTTGTGTATCTGCTTTGTCTCCATCAACGTTAATCGCAATAATATGTAAATTATTTTGTGGGTAAGACTGGAGAAGTTGTTCAAAGGTTTTTAATTCTGCAATACATACGCCACAGGTTTCTGACCAGAAATTGAGGAGAATGGTTTTTCCTTTCCCTTCATTTAAAGAACGTTGTGTGCCCGCTAAATCAAAAACGGCAATTTCGGGGGCTTGCTTACCAATGATCGCGATGTCTTCTTTACATCCAATACAACTTAGAACGATTGTGCAAAGAAGCAATGGCTTAAAAAGTGCGGTTAACAATACGCTTGTTTTCATTTGAGGCTTCTCGTAGGAATTTACCATGCTGTAAGAAAATAGTGCGGTCGGCCAGTTTACTTAGCTCAGGATTATGGGTGACCATCACGACTGTACGTCCTTGTTGGTTTAATGCGACGAGTAAATCGAGCACCAGTTGCTCATTTTTTTCATCTAGGTTTCCTGTCGGCTCATCGGCAAAAATCACCGGCGGCTGATTAACTAAGGCGCGCGCAATACACACACGTTGTTGTTCTCCGCCAGACAGTTGGCTTGGTCTGTGGTCGAAACGATGCGCCAGACCGACTTGTTGTAACACCGCCTTGGCTGCATCTTCATCAATTACACTGTGATAATGTTGTGCTAACATGACGTTTTCCAAGGCAGTTAAATAAGGGATTAAGTGGAATTGCTGAAAGACCAGACCAATCTTCTCCGCCCGGAATCGTTGTCTGCCGATTTCATCAAGTTGTGCGGCATCGACACCGTCTAGGATCACTTTTCCTTCACTGGCAGTGTCTAAACCAGTGAGAATATTCATTAACGTCGTTTTGCCTGAACCTGAGGCACCCATGATTGCAACAAATTCGCCTTCTTTAATTTGAATGTTGATGTCTTCAAGTGCGGTCACTTGACCGAATCTTTTGTATAAATGTTGTGTTTCAATCACATAATTTGGCATTTTTTCATTTCCTTTTTTAAATCCGCAAAACAAGCTAATGAATTGACCTTATTCGCCTTTTAATACATTGGCAGTTTGGATCGCTAATGCTCGACGTGTTGGGATGATCACGGCAATAAATGCCACCAGTAAGGATAACAATATCGTAATTGGGATAACGGGTAAACGCATATCAATATAGGCTTTAAATACAGTGAGTCCAAGAACTTGTGCCAATAAATAACCAATCACTAAACCCGTGAAAATAGCACAAATCGCAATAATGAAGGCTTCTGTGCCGATTTGCTGGATAATATCTTGCTTTTTTGCTCCCAAAGCTTTTTGTAGTGCAAATTCTTTTGCTCTTTCTCCCACAATGGCGATCAATGTGGTGTTTACACAAAGGGTTGCTAGGATCAGGATTACCACAGAAATTAAGCCCATTAAGCCTTTTATTTTCTCTAAGATTTGCCCCTCTGACGCAGACACCTTACGAATCGGGCGAATTTCTAAATCGGGATATGTTTGTTGCAGTGAGGTGGCAAATTGTTCCACTTGTCCTTGATCATTTTTGACATTGAGTAAAGCATTAGTGGCTTGCCCTTCTTTTTCTAGCCAATGTTGCGCAAATTCTAAATTTACAATCAACATATTATCAGTGGCATCGCCGGCTTCAATGATGGCTTTGATATGGAAACGATGTTTTTCCACCGCATTTTTACTTAAAGTAATGCTATCGCCAACATTGAGTTGTAAGCGTTCTGCTAGGGTTTTGCCAATCATCGCATTTCGATCATCAAAATTGACGCCAATTTGCGATCCTGTGACTTGCCAATAAGGAGAAAGGGTTTTCATGTCTTCAAACCACACACCCATAATCACAATTTTTTCCAATTCACTGCGTGTGACACCATACAAATAAGGGCTTGCTGCGGTGACTAAGCCGGCTGGTGCTTGGGCTAAAATTTGTTGCAGTTGCTGTTCTTGGATCAGTCCGCGGCTATTTGAGCCAATATAAAAATTGGCACCAAAGGTACGTAGCTCTTGGCTCATTTTGGTATTGATATCAAAATAGACAGCGGCCATTGCTGTGACAATACTGGCGCCAACAGTGAGTGCGGCAAAAATAATCAAGACGCGTTGTAAACGTAAGCGTAAGGCACGAAAAACTAAACGCCAGAACATGGACTTGGGTTTATTGGCGACCATACAGCACCTCAACAGGGTAGAGATTGGCAATCCGATGTGCCGGGAACCAGGTACCAATTAAGGCAATCAAGATAGAGAGCACTAATACACAAGGCACCACTATCCAGGTAAAATCTAAAGGGAGACCAAAAAGTGTAATACCAATAAATTTTGCTAGTCCCCAACCCGCTAAACATCCTAATATACCACCAAATAATGCGCTAATAGTGGCTTCACAGTAAAAGAGCAGGACAATCTGCCATTGGTATGCCCCCAACGCTTTCATCAAACCGATCTCTTTACTTCGTTCAATAATTGTACTGGTCATCAAGGAGGCTATCCCCATTGCCGCAGCAATCACTGCCGCTACGGTGACCACCGCCAATAATAATTGGATTTTTTCAATCACTACGCCTTCAGAGGCCGCGACTTGCCAGATAGGGCGAACAATTGCGCCTGAAATCGCCTCTTCTAATTGATGAGCAATAGAGGATACATAAGCCGTACAGTACCAACGATCATATTCTTCAGCATCTAGTCCTTCAACATTGGCGCGTGCTTTGCGCGAAAGTTCATTTTCTGGCACGGTTAAAGCGGACACTTTAATGGCTTGGATTTTACCTTCGAGTCCAAGTAATTGTTGTACCGCACTTAACGGTAGCACCAGTTGTTGTTCTTCGCTGCCACCAGTGGCAAGTATCCCTTTGATTTCTACTGTAAGCTGTTGTTGAAATTCCTCGTCTTGGTAAGCAAGATGAATCTGTTCACCGGGCTGGAGCGACCAGGTTTTGGCAAGTTGTTCTCCGGCTAAGGCAGGCACGATTGTGCTAAATTGATCCTGTAAATCATTGACCCACTCACCTTGTACTTTCCAATATGGACTGATAATCTTTTGTCCCGTATGGTAATCTGCTTCATCAGGAATGGCGATCTGACGATCAAAAAATGTGCCTAAAATCTGAATCGGTTGTAGTGTATTCTGATTAGCTTTTTGTGCTTGTACGTTCGCACTTAGTAACGGCGCAAAGCCGACAATGTTATTTCGCCAAAAAATGTTTTTTACATTAGGTAATTCTTTTTCATCAAGAAAGTCTTGGCTAGTTAATGAACTGGTGCCATTCACATCCTCGGGTAAAATCGCACGGCTAGCGGGTTCAATTAAAATATTGGCACCATAGGATTTTAATTCGCGCGCCATTTTGTCACCGATATCAATGGAAACCGCGAGGAGTGCGGAGACTAAACCTGCGGCAAGAAAAAGAGTTATGATTGCGAGAAGTTTGCGTTTTAAACCAAAGCGCCAAGATTGATATAACATTCTGGCTAACATTACTTGCCTCCTTCTGCATTGAGGTAATTTTCTGGGGCATCTCGGAATAAATGAAGATTTTTTTCCGTAGCAAAGAAATACGTTTTGCCTTCGTAACTGTATTTGTGCTCAGTACGGGTATTCTTCAGCTGACTGTGATCCACAGGATCGATCACGTCAATCTCAACGACAGTTGAAAAATAATGTAAGCCGTCTTCTAAGCTTTTTTTGTGAATAATCACCTGAGTGTCCGTTTGTTGCCAATTTTCAATCGGAACAGGATTACAACCACCGGGTTTACCGATAGACGGAATAAACATTCTGACACCGCAACCTACGCAAATCACTTGATCGCCTTCCATGACATAACCCTGATCGCCACAAAGAATACAGGCATCAAAGACCGCGGCTAGACTTAAACGGTCAGGCAGGCGGTTAATTAAAAAAAAGCGTACTGCTTTTCCGTCATCTGCTATCCATACAAAGCGATGTAATTTGCCGTCTTTTACTTGTTCGATAGGGATATAAACTTGGTTCTTGTCATCCATATGTACAGGGATGGCTTCGGATAAGCGAGGCGGTTGAGAAGCCACTTTATCCCAGTAAAGTTGTGCCGTGAAAATGAACAATACGCAAACGCCTCCCCATTGTAAGAGACGGGATGACGTCAGTAGCGTGGCACGTTTTTTGCGTTTTTCAATTGGGTGTGTTTCTTGTTCTACGGCATGTTGACGAGCTAAATGGACGCGGAACCAGAAACTCAGCATGATAATCAGTAAAATAGCACTTTGGAGATAATTAAAGAAATTGGTGAGGTTGCCAGCTTTCGCAACAAAGCTAAGCCTTGCTTTGGTTAAGTCGAGCAGTTGGAGTTTCATTAAACTTAACAGCAGCTCAGCGCTCTGTGGTATCAGTAATAAAATCACTATCAGGTAAGTGAGGAGAGGAGCAAGTGCGGTCAGTTTGTGTTGAATTTTACTTTGTTGTAATAAAAGACTGAGCCAGCTTGCGACAAAAATGGCAAGTAAAATCGCTAAGATGATCGCACTGCTGTGTAAGATAAAATCGGTATTGATGACGTCGGTGTGTGTGATAGCGGACAGATTGGGATCTTTACCCCATAAAAGTCCTGCGATAAAGCTTAACAGGACGTGCCAAAAAGAGGTTAATGTTTTGTTATGCCAATATTGGCTGAGACAGAATAAAAGTAGGCTAGTGATAATCCACGCACTGAGCACTAAATTAATGCGCTGGCTTTTTGGTAAATAGATGCTCAGAATTGCCCCAGCTACGAAACAAAGTAGCGCTAGCCACAGGCGTGATTTCATGTTCACTTGCGGATGGTAGGACCACGCACAGCCAAGCAAGAGGGCAAAAGGCAGAAGCGTTTGCAGTAAAGACGTAAAAAAGTAATTCATAAGTTGTCCGCAATGCTGTGATAGTTGATTAGATACGATAAGGCATAACTTTTGTTTGCCTTAAAATGCTACTATTTCCAATCGCACTTTGTCAGAAAAGCCACGATTGGAAATAGTGTATCGAAAATTGGTGTAAAGGTGCGTTTTTACGCACCTTAAAGCGACTTAGTTCAAGCCGGTATATTTGAATTCATAACTGACATCAAATGGTTTCCACCAACGACCCACACCAGTTTCTTCATCGGTATGACGGTGCATCCCCGCTTTTGGTGGCGGCTCAATATGGTAAGTTAATTTATAGTTGCCTACGCCCATCATTTTGATATTTAAGCCATAGTGTGGACCATCAGCCGCAACCATCGGCATAAAGGTACCTTCTTGTTTCTCACCAGTATCAGTATTGACTAAAGTATAGTTAATGGTGAGATATGGCATCCATTCTCCTTCACCAAAACCATTCACGTTACCTTTAATCGCATGAATATCTGCTTCTAAGTGAATATCAGATTTGGCTGCTGGCAGCCCCATACCACGCGGTTCCATGTCAACGGGCTGCAAATATACGGCTGCAATTTCCATACCGTTCATTTCAATAGGCTCACCAATTGGATATTCTTTAAATGCCAGCGCGGATGGTGCAGCTAAAATGCTGGCGAGTAAAGTGGTGGCTAAGAGTACTTTTTTCATACTTAATCTCCTCTGACTATTTAAGTATAGATTGTGAAACTAAACTGCTTTGCGGTTCTGATATTTCATATAGAACAGGGCAAAAAGGGCTGCAATAAGTAATATCACTTGTGGTATCAAGGTTTCTAGGTAAGGATAAATACCTAACCAACTGATCTCGGGTGCACCCACAATTAAAGTTGGTTCAAAAAGTTTACCTTCAATTAACTCTAATACGCTCTTGCCGGCAAAAACAAAGGCCATCAGATACATAAAGGTGCCAGTAAACATAAAGAAGGGTTTTAATGGCAGCTTCACCACGGTATAGCGCATAATCAAATAACAGACGGTGAGAATGACTATGCCCACTACCAACCCTGCGAAAAGGTAGAGATAACTGACCGCACTTGTGGCATCAGCAACCAACGCGTAGTAGAACAATACAGTTTCCGCCCCTTCACGATAGACAGCGAGAAAACTGGTGAGCCATAGCCCAATCAATGAACCCGTTGTGAGTGCGCTAGACAATTTGCCTTCTAAATAACGTTGCCAATTTTGCGCTTCTACTTTGGATAATAGCCAGTAGCTCATCATAAATAACATCACTACAGCGATCATCATTGTAAAACCCTCTAGCAGCTCTCGACTGGCGCCTGCATTAGCAAACACGAATTGAAAAATCACGGCGGTAATCAGGCTAGCGATCAAGGCAACATAGACAGATTGGCGAATAACGGGGAGCTTATCTTGATGTTGGTTTTTGATCAGATAAGTCACAATCGCAGCAACAATGAGCAAGGCTTCTAACCCTTCACGTAGAATAATTAACAGGCTATAAAGGAACATTGACCAATGACTTTGTTTTCCTCCTTGTAACATCTCGACACTTTTGCTTAAGCCTTGAGCGAGCTGATTTGCTTGTTGTTGTAGTTGATCGGAGGAGGCATTGGCTTTGATCAAACTTACTAAACGGGTGAAATAGCCTTCGAGTTCAGCTTTCATATTGCTGTCCCGTGCGCCTATTTTGTTTTCCATCCCACTGCTTTCGAAGACATCAAAATAGGTATCTTGTACAGCAAGCATTGCTTTTTTCTGTTCACCTTGTTGATATAAGTTCATCGCTTGTTGAATGCGTTGATTAATCTCATTCGTTACTTTCTGCCAGTCTTGATCGGGCGTATTGTCTGTTGAGTTGACTTGTGCTTGCACCACTTGTGTTTCACGCGTAGTCGGAAGATTTGGTAGCTGTTCTTCAATCTCTTGTAACAACAACGTGATTTGGTAGCCTAAGTTATTGAGCTGATCCGGTTTTTCGCTAAGACGAATGAGATCATAAAATTGTTGATTAATGCTAGCTGAAATGGAGGCAGAACGATTTTGACGAATAGCCATTTCCATTTCAGCATTTTTAAAACCATCGTATTGTGCTTGCTGAACCCATTTTTTCGCTTGAGCAAATTCGCCCTGTTCATAAGCACTGATCGCTTGGGCAAGCAGATCATCAATAATTTTAAAACTTTGTTGCCAGTGTTGGGCAATAGTTTGATTGCTATACACGTCATGTTGGGCAGAGGCATTGAGTTGGTGTCCGTCCGTTAATACAGGTAATACTTCTTGCAGTTCGGATTTGAGACCATTGATTTTTGTTTGTATTGCTTCTAATGAAACACCTTCACCAATCATTTTGCGAATTTCAGCAAACGTCGCTTCCATTTGGTAACTTTTTTGTGCTGAGAAATTAATACGAATCGGACCTTCTAAGTTCTCGAACACTTCAAAATACGCCATTTGCACTTCCGTACGTGCTTCGTCAGCTTGACCTTGTTGATATAGATGCGCCGTTTTGTCTAAACGATGTTCAATGTCTTGAATCCACTCGGCATAATTGTCTTTAGCTTGTGTGAAGGCACAGAAAAACACGCTGAAAATGAGCACTAAATATCGAAGTTGTTTAACGTAAAACATACACTCACCCAAATGATAGTGATTATTATATTCGTTAGTATGATTATCCTCTTATCGTTTTTTTTCGCAACAAGAAATCCTGCTTTGATGATAAAAATGTGATAAAAAGCACAAATTTTATTACAAATATGCAGGGTATTTTTCAAAGTCGTTGGGGTAATGGAATACTGTGATGTGAGTCACGAAATCAACAATGCCAGCTGTTTATTTAGGGCGGTGCATTGCATAATGAGAGAAATATGACCATGAGTTCAGTGAGGAAAACGATGAAAAACATGTTATTAATGAGCGGTTCGAAATATCAAAATACAGACTATTTAGTGCATACGTTGCCTTGGCTACAGGATTTTTTGGCAGACTATCAAGGGAAAACCGTTGCTTTTGTACCTTATGCTGGAGTTCGTCAAAGTTATGATGAGTACGAATTAAAAGTCCAAAAAGCATTAGCTGAATTAAATGTGGCGATTCTTTCGGTTCACCGTGCAGAAAAACATGCAGAAATCATTGAAAAAGCGGATGTTATTGCGATTGGGGGAGGTAATACGTTTTGTTTATTAAAAGGCATGTATGAACATCATTTATTGCCATTGATTCGCGAAAAAGTTCAGTCGGGTACACCGTATTTTGGTTGGAGTGCGGGGGCAAATGTGGCAGGTCGCTCTATTATGACCACCAATGATATGCCGATTACTTATCCGCCATCTTTTGACGCTTTAAATTTATTTCCACACCAACTAAATCCGCATTTTATTTCGGGCAAACCTGCTGGGCATAATGGAGAAAGTCGCGAAGAACGCTTAGCGGAATTCTTAATTGTCAACCCAACTGCCAACGTCTATGCCTTGCCAGAAGGAACCGCACTGCATATTCAAGGTCAGCAAGCGCGTGTATTGGGTCAACATGATGTGTTATTGTTCAGTGAAAATATGCAATTAGCGACCTTGCCGGTGAATAGCGTATTTGATTATTAATCTCGCTTTCTGGTCTTTTTGTGAACTTTGTTTGGTGAAAAGATCAGAAAGACTTATAATCTGTACTGCTTTTTGATTAATAAGAGAGAGAACAAAATGACAGCGCAAAGTGGCGTATTATTAGAGCATTGCAAAGCTGCAATTTATTTAGAAGCAAACATCACGGATCTGACGGTGATTCCTGAAGCAAGTCGTCAATTCTGTGACAAATTAGCACAATTACAACAAACCTATCCTGATGCTAGACTAGGCGCGGTTGTTGCCTTTGGCGATAGGGTGTGGAAACAATTAGCAGGAGAGAACAGTGCAAAAGAGCTCAAACCTTTTGTGACATTAGGTAAAGGTGATGCCTCCGCACCTGCCACCCAATGGGATCTGTTGATTCATATTCAATCTTTACGTCCTGATGTGAATTTTTCTGTCGCCTTAGCCGCGATGAACTGCTTTGGTAAAGCGATTCAGGTTGAGCAAGAAATTCATGGTTTTCGCTGGGTAGAAGAACGTGATTTTACTGGTTTTATTGATGGTACAGAAAATCCACAAGCAACAAAACGCGCAGAGGTCGCACTCATTGCACAAGGTGACGATACGGATGGAAGTTATGTCTTTACACAACGCTATGAGCATAATTTAACCAAATGGGAAAAGCTTACTACTGCGAAGCAGGAAATGGTAATTGGGCGGACTAAGCCGGACAGTATTGAGTTAGAAAATAAAGTGGATACCTCACATGTAGGGCGAACTGATCTAAAAGAAAATGGTGTGGGATTAAAAATTTTACGTCATAGTTTACCTTATGGTAAAGCCAGTGAGAAACACGGTTTATTCTTTGTTGCTTACTGTGCAACCCTGTATAACATTGAGCAACAGTTACTCAATATGTTTGGTGAAAAAGACGGTAAAACCGATCGTTTACTAGGCTTTACTAAAGCAGTAACCGGGAGCTATTATTTTGCGCCGTCATTAGAGAAATTAAAAACTCTCTAATCTTCATATTCACTTAGAAAAGTGCAGTCAAAAAAGCAAAAAAATTGACCGCACTTTTTATTTATGCTGTTTGCTCAGTTAGCAATAGCATCTTCTACTGGTGCCGGTTGGTTTGATGGAGCACCCGGCGATAACACATCCCATACGCTTTCTTGTTTGCTGATTTCAGGTGCTTGGCAAAAAGACTGAGCATGATTTATCCAAACGGGAATTTGACGTGCGCTTGAACAATCCCAACTACCATAATCATTAATCCCCACCCATTGAATACTGTTAAGAGAAGGTAAGTGAAGTACAGTTGCCGGATGACGCTGTAAATAATTTTGATAAATTTGCAAGGCACCAGAAGCGCCAGTTAGTTTGGTTTCGCCATTATCATCACGCCCTAACCAAACCGTCACGATGTTTTCACCATCAATGCCCACAAACCAGGTATCACGTGCATCATTGGTAGTGCCTGTTTTTCCAGCAAGATGTAAGTGACTAAATTGGTTTTGTAAACTGCGCGCAGTGCCTCGCGTTACGGTTTGTTGCATGGCATACAGTGTTTGATAACTGGCTTCAGCCGGTACCACTTGCTCAGGTTCTAAGCGGCGTTGATATAAGAGATTTCCTTGTTGGTCTGTGATGCTGTCAATGGTCGCCAACGGGATTTTTTGTCCTTGATTGGCGATCACTTGATATAAATGCGTGACTTCGTAAGGGGAAATCGCATAAGCGCCCAATAAGGTGGCGGGTACCTTGGGGATTTGTACTTTATCCCAACCCATTTTCTTTTGTGTTTCAATCACTTTCTCTAATCCCACTTGCATCCCAATATTTACTGTTGGGATGTTTAAGGAACGAGCTAAGGCATCCATTAACATCACGGAACCGCTGTATTTGCGATCATAGTTACGCGGTTGCCACGGTGGGCTGCCTTTAATTTGAATGGTAATCGGTTGATTTTGAATCGCTGTATTAAGACGGAACTTGTCAGGTACTGAAAGTGCGGTCAAATAAATGGCGGGTTTTACTAAAGAGCCAATTTGGCGTTTGGCGCTTAAGGCACGATTAAAGCCCGCATATTGTGTTTGTAAACCACCAACAATGGCCCGCACTTCGCCTAAACGATAATCAGCAATTACCATCGCAGATTGTAAATGGGGGTTTTTGTGTTTCGCTTGTAAGGTAGATGTCGCACTGACTACTGCATTTTCTGCATGGGTTTGTTGTTTAGGATCTAAGGTTGAAAAAATCCGTGCTCCTAATAAATTTGTGGCTTTGTTTTCGCCTAATTGCTCACGTAATTCAGCTTGTAAAGTCTGAATGAAGGCAGGGTACTTGCGCGTAATTTGACCACGTTCCTGTACGCCTAATGGGCGCTGGACTAACATTTGATACAGTTCATGACCAATTACTTGATGATCGAGGAGTAAACGCAGTACCACATTACGGCGCTCTAATGCGGTGTTCGGATTCCGCCAAGGATTATAAAGAGAAGGACCTTTGACCATGCCAACTAATAAGGCGATTTGATCCAAACTAATTTCGTTGGTTGAGCGCCCAAAATAAAAGTGGCTAGCCAGTTCAAAACCATGAATTTGAGTATCGCCATTTTGCCCTAAATAAATTTCATTTAAATAGGTTTCTAAAATACGATTTTTATCGTAACGCCAATCTAAAATCACTGCCATCAAGGCTTCATTGACTTTACGGCTTAGGGTTCGTTTGTTGCTTAAAAACAGATTTTTGACTAATTGTTGCGTTAAGGTACTGCCACCTTGTACAGTATGACCTGCTTGAATATTGGTGATCATCGCACGTGCAATGCCGAGTAAACTGATCCCTTCATGTTGGTAAAAGCGACGATCTTCGGTAAGTAATAATGCATCGATTAATAAACGTGGATAGTTATGGAGTGGGATCGCTAAACGCTCTTCTTTCTCTGACTGTAGCATAGCGATTAATTTTGGCGCTAAACGAAACTCAGGAATGGTACGTTGGTTGATTAAATCTTCAATTACTGCCAATTGATTGTGTTTAAAACGTAGGCGAAAGACACGTTGTGCTTCTGGTTGTACAGGAAAGGGAAACGCGCGTCGTAGCAAAACGAGGGTATCACCTTCCACTTTAAAATCGCCAGGGGCTGCTACTAGGGTGGTTTGACGATAATCATTGTCTAATAAACGTTGTTTGACTTGTTCAAAGCTCAGTTGTTCTTCAAGACTGATACGTTCAATACGGCTATAGACTTCTGCGGGGAGTCGCCAGATCTGCCCATCCATTTTAGAGCGTATTTGCCAATCTAAATACAATCCATAAAACGCCAACATACAGATTAATGTAAAACTCACTTTGGCAAATAAGAGGAGCCAAGAAGATTTTTTTCGGCTTACATTGGTTTTGTTGGATTTTGGCATATGACCTACTCAAACTCGCGTAATTTCATTAGGATTGGATGAAAGCTAGTGCAGATTGTAAGAAATGGATAAAGTCATCTGTGCCACAAAAGGCAATACTTTCTTCATCGTAATAGTGGAAATCATCTTCAAGCGGTTGGTCATGTTCAAGCATTAGATTATTAGCGCGAACCATGACTTCTTCTTGATTGATAAATACACTGTATTCTGTCCCAATGAGTGTGATGTCTTGTTGTGCTTTGCCTGTTTGGAGTTGCTGAAGTACTGTTTGAATTTTGGCAGAATCTGACCGCACTTCGCTATTAAACCAGTTTGCAATGGCTTCATGTCCCATAGAACATTTCGCCATTATCGAACCTAAATGAGATGTGAATTGGAAATCCATATCAAATACTGAAAGATGAACCACAACCACAGGTAGTTGAGGCGTTTGGATTATTCACAACGAAACGAGAACCTTCTAAGCCCTCAGTATAGTCCACGGTTCCCCCAATTAAATATTGTAAACTCATGGGATCGATCACTAAGTGCACGCCAGATTTCTCAATAGTTAAATCACCGTCGTTTACTTTTTCATCGAAAGTAAAACCATATTGGAAACCACTACACCCACCGCCGGTAATATAGACGCGTAATTTCAAATTCGGGTTTTCCTCTTCACTGATTAAGGCTTTTACTTTGTTGGCAGCCGCATCAGTAAAGATCAGTGGCACGGAAATCTCTGTCATAATTTATCTCGCTATAATTTCAACTGAATTGACGTATTATCTAATAACCGACTAATTCGTTCAAGAATTTATCAAGGATTTTTATGTTGGATAATGTTATAATTCGCGAACGAATGCATTTTCTGGAGAAATTTTTTTATGGCAATTCCATTAAGAACGGAAGACGAAATTGTGAAGTTACGTGAGGCATGTAAGTTAGCCTCAGATGTCTTAGTGATGATTGAACCTTATGTTAAAGCGGGCGTGAGTACAGGTGAGTTGGATCGTATTTGCCATGAGTATATGGTGAACGAACAAAAAACTATTTCAGCTTGTTTAGGTTATCATGGCTTTCCAAAAGCGACCTGTATTTCTGTTAATGAAGTCGTTTGTCACGGCATTCCCAGTGACGACAAAATATTAAAGCATGGCGATATTGTTAATATTGATGTGACGGTGATTAAAGACGGTTATTTTGGCGATAATTCGAAGATGTATATTGTAGGTGAAACCAATGTGCGTAGCCAAAAATTATGCGAAGCAGCACAAGAAGCTCTCTATGTCGGATTACGTACAGTAAAACCGGGGATCCGTTTAAATGAGATTGGTCGAGCAATACAAACATACACCGAAAATCAAGGGTTTAGCGTAGTACGTGAATATTGTGGACATGGCATCGGTTCAGAATTCCACTGTGAGCCACAAGTGCTACATTACTACGCAGACGATGGCGGTGTCATTTTACAACCGGGTATGGTGTTTACGATTGAACCGATGATTAATGCGGGGAAAAAAGAAGTGCGTTTAATGGGAGATGGCTGGACTGTTAAAACCAAAGATCGTAGCCATTCTGCGCAATATGAACATCAATTAGTCGTCACGGAAACGGGTTGTGAAGTGATGACTATTCGAGAAGAAGAGGTCGCCGCAGGACGCATTCAACGAATCATGGTGAATGTCTAATACAAATTAAATATGGCTGAATTTTTTCAGCCATTTTTTTATTGATATTGAGAGGGCATAATGCTTTTTCCTTATTTTCCCTTAAGTGAGCTTGATGTCAGTGCAGTACGAACTCAGAAAGAAAATTTAAAGCAATTCGAGTTAACGCAATTTGCACACTATGAAATCTATGATCTGATTACTAACCGTACGCAATTTTGTGATCATCTCTTGCGGGATCTTTGGCTACGATTTGGCTTAGTCAAGGATAACACACTCACCTTGATCGCGGTGGGGGGATATGGTCGTGAAGAAATGTTTCCTTTGTCCGATTTGGATTTCTTGATCTTAACAAGCGAGCAGGTAGAGGCGCAAACTGAACAAAAAATTCGTCAATTCGTGCAATTTTTATGGGATTGTGGTTTTGATGTTGGGCATGCGGTGCGGACCTTATCAGAGTGTGAACAAGCTGGACGTGACAATATTACGGTTGCAACGAACTTATTAGAAGCGCGTTATTTAGAGGGGAATTTCTCACAATTTCAGCAGTTGGACAACGTATTGCAAAAAGCTGATTTTTGGCCACGTGAGGCATTTTTCCAAGCCAAATATCAAGAGCGAGTTGAACGTTATCAACGTTATCATAATACTAGCTATAACTTAGAGCCTGATATTAAACACAGCCCAGGCGGATTACGTGATCTTCACTTGTTATATTGGATCGCCTTACGTCATACTGGGGCGAAAAATCTAACGGATATTTTGAATTCGGGCTTTATATATCCTCAAGAATATGCGCAGTTACTGGAAAGTCAGCAATTTTTGTTTAAAGTGCGCTTTGCATTGCATTTAATTTTAAAACGTTATGACAACCGCTTGTTATTTGAACGTCAAATTCGTGTCGCAGAGTTACTTGAATTTGTCGGACCGGGTAATCAAGGTGTGGAAAAAATGATGAAGTCATTTTTCCAAGCGCTACAAACGATCTCCTTACTCAGTGATTTGCTAGTCAAACATTATCGCGAGCACTTTTTACAAACCAACGAACCCGTACAAGTTAGATTATTAGATAAGGAGTTCCAGTGTGTAAATAATGCCATTTGTTTACGCCAAGCAAATTTGTTTGTAGAACAACCCGAACAAATCCTAAGCTTATTTTTTCATTTAACGCAAGATCATCAGCTTGATATCCATTCTTCTACGTTACGTCAGTTACATCTTGCCCTTGAACAGCGCAGCGGTTATTTGTCTGAATTGCCGGCAGCAAGAGAGCGCTTCTTACGTTTATTCAATCAACCTGGTGCAATCGCGAGAGCACTGGTTCCTATGCATAAATACGGTGTATTAAAAGCCTACTTACCCCAGTGGCACCATATTGAAGGTTTAATGCAATTTGATTTATTTCATTGTTATACCGTAGATGAACATATTGTGCGAACTTTGCTGAAACTAGAATATTTTCTTGAGGCAGAAAGTGTGGTCCCCCATCCGATTTGTAGTCAGATTTTTTCGCGCTTAACCGACCGCACATTACTCTATATTGCAGCCTTATTCCATGATATTGCGAAAGGACGTGGCGGTGATCATGCCGAATTAGGGGCTGTTGATGTTGCTCAGTTTGCGCAGCAACATGGTTTTGATCAACGCGAAATTCACACACTGACTTGGTTGGTTGAGCAGCATCTACTCATGTCGGTTACTGCGCAACGGCGCGATATTCATGATCCCGAAGTAGTATTACATTTTGCGGAAGCCGTACAGAATAACGTACGTTTAGATTATTTAATCTGTTTAACGGTAGCGGATATTTGTGCGACAAATGAAACGTTATGGAACAGTTGGAAACGTACATTAATTGCTACCCTCTATCAATTTACCACGCAACAATTTGCACAAGGTATGGATTGCCTCTTGGATCATGCGGAGAAAATTGAAAATCATCGTCAGCAAGCCTTGACATTATTAACGCAAAATAGCCTGTTAAGTGCGGTACAAATTGAAGAAATTTGGCAGCGCTGTCCTGAAGAGTACTTTTTACGTAATACCCCGAAACAAATTGCTTGGCATACAGAATTACTGGCAGATAACCAAACAGAATTATTGGTTAAAATCAGTAATCGTTTTTCAGAAGGGGGAACCGAGATTTTTGTGTATTGCCAAGATCAACCGAACTTGTTTCATAAAGTGGTGACGACGATTGGCGCGAAGAAGTTCAGTATTCATGATGCACAAATCATCACCAGTCATGATGGTTATGTATTTGATAGTTTTATTATTACCGAATTAGATGGCAAGTTAGTGAAATTTGATCGTCGTCGTAGCTTAGAAAAAGCCTTAATGCAGGCACTGAATACGAGCAAATTGCCAACATTTCGTGCGACTCACAACCCTAAATTACAACATTTCCATGTCAAAACAGAGGTGCGCTTTTTAAAAGAACAGCGAACTGATCAAACGGAAATGGAATTGTTTGCTTTAGATCAGACTGGTTTACTTGCCAAAGTGAGTCAGGTGTTTAGTGAGTTAAAACTGAATTTGTTGAATGCCAAAATTACGACTATCGGCGAAAAGGCAGAGGATTTCTTTATTCTGACAAACAGTGAAGATCGCGCCTTAACGGCTGAACAGCGACAATGCCTAACACAGCGTTTACATGAAGTACTCGAACCAAAATAGAAAACGTTTTCCAAAATGACCGCACGTTGAGAGAGGTGTTTATCAAGTGATGTATAAATCCCATGTAAAAGTGCGGTCTGTTTTTTAAGGTTATCTATTTTTTCAAATTGACAATCGCGACGGAGACAATAATTAATGCTCCACCGAGTAACATACGCAGACTCGGTTCTTCGTCTAGCCAAATCCACGCGATCGCAATGGCATATACCGGTTCAAGAGAAATGATCATTGCAGCAGTGCGCGCATTGATCGTATCTAAGCTAGAAACAAATAGGGTATAAGCCAAGGTTGTGCAAAGTAAGCCAATGCAAGCGATCCAAAACCAATCTTGCCAAGACACATCAGGTAACTGGTGTGCAGAAAAGGGCAACAGCATAATGGCGACCACTAAATATTGACACCAACTGGATTGTGAACCTGATATTGTGCTGACGTTTTTGCGATTGATGACCGCTAATATGCCATAACTGAGGGCGGAAAAAATGCCCCACAGTAATCCTTGTGTAGCTTGATGACCAAACTCAAAGGCTGGGGTAATCAAAATCAGCCCAAGCGAAATCGCGATCAGCAAAAAATATTCTTTTGTTTTTAACCGCTCTTTAAAGAACAGCATTTCAAACAAAGCAACGAAGGCGGGGAAACTGGCAAAGCCTAAAGTACCAATCGCCACACCACCTATTTTTATCCCTTGGTAAAAACTCACCCAATGTACACCTAATAACACCCCAGAAAGACACTGGCTGGCGATTTCACGCCCTAGCATGGGGATCAGTTTTTGCCGACGAAGTAAGAAAAAAAGTGAAAGCGCAGCAAAGGCAATTAAGACACGCCCTAAGACAATCATTTCTGCACCTGTGGTGGCTAATGCGCCAAAAACACCAGAGGCACCAAATAACACTGCGGTGCCGTGTACCTTAAGCAATGCTAAGCTGTAATTATCCTTAATTATCGCCATACACTGCCTTTAAGCTAACTGAGAGAAAACTTGATCGGCAGCTTGCAAAGTGCGCTCAATATCTTGATCAGAATGGGCGAGTGACATAAAGCCTGCTTCAAACGCCGAAGGGGCAAGATAAATACCTTGTGCTAACATGGCATGGAAAAAACGGTTGAATTTTTCTGTATCACAAGCCATCACCGCTTGATAAGAAGAAACAGTTTTTTGTTCAGTAAAGAAAATGCCAAACATCCCACCAACATAATTCACTACAAACGGGACATGATGTTTGTCTGCTAAGGCTTTTAAGCCAAGTGCTAATTTCTCGGTCTGTTGGGCTAAACATTGTGCATTTCCCGCTTTTTTCAACTCCGTAAGGCAAGCAAGACCGGCTGCCATGGCAATCGGGTTGCCTGATAATGTTCCCGCTTGATAAACCGGACCTAGCGGAGCAATGTGTTGCATAATGGCTTTTTTACCGCCAAATGCACCAACAGGCATCCCGCCGCCAATCACTTTGCCTAAACAAGTTAAGTCCGGCGTGACGCCATAATAAGTCTGTGCACCACCTAATGCGACACGGAAACCAGTCATCACTTCATCAATAATAAAGACTGCACCATATTGATCACAGAGTGCACGTAAGCCTTGTAAAAAGCCCTCTTGAGGTGGAATACAGTTCATGTTACCGGCCACAGGCTCGACAATCAGACAAGCAATTTCATTAGGATATTGTTCAAAAGCGTGCTTGACTGAATCTAGGTCATTATATGTACAGGTTAAAGTATGTTTGGCAAAATCTGTAGGTACACCGGGTGAGCTTGGTTGCCCTAAAGTTAGCGCACCCGAGCCAGCTTTTACTAGCAAAGAATCAGCATGACCATGGTAACAGCCTTCAAATTTAATGATTTTATCTCGTTTAGTGTATCCACGAGCTAAGCGAATAGCCGACATAGTCGCTTCTGTCCCAGAACTGACCATACGTACCATGTCTATTGAGGGGACTAATGAACAAACTAATTCTGCTAATTCAATTTCTAACGCAGTTGGTGCGCCAAAACTTAACCCATTTTGAGCGGTGCTGATGACCGCATCTAAGATGGTAGGGTGGTTATGCCCTAAAATCATCGGTCCCCAAGATCCCACATAATCAATATATTGATTGCCTTCAGTATCATAAAGATAAGCACCTTGGGCTTTTTCGATAAAAATCGGCGTGCCACCTACTCCCTTAAAGGCACGTACTGGTGAATTTACACCGCCGGGAATTCGATGTTGTGCACGTTGAAAAAGAGATAAAGAGGTTGTCATAATCGTATCCTAATTTTGTGATAGAAATGAGCACCATTCTACTGTAAAAAAGCGGAAATAGATAAAAATATTTATGGAACAAAAAATGCTTTGTGGTATTCTTCGAGCATTCAAATTCAAAGGGAAATTCCAATGCTATTGAGTTTAATTGTGACATTTTTGGGGGCATTTCTGACATTATTATTTATGCGCCCGATTGCCCAAAAAATAGGTTTAGTTGATAAACCGAATTTTCGTAAGCGCCATCAGGGTGCGATTCCTCTAATTGGTGGTGTGTCGTTGTTTGTTGGGAATCTCTGCTTCTATTTATTAGAGTGGGAACAAATGCGCTTACCAACACTTTATTTATTTAGTATTTTTGTGTTGCTTGTGATCGGTATGATTGATGACCGTTTTGACATCAGCCCTTTTTTGCGTGCCGGTATTCAAGCAATATTAGCTATATTAATGATTGATCTCGGTAATCTTTATTTAGATCATTTGGGGCAAATTCTCGGTCCATTTCAGCTGACACTTGGATCCATTGGCTTAATTATTACAGTGCTAGCCACTATAGCTGCAATTAATGCCTTTAATATGATTGATGGGATTGATGGTTTACTAGGCGGATTATCGAGTGTGGCTTTTGTGTCTATTGGCATTTTATTAATTAAGGATAATCAGCTTGACTTGGCTTATTGGAGCTTTGCCTTAATTATTGCTATTCTGCCTTATTTTATGATGAATTTAGGCATTCCTTTTGGGCAGAAATTTAAAGTATTTATGGGCGATGCGGGCAGTACTTTAATTGGCTTTACGATTATTTGGATTTTACTGCTCAGTACGCAAGGTAAAGGGCATCCAATGAATCCTGTGACAGCATTATGGATAATCGCGATCCCACTTATTGATATGATTGCGATTATGTATCGCCGTTTACGTAAAGGCAAAAGCCCATTCCGTCCAGACCGTTTACATGTACATCATTTAATGATGCGTGCCGGTTTAACATCTCGTCAAGCTTTCTTATTAATTACTTTCGCAGCGGCAATTTGTGCCACGATTGGTATTTTAGGGGAGATTTTTTATATTAATGAATGGCTGATGTTTGCCGGATTTATTCTATTATTTTTTATGTATTCTTATTCAATTACACGTGCGTGGCGTATTACACGTTGGATTAGACGAATGAGAAGACGCGCAAAACGTATTCATAATAAGGGTTAAACAGCATGACGCAAGTAGAAAATACACAAAAAACACACCGCACTTTTCTAAGCTCAATCAGTATAATATTGGGGACTACGTTGCTTGGCGCGATAGTGGCTTATGGTGGCAGTTACTTAAAAAGTAAAACTTGGCTTGCAGAAGCACATGTGAGCGCGCCAGATATCGCGTTACTTGGTAATTATTATGCATTATCTTCGACTTACCAATTTATCAAAAATAAAGAGAATCAACACCAAGAGACAGAAATAGTTTATCAAGAATTTTTGAAACAACTGATGTCAGAAGAAATGATTCGCCGTTTTTGGGAAAATACAGAGTATTATAAACAAAAGCAAACAGGGGAAGATCACATTGATCTTGCATTATTAGAAAAGTTAACCAAAGCTATTAAATTTAAATCAGCACAAACGCTTGATGTGGCGGATAGTGTGAGTCTAACACTCGAGAATCCGAAATTAGCCACAGAATTACTTTCTTCTTTTATTGATCAGGTTAACGTTGAAACACGTAAAATTGTTTATAGTAATCTAATTAGCCAATGGAAAGTTTTATTCGAACAAGTAAAGAAAGCGACAGAATTTAACTTAGGTAAGAATGCTCAATCAGCATTGGTATCAGAAGATTGGAACGGGAAACTACAAATGATGCGCTCGGTTTCACCTTTAGATGAACAATTCAGTGCATATCGTTATTTAAAAAAACCAACACAGCCGATTATGCAAAGTTCGCCTAATCGTAAATGTTGGGCTAGCGTGGGGGCATTGATTGGCTTTATCTTGTCTTTTTTCATGTTATCGCTATTTAATTCCCGTAAAAAATTAATTAATACCCTTTAAATCAATAAAAAACAGGCGTATATTTACTACTTTATGTCCAATTTGAACAAAAAACTATCTAATAACTTTTTTTTTCAAAAAAGTACTAGACAAGTTTATGTGAAGTCATTAATATACGCCCCGCAACGACGCGATGAGCGCTCGTAGCTCAGTTGGATAGAGCGTTGGCCTCCGGAGCCAAAGGTCGCAGGTTCAAATCCTGTCGAGCGCGCCAGAGAGTCAATGTGATGTAAACTGAATAAATCAATGGTGGCTATAGCTCAGTTGGTAGAGCCCCGGATTGTGATTCCGGTTGTCGTGGGTTCAAGTCCCATTAGCCACCCCAAATTTTTTTACAGTCGGCGAGTAGCGCAGCTTGGTAGCGCAACTGGTTTGGGACCAGTGGGTCGTAGGTTCAAATCCTATCTCGCCGACCATTTTTTTGTTCTTTAACAATCTAACAGACAATCTGTGTGGGTACTTGTTGATTGATTTCATTTAAAAAATTTTAAAATTGAAGTCTTAATAGGTGCTTAATACTGAAAATTCATGATACTTTTGAAGTAAATGTAAACTTTTAGCTAAGCAGTTTATTGAGCGATTGAACTTTGAATTGAAGAGTTTGATCATGGCTCAGATTGAACGCTGGCGGCAGGCTTAACACATGCAAGTCGAACGGTAGCAGGAAGAAAGCTTGCTTTCTTTGCTGACGAGTGGCGGACGGGTGAGTAATGCTTGGGAATCTGGCTTATGGAGGGGGATAACTGTGGGAAACTGCAGCTAATACCGCGTATTCTCTGAGGAGGAAAGGGTGGGACCTTAGGGCCACCTGCCATAAGATGAGCCCAAGTGGGATTAGGTAGTTGGTGGGGTAAAGGCCTACCAAGCCTGCGATCTCTAGCTGGTCTGAGAGGATGACCAGCCACACTGGAACTGAGACACGGTCCAGACTCCTACGGGAGGCAGCAGTGGGGAATATTGCGCAATGGGGGGAACCCTGACGCAGCCATGCCGCGTGAATGAAGAAGGCCTTCGGGTTGTAAAGTTCTTTCGGTAATGAGGAAGGGATGTTGTTAAATAGATAGCATCATTGACGTTAATTACAGAAGAAGCACCGGCTAACTCCGTGCCAGCAGCCGCGGTAATACGGAGGGTGCGAGCGTTAATCGGAATAACTGGGCGTAAAGGGCACGCAGGCGGACTTTTAAGTGAGATGTGAAATCCCCGAGCTTAACTTGGGAACTGCATTTCAGACTGGGAGTCTAGAGTACTTTAGGGAGGGGTAGAATTCCACGTGTAGCGGTGAAATGCGTAGAGATGTGGAGGAATACCGAAGGCGAAGGCAGCCCCTTGGGAATGTACTGACGCTCATGTGCGAAAGCGTGGGGAGCAAACAGGATTAGATACCCTGGTAGTCCACGCTGTAAACGCTGTCGATTTGGGGATTGGGCTATATGCTTGGTGCCCGAAGCTAACGTGATAAATCGACCGCCTGGGGAGTACGGCCGCAAGGTTAAAACTCAAATGAATTGACGGGGGCCCGCACAAGCGGTGGAGCATGTGGTTTAATTCGATGCAACGCGAAGAACCTTACCTACTCTTGACATCCTAAGAAGAGCTCAGAGATGAGTTTGTGCCTTCGGGAACTTAGAGACAGGTGCTGCATGGCTGTCGTCAGCTCGTGTTGTGAAATGTTGGGTTAAGTCCCGCAACGAGCGCAACCCTTATCCTTTGTTGCCAGCGATTCGGTCGGGAACTCAAAGGAGACTGCCAGTGACAAACTGGAGGAAGGTGGGGATGACGTCAAGTCATCATGGCCCTTACGAGTAGGGCTACACACGTGCTACAATGGTGCATACAGAGGGCAGCGAGAGTGCGAGCTTGAGCGAATCTCAGAAAGTGCATCTAAGTCCGGATTGGAGTCTGCAACTCGACTCCATGAAGTCGGAATCGCTAGTAATCGCAAATCAGAATGTTGCGGTGAATACGTTCCCGGGCCTTGTACACACCGCCCGTCACACCATGGGAGTGGGTTGTACCAGAAGTAGATAGCTTAACCTTCGGGGGGGCGTTTACCACGGTATGATTCATGACTGGGGTGAAGTCGTAACAAGGTAACCGTAGGGGAACCTGCGGTTGGATCACCTCCTTACCTAAAATGGAACGACTGCAAGTGTTCACACAGATTGTTTGGTAGATTGTGTCAATGAAGAGACAAAAAACCGAAATCCTTTTGGGTCTGTAGCTCAGGTGGTTAGAGCGCACCCCTGATAAGGGTGAGGTCGGTGGTTCAAGTCCACTCAGACCCACCACTCAAGCGAAAGCAAAAGAGTGAAGCGAAAAGGGATGACGGCGCATTGTAATGATGTGAATGGGGATATAGCTCAGCTGGGAGAGCGCCTGCCTTGCACGCAGGAGGTCAGCGGTTCGATCCCGCTTATCTCCACCAAATCATCATTGCTAAGTGTTTTGTGTAAATGGCATTAGTCTGGATAGGTTAATGGTTTTTACATTAAGAATATTTAGCAATGATGAGCGAAAAATGGCGAAGCCATTTTGACTTGTCTTTATTGTTCTTTAAAAAATTGGAAACAAGCTGAAAAACTGAAGAGATTTTCGAAAGAAAGTCTGAGTAGAAAAAATCTTGCATGAAAAAAGGCATGCAAGTGTTTAGCGTTTAAACACAACATCAAGGTGATGAAACTTGATTAATGCATTAGCAAAGGTTAATGGATTAATTGAGATTAAGTAAGAATACTTGAGGTTGTATGGTTAAGTGACTAAGCGTACAGGGCGGATGCCTTGGCAATCAGAGGCGATGAAGGACGTGCTAATCTGCGAAAAGCTTGGATGAGTCGATAAGAGGCGTTTAATCCAAGATGTCCGAATGGGGAAACCCGATGGATGAAGAATCCATCATTTCATGGTGAATACATAGCGATGAAAGGCGAACCGGGAGAACTGAAACATCTAAGTACCCCGAGGAAAAGAAATCAACCGAGATTCTGTGAGTAGCGGCGAGCGAAAGCGGAAGAGCCAGTAAGTTTTAGCTAGCATATTAGAGGAATTGGCTGGGAAGCCAAATCAAAGAGGGTGATAATCCCGTACTCGAAAGTATGTTAGTGGAACTAAGCTTACGATAAGTAAGGCGGGACACGAGAAATCCTGTTTGAAGATGGGGGGACCATCCTCCAAGGCTAAATACTCCTGATTGACCGATAGTGAACCAGTACTGTGAAGGAAAGGCGAAAAGAACCCCGGTGAGGGGAGTGAAATAGAACCTGAAACCCTGTACGTACAAGCAGTAGGAGCGAGGGCAACCTTGTGACTGCGTACCTTTTGTATAATGGGTCAGCGACTTATATTTTGTAGCGAGGTTAACTGAATAAGGGAGCCGAAGGGAAACCGAGTCTTAACTGGGCGTTGAGTTGCAAGGTATAGACCCGAAACCCGGTGATCTAGCCATGGGCAGGTTGAAGGTTGGGTAACACTAACTGGAGGACCGAACCGACTAATGTTGAAAAATTAGCGGATGACTTGTGGCTGGGGGTGAAAGGCCAATCAAACCGGGAGATAGCTGGTTCTCCCCGAAATCTATTTAGGTAGAGCCTTGAGCGGACACCTTCGGGGGTAGAGCACTGTTTCGGCTAGGGGTCCATCCCGGATTACCAACCCGATGCAAACTGCGAATACCGAAGAGTGATACTCAGGAGACACACGGCGGGTGCTAACGTTCGTCGTGGAGAGGGAAACAACCCAGACCGCCAGCTAAGGTCCCGAAGTCTATATTAAGTGGGAAACGAAGTGGGAAGGCTTAGACAGCTAGGATGTTGGCTTAGAAGCAGCCATCATTTAAAGAAAGCGTAATAGCTCACTAGTCGAGTCGGCCTGCGCGGAAGATGTAACGGGGCTCAAATATAGCACCGAAGCTGCGGCATCAGAATTTATTCTGTTGGGTAGGGGAGCGTTGTGTAAGCGGATGAAGGTGGCTCGAGAGGGTTGCTGGACGTATCACAAGTGCGAATGCTGACATAAGTAACGATAAAACGAGTGAAAAACTCGTTCGCCGGAAGACCAAGGGTTCCTGTCCAACGTTAATCGGGGCAGGGTGAGTCGGCCCCTAAGGCGAGGCTGAAAAGCGTAGTCGATGGGAAACGGGTTAATATTCCCGTACTTGGATAAACTGCGATGTGGGGACGGAGAAGGTTAGGTTAGCAGACTGTTGGATGTCTGTTTAAGGTGGTAGGTGGAAGACTTAGGCAAATCCGGGTCTTTATAAACACTGAGAGCTGATGACGAGGTCTTAAGGGACTGAAGTAACTGATACCCTGCTTCCAGGAAAAGCCACTAAGCTTCAGGTTTATCTAAACCGTACTGAAAACCGACACAGGTGGTCAGGTAGAGAATACTCAGGCGCTTGAGAGAACTCGGGTGAAGGAACTAGGCAAAATAGCACCGTAACTTCGGGAGAAGGTGCGCTTACAGTAATTGTAGTCCCTCGCGGATGAAGGTGAAGTAAGTCGAAGATACCAGCTGGCTGCAACTGTTTATTAAAAACACAGCACTCTGCAAACACGAAAGTGGACGTATAGGGTGTGATGCCTGCCCGGTGCTGGAAGGTTAATTGATGGTGTTATCGAAAGAGAAGCTCCTGATCGAAGCCCCAGTAAACGGCGGCCGTAACTATAACGGTCCTAAGGTAGCGAAATTCCTTGTCGGGTAAGTTCCGACCTGCACGAATGGCATAATGATGGCCAGGCTGTCTCCACCCGAGACTCAGTGAAATTGAAATCGCCGTGAAGATGCGGTGTACCCGCGGCTAGACGGAAAGACCCCGTGAACCTTTACTATAGCTTGACACTGAACATTGAATTTTGATGTGTAGGATAGGTGGGAGCCTTTGAAGCAGTGACGCCAGTCATTGTGGAGGCGACCTTGAAATACCACCCTTTAACGTTTGATGTTCTAACGAAGTGCCTGAAACGGGTACTCGGACAGTGTCTGGTGGGTAGTTTGACTGGGGCGGTCTCCTCCCAAAGCGTAACGGAGGAGCACGAAGGTTTGCTAATGACGGTCGGACATCGTCAGGTTAGTGCAATGGTATAAGCAAGCTTAACTGCGAGACAGACAAGTCGAGCAGGTGCGAAAGCAGGTCATAGTGATCCGGTGGTTCTGAATGGAAGGGCCATCGCTCAACGGATAAAAGGTACTCCGGGGATAACAGGCTGATACCGCCCAAGAGTTCATATCGACGGCGGTGTTTGGCACCTCGATGTCGGCTCATCACATCCTGGGGCTGAAGTAGGTCCCAAGGGTATGGCTGTTCGCCATTTAAAGTGGTACGCGAGCTGGGTTTAGAACGTCGTGAGACAGTTCGGTCCCTATCTGCCGTGGGCGTTGGATGATTGATTGGGGCTGCTCCTAGTACGAGAGGACCGGAGTGGACGCATCACTGGTGTTCCAGTTGTCTCGCCAGAGGCATTGCTGGGTAGCTAAATGCGGAAGAGATAAGTGCTGAAAGCATCTAAGCACGAAACTTGCCAAGAGATGAGTCATCCCTGACTTTAAGTCAGTAAGGGTTGTTGTAGACTACGACGTAGATAGGTTGGGTGTGTAAGTGTAGTGATACATTGAGCTAACCAATACTAATTGCCCGAGAGGCTTAACCATACAACGCTCAAGTGTTTTTGGGTGTTGAGTGAGATGTTAGACGAAGACGAAGAAGAGAAAATTACTTTAGACAGCTTGTTTTTGATTAAAGTGCGAGAGTGAAGAAAGCACGAAGGAAGAACAGAAGAATAGAGAAGACATCAACCGAATATCTTGGCGGCGATAGTGCAGTGGACCCACCTAACTCCATGCCGAACTTAGAAGTGAAACGCTGTAACGCCGATGGTAGTGTGGGGCTTCCCCATGTGAGAGTAGGACACCGCCAGGTCTGAATGAGAAGAAACCTCAAGTAGAGATACTTGAGGTTTTTTTTGTGTTTGGAGAGAGTGGGGATATGGGGAGAGTGTCATTTGCATAAAAAGCATGGAAATGAGGAAAGCTCAGGGGCGCCATGCTGTGATTACATGCACGATGACCCATTGAGTGCTGCTAGATTTATTTTAGAATGTCATCAAGCTCAAAGCCTTTTGTCATCACACTTACACTTGGTGATGCTTCATATTGCCAAAGCATATCTGATGAAGCATTAGACAATTTCACTTCAATACTTTCCCCTTGTTTAAAGGTTATTCTTTTTAAAGAATGGCTATGATTAATTTTTATATGAAATGTTTAATACAATGATAGAACCAGTTTTTTAGCTCAGAATGAGTTTGATGGGATTCTCTTTCCGATTTATCATGACATAAAAAACATTGAATATTGACCGCACTTTAGGTAGTTAATGCGTTTGTATCTTGAATATTTCCTATCTAAATATTCTCGTTTGTTTCTTAGATTCTTTTGTTGTCATTAGAGTAAGCATAGTATGTGCTTATATGAAATGAAAAATAATGTGAATACAGCATGGCTACATCCCAAACTAAAGTGGAAAAGAGGAAAAAAAGACCAATAGAATTGGCGGTAAGATATTTGTTATAAAGCCAAAACTGATCGCCAATGGGACAACTTCAATCCCCCCTGCTTTTTGGATGATCGGTAATGTACAATCTAAAGCTGTCGCGCCTGAAATGCCGACTGCAGAAGAGCGGTGATTTTGCATTAAAAATGGGATGAGAAATAAGCTAACGATTTCACGTGAGAGGTCGTTAAAAAAGGCGATACTACCAAACATTGGTCCCCATGCATCGTTAATGAGGACACTGGACAGAGAGTACCAACCAAACCCAGACGCAATTGCCAGACCTTGGGTGAGGGGTAATTTTAATAGTATTGCAGCGAGTAGCCCACCCAGTAAGGATGTGATAATGAAAATTACCCCAGTTATCAATCCTCGCTTATTGAAAAGTACATCACGTAAAGCAATGCCATTATTCCTTAATTGGATGCCAACGGAAAAAATAAGACAAACTAAGACGTAAGTACTGGCGTGTTCAGGTAGACTGAATTTACCTTTTATTACATAACCGATGAAGGCACCAAGAAGTACCATCGCACAAAGTTTTCCTGAATCAAATAAGAGTTTCCAACGAGAGGGCATCTCACCTGTGACTTTTTTTAATGGTTTAGGGGAAAACCGATCATAAGCGATGAGTCCCACCAAATTGAATGATTGGATCAGAATGGCAAAAGTAGCGGCGGAAATCGCAATGACAGGTAACTTTTTTGCCAGATCATCTAATTGTCCTAATGAAAATCCCATGATGAATAAAATAATATAAAGTAGTATCATCAGGATGTGATTAATTGAGGTTAAGAGTATTTTGTTTTGTGTTTTTATGAGATAACCGACAAAAAGTGGACATAAAACAATGAGAAGCCCTTCGTACATATAAATTTTCCTTAACTAAAACGCTTTCTCCATTCTAGGTAAGGCAAGGAAAAAAACAAGAGGTGTTTATGCATTTACGGCAATTAGACGTGTTGGGATTTCGAGGTATTCACCGTTTATCTATCCATTTTAGTGCGGATATGGTGTTAATCGGTGAAAATATGTGGGGAAAATCCAGTTTACTCTCTGCATTAAGTTTGATTTTTAACCCAGAAAAAGCACTTTATCAATTTACATTGCGTGATTTTCATATTCCAGCTGAACAAACTGAGCCGGTACGCCACCTTATCTTATTATTTACTTTTGCGGAAAGTGAAAAAAACGAAGACAGTATGGAGTATCACTTACCTTATTTACAACATCATTTGCTCGTCGACCATCCAGATGGTTATCAACGTCTTTATTTACGGGTTGAAGGACAGATCAATGCAAACAATGAAGTGAATACGACTTATGCATTTCTTAATGAAAAGGGCGAGCCAATTGTGGTTGATGATATCAATAACTTGGTATTTTCATTAATTGCTCGTCATCCTGTTTATCGTTTCCGTGATGCTCGATTAAATCGCGCACATCATTCCTTCCGATTTATTCGTACTGAAATCCAAGATGAGACTCAAGATGAAATTCGTGCGGTTTCTGATCTGTTATGCTATTACTTCTTGAATCATAAAAATATGACGGAAATTAAACAGGATACGACGTTACTCTGGCATAAAGCGAAGTCACTGTGCACTAAATTAAAACAAGATGAAACGCATCGGCTACGCAAGAAGCTGTTTTTTTCGTTAGCCAGTTTATTTGTTCGCAATCAACGTATTCATTTCGGTCGTTTTACGCGTCCGATTATCCTCTTTGAAGATCCCGATGCGAGATTGCATCCAAGAATGGTAGCGATTATGTGGGAGCTTGTCAGTTATTTGCCGGTACAGCGGATTACAACCACGAATTCGGTTGAATTACTTTCACAAGTCAATTTAAATGCGATTTGCCGTTTAGTGCGTACACCAGAAAAAATCAATTGTTTTCAATTACGCCGAAAAGATCTAGGGAAAGAAGATTTTAGACGGTTAACTTTCCATATTCATCATAATCGCAGTTTAGCGTTATTTTCACGCATGTGGATTTTAGTTGAAGGAGAAAGTGAGGTTTGGATTTTATCCGAGTTAGCCAAATTATTAGAGATTAATCTTGAAATGGAGGGCATTCGGATTGTTGAATTTGCCCAAAGTGGTTTAAAACCGTTATTAAAATATGTACAAGCGATGGGCATTCAATGGTATGTGTTAACAGACGGTGACGAGGCGGGGAAAAAATACGGTGAAATCGTCGAAGATATGCTTGATGAAGAAATGGTCAGGGCAGATAGAATTACCATTTTACCCAAACGTGATATTGAACACTTTTTTTATGCTAATGGCTTTGCGGATGTCTTCATTCGCCTCGCACAGTGGCAAATTAAATCCCATTCCTATCCTATGAGTAAAATTATTCAACGCGCGATTCAACGTACCTCAAAGCCCGATCTGGCGATAGCATTATCTAATGAGATAAAAAAGCGTGGCAGTCAAGCTATTCCGTTGTTGTTTAAACGCTTGTTTTCCAAAGTATTAAGTTTAGCGCGAACGTAGCTGTTTATTTATACAGTATCTTGTGTTAAAGTGCGGTAAAATTTTAAGAAATTTAGCTGACTTGTGGATACGTTTGTTATGGCGCCGATTCGAAAGATCATTCATGTGGATATGGATTGTTTCTATGCCGCAATTGAGATGCGAGATAATCCAACTCTGATCGGAAAACCCATTGCCGTAGGAGGAGAGGCGAAACACCGTGGTGTTCTCGCCACTTGTAATTATGAGGCTCGCAAATTTGGCTTACATAGTGCCATGTCAACAGCACAAGCCTTTAAATTATGTCCTAATTTAATCTTATTACCAGTGAATATGCCTTTATATAAACAAGTATCACAGCAGATTCACCAGATTTTTCGACGCTATACCGATGTGATTGAACCGCTATCTTTAGATGAAGCCTATCTAGATGTGACAGATTCTACAGCCTGTTCAGGCTCAGCAACTTGGATAGCAACAGAAATTCGTCAGGCTATTTTTAATGAACTGGGTTTGACTGCATCTGCAGGCATTGCGCCATTAAAATTTTTGGCTAAAATTGCATCGGAACAGAATAAACCGAACGGTCAATTTGTGATTAAACCAGAACAAATTGAGCATTTTATTGCCAACTTGCCACTAAAAAAAATTCCCGGAGTGGGTAAAGTGACGGCACAGCGCTTAATGGCAATGGGGCTAAATACTTGTGCGGATATTCAGCACATGAATAAAGCGCGATTATTAGAACAATTTGGTAAACTTGGACAGCGGATTTGGGCTTTTAGTCATGGCGTTGATGAACGCCATGTTGAACCACATCGGATCTTGAAGTCGGTCGGCGTTGAGCGAACATTACAGCACAACATTGATGAATTAGCGCAAGCTTATGTCATTTTGGCTGAACTTTATGCATTGTTGATTCAGCGTCTTAAAACTCATTGTCCAACATTGTCTTTTTCTATGTTGCATAAAGTTGGTGTGAAACTGAAGTTTGCAGATTTTCATGTGACGACCTTAGAAAAACGTGGCATGCTGATTACACTTAACTCGTTTGAATTACTGCTTACACAAATTTGGCAACGTGCAGCGGGGAGAGAAATCCGTTTAATTGGTTTACATGTGAATTTGCCTGAAACAACGGAGTCTAAGACACAAGTACAGATGAGTTTGTGGTAAAATTTCTTCGGCTTGCTATTGAATTTAACGATTTTGTTACTATATTACAACACTGAATACTTAACCTAACGATAAGGATTTTACTTATGATGCGAATTTTGCTATTTCTTGCCACGAACATGGCAGTTTTAGTTGTTTTTAACATTATTTTAAGTTTGACGGGGATCCAAGCGCAAGATGCGACAGGGCTATTGCTCATGGCGGCATTATTTGGTTTTTCTGGTTCTTTAATTTCTCTGTTTTTATCTAAAACCATGGCTCTACGCGCTGTGGGGGCGGAAGTGATCAAACAGCCACGTAATGACATGGAACGTTGGTTAGTGAATACAGTTCGTTCGCAAGCTGAACGCGCGAATTTACCGATGCCTGATGTCGCAATTTATCACTCTGAAGATGTGAATGCGTTTGCGACAGGACCAAGTAAAAATAATTCCTTAGTGGCCGTGAGTACTGGCTTATTACGTGCCATGACACAAGATGAAGCAGAAGCAGTACTTGCGCATGAAGTGGCACATATTAAAAATGGTGATATGGTGACAATGACCTTATTACAAGGTGTATTGAACACTTTCGTGATTTTTGTGTCACGCATGATCGCGAAAGTCGTGTCAAGCAATCGAGATGGTGAAAGTAGCACAGGGATTTATTTTCTTGTGTCTATGGTCTTGGAAATCTTATTTGGTTTCTTAGCCAGTATGATCGCCATGTGGTTCTCTCGCTATCGAGAATTTCGTGCGGATGCAGGGTCTGCAGAGTTAGTCGGTAAACACAAAATGATTGCCGCGTTACAACGTTTGCAACGTTTACATGAACCACAAGAGTTAGAAGGGCAGCTTGCCGCTTTTGCGATTAACGGTAAACGTGGTGGTTTAGCCGCTTTATTTATGAGCCATCCGCCATTAGAAAAACGTATTGCGGCATTACAACAATTAGATAGTTTTAAATAACACTGGTAATTTATTGAAGAAAGAGGCATGATCTTGCCTCTTTTTCTTTTTTAAAGTGCGGTCAATTTTCAGAAACTTTTCAATTAGGGTATCTATGGAACATCAACTTTCCGATTTGATAGCGATTTTTAATCAATGTTTTGAACAAGAATATAATACGATTTTAGTTAAAGGTGGTGATGAACCGCTTTATGTCCCCGCAAATGAAAACTGCCCACACCATGTCATTTACTTTGCTCGAGGCTTTTACAGTAGTGGTTTACATGAAATTGCTCATTGGTTAGTGGCAGGGAAAGCGCGTCGTCAATTAGAAGATTTTGGTTATTGGTATGAACCAGATGGTAGAAGCACTGCACAACAGCGTTTATTTGAGCAAGTTGAGGTCAAACCACAAGCAATCGAATGGATTTTGTCCGATGCTGCTGGCTTTCGTTATTTTGCTAGTGTCGATAATTTAAGTGGTGAGCCTGGTGATACCCAACCGTTTAAACAAGCAGTATATGAGCAAGTCAAATGGTATGTTGAGAAAGGGTTGCCAAAACGAGCAGAAACACTACGTAGAGCCTTATGTGCATTTTATGGCACACCAGATCAAATTGATTTGGCAAGGTTTGATGTAAGCCGAATTTAGGACAGAATGAATCATGTTAGCATTAGAGATTAAGCAACTCCGTAAAGTATATAAAAATGGTGTAAAAGCATTACATGGCGTTGATCTGAGGGTGCAAGAAGGGGATTTTTATGCGTTGCTTGGTCACAATGGTGCAGGCAAATCAACCCTGATTGGCATCATCAGCTCGTTAGTAAATAAAAGCAGTGGTGAAGTCAACGTCTTTGGTTATGACTTAGATCGGGATTTAAGTGCGTTAAAACAATGTATTGGCTTAGTTCCTCAAGAGTTTAATTTTCATCAATTTGAGCGAGTCATTGATATTTTAGTCAATCAAGCTGGCTATTATGGTATCCCTCGCCATGAAGCAATAAAACGGGCAGAGATCTGGTTAAAAAAATTAGATTTGTGGGAGAAAAGAACACAGCAAGCCATTCGTTTATCTGGAGGGATGAAGCGCCGTTTAATGATTGCTCGCGCGTTAATGCATCGTCCACGGTTATTGATTTTGGATGAGCCAACAGCTGGCGTGGATATTGAATTACGCCGAACTATGTGGACGTTTTTACGTGAGCTAAACCAACAAGGTACAACCATTATTCTGACCACCCATTATTTAGAAGAGGCAGAAATGCTCTGTCGTCATATTGGGATTATTCAACAAGGTAAATTGGTGATTGATATGCCGATGAAAGCCTTGTTAGCGAAGTTAGAAACAGAAACCTTTGTTCTCGATCTGGCACCCAACTGTCCGCCGCCTCGCATTGAAGGCTATCAGGTGTTGAGCGTGACAGAGAATAGTTTAGAAGTAGAAATTCGACGTGAACAGGGACTAAATTCGCTTTTTGCACAATTATCTACACAAGGTATTCAAGTATTAAGTATGCGTAATAAAGCCAATCGTTTAGAAGAGCTTTTTGTATCGATGTCGTTAAATAAAGGAAAACAGTCTGAACAGGAAGGGGATAAATGAAATTAGCATGGGTTGCATTTCAGACGATTGTGATGAAAGAAATTCGCCGTTTTACGCGGATTTGGGTACAAACTTTGGTACTACCGGTGATCACTATGACTTTGTATTTTGTGATTTTTGGTCAATTAATCGGCAGTCGTATTGGGGAGATGGGCGGGGTCAGTTATATGCAATTTATTGTGCCCGGTTTAATTATGATGTCTTCACTCACCAATGCCTTTGCAAATGTGGCGTCGTCCTTTTATAGCACCAAATTTGCGAAAAATGTTGAAGAATTATTAATCTCACCAACTTCACCACATATTATCATTTTAGGTTATGTGACTGGAGGGATGGCTCGGGGCTTATGTGTTGGTATATTAGTCACTATGGTCGCCTTATCCTTTGTCGCCTTTGAGGTTCATTCTTGGTTTATTATTGTACTCACATTGTGTATGACGACGGCGACATTTGCGTTGGGGGGCTTGATTAATGCCGTATTTTCACGCTCTTTTGATGATATCAGTATTATCCCCACGTTTGTCTTAACACCACTGACCTATTTAGGGGGCGTTTTTTATTCGCTGACACTTTTACCGCCTTTTTGGCAGTGGGTATCAAAATTAAATCCCATTGTGTATATGATTAATGGCTTTCGTTATGGCTTTTTAGGCATCTCAGACGTCACAGTAGGCTATACATTTGGTGTGTTAATTGCTTTTATGGTCTGTTTATATACGCTCGCTTATTATTTAATTAGTCGCGGAATTGGCTTAAGAAGTTAAGATTGCTTTTTATACCACTTGTAGGATGTGATGTGTCACACAGATTTGACAGGCGGTAAAATAAATTGTTGCAAAAACGTAAAATCTTTGCTATTTGTAAGTCCGCTAACAGAAGTGAGTTTCTGGCAAACCAACAAAATCAATAAGGAAAATGACGCTATGAAAAAGTCTCTAAAGCTTTCAATCACTGCAGCATTAATGCTTTGCTCAAGCGCAGTCTTTGCTGCTGATAAAATTGTGACCATTGGTACCGGTGGTCAAACAGGGGTGTACTATGTTGTCGGTCAATCTGTTTGTCAATTAGTCAATCGTGATTCCGCGAAAACCGGCGTAAAATGTAATGCGCCATCAACAGGTGGTTCCGTTGCAAACCTTAACTCAATTGCAAGTCATCAGATGGAACTCGGTATTGCGCAATCAGACTGGCAATATCACGCTTATAATGGTTCAAGCTCGTTTGAAGGCAAAAAAAATGAGAGATTAAGAGCGGTATTTTCTATCCACCCAGAACCATTTACCTTAATGGCACGTACAGATGCAAATATTAAAGGATTTGATGATTTAAAAGGTAAACGTGTTAACGTCGGTGATCCAGGTTCTGGTACGCGTGCAACCATGAATGTGGTTCTAGGTGCAAAAGGTTGGGATGCCTCCGCTTTTAAAGTGGCGTCAGAATTAAAACCGGCTGAAATGGCGTCTGTTATGTGTGATAACAACTTAGATGCGATTACTTATAACGTAGGTCACCCAAATGGTGCATTAAAAGAAGCGGCAGCATCTTGTGATGCACATCTAGTGCCAATTACAGGACCTGAAATTGATAAATTAGTGGCAGAACACCCATATTATGCGAAAGCAACGATTCCAGGTGGTTTATATAAAGGTAGCGATAACCCAACAGAGACGTTTGGTGTATATGCGACTTTAGTAACCTCTTCTGATGTGGATGCTGACAGTGTTTATGCGATTGTGAAAGCAGTTTTCGATAACTTCGATCGTTTTAAACGTTTACACCCAGCATTCTCAAACTTAAAAGAAGAAGAAATGATTAAAAACGCACTTTCTGCTCCATTACATGATGGCGCGGTGCGTTACTATAAAGAAAGAGGTTGGTTGTAATCTTTTTACCTCTCCATTTTTAAGGCAGGCAAGTTTCCTGCCTTTTTCCGTTTTTTATTTTTAGATGACGAGGAGTTTTAGCGTGTCAACAAAAAATATCGATTATGATGATTTACAAGATATCGTCGCTTCAAGTGACACAGGAGGTCGTGATCCTGACGGTTTCCCGAAAAAATTAATTGCTGGTGTCGCGATCTTATGGTCACTTTTTCAACTGTATTATGCTTCTCCTGCGCCATTTTGGTTGCAAGAGTTTTTGCGTAGTATTGGGGTCAATATCAATGTCGTTTTCGATGATACAAAAGCCCGTTCTGTTCATCTTGCCTTTGCTTTATTTTTAGCTTATTTGTCTTACCCCGCCTTTAAATTTTCGCCGAAGCATCGTATCCCGTTAACAGATTGGATCTTTGCTACCGCGGGAGCGTTTTTAGGATCGTACTACTTGTTCTTTTATGACGGCTTAGTGACACGTTTTGGCGCCCCAAACTTACAAGATATTATTGCGGGTTGCATTGGCATTGTCTTATTACTTGAAGCGACACGCCGTAGCCTTGGTTTACCTCTAGTGATTATTGCGAGTATTTTTTTAACCTATAACTATTTTGGGCAATATTTACCAACAGATTGGATCATTAGTCATCGTACAGGTTCACTTTCTCATATTATTAATCAACAATGGATTACTACAGAAGGGGTGTTTGGTGTGGCATTAGGGGTGTCCACTAAATATGTGTTCCTGTTTGTTCTCTTTGGGGCGTTATTGGATAAAGCAGGTGCCGGAAATTACTTCATTAAAAGTGCGTTTGCTTATTTAGGGCATTTGCGTGGAGGTCCAGCAAAAGCTGCGGTGGTGGCATCTGGTTTAACCGGCTTAATTTCGGGTTCTTCTATTGCCAATGTGGTCACAACAGGTACATTCACCATTCCTATGATGAAACGCGTCGGTTTTTCCGCGGAGAAAGCGGGTGCGGTAGAAGTGGCCTCTTCAGTGAATGGGCAAATTATGCCGCCTGTTATGGGAGCTGCCGCCTTTTTAATGATTGAGTATGTCAACATGCCATATAGCCAGTTGATTACGCATGCTTTTTTACCAGCGGTGATTTCATATATTGCACTGGTTTATATTGTGCACCTTGAAGCCTGTAAGATGAATTTACAAGGATTACCACGTACGGATGAACCAAAACCTTTTTTAAACACCTTACTTCGTGCATTAGGTACCTTTATTTTTCTTTGTGTGCTGTATTTTGCGGTTGAGTTTGGGCTAGGCTGGTTAAAAGTCGTCACGCCACATTATGCATTCAGTATTGTGATTGCCTTACTGGCTGTCATTTATCTTTTATTATTGCGCCGTGTCGCGACATTCCCAGATCTTGAAATTGATGATCCGCATTCACCTGTGGTGAAATTGCCGTCTGTTAGACCAACGATTAATGCGGGCTTACATTTCTTATTACCTGTGATTATTTTGATCTGGTGTTTAATGGTAGAGCGCTTATCTCCGGGCTTATCGGCATTCTGGGGCGCCTTATTCCTTATTGTGATTTTATTAACACAACGCCCATTATTAGCCTATTTCAGAAAACAGACTACTTTCCGTCGAGAGTTTAAACTCGGTTGGAACGATTTGGTGGAGGGACTCGAAGCCGGTGCCAGAAATATGATCGGAATCGGGATCGCTACTGCAACGGCAGGGATTATTGTTGGAGTAGTGTCACTAACTGGTTTTGGTGTGCAGCTTGCAACGATTATTGAAACGCTTTCAATGGGTAACATTTTCTTAATGTTATTATTGGTCGCTGGTTTTAGTTTGATTCTGGGGATGGGCTTGCCAACCACAGCAAACTACATTGTGGTGTCTTCTTTAATGGCAGTCGTGATTATTGAGGTTGGACGCCAAAATGGCTTCATTGTGCCGTTAATTGCGGTGCATTTGTTTGTGTTCTATTTTGGTATTATGGCAGATGTCACGCCGCCTGTTGGTTTAGCTTCCTTTGCTGCATCGGCAGTATCAGGGGGAGATCCGATTAAAACGGGATTAACGGCTTTCTCTTATAGTTTACGTACTGCTATTTTACCGTTCTTGTTTATTTTTAATACTGACTTACTGTTAATTGATGTGAGTTTCTCGAAAGGCATTCTCGTCTTTATTACAGCCACGATTGGTATTCTCGCCTTTACAGCAGGGGCCGTCGGCTATTTCTTCCGTCGTAATAAATTATGGGAAAGCCTCGCTTTGTTTGTATTGGCTTTTGCTTTATTCCGTCCTGGTTTCTTCATGGAACATATTTCACCAACACAGCGTTATTTTGAACCAGCACAATTAACGCAAGAAGTACAACAAGCTTCGGTGGGTGATAATTTGACAATTAAAGTGTCGGGCTTAAATCCTTACGGCAAGCAAATTGAATTCTATGCGCAATTGCCAATTGCAGAAGGACAAAGCGGTGAGGAACGTTTACAAAAAATGGGCTTGACCTTATTTGAACAAGAAAAACCAGAAGGCAAACAATTACTGATTGATGCTGTGGAGATTGATTCAATTGCAGCAAAAGTAGGATTGAATTGGGATCAAGTGGTGTTAGAAGGTTCAGTACCTGTCAAAGATGCCCTTGCCAAAGAATGGTTATTTATTCCAACATTACTGTTATTGTTCATGTTAGCAATTTATCAACGTCGTCGTCAGCCAGCGTAAGGAAAAACTATGTTTAAGAAAATTTTAATTACTGCGGATTTAGGTCATTTAGAAGATGCAGAAAAGGCGGTGAAAACCGCCCTAGAAATGACACAAAATAATCCTGATACGGTGTATCGTGTGATGAGTGTGGTGCCACCTTTTGGTAGCAGTTTTGTGTCCTCTTTTTTGCCGAAAAACTTCGATCAAGATGTTCTGAGTGAAGCCAATAAAGCCTTACACGCGTTTACTAAAAAGCATTTTCCTGAAGGGGCGAAAGTCCAACATATTTTAGCGCACGGTCCTGTTTATGAGGAAATTATTCGGATTGCGAAAGAAAAAAATATTGATCTGATTATTATGATGGCAGTACGCGATAATAAAGAAGGATTGAGCTCGAATACTGTCAAAGTTGCGCGTTATAGTGACAAACCGGTGTTGATCTTACGCTAACGAGCCCTCAAAAGAAAATAGCTTGTTGAAAAACAAGCTATTTTTTTCTCAAAAGTGCGGTCTTTTTTTTGCTATTTGACTAATTCATAGCAAGGCACATAATCATTTCCGTCAGGTAATTTCATGCGATGTTGAACAATAAAATCTTGTAAAACCTGATCGATTTTATCCAAGAGTTCTGCATCCCCATGTAATTTAAATACCCCGTATTCTTCAATCGCATCTTGTGTTTCTGGTTTGATATTGCCTGCCACGATACCTGAGAAGGCGCGGCGTAAATTGGCGATCAGACCCAGTGTAGATTGATTACGGTGGAGATCAAGATTTGCCATATTTTCATGGGTAGGAATAAATGGTTGTTGGAAATCCGTTGGAATTTTCAGTGACCAATTAAAGCCATAAGCATCGCCGGTTTGATAGCGTTCCATTTTGACGTCATGCATCGTTTGGCTCATTTTTCTTGCCACTTTTACAGGGTCATCGATAATGATGTCATATAATGCTTGAGCTTCTTTACCTAATGTATCACCAATAAAGCGGTCAATCGTCGCGAAATAATCCGCACTTTCTTTTGGTCCCGTTAAAATTAAAGGTAATGTTTTGCCTTTATTTTCTTCTGCTAATTTGATGCCAAGAATATAAAGTAATTCCTCAAAAGTACCCGGTCCCCCTGGGAAAATCACAATGCCATGTCCCATACGCACGAATGCTTCAAGACGTTTTTCAATATCAGGCATAATAATTAATTCATTAACGATCGGATTAGGTGGCTCGGAAGCAATAATTGATGGCTCTGTAATCCCGATAAATCGGCTATGCTTATAGCGTTGGTTCGCATGACCAATTGCTGCCCCTTTCATCGGGGCTTCCATGACACCTGGTCCACAACCAGTGATAATATTCAATTCACGATGACCCAGTTCGGTGCCTACCGTACGACAATATTGATATTCCACTTGATTAATCGAATGCCCTCCCCAACACACGACAAGATTTGGATGTTCACCAATCGGTAAGGCTTTAGCGTTACGCAAGATAGCAAACACCAAATTTGTGATGTGTTTACTGTCTTGAATATTGTCAGGGTTTAAACGTTGGCTCATCACATTGACAAATAAAATGTCACGCAGTACAGCAAACAAATGATATTGAATACTTCGAATAATGCGATCATCAACAAATGCTTCTTTGGGAGGATTATGTAGCTCAAGGGAAACACCACGTTCTCTTGCCACCAGATGAATATCAAAATCAGGGTATTTATTGAGCAATGCACGGCTATCATCCGTCACGGCACCAGAGTTTAAGACCGCCAGTGAACAATTACGATAAAGGGTATAAAGTTGACTTTTGGCTTTTTTGGTGAGTAGCTCGACCTCTAAATGAGAGAGCTGATCCATGCTTCCGCGTGGATTCACATAATAAATATTTTTATCCATAATTTCTCCTATTGACGAGCCAAACGCTGATTGTCTGGAACCGCTTCAAAGTTAGAACGGAAAGGATTGATATCTAATCCCCCTCGTCGAGTATAACGTGCATAAACAGTGAGCTTGTCTGGTTTAGCAAATTGCATGAGATCACAAAAAATCCGTTCAACGCATTGTTCATGAAATTCATTATGTTGACGGAAAGAAATAATGTAACGTAATAGTTTCTCACGATCAATTTGTTTGCCTTCATAACGAATCTGGAGCGTGCCCCAATCCGGTTGATTGGTAATTAAACAGTTGGATTTCAGTAGGTGGCTGACGAGTGATTCTTTCACCATTTGATCATGAGTGCAATTTGTTAAGATCTCGGGATTAAACTGATAGTCGTTAATTTCAATGTCTTGTTGATCGATACATTCACCGGCTAATTCTACAATGGGTTCATGACAATACTTTGACAACGGGTGCAATTTGACGCTGACTTTCCCTTTAGCACAATTGCTGAGATCTTGCGTTAAATGCTGTTGTACTTCCTCGAATGTGGCAAATTTGCTTTGGTTGAAACTGTTTAAATACAATTTAAAGCTTTTTGATTCGATTAAGTTTTCACTCTGGAAATCAATCGCGACATCGGCAATGGCGACTTGTGGGAGCCCATTTAAGTTTAGCCAAGAAATTTCATAAGCCGTCCAAATATCGGCACCAAAATGAAAGGGCTGTGTATGCGTGATGCCGAGCGTATCCCGATTTAAGTGACGTGGGACGGGTTGTAATAAAGTGCGGTCATAATTTGAAGCATATTGTGTTTGTTGACCCAGTTTGAGTTTGTCTAAGCTATCGTGTTGATACTGCATCTTACCTTCCTTCATACGAATAATTGAGCGCTCATCATTTAATTCATTGCCAATGCCATGATAAATTGGAAACAAGGCGACAATCATCACATTTAAAATAAAACAAGTCAAAAAGTGGTTGGGCTAATTGCCATTTTTTCTGACATTGCGGACAACAACGTTGTTGTTCTTGCGCTAAGCTGTTGCCACCAATACGGTATAAATAATAGTAAGTCGGGATACCGGTATGCCGTTCGATTTCGTTGACCAAATAGCGTCCGTGTTTTGATAAGGTACTCTTAGGTTCTGAAATCTCTGCTAAAGCATATTGTTCTAATATACTGCCATTCATTTGCAGTTGATCACACGCCTGCCAATTCTCTTGCCATTTAATCACATCCATACTCAGATGCGGAATGTCTTTTAAAACACGATACAACGGGATTGGGCACATATCTTCACCGCTATGCAGTGGTGAGCAAGATTGTAAGTGGGTGGTATATAATACTTGCCAACTCACTTTTTCGTGTTGACTGGTTTGATCCGCGTTGAGATCGTCGGCAATCACTTGAAAACTATCGAAAAAGAGACCGCACTTGGTTGCGTGAGTAAGTGCATTTTCTACTGTTTGATTATTGTATTCCGGCAATAAGCTTTGCTGTTCAGGACAGATCAAGCGGATAGCCAAGCCCTGTTGCTCTTCTAGATTGGCAATATATAACGGAATTTCACGCCCAATAATCTGTCCGTTATAGCGCCATTGATCAATGAGTTGATTGAGCAAATAAACGGGATCTTGTGTGACATCATCTGTTGGGGTATAGCGAAAAAATGCTTCGATAAGGTACATAGTGGCATAGGATAATCATAAAAAGTGATTCATTTTAATCAATTTTTGTAAAATTGCCGCCTATTTTTTTACGTGATTGGCTTAAAAGAGGAAAATCCCCTAAAATAGCGGCTCATTTTTAAAGGAAGGAATGCACATGCATCAACAAACAAAAATGCATTTACAACAGCTACAGTTGAATATGCAGTCATTAGGTTTATGGCAAATGACACCACCACCAGAAAGCGCTTTTTTAAGTGAACAACCTTTTGCGCTAGACACCATGAGCCCAACAGAATGGTTACAATGGATCTTTATTCCTCGTATGTATGCGTTAATCGAAAGTGAGGCAGGGTTGCCAAATAAAATCTCAATTACGCCTTATCTTGAGGAGGCGCTGAAAGAAATGGATGGATTGGCTGATTTATTAAGTCCGATCAGCGAAATTGAAAAATTGCTGCAGAAATAAGTCATGACATTAGAGATTTTATATCAAGATCCATATTTGATTGCTGTAAATAAACCAGCAGGTATGCTAGTCCATCGTAGTTGGTTAGATCGGCATGAAACACAATTTGTCATGCAAACATTACGCGATCAAATAGGGCAGCATGTTTATCCTATTCACCGTTTAGATCGACCGACTTCAGGTGTTTTACTTTTCGCATTAAGTAGCGAAGTGGCAAATTTATTGTGTCTTCAGTTTGAAAATAAGCAAGTGCAAAAAAGTTATTTAGCGATTGTTCGAGGATATTTAGTCGGTGAGGGACGGATTGATTATCCACTGAAAGTACAATTAGACAAAATTGCGGATAAGTTTGCCCAAGATGACAAGGCGCCACAAGAAGCGGTGACAGATTATCTCGGGTTAGCTAAAGTTGAAATGCCGTATTGTGTGAAAAAGTACCCAACAACGCGTTATTCGCTTGTGCGTTTAATTCCGCATACGGGGCGAAAACATCAGCTGCGTCGTCACATGAAACACCTTTTTCATCCTATTTTGGGAGATACACAATATGGTGATTTACACCAAAATCGTGCATTAACCACTCATACGGGCGTGCAACGTTTAATGTTACATGCGGAACGATTGATTTTTACACACCCGATAACACAGCAGCAGATCACGATCTGTGCGGGTGTCGATCAACAATGGCTCGATTTGATTAATATTTTTGATTGGGATTTAAATTCCATACATTAAGTATGGGTAACTGAATTTGTTTTTTCTAGGTGAAATGAAATGTTAGATAATGCACTATTAGGTTTAACGCATGAGCAACAACAAGAGGCAGTTGAGAAAATACAACAGCTCATGGCTGAGGGGATGAGTTCAGGAGAAGCCATTGCATTTGTGGCACAAGAATTACGACAAAAACAACAAAAATTAAATAATACACATTCTTAACTCGTTATGATTAAGTGAGGCGAATTGAGAAAACGTTTCCAAAATGCAAAAATTTTGTGATCTCGGTTTGATTTTAAACTATTTTTAATTGCCAAAAAGAGAAAATTCCTAGAAGATTACTCTGAATAAAATTTGGGTGGTAAGACAATCTTGTCTTATTAAAATAAAAATAGTTAAAGTCGTTAGACGATTAGAGGTTTTAATTATGGAAGTTGGTGTAGTTAAATGGTTCAATAACGCGAAAGGATTTGGATTCATTTCTGCAGAAGGAACAGACGCAGATATTTTTGCGCATTACTCAGTCATCGAAATGGAAGGCTACCGTTCATTAAAAGCGGGTCAAAAAGTACAATTTGAAGTCGTACATGGCGATAAAGGATCACATGCGACGAAAATTATTCCAATCGTTGAATAAGGTTTTCTCTTAACATTTAGTCATCGTAACAAAAAAGACAAGGATGTAACCTTGTCTTTTTTTCTCGGTTCATTTTAATAAGTCTTTGAGCCCTGCTTTCATGGCAGAAATTTGGTGTTCATATTGGGCTTTGCTTTCTCGTTCATCGATCATGTAAGTAATGGTTTCAGAAAGCGTCATTTTCATTTTACGTGAATAACGTGAAAGTCTAAGCCAGACAGCATATTCTAAGTCAATGGATTTTTTCTTGGTGGATTGTTTTTCACCATTAAAGAAACGTTTACGACGTGCACGAATCGCTTGATCAAGTTTGATCATCAAGTGAGGCGATAGGTGGGCTTTGATCCAGTTCTCAATTGCTTGGGGCTGATTTTGCTGAGAGAGGAGTTGTTTTACCTTGTCTTCACTTAAACTGCGTTCTTCATAGCGCGTAATGTTTTCACCTTCACGGTGCTTTTTGATTAAATACAACCATTTCCAATGCGCTTCTTGATTCTCAAGTTTTTGATATTTCATGGTATGCTCTCACTTTGGCTTATTCGTGACGTGGTAACTCCGTCAATATACTCTGTTTTAGGCATTTTTTCTAGCAGATTTTTACTATTCAGGGAAATGTGAGATAATGCCGAGCGAATAAATTAAACGGTTTAAAACCACTTAAAATAACGAAGAGAATACGTGTGAATCCATCTTTTTTAGCTGAAAAAGCCCTTTCCTGGCAAGAACTACGCCCAGAACTTCAATTAACTGAATTACCCCATTCATCATTAGATTTCTTTGCTTTGCAGCAGCGAGCAAGTGCGGCTGTGAATCAATTTTTACACAATCCTCATCGCCACCTATGCGTGTTAAAAGCTGATGAGCAAGGGGAATATGCGCATTTACTGGAACAGTTTGTCGCCAGACAGCAACAACATGATGATAAAGTACATGGTGTGCAATACTTTGTTGAGCAAGGTGACTCTTTTTCATTTCCACGCATTTTTATGGAAGTTGCACAAAATCAGAATGATAATTTTGCCGCCAAAAGAAAGGTTGCGAGTGCGTTATACGTTGATCAATTTCAATTACTGGGATCAATACGTATTCATCCGAGTTCGCAAGAAATTCAGTTAAATCCCGGCTTAGTGCATCAACTCAATGGGGGAGTGTTAATTTTAGGTGTTGGTTCCCTTATCAACCAATTTGATTTGTGGATTCGTTTAAAACAACTGCTTTTAACACAGCGTTTTGATTGGTATTCCGCACATCCATTTAAAGCTTTACCTTGTGATATTCCAAGTTATCCTTTGTCATTAAAAGTGATTTTACTCGGTAACCGAGAAGAATTAGCGACATTGGCAGAATTGGATGCAGATTTGTATGATCTGGCAGATTATTCTGAAATTGAAAGCTATTATGCTATTGAAAGTGCTGAACAACGCATGAAATGGGCAGAATATGTGCAATCAATGGCGAGCTATCACCAATTACCCCAATTAACCTTAGACGGTCTGAACAAGCTTTATCAACTCTTAGTGCGTGAAAGCGAAGATCGCGCATTTGTTTCTATCTCTCCATTGAAATTAAAAGCCATTTTATCAGGTAGCGCGATTTTAAAACAAAAAGACACCAATGCGTTGTTAAGTGCGGTGGATTTTGAGCAATTTTTTCAACAGAAAGAAATGCAACAAAGCTTTTTAAAAGAACATACCTATTCGGATATTTTGCATGAACAAGTGTATGTTGCCACCGAAGGGGATATCGTAGGGCAAATTAATGGGCTTTCCGTAATTGAATATCCCGGTACACCAATGGCATTTGGTGAGCCTTCTCGTATTAGTTGTATTGTCCAATTTGGGGATGGTGAGGTGGTGGATGTTGAACGTAAAAGTGAATTGGCGGGCAATATTCACGGCAAAAGTATTATGATTGCACAAGCCTGTTTAGCACATACTTTGGGTTTCCCTTCTCAATTGCCTTTTTCTGCTTCTTTGGTCTTTGAGCAATCCTATGGCGAAATTGATGGCGATAGCGCATCTTTAGCAAGTTTTTGTGTTTTAGCCAGTGCATTAGCGGATTATCCATTACCCCAATCTATCGCTATTACAGGAGCGATCGATCAATTCGGGCTAGTCCATTCAGTAGGGGGCGTGAATGCCAAAATTGAAGGATTCTTCTCTATCTGCGCACGTCGTGGTTTAACTGGACAGCAAGGCGTGATGGTACCGAGCACGGTAATTCATCAACTGAGTTTAAGTGAAGACGTCGTCAATGCCGTGAGGGCTGGACAGTTCTTTATTTATCCTGTTGAAGATGTGTATCAAGCTTGTCATATTTTATTTCAACGGGATTTGGTTGAGGAAACGGGAAAAGTTTACAGCGAAGTGGACTTGCCGCTTTCTCGCTTGATCGCAATACGAATAGAACAACGAGCAGAGCAGCAATTGTATAAAACGAGTGTTTGGGATTGGTTGCTGCGTAAACGATAACTGCTCCGATAAGTTAAGCTTACAAGTGTTAGCTATTTTTATTTTTACTCGACTCTGTTAGAATGCCGACAAGCAGAATTTGCTTGTATATCCTAAAACTGAGGAGAGTTTAAAATAATGAACAGTTGTACACCAAATAAAAAGAGTAGCTACAGCTACGAAGATTTACTCGCATCGGGTCGTGGCGAATTATTTGGCGAAGACGGGCCGCAACTGCCAGCACCAACCATGCTGATGATGGATCGCATTGTCGAAATGAACGAAACTGGTGGGCAATTTAATAAAGGTTATATCGAAGCAGAACTCGATATTAAGCCGGATTTACCGTTTTTTGGCTGTCACTTTATAGGCGATCCTGTGATGCCAGGGTGTTTAGGTTTGGATGCTATGTGGCAACTGGTTGGCTTTTATCTCGGTTGGATTGGCGGCAAAGGCAAAGGTCGAGCGCTAGGGGTAGGAGAAGTGAAGTTCACAGGACAAATTTTGCCAAGTGCGAAAAAAGTGGTATATCGTATTCACATGAAACGTGTTATTAATCGTAAACTTGTGATGGGCATGGCGGATGGTGAAGTGGAAGTAGATGGTCGCGTGATTTATACCGCAACAGACCTCAAAGTCGGGCTATTTCAAGATACGAGCGCGTTCTAGTGATTTTATCGACTTAAATAGAAATAACAAAATTACCAGCTTATTAGGCTGGTAATCTTTTTTCAGGCTTATTCGTCCACAATATCCACAAATTCAGCATTGAGCAGTTTGGCTAAGTCTTGCGGTGCTAATTCCACACTCAAGCCTCGTTTTCCACCAGAAACAAAAATATGTTCAAAGGCTAGCGCAGACTGAGCAATCACGGTTTTTAAGACACGCTTTTGTCCTAATGGGCTGATTCCACCGACTAAATAACCGGTACTTTTCTGGGCAAATTCTTTATCTGCCATTTCCACTTTTTTCACAGCGATCGCTTTTGCGGCTTTCTTTAAATTCAGCATATTCGCAGTCGGTAACACAAAACAGGCTAATTTTTTCTGATCACCATTTTCTGCTACTAACAGTGTTTTAAACGACTGGTTGGGATCAATCCCTAATTTCTCCACAGCCTCATCACCAAAATGGGTGTTATTTGGATCATGATCATAATGATGTAGCACAAAGGCAATCTTATGTTTTTTCAGTAAATCAATTGCTGGTGTCATTGTCTTTTCTTCTTGTTCCAGTAAAATGAGCCCATTATTTTACTGCGGAGAGAAAAATGAACGCAACCTTAAATGTCGCTATTGCGGCAGAATTCGAATTAAGCGAGAAAATTGCTGAAACACTAGAACAAAGTCAATTAAATATTAGTCAATTATCAATTGTTGAAATTTATCCTTTCAATGAAGAACAAGGGATACGTTTTCATAATAAAAGTGTGGTACAACTTAAACCAGAAGAGGTGGAATGGTCATCAATCCATTATCTTTTCTTTGCTGGCGATATTCAGCAAGTCGCTCATCTCGCGAAAGCCGCAGAAATGGGTTGCGTGGTGATTGATATGAAAGGGATTTGTGCCAGCTTGCAAGACGTCCCTGTGGTGATACCGGGAGTAAATCAGGAAAAATTGGTAGATTTACGTCAGCGTAATATTGTGTCCTTAGCCGATCCACAAGTGACACAACTTGCATTAGTCATCGCCTCGTTGATGTCAAATCACGAAATCAAAGACATTGCCGTAACCTCGTTATTACCTGCATCTTATACTAACGGAGAAACGGTAGGTAAATTAGCGGGACAAACAGCGCGATTGTTAAATGGCATTCCACTTGATGAAGGCGAACAACGTTTAGCTTTTGATGTTTTCCCTACGCCTGCATCGCATTTAAATATGCAAATTCACAAGATCTTTCCACAATTAAATAATGTCGTATTTCATTCTATCCAAGTGCCTGTTTTCTACGGGATGGGGCAAATGGTGAGCGTATTATCGGATTATGCATTAGATCCTCAATCTTGCTTAGCGAGCTGGACTGACAATCCGTTGATGACTTATCATGCAGAAAAATATTGCACCCCAGTGACGAATGGCGAACAGGAAATGGCAGAAGAGCAAGCAGCAAAATTACATATAAGTGGGTTAAGTGCGGTGGAAAATGGTCTACAATTTTGGTCGGTTGCAGATGAACAGCGCTTTAATCTTGCTTTATTGAGTGTTACGCTTGCAGAGTTAATTTACTCGCAAGGTTATTAATTTAAATGTGTTTTTGCACGATATTTTTATCTTGAACTTTGAGAGCGCACTCGTTTTTGACGAGTGCGTTTTTGTTAAAACATTCGTTTGAAAGACAGTGAATGAATAGCGGAGTTATTGATAAGAATCAATTTATACAAAAGCAACTGAATGTTATTAATCGAGGCAATAAACCTATTGATAGTTTTAGTTGGCGCCATAATACATAAACTGTACTTAATAATATGCAATCAATACCTAGAAATATTCATGACGTAATCCAACATATCGGGGAGGGGATTTTAAGTGATGGTAGAAAAAACATTTAGAAATCTAAAAATATATGATGATTATGGTTCTGTCTCTCAGGAAATTATTTTTAATTTTGAAAAAGAGTTTGATATAAAACTCCCTTTATCCTATATCTCACTTGTGAAAAAGTATAATGGCGTTTGGTTTAAGGAAAGTGATTTTGAATATTTATCTCAAAATGGGAAAAGAATAATAAGCTCATTGAGTTTTGATAGTTTTGAGACAAAAGATAATATCGAACCAATGAATAATATATTAAGACAATATATTTATGATGATGAAATTTATGGATATAAGAATGTTTATTCCTTTGGTTACACTGGAAATGGTGACTTTGTCTGTTTTGATTATCGTGATGACCCAAAAGGTGATGAGCCCAAAATCTGTATCGTGATTCATGATGAATATGATGAAAAAACAGGCAAGCGTTTGTTATTGCCTGTGGCAGAAAATTTTGAGGCATTTTTAGATATGCTTTACGATTTTGATGAACGCTATCCGAATGGTTATGAATAGGTATTTGTTTAAATAATGTGTTGTATTTTTTAAGCATTATTTACAACTAACATTTTAAGTGCGGTCAATTTTGAAAAAGTTTTGGGCTTTGAGAATTGGGCGCATTTTTTTTGAAATATTCTTCAATGATGAGCACTAATTATGGATTAGATAATGGGAATTATCGAGATATGGATGGTAATAAAGGATGGAGGCTAGATTTTGATCCTGAGAAAGTTGTTCATGTAAATATTTTTGACTTTACTAAAGGTAAAGGACTAGGTAAAGCAGTTAAAAAGTCATTCTTTTTGATAGTACTGAACAAGAGTTTGAAAAATTTTAAAGCAATTAAATAAGGAAGATAAAATGACATTATTTGATGAATGTAAATTAGCTCTTAGAGACGATTTTAATCTAATTTGTGATGAAGAGAAGGATTGTGTAATGGATAAGTTTTATTTCTATTTCTTGGAAAAGAAAGAGGAATTTAATTTTCAAGATTATTCATTTGAAGAAATGTATATATTTTCAAAAATGGAACCTGTGTATGTTTTATGTGATAGCTCTAATATACCTTTGTTTAGGAGTAATTGGGAATTGATTATCAATAATATATATGATGTTGTCTGTTTATCTACAAAAGTATTTTTTCTAGATGATGAAAAGTTAATGATGGAATTATTTCCTGAAGATAAAGTAAGAGTCATCTATAAAAGATAATTACCCCTTGATCGCGCTCGTGTCAGCACGAGTTCGCTTTCATTAAAGCTCTCGTTAAAGACTAGCACTAGCAGTGAGGTTGATCGTAATCAATTTACTGAAGAACAGTTAATTAAAATTAATAAGAGGCTTGATAAAATAGAGGGATTTACATGGCATCATAACTCACAAAGTAGTCCCCAAAATATGTAGTTAATACCTACACCAATTCATAAGGCTGTTCAGCATATAGGTGAAGGCGCTTTAAGTGAAGGAAAGTGATAAAATGAAAAATTTTAGGAATATAAATATTTATAGTGATTATGGAAAGGTTGATAAGGAAATTATATTAGAATTCGAAAATGAATTTAATATAAAGCTTCCTTCTTTATACATAGATTTAATTACGGCGCATAATGCTCCGAAGAGTGAAGAGAATTGCTTTGAATATTACAATGAGCGTAATGAGCCCACGTTTTCTTCCTTTGGATTTGAAGGGTTTGAGACAGAGCGGTCTAGCGCCTCTCTTGAAAATATATATGCTCAGTATATTTATGATGATCCAATCTATGGTTATGAACATGTGTATTCTTTTGGTAGTACTGGCGAGGGACATTTTATCTGTTTTGATTATCGTGATGATCCAAAAGGTGATGAACCCAAAATCTGTATCGTGATTCACGATGAATATGATGAAAAAACAGGGAAAATGCGACTGTTTCCTATAGCAGAGAATTTTGAAGCGTTTTTAGATAGTTTGAAATCATTTGATGAAATGATAGAGAAGTATTCGTAATGTCTCCGTTCATATCTCATAGCGATGCTCTCTCCCCTGATTTTATGGAAATTTTGTTTAAATTAGGAGGGCACTAAAATGAAAAAATTTTATTTAATTTTTTTATTATTCCTAAGTGGATGTTTTTATCATGATGGATGTATCTATACTCCTCAGATGGTAAATTGTTTTGTTGATAAAGGAGATATATTTCCATCAATATCTCGGTATCAAAAGCCTTATAGTCTAGGAAAAACCAATTCAGAACAGCGTTGGAAGGATGTTATGTTTTGTGGAGGTAAATATGGTGATTATAAATTAGAGAATATAAAAACAGTGGAACAATCGGATAAATTACATCATTGTATGACCCAAAAAGGGTATATCCATTTAACTCCCGCAGAATGTGGATACCAAAATCCTAAATGGGATAAAGGCGTTTGTAATTTATAAGTGTTTTGGATTTTACTTTACGAATTTTTTTTGAAAAAAGTTACCGCAGGTATGTTTTTAATCAAAGCCCAGGTGGCGCTTGTTGGATGTGTTATTCGCATAGTAGTTATTATGCGGAAGTGCTAAATGAATTCATTATTAAAAATGGAATTAAAGAGCGTAATTAGCACCGTTTGCGGTGAGTGATTTAATTTCTCCTGATGTTATGGAAATATTATTTAAGTTAGGAGGTGATTAGGATGAAAAAGTTGTTATTGTTCAGTTTATTATTACTTTTAAATGGATGCCTATATTCTTTTGAAGAGGAGTGTTTTAGACCGTTAATTCAGGTGGGGTCATCTGCTTGTCATAAGAATAAAGGAGATATATTTCCATCAATAGCACGTTTCCAAAAAGTAGAGAACATCGGAAAAACTGATGCCAAGCAACGTTGGAAAGATGCGGTTGATTGTGGAAGTAAGTATGGCGATGAAGATTTAATATATATAAATGATAATAATTTATATAGCATTTTTCACTCCTGTATGGTTAAAAAAGGATATAAAAAGTTTCATCCCGCAGAATGTGGATACCAAAATCCTAAATGGGATAAGGGTATTTGTAATTTATAAGTGTTTTGAATTTTACTTTACAAACTTTTTTTGAAAAATGTTACCGCTGGTATGTCTGTTTTTAGGGATAAAGATTCGTTCATTTTCTTTAAATTTAGGCACGGTATAAAAGAGCTTGATTATCAAATAATAATATCGTGTTCGTGTCCACACGAGTAGGGTTTGATTAAAGTACTCCTCAAAAGCGAGTGCTAGCTGTGGGGTAAACGGTGGGAAAGAAAGTAAAGAGTATATAAACCAATTGACCGCATAACGTGCGGTCAATTTCTAAGATTTATGAGTTCCAGAAAAATAGACCGAAAAGTGCGGTAAAGGGGTAACGAAACACAAAAAATAAAAATATGACAGCAAGCTGTGTCATTAAACCCCAGAAAAAAACTTGACCGATTGTTGCACTGCTGAAAATGGCAAAAAGTAAGCCGATTTCATAGGGTAGCATTGCAATAAACCAGATTAATCCACTTGGATGATCACTTTTCATTACGGACTCCTTATTTATGGCTGATAACTTAACACTTGTATTGAAAATTAAAGCAGATTTAAACAATGCGTTGAGCGATTTTAAAGCGCTTAAAACGGAATTGCAACGCGCAGGCGTGGAGTCTATCAGTAAGTAACTCGCCAGTTTTTGCAATCATTTATCATATTCACAAAGCCGTAATGCATATTGGAGAAGGTTAAGTGTAAGTGAAGGAAGATAAAATGAAATTTAGACATTTTGGCATTTATTATGATTATGGCGTAGTTTCCCAAGAGATTATTTTAGATTTTGAGGAAACGTTTGGTATTAAATTACCAAAATTGTATATTGAGTTGATCACAAAACATAATTCCCCAAGATTGAATAGAGATCATTTCAATTATTATGATTTCTCTACGAGTGAGGAAGAAGGAACGGAATTTATATTCAAAGGATTTGAAACAGAAAGTAATAGGCATGCGCCGCCAGAAAATATTTATGCACAATATCTTTATGATGATGAAATATATGGTTATGAACATGTGTATTCTTTTGGCAGTACCGCTAGTGGTGACTTTGTCTGTTTTGATTACCGAGATAATCCGAAAGGCAGTGAACCTAAAATTTGTCTTGTGATTCATGATGAATATGATGAAGAAACAGGCAAGCATTTATTGTTTCCTGTGGCAGAAAATTTTGAGGTATTTTTAGATATGCTTTACGATTTTGATGAACGCTATCCGAATGGTTATGAATAGGTATTTAAATAATGTATTGTATTTTTTAAGCGTTATTTAATAACGTTTTAAGTGCGGTCAATTTCAAAAAAGTTTTGCTTTGAGGAATTGACCGTTTTTGTATCATGGATATGATGTGAGCAATTGATATCCTGTTTGTGTTAACTGGCATGTGGTAAAGCATTCGTCAAAGACGAGCTCTAGTGGTGAGGGACTAATCATGAATGAACTATTGGACTTTTATAGAAATATAACTTTTTTTGAAGAATATGATGAAAACTCATTCATAGGAAGATGGCTTGATTACTCGGAATGGAATGATAAAGAATATTGGAAATTAGAGAAAGATTTACTGAAAATTGCTCAAATGTATAGAACTACTAATGAAGTTTTTCCAGATATTTTAATAGGGGTTATGCGTATCATTGAATTATTAATGATACCTAACTGGAATAGTTTTATAATATCTAATTCAGAAAGTGTTGATATTTATGATAGATATGAACGATTTAAATATATAATTTCAATACTTTTCAATAATAAAGATGTTAGACTAGATGGCTTTTCATATACAGAAAAGAATGATGATGTATTTTATAATGAATAGAAAAATTAAAAGTAAGCTAATTTGTAGAAATAATAAAAGTCTCGCTTGTATTTTTTCTTTGAGATCGTGCTTGAGTCCACACGAGTGCTAGCTGTAGGCAGAGTGTCTTGGTGATTATAAAAAGTTAAGGATAGTATTGTTGATATGAAAGAAAAGACTAAATATTCAATGGGGAATCAAAGTGATAAAAAATAAATTTTATATTTCTTGGTTAGGATTTTCAATATCATTATATGTTTTGCTTTTATGTAGAGATTTGTTTTATTCTCTTTATATGTTTTTTATTATGATGTATTTGTCTTAAAATTTTCTTTTAAGGAGGCGTTTTTTACTATCTTTATTTTTATTGTGCTATGTTTCATTATTCATTATTCATTATTCATTATTTTATATATAAATATGGTAAAAGGTCTGAATGCCCAAAAAAGAAACCATTAAGTGAAAATGTAACATACAATAAAAGGTAGTAGGAATAAATAAAATATTAGGAATAACAGAATGATAAAATATTTAGAGGGAAATATTAACTCGTTTATATCGGCATTAGGTAAAAACGAAAGTAATAAAGATATTTTAAAATTAGTAGAAATAGTTTCTTCAGATTTTGAAGTGGATGAACTAAGTCATAAAGATGAACACGAGATATATTATTTGTTTTATAAGAGGGGTGTTGAATTTTGTTTTAAAAGAATAGATGAAGAGTATGTCTTATATTCGGTTTTCTTTTTCTTGGTAGAGGTTGATAATTATTTTTCATGCCCATTTATTCATGAATTAATATGTGATCTTAAACACGGATTCTCAATAGAGGATATTATAAGGTTTTTAGGGGAGCCAAATTTTAAAGGTAGTGGCTGGGTAAGATATTCTTATAATGGAAGAAATATTCATTTCGAATTTAATGAATCTAATGAATTATCCCAGATTAGCATTTTTATTTAATAATTTAGGATTGGGAACGCTCTCGTGTTCACACAAGTGCGGTTTGATTAAAGCACTTGTCAAAGGCGAGATCCAGCTGTGGGAGATTTGATAGAGAAATGGCTCTCAGGATTGACGTTAGTAGAGGGAGCATAAATCAAGAAAAAACATTTAAAATAGGAACATTAGGTGGTGAGTAATGGAAATCACTCGTTTTAAAATCCTACTTATTGCCTTGATTATATTAGGTAATGGGTATGTGTTTCTTGGTGGACCAGCTAAAAAACAATTCGCTATAGAAGCAGAAACAAGGCGGATTTATCGTACTTTAACGAAAGAAATTATTTTTATGAATGGAGAATATAAACAATTTGGAGGGCGAGTTATTCAAGGATTTACTTTAGTCATTTCTTTTTCTCATTCAAGTACAGAAAACCGCATTAAGATTTTAGAAAAAATTAAAGAGATGGGATTTGATTCAAAAAATAAAACATCAAAACCGAGTCTTCATCTTTTTTGTCAAGGAGAAAGTGGTTTTTTGATCGCAGAAAAACCTGAATTTAGAATAGATTATGAGAAAAAGATGACTTATTGTTTGGAGTAGCAAAGGAAGGCAATGATAAGTGTATTTTCTAATCAGATTTAATTTAAGTATTAAAGTGCGGTCAATTTTGAAAACGTTTTACTTTGAAAAATTGACCGTTTTTTTACATGAGAGAGTGAAAGTACACCACCTTAGGCAATGTGGTTGTGGATAAGGTGATTAAGGAATACCCAAATGGGGGTTATGAAGCGAGGGTGCTGATCCCTAACCCGAAAGCGAAAACCGATCCTGATGCGCCGAAATTTTTGGAGAAAAGGGGAAATGAAGGTGTATCCACAATGTTTCCAAGAACATGGACAGAGGATAGGTTGAAAGTGGAGTTAGAGCATGCGTTTAATAATAGAGTACCAATGGAAAAGTTTGAAAATAAATGGGAAGGTATAACAAAATCAGGCGTGAAAGTAGAATGGGTTCTGGATAGAAATGGTAAAGTGTTGACTGTTTATCCTTCTAGGAAACAAGGAGTTATAAAATGAAAGTAAAATTTGGTTATTATGCTTTGAATGGAGACTGGGATACTTATTGTAAAGTATATGAAAGTGATAATAAGTATGATGATAGTGTTGTTACTGACTATATTGGTACATTAGACGAGCTAAATTGGATAGATAACATATTACAAATGCTTAAAAATCCATCACTTGATAGAGGGTGGATTGATGCAGAGCCTTTTGAAGCTTTGATAGATCATGATCAAATAAAAGTGGGTTTCTATTTATTGGATGATATGGAAGAAGAGGACATCCCTGATGATGTTGACGAAAGAGATACCGATCCCCGTTTCATCCCCCGTAAAGAATTTGCCTATTTACTGGAAAAATGGATCGCTTTTTACCAAAGACCTATTACTGATATGAATTACCAAGAAATTATTGACACCAAGGAGGCGTATTTATGACTGTGATTGTGGGTGGATATTCCACCTTAGGCAAGGTGATAAAAGAATAATAAAATCAGGTGTTGAAGTGATATAACATTTTGATAAAATAATAATATTTCAACAGTTTATCCAGTAATAAATTGATGGAGATAATAAAATGAAAGTTCTTTTTAGTTATGGCACATATAATAATCGCCCACATAAAGCTTGCTGCGTTTATGAAAGTAATAATCGGGAAAATGATGAGGTGATTATTGATTATCTTAGCACGTTGGAACGTTTAAGTTGGATGAGTAAGGTATTAGAGATGCTTCGAGATTCAACGATTACTCGGGATTGGATTAGTTCGCAGTCATTTGATGCCTTGATAGATCATGATCAAATAAAAGTGGGTTTCTATCTGTTAGATGATATGGAAGAAGAGGACATCCCTGATGATGTTGATGAGAGAGATACCGCTCCCCGTTTCATTCCCCGTAAAGAATTTGCCTATTTGCTAGAAAAATGGCTGGATTTTTACCACAGACCTATTACTGATATGAATTACTAAGAAATTATCGATACTAAGGACGCATATTGATAATCAGCTTGAGAAAACATCCTCTGTTCTTTTATGCCTGATATTTAATTAAGCGAACAATAAGAGAGCGGAAACGTGATTTACTTTTCTTTCCAATAACCGAGCCATTCTTTTAACAGCAACATATTTTTGTTCAGGGCACCCGCTTGTGGGATAAAATACATCACATTAAGTCCATAACTTTGGGGTGAAATACCGTGCCCTACACTAGCAGGTAAAACCTCGAATCCTTGTTGTTCAAAAAGCAGTTTAGCACGTTGCATATGCCATTGGTTTGTTACGACAATAACGCGTTTAATGCCTTCTTTTTCGAGAATCTCACGACTAAACAAAGCATTCTCTTTGGTAGTTCTTGCCTTACCCTCCACCCATGTTGTTGGAACAGAAAAGAAAGTATTGAGTTCATTTGCCATGATTTGCGCTTCTGAAATTCCTTTTGGTGAACTACCTGTAATCAATAATGGAAGTTGGGTTTGCTTTTGTAAATAAGCAGCATAACGAACGCGCTCTAGCGGGATCGCACTCACCGTCAGCTTGTCGTATAACTCTTTGCTATCACGTAATCCGCCTCCAAGTAATACAATCGCCTGGGCTTGTTGATAATCAGCTAGGCTTAACTTGTCTTCAATGACTAAGCTATCTTCAATCTTATGTGAAGTATAAGGCAAACTAAAAATATAGAGGATCGTGAGACCTAGGAGTGCACATAAACGGCTGAGTTTTTTATAATGTAAGACAGAAAAGAGCAAAGACAGTAGCCAAAGAATCAGCACATTAAATGGCGGAAGAATAACGACAGTAATGAGTTTTGTGAGTCCGAACATGTTAAGTAAAGATAAGTAAAAGGTGTACTATTATTCATGATCTCCCCTTGGTTGTCTATTGTTTAAAATTGTATTGTTGTTAAAATGGCGCCTTAGTTATTTGACCTAGAGCACAGCATGAAAGCCATTAAAGACAGTGCAATTTATTTATTCGGAGAGTTGATTTCCAGATCGGTGCCTTTCCTTTTATTACCGTATTTGTCCCGTAAATTAGGGGTAGAGGGTTTTGGTGAACTGTCTTACTATCAAACTTATCTTGCCTTATTTCTGATTATAGTTGGGTTAAGCCAAGAAGGTGCCATTGCGCGTTTTTTTTACGTTTATGGTAAACGCGCCTTAAATTTAGTGGTAAATGCGGGATACGCTTATACCTTGTCTATTGGTAGCGTGATCTTAGCATTTTGCCTCTTCTTTAAGGCAGAGATGTTGGCGTATTTAGCACTTTCTGCGATTTTTCAATCTTTCTTGGCGGTCCAATTAAGTGTTCGGCAATGTCAGAAACAGGCTGTGGCGTATTCTGTCATCCAATTTCTTTCAGCAAGTTTATCCGCAGGTATCACCGTTTTCATGTTAGAAATGTATCAAACCGAGTTGGTAGAAAAGCGGATTTTGGCGATTTTATTCAGTAATTTGTTAGTTTTTCTGTTTGCTTATCTTTTATATCGCCAAAAAACACGGATAAAATCGTTTAATTTTCGTCAGTATAAGACCGCACTTTATTATCTATTGGGCTTTGGCTTGCCATTAATCTTTCATAATGTCAGTCTATTTTTACGTGGACAGTTAGATCGGATTTTTATTTATCATGCCTTTAGTGAAGCGGAACTGGGGCTGTACGCGATGGGCGCACAAATTGCAGCAATTGTGATGATTCTGATTCAAGTGTTAAATAAAGCCTTAGTCCCTTATTTTTTTGAGGGCTTAAAACAGCAACGTATCACATTAGTGCAGGTACAACGATGGGCAAGATACAGTTTGTTATTGGTGCCGATCCCTGCTTTGATCATGTGGTTTATTCCAGAGCCATTTGTTGTTTGGTTATTAGGGAACCAATTTGTTGGCACTAAATACTATATTGTGCTGTTTTTGATTGCCACGACCCTCGTGGTGCCTTATCTGATTTTAGTGAATTATCTGTTTTATCATGGTCAGAATAAGTCAATTTCGATTTGTTCTGTGTTAACCACATTGATTTATGTGATCAGCTTATTGGGTTTGACCCTCACCGAGATCCAGTTTGTGCCATTAGCCAGTATTATTGGTGCAATCAGCATTTTACCTGTGTTGTATTGGATGACGGCTAAAGTAGGAAAGTAAAATGAATTTGATTATTTGTTGTACACCGTTACAGGTGTTGATTGCAGAAAAAATTATCGCTAAATTTCCGCATACGTCATTTTATGGTGTCATGCTTTCAACAGTCAGTAATAAAAAATTTGATTTTTATGCAAAGCGGCTTGCGCAACAGTGCCAAGGTTTTTTTTCCATGGTGCAGCATAAGGATCGCTTCAATCTATTAAAAGAAATTCTGTATTTAAAACGAACGTTTTCGGGTAAGCACTTTGATCAGGTTTTTGTGGCAAACATTAATGACTTACAAATTCAGTTTTTATTAAGTGCCATTGACTTTAATCTGTTAAATACCTTTGATGACGGCACAATTAATATTGTACCGAATAGTCTTTTTTACCAAGATGACCCTGCCACGTTGCAGCGAAAACTGATTAATGTGCTGTTAGGTAATAAATACAGTATTCAATCATTACGCGCTTTATCCCATACACACTACACTATTTATAAAGGCTTCAAGAATATTATTGAACGGGTGGAGCCGATTGAATTGGTCGCAGCAGATAACAGTGAAAAAGTCACTTCAGCGGTGATTAACGTATTGCTTGGGCAACCCGTTTTTGCTGAAGATGAACGCAATATTGCCTTAGCGGAACGCGTGATCAAACAATTTAATATTCATTATTATTTGCCTCATCCACGCGAAAAGTATCGTTTAGCCCAAGTCAATTACATTGATACGGAATTGATCTTTGAAGATTATATTCTTCAGCAATGTCAAACCCACAAATACTGTGTTTATACATATTTTAGTAGCGCCATTATTAATATCATGAATAAAAGTGACAATATTGAAGTGGTAGCATTAAAAATTGACACAGAAAATCCCGCCTATGATGCTTGTTATGATTTGTTTGATGAGCTAGGCGTTAACGTTATTGATATAAGAGAGTAATATGCAGAAATGGCTTATTTCATTAGAAAAAGATCACGCGCGTCGTGAGCATTTTTTTGCTCAACCAGATACGGCGGACTTCACTGTCTTTTCTGCAATGAATACCATGCAGGAAAGTTGGGAAAATTTGACCGCACTTTTTGATCTTAACCGTTTTCAACAATATTATGGGCGAGCGGTGACTAAAGGGGAAGTGGGGTGTACGCTCAGTCATTTTGCGGTGTACCAACAGATCGTAGGCGATGCCACGATATCAGAAAATGACTATTGTTTAGTCTGTGAAGACGATGTGCTGTTTAATCAAGGTTTTCAGCGACATCTTGAGACGTTACTGACACAAAAACCGCAGGCAGATGTCATTTTAGTTGGACAATCAAAAATTGATCACTTTGAGGCAAGCGAGCTCGAAATTAATTATCCGACGACATTTGCGTGTTGTGCAAAGAAAATTGCCCATTCGTCATTTTATTACGCATATCCTTATAAAAATTACTTTGCAGGAACCGTGGCGTATTTGATTAAGAAATCTGCGGCTCGAGTATTTATTGAACAATCACAACAAGGACAACGTCCATTCTGGTTAGCGGATGATTTTATCTTATTTGGTCGCGATTTTTGCTTGGACATCATGGTCGTGCGCCCATTATTGGCGATTGAAAACCCCGCATTAGTCAGTAATTTAGAGGCGAGTCGAGGCTCGGTTTCACATCATTTATGGCAGAAATGGCTGAAATATCCGTTGAAAAAATGGTTAGCAATTCAACGTAATTTTCAGATTAAAGGTTAGGTACAGGGTATGTCAGCATTATTGAATTTCTTTTATTTGTACGATCCTTGGTTAGCGCATGTTTTTCGCATGGCCTTTTTTAGCGGTGTGATTGCCTGTGTGGTGTTAGCCTATCGGGTATATCAAAAACAGTTACCACAAGGTATTTTGCTTCCGCTAGACAGTATTGGCGTGATTCTTGCGTTGATTTTATTGAGCCTCATACCGACGCTGATAAACGGGACAAACGAGTTTGCTGTCGCCAAAATGTATGTCAAAACGTTGTTACTGTTTTTGTTTGGAGTGGCGATTTATCATGTATTTTATTGCCATCATCAAGGCAAAACACAGTTGATACGTGATTTAAAAATCGGGATTGTGGTACAAGCCGTCGTGGGTATCGTTGCACTTATGGGCGTGGCTTTTATGATTGATTTTGCGTTATCAACGAATACGCTATTACCTCGCTTTTATCAGTCAGAGCAAGAATACCGTTTATACAATCTCACTTCTTCCGCGTTTTTCCAGCTCAGTATTTTCTATTTGATGCTGTTACATTTTTTATTGGCCTATAATGCAAAAACGAATCAAATATCACCAATATTTGTGTTTTTATTGCTGTTTATTGGCTTAATTTCAGGCCGAACTTTCTTTATGTTGTCTGTTGTTAGTATTTTGATTTATTTTAAATGGCGTTATTTACCAGTCTTGTTCTTGTTTGCTGGTCTTGTGTTGTTCTTCGCCCTGAATTTCCCACAACATAAATATGTCGCACATGCGTTAGAACCGGTGATTAATTTACTGTCACATCAAGACGTAAGCAAGATCAGTTCATCAAGTGAGAATTTGATTAAAAATCAGTTGTTTATCCCAACGTTTAAACAATTTTTGATGGGGGATGGTTATTATTACACCGCCGAAGGGAAATATTATGGTGCTACCGATTCAGGGTTTCTTCGCCAAGTTTTGTATGGTGGGCTAGGTTATTTAGTAGTGTGTTTTTTGTTTACCTTCTATTTTGTCAAACGGGTAGCGGATAACTGGTTTGACGGTAGTTGGCGCTTTATGCTGTCCACAGTATTTATTTTAAGTGTATTACACGTCAAAGCTGACACCTATGCCTTTCCCGGTATTATGCTAGTTTTATTGATGTTCTTATCGTTATTTGGCACGACGGGAAAATACCGTATTTTCTGTCAAGCGCGAGAGGGGGCATAATGTTTAGTATTATTGTGCCGTCTTACAATCGACAAGCGGAAATCCCTGCGTTGTTGGAAAGTTTGCATCAGCAAACCGTAACGCATTTTGAAGTGATTATTGTCGATGATTGTTCCCGTGAACCGGTTGAGATCAATCAAGAATATGCTTTCCCTTGCACAGTCATCCGTAATCCGCAAAATTTAGGGGCAGCAGAAAGTCGTAATGTGGGGGCAAGACAAGCACGTTATGACTGGTTGCTTTTTTTAGATGATGATGATCGGTTTTTAGCAGAAAAATGTGCTGTTTTAGCTCAAGCTATCGTTCAGCATCCGGAAGTGAACTTTATCTATCATCCAGCATACTGTGTGATGGTTAATGAAGGGTTTACTTACCAGACTCACCCTTATGCAGACCCTACGTTATTAACCTTAGAGAATTTGCTCCGTGCCAATAAAATTGGTGGGATGCCGATGATTGCGGTGCAAAAATCGCTTTTTTTAAAGGTTGGCGGGTTATCTTCTTATTTAAGGGCATTGGAAGACTATGAATTTTTGTTAAAGCTGGTGTCTGATGAGGATTTCCAACCTTTATATGTGGAGCAAGCATTGACACGTTGTACTTTTCATACTAAACGTGCCAGTGTATCCACCAATACTTCACATACGGAACAGGCGATTGAAGAAATTAAAGCACGTTATGTTAAAACGACACAACAAGCACAAGCGTTTGAGTTAAATGCGTTATATATGCTGGCGTATCCCCATATGATGAATTTATCACGGGGCGCTGCACGTTATTACGCCGGCATGTTTCGCAAAAGCGGGCAACTTAAATATGGCATATTGGCGTTACTCACTTGTCTTTCGCCTAAATTGGTTATTCAGATGAAAAGGTTTATTTAATGAAATTTTCTGTTTTGATGTCTTTGTATGTGAAAGAAAATCCCTTGTATTTAAGGGAATGTTTCGAGAGCTTACAACAGCAAACTTTACCCGCAGATGAAATTGTATTGGTGTTTGATGGTCCGGTCAGTGAAGAATTAGAAGCGATTGTACAGCAGTTTGAAATGCGCTTACCGATTAAAACAGTGAAATTGGCACAAAATCGTGGCTTGGGTAAGGCGTTAAATGAAGGCTTATTGCATTGTTCTTACGATTGGGTATTTCGCATGGACACCGATGATATTTGTGTGCCGACCCGTTTTGAAAAACAGGTAGCCTATATCCAGCAACATCCCGATGTAATCATTGTGGGTGGACAAATTGCCGAATTTGGGCAGTCGCTTGATGAGATTGTCAGTTATCGAAACGTGCCACTTAGCAAAGCCGACATTGTGCAATTTACCCGAAAGCGCTGTCCATTTAATCATATGACAGTGGCTTATCAAAAACAGGCTGTCTTAGCTTGTGGTGGTTATGAAGATCTGCAAGAAGATTATTATTTGTGGATTAAATTAGTGGCAAGTGGTCACAATGTGGCGAACTTACCTGATATTTTGGTTTATGCTCGTGTCGGAAATGGCATGGTGGGGCGTCGCCGGGGGCTTGCTCAAGCACAAGCGGAATGGCGCTTATTTAAGTTGAAATATCGCGTAAAGTTACAGGGTATGTTATCAGGCTTATTCACCTTTTTATTACGGGCATTACCACGCTTATTGCCCACTTCATTGTTACGTATCATTTATCAATTTTTAAGAAAGTAGGACAGGTATTGTGTTAGTTAAATCATGGTTTCGCCTCAGTGCATTATTGATGAGCCTTATCTTAGTTGGTTGTGCAAATAAGCCGCCTATTACGCCATTAGCGGCAGGAAGCCAATTCCAAAAAGCGCGTCAGGTAGAAAACTTTTCAGATTATGTGCTCTTTTTAAAACGCAAAGCGCGTGCTGAAGGCGTCTCTGAGCAAACGCTCAATGATCATAATGATATCCAGTATATTTCCAGAGCGATTGAGCTTGATAGACAACAAGCAGGTCGTGTTCAAAAACGTGATCCTAATGCGCCCGTTCGTTCCAATCCACATGGCACAACGCATTATCTTGATCGGGTGTTAACACTACGTAAAGTGGATGTGGCGACCTCACGTTATTGGGAGCAACAAGCCCAATTAGAAAAGGCAAGTCAACGTTTTGGTGTGCAAAAAGAATACCTCATGTCTTTATGGGGTATGGAAAGCAGTTTTGGGCATTATCAAGGGCAATATGATGTACTGTCTGTATTGGCTACTTTAGCTTTTGAAGGACGCCGAGAAAGCTTGTTTAGCCGTGAATTTGTTTCTGCCATGAAAATGTTAGAACGTCGTGATATCCCTCGCCAGAAAATGTTAGGCTCATGGGCGGGAGCGATGGGACAAACTCAATTTATGCCAAGTTCTTATTTACGCTATGCCGCCGATGGTAATCATGACGGCGAAAAAGACATTTGGAAAAACCACGATGATGTGTTTGCCTCAATTGCCAGTTATTTGAGTACAGTTGGTTGGGATAAACAATTACCATGGGGGGTAGAAGTGCAGTTGACCAGACCTCTCGATATCGCCTTGTCTGGTATTGAGCATCAGAAAAAACGCCCCTTAACTGCTTGGCAACATTTAGGCGTCGCACTCAAGTCAAATAGCCTTCAAAATCAAGAAAAGCTGAGTGCACTTTCTGGTGCAGATTTATGGCTTGTGCAACCTGATCGTGAAGTAGGGCGCGCCTTTTTAGTGTCAAATAATTACCGCACATTACTCGATTGGAATCGCTCAAATTATTTTGCGGTGAGTATTGGCATGTTTGCTGATCGCATTAAATATCAGTTAGGTTTGTAACGCGATTGATGTAAAACGATTGCCTCCCCGTCATCATTTGCTTTGATGTGTTGATTTTTGAGTGAAAAAACAATGCATCAAGGCTTTTCTTTTGTTAGAATTCGGTGGAAAAACACCTCTCATTTTATCCTGTTTTTCAGCATTTCATTTTCATCATCACTTAGGAATCATAATGGAAAATCAATCTTTTCTTCATCGTTTTTTTAAATTGACTGAGAAAAAAACAACCTTAAAAACAGAAATTATTGCCGGTATCACCACCTTTTTTACTATGGTGTATATTGTTTTTGTTAACCCGTCTATTTTGGGCGACGCAGGCATGGATAAACAAGTCGTATTTGTCACGACCTGTTTAATTGCCGCATTGGGTACTATTGCTATGGGATTGTTTAGCAATCTTCCTATTGCACTCGCACCCGCCATGGGCTTAAATGCATTTTTTGCTTATGTCGTTGTGGGAAAATTAGGCTATTCTTGGCAAATTGGTATGGGTACTATTTTTTGGGGATCGCTCGGTCTATTGGTATTAACTATTTTCCAAATTCGTTATTGGCTCATGGCATCGATTCCGTTGGGATTGCGTGTGGGAATTGGTGCAGGAATTGGTTTATTCATTGCTCTGATTGGTTTTAAAAATATGGGACTGGTGATAGCTAACCCTGTCACATTAGTTGCATTAGGTCATTTACATGATCCTAAAGTCCTTCTCGGTATTTTAGGTTTCTTTATTATCGTGGTCTTAGCTGCACGTAATATTTATTCTGGTGTGTTAGTGTCGATTGCGGTTGTGACCGGTTTAGCCTTTTTTATTGACCCTAATGTGACATTTAATGGGATCATGTCTATGCCACCAAGTTTAAGTACGGTCGTTGGTAAAGTGGATATTGCGGGAGCATTAGATACAGCGTTACTGGGCATTATTTTCTCTTTCTTGCTGGTCAATTTATTTGACTCATCAGGCACATTACTCGGTGTAACCGATAAAGCGGGCTTTAGTGATGAACGTGGGCGTTTCCCTAAAATGAAACAAGCGCTTTATGTGGATAGTGTAAGTGCTGTAGCAGGGTCTTATATGGGGACTTCCGCCATCAGTACTTATATTGAAAGTGGCGCCGGTGTGTCAGTCGGAGGACGTACCGGATTAACTGCAATTACCGTTGGCGTATTATTCTTATTAACCATTTTCTTTTCGCCTTTAGCCAGTGTGGTGCCAGCTTATGCTACAGCAGGAGCATTGGTGTATGTTGGAATTTTAATGGCATCTAGCTTGATTCGTGTTAAATGGGAAGATTTAACAGAAGCGACGCCTGCTTTTATTACGGCTGCCATGATGCCATTTACCTATTCGATTACAGAAGGGATTGCATTTGGTTTTATTAGCTATTGTGTCATGAAAGCCTGTACCGGTCGTGTGAAAGAAATCAATGCGCCAGTTTGGGTGGTGTCTTTACTGTTTTTGATTAAATTTATTTGGGTAGGTTAATGATGAAAAAATTCCTTTTTATTATTAGTGCTGCCCCTTATGGTAATGAAAGTTTTTTTAGTGCCTTACGTTTAGCCTTACAGTTACAAGAGCAACACAAAAGTGCGGTTGAGATTAAATTATTTTTAATGTCCGATGCGGTAACTGGAGGTCTGGCAAAACAAAATCCAGCAGAAGGCTACCATTTACAACAAGCGTTGGAAATTCTCACAGCACAAGGTGCACAAGTGAAGTTGTGTAAAACTTGTACTAATGCGAGGGGGATCTCGGAACTCCCTTTAGCCGAAGGAGTAGAAATTGGTACCTTATCTGAGCTTGCAGATTGGACCTTTGCGGCGGATAACGTCTTAAACTTTTAAGTGAAAAAGTGCGGTAAACTAGACCGCACTTTTCTTATCTTTGATTGATAGCGAGAAAATATGATGGATACAGCTGTTCTCAACCCCGTAACTCTACCGTTAAATAAAGTGTGTTTGATTGAAGCCTCCGCAGGGACAGGGAAAACCTATACGATTGGTTCGCTTTATTTGCGCTTATTATTGCAAGCCGGGGAAAACAGCTTTTCCCAGCCGTTAACGGTTGAACAGATTTTAGTGGTCACTTTTACGGAAGCCGCGACAGAAGAACTGAAAGGGCGAATTCGAGAGCGTATTCATCAAGCCAAAAAAGCCTTGATCGCGTATCAAGAGCAAGGTGAACAAGCCTTGCAAGATGATCCTTTTTTGTTAGCATGTCTTGCTTCAATTTCCGATCTTGATCTGGCGATTCAACGTTTAACTATCGCAGAACAGACCATGGATCTTGCGGCGATTTATACGATTCATGGTTTTTGTCGTCGTATGTTGATGCAATATGCCTTTCATTCGCGAGTTCATTTCAATCTTACTTTAAACAAAGATGAAACAGCGTTACTTGAGCGTTTGTTTAAAGCGTTTTGGCGTGAACATTTTTATTCACAGCCGTTTTTGGTTGCCAATTATATTCACCAAACGCTAGGTTCCCCCCAAGCAGTATTTTCTGAGCTACGCCAATATATTGCACAAGATTTACAGGTTGAACCGGCATATCAAGCGTGGCTGGCGATGCCATTGCAAGATTTTTTACAACAACATATCGCACCACAACAACAAAATATCCAGCGATTAAAACAACAATGGCTTGCACAGGAAGCAGAAATTCAAGCATTGATATTGGCGGAGTTAGAGAAAACCTATCCGAAAGGGGAAAAGAAAAGACTCAAACGTACCACTTTTAAAAAGCCAAATGTCCTCAATTGGTTTAAAGTCATTCATGAGTGGGCAACCTCGCCATTGGTCAGTGGATTAAATGATAAGTTAAGTAAATATTTTAGCCAAAGTGCGTTAAATACTTACGCAGAAGAAGGGGCAACACCGTTGAGCCATCCTGTTTTTGCGTTAGTCGAAGAAGTCAATGCACAACTTGACGTTCAGCCTTTTTACGCAAAATTATTACGCTATTATTATTTACGTGGTGTGCAACAGACCTTGATTGCGTATAAAGCGCAGCATACAGAGAAAAATTTTGACGATTTATTGCGTTTGTTACGTGACGCACTTTATTCAGCGCAAGGCGAAGAACTTGCACAGTTTATTCGCGTGCAGTATCCCTTTGCGATGATCGATGAGTTCCAAGACACCGATGCTCAGCAATATCATATTTTCTCCAAGATTTACTTGCACCAACAAACCACAGAAAATGGTTTCATTATGATTGGCGATCCTAAGCAGGCCATTTACAAATTCCGTGGTGCGGATATTTTCACCTATTTTCAAGCGGCAGAACAAGCGGATGCTCGATTTACATTAGGCACGAACTGGCGTTCGGAACAACGTTTAGTGAATGCTGTCAACAGTTTATTTCAGTTTGAACAAGGCTTACCTTTTTTATATCCGCAAATTCAATTTCTGCCTGTCGCAGCTTGCCAAAATAAGCCAACATTCTGGTTAAATGGGCAACAAGAACCTCCATTCCGTTGTTATGTGGGGGATGTTGGGGTTGCCAAAAAAGCCAGTGGGAACCTGACTTCAGCCCAAAAGCAAACGTTAGCGACGATTTGTGCTCGTTCGATTCAACAGTGGTTACAAAGTGCGGTTCAACATAACGCAATTTTTTATTCTGCCGAGGCAAAACAAGAGGAAGAAAAAAGACAACCTTTGCGCGCGGAAAAAATTGCAGTGTTGGTAAAAGATTGGAAAGAAGCGTCATTTGTCAGCGAGGCGTTACAAAAAGTAGGTATTGCGTCGGTTTATTTATCGGATAAAAGTAACGTATTTGATTGCCATGAGGCGAAAGAATTAGCCTTGATTTTAACCGCATGTTTACATCCTTTTAGTGAGCGCAATATTTTAAACGCCATTGCGACGCGTATTTTTGCCTTAACCACACGTGAAATCAGTGAGATTAAACAAGATGAGCAACGTTGGACACAGGTCGTTGAGCGATTTGTGAATTACCAACGGATTTGGCAATGGCAAGGGATTTTAGTGATGTTGCATCGCCTTTTCCTAGATGAAAAAATCATGGAAAAATTGTTAAGTCAAGTAGGCGGTGAGCGTCAAACAACGGATTTATTGCATCTTGCTGAATTGTTGCAAGAAGCGAGTACTTTGAATGAAAGTGCGGCGAGTTTATTGCGCTGGTTTGAGAAGCAAATTCAAGGTGAAAATCGCCAAGAGGAGCAACAAATTCGCTTGGAAAGTGAGCGTCAGCTTGTCAAAATTGTGACGATCCATAAGTCGAAAGGGTTGGAATATGATTTAGTCTGGTTACCATTTATTGCGGATGCACCAAAACCGAATCGCGCGTTGCTTGATACTTATTACCATCACGAAAAACAGCAGGTACTTTGGGATCTCAACGAAACACATCAAACTGAGATTGAACAAGAACAACGTGCGGAAGCTATGCGTTTGTTTTATGTTGCCTTAACTCGCGCAAAATACCAAGTTGCTATGGCGCTACCTGAAACCTTTGTCAGTCATTGGAATTGCTTACAATATGTGTTAACCCAAGGCGCAATGACACAAACTGATGTCCGTGCGGCACTGACTGCATTCCAGCAACGTGTTGTCTATCCCGATGTTAAGATTCAGGTGGAGGAATTTGAGGCATTACCGATTCATCTGAGCACTAGCATAAAAGAGAATAGCGCGGATCAGGTGCTACAATGTGCAGAATTTCATGGCAATATTGAACGTAATTGGCAAGTGACTAGCTTTAGCGCGATCAGTGCATTGCATGAAAAAACAATGCAGTTACTCACACAGGCAGAGGAAGAAAAAACGCCGGATGTGTCATTCTTGCTCGATCATAAAGATTATGATGTTTCGTTAGGACGCAATGTTGCACTCGGACCTGTGGCGGAGATGGCGGGGTATAGCAAAGGCTATACGCCTTTTGATTTTCCAGCCGGTACAATGGTTGGTAAAGTACTGCACCGTTATTTTGAAAAATTCCCTTTAGATCAACCCGTGGACAGAGCAGCGGTGGCTCAAATGTGTCAGGCATTGCAATTAGAGGAAACATGGCTTGAACCCTTGCAGACATGGCTCACAACCATTTTAAACACGCCATTATTACGCGAACACCCAGTAACTTTATCTGCTCTCAGCGCACAGGATTGCATAAAAGAAATGGAATTTTATTTGAAATTTGAGCATGAATTTCAAGCACATAAATTTAATCAATTGTTACAAAAATACCGTTTTATTTCAGCACCATTACAATTACACACCCTTAAACAAGGTATAAAAGGGTTGTTGCGTGGCTTTATTGATCTGGTTTTCCGCTATGATGGACAGTATTATCTGTTGGATTATAAATCGAATAAATTGGGAACTTCTCCTTCGGACTATACACCCGCGCATTTACAGCAGGTCATGCTGGAACAACATTATGACTGGCAGTATTTATTTTATACTTTGGCGCTACATCGTTATTTAACCTTGCGTGATCCTCATTATCAGTATGCAACCCATTTTGGTGGTGTCTTGTACACCTTTTTACGTGGCATGAATGGAAAGGATCAACAGGGGATCTCTTTTCATAAGCCAGATGCTAATTTGATTCAAGAATTAGAGGAGCTTTTTTAATGCTTGCTACCTTAAAAGAATTAAAACAACACAAGGTGATCAGTGAAGGAGATTACTACTTTGCGCAATTGATCGCGGGTAAGCAACCAGATGAACTGTCGCGGGAACAGAAAAATTTAGCCATATTGCTTGCCGCACTTTGTAGTTACAGCTATCAACAAGGCAATACTTGCTTATTTCTAGAGAAAGGGCTGGAATCTAATTATTTTAATTTGGCTTATCGAACAGCAGAGCAGCATTATCTCCATATTATTCAAGAAAAAATTGCTTTTCTACCGATTGAATGTTGGCAATCAAGCTTGGCGGATCATATAGCGTTTACAGCAACGCCGCTGGAAAAAGTCGCCCCTTTAGTGTTTCAGTTTAATGCGCTTTATTTTTATCGTATCTGGCAAGATGAATACCGAGTTGCTCATTATCTTCAACGTGCAGTACAGCGGGGGGCTGAGACAGCGCCTATTGCTTATGAGCAAATCAACGCGATCTTAATGCACTATTTTCCTGCGGTACAGCAAATAGAAGGGGTGAATTGGCAAAAAGTAGCAGTAGCGACCGCGTTAAAACAACCATTTTGTTTGATTACAGGTGGTCCAGGAACAGGGAAAACCACTACTGTCGCACGTTTACTCTTGGCGTTACAGACACTTTCTGCGTGTCAGCTTAAGATTAAGTTAGTTGCACCTACAGGCAAAGCGGCAGCACGCTTGACGGAGTCAATTAATGGTGCGTTAACGCGTTTAGCACAAGAAAATATGGCGATCTGTGCCGATTTAATTGCCTCTATTCCGACTACAGCGCAGACCTTACATCGTTTATTGGGCATACGTTTTTTTGAAGAAACACCCACCTTTCATCCAAACAATCCATTGCCATTGGATGTATTGGTGGTCGATGAGGCGTCTATGATTGACTTGCCATTAATGGCGAAATTATTACAGGCACTCAAACCGAATACCAAATTAATTTTGCTTGGAGATGAAAATCAATTGTCTCCTGTGGAAGCAGGGGAAATGTTGGGAGCGTTGTCTGAATTTTCTCAACACGCCTATAGTCCTACGTTAACCCAGTATTTAAAAGCAGTGGCGGATATTGAGTTAATTTCGTCAGATCAAGGTTCCCCGTTGCGTGATCATTTATGCCGTTTGCATCATAGTCATCGTTTTTCGGGGGATTCTGGGATTGGACAATTAGCGCAGGCGATTAATCAAGGCAATGTTGAGGTAAGTTGGAACGCATTTACCCATTTTAATGATATCGAAATGGTGGATTTTGATCAGGTTGCCTTATTAAAAGGAGATAACCCGAGTTTATATAGCCAAGCGTGTGCAGCGTTAGTGGTAAAAAGTGCGGTTGAAAAATACACAGATTATTTAGTGAAACTGAAAGCATTACAACAACAGTCACCTATACTGAATGAACAACAAGTTGGAGAAATTTTTGTCTTGTTTAATGCGGTTCGTTTCTTAACAGCATTACGCGTTGGAGAGCTAGGGGTAGAACAGCTAAATCAGAAAATCGCGCAACGCTTACAACAAAAAGGCTTACTTGATTTTAAACACGAACGCGATTGGTATTTAGGTAAACCAATTATGATCCAGCAAAATGATCGCCATATTGGCTTATATAATGGCGACATTGGCTTATTTTTAGGACAAGGTAAAGTCTGGTTTGAGCAGGGACAAGGGCATTATAAAACTGTGCTCGCTAGCCGTGTGCCAAACTATGAGACCGCGTTTGTGATGACGGTACATAAATCACAAGGGTCTGAGTTTGCGCACACGTGTTTGGTATTACCGACCGAACCTAACCCGATTTTATCACGTGAATTGATTTATACAGGCGTGACACGTGCGAAACAGCAATTAACCGTTTTTTCAAGTGCCGAAATTTGGAAAAGTGCGGTGAAAAATCCAGTAAAAAGACAAAGTGGCTTGAACCAATTGTTAGTTGAATTATTTAACAAATCTGATTAGAGTAAACTATTTCATGTAAATTAAAAGGAGTAAAAAATGGAACTCTATGTTTATGATCATTGCCCTTATTGTGTCCGTGCGATGATGATTTTTGGCTTAAAGAACATACCCTTCAAAAAACATGTTCTGTTAAATGATGATGAAGAAACCCCAATTCGTTTAGTGGGAAAAAAAATGGTGCCTATTTTAGTGAAAGAAGACGGTACTGCCATGCCAGAAAGCTTAGATATTGTGAAATACATTGACGCACATTACGGGGAAGCGATTTTACAGACAGCGGTTCGTCCAGAAATTGAGGCATTGTTAGCGGAAATCACGAGTTATTCTAATTATTTATTGATGCCACGTTTCGTAAAACTGGACTTGGCGGAATTTGCTACGCAAAGTGCGATTGATTATTTCACCAAAAAGAAAACCGACTATGTGGGTGATTTTACGCAACATTTCAATAATACGCCGACTTATCTTGCACGTTTAACACAAGATCTTGAAAAATTATCTGCGCTCGTAATGGGGGAAACTTCATTAAATCAGCATTTGTCATTCGAAGATATTTTAGTTTTTCCGTTGCTGAGAAACTTAACTTGTGTCAAAGGACTTCGCTTTCCTGCGCGCCTAGAAAAGTATATCAAACGTTTGTCCGAATTGAGTAAAGTTGAACTCTACACTTCACAGGCAATTTAATTGGTTAAAAAGGTTGCAATTTTCGCCAAAAATTTTATTCTTGTTGATGAGAATTTCGTCTCATGGGAACTTTATAAGAAGGAGAACAATATGGCATTAGGTTGGTATGAACTGAAATTGGCAAAAGATGGTCAATTTATGTTTAATTTAAAAGCTGCAAATAGCCAAGTGATTTTAACTAGCGAACTTTATCGTTCACGCTCTGCCGCTGAAAATGGCATTGCATCGGTCCAAAAAAATGGTCTTGATGAAAAAAATTTTGAAGTCCGTGTTGCAAAAAACGATAAGCCTTATTTCGTTTTAAAAGCAAAAAATCATCAAGAAATTGGTCGTAGTCAATATTATTCCTCGTCCGTCTCTGCTAAAAAAGGGATTGTGTCAGTGACCAAAAATGCCGCTTCAACAGTCATTAAAGATTTGACAAGCGAAGCATAAGCCAATCAAACCGTTTGTGGTGAATCCGTAAGTCGCAGACGGTTTTCTTTTTTCCTTTCTCTTGCTTTTTCTGTGGCAAAATTTAACAAAAAGTAGTCGCTTTTCCTTTTTTTCTCGAGTATAATCTTGCGACCCTGTGAATGTACTGGATTTCCCACCAGACATTATTTTATCGAGATCACACTCGAAGGGGTGCTTGATTAAGATTCATGGTTGTGTTTATGGGTGAATAAACAACATAAACACTGGGTATTAATATTATTTTATTGGTAATTAATTAATGAAAACTTTTGTAGCAAAGCCAGAAACGGTTAAACGCGACTGGTATGTAGTAGATGCGACAGGTAAAACTTTAGGTCGTTTAGCGACTGAATTAGCACGTCGCCTTCGTGGTAAACATAAAGCGGAATACACGCCACACGTTGATACGGGTGATTACATCATCGTAATTAACGCAGAGAAAGTTGCTGTAACCGGTAACAAAGAAAGCGATAAACTTTACCACTGGCACACTGGCTATGTAGGTGGCATCAAACAAGCGACTTTCAAAGAAATGATCGCACGCCGTCCTGAAGCAGTGATTGAAATTGCGGTAAAAGGTATGTTGCCAAAAGGTCCATTAGGTCGCGCAATGTATCGTAAATTGAAAGTGTATGCAGGTTCTGAACATAACCACGCTGCACAGCAACCACAAGTTTTAGATATTTAATCACGAGGTTTAGGATATGGCAGAGAATCAAAACTACGGCACAGGTCGCCGCAAAAGCTCTTCAGCTCGTGTATTTATTAAACCGGGCAGTGGTAAAATCACTATCAACCAACGTGATTTAGACGTGTATTTCGGTCGTGAAACAGCACGTATGATCGTTCGTCAACCGTTAGAGTTGGTTGAAATGACTGAAAAATTAGACCTATACGTTACTGTTAAAGGTGGCGGTATTTCTGGTCAAGCGGGTGCAATCCGTCACGGTATCACTCGTGCATTAATCGAATATGATGAGAGTTTACGCTCTGTATTACGCGCAGCTGGTTTCGTTACTCGCGATGCACGTCAAGTTGAACGTAAAAAAGTGGGTTTACGCAAAGCGCGTCGTCGTCCACAATTCTCAAAACGTTAATTTTTCTTTTACGTTTTATATTCAGATTGCAAGCCCAAAAGGCTTGCAATTTTTTTATCTCAATAAAATTTACGATAATCTTTGGAAATCAGTGGGCGATTTGTGGTAGAATAAACGCCCATTTTTTATATAAAATCATGCCAGAATCAGGCAAAGTTTAATAAATTTTAATTCATTTTAGAGCTGTCGGAGGAATAGATGACAAGCGCTGCAAATAAACGTTCAATAATGACACTTTTTTCAGATAAAACAGATATTTATTGCCACCAAGTAAGGATTGTTTTGGCTGAAAAGGGTGTTGCTTATGAAACGGAAGTTGTAGATCCTCAAGTCGTATCAGAAGATTTAATGGAATTAAATCCGTATGGCACGTTGCCGACATTAGTTGATCGTGATTTAGTGTTATTTAATTCACGTATTATTATGGAATATCTTGATGAGCGTTTCCCTCATCCACCTTTGATGCCTGTTTATCCAGTGGCACGTGGGAAAAGCCGTTTATTAATGTTACGTATTGAGCAAGATTGGTACCCAGTATTAGCAAAAGCTGAAAAAGGCACGGACGCAGAACGTGCTGTCGCATTAAAACAATTAAGAGAAGAGATTTTAGCGATTGCGCCTATTTTCACGCAGATGCCTTATTTTATGAGCGAAGAGTTTAGTTTAGTAGATTGTTATATCGCCCCATTATTATGGCGTATGCAAGAACTGGGTGTGGATTTCAGTGGGGCGGGTAGCAAAGCAATTAAAGCTTACATGGCACGTGTTTTTGAACGCGATTCATTTATGCAATCTTTAGGCGTGTCGGCTCCGAAAAACTTAATGGATGAGAAATAATCAGTATGCTACATAAATCATCACCAAAGCGTCCTTACTTGTTAAGAGCGTATTATGATTGGTTAGTGGATAATGATTTCACCCCTTATTTAGTGGTGGACGCGACTTATGTTGGTGTGAAAGTCCCTGTGGAATATGTCAAAGATGGGCAAATTGTCCTCAATTTATCTGCGAATGCGACAGGTAATCTGGTACTAAGCAATGAAAGTATTCAGTTTAGCGCGCGTTTTCGTGGTATTTCACAAGATATTTTTATTCCTATGGGGGCTGCGTTAGCCATTTATGCTCGTGAAAATGGTGATGGTGTACTGTTTGAACCTGAAGCGATTTATGATGAGCTCGCAACACAAAATATTGGTATTGAGCAGCCACTGAGCTTTGTTGAGGCTGTCGATAAACCAAAAACCAGTGAGAATACTCAAAAAAGCACAAACAAAGACAAAACGACGGAAAAAAAAGCGACTTCTCATTTAAGAATTATTAAATAAAAGAGGTTTTCTTTCTTCATAAAAAAACACGCTTTTACGCGTGTTTTTTTGTTGCGGACAGTTTATTGTGCCATTTTTTTTGCGGCTTTTAAGAAGCCTTGCGCACTCGTGTAGATGTCACTTTTATTCTGTGCCGCTAAAATCATATCCGACATTTCACGAAAGGCCCCTTGTCCACCTTTCAGGCTTAGTACGTGATCAGCGTGCATTTTGATATAAGCCGGCGCATCTTGTACTGCAAAGGCAACACCACAGACGGCAAAAGCAGGCAGATCAACGCTGTCATCACCAATATAAGCCGTTTCTTGCGCACAGACATTGGCTTGTTGTATCAATTCAAGACAGGCGCTTTCTTTTTCCAATTTGCCGAGGAAAAAGTGTTGGATGCCTAGATCTGCAATACGTTTGCGTAGAATCGGGGAATCTCGCCCCGAGAGTACCGCGACTTGAATGCCAGATTCCATTAACATTCTGATCCCCAAGCCATCACGAACATGAAAGGTTTTGAAAGCTTCACCATGGGCATCGTAATGCAAAGAGCCGTCGGTCAGTACACCGTCGATATCTGTAATCACAAATTTAATTTTTTTGAGTTTTTCCGTTAACATTAGCTTGTAAACTCCACTAGGCCAACCACATTTTGTTGATCATTAATCACCACTAAAGAGTGGATTTTCTTCTCTTTCATAAAGGCTTCGGCTTCAGCTAAATAGGCATCTTGATGAATGGTTTTAGGGTTCGATGTCATTAAATCTTGTGCTGTTTTACGTAAGGTTTCTGCACTATTAGCCGTAAGCGCGCGACGAATATCCCCATCAGTGATGATCCCTTTTAATTGATTTTGTTCCATTACTAAAGCAACCCCCATTCGTCCTTCATTCATAATACTCAGACAGTCTGTAAAAGAGGTCTCTAAGCGTGTGACAGGCAGACGTGTCTGCATTTCATCTTTGACGCGACATAATAGACGCCGTCCAAGACTACCGCCTGGATGGAAGCGTGCGAAGTCAGCTGGTTTAAAATCACGCGCTTTAATTAAGGCAACCGCTAAGGCATCGCCTAATGCCATTGTGACCAGCACAGAGGTCGTAGGGGCAAGATTATTAGGGCAGACTTCACGTTCAACACTGATATCTAGGACATAATCAGAGTGTTTGGCGAGGGTTGAATTTGGGTTTCCCGTGAGGGCGATGATTTTATTGCCAAAATTTTTGAGACTAGGAATGAGTTTATTGACATCATCTGTTTCACCGCTATAAGAAATCAACATGACAATATCAATTGGTTTGAGCATACCTAAGTCACCGTGGAAGGCTTCTGTCGGGTGTAGGAAAAAACTGGGTGTTCCAGTAGAAGCAAAAGTAGCGACCATTTTTTTCCCCACTAACCCCGATTTCCCGATCCCGCCGATCACTAAGCGTCCTTGACACTGTAAAATTAACTCAACGATTTCGTTAAAGTGGGTATCAAGCCGCCGACCTAAACGTGCCAGTGCTTGTTCTTCGACCGCTAATGTTTCACGTGCGATTTGCAAATAATTCATTTCTGAGTCCTTTATCGACATAAAAACTGGGGGAATTATAACATAAGATTTTCGTTTGATTTTGAGTTTTCCATTTATTTGGAGTAAGAGAATGTTTTGTATCAAGAAAAGCTCAAAAGTGCGGTAGATTTTTGTGGCGTTTCAAATAAGTTCTGTCTTTTGGGGGAGAATTACGTTATACTGCGCGCCTGAGTTGGTCAGACAATCGCTGGTTTATTGAAGCCCTTAACCGTCTTTATGACGACCTAGTGGGACAAATAGACGAGAGGAAAGTCCGAGCTACACAGGGCAGAGTGCCAGGTAACGCCTGGGAGGCGCGAGCCTACGACAAGTGCAACAGAGAGCAGACCGCCAGTTTCGGCTGGTAAGGGTGAAAGGGTGCGGTAAGAGCGCACCGCATGGCTGGCAACAGTACATGGCAGGGTAAACTCCACTCGTAGCAAGACCAAATAGGAATCCAATGAGTGGCCCGCTCAGGATTCGGGTAGGTTGCTTGAGCGTATGTGCGAATGTACGCCTAGAGGAATGATTGTCCGCGACAGAACTCGGCTTATCGACCAACTCAGTACTTTTCTACACTGGTTTTAACTGCACGAATTGTAGCAAAATCCGTTCGCCAGATTTTTTGGTCATCTTCGCTATTTTCCCCCATTACAGCGTTCGCGTGATATGGCATTTCACTTAAACGATAACCTTTTCCAGATAAATGCAATTCGGTAATTCCCGTATTTTTCACTAATAAGGCGGCATTTTGTGCATTGATGCCGGCACCAGCCATAATACGAATACGGTTTGATGCCTGACTGACAAGCTGTTTGATTAACGGTTGTCCTTCTACTGCGCTGGCTTTTTGTCCAGAAGTCAATACGCGTTCGCAACCTAACTGAATTAATTGTTCTAAGCTCGTGACGGGATCGCGACAGAGATCAAAGGCACGATGAAAAGTGACGCCCAATCCTTCTGCTGCCTGTATTAATGTTTCGCAAACCGAAAGGTCAATGTCTGCATGTTTGGTCAATGCACCGATCACAATGCCTTGAGCGCCGAGCTCTTTAGCAAGGCGAATATCCTCGAGCATCATGTTGACTTCTTGCGTGCTGAACAAAAAATCTCCTGCTCTTGGTCGGATCATGACATAACAAGGAATGTTAGCAAAATCGACCGCACTTTTTATCAACGAATAGGAGGGCGTAACGCCGCCAACGGAGAGGCAAGCACAAAGTTCTAAACGATCGGCGCCAGCATTTTGTGCAATGTGTACCGATTCAATATTATCAATACAGACTTCGATTTTCATGAGAAGTTATCCAAGATTCTGGTTAATAAAAAAGAGGCAAGTTGCCTCTTTCTTGTTATTTTGCTGAGTAATACCCTGCCATGGCGCTATAAATAGTATTTTCTTGCTGAATAAGTTGATATTTTGCATTTAAAATCGCCAATTTCGCATCGTTCTCCGTATTGGCGGCACTTAACCAATCACGTAACGGTGATACGCCTGCATCATAGCGATTTTTGTAATACTGTGTAATGCGTTTGTTATAGGCATCTGCTTTTTGTAGATTCGCTAAATTCGCTTGTGATTGTTGATAGCTGAAATAATGGGTATCAATTTCATTTAATGCCGTGGTGATCGTTTGTTCATAGCTCACTTTGGCGAGTTCATAATTTGCTTCTGAAATTTTGACATTCCATTTTACCGTATTCCAACTGAGGAAAGGCAGATTAATACTGACGAGTCCACTAGCCATAGGGGTATCTAACGCGGTATCAACTTTCGCTCCTGCAGAGGCTAGGCTTGCGCCCAGTGTAATGGTTGGGAACCAACTCTTTTGAACAGCTTTAGCATCTTTGAAGGCGCTGCTTAAACGGTATTGTGCGCTTTTAATATCTGGTCGGTTCGCAATTATTGAGACAGGCACATTAGTATTCACTCCAAGCGTTTTCACATTTAAAATGCTTGGGAATTTGATATTTAATGCTTCATTTGGTTTTAAATTTAATAAATTACGTAAAGTTTGCTCTGCCACTTTTCGCTGCGTTTGGTAGGTGATCAGCTGGTTACGCGCTCTTAATACGGCTTGCTGTGCTTGATCAGAACTCGCACTGTCTGCTACACCGAGTTTAAAACGATTTTGCATGATAGTATTAATCTGCGTGTAATATTTAATTGTTCCTTCTGTCGCTTGTACCGCATCATTTAAGAAAGCAATTTGGTAATAGGTTGCGATGAGAGAATTGATGAGTGATAAACGGGCGGCTTCAAGATCTTGGGCGCTCGCTTTGTATGCCCACTCACCAGCCGAAGCCGCATCGGCTAAGCGTCGCCATAAATCCAATGTATAGCTGACATTGATTGAACCACTATGCTGAATCTTGGAAGGTTGACTGTGTTCTATGTTACGTGTTGCACTGGATTCGACTCTGCCACTAAAGGCTGGAACTAAATTTGCACCTAATAAATTGGCTTGATAAAGTGCTTTATTCACATTGATGGCGGCTTTAGCCAAATTTTTATTGTTGTCTAATCCTTGCGTAATCAATGCATTGAGCTGTGTATCATGATATAGCGCCCACCAACTTTCTTGCACAGAATATTGTTTTGTCACCTCTTCATACTGTTGAAAGTCTTGTTTGGCGAGTTGATAAGAATCATCCAGATTAGCACAACCAACCAAAGCGGTTGATAAGAGTAAAAAAGTGAGTGGGTTTCGTTTTAACATGATTACAATCCTTAGTTAAAAAATGCGAGTTGCCTTTACCATTTGCGAGAATGGATTATAGCAACTTTTCTCTTTACGTGCTAAAACCTTCATTGCAATTCTTGGTTTGCTCTCGTGTGAAAGAAAGTATGGCAATAATAGGAATTGCACAAAAATATGTTTATTAGCACAAGAGAACAATTGTTTTATGGGAGGGAAAGCGGCGGTTATTTCCTCCATGATATTTTGTTCACTGACTAAGTTTGGCGCTGTTTTTTATTTTTCCCTTCATTTATTCATGCGAGAAGTGGAAAGAAGCGCACGACAAATTTTTAAATCGCTATTGAGTGAATGAACGTTCGTTCATTTTATCATTAAAATGAAAAATAGGAAGACGAAAGCCACAAGAAAATGCGGCGTATTTTTGTATTCTGGTGGCAAACAGGGTAGAATAGTGAGTATTTTTATAACAAAACCATTATGGAATTCGAGGTCAGAATGAGTCATCCAGTTGAAAATGTTGTCGCAGCTGAAAATACAGAAAAACGTCCCACCAATTTTATTCGTCAAATCATTGATGAAGATTTAGCATCCGGCAAACATACCGGTGTCCAAACACGTTTTCCACCTGAACCCAATGGCTATTTGCATATTGGTCATGCCAAATCAATTTGCTTAAATTTTGGTATCGCTGAAGATTATCAAGGGTTGTGTAATTTACGTTTCGATGATACGAATCCCGTCAAAGAAGATGTGGAATATGTGGATTCGATTAAACAAGATGTAGAATGGTTAGGTTTCAAGTGGGAAGGAGAGCCTCGTTATGCCTCCGACTATTTTGATCAACTCTATGGCTATGCGATTGAGTTAATCGAAAAAGGGTTAGCTTATGTGGATGAACTTTCGCCAGAAGAAATGCGTGAATACCGTGGTACGTTAACGGAACCGGGTAAAAATAGCCCTTATCGTGATCGTTCTATTGAAGAAAACCTCGCGTTATTTGAGAAAATGAAGAACGGAGAAATTGCAGAAGGCAAAGCCTGTTTACGTGCGAAAATTGATATGGCGTCTCCGTTTATTGTCATGCGCGATCCAGTAATTTATCGGATTAAATTTGCGACCCATCACCAAACAGGTGATAAATGGTGCATTTACCCAATGTATGATTTTACTCATTGTATCTCTGATGCTATTGAGCGCATTACTCATTCGCTTTGTACATTGGAATTCCAAGACAATCGCCGTTTGTATGACTGGGTATTAGAAAATATTTCGATTGCGCGTCCATTGCCGCACCAGTATGAATTTTCGCGTTTAAATTTAGAATCGACCCTCACTTCTAAACGTAAATTATTACAACTGGTGAATGAAGGTATTGTCGATGGCTGGAATGACCCACGTATGCCAACGATTTCGGGCTTACGTCGTCGTGGTTATACGCCAGCTTCATTGCGTGAGTTTTGTCGTCGTATTGGCGTCACTAAACAAGATAATATGGTGGAATTCAGTGCACTAGAAGCTTGCATTCGTGAAGACTTAAATGAGAATGCGCCACGAGCAATGGCAGTGATTAATCCACTTAAAATTGTGATTGAGAATTTCAGTGGCAAAGAAATGCTGACTGCACCAAACCACCCTAATCGTGATGAACTAGGTGTACGCGAATTACCCTTTACGCGTGAACTATATATTGATGAAGCGGATTTCCGTGAAGAAGCAAATAAACAATATAAACGCTTAGTGCTTGGTAAAGAAGTGCGTTTACGTAATGCTTATGTGATTAAAGCCGAACGTGTTGAAAAAGATGCAGAGGGGAATATCACAACCGTTTATTGTACTTATGACCCTGACACGCTAGGGAAGAATCCAGTAGATGGACGTAAAGTGAAAGGCGTGATTCAATGGGTGTCTGCGGAAGATTATTTACCTGCTGAATTTCGTCAATATGGGCGTTTATTTACGGTGGCAAACCCAGGAGCCGCAGAGGATATTCACCAAGTACTGAACCCAGATTCATTGGTGATTAAACAAGGTGTGGTGGAGAAGAGTTTAGCCAATGCACAGCCAGAAAAAGCTTACCAATTTGAGCGTGAAGGTTATTATTGTGCAGACAGCAAAGATAGCAGTCCAGATCATTTGGTCTTCAATTTAACCGTGAGTTTAAAAGAAGGCTTCTAATTTTCTTGCCGTTTGAAGAGCGCTTTTTGAAGCGCTCTTTTTTATGGGCAATTTTTTGTTGATTAAAAAAATAGCATTTTGTTAGAAATTATCTAATTAATTTGTCTTTTTTTAATGAAAAGATAATAAAAATCCCCATTTTTCGTAAAAAAATAATAGAATACGGCTCTTTGTTAATTTTGCTTTTTAACTCAGGAGGAATAATGAGCATATTTTCTACTTTCGAAACAATAGTAGAACAGGCTTTAACGTGGTTTGTTGAAAAAGTAGATGGTCCATTATGGGACATTACGATAGTGACATTATTAGGTGTTGGTTTATTTTTTACAATCACAACAGGGTTAGTGCAATTACGTTTATTACCACGCAGTTTACGTGAAATGTGGTCAGGTCGAAGTGCAGAAGGCAATTCATTAACGCCATTTCAAGCATTCACGACCGGATTAGCCAGTCGTGTTGGCGTAGGAAATATCGGTGGTGTCGCAACAGCAATTGCGATTGGTGGTGAAGGTGCTGTGTTCTGGATGTGGATCACGGCGCTGATTGGCATGAGTAGTGCATTTGCTGAGTCATCCTTAGCCCAATTATTTAAAGTCAAAGAACCTTGTGGTTTGTACCGTGGCGGTCCAGCCTATTACATTACCAAAGGATTAAAAGCACCGCTCTTGGGAGCAGCATTTGCAGTCAGTTTAATTTTTACATTTGGTTTTGCTTTTAATGCAGTACAAGCGAATGCAATTGTCGAAGCAACCAATAATGCTTGGCATTGGAATGCACAATATGTTGGCTGGGTGTTAGTTGCAATTACAGCATTCATTATTTTCGGTGGCGTAAAACGCATTGGCGCAGTGAGTGCGAAATTAGTCCCCATGATGGCGTTATTTTATCTGATTATTGCCGTGATTATTTTAGGCATGAATATTCATGCGATTCCGATGGTCATTTCACGGATTGTGTCGAGTGCTTTTGATTTCAGTGCTATGGCGGGTGGTATGTTTGGTGCCATTTTTTCTAAAGCCATGCTAATGGGGGTGAAACGTGGATTATTTTCTAATGAAGCAGGGATGGGATCTGCGCCAAATTCCGCAGCCTCGGCGGATGTGAAACATCCTGCGAGTCAAGGCTTAATTCAAATGCTTGGTGTTTTTGTTGATACGATTATTGTATGTACTTGTACCGCAGTCATCATTTTACTTTCGGATAACTATGGTAATGAAACATTAAAAGGCATTTCTTTAACGCAGCACGCGTTACAATATCATGTCGGTGATTTTGGTTTACATTTCTTGGCAGCCATTTTATTTCTGTTTGCGTATTCATCCATTATTGGTAACTATGCGTATGCGGAAAGCAATATCCGTTTTCTGCGTAATAAGTCACTCTTTATTTTTATTTTCCGCTTGATGGTTCTCTTTTTTGTGTACTTTGGTGCCATTAATCATGCCAATATTGTGTGGAATTTTGCTGATACAGTCATGGCCATCATGGCGATGATTAACTTGGTGGCGATTGTATTATTATCACCTATCGTTTGGTTAATTCTGAGAGATTATCAACAGCAAATAAAAGCGGGCGTTGAACCGGTATTTAAACTCGAACAACATCCTACTTTGGCAAAGCGTGGTGTTGATAACGATATTTGGTCTTAATGACTTACACGTAAAATTCCTTTATGATTGACCGCACTTTTCAGCAGATGAATTTGAATGAAATTTGTGGTCAATAAATCAAATGAGTGGGAATGAAGTATGGTTAAGATCGTAGAATGTCAGCAACAGCATTTTCGTGCATTATCTTATTCATTATCGCCAGAACAAGCTAAATTTACTGCGCTTCCTTCGGTCTGGTTTGCCGATCTTAATGCAAAAAAGCCTTGGAAAGCCTTCAGCATATTATCCGATGATGAACCTGTTGGCTTTTTTGTGTTAGATCAGGGAGAGGATCGGCAAAAATATTCTGATAATCCTCAAGCTGTTTTATTACGCTCGATGTCAATTCACCCTGATTTTCAGGGACTCGGCATTGCAAAACAAGCCTTATCTCATCAGAGGCTCATGCCTTTATTATTGCACCATTTCCCTAGTAGTCATGAAATTGTACTGGGCGTTAATCATCTTAATCAGCGTGCCTATGCGTTTTATCTTGCTTGTGGTTTCAAACATACACAACGTGATCTAATGGGGATTCGAGGCAAGCAATATATTTTGTCTTTGGATTTTTCAATATGCAAACACTCTTAATTATCCGCGGGCATTCTGGTTCTGGAAAAAGTACCTTTGCCCTGAAAAAAATGGCTGAGTTTAAGCAAAATTTTACAGAGGGTGTGCTTTTTCATGTTGAAAATGATCATTTTTTGCGAGAGAACGGTGAATACCATTGGACAGTCGAGCGCTTTCAACAAGCTAAACAATTGGCACAACAACAATTAGCTGATGCGTTAAACTATTGTGTTGAAAACCCGCAGCACGATGTTTGTATTGTACTCAGTAACGTAGGTGGGAATGCCAAGGAGATTGAAAAGGTTGTTGCAAGGGCGACAAGTTATGGTTTACACACGGAAGTATATCGCTTACAAAATTTTTTTCCAAATACACATGGTGTTGATGCGCAAGTTGTCTATGAAATGTATTTACACTTATGTGATCAGCCTGTCCAAAACGAGATCTTACTTCCTCCCATTCAACCGATGACAAAAGCAATATGCCGTGAAATTAAGAAGTTACAGGCTCAAAAAAGAAAAAACCGCTACACCAAGAAGATGTAGCGGGAGGTCTTAACATAAGAAAGTTAAAAAGACGACTGCATTTGCAGTGCACTAGCATTATCTAAGACCGAGCATTTTTAAAATAGTTCAGAAAAAGTTTTATTTTTTATAAAAAATTTTTTATTTGTGTTTCGATACCGGCTTCGTCTAAATGTAAGTCCGCTAAAATTTCTTGTTGTGTCCCTTGTGGGATAAAGAAATCAGGTAAACCAAGTTGTAATAATTTTGTTTGATGTTGTTGAGAATGTAAGACTTCGGCAACGGCACTGCCAGCCCCACCTTGAATGACGTTTTCTTCTAAAGTCACAATCAGGTCATGTGTTTGTGCAATTTGATGGATACACTCAACATCAATAGGTTTAACAAAACGCATATCGATTACTGTCGCATTTAATTTTTCTGCCACGTTGATGGCGGTAGGTAATAAAGTGCCAAAATTTAAAATCGCAATTTTTTCGCCTTCACGAATCAGGTTGGATTTACCGAGTGCTAACATCGTTAATGGGGTGAGTTCAACACCAATGGCATTACCACGTGGATAACGTACGGCAGCAGGTTGATTGAGTTTGTAACCAGTATAAAGCATTTGACGACACTCATTTTCGTCGCTAGGTGTCATGATCACCATATTTGGGATACAGCGCAGAAAGCTAATATCAAAAGCGCCTTGATGAGTCTGACCATCTGCACCGACCACACCAGCCCGATCAATAGCAAATAAAACCGGCAGATTTTGAATAGCCACATCATGAATGAGTTGATCGTAGGCGCGCTGTAAAAAGGTGGAATAAATTGCTACTACGGGTTTATAACCCCCAATCGCCAAGCCAGCGGCAAACGTGACGGCATGTTGTTCAGCAATGGCAACATCAAAATATTGTTGTGGAAAACGGTTAGAAAACTCGACCATCCCTGAGCCTTCACGCATAGCCGGCGTAATGCCGATCAGTTTAGGATCGTTTTCTGCCATTTCACACAGCCAATCACCAAAAATTTTTGAATAAGTTGGCGTTGTATTTGATTTAGGTAATTGACCACTTAAATGATCAAATTTAGGTACACCATGAAAGCCAATTGGGTCTTTTTCTGCCGGAGCGTAGCCTTTCCCTTTTTTGGTCATGATATGTAAAAATTGGGGACCTTTTAAGGCGCGCATATTTTTCAATGTGCTGATAAGTTCTTCAATGTTATGACCATCAATCGGACCAATATAGTTGAACCCTAGTTGCTCGAACATGGTACCCACAGGGGAAACAAAGCCTTTCACATGTTCTTCAGTCTTTTTGACAAATTCTTTAATCGGTGGCATACCAGAGAGGATTTTTTTACCCCCTTCACGGATAGAAGAATAAAATGATCCCGTTAATAAGCGGGCGAGATGATTGTTTAGCGCCCCGACATTTTCTGAAATGGACATTTCGTTATCATTCAAAATCACCAGCATATCGGTATGCAAGGCACCAGCATGATTCATTGCTTCAAACGCCATTCCTGCGGTAATGGCGCCATCACCAATCACACAGACTGTTTTACGTCCCGCATTTTCACGTTGTGCGGCAACGGCAATGCCTAAGCCTGCACTAATTGAGGTAGAAGAATGCCCAACACTTAACACATCAAATTCGCTTTCTTCACGCCATGGAAAAGGATGAATACCATTTTTCTGACGAATGGTGGACATTTGATCACGACGACCTGTTAAGATTTTATGTGGATAGGCTTGATGACCAACATCCCAAATCAGTTGATCAAAGGGGGTTTTATAGACATAGTGTAAGGCAACAGTTAATTCTACTGTGCCCAAGCCTGATGCCAAATGTCCACTACTTTGACTAACAGACTCTAATAAATATGCACGTAATTCCTGACAGATTTGGGGAAGTTGTTCTTTACTTAATAAACGTAAATCTTCGGGTGAATTAATTAATGATAACAGAGGATAATTTTGCATAGTTGTTAGTCAATTCCAAAATAATTAAAAAACTGACCGCACTTTGATCTTGGTGTATTGTGCGGTTTAACTTTTTCTATTTACCACAAATTCAGCGATAGCACGAAGTGCACTGGTATCAAAAGGAATACTTTCTAATTCCGCGATTGCGCTTTGATACAGTTCTTGCGCTTTTTGTTTGGCACCCGCTAAGCCTAATAATTTGGGGTAGGTGCTTTTATCTGCTAATAAATCAGAACCCACGGTTTTACCAATAATGTCACTTTCGCCTTCAATATCTAAAATATCGTCTTGTACTTGAAAGGCTAAGCCAATGGCTTCCGAATACCGTTGTAATTGTTGTGCTAGCGTATCATTTTTAAAATGCGGAGAACAAATTCGCCCGAGCTGAATCGCAGCGGAAAGCATTGCCCCCGTTTTATTGCGGTGAATTTGTTCTAATTCGATTAAGCTAATGTGTTTTTGCTCAGAAATCAGATCGAGACTTTGCCCCAAACACATTCCTTTTACACCAGCCGCTTGACTTAGCGTTTGCACTAACGCAAGTTTTTGCTCTGCTTGCAGTGCAGGTGCTTGAGTTAATATTTCAAAAGCAAAGGCTTGCAACGCGTCACCGGCTAAAATCGCGGTGGCGTGATCAAAAGCAATATGGCAAGTTGGTTGTCCACGACGTAAATGATCATCATCCATCGCAGGGAGATCGTCGTGAATTAATGAATAGGCATGAACGGCTTCTACACTTGCCGCGGCATAATCGAGTTGGTTTAAGTCTGCGCCGAGCATTCGTCCTGTTGCATACACTAGGAAAGGACGGATACGTTTACCACCAAGGAGCACACCGTAACGCATGGCTTCGGCAAGAGGAGAGGGGCTGCTGTCCACATTCAATTGTTGCGCTAAAAAAGTATTAATACGTTGTTGGAGTTGGGGTAAATCTTGTGAAAGTTGGTACATAACATGCTCGTATTGTTGTTATTCTTCCGCTTGGTAATCGCTTAATTTCGCGCTATCACTTTTTTGTAATAAAATCTGAATGCGTTGTTCGGCTTGTTGTAAACGTTCTTGTCCCAAATGGGCAAGCTTAATGCCACGTTCAAATTCTTCTAAGGCGCTTTCCAAAGGAAGCTCACCACTTTCTAAACGTGTGACAATGGCTTCTAGCTGTTGTAGCGTATTTTCAAAATCTAATTCGGTTTTTTCTGTACTTTTTTTAGCCATTGTATATCCTTTTTACGAAAGCATTAAGGGCACCATTGTACTGTATTTTTGGGCATATGTTAAAATTATTTGCGGATTTTCAACCCACTTTCTTGCCCGCTCATAGGATAGCCAACAAGAAAGTGCGGTCGAATTGACCGCACTTTTGTTTTATTTCCTTAGCATTTCATGCCATTTTTATGCTTTCGCTTGTTTTGGTTGTTTAAATACCGTGATTTCTGGTGCTTCACCTGTGAATTTTTCTATTTGCACAATACAGGTATTTGGAGAGTTACCTTGTGCAAGTTTTGATGTACCAATGTCCATTGTCAAGACATTAGGGCAGCCATTTTTACATAGAGGTTTTTCGCTTACTCCTAAGTCTAATGGGTCATACCAAGCACCTTCACATAAACTGACAGTACCTTTGATGATATCAGGTGTGACAATTGCCCCTGCAAGGACTTGACCACGATTATTGAAAATACGCACAATATCACCGTCAGAAATCCCTCTAGTTTTTGCATCTTCTACATGGATCAGCACAGGTTCGCGATCGTTCACGACGTATTTTTGACGCAGTGAAGTATTTGCTAATTGACTGTGTAACCGATAGTAAGGATGCGGGGTGACTAGCGCTAATGGATGTTCCGTAGTGACATTACCAGCAAACTCTTCTGGTTCAAACCAAGAAGGATAGCCACGGCAATCATCATAGTTCATCTTCGCAATCGTATCGGAGTAGATTTCAATTTTACCAGAAGGTGTGCCCAGTGGATTCAATAATGGATCTTCACGGAATTCACCATAACGAACCCATTTTTTTGCTTTTTCACTGGCATTAAATGTAATAGGTTTATTTTCTTCCCAGAATTTTTCAAATTTAGGCATGAGGACACGATTTTTGCGTGCGGCATCAAAAGCGGATTGGTAAAAATATTTTAACCAATCCATTTCACTTTTGCCTTCTGTGAATTTATCTTCTACGCCCGCACGTTTAGCTAATTCAGCAAAGACATCATAGTCATTACGTGCCTCAAATTGCGGTTCAACCACTTGTTTCATCGGCAGAATGTGCATCATGGAATAATCACCACTCATGGTTAAATCATTTCGCTCATAACTTGTCGTGATCGGTAATACAATATCTGCCATTCTTGCTGTTGGCGTCCAGTTGATTTCATTCACAATGATTGTTTCGGGTTTTTGCCATGCCTTGACTAAAGTATTGGTGTCTTGATGATGGACAAATGGGTTACCGCCTGCCCAATAAATTAATTTAATGTCAGGATAAGTGATTTCGGTACCATTGTATTGGATGGTTTTCCCCGGATTGAGTAAGACATCTGCAATACGTGCAAGTGGGAAACTGATTTTCGCTGATTTAGATAACCAAGATTGACCCGTATTTGAGGTATCGTTATCCAATGTCGCCGACATAGAACCAATGACACCACCAGTTGTGGTTGGTACACCACCATTTGAATAGTGATAACTGAAACCGAAGCCACCGCCAGGTAAACCAATTTGCCCTAGCATTGAGGCAAGTGTGACCATCATCCAATGTGTTTGTTCACCGTGACGTTGGCGTTGCATCCCCCAGCCCCCCATCAGCATCGTGCGTTTTGATGAAAAGTCATTTGCAAGTTGCTTGATGACTTCTACAGGCACACCACTGATTTTACTTGCCCATTCGGCATCTTTTGCTTGTCCATCAATTTTTCCAAGCAAGTATTCTTCGAATTTTGCATAACCTGTAGTATATTTTTTCAAGAAAGCTTTATCATGTTTGTCTTGTGTCACTAAGGTATGCGCAATCCCTAACATTAACGGCACATCTGTTGCTGTATTGGTTGGAATCCATTCGGCATTCAGCATTTTACAGGTTTCATTTTTGATTGGGTCAATACAAATGATACGCTTACCAGTGGCTTGATATTTTTTGAAATATTCAATGCCTTTTTGGTCTGTCGCTGTCCAAGCAATACGCATTGTAGTCAGTGGGTTAGCAGACCAGAGCACGATGATATCAGTACTTTCTAAAATCGTTTCCCAACTGGTTTGTTGTTCGTAAACTTCAATAGTACCAAGTACATGAGGCATGATAACTTGTGCGGCACCAGTGGAGTAGTCACCTTTATGACCGACAAAACCACCTGTTGCATTCAGATAACGATGTAATAATGTACGACTTGAATGGAGTGAACCTGAGCTTTTCCAACCATAAGATCCACCAAAGATATTTTCAAAACCGCCTTCTGAGCGAACACGTTTAAATTCTTTATCAATTAAATCAAGAGCCTGATCCCAAGATACGCGCACCCATTCATCATGACCACGCAGAGTCGTGTCACTTTTTCCTGGATTCGTTAAATAGCCTTTACGAACCATAGGGTATTTGATTCGTGTTTCACTATAAAGTTGATCAGGTACGACGGATTGTAATTCATTTTCAATAGCAGGCAGGATTGCAGGACCAGATTTAACGGCTTTGCCATTTTCAACTACAACACCTAAAGGTCCCCAGTGGGCAGCAGTAACAATTGTTTTACTGTCAGCTGCAATTGCCTTTGGTGACACAAGTGCACCAACGACACCACCGCTTAACGATGCGCCAGCAATACCAAGAGAGGAGCTTTTTAAAAACGCTCTACGTTTAACATCTACTTTGTTCTCTTTTTTCATATAAGGCCTCGCTTATTTAAGTCGTTAATGTTTTGACACCTTTCTAAAGATGAGTGGACAATCAATTTCTTGTTTATCCATGGCATAAGCGAACTTATTGCAGGCTTGTTACCATATCTTTTGACTTAGGTTCACAAGCTCGGCGTCAGTGATGAATTTTTAATGACTAGCACCTGATATATCTTTACTGTTACGTTGTAAATAAATCGTGAGTGCTCTTACTTCTTCAGCCGTTAATGCAGTACGATCTTTCATTGAATTAACGACGCCAATCCATTGATTCGCAGTATAGTGATCTGCTTCAATCACCGCATGGCAGCCACTACAATGAGTTTGATTTAATCGATTACCAAGTTGGTTGAGCCCAACTAAATCGGCAGTTAATTTATCTTGTGGTACAGTGATGTTAAGCATCACTTCTTTCCATTCAGAATCGGTGACTTCATCTTGGATTGTTTTTGTAATCGTGAGCTGTTCTCTCGCTTCCTCTTCCAACAATGCCAAAATAATCCGCTTCCCAAGCGCCATATAGACAATGGATTCAGCGCCTACTTGTTGCCAGCCTTTGAGGGTTGCTGTAGTTTTTCCCTCGTCCGTTTTCCATTCAGTCAATGTGGCGTAAGGCATTAAACGTACTTCGCCTCCCTTTGTTGTTTGTGCGCTAGAAATCGTTTTTACATAGAGTGGTTGAGAATGATCTGTCGTTAAAACCGGTTTGTTTTCAGTTACTGTTGTTGGAGTGATTTCTTCGGGGATATCTGGTAAGAAATGGACAATGCCTTTATGACAATCAATACAGGTTTGTCCATCTGATTTAGCCAATTCATGCATGGTTTGTGCTGATTTTGATTGTAATGAAATTTCCATTGCATCTAAGCTATGGCAACTACGACAGGTTGCTGAATTTGTCGCTTTCATCTCATCCCAAACTTTTTTTGCCATTTCATAACGATGTTTTTCGAAAGCGTCTCTATCTGGTATTTTTCCCTTTAGCTCGTACCATACGTCTTTTAATGCGAAGACTTTGGCTTTGACATAATGCCACCCTTCGGGAGGAACATGGCAATCAGCACAATTTGCGCGGATACCTTTTTGATTGGAAAAATGAACACTTGTCTCCCATTCTTCCTGTGGAAATTGCATTGAATGACAACTTACACAGAATTCAGGTGAGCTAGTTTTATGCATCACATATTGCACTCCCAACAAAGTACCCGCACCCACAAGCATCAAAGCAAAAACTGTTAGGAGAGAATGTTTTTTTATTCTTGACATAAGCCACTCCATGAATGGTTATATATTTATTTATATAGCAAGATGTTATAAAAACAGCAAAATTACCTAAAAAGAGTTATCCTATTGTAGGTGCGTGGGCAGAATTATTTTTGATTTGAATCAAATAGTTGAAGGAAAATGTAGTAAAAGTGCTTTTTTACTGAGTAAAAAGGTTTATTTCTTATTGTTATATAAATTATTTTATAAAGCTTTGAGGTAGGTCGATGAAAGATTTTTGATTCTCGGGCAGATCTGATAGAATGCACCGCTTGTAACTTGAAGACAGAAAATAAATAAACTATGAAATTTGTGATTAAACTGTTTCCCGGAATTATGATTAAAAGTGAATCGGTACGTAAACGATTCGTCAAGATCTTAACTGGGAATATTCGTAATATTTTAACGAAACATGATGAGACCATTGCGGTGGTTCGTCATTGGGATTACATCGAAGTTCGTTCGAAAAAAGAAGAAAATCGACCGCACTTAATTGAATTATTAGGGCGTATTCCGGGCATTCATCACTTTTTAGAAGTAGATGAAAAGCCGTTTACAACGATGCACGATATTTTTGAACAGACTTTGCAAGATATTGGAACAAGTCTTGAGAACAAAACATTTTGTGTGCGGGTTAGACGAAAAGGCAAGCATACGTTTAATTCTTTGGATGTTGAACGTTATGTCGGTGGTGGCTTAAATCAACATATTCCGAGTGCCAAAGTACAACTGAGCAAACCAGATGTCACCGTGCGTATTGATATTGAAAATGACAACATGATGTTGATAAAAGCACGCCATGTTGGCATTGGCGGTTATCCGATTGGGACGCAAGAAGATGTATTATCACTGATTTCAGGTGGCTTTGATTCCGGTGTATCAAGTTACATGCTGATTCGACGTGGTTCACGTGTGCATTATTGCTTCTTTAATCTTGGCGGTGCGGCACATGAAATTGGTGTGAAACAAATGGCATACCATATTTGGCAACGTTATAGTGCATCACACAAAGTCCGTTTTGTGGCAATCAATTTTGAAGGCGTGGTCGGCGAAATTTTGGAAAAAGTCGATAACGGGCAGATGGGCGTTGTCTTAAAACGTATGATGGTGCGAGCGGCGAGCCGTATTGCCGAGCGTTTTGGGATTCAAGCGATCGTGACAGGCGAAGCACTTGGTCAAGTGTCGAGTCAAACCCTCACCAATTTACGCTTAATTGATGAGGCATCAGAGAGCTTAGTACTACGCCCATTAATCACCCACGATAAAGAACAGATTATCACAATGGCGAAAGAAATTGGAACGGATGATATTGCTAAATCGATGCCCGAGTTTTGTGGTGTGATTTCGAAAAATCCAACGGTGAAAGCAATTAAAGCGAAGATTGAGCAAGAAGAACGTCATTTTGATTTTGCTGTATTAGAAAGTGCGGTGCAAAATGCACAATATTTAGATATTCGTCAGATTGCCGAACAGACTGAAAAAGAAGTAGTTGCAGTAGATACGGTCGCTGTTTTGAGTGCGCAAGATGTGATTTTGGATATTCGTAGTCCAGAAGAAACGGATGAAAAGCCACTCAATATGGAAAATGTGCAATTAATGCCATTTTATAAATTATCTTCACAATTTGCCAATTTGGATCAGAGTAAGAATTACCTTTTATATTGTGAGCGTGGTGTAATGAGCAAATTACAAGCCCTATATCTAAAAGAACAAGGATTTTCTAATGTGAAGGTTTTCCGTCAATAGGGGAAAAAGGTGCCGAGCAGTTTACTCGGCATGTTTCACTTATTTTTTCCAAACGACGTGGAATTCACGATCTTCTTCACGATGAGAAATTAAGAATTTAGCAAAAATATCGTCCATTTCATCTTGTTCATTCACTAAGCCAATCCAGACTTCTGCATATTCTTCCGGATCAATTAAAACCCCAATTTCCATCTCCCAATCATCCGCGGTTTCGACAAACTCGACACCTCCGCGCTCTTCAAACTGGAGATTAAACAGCAAAATATCAGCAGGATCGAGGTGTTCTGGCGCCATTTCAAGGAAGATATCATAAGCAAGGTCAATGGCAACATCGGGATCTAATTTTGTTATCTCTGTCATTCTTTATTCCTTTAAGCATGTAATCAAAAATGCATCATAACATGAATTGGGATAAACATTAGGACAATTCAGCCAGTTTGTTGCTTTCTTTTTTCATGTGATTTTGTGTAAGAAGGTGAGTTTGATATCGTCTAATGGTCATATCCATTAAATTAAAAAAACAGAAAAAGAAAGACCGAATTACTTGTCTTTATTGGGGGAATACTATGCATAAATTAAACGAAAATGATGTCACACCGGAACATATCTTTTTCGAACGTCGTAAAATCATTCAAAGTATGGGATTAATGGGGGCGGCTTCATTATTGCCACGTTTCTCATTGGCTGCGGAGAAACAAGATTCTCGTCAAGCCTTACATTTTGCGAAAGATCAAAATCCGCAAAACTTGCTGTTGACGCCTGAAAATAAGGTGATCGGTTATAACAATTTTTATGAATTTGGGGTGGATAAAGCTTCTCCAGCCAAATATGCCTCTGCATTAAAAACGGAGCCTTGGACGTTGCGCATTGAAGGCGAAGTCGAAAAACCGATGACGTTTGATGTGCATCAGTTAATGCAGCAGCTACCATTGGAAGAGCGTATCTACCGTTTTCGTTGTGTTGAAGCCTGGTCGATGGTGATTCCTTGGATTGGTTTTGAACTGAATAAGTTATTGGCGTTAGTTCAGCCAACCAGTCAGGCGAAATATGTCGAATTTGAAACCTTGTATGATCCAGACAGTATGCCGGGACAAAAAAATCACTTTTTTGGTGGTGGCTTGATTTATCCTTATGTAGAAGGGTTAACAATGGCAGAAGCTATGCATCCTTTAACGTTATTATCAGTGGGACTGTATGGCAAAACGTTAGCCCCTCAGAATGGTGCCCCGATTCGTTTAGTCATCCCTTGGAAATATGGCTTTAAGAATATTAAATCCATCGTGAAGATTACGCTTAAATCTGAACAACCGATGACAACCTGGCATCACGCGGCTCCACATGAGTATGGTTTTTATGCTAATGTGAATCCCGAAGTGGATCATCCACGTTGGTCACAAGCAAGTGAGCGCGTGATTGGTTCTGGTGGCTTATTGAGCGTGAAACGTCAGCCAACATTGCTGTTTAATGGTTATGCTGAACAGGTAGCACATTTATATCAAGATTTGGATTTAAGGACTTATTTCTGATGTTAAGTTTGTTCAGAATTATCATTCATGTGTGTTGTTTAGGTCCACTTGCTTGGCTAGCTTGGGTTTTGCTCAGTGGTGATGAAAGCCAGCTCGGTGCAGACCCAATTAAAGAAATTCAACATTTTTTAGGCTTTAGTGCGCTCACTATTTTGTTGATCATGTTCATCTTGGGCAAGGTGTTCTATTTATTAAAACAGCCACAACTTCAAGTGCTACGTCGTGCATTAGGCTTATGGGCATGGTTTTATGTTGTCTTACATGTTTATGCTTATTTGGCGTTAGAGTTAGGCTATGACTTTTCCTTATTTGTGCAAGAGTTAGTAAACAGAGGTTATCTGATTATTGGGGCTATTGCCTTTTTGATTTTGACCTTGATGGCGCTCAGTTCATGGTCTTATTTAAAACTGAAAATGGGCAAATGGTGGTTTTACCTGCATCAATTAGGCTATTATGCGTTGCTTTTGGGGGCAATCCATTACGTTTGGTCGGTCAAAAATGTGACATTTTCTTCTATGTTATATTTGATTTTGTCTGTCATGATACTATGTGACGCCTTATACGGTTTGTTCATAAAAAGAAAAGGACGAGGCACAAGCGCTCATACTGGAAAAGATTGATCTACGAAATAAGTGCGGTAGAATATCGCACTTATTTTTTATGATCTGTTTTAGAGTGTGTCACGAATTGATGAAGTCGTCAATTGAACCTGATTTTTGGAAACATAAAACCTTACTTGAAATGACCGACGCAGAGTGGGAAGCACTCTGTGATGGTTGTGGTAAATGTTGTTATCGAAAATTCATTGAGGGGCATGGTAAACGTAAGAAACTGTATTACACTCGCATTGCATGTAATCTTTTAGACTTAGAAACGGGAAGATGCACTAATTATGCAAAACGTTTTCAGTTAGAAACTGATTGTACGAAACTAACTAAGAAAAATTTACCCGATTTTCATTGGCTTCCCCCGACGTGTGCTTATCGTTTATTAAATGAAAATAAACCGCTCTTTGACTGGCATCCGCTGATTTCTGGTGATCCTCATTCTGTAAAAAAAGCCAATATTTTGATTAAACAGGGTATTCATGAAAAAGATGTCATTGATTGGTTTGAGTTTGTCGTTGATGGACATTAAAACCTGTTTATTTCTATTCGCGATTATCGCCGGGAGAGTCAGGAGCTCAATAAGCAGACGAGCTAGAGATGGCGACTTATTAGAAAACCAGTAGATATAGGTTAGTCCAGTCACAAAATACGTTGATATGTCCTCTTGATGAGGGGATTTATTTTCCCTTATCGGCGTAAAATCACGTTATGTGATTAAAAAACGTGTCAATACCAAAAATATTTGCGCTGTATTTATCACCCTGTCACATTTGATTTTTGAACCATAACCTTTGCACTCAAACCCACTTTTCTGATGTGGATTTTTTATGCACAATTCGGTCCTCAAAATTAGCTTAACACCTTGCAAATCCTGAAAATAAATTATCTTGACGAAGATCACTAATTTAAATAAAAGTCATTGCCTTTGTAGGTTGCTTGGATAGAATAACTATTAATCATTAGTCTAGTTTAGGTTGTTATTAATGGATATTGCATACATCCGGCGGGAGGCTGAAAAGCAAGGCATTGCGCCCTCTCATTATGACATTAATGGGAATTTGATTTACGCCAGCCAAGAGACGTTAACTTATTTTACGGATTTATTGAAATCTTCGTCAGCCACATCAGAGGCACAATTACATTTTGATGATGTTGTCGTGTTTCTTGAAAATGAACCGATTCAGTATGCATTAACGCGTCTTCCTGTGGTTAACCAAACGCCACTGTCTTGCCAAATCATGGATGAAGCGGGTAAACATATTCTGACTCAATCCTGTATTGAGCGTGACGTTATCACCTTACCTGCACTTGAGTTTGGTTATTATCATCTGCGGATCACTTATGAAAATCACGCTTATTCTGTCCGTTTATTGATCAGTCCTAAAACAGCGTATCAACCCCCTGTGTTACAGCAAAGAAAAGCATGGGGATTGAACGTTCAATTATATAGCTTACGCTCGAAGCAGAATTGGGGAATTGGGGATTTTGCAGACCTAGCGTATTTAGTTGAACAGGCGACGAAGTATGGCGTGGATTTTATAGGCATTAATCCGTTGCATTTGATGTATAGTGCGGTACCAGAATGGGCGAGCCCTTATAGCTCATCTTCTCGTCGTTGGTTGAACCCTATTTATTTATCTGTGACCACATTGCCAGAATTTAAATGCTGTAAAAGCGTGCAGCATTGGTTTGCTTCCGACGAGATTCAAGACTTGCTTGAGCAGTTACAAGCAACAGAATTAGTGGATTATGCACAAGTTATGTGGTTAAAGCAGAATGCACTTGAACAATTGTTTGCTTTCTCAAAGCGCAGTCAATCGACTTCTATCATTCAACGCCGTCAAGCCTTTTTGCAATTCATGCAACAGCAAGGTGAACCGTTATTGTTACAAGGCTTATTTGAAGTATTAGACCGTCAATCGCACTCAAATATGCCAACAGAAAAAGAGATTGGCTGGCTAGGTTGGCGTCGTGAATGGCAACAGTTAAGCCCAGCAAAACGCCAAACGTTACTCAAAACGCATCAAGCAGAGATTGAGTTTTACGCTTGGTTACAATGGTTAGCGACAGAACAATTAACGGATATTCAAGCATTGTGTCATCGCCTCGGCATGAATTTGGGGATTTATGGTGATTTGGCAGTTAATAGTTCACGCGGTAGTGCGGATGTGTGGACTGATCCCGAATTGTACTTTGTGAATGCCTCCGTAGGGGCGCCGCCGGATCCTTTAGGACCCGTTGGGCAAAACTGGAACTTACCCCCTTATAATCCTGCGATCTTAACCCGCCGTGGTTTTCAACCTTTTATTGATATGTTGCGCAGTAATATGCAGCATTTTGGGATCTTGCGTATTGACCATGTGATGGGGTTATTCCGTTTATGGTTGATTCCCGAAGAAAAAAGCGCAGCCGATGGTGTGTATGTTCATTATCCCTTTGATGCGTTAATGGCGATTTTAACGATAGAAAGCCAACGCAATCGTTGCTTGATTGTAGGGGAAGACTTGGGCACTGTCCCAGATGAAGTGCGGTCAAAATTAAATCAGTTACACATTTTTTCTTACTTTGTCTTATATTTTGAGCAACGTAATCGTCAATATCCCGCAAGTGAACAATTTCCAGTGAAAGCTTTTGCTACCATTGGCACGCATGACGTACCGTCGTTACAAAGTTTCTGGCACTGTGTTGATTTACAACTTTTTAATCAACTCGGCATTCTAGACGGTGAGATCTTGCAACAAAAATATGAACAACGCGTGATTGATAAACAAGCATTATTGGACACGTTGCATCGTGATGGCTATTTGCCCCCTCATTATGAAGGAAATGCCTTATCAATGGCGATGCATGCTCATCTTAACTATGTGTTACACCAATATTTAGCCAGAAGTTGTACTCAATTGATTGGGGTACAACTGGAAAATGTATTAAGCCAAGAAATTTCATTTAATTTACCCGGTACTGATAGGGAATATCCAAACTGGCGTAAAAAGCTCGCATGTACACTTGAACAAATGTTTAGTGATAAGCATATCACCGCGTTTTTAAGCGCGATTGATCAAGCTCGTCATGCATGAATTTAGTTAAAGTCGAATTTGAGGATTTGTTATGGTTCAATTAGTTTCACCTTCCGTGATCAATCAATTTTTTGAAGGAACGCATGCAGACCCATTTTCTGTGTTAGGGATGCATGAAACAGAGAAAGGAATTGAAATTCGCGCATTATTGCCGGATGCGAGCCGTGTGGTTGTGATTGACAGGGAAACGCATAACGCCGTTTGCGAATTAGAGCACGTCGATGAACGCGGTTTCTTTGCCGCGGTCATACCGAAAACAAGAACGTTTTTTGCCTATCAGTTACAGGTTTTTTGGGGCGCTGAATCACAATTTATTGAAGATCCTTACCGTTTCCATCCGATGCTGGCAGATTTAGACAATTGGCTGTTGAGTGAAGGATCGCATTTACGTCCTTATGAAGTGCTTGGTGCGCATTTTATGGAATGTGATGGCGTGTCTGGGGTGAATTTCCGTTTATGGGCACCAAATGCAAAACGTGTTTCGATTGTGGGCGATTTTAACTATTGGGATGGGCGTCGCCACCCAATGCGTTTTCATCAAAAGAGCGGTGTGTGGGAACTGTTTTTACCGAAAGCCTCATTGGGTCAACTGTATAAATTTGAATTGATAGACTGTCATGGTCAGTTACGCTTAAAAGCGGATCCTTATGCCTTTAGTTCACAACTGCGTCCTGATACGGCCTCACAAATTAGCGCGTTACCCGAAATTGTGCCAATGACAGAACAACGTCGTAAAGCGAATCAATTTGATCAACCTATTTCGATTTATGAAGTCCACCTTGGTTCGTGGCGTCGCAATTTAGAAAATAATTTTTGGTTGGATTATGATCAAATTGCCGATGAGCTCATTCCTTATGTGAAAGAGATGGGCTTTACTCACATTGAATTTTTACCGATTTCTGAATTTCCATTTGATGGTTCTTGGGGCTATCAACCCTTGGGGCTGTACTCGCCAACTAGTCGGTTTGGTACGGCAGAAGGCTTTAAGCGTTTAATTGAAAAAGCACACCAAGCTGGGATCAATGTTATTTTAGACTGGGTACCCGGTCATTTCCCAAGTGATACTCACGGCTTAGCGGCATTTGATGGCACGGCGCTTTATGAACATGCTGATCCGCGTGAAGGCTACCACCAAGATTGGAATACCTTAATTTATAACTATGGACGTAATGAAGTGCGTAACTTTTTATCCAGCAATGCACTTTATTGGTTAGAACGTTTTGGCTTAGATGGTATTCGGGTGGATGCCGTTGCTTCGATGATTTATCGTGATTATAGCCGTGCCGAAGGAGAGTGGATTCCAAACCAATACGGTGGACGTGAAAATTTAGAAGCCATTGAATTTTTAAAACACACTAACTGGAAAATTGATTCTGAAGTACAAGGCGCGATTTCGATTGCTGAAGAATCGACATCTTTTGCAGGCGTTACCAAGCCGTCCACAGAAGGGGGGCTAGGATTCCACTTTAAATGGAATATGGGCTGGATGAATGACACCTTATCTTACATGCAAAAAGATCCGGTGTATCGTCAATATCACCACGATCAAATGACTTTTGGTATGGTGTATCAATACAGCGAAAATTTTGTGTTACCGCTATCCCACGATGAAGTGGTACACGGTAAATGTTCTTTACTCGGTAAAATGCCGGGCGATGCGTGGCAAAAATTTGCTAACTTGCGCGCTTATTATGGTTATATGTGGGGCTATCCGGGTAAAAAATTGCTCTTTATGGGCAATGAATTTGCGCAAGGGCGCGAATGGAATTATCAAGAAAGCCTCGATTGGTTTTTACTGGAAGAAGAACACGGTGGGCGATGGCATCAAGGCGTGCAATTGTTAGTGAAAGATCTCAATCATATTTATCAACAACATGCCTCGTTATTTGAACTCGACGGCTCGCCAGAAGGATTTGACTGGTTAGTGGTTGATGATCGTCAAAACTCGGTGTTTGCCTTTGAACGCCGCAGTAAAGACGGAGAGCGAATTATTGTCGTGAGTAACTTCACGCCAGTACCACGTCATGATTATCGTTTTGGCGTCAATATGGCGGGTAACTATGTGGAAATCTTAAACACAGATTCGGCATTTTATCAGGGGTCGAATGTTGGTAATTACGGTGAAGTAGGCAGTGAAGCGATTCCAAGCCATGCGCGAGCACAATCAATTTGTGTATCTATTCCGCCACTCGCCACGATTTATTTGAAATATCAAGGGGAATAACGGTGCGTGATAGGCTGTCCTATTCCATATATAAGCAGTCAAAATGTGTAGTCAAAGTGATAATGTTGTACAAATGAATACGATCAAAAGTGGGAAACCCTCTCCGTTGGGGTGTTCAAAACAAACGGAAGAAGGGCAAGACGGCTATAACTTCGCGCTTTTTTCTCAAGCTGCGCGACGAGTTGAGTTGTGTTTGTTCAGCGAAGGGCAAGAGCGACGGGTTGATTTACAACCAAGTGATGATGGGATTTGGCATATTTGGTTGAGCGATGTGTCTGTTGGGACAGAATATGCTTATCGAATTTCGGGTAAAACTGACCGCACTTTAGCGAACCCGAATAAGTTGATGCTTGATCCCTATGCTAAAGCGGTTGTGGGCAAACCGGATCTGAGTACAGCGGAAAAACGTGCTTGGTTTGATCTTAATGACCCTCGAGATAACGCACATCTTGCGCCGAAGGCAGTTATTATAGATGAGGCCTTTGATTGGCAAGGAGATAAACCACTACGAACCCCTTGGGCACAAACAGTGATTTATGAAATGCATGTCAAAGGCTTTAGCCAATTACGTGAAGATTTACCTGAAGCCTTGCGAGGGACTTATACGGGTTTAGCACATCCTAATATGATTGCGTATTTGCAAGACTTAGGCGTGACAGCAGTCGAGCTATTACCAGTTCAATATCAAGCGGATGAAGTGCATTTACAAGAAAAAGGTTTAGCCAATTATTGGGGGTATAACCCATTAGCGATGTTTGCGCTAGAACCTCGTTATAGCTCACAGCACAGCAGTATGGGCGCATTGAATGAGTTTAAAACGATGGTTAAAGCATTACATCAAGCGGGTATCGAAGTAATTTTGGATGTCGTGTTTAACCATACAGCTGAGTCAGAAAAGTATTTCCCGACGTTCAGTCAGCGTGGCATTGATGATGAAACTTACTATTGGCAAGACGCACAAGGACATTATCACAATTGGACGGGCTGCGGTAATACACTTAATTTGTCACAGCCGATCACGCGTCGTTGGGTGCTAGATTGTTTATGCTATTGGGTTGAGGCTTGCCATGTAGACGGTTTTCGTTTTGATTTAGGTTCAGTACTTGGGCGTGAGGGAGAAGGGGGCTTTAACCCACAAGCACAATTATTTGCCGATATTCAAGCAGAACCTCGCTTACAAGGCTGCAAATTGATTGCTGAACCTTGGGATATTGGTGATTTTGGCTATCAAATGGGTAACTTCCCCGCTTATTTTGCTGAATGGAATGATCGTTTTCGTGATGATGTGACGCGTTTTTGGTTGTGGAAGAGTGGTGAAAGTGGTGCATTTGCACAACGTTTAGCGGGGTCAAGTGATTTATTCCAACAAACCCGCCAAGTACACAATTCGATTAATTTCATTACCGCACATGATGGTTTTACTTTACGTGATTTAGTCAGTTATAACGAGAAACACAATTGGGCAAATGGTGAAAATAACCGAGATGGGCGTAATCACAATTACAGTTATAACCATGGTGTTGAAGGGATCGACAATGTGCCAAGTGCGGTAGAAAATGGGCGTCTTTTAAGTAGCATTGCCTTATTGATGAATTTACTCTTAGCAAATGGCACGCCGATGCTCCTTGCGGGGGACGAATTTGGCAATTCTCAGTTTGGTAATAATAATGCCTATTGCCAAGATAATGAAATTGCTTGGCTTAAATGGCAAGATTTTAATCCCGTATTATTTAATGCGACTAAGCAAACGATTGCATTGCGAAAACAAATAGCGAGTTTACAACAAGACTGTTGGTGGTCTGAGGTAAATGTGCAATGGCTCAATACAAAAGGGGAGCCAATGACAATCGCGGATTGGCATAATCAAGAAAGCAAAGCCTTACAAGTGCTTTTAGATAACAAATGGCTTTTTTTGATTAATGCGAAACAAAAATTACAAACTTTTTCGTTACCAGAAGGTGATTGGGAAGTTATGTATTGTGCAACAAACTTAACCACTCAAGGCGGTTTTATCGAGTTGGATGATGTCACTTTTGGTGTGTTGCAACAGTTAAATAAGTAGTAATTATATGTAAACAATAATAAGGGTTGTTGATATGAGGTTGTGCAACGTTACCCAATAATGGAGGTCATTATGAATAGTAGCATTGTAAAATTGCCTAATAAATATGAGTTAGTGAAAGATACGTTAGTCTTAATTCTGGCAGGGGGTCGGGGGTCTCGCCTGTATGAGTTGACGGATAAACGTGCAAAACCAGCACTGTATTTCGGGGGGAATCGTCGGATTATCGATTTTGCATTATCAAATTGCTTAAATTCAGGTTTAAACCGCATTGGTGTCGTGACACAATATGCGGCGCATTCTTTGCTACGTCATTTACAAAACGGTTGGTCATTCTTACCCGCTGAGCGCGGCGAATTTATTGATATGTTACCTGCGCGTCAGCAGATTGATGATTCAACGTGGTACCGTGGTACGGCCGATGCGGTTTATCAAAATATGGCGATCATTCGTGATCATTACTGCCCTAAATATATCCTGATTTTGGCTGGGGATCATATTTACAAACAAGATTATAGCCAAATGTTATTGGATCACATTCATAGTGGCGCAAAATGTACAGTCGGTTGTATTGAAGTTGAACGTGAAAAAGCCACGGAATTTGGTGTGATGGCAGTGAATGAAAACTTAAAAGTGAAGTCATTTGTGGAAAAACCAAAAGATCCACCAGCGATGGTCGGTAAACCAAACACTTCACTCGCCTCCATGGGGATTTATGTGTTTGATGCGGATTATCTTTATGATGTGTTAGAACGTGAAGTCAGTTCACCTTATACCTCACATGACTTTGGTAAAGATATTTTACCAAAAGCATTAGAAGAAGGCGTATTGTATGCGCATCCATTTAGCCGTTCGTGCATGGGACGCAATACTGAAGGGGAAATTTACTGGCGTGATGTGGGGACATTAGACAGTTTCTGGCAATCGAATATTGACTTAGTGTGTGAAAATCCACAGTTAGATATTTATGACCAAAGTTGGCCAATTCGTGGGAACCCAGTACAAACCTATCCATCAAAATTCTTCTATAAGAAAGAAAATGCGCGTCCAGTAGATAATTCCTTGATTTCTGGTGGTTGCGTGATTACAGATGCTTCTATTAGTTATTCCGTCTTATTTGACCGGATTAAAATTAATGAAGGTTCTCAAATTGATCACTGCGTCGTGTTACCACAAGTGACGATTGGTAAAAACTGTAAATTAAAACGTTGTATCATTGATCGCCATTCTGTGATTCCAGATGGCATGGAAATTGGCGTGGATTTAGAACTTGATCGTCAACGTTTTAGAGTCAGCTCTGGTGGTGTTGTATTGGTGACACCATCCATGTTAAAGAAGCTTAATGGTGAAGAAGTGGCGTCAGAAGCCCATCTTGATTAATTAAGTATGGCATCTAAGAAAATACGGTGTTTTGTCGTACGCCGTATTTTCTTTTGCAATATCTTCAAAGGAATAAAAAATGAAAGTATTACATGCTTGCTCGGAGTTATACCCCTTGTTAAAAACCGGTGGGTTGGCAGATGTGATGGGCGCATTACCTTTTGCACAAAAAGAGATTGGAATTGACGCACGTATTGTCTTACCGGCGTATCCTGCAATTAAGGCGGGCATTCCTGAGACGACTGTTGTCAGTGAATTTGATAATTTTGCAGGGCATATTGTGTTGCGTTATGGTGAATATAAAGGTCTTGGTGTGTATTTAATTGATGCGCCTCATTTATATCAACGTGAAGGCAATCCTTACCATGATCAATGGTATAACGATTATGCCGATAACTATAAACGTTTTGCATTATTAGGCTGGGTCGCAGCGGAATTAGCCACGGGATTAGACAGTTGGTGGCATGCGGATGTGGTGCATGCACATGACTGGCATGCCGGATTAGCCAGTGCTTATTTGTTTAATAAAGGTCGCCCTGCTAAATCTGTTTTCACGATTCATAATTTAGCCTATCAAGGACAATTTGCTTATCACCATTTAGTTGAAATTGGTTTACCTGCTGGCATGTTCCATGTGGATGGATTGGAATTACACGGTCAGATTTCTTACTTAAAAGCGGGACTTTATTATTCTGATGCGGTGACGGCAGTGAGCCCAACTTATGCAAAAGAAATCACCACCCCTGAATTTGGGTATGGCTTACAAGGGCTATTAACCACATTAAATTCACAAGGGAAATTAGTCGGGATTTTAAATGGTGTGGATGATCAAATCTGGCATCCAAATCATGATGCGTACATTGAGCATCATTACAAATTAAAAGCCATGACGGGTAAACGTAAAAACAAAGAGGCATTGCAAGCTTACTTTAACTTACCACAAGATCCGGACGCGTTATTATTTGTGATGGTGACACGTTTAACAGAGCAAAAGGGGGTGGATCTGTTAATTGACAGTGCCGAAGAAATTGTAAAACAGGGTGGGCAATTAACGATTTTAGGTTCAGGATCGCCGCATTTAGAAGCCGGTATCTTACATTTAGCCCAGCAATATCCACACCAAATTGCGGTGAAAATTGGCTATGATGAAGCCTTATCTCATTTAATGATTGCAGGTGGTGACGTCATTTTAGTGCCAAGTCGTTTTGAGCCTTGTGGCTTAACGCAGTTATACGGTTTGAAATATGGCACCTTACCGTTAGTCAGAGCCACCGGTGGTTTGGCGGATACCGTGGTAAATGCGACAGTAGAAAACATCAAGTCACGACTAGCGACAGGATTTGTATTTGAGCAAGCAAGCCGTGAGGCATTACGCCAAGCCTTAGTAAATGCCTTTGCGTTATGGCAAAAACAGCGCCTTTGGTTTACGGTGCGTAGCGTCGCGATGGAACAAGATTTTAGCTGGCAAATTTCAGCGACGGGTTATCATGCCCTATATCAACGTCTTTTATCGTTCAACTAGTATAGATTGAAGTGTGTAAATTTTTGGTCTGTTGTTATTTTTTTGATAAAAAATTGTTGCATTTTTAGTCAAAAATGACTAAATTGCACCGTTTTCTAAAATAATTAGGAGTGTAAAATAAATTATGATTATGGATAACTTTGATTCACCTTTTCTCTATAATCGCCCTGAAATTACCGTTGACTCGTTGAAAAAAAGTATTGTTTATAAATTGATTTTTTCAATTGGTCGATCACCGAAAGAAGCCAGTCAACGTGATTGGTTGAATGCCACTTTATATGCGGTACGTGATTTTGTGACAGAAGGTTGGATTACGACAGCACGTCAATCAAGAAGTGAAGAAACCCGTCGTGTTTATTATCTGTCAATGGAGTTTTTAATTGGTCGTACGTTGTCTAATGCGATGCTCGCAGAAGGCGTTTATGACGTCGCGAAGCAAGCCTTATCTGAACTTAACGTCAACTTAGAAGATGTATTAGAAAAAGAAGTTGATCCGGGTTTAGGTAATGGGGGATTAGGGCGTTTAGCGGCTTGTTTTATGGACTCTATCGCGACCCTAGCTTTACCTGGTGTAGGATACGGTATTCGTTATGAATACGGTATGTTTAAGCAAGAAATCGAAGATGGTCACCAAGTGGAAAAGCCGGATGCTTGGCTAGATAAAGGCGCCGCATGGGAGTTTATTCGTCCTTCGAAACGTCATACTGTTCGTTTTGGTGGCGGCATTCATTTTGAAGGTAAAAAATGTATTTGGACGAGCAAAGAAGAAGTTGAAGCCTTAGCGTATGACCAAATGATTCCAGGGTATGCGAATGATTCAGCCGCAACACTACGTTTATGGAGTGCTTATGCGGGGGATCGTTTTGATTTAGCAGATTTTAATAAAGGCGATTATTTTGCTGCAGTACAAGATCGCACATTAAGTAAAAATATCTCGCGCGTATTGTATCCTGATGATTCGACTTGGAGTGGACGTGAATTGCGTTTGCGTCAAGAATATTTCTTAGTTTCTGCTTCGTTACAAGACATTATCTATCGCCATAAGCGTATTCATAACACGATGGAAAACTTTGCAGACAAAGTGGCAATTCATTTAAATGATACTCACCCTGCCTTAGCCATTCCGGAATTAATGGTGATTTTAATTGACCAAGAAGGTTACGAATGGAAGAAAGCATGGGACATTACTCGTCGTGTGTTCTCTTATACGTGCCATACGTTAATGTCAGAAGCGTTGGAAACATGGCCAGTCGAAATGATGGCTCATATTTTACCTCGCCATTTACAAATGATTTTTGAGATCAATGACTACTTCCTAGAGTATGTCAGAACCTATGTTTCAACCGATGCGGAATTTATCCGTCGTGTCTCCTTAATTGAAGAAGGCGATCACCGTAAAGTGCGTATGGGCTGGTTATCTGTGGTAGGGTCGAATAAAGTGAATGGCGTGGCGGCAATTCACTCTGAATTAATGGTCACTTCAACCTTTGCGGATTTTGCGCGTATTTACCCAGAACGCTTTACTAACGTGACTAATGGGATTACACCACGTCGTTGGATTGGTGTCGCTAACCCAGAATTATCAGCATTATTTGATCGATACATTGGTAAAGAATGGCGCCGTGATTTAAGTCAATTAACCTTGTTAAAAGACAAAGTGCAAGATCCTGAACTGAAAAAATCCATTGCGCAAATCAAATATAATAACAAAGTCAAACTCGCCAATTACATCAAAAATGAGTTAGGTGTGGAAGTTGATCCAAATGCCTTATTTGATGTGCAAGTGAAACGTATTCATGAGTACAAACGTCAAATTTTAAACGTCTTGCATATTATTGCTCGTTATAACGCGATGTTAGAAAACCCAGAGAAAGATTGGGTACCTCGTGTCTTTATTTTAGCGGGGAAAGCGGCATCTGCGTATTATGCTGCAAAACAAACCATTAATTTAATCAATGACGTAGCGAATATCATTAATTACGATGAACGCTTACAAGGTCGTTTAAAAGTGGTGTTTATTCCTAATTATAGTGTCAGTTTGGCGGAATTGATTATTCCAGCGGCAGACATTTCAGAACAAATTTCATTAGCGGGTACTGAAGCGTCAGGGACAAGTAACATGAAATTTGCCTTAAATGGTGCACTCACGATTGGTACATTAGATGGGGCAAACGTTGAAATTTTAGATAATGTGGGTCAAGACCATATCTTTATCTTTGGTAATACGGTTGAACAAGTGGAATCGTTACGTCGTCACGGATACCGTCCATTTGACTATTATCAAAATGATGAAGAATTGCGTAAAGTGGTTGATCAAATTGTTTCAGGTCGTTTCTCACCAACGGATGCGAACCGTTATCACCAGTTGTTGCAGTCATTACAATACCATGATTACTATCAGGCATTTGCTGATTTCCGTAGTTATGTGGATATGCAACAAAACGTGGATGCGAAATACCAAGATCAAAACGCGTGGATTGACAGTACTTTGCAAAATATTGTCAATATGAGCTATTTCTCTTCAGACCGCACTATCTTGGAATATGCTGAAAAAATCTGGAAGATTAAGCCAGTGAAATAAAAAGCACTTGCTGACATAAAAGTGCGGTAAAAACTAAACGATTTTCACCGCACTTAGTTGAGAAAAGAAAAGTCACAGTAACAAGACTGTGGCTTTTTGTTTGACTTAACCCGTATTACGCATACCGGCTGCGACACCGGTAATGGTGATCATTAACGCTTGTTCCACATCTGGATTTGGATTGTCAGGATTACGTCTTAACCGGCGTAAAAGTTCCACTTGTAACAAATTGAGCGGATCAGTATACACATTACGTAATGCAATAGATTCTGCAATCCAAGGTAAATCGGACATTAATTGATCTTCGTGAGAAAGAGATAAGACCGTTTGAATGTCCTGTTTTAATTGCTCACGCAAAGATTCGCCTAAATACCAGAGTGCGGGGTCAACCAAGTGTTGATCATAATGTTCAGAAAGCCAAGTATCCGTTTTACTAAAGACCATTTCTAACATTCCAATACGCGTGGAGAAAAATGGCCACGTTTTACACATGTCTTCAATAACGGTTTTTTGTCCTTTTTCAATCGCTTGACGAAGAGAGGCGCCTGCCCCTAACCAAGCGGGTAACATCAAGCGGTTTTGCATCCAGGCGAAAATCCATGGAATAGCGCGTAAGCTTTCTACACCGCCATTTGGATTACGTTTAGCGGGGCGCGAGCCTAAAGGTAATTTGGATAATTCTTGTTCTGGCGTCGCTGCACGAAAATAAGGCACGAAATCTTTTTCACCCCGTACGACATCACGGTAAATCTGGCAAGAGATAGTGGACAGCTCATCCATCACTGTCCGCCATTGTGCTTTAGGTTCTGGTGGGGGAAGGAGATTGGCTTCTAAAATTGCACTGGCATATAAGCCCAAACTTTCTACGGCAACGGCGGGTAAACCTAATTTAAAACGAATCATTTCTCCTTGCTCTGTGACTCGTAATCCATTTTTTAATGAGCGAGGCGGCTGTGAAAGTAAGGCCGCATGGGCAGGTGCCCCACCGCGTCCAATGGTACCGCCACGACCATGGAATAAAGTGAGTTCAATATTGCATTTATCGCAGAGGTTGACCAAGGCTTCTTGTGCACAGTATTGTGCCCAAGAGGCCGCCATCATCCCCGCATCTTTGGCAGAATCCGAATAACCAATCATCACCATTTGTTTATTATTGATGACACCACGGTACCAACCAATATTGAAGAGTTCGGACATGACTTGTTCTGAGGCGCGAAGATCATCTAAGGTTTCAAACAACGGCACCACAGGGAGATGGTAAGGCACGCCAGATTCTTTCAGTAATAAATGTACAGCAAGCACATCTGAGGCCGTTTTTGCCATAGAAATAATGTAACAAGAAATTACCCCTTCAGGCTGTTCAGCAATGACACGACAGGTATCCAACACTTCTTGCGTTGCGGCAGAAGGTTGCCATTCTCTTGGTAATAATGGACGACGTGAACTCAGTTCTTTGATTAAAAAGGCTTGTTTATCACTCTCACTCCATTGCGCATAATCGCCTAAACCGATATAGCGTGTGATTTCCGCAATCGCTTCTGCATGACGGGTACTTTCTTGACGAATATCTAAGCGAGAAAGTGTTACGCCAAAGCAACGAATACGGCGTAAACAATCGAGTAATAATCCGTTAGCAATGATGCGCATGCCACAGGCTTGTAAAGATTGATAGCAATCATAAAGCGGTTCCCAAAGTTGCGCATCTTGCGTAATGATGTCTTCTTCAGCAACACGTGGTGTACGGTTAGCTAAGAGATCATCGTAATAGGCTAGTGTTGCAGTAAGCTTGCTCCGTAATGCTTTTACAACAGTGCGGTAAGGTTCCACATGTGAGCCGTATTTGGCTTGGAATTCAGGGGTACATTTTACTACCGAAAGTTCATCAGATAGGGCTTGAATGTCGGTTAAAAAGAGATCGGCAGCTTTCCAACGGGCTAAGCGCAATACTTGACGGGTTACTTCAGCGGTGACAAAAGGATTCCCGTCACGATCGCCTCCCATCCAAGAGGAAAAACGAATTGGATTGAGTTCAACGGGTAAATGAAAACCAAAATATTCGACCGCACTGGTATTTAAATGGCGCAGAAATTCAGGCACCGCCTGCCATAAACTGTTTTCTATGACGGCAAATCCCCATTTTGCTTCTTCAAAGGGGGTAGGACGTTGGGTACGAATTTCGTTGGTATGCCAAGCCTGTGCGATCAACTGTAATAAACGGCGTTCAATGGCTTTACGCTCAGCGTCGGTTAAATCAGTATGTTCTAATTTACTTAAACATTTATTAATTTCGACATGTTTATGGACTAGGGAACGACGCGTTACTTCAGTGGGATGGGCCGTTAAGACCAGTTCAATTAATAATTTTTGCACGGTTTCCATGACGTTTTCTTTGGGCACCTGTTGCGCTTTTAAGCGTTTAAAAAGGGCTGAAATAGAACGCTCAGAGGCAACATGATCGTGGTGGTGACGAGAAATCGTCTGATATTGTTCAGCAATATTGGTTAGATTGAGGAATTGGCTAAATGCGCGAGCCACAGGGATAATGTTCTCGTTAGAGATAGTCGCTAAGGTGTTTAATAACGCATTACGTGCTTGATCATCCCCATGGCGGGAGTTACGTGAAAGGACACGGATGTTTTCAATTAACTCCAGAATGTCACTACCTTGTGCATCACTAATGGTTTCGCCTAAAAAACGCCCTAACATACTGATATTATTACGCATAGTAGAATACTGCTGAATCATAAAAAGCCTCTCTGAATAATCCTCGATTTCAACGAATGAAAGGTAAAATACCTCGACTAAGCAAGATATAAACAAAAATACTTTGAAAGATCAATGATAATTAATTCATAAAATAAAAAAATGGAAATAAGTGGATTTCTTTTGTTTTTAATCAATTTTTTAGATTTTTTATTGAATATTTTTTAATGAATGGCGTTAAATATTAATGCCCTTATATTGTGAAAAAAATAAGGGCATTATGGACGTTAAAGGCGAGATTTGACTGATTTACGGATGACAAGTTCAGGATGCATTTCGATGACGGCACGCTCTTCAGATTTTTCATTAATGCGTTCGAATAATAAGGTCACCGCACGAGCACCTAAACGGGATTTTGATTGGTGTATGGTGGTTAAAGGTGGGGAGTAAAAGCGTGAAGCGTGAATATTATCATAACCAATAATTGAAATATCTTCTGGCACACGTAAACCTTTTTCACCGATTGCGGAAATTGCCCCTAACGCCATAACATCATTACAGCAAAAGACAGCCGTCGGGAGAGTGTCTTGTGCCAAGATTTTATTCATGCACTCATAACCATCCTCAGGCTCAAAGAATCCCTCCATCACCCAATCAGGATTAATCTTTAGCCCTGCTTCATTCATCGCTTTAATGAAACCTTCATAGCGTGTTTTGGCTGTCGTTTTCGTAAGCTCACCTGCAATAATACCGATATCTTTATGCCCGTGATCAATTAAATATTTTGTGGCAAGATAACCGCCCTCAAAACTGTGATCTTGAATGATATCAGTATGTTTATTATCTGGTCCCCAGTCCATCACGACCAGTGGCAAAGAGGTGAAATTCGCTAATAAATCGAGTGAATCTTGAGTATATTCTGCACACATGACTAAGATGCCATCGACGCGTTTTTTAATCAGCATTTCAAGGTGGTTTTTAATTTTTTCCACGTTATTTTGTGTATTACATAAAAACAGTGAGTAACCTTGGCGATAGCAATGTTCTTCCACCGCGTGAATGATTTCTGCAAAATAAGGGGCTTCACTACTGGTGACAATCATGCCAATCGATTTTGTCGTATTGACTTTTAAGCTACGTGCGACCGCACTAGGGGAATAGTTGAGTTCTTGAATTGCTTGCAATACCAGTTTTTCTGTTTCAGCTGCAACAAAGCGGGTTTTATTAATTACATGCGAAACTGTGGTGGTGGACACCCCAGCCATTTTTGCGACATCTTTAATTGTTGCCATAATTCTTTTTCTCCATACAAATGGATTTCATTATAAAGAGTGAATGACAATTGGTTAAGTAATAGATGAGAAATATTTGTCTAACATCACAATTTTCATTTTTAAATGTTGAAAGAGACTTCTATTTCATATCGGTTTATTGATAGAATGGAACTCTATTTGATTAATCCGTAGAGGTAACAATGAGTGAATTTGGTTATGCAATGATGACAGTTGCTTTGGCGCTAGGTTTAATTGTTGTATTGGCGTTCTCAATTTTTTAAGACTAAACAAAATAAAAATAACGAAAGATCGAGGCATAATCGCCTTGGTCTTTTTTATTTGAGTATTGCTTGAAGTGCGGATTTTAATTCAGGGTAATCAAAGACAAATCCTTGAGCGAGAAGTTTTTCGGGCACAATTTTTTGGCTATCTAAAAGTAACTGTGTGCGTTCGCCGAGGAAAAAGCGGAGAAGCAATTCAGGCACAGTGGCAAATGCAGGTCGCTTAAGGATGTTCGCTAAGGTGTTGTTGAATTCAACATGACGAACTGGATTAGGGGAAACCAAATTAAAGGCGCCCTGACATTGGTGATTTTCTAATAAAAATAAAATGCCCTTCACCATGTCGTCGAGTGCGATCCATGCCCAATATTGCTTGCCAGAACCTAACTTTCCCCCAAGCCCTAAACGATAGAGGGGGAGCATTTTCGCTAAAGCACCGCCTGTTTTACTCAGGACAATCCCTGTACGCAATAAACAAACTCGTGTTTTGGCGCATAACGCTTCTGATTCCCAACGTTGGCACAGTTGGCTTGGAAACGTATCTGTTGCTGGCGCGTTTTCCGTGATGATTTCTTCTGCTTTATGTCCATAATAACCAGTGGCTGAGCCTGAAATAAAGGTATGCGGTGGGGTGCGACTGGCATTGATTCGTTGTACTAACTGTGCCGTTAAATTGACGCGGCTTTCTACTAGACGTTGTTTTTGTTGGGCTGTCCAACGTTTTTCAAAAATAGGTTCGCCAGCGAGATTAATAACTGCATCGAAGGTATCTAGCGTTGTATATTGTGCAAGAGAAGAAATGAGTGTGACAGAAGCAGGTAACTTCTGTTTGGCGGCTTTAGGATCTCGAACCAATGCGGTGACCCCATGTGCGTGTTTGATGAGTTGCGAAGTTAGGTGGGAGCCAATTAATCCTGTTGCACCGGTAATTAAAATATTCATGTTAAGCCCCCACTATCATTGTGTTATATACTGCTTTCAAATAAATTTCGGATACTTTTGATTAAATCTGCAATATTGGCATCTAAAGTGGGGGTGACAAAAATCGTATCATCACCTGCGATTGTTCCTAAGATGCCGTCGGCTTTACCAATCGAGTCGAGCAGTCGCGCAATTAATTGGGCTGCACCAGGCGTCGTTCTTATTACGACAACAAAATGGTTGTGATCAATGTCTAGAACTAAATTTTTCAGTGGGCTTTTGGTATTTGGCACACTGAGTTCATTTGGCAAGCAATAAACCATTTCCATGCGGGTATTGCGTGTTCTGACCGCGCCAAATTTGGTTAACATTCGTGAGACTTTCGATTGGTTAATCTGTGTAAAACCAAGCTCTTGTAAGGCTTGTACAATCTCGCTTTGTGAGCCAAATCGTTCCTGGGCAAGAAGATCTTTAAAGGCATTGAGTAAGTTATCTTGTTTCTCGTAATTCATAGTGGGGGTTCCTTTCACCAGATAATGCAATGATCTTGCATAAATTTGCATAAATATGCAAATGAATTCCGCCGTCTTGTTTTGTTTTTATGCAAATAAGAGGCTTTTTTTGTGAAAATTTGAGTTAGATCTCACTATTGCATTTCTTTATTTGAAATTGGTTGTGGTTCATTCTAAAATCATAGGTATTTAGTTTATTAACCCATAAGGAGTAGCAAATGAAAGTTGCAGTTCTAGGTGCCGCAGGTGGTATTGGTCAAGCGTTAGCATTATTATTGAAATTACAATTACCAGCCGGTTCAGAGTTATCATTATATGATATTGCCCCCGTGACACCAGGTGTTGCTGCGGATGTCAGCCATATTCCAACAGCTGTAAAAGTGCAAGGATTTGCCGGTGAAGATCCAACACCTGCATTACAAGGGGCTGATGTAGTATTAATTTCTGCAGGTGTTGCACGTAAACCGGGTATGGATCGTTCTGATTTATTTAATATTAATGCCGGTATCGTGCGTAACTTAATTGAGAAAGTTGCGCAAGTTTGTCCAAAAGCTTGTGTGGGGATTATTACTAATCCAGTGAATACGACAGTAGCAATTGCGGCTGAAGTATTGAAAAAAGCGGGTGTTTACGATAAGCGTAAATTATTCGGTGTAACCACATTAGATATTATTCGTTCTGAAACCTTTGTATCAGAATTGAAAAATTTAGAGCCAGCGCGCACGACAGTGCCTGTGATTGGTGGGCATTCTGGTGTCACCATTCTTCCATTACTTTCTCAAGTCCAATACGCAGAGTGGAATGAAGCGGAAATTGCACCATTAACAAAACGTATTCAAAATGCGGGTACCGAAGTGGTCGAAGCAAAAGCGGGTGGTGGTTCAGCAACGTTATCCATGGCACAAGCCGCAGCACGTTTTGCACTTTCTTTAGTTAAAGGCTTAAATGGGGAAAATGTAGTTGAATGTACTTATGTGGAAGGTGATGGCAAATATGCCCGTTTCTTTGCTCAGCCTGTTCGTTTAGGTAAAGAAGGGGTTGAAGAAATCCTGCCATTAGGACCATTGAGTGCATTTGAACAACACGCATTAGATGCAATGTTAGAAACATTACGTGCGGATATTGAATTAGGCGAGAAATTTGTCAATCAATAATCTGTGACAGGAAAAAGTGATTTCTAAAGAGTATCAAGATTTATTGATACTCTTTTTTTATCACAGCTAAGCCGAAATCATTTTTACTTTTTTATCTTAAAAGCGTGAATTAGTTCACACTATTGAAAATACCCATTTGCTAACTAAGGTTTATTTTCGTATTCTGTGTCTAGCTAAAAATAAGTGCTATAAAAAATAGCCGACATATTTTGCTTTCCGAGTAGTGCCTTGTTTCAAGGCACTTTTTTTTGTTTCAAAAAAAGCTGATATTTCTATCAGCTTTTGTGATTGCCTTCGATGATTACATCTTATCAACAGTCTTAATACCCAACAAATCGAGTCCTTGTTTTAAGGTTTTTTCTGTTAATAATGCCAGTTTTAAGCGACTGCGTTTAATTTGTTCATCTTCATTATTCAGAATTGGGCAGTGTTCATAGAATGAAGAAAAGACACCTGCTAATTCATATAAATAGGTACACAACACATGAGGTGTGCCTTCTTTGGCAACAAATTGGATTGCTTCTTCAAATTGTAACAATTTAATCGCCAACAAGCGCTCTTTTTCATTGCTGAGCACAACAGGACTTTCGCTAAGATCCTGTTCATTTAGTTCACTACGATTGAAGATAGAGCGAATACGGGTATAGGCATATTGCATATACGGTGCGGTATTCCCTTCAAAGCTGAGCATATTATCCCAATCAAACACATAATCTGTAGTTCGATTTTTAGAGAGGTCAGCATATTTGACAGAACCAATCGCAACCGCTTCAATGACCGCCGCTTTTTCTTGTGCGGAAAGTGCGGTGCTTTTTTCCTGAATTAATTGGGTGGCACGTTCAACTGCTTCGTCGAGTAAATCTGCCAGTTTTACCGTTCCCCCAGTACGCGTTTTGAAAGGCTTTCCGTCTTTGCCTAACATCATCCCAAAGTTTTTATGTTCTAATTGGAAGCTGTCTGGCACATAACCTGCTTTACGTGTGATTAACCAAGCCTGTTGCATATGTTGGCTTTGACGTGTATCTGAAAATACCAGTGCGCGATCCGCTTTTAACGTTTCATAGCGGTATTTGGCTGCCGCAATATCTGTGGTGGTGTACAGAAATCCGCCATCTTTTTTCTGGACAATCACCCCCATTGGTTCCCCTTCTTTATTTTTAAACTCATCAAGGTAAACCACGAATGCCCCTTCGTCTTCAACGGCAAGACCTTGTTGTTTCAGATCCGCGACGATATCGGACAACATGGGATTGTATAAACTTTCTCCCATGACATCCTTTTCGGTCAATGTGACATTTAAGCGGTCATAATTGTGTTGATTTTGTTGCATGGTGATATCAACTAATTTTTTCCACATAGTGCGACAATATTCATCACCACTTTGTAATTTCACCACATAGTTACGCGCTTTTTCCGCAAAAACGGGGTCCGAGTCATAATGTTCTTTCGCCGCACGATAGAAGGCTTCTAAATCGCTCAGTTCCATTTCACTGGCACTTTCATTTTCAACTTTTTCTAGGTAAGCAATCAACATACCGAATTGGGTTCCCCAGTCACCCACATGGTTAGCACGAATCACTTTATTACCTAAAAATTCGAGTGTTCGTACGACAGCATCACCAATGATAGTGGAGCGTAAGTGACCCACATGCATTTCTTTGGCAACATTTGGTGAGGAATAATCGGCAACAACGGTTTGTGTTTCTGTGGCTTGGATACCGAGTTTGTCATCGTTGACGGCAAGGCTGATTTGTTCAGCTAACCAATTTTTATCTAAGAAAAGATTAATAAAACCAGGACCCGCGATTTCGATTTTTTCAGCTATTTCGCTTAAATCAAGTTGTTCGATAACTTGTTGTGCGAATTCACGCGGATTACGTCCAAGCTTTTTCGCTGCCGCCATAATGCCATTAGCTTGATAGTCACCAAATTGTACTTTTGCTGATTGGCGAACTAAAGCATCGGATTGGGTATCTGCACCGCTAGCAATCATGGCTTGTTGAATTTTATGAGATAAAATAGATTGAATATTCACCGTTTTATACCTAAGAATAACAATTAATAAAATAATCGGTTATGATACCGTTCTTTCCTTATTCAGAAAAGATAAAGCGAGAAAAAATGATAACTTTTAATCCTTCACATGATTTATGCAATCAATATGCTGAACATTTCGTACAATTTCGTACCTTTGAACACAATATTCAGCAATTAGCAGAAATCATGCACTTAGATCTTTCTCAATATGAAATCGATCACATTGCATTGCGTGTTAACACGGAACAAAGTGCAAAATATTGGCTGACACTCTTATTAAAATACGGTACAATTTTGTCCGATAATCTGGTGAATGGACGGATTATTTATTTGATCAAGTTAGATAGCCCCTTGCTGTTTTTGGGACAATCTATTGATGTTATTGAATTACCTTTTCCTAAAAATAAGAGTTATCTCGTTGAAGGATGGGAACATATTGAAATTGTGATGCCATTTTTGCCACATGAAACGGTAGAAAAATGGGTTGCGCGGATCAATCATACGTTTTTATGGGAACTATCGGATAATTTAAACGTCAAATTGAGTGAACCTCGAGTGGAAGGCGAACAATTACTTAATCCATCGATTGCCGTCAGCTTTGTGGATAAGCAACACAATCCTACTTGTATTAAAGTTCACCCTTATCACATAAAAAAAATTATTGAGGCTGAGTAAAATGAAGAAAGCAGCGGTATTAGCAGTGGTATTAAGTTTAGGATTAGCAGGCTGTAGTAAAAATTATAATGACCAATATCATGGTAATGGTTATCGTGCAGAAATCACTATTTAGTGAATACAATGGCGAAAATTTAACCTTAACTGTGCGTAAAAATAATTGCGAACATGAAGATGGTCCAATTGAAACAATACAAATTGGACATAAATACGATTCAACTTTGGTTGTCGGTGCTTGTGTTCGAGTACTTGACAATAATGAAGGATTAAAGAACATTTCTACCTTTAATCCAAGATCACCTTTATAATAATTCTATTTTTAAAGTAGGAGTTCTATGAAAAAAGTAACATTTGCCTTAGCTATTTTAATGAGTTTAGGCTTAGCAGGTTGCGCTAACACCGACATTTACAGTGGTAATGTGTACGAAGGTAATCAAGCAAAAGAAGTACGTTCAATTTCTTATGGTACGATTGTTTCTAGTCGTCCTGTCAAAATTCAAGCTGATAGCCAAGGAGTTCTTGGTGGCTTTGGTGGCGGTGCGCTAGGGGGTATCGTAGGTTCTGGTATCGGTGGTGGTACTGGTCAAATGATTGCAACGACAGTTGGAGCAATTGCTGGTGCAGTTATTGGCGCGAAAGCGGAAGAAAAATTGAACCAAGTAGATTCTTTAGAATTAGTGATCAAAAAAGACAACGGACAAGAAATCGTTGTTGTACAAAAATATGATCAAAGCTTAGTTCCAGGTGCGCGTGTGCGTATCGTAGGTGGTTCTAAAGTGAATGTATCTGTGATTCATTAAGATTTCTTTTATTCATGAAAAGGCTTTCAGTAACTTAACTGAAGGCCTTTTTCTTTTACTCTTAGAAACAGATTATTGGCAATATTTCTATAATTTCTTTCACAATACATGTTAGAATTATTCGATTTTTTATTTCGTTTTTGTTAATTCAGTAAGGTTAAGGAATGAAACCCACAATTATCAGTAAATTAGAAAGTTTGAAAGAGCGCCACGAGGAGCTAGAAGCACTATTGGGTGAGGCTTCTGTTATCAGTGATCAAGATAAATTTCGAGCTTACTCAAAAGAATATGCACAATTAGAAGATGTGGTGAAATGTTTTGCTCGTTGGAATCAATTAAACAGTAATATGGAAGAAGCGCAACTTTTACTCGATGATCCTAGCATGAAAGAAATGGCGCAAGAAGAAATTGAAGCATGTAAAACAGAAATCGAACAAGTTGAACAACAATTACAAATTTTATTGCTGCCAAAAGATCCAAATGATGAATATAACTGCTATCTAGAAATTCGTGCTGGAACAGGTGGGGATGAAGCCGGGATTTTTGCTGGCGATTTATTCCGTATGTATAGCCGTTATGCAGAAAGTAAACGTTGGAAAGTAGAAGTATTAAGTGCCAATGAAAGTGAGCAGGGTGGTTATAAAGAAATTATTGTGAAGGTCAATGGTGAAGGTGTTTATGGGCAATTAAAATTTGAGTCAGGTGGTCACCGTGTTCAGCGTGTTCCTAAGACCGAATCACAAGGCCGCATTCATACCTCTGCTTGTACCGTTGCTGTGATGCCAGAGTTACCTGAGTCTGAGTTACCAGAAATCAATCCATCTGATTTACGTATTGATACTTACCGTTCTTCAGGGGCGGGTGGTCAGCACGTGAATACCACAGATTCGGCGGTGCGTATTACTCATATTCCAACGGGAATTGTGGTCGAGTGTCAAGATGAGCGTTCGCAGCATAAAAACAAAGCGAAAGCCATGTCTGTATTAGCTTCACGTATTGTTCAGGCGGAAAAAGAACGTCAAGAGCAAGCTCAAGCGGATACCCGTCGTAATTTATTGGGTTCTGGTGACCGATCAGACAAAATCCGCACCTACAACTATCCACAAGGTCGTGTGACAGATCACCGTATTAACTTAACGGTTTACCGCTTAGATGAAGTGATGAATGGTAAAATTGATGAATTAATTCAACCAATTATTACTGAATATCAAGCAGATCAACTTGCTGCCTTGTCAGAGCAAGCCTAATAGATATTAAAGCGAAATCTGTAGGTGATGGATATAAACATATTCAAATGATTAAATAATGACGTATCAAGAATGGCGACAATTCGCTGAACATGTATTGATGAAAAATAAGGAGAACGATCCTTTTTTAGATGTAAAAAGTGAGAGTGTTCTCTTATTACAAACCGTCACTAAACGTTCAAAAGCGAGTATTCTCGCTTTTTCAGAAACAGTGCTAACGGAAGTAGAATTACAGCAGTTAGCACAACTTTTAATGCGTCGTGCTAAAGGTGAGCCGATTGCCTATATTCTCGGGGAAAAAGCATTTTGGTCATTGTCATTGAAAGTGTCAGAACACACGTTGATTCCTCGTCCAGATACTGAAGTTTTAGTGGAGCATGCGTTAGACTTCGCAAAACAACGAGTGACTTCAGCGCACGTTTCCGGCGAACTTTCAATACTCGATTTAGGCACAGGAACGGGGGCAATTGCATTAGCCTTAGCGGCAGAATTGACGCCGTTAACGCAAAAGTGCGGTATCAATTTAAATATTTTGGCTGTTGATCGCATTGCAGAAGCGGTCGCCTTAGCAAAAGACAATGCCAAGCAAAATGACTTAAAGGTTAACTTTTTACAAAGTGTGTGGTTTGATGCACTTAATCCAGAGATTCGCTTTGATTTGATTGTCAGTAACCCCCCTTACATTGATAAAAACGACCCGCATTTGACACAAGGTGATGTCCGTTTTGAGCCTTTATCTGCCTTAGTCGCCGCGGAAGAGGGGTATGCCGATATCCGCCATATTATTGAACAAGCCCCTTTGTTTTTAAAGCCACAAGGGGCGTTATTACTCGAACATGGCTGGCAACAAGCTGAAAAAGTGCGGTCAATTTTTCAAAAAAATTTATGGCATAAAGTTGCGACGCTAAAAGATTATAGTGGGAATGAAAGGGTAACCTTAGGTTGTTGGAGGTGAGTAGAATGAACTATGTGAAAAAAGCCCTATATGATGAAATGTTGAGTTTTTACCATACAACACTCGGTATGGAACATGAAGATCGGTTACGTCTTCGTGGGCAGATAGGCCATTTAGTCCGTGTAGCAAGAAAAGAAATTCCAGATACCTTGGAAACTAAAGCGAAAATTCATCTTCTTTTGCAGCTATTTTATGGCGAGTGGGGATTTCATTGTGATCCAGAGTCGTATTTTTTATCGTCCAATTTATACCTCAATGATGTTTTAGAAACACGTCGCGGTATGCCGGTGAGCCTGGGCGCAATTTTGTTATATATTGCAGATAAGCTCAATTTACCGCTTTACCCTGTCAATTTCCCAACCCAATTAGTGATTCGTGCGGAAGTAGAAGGAGAAGTTGCCTTTATTAACCCGTGGGATGGGCAATATATTTCGCAAGCGTTATTACATAAATGGTACGAAGGAGCGATGGGATTTGGTATGACATTGACACCCGCTGAATTAGCGATTGCGAATGTGGGCGATTTACTAGGGCGTTTCCGTCAACTTGCCAAGAATGCGTTAATTCGGGAAGAAAAAAATGATGAAGCCTTTTGTTATATTGCACGTTTAATTCATTATAATCCTGAAGATCCTTATGAAATTCGTGATAGAGGATTGGTTTTAGCGCAAATGGGCTGCTACCATGTGGCAACAGAGGATTTTCAGTATTTTATCGATCAATGCCCTCAGGACCCAACAGCGCTTTTACTGAAAAATCAGTTAGAAGAGTTAAAACAAGATACTTATCCTATACATTAAGAAGGAAAACATGATGCAAAATAAAGTGATTCGCTTAGGCGAAATTGAGATTTCTAATGATAAACCCTTTGTTTTGTTTGGGGGAATGAACGTATTAGAAAGTCGCGATATGGCGATGCAAGTGTGCGAAGCTTATGTTAAGGTCACGGAAAAATTAGGGGTGCCTTATGTGTTTAAGGCTTCTTTTGACAAGGCAAACCGCTCATCTATCCATTCTTATCGTGGACCGGGTATGGAACAAGGTCTGAAAATCTTCCAAGAGTTGAAAGACACATTTGGGGTTAAATTGATTACAGATGTACATGAAATTTATCAATGTCAACCAGTCGCTGAAGTTGTTGATATCATTCAATTACCTGCTTTTTTAGCACGTCAAACCGATTTAGTGGCAGCGATGGCAAAAACGGGCGCGATTATTAATGTGAAAAAACCACAATTTTTAAGTCCCGGTCAAATGGGGAATATCGTTGAGAAAATTGAAGAATGTGGTAATGATAACGTTATTTTATGCGATCGAGGCACCAATTTTGGTTATGACAATTTAGTTGTAGATATGTTGGGTTTTTCTGTAATGAAAAAAGTATCAAAAGGTTGCCCTGTGATTTTTGATGTGACCCACGCATTACAATGTCGTGATCCATTCGGTGCGGCCTCAGGGGGACGCCGTGGGCAAGTCACGGAATTAGCGCGCGCGGGAATGGCAGTGGGATTAGCCGGGTTATTTTTAGAAGCGCATCCGAATCCGAGTCAAGCGAAATGTGATGGGCCTTCAGCTTTACCGCTATCTGCATTAGAAGGTTTTGTACATCAAATGAAAGCGATTGATGATCTGGTGAAACATTTCCCAGAATTAGATACCGCCAATTAATTTGTGTGAAAAACGAAAGCCCTGCCTTTTCTGAGGTAGGGCTTTTTTATATGTCTATATTATTCATAAAAGTCACTTATTTTTGAATGTATTGCAAAAATTTATTATTGCGCAAATTTCTATTTGCTATCTGAAATTAAATTGGACAGAATAGAAATGCTGATAACAAAAAGGAGTGAATAATGTTAAAAATTGTTTTTCTAGATAGTACCGCGATACCTAAACATATCCCGATTCCTCGCCCAAATTTTCCACATCAATGGGTTGAATATGAGCATACGACACCAGATCAAGTCGTAGAACGTATGCAAGATGTAGACATTGCGGTAACCAGTAAAGTCCTCTTTAGTCGTGAAGTGATGCAACAATTACCTAAATTAAAATTAATCGCGATTACGGCAACAGGGACCAATAATGTGGATTTGGTGGCTGCACAAGAACTTGGAATCACGGTGAAAAATGTGACAGGGTATTCATCTACAACCGTACCAGAGCATGTGATAGGTCTGATATATGCGCTCAAACACAGTATTATGAGCTGGTATCGCGATCAGTTATCTGCAAAATGGGCAGATTGCAAACAATTTTGTTACTTTGATTATCCGATTACAGATGTGAAAGGCTCAACCCTTGGTGTCGTGGGACGAGGCTGTTTAGGTTCTGAAATCGGTCGATTAGCGACCGCACTTGGCATGAATGTACTTTATGCTGAACATAAAGGTGCGAAAACATGTCGTGAGGGTTATACCCCCTTTGAAGACGTGTTAGCACAAGCGGATATCTTGACATTACATTGCCCATTGACGGACACCACACAAAATCTGATCAATCAAGACACGTTAGCTTTGATGAAAAAAGGCGCATTTTTAATTAATACAGGGCGTGGTCCTTTAGTGGATGAACAAGCGTTAGTCGCTGCGTTAGAAAGTGGACATCTTGGTGGTGCCGCGGTTGATGTGTTAGTGAAAGAACCGCCTGAAAAAAACAACCCAATTATCCAAGCTGCCACACGTTTGCCTAATTTAATTGTTACCCCGCATATTGCTTGGGCATCCGACAGTGCGGTTACTACCTTAGTGAATAAGGTGAAACAAAACATTGAAGACTTTGTAAAAAATGAGCAGATTGCTTAACTAAATTAAATATCGTGATGTTGTTGTATGTTGTTTATGCAATAATAGCACGATATTTTTTATGACTTGATTTTGGTAAAAATGAAATTTTCTGTTCCTTTATTCATTGCATTGCGTTACTGGCGAGCAAAAAGTGCGGACCGTTTTGGACGTCTGGTTACCAATCTGGCCAGTATTGGTATTGTGTTGGGCGTGATGGCATTGATCATTGTGTTGTCAGTGATGAATGGCTTAGAACAACATCAAAAGAAGCATGTCTTAGCAAACATTCCACACGCCATTGTTATGCCAGCAACACAACGCATTACATTAACAGATGAAATGATTGTATTACCGCCTTTTGTGCAAAAAGCGGTGCCGATCAATCAAACACAAGTGATTTTACAAACAGCGACAGGCGTGAGTGCAGGTCAAGTCATTGGTGTACAACAATCGGCTGATGATCCTTTATTAATGGATATGTTGAGCCCTGATTTTGAACAAATTCTACCACCAGGTGCCTTTAATTTAGTGATTGGGGTGCAACTCGCACAAAAATTACAGCTACATATTGGCGATAAAGTGCGTTTGATGATGACGGAAAACAGTCAATATACCCCTTTCGGTCGTGTTCCCGTACAACGTCTGTTTACGGTCAGTGATATTTATTATTCAGGAGATGAAGCATCGAGTTATGAAGTTTTTGCTCATTTATCTGATATTGGACGTTTAATGCGCATTCAACCTGAGCAGGCACAAGGCTATCGTTTATTTCTGCAAGACCCTTTCCAAATTACTGAACTTCCACAATATTTTGCTGAGCAATCTTGGCAATTATACGACTGGCGTCAACAAAAAGGCGAATTTTTCCAAGCGGTGCGTATGGAAAAAAACATGATGGGACTCTTAATTAGCTTAATTATTGTTGTGGCAGTTTCTAATATTGTGACATCACTTAGCCTTATGGTCGTGGATAAACAAGGCGAGATCGCGATTTTACAAACACAAGGACTTAATAAACGCCAAGTGCGGTCGATTTTTATTTATCAAGGTTGTTTGGTCGGTTTTGTTGGTACCGTGATTGGTGCCATATTAGGTGTTCTCGTGACGCTAAACTTAGATAGGCTAGTCGGTTGGTTCAATTCTGCGGATATTTATTTACCGACGGCATTTGATCCGCTCCAGTTCATGATTATTTTATTTTTTTCGTTATTATTATCTTTAATTTCCACAATTTATCCTGCTTATCGTGCAGCGCAAATTGATCCGGCAGAAGCACTACGTTATGAATAAGAAGGCAAACTTGGATATGAAATCACACTTATTACATTGTCAGCATATTACAAAATATTATCAAGAAGGGGCGCAACAGACACAAGTTTTAAAAGACGTCTCTTTTTCGATGCAAGCAGGGGAGCTTGTCGCTATTGTCGGGAGTTCAGGGTCGGGGAAAAGCACACTCTTGCACGTGTTAGGGGGATTAGATCAGCCGACGAGTGGTGAAGTCTTTATTCAAAATCAATCATTGCAGAAAATTAATGCGAATCAGTTAGCGCAATTACGTAACCAATATTTAGGGTTTGTTTATCAATTTCATCATTTAATGGCGGATTTTAGCGCGCTTGAAAATGTGATGATGCCCATGTTAATTGGTAAGCAAAATAGATCGGAAGCGCAAGATCGTGCAGAAAAAATGTTAACTGCGGTGGGTTTATCACATCGTATCTCACATCGCCCGTCCGCCCTTTCTGGTGGAGAAAGACAGCGCGTTGCCATTGCGCGCTCATTGGTCAATCATCCCGCTTTGGTGCTGGCTGATGAACCTACTGGTAACTTAGATCGGAAAACCACAGAAAGTATTTTCGATCTGATTAAACAACTCAATCACGAACAAAATATTGCGTTTTTATTAGTCACACATGATTTAGTGCTAGCCGAAAAACTATCGCGTCGTTTAGTGATGCAAGATGGTGTATTACGTGAGGAGCATTAAATGAATACACCGTTTTTTATTAGTTGGCGTTATCAGCGGAGTAAGCAAAAAAATCGCTTAGTTTCTTTGATTTCTGCGTTTTCTAGCATTGGTATTGCACTGGGCGTTGCTGTGCTAATTGTGGGACTGAGCGCCATGAATGGATTTGAACGAGAGTTAAATCAACGCATTTTAGCGGTGGTTCCGCATGTTGAAATAATGGCTTATCCCAATGAAAAAGGTACCAGTAGTATTAAACCTTGGCAACCCTTGGTTAAAACATTAGCGCAGCATGAGCAAGTCGACGGCATTTCGCCCTATGTGACTTTTACTGCTTTAGTTGAAAATGGCACTAAACTCAAAGTGGTGCAAGTCAAAGGGGTAGAAAAGTCCGCACAAGATCAAGTCAGCGCGTTAGGGCAATTTGTATTAGATGAAGGGTGGAAGGTTTTTGAACAGCAGTCTGGTTTGATTTTAGGTTATGGCATTGCTCGTGAGCTGGACGTAGTAGCTGGGGATTGGGTGAGTTTACTGATTTCGCCACCCAATGAGCAAAATCAATTGGCTCAGCCCATTCGTCATCGCATCCAAGTCAGTGGCATTTTACGTTTAGAAGGTCAATTAGATCACAGCTATGCTTTATTACCGCTTACACAAGCTCAGACACTATTAGGTATAAGCACAGACGAAGTACATGGTGTGGAACTAAAAGTGAAACAGCCATTTCAAGTACAAACATTAACGTTTCCGATGTTACAGGACTACCCGCAAGCCCTTTATGCACAACATTGGATTCATAAATTTGGTTATATGTATCGAGATATCCAATTAATTCGTAGCGTGATGTATATCGCTATGGTATTGGTCATCGGTGTAGCTTGCTTTAATATTATTTCGACCTTGATTATGGCGGTGAAAGATAAACAAGGTGATATTGCGATTATGCGTACTTTAGGGGCAAATAATCGCTTTATTAAGCAAATTTTTATTTGGTATGGCTTGCAAGCAGGCATGAAAGGGTGTTTAATTGGCATCTTTTTAGGCATTATTTTGGCGTTAAACTTAACCTCAATCATACAGGGGATTGAATATTTACTAGGGCGGAAACTGCTATCTGATGGGATTTATTTTGTGGATTTCTTACCAAGTGAATTACATTGGCAAGATATTTTGCTCGTATTCTGTTCAGCATTAATTTTGAGTTTACTTGCTAGCCTATATCCCGCAAATCGTGCCGCCAAATTACAACCTGCACAAGTTTTGAGTCATTATTAGATGAATTATTATAAATGATACTGAAAACTAGTTTACTAGTGTGTTTATTGGTGCTGGATTGGCAGTATCAATAATTTTGATAAATAACCTATTGAAAAATAAGATTAAAAAATGAACCGTTTTATAAGAAGTAAGTGAGCGCAGTATGACAGAATATAAAAATGAAATTTATATCGAAAATGATGACACCAGAATTGATAAAATTGAACAAGTTTTACCGCCTGTGGCGTTATTAGAAAAATTTCCTGCCAGTGATGTGGCAGTAGAAACCGTCAGACAAACACGAAAAAAAGCACATAATATTATTCATCGAAAAGATGACCGTTTATTAGTTGTCATGGGACCTTGTTCCATTCATGATCCTGTTTCTGCGCTGGAGTATGCGAAACGGATTAAAATGATGCGCGAAAAATACCAAGATAGCTTGGAGATTATTATGCGTGTCTATTTTGAAAAACCGCGGACCACAGTAGGGTGGAAAGGCTTGATTAATGATCCTCACCTAAATGGTACCTTTGAGCTGAATGAAGGGTTGCGTCTTGCGCGTAAATTATTATCGGACGTTAATGATTTAGGGGTACCGGCTGCGGGTGAATTTTTGGATATGATTACACCACAATATCTGGCTGATTTCATGAGTTGGGGGGCGATTGGTGCCAGAACCACAGAATCACAGGTGCACCGTGAGCTTGCCTCAGGTCTATCTTGTGCAGTTGGTTTTAAAAATGGCACGAATGGCGGGGTCAGAATCGCGTTAGATGCGATTGGGGCAGCAGAAGCACCACATTATTTTCTTTCTGTCACGAAATTTGGTCATTCTGCGATTGTATCTACAAAAGGGAATGAAGACTGCCACATTATTTTACGAGGCGGTGATAAAGGTCCTAATTATGATGCAGAGCATATTGCTATGGTTTGTGCAGAGATCGAAAAAACAGGGCGTATTCCACATGTGATGGTCGATTTTAGCCATGCTAACAGTTGTAAACAATTTAAAAAACAATTGGAAGTTTGTGACAGTGTTTGCCAGCAAATCGCTATGGGTTCTACTCAAATCTTTGGTGTGATGGTAGAAAGCCATCTTGTTGAAGGGCGACAAGATTTAGTAGATGGAAAAGCGGTCACTTATGGGCAGAGTATCACGGACGCTTGTATTGGGTGGGAAGATAGCGAGAAAGTTTTGGAATCGCTTTCAAAGGCTGTCATCCAACGCCGAAATTTGCAGCAATAAATACAGGTTAAAGCGTCAGTGAATCTGGCGCTTTTTCTTTTCCTCTCAGTCAGATAGCATAATTCTCTTTTATCCTCCCTTTATTTTCCTCTTTAACCTTGTTTTTATCCTCTTAATATGCGGTTAACTATTTTTGCATTTCTTAAAGCAAACGTTTGCCTTTCTAAATAAGCGGATTATAATACAGCGATTTTTTATTTTTTGACCAAAAGGAATTAAAAATGAGTTTAGATAACTTTAGTTTGAAACCGGTACCACAACATGAGCGTAAAGGGGGTATTGCGCTGACATTTGTGATGTTAGGTTTGACATTTTTCTCTGCAAGTATGTGGACGGGTGGCACTTTAGGCACTTCACTGCACTATGACGATTTTTGGACCGCTATTTTGATTGGTAACTTAATGCTAGGGGTCTATACCGCTTGTTTAGGTTATATTGGCGCCAAAACGGGGCTAACCACGCATATTCTGGCACGTTATTCTTTTGGGGTAAAAGGCTCATGGTTACCGTCTTTATTGCTTGGTGGAACACAAGTTGGTTGGTTTGGTGTTGGGGTGGCGATGTTCGCTATTCCGGTCAATAAAGTCACGGGAATTGATGTAAATACGTTAATTATTGCATCGGGATTATTAATGACCGTAACGGTGTATTTTGGGATTTCTGCCCTGACAGTATTATCTGCCGTTGCTGTGCCTGCGATTGCTGTTTTAGGTTCTTATTCTGTGTATTTAGCGGTAACAGACGCAGGAGGACTAGATGTACTCAGAAGTATTGTTCCGAAAGAACAAATGCCTCTCTCTATGGCGATTACTCTAGTAGTGGGTTCTTTTATTAGTGCGGGGAGCTTAACTGCGGATTTTGTCCGCTTTGGGCGTGTACCGAAACAAGCGATTCTTATCAGCATGATCGCGTTCTTCCTAGGTAACTCGTTGATGTTTATTTTTGGTGCCGCTGGGGCGTAAGTAAAAGGCATGGCAGATATTTCTGATGTTATGGTCGCGCAAGGGTTAATCTTACCTGCCATTATTGTATTAGGTTTAAACATTTGGACCACTAACGATAACGCGCTTTATGCGTCAGGCTTAGGTTTTGCCAATATTACCGGGTTAAGTAGCCGTATTTTATCCATGGTGAATGGCGTGATTGGCACATTGTCTGCATTATGGCTATATAATAATTTTGTTGGCTGGCTCACTTTCTTATCTTCAGCAATTCCACCTGTGGGAGGCGTTATTATTGCGGATTACTTGCTACGTCGTAAATCTTATCAAGATTTTGAACAAGCCAAATTCGTGACTATTAATTGGACCGCGATTATTGCTGTCGCGATAGGTGTCGCTTGTGGTAAATATTTACCGGGTATTATTCCTGTCAACGCAGTATTGGGTGGGGCACTGTCTTATCTTCTTCTTAATCCATTCTGTGCAAAAATCTTAGCAACCAAATAGGAGTGCATCATGTTAATTAAAAACGTTCATCTTGCTGATCGAGAAGGGCTTTGGCAAATTTTGATTGAGGATCAAAAAATAGTGCAAATTTGTGCCAATGATGAAGTAATAAACTATGTCGGCGAAATTGTTGATGCAGAAAATGGTATTGCTTATCCACCTTTTGTTGAACCCCATATTCATTTAGACGCAACACAAACGGCAGGACAACCGAATTGGAACCAATCAGGCACCTTGTTTGAAGGCATTGAACGTTGGGCAGAGCGTAAATCCTTATTGAGTCATGAAGATGTGAAAGCCCGTGCATGGAAAACGTTAAAATGGCAAATTGCAAATGGGGTGCAATATGTGCGTACGCATGTGGATGTATCTGATCCCACGTTAACGGCACTGAAAGCGATGCTTGAAGTGAAAAAAGAAGTAGCACCTTGGATTGATTTGCAAATTGTGGCTTTTCCACAAGAAGGGATTTTGTCTTATCCTAATGGTGAAGCATTACTTGATCAAGCGATGGCGATGGGGGCGGATGTAGTAGGAGGCATTCCACATTTTGAATTTACACGTGAGTATGGCGTCGAGTCCATGCATATTGCGTTTAAGATTGCGCGTAAATACGGAAAACAAATTGATATTCATTGTGACGAAATTGATGATGAACAGTCGCGTTTTGTGGAAACCGTTGCTGCTTTAGCCTTGAAATATGAAATGGGGGATAAAGTCACCGCGAGCCATACGACTGCAATGCACTCTTATAATGGTGCTTATGCCTCGCGTTTATTCCGTTTGTTAAAATTGTCAGGCATTCATTTTGTGGCGAATCCACTGGTGAATATCCATTTGCAAGGGCGTTTTGATACTTATCCAAAACGTCGTGGTATTACCAGAGTGAAAGAAATGCTGAAAAATAACATTAATGTGTGTTTCGGTCATGATGATGTGTTTGATCCTTGGTATCCATTGGGCACAGCCAATATGCTACAAGTATTACATATGGGGTTACATGTTTGTCAATTAATGGGTTATGGGCAAATTAATGAAGGGCTAAAATTAGTGACTGAAAATAGTGCAAAAGCATTAGGTTTAACGGACTATGGTATTCAGGTTGGGCATTCGGCAAACTTGATTATTCTACCTGCAGAAAATGGTTTTGATGCGGTAAGAAGACAAGTACCAACACGTTATTCTATTCGTGCAGGTAAGATTATTGCAGAAACGAAATTGGCAGAAACGCAAATTTATCTTGCAGAGAAAGTCAGTTACAGCTAAATATAGCGTGATGATATCTCATCAATAAGACATAAAAGTGCGGTCGAAAATCTTGAAGTTTTCGACCGCACTTATGTTTCTTTGCTAAGGGTTAGTTATCTACTTTAACAATCCAACCTTCAGGGGCTTCAACATCACCAAATTGGATACCCACTAATTCATTGTAGAGTTTGGTGGTGATTTCACCGACTTCCGTTTCAGAGTAGAACACATGGAAGTTATCACCATATTGAATACCACCAATCGGTGTGATGACGGCGGCAGTACCACAAGCGCCCGCTTCTTTAAATTGATCTAATTGATCGATATACACATCCCCTTCTTCTGTTTCTAAACCTAACCGCGCTTTAGCGAGATAGAGTAACGAGTATTTCGTGATACTTGGCAGAATTGACGGCGAAAGCGGAGTAATAAATTTGTTATCTTTTGTGATACCGAAGAAATTCGCTGACCCCACTTCTTCAATTTTGGTGTGTGTGGTCGGGTCTAAATAAATACAGTCACCAAAGCCGTTTTGTTTGGCTTCTTTACCAGGATAAAGACTTGCTGCGTAATTTCCACCCACTTTTGCTGCCCCGGTTCCTTGCGGTGCGGCGCGATCATAATTTGAAACTAAGAAATTGGTCGGTTTTAAGCCACCTTTAAAATAAGCGCCAACAGGGCAGCAGAAAATCGAGAAAATATATTCTGGCGCAGGATTGACGCCGACATTGTCACCTACACCAATCAAGAAAGGGCGTAAATAGAGGGTGGCACCAGTACCATAAGGCGCTAACCATGCTTGATTCGCTTTGACCACTTGTTTACAGGCATCAATAAACATGTCTGTTGGCACTTCAGGCATCAATAAACGGCGACAACTGCGTTGCATACGTTCTGCATTTTGATCAGGGCGGAACAAGTTAATCGAACCGTCTTTACAGCGATAAGCTTTGAGTCCTTCAAAGCATTGTTGCCCATAATGAAGTGCGGTTGAACCTTCACTAATATGCAGTACATTATCTTGTGTCAGCTCGCCTTTTGACCACTTTCCGTCTTTCCAATAAGCGATATAGCGATAATCTGTTTTAATATAGCCAAAGCCTAAATTTTTCCAATCAAGATCTTTTATCATTATTATGTCCTTTTATTGTGTTTGGTGATGTTTTTAATCTACACCATTCTTCATGGCTTGCAAGTCTTTATCTGAAAAAAAGATTAAGATTAAAGAAAAAACGGAACAGCAAATATTTAATCGGAACACAAGCAATGTGAGCAGGTCTATGTTAGAATCGAACAGATAAAAAAACACCGCTCGATAGAGCGGTGTTTAACCAAAAGGGTCTAAAATAAATATACAGGAAGTGAAAATAAGTAACTTAAGATAAGTTACTCTGTTTGGTTTCCCAAACAATATGCAAACACAACATCATACTTAAGTCCGAAACTCTTAACCAGTAAGGAATTACCAATCATTAAGTATGCGCGCATTTTAGAGGGAAATAAGAGAGTGGACAATCGATATTTTTTTATATGAAGCATTAGAAAAACTAATGTGAAGAAACACGCTATATTATAGATCAAAAAGTAAACATTGAGAAGAAATATGTATAAACGTTTGCCTCCCTTGAATTCATTGAAAGCATTTGAATCCGCCGCTAGGCATTTAAGTTTCACAAAAGCTGCAGAAGAATTATTTGTGACACAAGCAGCAATCAGCCATCAAATAAAATTATTAGAAGATTTTTTAGGTATAACCTTATTCAAACGTAAAAATCGATCGCTGGAATTAACCGAATTAGGCAAAGCTTACTTCACGGATGTGAATAAAATTTTACGGCGATTGGTAGAAGCAACAGAGAAATTATTAGCCCAGAAAAATGATAAGCACTTAACGATTAGTGTCCCGCAGACCTTTGGTATGCAATGGTTAGTACCACATTTAAGTGAGTTTAATCAACGCTATCCGGAGATTGAAGTACGCTTAAAAGGGGTAGATCAGGATGAAGGGGTTTTAAATAAAGATATTGATATTGCTATTTATTATGGGCAAGGAAACTGGGATAATCTGCAGGTTGAAAAGTTAGTGGAAGAAAATCTTCTTATTCTCGCTTCACCAAAACTCTTAGCGCACAATCCTATTCACAGCAAAGAAGATTTGAAACATCATACCCTGATTCATATCCATACCCGTGATAATTGGCAGAACATGGCAAATTTTTTACAGTTAGAAGATTTAAATATTCAGCAAGGTCCCTTGTTTAGCCATACTTTTATGGCGTTGCAAGCCGCAATTCATGGTCAGGGGTTGGTTTTGGCGAATCGTTTGTTAGCCCAACAGGAAATTGATCATGGTCACTTACAAATTGTGTTACCGACCAATTTACATGATCCTAAATCTTTTTATGTGGTGAATCATTTTGATGTAAATGATGAACGTATCCAAGCATTTCGCGCTTGGATCATTGAAACAATGAAACAAAAATAATGAATAAATTAGTATTATATTGCCGTCCTGGCTTTGAAAAAGAACTTGCCGCTGAAATCAGTGAAAAAGCGGCTGAACTGGGCATATTTGGTTTTGCCAGAGTAGAGGAAAATCAAGGCTATGTGATTTTTGAATGTTACCAAACCGACGATGCCGATCGCCTAGCGCGTGAAATTCCTTTTAATCAACTGATTTTTGCCCGCCAAATGATCGTCGTATCTGACCTTTTAGCCGATCTCCCAGTTCAAGATCGCATTAGTCCGATTATTCAGCAATACCAAGCGATAGCCCATCGAATCAATTTAACATACAGCACCGAATTACTTGTTGAAACAGCCGATACGAATGAGGCAAAATCACTGTCTGCTTTTTGTCGCAAATTTACCGTGCCATTACGCCAAGCCCTAAAAAAACAAGGTTGGTTACAGGGGACTCGACATCATAAACAAGGGCTGACATTACATATTCTGATGTTAGATTCAACTCAATGTTATGTGGGGTATTCTTATAATCATAATCATTCTGAGCATTTTATGGGGATTCCGCGTTTGAAATTTCCGCTAGATGCGCCAAGCCGTTCAACGTTAAAATTAGAAGAAGCCATTCTGACTTTCCTGTCTAGGGAAGAAGAAAAGAAACGTTTGAATGAGCAAATGTATGCTGTGGATTTGGGCGCTTGCCCCGGTGGTTGGACATATCAGCTCGTCAAGCGTGGATTATTTGTTTATGCGGTCGATCACGGCAAAATGGCGGCGAGCTTACACGATACCGGACGTATTGAGCATTGCGCGGAAGATGGCTTTAAATTTCAACCACCGAAACGCAGCAAAATTGATTGGTTGGTCTGTGATATGGTGGAACAACCTAGCCGAATCAGCCAATTAATCCTCAAGTGGTTAGTGAATGGCTGGTGCCATGAAACGATTTTTAATTTGAAATTGCCGATGAAAAAACGCTATCTTGAAGTGAAAAAATGTTTGCAGATGATCGAGGAAAGCTTAGAAAAACAGGGATTCCGTTACCATATTCAAGCGAAACATTTATATCATGATAGAGAAGAAATTACGGTGCATATTGCCGTCAAAGCGTTGGACTAACTGATGGATGAACAACACACCGCCTTGATAAAGTGCGGTGTGTTTTTTTGATTTTTTTATGTAAAAGGTAGGGGAGAGGACACTACTGATTGCCTGTTTTTAAATAGCTTTTTAAGGTTTGTTCAATTTCATAGATCCAATCTAATTCATATTGTGTAAAACCCGCTTGTAAACGTGCATCTGTATTAATGACACCTTTGAAAATCACAATACGATATTTACGCAGTAATTCAGCAAAAGATTGCATCGCATCTAGTCCGCGTTTCTCTGACAGGGCATGATACCAGTGATTACCAATGCCAACATGCCCGATCTCATCACGTAAAATCACATCAAGAATTTCCACTGCTGCAAAATCTTTCCGTTGACGGATTTTATCTTGTAACACTGGTGTGGCATCCAAACCTCGCGCTTCAAGAACACGCGGAACGAGTGCCATACGTTCCCAAATATCATGTGCGGTCGCTTGTGCCATTTCCCATAAACCCGCATGTGCCTCAAAATCACCGTACTGATAGCCTAAGCTTTTCAAATGTTGATTGAGCAAACTAAAGTGGGTACTTTCCTCACGCGCTACCCGTAGCCAATCCTTAACAAATGCCATGCCTTGATTCAGTTCTTGTTGTGCACAGCGACCAAAACGCCAAGCCGCATCCAGTCCAAGATTAATCGCATTAAATTCAATGTGTGCAATGGCATGTAACGTGGCAGCATACCCTTCCTCTGTGGCAAAAGCCCGTTTGGGCACGTCTTTCGGCGCGACACAAAGGGGTCTAGTTGGAAAACCAGCGATATCTTGTGTGGCATTGACCTCAGGAAAATCTGATATACAAGAGAATTGCACTTGAGGCAGTAATTCATCATATAAATGATTGACGAGTGCACATTTCTCTTCTGGGCGTGTTTCAGTTAATGCTTCTGTGATGGCATGCCAAAGTGCGGTCATTTTTCACCTCCTTTTTCAGGTGTATAACGAATTAAGCCTTCTTGCTGCGTCGTAGCAATTAAACGACCTTGGCGGTCAAAAATTTGCCCTCGTGCCAAACCACGTGCAGCAAAAGCATTATTGCTTTCAATGGCATAGAGCAACCAATCATTTAAATCAAAAGGACGGTGGAACCAAATAGAATGATCAATTGTGGCTACTTTCATCCCCGGTTGTAAAAAGCCTTTTTGGTGGGGATGAAGTGCGGTTAATAAACAATGAAAATCGGAAAAATAAGCCAGTAAACATTGTTGGATTTTGTGATCTTGTGGTGCATGACCATTGGCTTTTACCCAAGCAAATTGTTCTGCGGGTAGTTGGCTGCCATGAAAGGGATTGTTGATATATTTGGTGCGGATATCAAAAGGGCGCTCTGCGGTGAATTTGGCACGAATGGCTTCGGGAATATGAGGTGCCAGTTTTTGAATAATCACACTTTCTGCGATCAATTGATCGGGGGATTCTACATCCGGCATTTTACTTTGATGATCAAACCCTTGCTCTGCTTTTTGGAAAGAGGCGGTAATATGGCAAATCGGCTCATTGTGTTGAATCGCTTTGACGCGTAAAGCAGTAAAATTACGTCCTTCGCGCAAGGTTTCCACATCATAAATAATCCCATGTTGACTATCGCCCGGCGAAAGAAAATAAGCATGGCAAGAGTGCAAAACACGATCCGGCGGGGCGACCTGTATTGCCGCGGATAAGGCTTGTGCGACGACTTGACCACCAAATACTTGGCGTAAACCTAAATCTTCACTTTTGCCACGAAAAAGGAAATCATCGAGGCGTTCAAGTTGTAATAAGGCAATTAAATTATTCAGGACATTCGACATATTTTGTTCCTTATTGTGAATAGGGTATAGAATACGAGAACGGTTTTTGTTTAGAAAACCGCTAAACGTTATAAAATATAAGCAATCCCACGGAAATCGCACATCAATGTTTGCAATATCTCAAATCTTGTTGCATAATACGCGACCTAATCACTTGACGAAAGCACAGTGATTATCCTATGGAAACCTTCTCGGTTCCTCGCAATGGTGTCTGGTTTACCCGGTCAGGTTCGGAAGAAAGCAGCCAAAGTCAGAATTTCTGTGTGCCGAGATCAAGCTGGGAAGGTTTCCACCCAACGCTATCCTTCTCTTCCTTAAATCCGTTCAATCAACTGTCTAAAATAACCTTGTTCTAACTGGCTGAGCTCGTGATAATTGCCTTGTTCAATTAATGTTGCTTCATCAATCATACAAAGCAAATCAAATTGATCAATAAAGGTTAATCGATGAGTAACCATTAAAAGAGTTTTGCCTTGCGCGTGCGCTAAAATTAGACGTAAAATTTGGCGTTCAGTTTCACGATCTAGCCCTTCTGTGGGTTCGTCTAATAAAAGAATAGGGGCGTTATTTAATAATACACGTGCCAAGCCTAAACGACGTTGTTCTCCACCAGAAAGCGGACGACCGCCGTCGCCAAGCCAGCTATCAAGCCCTTCATCTTGAGTAAGCAATTTTTCTAGTCCGACTTGCTGTAATACCGCGATCATTTTTTCATCGTCGATCAGATTTGCGTTCGCTATTTGCAAATTATTGCGCAAGGTGTCACTAAAGACATGAACACGTTGGGTCAAAAAGCAAATTTGCTCACGTAATGCTTGTTCACTGTAGTGTTGGATAGGTTTGCCTGCAAGTCGTAAGTTACCTTGTTCTGCATCATAATTACGTACTAAAAGTTGTAAAAGAGTTGATTTACCACTCCCGGTTTTACCTAAAATCGCGACTTTTTGTCCACTTAAAATCCTTAAATTAAGGCGATTGAGCGCAAGATTGTCGCGTGTAGGATAACGGAACGACAGATTTTCTGCCTCAATTAAAGGTTGTTCTGTTTGTTCAAATTGTTCATTTCCATCAAAGCTCACTAATGCCTTTTGTGCAATGATATCATTGACATTTTCCGCTGAAGCAATCACCTGTCCAATATGCAAAAACGCAGCACCAATGGGCATTAAAATTTCAAAAGAAGCCAGTGCCGAAAAGGTAAACAATGCCATCAGTGCGGCTTTATAGGTTCCATTGCCAAGATCGGCTTCTGCAGCAAACCATAAAGTCGCTGACAAAATAAACCCATTTACTAGTAATAAAATTGCACTGGAAAGCCCTGCTAAATTGGCTTCTTTTTGTTGATACGCTTGCCATGCTTGTTCTGTTTGGTTGAGTTTTTGTTGGTGTTGTGTGCTTGCGTTAAATAACAATAATTCTGCTTGGGCTTGAATAAATTCAACAAATTGCGTGCGATAAGTGGCACGTGAGCTAATTAATTTCTCACCAAACTTTGTGCCTAAATGATAAAAAACAGTAGGGATAATCAATAAAAAACAGAGTAAGGTTAAACCAATAAACAGTGCTAACGGGACATGAATAAAGCTTAATCCGAATGTAATCAAACCGATCACGACAATGGCGCTGATAAAGGGGGCAATTAAACGCAAATATAAGCTATCTAGCGTATCTACATCTGCCACTAAACGATTTAATAAATCACTGTTGCGATAACGGTTAAGTACCGCGGGACTGAGGGGAATGATGCGACGAAAAACTTGTACACGCAATTTGGCTAATACACGGAAAGTGGCATCATGGGTCACCACTTTTTCAAAATAGCGTGCTACGGTACGTCCAATTGCAAGTCCACGTACACCAGCGGAAGGGTAGAAGAAATTAAATAATGTCCCCACACCAGCAATTGCCGTTGCAGCTAAAAACCAACCGGATAGGGTGAGCAAACCAATACTGGCGGCTAAGCCAGTAATCATTAATAGGACGCCGAGAAATAGCGTCAACTTAGCATGTTTAAAAAGACGTAAAAAAGGGAAGAGTGCACGCATTAATTTACATCCTGTTTTCGTTGGGTCAATAATTCAGCAAAGAACCCCGTATTTTTTAATTGTTCAAAATGCCCTTGTTGAACAATTGCACCTTGTTGCATGACTAAAATCGTGTCACATTGTTTTAAATCTTCAATACGATGCGTAATCATCAAAGTGGTTTGTTGCTGACTCATGTGTTGTAAAGCTTGCAAAACGAGATTTTCAGACTGTGCGTCTAAACTGGCAGTTGGTTCATCGAGTAAAAGTAAATGACCTTGACGCAGCAAGGCGCGAGCAATCGCTAAACGTTGCGCTTGTCCCACAGAAACACCAAGCCCACCATCCTTAATTTCGCTGTTTAGTCCCAGTTTATCTGTGAATTCTTTGGCTTGTGCTAAACACAAAGCCTGATCAATTTGTGCGTCTGTTGCCTCAATATCGCCTAATAAGAGATTTTCTTTGATGCTTCCTTGTAATAACAGCGGGTTTTGTCCTACCCAAGCAATATGTTTACGCCATTGTGTAATATTCATCTCTTTGAGTTCAATACCATTGATTTTTAAGCTTCCTTGATAGGCTAGAAAGCCGAGAATTGCGTTGAATAAGGACGTTTTTCCTGCACCACTTTGTCCAACAATAGCCGTGTGGCTTCCTGCAGGTAACGAAAAATTGAGGGCTTGAGTTAATGGCTTTCCTTGTGGCGAGAGAATCACAAGGTTTTCTGCGCAGATTTCCACCGCACTTTCGATATGGGGATTCTGTTGTGCTGTTGACTGTGCCGTTGTGTGATTGGCTTCTAAGAAGTCGACAATCACGTCCGCTGCGCCAATTCCAGCGGCACGATCATGGTAATATGTGCCGAGATCACGCAAGGGTTGGTAAAACTCTGGCGCTAAAATTAAACAAAAGAAACCAACAAATAAGGTAAGAGGGGCATCATAGGTACCAAAGTTTAATTCACCTAAATAACTGAATCCAAAATATACCGCCATTAGCGCAATTGAAATGGAAGTAAAAAACTCTAAGACGGCAGAGGAAAGAAATGCCATCTTTAATACGTCCATCGTTGTTTCGCGAAAATCTTCGGTATTTTTTTCGATATGTTGTGTTTGTTCTTCAGTGCGATTAAAGAGACGTAGGGTTTCTAAACCGCGTAAACGGTCTAAAAATTGTCCGCTCAGTTTGGCTAAGGTCGCCATATTTTTCTGACTACTGTCTGCCGCCGCAATCCCAACTAAAATCATAAAAATCGGGATGAGTGGCGCGGTGATCATGAGAACTAAACCTGCCGCCCAGTTTAAGGGAAAAATCGCGATTAAAATGACAACGGGGACAATGGCAGACAGTGCCTGTTGGGGTAAATAGCGCGCATAGTAATTATGGAGGTTTTCCACTTGCTCTAACATAATGGTCGCCCAGCTCCCCGCGGGTTTATTGTTAATGGTGGCGGGACCGACTTGATGGATTTTGTCTAAGATCTTCTGACGCAAAATATTGCGTAAAATTCGACCGCACTTAAAGCCAATTTGTTCACGTACCCATAAAATGATAGCACGTAGAGCAAAGCCAATAACTAAGCCAATAAAAGAAGGGAGTAATTCATGCCTTGCTGTATTGAGCATGATCAAGTGATGGAGAAGATTCGCTAAAAAGTAGGTATTTATCACTAAGATCACCGAAGATACCGAAGCCAGCATAATATTAAGATTTAATAGTCTTCTGATGGGTTTCTGTTGTGACCAAAGCCATTTTTGTAAATATTTTTGGCGAGATTTTTCCATAACTGTCCGATTATTGATTCCGTAAGCGAAAAAAAATTATTCGCCCAAAGGCGAGATTGGACGAATAATATAAAACAATAAAATGTTATTTTTGGGCATCCAAATAGCGTTCTGCGTCAAGTGCAGCCATGCAACCGGTACCCGCTGAGGTAATCGCTTGGCGGTAGTTATGATCCATCACATCACCCGCAGCAAAGACCCCGTCCACTGAAGTCGCAGTGGCATTACCTTCTAAGCCTGACTTGACCACAATATAACCATTGTTTAATTCAAGTTGATCTGCAAAAATATCCGTATTTGGTGCATGACCAATCGCAATAAAGACACCGTCTAGGCTGAGTTCTTCTGTGGCTTCAGATTGTGTATCTTTCAAGCGAACACCCGTCACGCCCATATTATCACCCAATACTTCATCTAAAGTGCGGTTAGTATGGAGGATAATTTTGCCTTCTTCGACTTTTTTCATTAAACGGTCAATTAGAATTTTTTCACTGCGGAAACTGTCACGGCGGTGTACTAAATGCACTTCTGAAGCAATATTAGCGAGATAGAGTGCTTCTTCTACTGCGGTATTACCGCCACCGACGACTGCCACTGGTTTATTGCGATAGAAAAAGCCATCACAAGTTGCACACGCAGACACACCACGACCTTTATACGCTTCTTCAGAAGGCAAACCTAAATAACGCGCAGATGCCCCTGTCGCGATAATTAAGGCATCACAACTGAAGGTATGGACATCACCGTATAATTTGAATGGGCGAGAGGAAAGATCCACTTTATTGATATGGTCAAAGATAATTTCCGTGTCAAATTTTTCAGCATGTTGTAACATGCGTTGCATTAATTCTGGTCCTGTTGTTTCACCAAAATCCCCTGGCCAATTTTCAATTTCAGTTGTGGTTGTTAATTGTCCACCTTGTTGTAAACCCGTCACTAAAACCGGTTTGAGGTTAGCACGTGCCGCATAAATGGCTGCGGTATAACCGGCAGGTCCCGATCCTAAAATTAAAAGTTGGCTGTGTTTCATTGCATTCATATTGTTATCCTTTACTATCACGAAAATTCTGTTTGTATTATAGACCGTTCAGAGAGGGCAATCTATCACTAATCTTGCCTATTAATATAATAGAGAATAGAGTAAACGACGGTATTTATTGCTAACGGGATCATTTTGTCCGATCGCCGTTAACATGGCTAAAAATTGTTGTTTGATTTCTCCGTTCTCCGCATTGAGATCGCGCTTTAAAAAGTCAAATAGAAGGCTTAGTGCTTCTTCATTGCGATTGGCTTGGTGTAATTGTAAAGCAAGTTTCAAAGCAATTTGAGGAGAGGGATTTTTCGCAAACTCACTCTGCAAGTGCTGAATCTCAGGGGTATCTGCCGCTTGAATCAGTAATTCAATTTGGGCTTGTAATCCTTGCCAACGGTTATCACGATCTTGTAATGGGATTTGATTTAAAATGTCTTGCGCTGGCTCGACTTTCTTCATCGCAATATAGGTTTCAGCATAAAGTAAGGCTATATCACTGTTTTTTTTCGCTGACAGTTCCCAAGCTTCTTTGAGGAGAGGAAGGGCTTGTTCAAAGTTTTCTGCTTCAAGCCATTCAAGCGCTTGCATAAATTTTATTTCGTCTTCTTTCGGTAGAATCAGTGCTAAGCGTTGTTGTAAGGCTTGCTCATCTAAAATACCAGGAAAAGCATCTAGCGCTTGTGCTTCTTTAAATAAATAGGTAGTTGGTAAGGTTTGAATACGGAATTGTGCCGCAACCATTTGTTCTGTTTCACAATTGACTTTCGCAAGGATAAATTGCCCTTGATATTGTTCCGCGTAACGTTCTAACAATGCCATAAACGCCACAGAAGGTTGATGACTTGGTGCGTAAAACGTTAAGACCAACGGGATTTGTTGTGATTGTTGTAAAATTTCAGTGAGGTTTTGTGCATTCACTTCAACGAGATGGGGAGACGTTAACATTCATCTTTTCCTATCATAAAGCGTTTCATCATGGCTAGCATTCTAGCAAAAATTAGTTGAGGAAAATAGCGGTCTTGTTTTGCTTAAAAAACAACCCACCCCGTAGGGCACGGCTGTTTCTTTTTGAGAAATTACGCTTCTTCATCTTGATCTTTTTTCAAGATCTCATCTTCATTGAGTTTTAAAAGACGGGCAATCGCATTGCGGTAGGAGATTTCAAGGCTTTCTCGACTAGTAGCAATGACACCTTGATCGATTAAGAAACCGTCATTGACATCATAAACCCAACCATGTAATGAGAGTTTTTTCCCATTTTTCCACGCGGATTTAATGATTGACGAGCGACCTAAGTTATAAACTTGCTCTGCGACGTTAATTTTCGTCAGCATATCAGCCCGTTTTTCAGGCGGTAAATTGCCAAGTAAATGACTATGCTTATACCAAATATCGCGTAAGTGGAGTAACCAGTTATTAATTAAACCTAAATCTTGATCCGCCATTGCGGCTTTAATTCCACCACAGTTTGTATGTCCACAAATAATAATGTGTTCAATATTTAAGACCTCAACGGCATATTGCACAACAGATAAACAGTTTAAATCGGTGTGAATGACTTGATTTGCAACATTACGATGCACAAACAGCTCACCCGGTCCTAAATTTGTTAATTTTTCTGCAGGAACACGGCTATCCGAGCAACCAATCCAAAGATAGCTCGGGGTTTGATGATCAGCCAATTCTTTAAAGTAAGAGGAGTTTTCCTCTTTCATCCGTAACGCCCAGCTATAATTATTGGCAAAAAGTTGTTCAATTTTTTTCATTAGAGTGATTCCTATACCGCAAAAATAAGGGGGCTAGTATAGCTTAGAAATAGACAGTGGGTAAAGAAAGGCAAAAAATTGTATAGGATAACTTGTTTTTTATTGCCATTTATTTAGAATTAGAATCTTTAATAATAAAAATAATTATCATTAAGGTTAATAGTTATGGATAAAAATTTAATGAAGGGATGTGTATTCTTATCAATAGTCGGTTGCGGTATCCAAATAGGGCTAGCATCAAATCCAAATCCTCCAGATGTGGATGAGTTATTACCTATTATTGTGAATGCTGATGAAGATAATAAATTACCAGGTCGTTCTGTATTAAAACAGAAAAATATCGATCAACAACAAGCAGATAATGCCGCTGACTTAATAAATATTTTACCTGGGGTAAATATGGCGGGAGGATTTCGCCCTGGTGGTCAAACATTAAATATTAATGGAATGGGTGATGCTGAAGATGTTAGAGTTCAACTAGACGGCGCAACAAAAAGTTTCGAAAAATATCAACAAGGCTCTATTTTTATTGAACCTGAGTTATTAAGAAAGGTGACAGTAGACAAAGGAAATTATTCTCCTCAATATGGCAATGGTGGCTTTGCTGGTACTGTAAAATTTGAAACAAAAGATGCAACTGATTTTTTGAAAGAAAATCAGAAAATAGGTGGATTATTTAAATATGGAAATAATAGCAATAATAACCAAAAAACTTATAGTACAGCCCTAGTTTTACAGAATGAACAAAAAAATATTGATTTGTTATTATTTGGTTCTGTAAGAAATGCAAGCAATTATACAAGACCTGATAAAAGTAAAATTCTTTTTTCAAAAAACAATCAAAAAAGTGGATTAATAAAAGTAAATTGGCAAATTACTCCTGAACATTTATTAACTTTATCCAGTGTTTATGGCATTCATAAAGGGTGGGAACCTTGGGCAGCAAAAAGAGATGTGATGTCGAGACCAACAGAAACAGAAATAAAACACTATGGGATTGATGTTGCGTGGAAACGTAAACTTGTTTATCGAGATCAAAAAGATGAAAGTTATTCATTGAAATATCGCTATTTACCTGAAAATAATAAGTGGATTAATTTGTCTGTTCAGCTGAGTTATAGTAAAACAGAGCAGAATGATACTCGCCATGAGAAAGTCACTTCTTCATTCCTAGGTACATTAGGAAATAAAAGTTGGATAACTTATTCAGATCTTACTTTTGATATAAGTAACACAAGTACTCTAAATATTGGGCGTGCTGAGCATGAACTACTATTTGGTTTACAGTGGTTAAAAAATAAAAGAAATACCCTTATGTATCATAAAGGGGGAGTCAAGAAGGCAGACTATAATTATGGCTATTTTCAGCCTTATTATATGCCTTCTGGACGCCAGTATACACAAGCATTTTATTTACAAGATCAAATAAAATGGCAGAATTTCCTCTTTACAGGAGGGATAAGATATGACCATATCAATAATATAGGGCAGAAAAATTTAGCGCCACGATATAATGATATCTCTGCAGGACATGATTATAGCCAGAAAAATTATAATGGTTGGTCTTATTATTTAGGTCTTAAGTATGATGTAAATCATTATTTAAGTTTATTTACGAATTTTAGTAAAACTTGGCGAGCCCCTGTTATTGATGAACAGTATGAGACACAATATAGTCAAGCTTCTGTATCTGCGACTTCTTTAAATTTAGAAAAAGAAATGATTAATCAAACCAGAGTGGGTGGAATTATTACTCTCAATCATCTATTTCAGGAAAATGATGCTTTTCAATTTAGAACTACTTATTTTTACAATCGCGGCAAGAATGAAATCTTCAAAACGAGAGGGGTTAACTGCGTAGAAAATGCTTTAGATGTTGATAATAGTGTTTGTCCTAAAATTATTAGTAATTACCGTAATTTACCTGGTTATGTTATTCAAGGAGCGGAATTAGAAGCTTATTATCAATCATCGTATTTATTTGGTGGACTGACATACTCTTATGTAAAAGGAAAACGCGATACTTCACCAAGAAATCCATGGAGTAAAACATCTACATGGATCGCAGAAACACCACCTAGAAAAGCAACCGCTACTTTAGGTTTTAATATTCCGGAATATTATTTTACGGCAGGTTGGCGTGCTGAGTTTGTGAGAAAGCAAGATAGATCACCACTATCTAATGATTCTAAAGCATCATATTGGGCATTACCTTCTTCAAAAGGATATAGCCTACATAGTGTATTCTTCTCTTGGAGTCCTACAAAGATTAAAGGAATGAATTTCAAAGTTACTGTTGATAATTTATTTAACCGACCCTATTATCCTTACTTAGGAGAATTAGCTTCAGGAACAGGTAGGAATGTCAAATTTAGCCTGACTCAGCAATTTTAAAATATAGCCCGATTGAATCCAAATCGGGCTATATTTTTTTATGTGGTCGCTTGTTTCATTTTTTGCGTAAACTGCGCTAGTTCAGCTAAGCAGGCTTGTGGGTCATGGCGATATTTTTCAATAATTTGAACGGTAGCAGAACCCGAAATGGCACCATTGACGCCCATTTTTAACACATCGCTAACTTGCTGTGGTTGCGAAATACCAAAGCCTTGCAAAATAGGGGGAGCTTGATAGGCTTTGAGGCGCTCGACGAGTGTTTTTAAGTTGCCAGCAGATTGTTGATTTTCTACTCCTGTTACACCTGAACGAGAAACTAAATAGGTGTAACCTTGTGTTTGTTGAGCGACACGTTTGATCGTGTCTTCACAGGCATTAGGCGGACAGATAAAAACCTGCTGAATGCTATATTTTTCAGCCATAACCGTAAACTCTCGATGGGCGAATAATGGTAAATCCGCAATTAATACCGCATCCACGCCCACTTCAGCACAACGTTGATAAAAACGTTCAATGCCTTGTGCATAAACCAGATTGGCACAAAGCAGTAAACTTATTGGTAGTGTCGGATAAGTTGATCGTACTTGTGTTAATAACTGAAAACTGGCATCTGTGCTACAACCTGCGGCTAACGCACGTTGGTTAGCGGCTTGAATCACTGGACCATCTAACATCGGATCAGAAAAAGGAAAGCCTAATTCTAAGGCGTCTGCACCATTTTCCACTAAGGTTTGAATAATCTCAAATGACTGTGCCAGATTAGGATCGCATAGCGTGACAAAAGGGACAAATGCACCTTGTTGTTTTTGTTGTAATTGTGAAAAGAGGGTATCAAAACGGCGCATGTGAAACTCCTTTTTGCGATAAAATGCGATCTACGGTGAAAATATCTTTATCACCTCGTCCAGATAAATTGACCACCAAGAGTTGTTCTTTTTCAGGCTGGCGCTGAATCAGTTTTAAGGCATAAGCGAGGGCATGAGCACTTTCTAATGCGGGAATAATGCCTTCATGGCGTGCTAAGGCTTGGAAGGCGGATAAGGCTTCATCATCGGTAATGGATTCATATTGGGCACGCCCAATCGCTTGTAAATGTGCGTGCTGTGGACCAACGGAAGGAAAATCAAGTCCTGCTGAAATCGAATACGATTCTTCAATTTGTCCATCTGGTGTTTGCATTAATGGCGCTTTCATACCAAAGTAGATTCCTGTTGTGCCATGACCTAGCGGAGCGCCATGTTGTCCAGTGGCAATTCCTTTGCCCGCTGGTTCAACACCAATTAAACGTACGCTGGTTTCCTCGATAAAGTCATTGAACATACCAATGGCATTTGAACCCCCACCAACCGCAGCAATGATTGCATCAGGTAAACGCCCTTCGCGTGCTAGAATTTGTTGCTTGGTTTCTTCACCAATGATTTTTTGGAACTCACGCACGATAGTAGGAAAGGGATGAGGACCTGCTGCCGTGCCGAGTAAATAATGGGTGTGTTCATAGTTTTCTGCCCAATCACGCATGGCTTCACAGCAGGCGTCTTTTAATGAGGCTGAGCCTTTCGTTACCGCAGTCACATTCGCCCCCATTAAACGCATACGAAATACATTCGGCGATTGACGTTCAACATCTTTTGCGCCCATGTAGATTTGGCATGGCATGCCGAGCATGGCACAAGCGAGAGCTGTTGCTACGCCATGTTGTCCCGCCCCCGTTTCCGCAATAATACGGGTTTTCCCCATCCGTTTCGCTAATAAGATTTGCCCTAATACTTGATTGGTTTTATGTGCACCGCCATGCAATAAATCTTCACGCTTCAGGTACAGTTTGGTTTTACTGCCTTGAGTGAGATTGCGACAGCGAGTCAGCGCAGTTGGGCGACCTGCATAGTTCTTCAATAAATCGAGGAAGGTTTCTTTAAATGTGGGATCTCGTTGTGCCTCAACAAAGGCTTTTTCGAGATTTTTCAACACCGGCATCAGAATTTCGGGAACATACATTCCTCCAAATTCGCCGAAATAGGGATTAAGTAAGGTTTCTGACATGGTTATTCCTTTAAACAATATAATGATAAATCGTTGTGATGGATAAAATTGAAACTATTTCACTTTTAAATATTGCACTATTAAACTAGTTCAGAATACAAAAAGCAAGTGTTTTATGAAAAATAACGAAAACGTGGTGAAAAAAGAGAAAAAAGGTGCCAATGACTTCGCACCTTAGCATGATGAAAGGAATTGCAGGAATTATTTCGTTTGTTTGACGACATTGAGTGGCGCGCTACTTTGCGCTGTTGGCATCACTTCAATGCGGTTAATGTTGACGTGTTCAGGCTGTTGATTTGCCCACAAGACAATATTGGCAATATCTTCAGGAGTAACAAACTGCACATCTTCATATAATTTTGCGGCGCGTTGATCATCGCCTTTGAATCGCACATTGGAAAACTCCGTCCCTCCGCATAATCCCGGTTCAATATTGGTCACACGAATGGCGGTGCCTGCGAGATCGGCACGTAAGTTTAAGCTAAATTGTTTGATAAAGGCTTTGCTTGCGCCATAAACATTGCCACCCGGATATGGGTAAGTCCCTGCAATCGATCCTAAATTAATAATATGTCCTTGATTGCGACTGACCATTTGCGGTAGCAGTAGGCGAGTGACGGTGACTAATCCTGTGATGTTGGTGTTGATCATTTGTATCCAGTCATCTAATTCAGCTTTATCAGCACGATCAAGCCCTAATGCTAACCCCGCATTATTGACTAAAAGATCTACTGCTTGCCAGGTTTGAGGCAGGTTGTTAATCGCTTTTTCTGTGGCGTGGCGATCGCAGAGATCAAAGGCAAGTGGCAAAAAATCGGCACCAAATTCTTGCTGTAATGCGGCTAAACGTTCAGCACGTCGCCCTGTGCCAATCACGTTGTAATTATGCTGAATTAATGTACGACAAATCGCGGTGCCAAATCCGGCAGTGGCACCGGTCACTAATGCAATTTTTTTCATTTTTACCTCAGGTATAAGTTATCACGCTGTTTAACTTAGCGGAGTTGAGCAAAAGCTGCAACGACTTTTTGGTGTGATTTTACACCAGGATAAGTTTCAAGCCCTGAATTTAAATCCAGTCCTAAACAGCCTTGAGCGAGCGCCAGAGGGATATTTTCTGGTGTAATACCACCAGCTAACATACTTTTTGGTTTTAAGTGATGAGGGATCAATTGCCAATCAAATGTTTTCCCCGTTCCGCCACGTTGTTGATGCGTTTTACTGTCAAAAATATAACGATCAATATTTTCATTTTCTACGATTTGACACGGACTGGTGCCGCTACTCTCAATGCAAATGGCGCGCCAAATTTCACAATTCACTGGCAATTCATCGCGTAATTGGCGAATGAATTCGTGGCTTTCGTTGCCATGTAATTGGACGGCGTGGAGTCTTAATTGAGTTGCAAGGTGACAGATAAACGCTATGGATTGATCTTGAAATACCCCAACAAAGCGCAATGGGGCTTGTGTGACTAATTCTTGGGCTTGACGTAAGCTAATACAACGTTTTGAGTGTGTCACAAAAATCAGTCCACCGTAAAGTGCACCTTGCTGGTAAACCGCTCTTACATCTTGTGGACGGGTGAGCCCACAAACTTTATGTTCCCCAAAAAGAAGTGAGCGTACCGCATGATTTAAATCTGCGTGTTGCATTAAACTACTGCCAATTAAAAAACCGTCGGCAACATGGCGTAAGTCTCGAATTTGTTGGTGTTGATAGATACCAGATTCACTGATAATTTTGGTTCTAGGAGGAATCTGATCGGCATAGTGTTGAGTGATCTGGGCAACACGTTGTATGTCTACACTGAGATCATGTAAATTCCGATTATTGACACCAATCACTTTCGCTTTTAACGCTAATGCGCGCGCAAATTCTGCCTCATTACTGGTTTCAGTTAAAACGCCCATCCCTAATTGGTGTGCTAATGTGGCTAATTGTGTATAGCGTTCATCATTAAGAACGGAAAGCATCAATAAAATGGCATCAGCTTGTGCGTATCGTGCTAAATATACTTGGTATTCGGATAAGATAAAATCTTTACATAAAATCGGTTGTGTCACGCGTTGGCGTACTTGAGCAATATCAGCAAAATGCCCTTGAAAATATTTTTCATCGGTTAAGACGGAAATGACCGTAGCATAGTGTTGATAAACCTCGGCAATCTCGGTTAAATCGAACGCTGCACGAATTAAGCCTTTTGAGGGAGAGGCTTTTTTACATTCTAAGATATATGAAGGGCGTTGTTTTGAGCCTTGTTGCATCGCTTGATAAAAGTCACGATCACTACGTTCTAGCTGATCTTGAAAGCTTGCTAAAGGCAATTGTGCTTGTTTTTCTGCAATCCAAGTGGTTTTATCTTGAATGATTTTTTGCAGAATAGAGGGAAGCGCTTGTGTCATTGTTAGGTTCTCTTAATAATAAGTCATCAAAACGAATTAATATTGGGTAAGTTGTTGTAAAGTCTCAAATGGTTTGCCTGTGGCGATAATATCCATAATCGCTTGTGCATTTTGTTTGAGGTTTGGATAGCCAAATAAGCTCATCAACATGGCACTATTCATTGCCACTGCTTGTTGGTGTGCCAATTTACCTTTGCCTTGTAAAAGTGCGGTCAGAATTTGGGCATTTTCGCTAGGCTTTCCGCCACGTAATGTCTCAAGTGGCTGTGGCTGAAAACCAAAATCTTGTGGGGTAAGTGTATAACGTTCAATTTGTCCTGCTTTGATTTCAGCGACTTCGGTCACACCATGTAGTGCAATTTCATCTAAGCCTGAGCCATGTACCACTACGCTATGCTCATGTCCCAAACGGGCAACCGTTTCTGCATAAGGTTGAATTAAATCAGATGAATACACACCAAGTAACTGCCGTTTGGGTTTGGCTGGATTGATCAAGGGACCTAAGATATTAAAAATAGTGCGTGTTTTAAGTGCTTGGCGGACAGGAATCGCATGTTGAAACCCCAGATGATATTGTGGGGCAAAAAGAAAACATAAGCCAATTTCATCCAACGCTTGTCTGGCTTTGTGAGCTGATATATGGACATTCACCCCTAAGGCAGTTAACAGATCACTGGCGCCCGTTTGACTCGAAACACTACGATTACCATGTTTTGCGACTTTTAGTCCATAACTGGCCGCTACAATTGCTGAAGCTGTAGAAATATTAATGGTATTGGCGCCATCTCCTCCCGTGCCGACAATATCAGCAAAAGGGTAGTCTGGAATGGGAAAGGATTCGGCATCAGCTTGTAATGCGGTGACGGCACCACTGATTTCTTCAGGGGTTTCACCGCGCAGTTTAAGGGCAATTAATGCAGCACTGAGTTGTGAGTTATCCAATTGTCCACGTACGATAGCGGTGAAAAGAAATTCGGTTTGTTGTTGGTTTAACGCTTTTTTTTCAAAGAGTTGGTGAAGTAACTGCTCGGTTTGCATGTTTTTTCCTTTTAAATCTATTTTTATTTTGTAATTTAAAACTATTAAACTAGTACAAAATGATAATGTCAAGGGGGAAATTTTGCATCCAATAGAAAAATACGGTATATCTTGATCAAAATAGTATAAAAACAACGCAGACAAGGATGATTGCAGGAGGAAAACAAATGTCACTTAGTATTTTATCGCCTTTGCTTTATCTGTTCATTGGCATGTTTTTGGCGCGTTTTCCTCTTAATATTAAAGGAAAAATCTCTATTTTTTTGACTAAATGTGTGATCCCAGCTGTCATTGTGTATAACATCGCCACCTATAAAAAAGGCTTCTTAGTTATTATGTTGGGAACCATGTTAATGCTCTTGATATTATTTCTGATTAGCCGTGTTTATCAAGAGAATCCCGTTAAACGCCTTTGTTTCTTTTATTTAAATATTGCTTGGTTCGGCTTACCTATTGGTAATGCTATTTGGGGCAGCGAAGCGGCGATGATTTTGATTAGTGTCTATATTGGGAGTTCACTGTTTTGCAATTCTGCTTGTGTTAGTTTGATGTCAAGCGGTACGACATGGAAAAAGCAACTAAGTCAACTCGCGACATCACCGCCCGTGCTGGCTTTAATGCTCGGTATTGTCGCTATGCCTGTGGGTGAATGGATAGAGCGTCAATGTGTTTTCCTATATGAAAGTTTAAAATTTACTATGACCTTTTTAGGGATGATGCTGTTGGGAATGTGGTTAGCAAGTACAAAACTCAAGCAAGCTGATTTTAAAGAAGCCATGGTCTTGTTTGTGTTTAGAATGCTCACGATTGCGTTATTGGTTTCGGTTTTTCTTCATCTCGCAGACTTTTATGAATTTGAGCTCATTATTCAAAATAAGCCTGTCTTTTATTTATTGAGTTTTCTGCCACCTGCCGCGAATTTGATTATTTTAGAAACCTATTATTTAAACACAGGCACATCGGCTAGCCGAATTGCCTGTGGAACTATTATCAGTCTGATAGCAATCAGTATTTATGTGACAGGGTTACTTATCTTTTCATCACCCACCTAAGTGTGTTCGAAGGTGTTCAGATTTCATGCGCCAACAGCCATTCAATAGACTGCGCTAATAACTGTGAACCTTGCACTGTTAAGATGCTTTCTGGATGAAATTGAAAACTACAAATCGGCAAATGTTTATGTCGAATAGCCATGATAATGTTATGGTAGGTTGCGTTCACAATAAATTCGTCAGATAAATCAACGCCCATTAAGGAGTGGTATCGTGCGACGGGCATTGGATTTGGTAAGTGTGCAAACATCATTTGCTGATCGTGTGTAATGTTTGACACTTTGCCATGTAAGACTTCGCCTGCATGGATTACTTTACCACCAAATGCTTCAACAATCGCTTGATGACCTAAACAAATGCCAATCATTCTAACCTTTTGTTTTAAACGCTGAATCAGGGGTAACATATTACCCGCTTGTTGCGGTGTACTCGGACCAGGTGAAAGCGCTAGAATCGTATTGGGGTGGGCAAGTGTAACCTGTTCTAATACATCGAGATCACAATCATTACGATAGATGTGGACTTGATGTCCTAAACAACGCAACTGATCCACTAAGTTATAGGTAAAGGAGTCAAAATTATCTAAAAATACAATCTTTGCCATACTGCTGTCCTTATGCTTGACGAGGTGTTTGGTGAGTTTGAACAATCGCGTTAATCACGGCTTGTGCTTTGTGTCGTGTTTCATCGGCTTCTTTTTGCGGATCTGAATCGAGCACTTCGCCACAACCGGCTTGGATGTAGGCAATACCTTGTTGCACAAAGGCAGAACGTATCACAATACACGTGTCTAAATCGCCATTCGAAGCGAGATACCCTACCGCACCGCCATAACTATGTCGTTTTTGTTGTTCAACTTGATAGAGCAGTTGCATTGCTTTAATTTTTGGGGCACCAGTGAGTGTCCCCATGTTCATGCAAGCTTGATAGGCATGTAACGCATCTAATTCAGGTCGTAATTTGCCCACCACGCGAGAAACTAAGTGCATAATGTGAGAATAGCGATCTACCTGCATTAAATCCGCCACTTGGCGTGTCCCGGTTTCACAAACCCGTGCAATATCATTACGGGCTAAATCCACTAACATCAAATGTTCTGCGAGTTCTTTTTGATCTAAACGTAATTCCAGTTCTAAGCGAGCGTCCAATTCTGGATCAATCTGACCATTGGGATAAAAACCGCGCGGGCGTGAACCCGCAATCGGATAAATCTCGAGCTGACGGGTTTGCTGTGTATATTTCAATGCACTTTCTGGTGAGGCGCCAAAGAGAGTAAAGTCTTCATCTTGCATAAAGAACATATAAGGGCTCGGATTCGTGTGTTTCAGCTGTCGGTAACTTGCCAATGTATTTGGACAGGCTAACGAAAAGCGACGGGAAGGCACAATTTGAAATACATCACCTTGATAAAGATGTTGTTTTAATACCTGAATAATTTGTTTAAATTGCACGTCATCAAGGTTCGTTGTCAGCGTAGTGTCCGCCGAAACACAATGTAAGTGCGGTTCAATATTTGCAAATTTTTGTATTATCTGATCAGCTTGTTGCTGTAGCGCTGTTTGATATTGTGGCGCAAAACAGAAACTGTGTAGCTGAGCTTGTTGTAATTGATGATCGAGTGTTAATTGATGTTCCGCTAAGTAGAAACAATAGTCAGGGCAATCGAGCCCATCCTCTTGTAATTGAATGTTATCCATAGGGATAAATTGGGTCACTAAATCATAAGCAAATAAGCCGCCTAACAGAACGGGGACCTCACTATGTTGATAAAGTGAGAGCAGGGCACGTAGCGCATCAAAACAAGTTGAAGCATGTAATTTGTTGTCTTCATCAAGGTTTTTGTCAAGTTTTGGAAAGATAACTGAGAATTGACTCTCTGTGACTGCACTAATTTCATAGTGACATTGTAACTTCTCCATAAGTGTATGCAAAACAGCGACGCCATTTTGTGTTTTAGCGCAGAAGGTCACACGTAATCCATGACAGGTAATTTTTAGTGCGGGTTGTATAACTAAGAGGCTTTTTAAACTGTTTTTACTGTGAATTTCAGCAGATTCGAGTAACAGCGTGTTGGTTTTATCCTGACAGAGTGCCGCAAAAACATGTGTTGGATCGGCGTAATAAGGTAATGATTGAGTTAAGGTATGAATAAAAGCGAATGACATAGTATATGTGTGTCCTTTTTTTGTAATTTTGAACTATTAAACTAGTTTATTATTTTTGTGTCAAGATGGAACATGATAAAAAATGGAATAAATAAAAACTTAGCACCGTGAAAATTGAGCTGTTTTATACCAAATTGAAACTCGTTAGAAAGGCGTGAATAAAATATTAGCGCTCAGAGGAGAGTAAGTTGCACTTTCACTTAAATTCGTTATGATTAACCATCATTTATTTTAAGGAGAAAAAACATGTGGTCTGATATTGCAACAGGATATGGGCTTTTTATTTTAGAAATCTTAACAATTTTATTGGTCATTGCAGGCATCGCTTTTATGATTGTGACATTAAAGCAACATAAAGCCAAAAGTACGGGCGAACTTGTGGTGGTGGATTTATCAGAGGAATACCAAGAAAACAGCAAAAGATTACGTGAGTTTAGTTTATCAGAAGAAACACGTAAGCAATTAGAGAAAACACAAAAAAAAGCAGATAAAGAAAAAGCGAAACGTGAAAAAGAAAAGCGTAAAAAAGGTGAGGACATCGCAGACGAGCATAAACCGCGCCTTTATGTCTTACAGTTTAAAGGCGATATTGCGGCTTCAGCGACGAGCGCATTACGTGAAGAAGTGAGTACCATTATTGGAGTTGCCAAGCCAGAAGATGAGGTTTTAGTACGCTTAGAAAGTCCCGGTGGAATGGTACATGGTTATGGGTTAGCGGCGTCGCAGTTGCTACGTTTAAAACAACATGGCATTAAATTAACGGTTGCGGTAGATAAAGTAGCAGCCAGTGGGGGATATATGATGGCTTGCGTGGCGGATACTATTGTTGCCGCGCCATTTGCGATTTTGGGATCAGTCGGTGTGGTTGCACAAATTCCTAACATTCATCGTTTGTTAAAAAAACATGATGTGGATGTCGATGTGATGACGGCGGGTGAATATAAACGCACGATGACTGTGTTAGGCGAAAATACAGAAAAAGGAAAACAGAAATTCCAGCAAGAATTAGAAGAAACCCATCAATTATTCAAACAATTTGTGACCCAAAACCGTCCGCAAGTCAATATTGAGGAAATTGCCACAGGGGAACACTGGTTTGGTCAACAAGCGTTAGGATTGCATTTAGTGGATGCAATTTCAACAAGTGATGATTTAATTCTAAACGCGATCAAAGAAAATAAAACCGTTTTATCCGTGAAATATCATGTAAAACAATCGTTCCTTCAAAAAGTCGGTAAACAGGCAGAAGAAAGTACAGATGCCTTTTTATTACGTTGGCTGAGACGAAATAACAGTACATTACTTTAGCTGAAGCATCTTTACAGTAGTTGACTAAAAGTTTCGAAATATTAAGTATTTGTTGATTTACTTTATGAACAATAGGGCTTACTATATTGAGCTGAATTTTAAGCAATTTTGGATATCACCAGTTGTTTAACGAAAAGTGAAGATAGACGAATTGTTTTTTATTGAGAGTCACTCTCTTCTGTTTTGTTGTTATTTTAGGGATGACGAATTTTAATAATAAAAGGGAACTAAGGTAAATATATGAAATTATCTCGCGTTTTATTAACAGTTGTTGCTGCGACGACATTGGCTGCCTGCGGTAATTTAAGTAAAGTTACTCCAGAAGGTACATCTGACAATTTAGTGTGGCCAAAAATTGATGAATCGGTCTTTAATCATGATGGTAGCCAATTTGGTTCTTGGCCAAACTGGGATAACGTACGCATGGTTGAGCGTGGTATGAATAAAGACCAACTTTATAATTTGTTAGGTCGTCCACACTTCTCTGAAGGCTTATACGGTGTGCGTGAATGGGACTATGTGTTTAACTATCGTGAGAATGGTGTACATAAAGTATGTCAATATAAAGTCTTATTTGACAAAAATATGAATGCACAAAGTTTCTTCTGGTATCCAAATGGCTGTAACGGTAGCTCTGCATTTAGTTTAAGTGGTGATTTCTTATTTGACTTCAATAAAGATTCATTAACAGCAAAAGGTAAAGAAGTTGTTGACAGCGTTGCAACACAATTAAAAGCCTCTGATGCAAAAGAAGTGAAAGTCGCAGGCTTTACTGACCGTTTAGGTTCAGAAGCGTATAACTTAAAACTTTCTCAACGTCGTGCAGATCGTGTTAAAGCGCGTTTAATTGAGCAAGGTGTTGCCGCAAATATCCATGCTGTAGGCTATGGTAAAGCACAACAAGTGAAAGCTTGTGATGATGTACAAGGTGCAGCATTAAGAGATTGTTTACGTCCTAACCGTCGTGTTGAAATTACCGCTTCTGGTACTGTGTTGAAACAAGGTTCACAAGGTATGGAAGCAGGGACAACAGGACCAGCACCACTTTATAGAAAATAATTTTTCTCAATGAAATAGAAGGGCGCTTTAACAGCGCCCTTTGAATTTTTGATTTATCTTGACAGAATATCGTGAATAAATTTTTTGGTTAACTCGACATAATGTTTATTAAAGCGATGACTAAAGTTAAGTAAATAATAGAGTTGATAAATGGCTTTACGCTCAGGATATCCTTCATCAATAGGATAAGTGCGGTCATAACTTTCATAGAATTGGCGTGGGAAAGGTTCAAAGAGCTCACTGAATGCCAAATCACATTCCCGGTCTCCCCAATAACAAGCTGGATCATAAGTAAAAATTTCTTGTTTCACCGTCGCACAGTTTTCAATCCATAAATTGCCATGTAATAACGCAGGTTGAGGCTTATGTTTCGCCAGTAATTCAGCAATTTTCTTCACTAACACCTCAATATCGCCAAACACTAAGTTTTTCTCACGGCAGATCTGCAATTGCCAGCCAATGCGTTGTTCGCTAAAAAAGGTGGCCCAATTTTCTTTCCAACCATTTGGTTGATATTCTGGTCCAAGCCAAGTGTCAAAATCCAATCCATAATTATCTGCGCCTTTTATAAGGTGCAGTTTTGCGAGTTGTTCACCAAATTTGCCCATGGCGTCAACCGGATTGGTTTTATCTAATGGCAGTGCTTCCAGTAGTAAGAAACTGTGTGTATGTGAACAGCCCACAGTGTAAACGTTAGGCACATTAATGGTATTGGTTTTGGCGAGAAGGAGGAGTTGATCGGCTTCTGCACGGAACATGGAACGGAAGGTTTTATCATTCACTTTGAGAAAAACAGGTTGGATACCATCATCAATAATCCATGCTTCATGCATCTCACCTGTATGGATTTTTTCTTTGTGTTTAATGGAATAGTAAGCCCCAAATTGATCCGCTAAGACTTGAGAAACATGTTTCCACATGGCATCCTCCTATGGTTGAGCACAGTCAGTTCTAGTGTAAAAGATTAGGAAAAAATTACTGTGATTGATGTCAAACTTCTTTTATTTTTAATTTAAAATTAAATGGGGTTATTAAAGGAAAAATAACGTTTTACTTCATATGCAGTTAAAGTGTGATCTATGTTGAAAAAATAGAAAACAGTTGTTGAACATTTGTTAATGTTATGTAATTTTTGCCAAGTTTATTTCCCCTCCCTCTCTTTAGGAGCCGATCTATGTTTGGATATAATGCCACCATCATTACATTTACCATTTATATTTTAGGTATGATTTTAATCGGTTTTATCGCTTATCGTTATACCAATAATTTGTCTGATTATATTTTAGGAGGGCGTCGTCTTGGCAGCTTTGTGACGGGACTCTCTGCAGGGGCGTCAGATATGTCAGGCTGGTTATTAATGGGGCTTCCCGGCGCTGTTTATGCCGCAGGTCTGGTTGAAGGTTGGATTGCCATTGGTCTAACGATTGGTGCTTACCTTAACTGGTTATTTGTGGCAGGACGTTTACGTGTTTATACAGAATTTAATCAAAATGCTTTAACTTTGCCAGAATATTTCCAACACCGTTTTCACGATCAGAGCAAAATATTAAAAATTGTTTCCGCAACCATTATTTTATTCTTTTTTGCCATTTATTGTGCTTCTGGTGTGGTCGCTGGGGCTCGTTTATTTGAAAATCTGTTTGAAGTGCCTTATGCCACGGCGCTTTGGTATGGTGCCTTAGCGACAATCCTTTATACTTTTATTGGCGGTTTTTTAGCTGTCAGTTGGACCGATACCATTCAAGCGTCGTTAATGTTGTTTGCTTTATTCCTTACCCCTATTTTTGTGTTAATTCATCTTGGTGGTTTTGAAGCAACACATACCGTGATTGTCAATGCGGGTGTGGCTGCTCAACGGGATTTTACTGATTTATTCACAGGAACTAGCTTTATCGGCTTATTAAGCTTATCCGCTTGGGGCTTAGGTTATTTTGGTCAACCACACATTTTAGCGCGTTTTATGAGTGCAAAAGATGCGAAATCATTAGTGAATGCGCGCCGTATTAGTATTATGTGGATGATTATCTGCTTATTTGGTGCGGTTGGTATTGGGTTCTTTGGTCAAGCTTATTTCTTTGCAAATCCACAGGTGGCAGACACCGTGAACGCGAACCATGAACAAGTTTTTATTGAATTAGCGAAATTGTTATTTAATCCTTGGATTGCAGGGATTTTGTTATCAGCCATTTTAGCCGCGGTAATGAGTACTTTAAGTTGCCAGTTATTGATTTGTTCAAGTGCGATTACAGAAGACTTTTATAAAGGCATGATTCGCCCAAATGCTTCACAAAAAGAATTGGTGTGGTTAGGGCGTATTATGGTCTTAGTCATTGCACTACTGGCTATTTATCTTGCACAAGATCCAAACAGTAAAGTATTGGGACTTGTGTCTTATGCGTGGGCAGGTTTTGGTTGTGCCTTTGGTCCTGTGGTGATTTTCTCTTTATTCTGGAAACGCATGAACATGGCGGGCGCGATGGCAGGCATGCTGACTGGTGCGTTAGTGGTAGTGTTCTGGAATGATGTGGTACCACAGAGCGGTATTTATGAAATGATCCCAGGCTTTATTTTAGCTGCCGTGGCGATTGTCGTAGTGTCGTTAATTACGCCAGCACCAAGCCAACAAACTGTTTCTAATTTTGAACAAGCAGAGTTAGCTTATCAACAGCAAAAATAATCGGTAAAAGAGCGGTATCTTCGGGTGCCGCTTTTTCTATGTTTAATTTGATTATGTGAGTGAGAAAGAAAGATGACATACCAATTACTTCCCAAATTAACTTCATTACGAGAACCATTAAGCCAACATTATCGTATTGACGAAACCACGTTAGTGCAAAAACTTCTCTCCGATGCAGAAATTCCTTCCGATCTCCAAACCAAAATTCAACAGCTAGCCAGAAAATTGGTCGAAAATGTACGCAACGCTCGCCAAAATGCAAGTGGGGTAGATGCCTTAATGCATGAGTTTTCATTATCGAGTCAAGAAGGTGTCGCCTTAATGTGCTTAGCTGAAGCATTATTGCGTATTCCTGATAAAGCCACTGCAGATAAATTAATTCGCGATAAAATTTCAAAAGGGAACTGGCGTTCGCATATCGGACAGAGTCCGTCTATGTTTGTGAATGCCGCCGCTTGGGGTTTATTGATTACCGGTAAATTAGTTTCGACACACAGTGAACAACAGCTTTCATCCAGTTTAACCAAATTGATTGCGAAAGGCGGAGAACCATTGATTCGTAAAGGTGTGGAAGTGGCAATGCGCTTATTAGGTAAACAATTTGTCACTGGGGAAACGATCGAACAAGCGATTAAAAACGGTGAAAAACGTTTCCAACAAGGTTTTCGTTATAGCTATGATATGTTGGGCGAAGCTGCCTTAACGGAAGAAGATGCCGCACGTTATTATCAAGACTATGTGGATTCCATTCATGCGGTGGGGCAACGTTCTTCTGGGCTTGGCGTTTATGCCGCCTCGGGTGTCTCGATCAAACTCTCTGCTATTCATCCTCGTTACAGCCTATCACAACACCAACGTGTGATAGACGAACTGTATCCCAAGGTCAAACAACTCTTTTTATTAGCGAAACAATATGACATTGGTCTGAATATTGATGCTGAAGAAGCGGACAGATTAGATATTTCTTTGGATTTGGTTGATCGTTTATTAGCTGATCCTGATTTAGCACATTTTAACGGTATCGGTTTGGTGGTACAGGCATACCAAAAACGTTGTACTTTTGTCATTGACTATTTAATTGAACAAGCCCGCAAACATCAACATAAAATTATGGTCCGTTTAGTGAAAGGGGCTTATTGGGACAGCGAAATTAAACGTGCGCAAACCGATGGTACCGAAGGTTACCCTGTCTTTACGCGTAAAGTGCATACAGACGTGTCTTACATTGCTTGTGCGAAAAAATTATTAGCGGCACAAGATGTGATTTATCCACAATTTGCCACCCATAACGCGCAATCTTTGGCGACGGTCTATCATTTAGCACAAGGTAAACAATTTGAATTCCAATGCTTACACGGCATGGGCGAAACCTTATATGATCAAGTGGTGGGAAAACACAATTTGAATGTGCAATGCCGTATTTATGCGCCTGTCGGTTCATATAAAACCTTATTAGCCTATTTAGTGCGCCGCTTATTAGAAAATGGGGCAAATAGCTCGTTTGTGAATCACATTGTCGATGACTCAATCCCCGTTGAAGCCTTAATCCTTGATCCAGTGCAAAAAGCGAAAGAAACCGAAGGGACAATGCACCCTAAAACACCACTGCCTCGCGATCTCTTTGCTGGAAAGCGTGTAAATTCTAAAGGTTACGATTTAACCGATGCGTTGCAATTACAACAGTTACAAAATGCATTAACTGAACTGAGTCAAAATGAATATGAAGCCTATCCTTTATTAGAAAATACCACTGCACCAACCGGTAAACCGCGTCTTGTATTTAACCCTGCAAAACGTGCAACGTTAGTTGGTAAAGTGATTGACGCCAGAGAAAAAGATGTCGAACAGGCATTTGAAAACGCGCTTCGTCATAAAGACAACTGGGCAAATACGCCGGTAGAACAAAGAGCGGTCATTTTAGAAAAAATGGCAGATTTAATGGAACAACACATGCCGCAGTTATTTGATTTAGCGGTACGTGAAGCCGGCAAAACCTTAAATAACGCCATTGCCGAAGTGCGTGAAGCAGTGGATTTTTGTCGCTATTATGCACAAGAAGCACGTAAGCTCGGCAATGAGAATCCGCCACGTGGTATTGTGGTGGCAATTAGCCCTTGGAATTTCCCTTTAGCCATTTTTATTGGCGAAGTTTGTTCTGCCTTAGTCACAGGTAATGTGGTGATTGCCAAACCAGCAGAACAAACCTCATTAATGGCGCATTTTGCGGTGAAATTGTTCCAACAAGCTGGCTTACCGATTGGCGTGCTGCAATGTTTATGTGGCTCAGGAAAAGTCATTGGTGAAAAACTCGTGTCTGATCCACGCGTGGACGGTGTAATTTTTACGGGGTCAACGGATACCGCAAAACGCATTAATCAAAATTTAGCAAAACACAACAAACTTATTCCATTGATTGCCGAAACAGGCGGACAAAATGCAATGATTGTGGACAGTTCAGCCTTAGCAGAACAAGTCGTTCTTGATGTACTCAATTCCGCGTTTGACTCAGCAGGGCAACGTTGTTCTGCATTACGTGTGCTTTATGTGCAACACGATGTCGCACCGCATATTTTAACTATGTTAAAAGGGGCGATGGCGGAGTTAAAAGTCGGCAATCCACAGCATTTAACCACCGATGTGGGACCCGTGATTGATGAAATGGCACAAAAACGCTTATTACAACATATTGAAACCATGCGAACAGTGGCAAAAGATTGCTATCAAGTGCCAGTTGAGCCAGAAATGCAACAACAGGGAATTTTTGTCCCACCGACTTTATTTGAACTCGAAAATCTTCATCATTTGAAACACGAAGTGTTCGGTCCCGTGTTACATGTGGTTCGTTTTCATGCTTCAGAATTTAATCAAGTTATTGCACAAATCAATTCTACCGGCTTTGGCTTAACCAGTGGCATACACAGTCGTATTGATGAAAGCATTAATCACTGGCTTGAACAGGTTCACGCGGGGAATCTGTACGTGAATCGTAATACTGTCGGTGCAGTCGTGGGGGTACAAGCCTTTGGTGGAAGAGGTTTATCTGGAACAGGACCGAAAGCGGGAGGACCGTTCTATTTGCAACGTTTAGTCCATGCAAAACATTGGGCATTAACGCCATTGCATTACAATACGCCGCGTGATTTATCTGATTTAGCGGCAAAAGTGCGGTCAATTTTCACTAAATCTGAACAAGCGCCTTTACTCTCGCTTATTGATCAAGTTGCGCAATGTTCGCCACTAAATACGACCTTTAGAATGCAAGGGATTACTGGGGAAGAGAATTATCTTACTTTTACACCACGTTCGTTGATTGCTATTGGGAATGGACCATTAGCACAACAAATGCAAGCGTTGATTGCCGTCGCCGCAGTGGGCGCAACTGCCGTAATCAGTAAATATTCTCAGCTTGCGGCTTATGAAAAACGCTTAGCGGATTATCTGTTTGTTGCTGAAGTGGAGGAATGCGAAGAAATCAGCCAGTTGATTGTTCTCGATCCGATAACGGCTAAGCAAAAAGCCCAATATGCCGACCGTCCAGGCGCGATCTTGACCTATGTGGAGCAGCTAGATTTAGCGTTGTCCTTGTTCCCATTACTGCATGAACAAGCGATCAGCATTAACACCACGGCAGCAGGAGGTAATGCAAGTTTAATGGCAGAAATGGATTAATCAAGACGGCTTTTATTGTGCAAAAAGTGGGTGCGATGCCCACTTTTTTATTGTATATATAGCTCACTGGTTGAAGATGAAAGGAAATAAGAAAATGATCAAAGCGATAGCCTATTTGTTGGGTTTAAGTGTTTGTTTGCCCCTGTCGGTTGAGGCTAATGTTACGACAGAAAAACAGCGCTTATTGGATGAATTACAGTCTTCCATTCAGTATATGCAAGGTATTGCGACGCGTGGCACACGAGAACCCATTGTATTTGAAGCGCTGAAACCGCATCAGGCTTTTGATCCCAAACAGGCAGAACATTTTATTGCCTTGCCTGCACAAACAGAACATACTGTGCCAACTTTACAGACGTTTTTTACGAAAAGTGCCGTGCAACAGCGCTATCAAGCGCCTTATCATTTCTTTAATATTGCGAAACAGGAGGATCAACTCGCGACCTTATTAGGTGTTGATCAAGTCTATTTACGCAAAAATAGGGCATTTCAACCGAATTTTATCCCCACTGTAACACAAGATATCAAGGGGAATGTCGAACATCAGATTGCGTATTTGTCTGTGCCCAAAATCGTGGCAGAACGTGAGCTTGATGGGGAGGTTCCGATCCACCATTTATCTGATATTGAACACGCCGTGTACGCCACTCAAACCGAACCTTATACACAAGTGGCGATTGAAAGCGAGGAACCGCTTAAACGGGTTTCTTTTAACATTGAACTGGCATTACCGCGTTTTACCACACAGCAAATAACACATTTTCCTTATGCAATAGACACTGCTTGGGGAAAAATTGAGTTTTTACAAGTGATTGGTAATGCGTTGGTTTATCGTGTGCCAGCAAACATCGCCGACAAAATGATGGTGTATGCCCTTTATCAAGATGGACGTGCATTAGCCCCGCTTGAAACACTACGTCATCCGTTACTGACTGAGGCAGAAAAAACGTATCATCATCAATTAGCGAACTTATTTACTGAAGTACATCGCTTAGTCAAGTTGGATAAAATCAAAACAGAGGCAGAAATTCGCCAATTTTTCCAATCTCGCCAACCGTTCCCGCCAGAGGTCGATGAAAAACAACAGAGACTACACATAACGAGCTATTACACAGGGGATATTGCCAACGTTGTTCTGTATCTGCCCGAACCCGCAGAAAAACACCAATTTCGTTTAGACTATTCTGTACCTCAGGTGTTGGGGGAAGAAAATGAAGAAGAAAAATAAAAAAACTGAATATGTATGCTTATAAATTTATAAGGAAATTAAAAATGATAAATTGGAAATGTTTAATTAAAGCTACTTTTATTGAAAAATTCAAAGAATATAAAGCTGCTTTTATTGAAAAATTCAAACAACATAAAGCTAATCTTTTTAGCAAACCAAATGAAGAACAAGTTCTTATTATTGGATTATTTTCTTTTCTCTTAGCAATTATTTTTATTATATTATTTATTTGGTTCTTGCCTGAAGATCTTGAAGGTGTAAATGGAATTTGGACATTAATAACCGCTATCATTTCTTCACCTATTCTTTATTTGATATGGCGGTTTAGAGATCAAAATGCCACTAGACAAATCGAAAACCAACGTAAAGACATTAATCTAAAAGAATTTCAAAAAATTGCCGAATGGGTGAGTGGCTTACATTTGATTGAAGATGAAGTGACAGAAAAAATAGCTAACCAACCTCAACAAGAAACAACAAGAAAATATACACAACAAGCTGAGAATTTATCTATTCCCACTTTTAGCAAAAAAGACGGTGCGGTAGGCTTACAAATTGCGGCAATTTATAATTTATTGCCTTTTTATCGTGGGGAGCATGGTGAAAGTTTTAAAAAGCCCGCATTGAATTTATTGCTTTCTGCTTGGTTAGCGTTGCAACAGAAAGAGGTCAAAATTTTAGAGAGTTTAGATATTTGGGCAGATTCGGAAAAATTTGAGACTACCGTTGATAAAATCAAAAAAAATGGACAAAGTCCTATCGGCATTGCGATCACGCAAGTATTACTTGCTGATGGGGGAAAATATTTAGTGCAATTCCCCGAAATTTTCCCAAACTTATGTCTCGCAGGGATGGACTTTCATCTTCCTGGCTTAGATAAAGGCGTTTTAAACATTTTTACCCAAACTAGAAATTGTCAAGGCATAATTTTAATTGGATGTAACTTGAAAAATGCAAATTTACAAATGATAGATTTTAGTTCAGCTAACTTAAATGCTACTAATTTTGAGGGGGCTTGTTTAATAGATAGTCGTTTAATCAATACTAAATTAGATTCTTCTAAACTAAATAAATCAAAATTAAATGGGGCTAAACTTGTTAACTCTAGTGTGAGATTTTCAGATTTAGAATATGTATCTTTGGAAAAAGCATTTTTGAGAAAAAATGACTTTAGTTATTCTAAACTCTTAGGAGTTAATTTCAATGAAGCTGAGTTAAATGACATTCATTTTGAAGGTGTCATCCTTAAGAATAGTACTTTTATTTCTTCATACTTATTACATATAAACTTCTTTAATGCTGATTTATTTAATTCTCGATTTAGACCTTCACAGTTATACAAATTAGAGTTTTCACATATTAATTTTAATGATATAGATTTAGAGATTAATGAAATAAACTTAGTACAGTTTAAATTAGATGGTTGTATTCTATTTTCAGATACGTGCAACGAAGAATATCTAGATCTTTTTAAAAAACAAGGTGGGGTTGTTTTATATAGAACGAACATATTTTCCCCTTCTAGAGTTTGCATAAAGAAAGATAATACCTTACTTGAATATCCAATTACTCAGCAACTTAATTTAGAACAAACCCAACAAGAAAACCCAGATTGGGAAATTTCCATTATTGAATAACCTTATCTTTTTTTCTAAAAAAACACCGCACTTTATCACTAAAGTGCGGTTGTTTTTTGCTAGGTTTTGTTAATCCGCTAACTTAGTGCCGTAGAAGTAGCTATAACCAAATGGGCTTTGTTTATAGTCTTTGACACGCAGACTTAATGCGGTATTGGTGATGGAGTGGGCGACAGTGATCCACGGGGCTTGTTCTTTCGCGATCACTTGCGCTTGTTTGTATAGCTCAGCGCGTTCCGCTTGGTTAGATAAGCTGATTGCTTTGCTTAATAACGCGTCAAACTCTGCATTACTCCAACGGGCATAGTTACTGTTACCGATGTTTTCAGTGCCTAATAACGGGGATAAGAAGTTATCCGGATCGCCATTATCGCCTGACCAACCGTAAGTACCCGCGGTGAGTTCACCTGCTTTGGTGCGTTTAATGTAATCCCCCCATTCATAACTGACCAATTTAGCTTTCACGCCCGCTTTTGCCCAGTCATTCTGAATCACTTCAGCCATACGACGTGGGTTCGGGTTTGAGGCACGCACCACCGGTTGCACCCAAATTTCGGTTTCAAATCCATTTGGATAACCGGCTTCGGCTAAGAGTTGTTTGGCTTTTTCAATATCAAATGGGTAGTCCTGTACATCATCGTTATAGCTCCAAATCGTTGGTGGTAGGACATTTTTCGCCATCACGCCTGCGCCTTGGTACACCACATCAATGATGGCTTTTTTATCGGTAGCATAGTTTAAAGCTTGGCGCACTTTCACATTATCAAACGGCGCTTTTTCGGTATTAAACGCAATATAGGCAATATTTAAGCCTTCTTTTGACATCAACTGAATTTTCGGATCAGCTTTCATTTTGGCTAAATCGGCGATATTCGGGAAGTCGATCATATCACACGCACCAGATTGTAATTTGGCATAACGTGTCCCCGCATCAGGCACAATATCAAAAATCAAACGATCAATTTCGGCTTTCGGTTGCCAATAATCAGGGTTCGCGAGGAAACGGATTTTTTGTTCTAACTGATAACCTGCAAAAATAAAGGGACCCGTACCAATTGGTGTGGTATCCACTTTTTCTGGCGTGCCTGCTTTCATCATTTTATCGGCATATTCCGCAGAATAAATCGAGATGAAGTCCATACCTAAGCTCGCTAAGAAAGTCGCATCGGGCTTGGTTAAGGTGATTTTCACTGTGTAATCATCCACTTTTTCTACTGCTTGCAACAATTTTGGAAACTTCATCGCATTGAAATACGGATAAGTGCCTTTCGATACCTCGTGGTAAGGATGGGTTTTGTCCAACTGACGTTGGAAAGAGAAAATCACGTCATCGGCGTTAAATTCACGGCTCGGCTGATAGTCTTTAGTTTTGTGGAATTTCACGCCTTTACGTAAATGAAAAGTGTACGTCAATCCGTCATCGCTAATTTGCCAACTTTCTGCCAACGCAGGTTCGATATCGGTCGATCCTCGTTTAAATTCAATCAAGCGATTGTACACTTGTTGAGAACTGGCATTATACGAAATACCTTCCATGACGAGGGCAGGGCTAAAGCTACTTGGTGCACGGCTGACGCAGTTAATAAAGGTTTTATTACTGGCTTGTGCACTGTTAAAAATCATCAATCCTGCGGCAATGAATGAGAGTTTGGTTGTCAACTTCATACAGTCTCCTTTTAAGTAAATACATCATTTCCCTGTATACTAAGCGAAATTGCTAGGATAACCCAAAGAATTTGCTGTTTTAATTTATAACAGATTGCTATAAAAATGGCTATTTTTTGTTTGTCATTTAAGCGCTGTGATCTAATAACCTTTTGTGGATTGAGGCTTTTGAGCAAAAATCCAAATCGCCAAACAAAATCAAATATGATACAATTTTCGACCGCACTTTTGCCTTATTCAGAGTAGGAATGAGTCTAAAGTGCGGTTTATTTTTGAAAAATTTTAGCAAAAACAAGTAACCTCTCGTATGGGTTACCACTGTAAAGGAAAACTTATGCCAATTATTACTTTGCCTGACGGTTCACAGCGTCAGTTTGAACAACCTATTTCTGTGATGGATGTTGCTGCCAGTATTGGTGCGGGTCTAGCGAAGGCTTGTATTGCAGGTCGTGTTAATGGCGAGCGGAAAGATGCTTGCGATCTGATTACTGAAGACAGCAAACTAGAGATTATTACCGCAAAAGAGGAAGATGGTTTAGAAATTATTCGTCACTCTTGTGCGCACTTATTAGGTCATGCCATTAAACAGCTATTCCCAAATGTAAAAATGGCGATTGGTCCAACTATCGACAAGGGTTTTTATTATGACGTGGATCTTGATCGTTCTTTAACCCAAGAGGATTTAGATGCACTCGAAAAACGTATGCTTGAACTGGCAAAAACCAACTATGATGTGGTGAAAAAAGTGGTCAGCTGGCAAGAAGCCCGTGATACCTTTGAAGCCCGCGGCGAGCCATACAAAATGGCAATTTTAGATGAAAACATCGATCGTTGTGATACGCCAGCGCTTTATCATCACGAAGAATACGTTGATATGTGTCGTGGTCCACACGTACCTAATATGCGTTTTTGCCATCACTTTAAATTAATGAAAGTTGCTGGTGCATACTGGCGTGGTGACAGCAAAAATAAAATGTTACAACGTATCTACGGTACCGCGTGGGCAGATAAAAAACAATTAAGCGAATACTTAACCCGTTTAGAAGAAGCGGCAAAACGTGACCACCGTAAAATTGGTAAAGCGTTAGATTTATATCATATGCAAGAAGAAGCGCCGGGTATGGTGTTCTGGCACAATGACGGTTGGACAATTTTCCGTGAACTTGAAACCTTCGTGCGTACTAAATTAAAAGAATACGATTACCAAGAAGTAAAAGGTCCATTTATGATGGATCGCGTATTATGGGAAAAAACAGGGCACTGGCAAAACTACGGTGATTTGATGTTCACCACTCAATCAGAAAACCGTGAATATGCGATTAAACCGATGAACTGCCCGGGACACGTGCAAATCTTTAATCAAGGTTTAAAATCCTACCGCGATCTACCAATTCGTATGGCGGAATTTGGTTCATGCCACCGTAACGAACCGTCAGGTTCATTGCACGGTTTAATGCGTGTACGTGGTTTCACCCAAGATGATGCGCATATTTTCTGTACGGAAGATCAAATTGAAAGTGAAGTAACGGCGTGTATCAAAATGGTTTACGACATTTACAGCACATTCGGTTTTGAAAACATTCAAGTGAAACTGTCAACCCGTCCAGAAAAACGTATTGGGGCCGATGAAATGTGGGACAGAGCCGAAGCCGGTCTTGCTGCTGCACTGTCGCACAATGGTCTTGAATATGAAATTCAAGAAGGTGAAGGGGCATTCTATGGTCCGAAAATCGAATTTGCTTTACGTGACTGTTTAGATCGTGAATGGCAGTGCGGGACAATTCAGTTAGACTTCGCCTTACCGGGTCGCCTCAATGCGTCTTATGTGGCAGAAGATAATGATCGCCGTACTCCTGTGATGATTCACCGTGCAATTTTAGGTTCTATCGAGCGTTTCATCGGAATTATCACCGAAGAATACGCCGGTTTCTTCCCCGCATGGTTAGCGCCAACACAAGCGATCGTGATGAACATCACGGATTCACAATCTGACTATGTGCAAAAAGTGGTGAAAACGTTATCTGATGCGGGTTTACGTGTGAAATCAGATTTACGTAATGAAAAAATCGGTTTCAAAATTCGTGAACACACCTTACGTCGCGTACCATACATGTTAGTTTGTGGCGATAAAGAAATCGAAGCCGGCAAAGTGGCGGTGCGTACCCGTAAAGGTGCCGACCTCGGTACATTCACCATTGAAGAATTTTTAGATATTCTGAAAAAACAAGTACGTTCTCGCGAACTGAAATTGTTAGGTGAAGAATAGTTTTTCGCTTTCTTTAAGAAAACAGCAAAGTGCGGTCATATTTGACCGCATTTTTTATGCGGAGAGAATAGCTGAGTAGAGAAATAAATGTTTAAAGAGAGGAAATTTTGAACATGTTTTATTGAGCTGTTTATCGTATCAACAGATTTCCTTATCAAGTCGAAACCATTCATCTTAAATTCATGGCATACTTACGTGGGGCGTATATCAATAAACCAAAATCATAAAAAAGCGAGGACGCCTGAGGCGTCCTGGGTAGAGAAGTGAAAATTTTTGTTAAAACACGCGCACTTTGAAAAGCTTTGGGGTTATTTAAGTAAATGCGCAATCAACATATAAGCCGCAATCGCTAATAAAATCAGTCCGAGCATTTTTCTGGCAACATCGGGGTGCAAAAGTCCGCGGATTTTCATTGAAATAAAGCTAGTAACAAATGAGCTTAATACGACAATTGTGACAACAGAAAAATTCACATAGCCAATTTGCCAACCGTAGTCCAAATGGAATGGCGGGGTTTTGGATAAATAGCCGTACAAGCTACCTAAACCACCGATCACCATCATGTAGTTAGTATAAGGGGCGATTTGATGAGGTTTGACACTATTAAGTTGACCGATTAACGGTGCCATAATCGACCCCCCGCCAATGCCGGTCATTCCCGCCACACCGCCGCCAAATAAACACAATCCCGCGCCTTTTAAATTTTCATGCCGTTCTGCTTGATCAGTTTTGACGATTTTAGAATGAAAAATTGTTCGTATTGCTAAGATCGTTAATACACTAATAAAGACAATCACAATCAGCGTATCGGGTAAATAAAAACTGGCTTCAAAACCTAACTGAACACCAATAATCATCCCAACAGACCAAAGCAACATGGCTTTAAAATTAATCTGAATTTTCTGTTTATAAAAATAAATAAGGTTAATGAGAGAAGAACCAATCACGATAGTAAGCGATGTTGCTGCCACCATTTGTAAGGGGAAATCGGGAAAGAGGGTATATAAAATTGGCACCATCAATACACCACCACCAATGCCAAAAATAGCGGACATGAAATTCGTTAGCACACCACACACAATCAGAATTAAAATTAATTGCAAGCCCATAAATAAAAAGCCTCCATCTTTTTTGTTTCATTATGCCTTGAATCTGAACTGACAATTTATGATCATGCTCATATTGAAAAACATTTTTTCTTTCGCATTTAAAATTTGTGATCTAACTCACCATGACCATATGATAAATATCATAAGCCTTCAATAACGCCTGTATTATTCTAATTACGTATCTTTTTTTAGATATTTTCATTTATTTTAATATAAGCAAGGAGGATATTATGTTTATCACCATCGTCACGTTTCTCCTCGTAACGGGAATTGTGGCATTTATTTCATGGAAAAAAACCAAAAATGATGATTTAAGCACGTCTAAAGGTTATTTCTTAGCTGGACGGGGATTAAGTGGTCTCGTTATTGGTTGTTCAATGGTATTAACATCATTATCAACGGAGCAATTAATTGGTGTTAACGCTGTTTCTTATAAAGGTAATTTCTCAATTATTGCTTGGACAGTGCAATCTGTTATTCCATTATGTTTCTTAGCACTTTATTTATTGCCTAAATATATCAAAAACGGTTATACCACTATTCCAGAATTTTTTGAGAATCGTTTTGACCGTCAAACGCGCTTAATTATGTCTGCGCTCTTTTTGGTATTTTATCTCTTTATTGTTATTCCAACCGCACTTTATACGGGAGCGATTGCTTTTAATAAAATTTTTAATTTAGAGACCGTTTTTGGAATTAGCTATGGTCAATCAATTGTTTATACAGTAATCGCAATTGGTGTGGTCGGCGCAATTTATGCTATTTTTGGTGGTTTAAAAGCAGTTGCGGTATCAGATACAGTAAATGCGGTGCTTTTAGTCGTGGGTGCATTATTAGTCCCAATCTTCGCCTTAATTCATTTAGGTGATGGTAGTATCGCCGCAGGTTTTAAAACGATCACAACAACACATGTGGAAAAATTCAATGCGATTGGTGGTGCAGAAGATGCAGTACCTTGGCCAGCGATTTTTACAGGTATTTTGATTGTGAATTTCTTCTATTGGACCACGAATCAAGCGATTGTACAACGTGCGTTAGGGGCGCGAGATTTAAAATCAGGTCAAAAAGGGATTCTCCTTGCTGCATTATTCCTCTTAACATTACCATTAATTCTTAATTTACCGGGCTTATTAAGTTTCCATATTCTTGGCGAAGGGCTAAATCCTATTGATACCTCTTATCCAGCCTTAGTCAATCGTGTATTACCAACTTTCTTACAAGGTTTCTTCATTGCAGCATTATTTGGCGCAATTTTGAGTACATTTAACTCTTTCTTAAACTCTGCTGCAACGATTTATTGTAAGGACTTATTACCGTCAATCAGTAAAAAACAACGCACAGAAAAAGAACTAATTTTGCATGCGAAAAAAGTCTCTGCGATTATGGCAGTATTGACAATGATTATTGGTCCTTTATTAATGTTCGGTACAGACGGGATTTTCTTATTAACCAAACGCTTTGCAGGTTTTGTAAACATTCCAATTGTGGCGTTATTTGCAGTCGGTTTATTTAATAAAACAGTTTCAGGTTTAGCAGCTCGTATTGCTTTATTGTTACATGTTATTTTATATTTCTCTATCGTTTGGGTGTTCCAAGTGAAAGTCAATTTCGTGTACGTAATGGCAGCATTGTTCGTCTTTGATGTCGTTGTGATGCTAGTATTAGGTCAATTCTTAAAACGCGAACCATACGAAGAAAGTAAAGAAAATAAAGAAGGTGTTGATTTAACCAACTGGGAACATGCTCGTGTCACCGTGGCATCATTAGTGTTAGGTTTGATTTCCTTACACGTCTTACTTTCGCCACTCGGTTTAGCTTCAACAGAAGGTCAACCACTCTTAATTTTAGGTATTTATGCGATCTTACAAGTGATTTTCCTATTTGTATTTCGCAGTAAAAAAGAGGTTTAAATAATGAATATTGTCTATATTCTCTTAGATCAAGTAAGGAAAGATATGCTTGGTGCTTACGGGCACCAAGTAGTTAAAACACCGAATATTGATAGACTTGCACAAGATGGTATTCGGTTTAATAATGCTTTTACGCCAGCTTCGGTTTGTGGACCTGCACGTACTTCTTTATTTACGGGATTAATGCCATCTTCACATGGCATTATCAAAAATGGAGAAAAAGGCGGAACTGGAGAAATTAGTCAACAAGCGCCCAATATTGCTAAATTAGCAGGCTATAATACTTATGTTGTGGGTAAATGGCATGTCGGAACCAAATCTGTGCCTGAAGATTATGATATCAAGGGACATAATTTTGATGGTTATGGTTATCCTGGAAGTGGCGTATATAAAAATTTGGTTTTCAATCAACCGCCTACACATTCTAACCGTTATAAAGAATGGTTAGAGGAAAAAGGCTTTGAATTTCCTGAAGTAAGCAAAGCGTATTTTGGCGATAATCCGCATTTACGGGTACAAGAACTTTGTGGTTTTTTATCAGGGACGAAAGAACAAACCATTCCTTATTTCATCATTGATGAGGCGAAAAGATATATCCAAGAATCACTAGAGGAAAACAAGCCTTTCTTTACTTGGATTAACTTTTGGGGACCTCATACCCCTTGTATTGTGCCTGAACCATATTATTCGATGTATAGCAAAGATGATGTTGTATTGGATGAAAGTTTCTTTAAACCACTAGAAGGTAAACCGGGTCATTTCCGCACCATTTCTAAAATGTGGGGAATGTGGGAAGCAAGTGAAGATCATTGGAAAGAAGTGATCACAAAATTCTGGGGCTATATTACTTTAATTGATGATGCGATTGGCGAGTTATTTGCTTTTCTTGAACAACACAATTTATATGAAAGCACCTTCTTAGTTGCTACGGCTGACCATGGTGATGCAATGGGCGCACATCGAATGATTGAAAAAGGGGAGTTCATGTTTGATACGACCTACAACATTCCTTTAATTATCAAAGATCCAAAATCGAGTCGCGTCAATGAACAAGATGATAACTTAGTTTATTTACATGATTTAACCTCTACTGTTTATGACATTGCAGAGCAAAAAATTCCAACCGAATTCCAAGGGGAAACGTTACTACCGATCACGCGTGAAAAACAACAAAATGACCGAAAAGGGATTTTAGCGCAACTTGCAGGGCATTTTGTGTATTTTGAACAACGGATGTGGCGTCGTAAAGATTATAAATTGGTTTTTAATGCCACCGATGTGTGTGAACTTTACGATGTTCGTCGCGATCCGGAAGAAATGCACAATTTATTCTACGATGAACGTTATAAGGACGTAAAAAAAGAAATGCTTGAAGAAATGCGTGTGGAGATGAAACGCTTGGGTGATCCATTGGAAAATTGGGTTTACCGAATTATTGATGAAATCTAATCGCTGAAAGGCGACATAGGTTCGCCTTTCTTTTCTCCTCTGATTCACGTAAGGTAATGAGGTTAACGTTTTTTAGTGTTTTTTAAGCGTTAACCTCATTATCTTGAAAGATTTAACCATGAAAAATAAATATCACATAAGAAGGAATATATGGACACGTCAATTGGACCAACCAATTTGCAGCATTGCCAACTGACTTATTTACATCAATTAGCTAAAGGGATGACGGTTTATCAACAAGGCGAGGTTGCACAAGAGTTTTATTTTGTCAAAGAAGGGCTAGTCGGTTTATATCATACTTTAGATAATGGTAAAGAGAGCTTAGTTCGCTTATATCGTCAGGGAGACTATTTTGGTTTTCGTACTTTGTTTGGATTAGGTGACAGTCGTTATCACTGTAGCGCAAAGATCTTAATTGAAGCAGAAGTTATTCGAATCAAGCCAGAAAACATCGATCTATTTTTCTTACATAATTTACAACTAAGCAAAGTCTTACTCCAAACGCTTGCCAATGAATTACGGGATGCTGAGCAACGATTAGCGAAAAGTGCCTATTTACGTACTTTAGATCGTGTCATTGATAGTATGTGTTTTTTAACAAGTAATTTTCCGTATTATAACTGGACTTATCGAGAAATCGCCGAATACGCAGGTTGTGAAACAGAAACCGCCATTCGTATTGCAAAAGAATTAAGGCAAAATGGCTTATTTACTGAATTATTACCTCATCACAAGGGAAAATAAAAGGCGTGTAGTATGGCATTTTTCTCACCTAAAACGAATTTCCATTTGATGGCAAAACCAAGTAGTTTTCATTGTAATATTCAATGTGAATATTGTTTTTACCTAGAAAAAGAGCACAGTTTTGGTTCAAAAGCCCCCTTCATGTCAGAACAAACGTTACGTAATTATGTGAAGAATTACATTGAATCACATGCAGGGCAACGCGTGGAATTTGCTTGGCAAGGGGGAGAACCGACCTTATTAGGTTTAGATTTCTTCAAAAGAGCGGTCAGTTTTCAACAAGAATTTGCGAATGGTAAAACCATTACTAATGCCTTTCAAACTAACGGTATTGCCCTTAATCGCCAATGGGCAGCCTTTTTCAAACAACATCAGTTTTTAATTGGTTTATCTGTTGATGGACTCAGTGCCGTACATAATCGTTACCGTATTACGAGTAACGGACAACCGACCTTTGATCGTGTAGTAAAAGCCTTAGCCTTATTAAAAGAATATCAAGTCGATTTTAATACCTTGACGGTCGTTAATGATCAAAATTGGCATAAAGGAAAAGAAACTTATCTGGCTTTAAAAGCGTTAGGCTCTACCTTCATGCAGTTTATTCCTATTGTGGAACAGCATGCTGACCATCTACAGACATTCTCTGTTCCCTCGGAAGGTTACGGACATTTTTTGGTAGATGTGTTTAATGAATGGAAAAAACAAGATGTTGGACGTATTTTCGTTTTGGAGTTTGATAATCTGCTAGGGCAATGGTTAGGTTATCCTTCTAGTAGTTGTATTCATCAGCCAACTTGTGGTAAATCGCTGGTTGTAGAAGCGAATGGCGATGTGTATTCTTGTGATCATTTTGTTTATCCCGAATATAAAATAGGTAACCTTAATCACGCCTCCCTTGCAGAACTTGTTCAATCGCCTAAACAATCTCATTTTGGTTTTGCGAAACAAGGTCAATTGACCCAAATTTGTCGCCAATGTGAATTCAAATCCTTTTGTCATGGGGGGTGTCCTAAGCACCGAATTTCCTCAGTAGAAGGGGAGCATTTTAAGCACAATTATTTGTGTGCTTCTTATCAATATTTTTTCCGTCAGACAGCAGAAGACATGCAACAGATGAGCAATCAGATTCGTTTTGCTAAAACATAATAAAAAATGAAGGAGTCAATCATGATCCAATATAAAAAGATTAAGCAAATTAGCCCTGAATTAACTTTATCTTACTATAACCAAATTCCCGTTTTAGAATTAAATCATCCTCATTTGGGAGAGGCTAAAGTTGCATTACAAGGTGCACAATTATTAAGCTGGAAACCTAAAAGTGAACAACAAGACATATTATGGTTAAGCCCAATAGAACCTTTTTTGCTCGGGCAAGCGATTCGCGGTGGGATACCTATTTGTTACCCTTGGTTTGGTGCAACGAAAAAGCCAATACATGGGACTGCTCGTTTAGCGTTATGGAAACTGGGCCATTTTGATATTGATATTGAACACGCTTGTATTGAGTTAGTGTTGTTAGACCAACAACATATTGTTGAAGCCAAAGTTGTGATGTTGTTTAGTGAAAAGTGCGAACTTATTTTTACGCATTATGGTAAACAAGCAGCACAAGCGGCATTCCATACTTATTTTCATGTGGGCAATATTGAGCAAGTTGAGATAATGCATTTACCAACGGTTTGTTTCAACGCAGTGACACAACAACAAGAACAGGTGCCATCTTCTCGTCGTATTACACAACATACTGATTGTATTTATACGCTAGAAGCACCAACAAATTATATTCTCGATCATCAATTTAATCGCCAAATTGAAGTCACACATCAAAATGCGACAGAAACGGTTTTATGGAATCCATGGCATAGCGTCATGAGTGCAATGCAAGAGCAAGATTATCAAAATATGCTTTGTCTTGAAACAGCTCGAATCTATCAGCTTTTGCATTTTGGTGAATCAATCCGTGTGACCTTAGCAAGGAAAAAATCAAACTAGGGTTGTTGCATAAATACTTAAAATACAGTAGAATTTCGTTCGTTTTTGTTCTTTTAGAACAACATAGACTTTTCTTCTGCTAAGCAGATGAACGCAAGATAAACTAATAGAGGAATACGACTATTAAAACCGTAAAAAAAGCACCCGTAGCTAACCGTCCGAATCGCATTAATGATGAGATTCGAGTAAAAGAAGTTCGTTTGATTGACCAAGATGGCGAACAAGCAGGTATTGTATCAATTCAACAAGCCTTAGAAATGGCTGAGCAAGCAGAATTAGATCTTGTTGAGATTAGTCCAAACGCAGAGCCACCAGTGTGTCGCATTATGAATTACGGTAAATTCCTATATGAAAAAGGAAAAGCGGCAAAAGAGCAGAAGAAAAAACAAAAAGTTGTTCAAGTGAAGGAAATTAAATTCCGTCCGGGTACAGATGAAGGCGACTATCAAGTGAAATTACGCAGCCTGATTCGTTTCTTGGAAGAGGGCGACAAAGCAAAAATTACTGTGCGTTTCCGTGGACGTGAGATGGCACACCAAGATATCGGGTTAGAAGTGTTAGAGCGCGTGAAAAACGATTTAGCTGAGATCTCCGTCGTTGAGTCCGCCCCTGGCAGACTTGAAGGCAGACAGGCTGTTATGGTACTTGCCCCGAAAAAGAAATAGTTTTCTAAAAATGCAATCAAAATAACATTGATTGCATTTTTGCTTTTTACCACTTCTCTTTATATTTAAAGCATAATGAGATTCGCTGTTGTCACTTTGAAGTGCGTTGTTTGAGCGCAAATGGTTTGACAAGCTATGATTGACAGATAAACAGCAAAATCTTGCTCAATTTGAAAAAATGATTTGCTAAAGGCAGACGAATTCTATAGAATTCGTCTGTTTTTCGTTATGAAAAACTCAAAATGGATCAGGCAAACTACGCAGCCTGATTATTTTAGAGAGAATAGCCTGAAATACGGTTACTCAAAGTAAGAAATATTCAGTGCTTTACAAGTAATCTCTTCGGAAATTCGCCTGAATATCGGTGTTTAACAAAACAATGCGGAGTTATTAAACAATGCCTAAAATTAAAACAGTACGTGGTGCTGCGAAGCGTTTCAAAAAAACAGCTTCTGGCGGTTTCAAACGTAAACAATCTCACTTACGTCATATTTTGACTAAAAAGACAACTAAGCGTAAACGTCATTTACGTCATAAATCCATGGTTGCGAAAGCAGACCAAGTTTTAGTAGTAGCGTGCTTACCATACGCATAAGCTGCGTTTTAAGTACAGTCGTACGATTAGTTAAATTTTATTTCAAATTAAGACAATAGGAGATTAAATAATGGCTCGTGTAAAACGTGGTGTTATTGCAAGAGCACGCCATAAGAAAGTTCTTAAGGCTGCTAAAGGTTATTACGGTGCTCGTTCACGTGTTTATCGTGTTGCGTTCCAAGCAGTAATTAAAGCTGGTCAATATGCTTACCGTGACCGTCGTCAACGTAAACGTCAATTCCGTCAATTATGGATTGCACGTATCAACGCTGCAGCGCGTCAAAATGGTTTATCATACAGCAAATTCATCAACGGCTTGAAAAAAGCATCTGTTGAAATCGACCGTAAAATCCTTGCCGATATCGCGGTATTCGATAAAGTTGCTTTCACTGCATTAGTAGAAAAAGCAAAATCTGCACTTTAATTTAAAGTCAGGTATATTAAGATTAGGGCGCGCTCTCGCGTCCTTTTTTATGCCTGTTGTTTAAGGATTCGCAGGTTTATTCGTAATGTATTCACCCATTTCCCTTCTTTCCTCATACACCTCATTCTTATTGCGAAATGAATGCTGTTTTACAATGCTGTTTTTTACTTCGTGTTATACGCTTCTAGCATCAAAGGCATGCGATACATTATATTTATTGATACAGCTAAAATAAGTATACCTTTATTTTAATACCTCAAAAGAGTTATATATTTATATTCATACCTAAAAAGAGGTATATATTCTTTTCTTCTCTGTTAGTTGGTGAAAATAATTTAACTCCTCAAAGTGAGTTGTGTGATGATGATATTTTCACCCTTCGATCAATTTAATCCAACGCTTATTCAATAGCGTAGCGTTATATTCTGTTTTATATTTATAAACACCATCTTAAATTAATATTTTTTATTTTTAAATTATTTGCAAGGTAAGGATTGTCTTAATTTTGTTCTATTTTTTGTTCTATTTTGATTTATATTTATTCTTTTAAAATATAAAATAAATAAAAGGCTTGTAATTTGTGGGGTGTTTTTAGTAGAATTCGTTTTGCATTTAATCTTGCAATAGGATTTTGTATTATTAAATATGTTTAAAGATAAATAATCAGTTGTATAAGTAAGAAGTTTAAGGAGTACTTAATGAATTTATCTAAAATCGCAACAGGGATTGTTGTGTCATTTTGTTTAGTTACTAGCGCCTATTCTAATAGTTATCAATCTATGAGTTTAAAAGAAAAGGCTGAGATCGAAGAGAAGAAATGCGCTCAAGTTTTAACACGCGTTTAAATCATTTAAAACGAGATTTAAAACGTGGTCTTGCTACTCAATCCGCTTTAAATGGTTTATTCCAACCTTATTCCGTCGGTAAATTTAATCTCACAGCAGCCTTTGGTGGTTACCAATCTCAAACTGCCATTGCTATTGGTACAGGTTATCGTTTTAATGAAAGAATTGCCGCAAAAGCGGGAATCGCCAAAAGCGTGAAAGGTGCCGCGTTATCTTATAACGTTGGTGTGAACTATAAGTTTTAATCGTAAAAAGGAGTTTAACGAACAACATTAATATTATTTACCTCTAAACTATCCCAAATTTATTCAAATAGCGCGCTACGTTTTCGTAGCGCGTTGATCCATAGTGATATAAATAATATAGTCTCAGCGATATAAATGGGACTTATGGGGAATGAATGTTACTTAGTGGGATAGAGAAATTGTAAAAGAGTTTCAGTATGTGAAAAAGATTGAGAGGCTATAATCAGCCTCTTTTTTTATGTGAACATGTCCATTTGATTATGCTTTATTACTTGTTTACGAACTCGATTAATCACTTTACGAATACCTGATTCAGTCATATTGTATTTCTTAACTAAGAAAACCCAGTTATTCCCGTTGAAGTCGTTATAAATATCTAAGTCACGTTGTGCGATTTTATAATGAAAATCCTTAGGAAAGGAAATTACCATACCGCCGTAGTGTTCAGCCAAAAAATCAGCGACGTGTATTGAAATCTGTTCACAAATGTCCTGATCGAGATTGTAATTTTTACATAGCGCGCTCACATTATCTTCAATATCGCGTAAAAGCTCGTGTCGCGTTACTTCCATTTGTGTGCTCATTACATACCTCCTAGTTCACGTTGCTGCCACTTCTTTAATCTTTCTAAAACTTTTGTTGCTTGCTCGTTATCAAGCCAGCTGACGAATCGGATTGGCTGACCATCTTTATTTTTAGCAATCTTTGCAACATAAGCGTTTAATGCGTCTTCACTACTATTTCTAATTATACCTTGTGAATACATCTCAAGCCATTTAGCACGTATTTTCTTTGTGATATTGCTTAAAGTGTATTGTTGGCTTGTACCTATTCTGTGTTTTGTAGTGTTTGTTTTGACACTAAAACCGCGAGATTTCATACCATCTAGTACTTTTTCAAGCTCAGAAACGGTCATGTTAGAGCAACTAGATTTTTTTACTGTATTAACGAGGAAAGCTCGGTATGTTTCTTTATCCATACCAAGCTTTGATTGTGCTATATGTATTAATTTAATTAACTGTTTTCGTCTAATTTGATTTTCCATTTTTATCACCATAAAACACATTATTCAGCCCACTTTTTTTGGGGGTAAATGGGCTGTAAATATGCCTTATTTAGTAAGGTAACATGTCATCATCATCTAGTTTTAATTTTTCCTCTTCTTCTATTTCTGAAACTAATTCCTGTAATGCTTTTGAGATTGCGTTTCTTATTCTTTCGTCTGTATTCTCTCTTGCTAATAAAAAAGTCATAGCCTCATGGTCTAATAAGCTTTGATGCCACTCCAATTCTTCAAAAAGACTACCTTCCCAGTTAATACGTTTTACTTTTCCACCCAAGATCTCCGTATCTTTTGAGAACGCTAAGTTATCAGCGGTTACTTCATCAATTTCAATTTCAAGTGTAAGTAACACTTTTGGTTCTTTTTCCGTGCCCATAATCTATTCTCCTTGTAATGCCAAAAATTCACTCTGCTTAATTTCAGTGAGAAAATCTGGAATATTTGGGAAGTTATCACCACCAAATGCTTTTGTTTTAACTGGTATTGATACAAGGAAATGATTGTCTGCGACACCACACACTGTAATATACCCCATGCGATTACCAAGTACCCAACAACGTAGTTTTAATTTACGTAACATAAAATTATTGAAACTTGGGTATTTTTTTAATAACTCTCTAATGTCTTGGATTTTTGCATTGAGCGCTTTTCCTACTTTAGTGCGTCCATCGCCAGTAATTTTTACTCTTTCATTATTTATTTTTTCAATTTTGTAAGAATTGTCATCTTTGATTTTTTCAAATTCTGGATTGTTTATAGTACATGCAATACCAAAGATGCTATTTTCGTCACCATACCAACATTCATAAAAAGGAATTGTCTGAAAAATAGTTTCTAATTCTTTATCTCTTTTTTCGCGATCATCTCGCCATTGTTTATCAAGTGATTTAATAGGCTCTTTATCAAGAGAACATTTGAAATAACGGAATTCTGGTCTCATATTTACTCCTTAATCTTCAATTAATTCGAGGTCTTCAAATTTAATTATATGACCACATTGTCTTGCAGGTGAGCCTGTAGCTATTTGTTCATTGTTCCAATCAATTTGACTTTTTGTCATAACGTTATAGCGCGCAGCTCTGTATTTGTTAATTGCAACAATTGTTCCAATTTTTTCTTCATAAAAACTCGGTAAGCGTACTTTAGCCCCAATAGGAAAAGGAGGTTTAATATCATTATGTTGTATCCATTGGTTCTCTTTTTCGTAAATTTGCCGATTTACAAACAACTCGAATTTTTCAATCTTACACAAATCTTCGTAAGTGAACTCCCAGCCATAATCTTGAATTAATAACGTCATCAATACTTGTGGGTCTTGATAACAGTGAAATTCTGCAATTAGCGACTTATAAATACCATCCCTATATTCTTCTGCAACTAAAGCATCCTCATGATAAGAATCTGGATAATGCTGTTTAATGAATGCATGCACTGTTTCTTCTGCGAATCCATCATCATTAATGGATGGGCGTGGGGGATTAAATGTTACTTTCATAATTCACCTCTTTCTCTGAGTTGCTTCTCTTCGCTGATTTCTGGTGCAATGTTGCGAAGAAAAGCAATTTTGCGCTTAATATTTTTAGCTTCACGCAGTGCACTGTTAAACATAATGGCACTGCTTCTTTCATCGCCATTATTCATAAAGTCAAGCGATGCTTGAAATGCATTGATAATATCTGCAATTTCTGCCGCACAATCTTGCTTTTCTGTTAATGTCATTTACATCTCTCCAATTTCAGTTACATTTCGCACTTCCGAAATCTGTTTTGGTAATTCATCGAGCTTTTCTAAACTAAAATCGTCAGTTAACTTAGATACATCATCGATATTTTCCGCAACCACCAAGACCTCAAGTAAGCATTCAACACGTACAATAAACTTTTTCATTTCACACCCCAGCAATATCAAGTGAAATTGGTTTCCATGTATCAGTATCACCCACGCGCTCATAAATGCGCACATACGCTTTAGAGCTGACAACCTGCACGCTTTCACTAATAGCCTGCATCGCGTTTAACCAACGCTTGTCTTTAATGTCGACACGACGCAAACCAAGAATACGTGAAGTATTGAGATTCCCTTCTTTATCCACATTAAACGCCCGTTCAATTAAAGCTCTAAGTTCTGGGCGAGAACCTTCGGACCATTCATTTAAACACTCATCAATGAGGACTTTTGCCGCTTGAATACGCTCATCGAACTGCAAGTTGTCGTTAATAGCGCGCTGAATTTTGTACTTACCATCGTAGCTAAATAGCGTAATATTGCCCTTATTACCGCCAATTTTGGCATCATATTTCTCAGCTGATAGGTCAATAAATGCTTGAATATCACCAAAAATATGCTCTTTAAATGCTTTCATCTCACCGTGCAGTGCAATGGCTTTTTCCACCCATTCATTGACTAGTGAATCACGTTCTCTATCAATTTCTTTAATGAGTTCTTCCGGCGTGAGATTACCTTTTGCATCAGCCCAGTAGGTTTTACCATTAATGATTTGCTTAGCCATATTTGTCTCCTTGTTATTTTTAATGAATCGTATCTGAATCTTTTGCAAGCTTTTCAAGCTTCGCATGAAAGATGCTTGGGTCTTTTTTAAAGTAAAAACGGATTTCCATTGTTTCCTGTCTTAATTCGATATATGTAATTTCACTTGCAATCATTACCGCCATATTTTCTGGTGTCAGTTCAATTTTTCTCAGCATAAAAACCAATAAGTCCAGGAATCGGTCATCTGTTTTTTCAATTCTGATGAAATTATTTTTCTGCGTTTTTTCCGGCATTTTGATGTTCCTTTAAAATTGCTTTAAACGTGTCATTGTTGTTACTGTTTTTAATGACTTCAAAATAATCAATGCCATTGATTAAAGCATTTGCAATTGTTGCGGGATCTTTTGCTTGTAGAACAAACATCAGACAGTAGCGATAAAACAGATCTTTGTTGTTTCTATTAATTTGTTTTATTGTTTCTTTACCCATAAGCCCTCATTAATGAATTGTTTCTGAACGTGGAAATGAAAAAATAATACGACAACTCGCTAACATGCGTTGTGCTGTTGAAATAAGTTGTTCTGTTGCATCGTGCATATGTGAATAAACAAACGCCTTGTCAGTGTCTAACCACTTTTGCGTAAGCGCGTTGTGCTGTACTTCAAGCGTGGGTACACTTCCATCAAGTCTGACATGTAGAACCGTTAACCCTAATCTTGCGCATGCCATAGTCGCTTTATGTGCGGCAGTTAATTGAGATAACACATGCATATTTGCAATATTGAGTTGCACTTTTTTCTTTTGTGATTGTTGTTTAGTCATGATTACACCCCTTTCACAATATCAGCTGTGACAAGTGGCGAGCCCAGTTCAGCCGCTAAATTCATTGCCGATGTTAGTAAATTACCCACCGCTAATGGATATAACAGGCTGGTTTGTGTCTTATTTCTGCTGTTGGTCATAATTAAACGTTGACGAACGGCATCGAGTGCGTCTTTATCAAAGAAATCTGATGCTTTCTTACCGATAGCTTGTGCTCGAAAATCAACATATTGCTCCAAGCAACTATCTAATGGCTCAAGTGTGACAATTTCACAACGTTGAACGACTTCGCGGACTTCAAGGTTACGCTCTGAAAGCTTTAATTTAAGCTCCGGTTGACCGACAAGTACGATAGACAGTAGCTTTTTAAAGCCATCTTCAAGTTCAAAGAAACGTTTTAGATGTTTCAGTGTTGGCACAGGTAAACTGTGTGCTTCTTCAATAATTAGCACATGTTGATTGCCTGCGCGCGCACTGTCTTTTAAGACGCGGTGAAGTTGGCGAAAACGTGCTTCAGGTGAGCGTTTAACATTTTCAAGTGGTGCTAGAGTATTGATAATGCTTTCAGCAATGTGTGCCGCTTTAAGTGTCTTGCCTTTTAAATCGTTGTCTTCCATGGCGATAATGTAAGGTTCAATCACCACAACTGGCAGGTTTTCACTGTTAATGCGGTCGATTAAATCACGGCGTAGTGTTGACTTACCTGCACCAGATTCACCGACCACAGCGACAAAGCCGCCAAATTTAGCCGTTTGGAAGAGTGCTTCACGGACGTAACGCACGTCTGGTGAACTAAACACTTCAGCAGATGAGCGCACTTCGTCGGTAAATGGATTAGAAAAAAGTGAAAAATGTTTCTTTGTCGCTGGAAATAGAGACTGTTTTGCGAGTAACATAGTATCGTCCTCTGTTGTTGGCTGGTTGCCGTTATTAATAGTGGACACTTCTGCCACTGTTGGCGCAGTGGCAGAAACCTCCGTTAAAAGTTCTTCAAGTGCGATTGAAATACCGAGTTTTTGTAATTCAACCGTCAGTTTTTGCTTAAAAAGCTCGGTATCTGTTTTAATTAACTGACCATGATTGACTAAATTCGTAATCACGGCGGGTGATACATTGAGCTTTCTTGCAAGTTTGCGTTGTGCTACGCCTTTTTGCTCTAAAATTGCTTTGAGTTTTAACATAGTGACTATCCTTAACCATTCACTATACGTAATGGTTTTGCCGTGGTTGGTAAGTGTGGTTGAGCAAGTAATTCTTCTAACTCAGGCTCAGTCATGCCATTTGGGTGGCGTTGATTAAGCCATTGCAATGTGTCTGCGCTATATTCACTTCCAAATTTCGCTTTTAAGCGTTTTGCAACCTCAATTGTGCTGAGTGGAATAAGCTCAACACGTTTTGCATTTTCAGTAAGCTCATGTTGCTGACCTTGTTTTGGCATAAAATCAACATAGTTATGTTCTTCAATGCTTTTGTATGGGTTAATACGACCACCAAAGAGCGGTGTTTTGGCTTTTTGAGCTGCTTTAACTTCATCATCTGTTTTAGCACCATAAGCAATACGTTCGGCTTCTTCCTTGTTATATTCAAACTCGCTTTTATGATGCGGTTTATACTCTTCGCCAATGACTGCCGCTTGTTCTTTAAAACCATGTTCATTAAAGATAACAGGCTCAACAACTGTCCAGTAATGATGTCCTTCTTCATCCACGCGTTGTACTTGAATACACTCTGGTCTATATGGATTTTTACCAATCGTGAGTGTGTTACCAACCATCGCTTCTTTAATGTTACGTACATCAAATACCGCCCCACCAAAATTAACCGTTAATTCTGCAGTGACTTTGCGCGTTACTAATTTTGTGATCATTAATTCGCGACAGATTTCAATGCTTGGTGCCAGTACAAGTTGCTCTTTAGTAATAGAAAGCCAGCTCATGTAACGTGTTTTTCTCGTGCGTGAATGAACTGCAGTACTGTTAAAATAGGTCATCCATTTGCCAGCCAGTTGATTTAAGTTGTCCAACCCAGTAACTCGCATAAAACGCAACCCACTCTCAAATTGGCGTTCTACAATATCGTTGCTCTTCTCAACTTGTCCTTTCGCGCGCGGCTTACCTGGTGCATTAACTTGAAGATGAATGCCAAGTTGGTCGCATAAGTGACGAAACATGGCTGATGTATTCGCAGAGCCGGGGTCTAACATCACCATTTTTGGTACGCCACAAAATGGATTGTTGTTACCACGTTTTTGCATCGCGTTGATGAAGCAATTACAAAGGTTTTCTGCACTTTCACCGCCATACACATATTCGACATAAATCACACCAGAGGTATGGTCGGTGATGACATAGCGCCAAACACGTTGATTTTCGACTTTCTTCACGTTAGCGGGTTTGTTCTTATAGAACTCTTTTTCTTCCATAATGTTTAAGCCATTTCCGCCGTCTGTTTGCTCTTTGAGGTAATACAACACACACAAAGAGGGGTCGATTTGCCAACAGTGGTTTGGATGTAAGCTTTTCATACTGTTAACTGGCGCAGGGCGAGATAGCTGTTCAGGATGTAGGTTATAAGTACGTAATGCCCGACTGACCGCACTTTCTGAAAGTAAGCGTATTTCACCTGTGCTTTCGTCAATGTATTCTGCTTTGATTTCATTGTTTGCACGTAATACATCAAGCACGCTGGCAAGACTGGACATGACTTTGTTATTCACACCACGACGGCAGGCTAACCAGTAAGCCGAAATAATTTTTGCCTCGTCCAAACTCAAGTTCACATTGCCTTTATCTGCACGTTGTTTGCGTTTTGGCTGACTAAATTGTTTTAATTCACGCATTAATGTTGCATAACTGATATTCAACTGTTCACAAGCTTGCGCATAGATTTCACCTTTTTTGCCATGTCCTGCTGCTTGTGCAAGCTGTGAAATCTCTAGCAGTTTTTCAGGTAAAATCGCCATGGTGATTGTCCTTATTCTTGTTCTTCGCCGTTAATGATGGCGTTAAATGCATCACTATAATCGGGCGTTTCATTACCACGCGCCCAGGCAGGTGTGTTATCACCATCCGCAAATTGAGGGAGGTTAAACGTAGTACGTAATTCATTAATAACAAGCTCAATCTCGGCTAATACACCCGTCATAAACTGCTTGTGATCAATGCCACTTTCTTGTGTATGTGCATCTAATGTTTCAAATGCTTTCCACACTTGCCCGCGTAGAATGGCTTCGGATCCATAAACAAGCTGGGATGTTTCTTTACGCAACACACCACCTTTTTCATCTGGCGTTAATGTGTTGATGTATTGCTTTTTCTTCTCAAGTTCTGCATCAAGCTGATCGATACGTTTATTCTTGTTATCAAGAACACGTTCCTGTGCGGTATAATTGTCTTTTGCTGTTTTTAATTGCGCTTCTAAGCTCTCTTTTTCTTTTGCGTGTTTAACCGTCAACTCTTCGATTTTCTCAATCAAATCTTCTTTGTCGGTTGCCTCTGAGTAGTCGGCATCTACGATTTCTGAACGAGCATCTTCTGGGAGTTTACGTAATTTGCGTAAATCACGATAACCAAGACCAAGGCGTTGAGAGGTTTCTAAAAAATCTTCACCTAGAGAATTTAGATTTTGCAAATCCTCATCAACTTTTTGACGGGTTAGTCCGCACATTAAGCAAAACTCTTCCCAAGTGCCGACACGTCGGCAGTTTCCATTATCATCATAGAAATCTAACTCTTTGAATTGCTTGGTTTCTTTGACTTGAGATAGTAATTTCAAAGTGCTGACGGTCAGCAGTTTTTGTGCAAAATCAAAGGCTTTTACCATTCCTAAAACTTCATGAGCTTGTGTTTTAGCTCGAGTCATGGCTTTAGCAGCTAAAGCAACGGCATTTTGTGATTGTTCAATGGTTAAATTTGTCATATTACTTTCCTTAACTTAAGGCGCCAGCGGCAATGCGTTGGTTTAGTTGTTCGACTTTTTCAATAGCAAGATTGCATTCGTTTGCATGAGCTGTTGCAATTTGCAGTACTTGAATACTTAATGCAAAGCGATCTTCGGCTAGTCTTATGACAAAGCCTTCGTCAAGTAATACGGCTAATGCGCGTGAAATATTGACCTGACTTTCATTTAATCTCTCTGCAAGTTGACTGTTACTAAGCCCTGTTAATGAGAATCCTTTTAATGCACGAATGATGTTTAATGCTCTACGGGCTGGCTTGCTATTTGTCCCTTTTAATTCAGTCATAGATACACCTCATTAATTAACTTTGCCTTGTAAGCTTTTAACTTGATTAAGCGGAATATTGTGTTTATCGACGATTTGTTGTGTGTTTTGTTTACGGAACTTATTCAAAATTGCTTGGTTTTTAATGTCTTTGCGTTCGCGTCGTCTGTATTCGCGTGCTAAATACCAGATACAAAATTTAATCAGTAATCTTTTCATTTTGAGCTCCTATTTCGCTACAAGCGGTCAGTTCCGCTTAAACTGTTATCAATTCAAATTGGTAACGAAGAATGTGTGATTAAGCCGCTACTTGTGGGGATTCAGGATCAGGTTTTAACCCTAGTAGCACTGCTGTTTTATGGCTTTCTCCCCAAGTACCCTTCAACTGCCCACGAAGCAAGTCGGAAATGGCTTGCTGACTTACCCCAAAGTGTCTCGCCCATTCACTACGGTTAATTCCATGAAGTAAAAAATAAGCTCTTACACTTTCAGGCGTTTGGGGATAAGGCAAAGGCTTAAATGATGTTTTTGGCATTTCGCCTCCTATGTAAATTGTGGTAAATTATGGCAGTTAGTTTATTCAACCCGAGGAGCTGAAAATGGAAAACCAACTTGCCGAACTAAAAAAAGAAATAGAAGAATTAAAAATTCAAAATCAGCACCAAAACTTACTGCTAACGCTTTTACCTATGGTGCTTGGCGAAGATCAGCGTGCTAAATTTGCTGTGCTGATAAAGGACTTTATTCAGAAGTCCCAAAAACAATTGCCTGAACAGCTCGTAAGGTTTCTGGGGTCATACCTTCAAGTTTTGGAGAAGGCTGAGTAATCTCACGAATAACTGCCACCACCTGTGGCTTTTTTAAAAAATAAATCAATAACCGACTAAACATAAACACCTCCTTTTTTCTGTTGGTTTATGGTTGGCTTGTTGTTGATGTGGTAGATTATTGCATTCAATCGAATGCATTTCAAGTATTTATTTGAGATCATTTTGAGGTTTTTATGACTACAGTTGGTGAGCGCTTAAAAAATGAGCGAGAAAAATTAAAATTGACACAAGAACAATTAGGGGCAATTGGCGGTGTAAAAAGACTAGCTCAAGCAAATTATGAGAGCGGAAAAAGAATACCTGATGCCAGATACCTAGCCGAAATAGCAAAAGTAGGGATGGATATAATGTATGTCCTATTCGGTGAGCGTGCCAACACCGCCATCAACGATGAAGAACTACTCCTGCTCCATAAATTCCGCAACGCCGACCCAGCAGTGCGTAAATTTATGCTTGGTGAAGGTGTTGCAAAGTCAACAATGAGAATTAAAGGAGATAGAAATAAGCAGAACAAACGTACTAATGAGCAATGTTCAATGGAAATTGAAGGTAATAACAATATTCAAATAGCTAATAAAAAATAATTTTCTATGAAATTGGTCTAGGAGGATGCTATGTCGATGAAAATCAAAGGAAACAATAATGTTCAAGTACATTTTAATGAATTTAACATTAACACTATTTTTAGCGATCAACAGTGTCATGGTAATCAGCAAATAGACTTAACTTTGTTTACAGATAAACAATTGAAGGATGTAAAGCGTAAATTACGTAATGAAAGAATTAAAATTTTATTTAGTGCACTATCACAGAAAGACATCAAGAGAGTGTTTTTTGGATATTTCATTTTTATTTTTATTTTGAACTGCATTCCAAGATTTTCAAATGAATATGATGTTGAATTATCTTCTTTTGTCTTAAATATTGGAATTGCTGTGGGTATTTTTGGTGCATTTATCCTTTGGGCTAGTTGGCTTTGTAAAAAAATGTCTTTTTCTAACAAAGCGATAGATGTTTTATTTAAAGTAAATCAAAGAAAACAAGACATTATAGAAAAAGAATTACAGCGACGTTTTAATGAATACTGGGCAAGGAAATGTGGTATTAAGAAAGATATTCTGGAATATTTTGATAATGATTAAAGGGAGTGAAATATGAAAAAAATAGTAATCTTAATTACTTTGCTGTTTCCATTTATGGTTTTGTCTGCACCAGTTGATGGCTATAAGGATTTAAAATTTGGTATGACATTAGAACAAGTACGGAATACTAAACTATGTGATAGTGGATGGCGAACACCTAAACTCAATGAATGGCAGAAAGTGATCAGAAGTCACTGGATGTGCGATCAGTTTCTTTTTAATAATGGGCATACTTTTGCTGTAGTTCGTTTTATTGGAGGTGAACTTAGTGAAATTGAAATTGAGATACCAGAATATCCTAAATATACGATAGATGAGCTATCCAATGCATTAACAGAAAAATATGGAAAGCCCATTATAGAAAAAATAGATTTGATAGAAAAGGATATAAAAGAAGGTCGAACCAAAAAACGTAAAAAAGATGAAAGTAAATTACTTGAACGGCGTAGATTTGCTGACGATACCGTTTCACTACGCTTTTTTACTTATAACGGTAAAGTTGAGCTTCCAACTCTCTTTTACTCAGTACCGAATATAAAAAAATACTCTGATACTGAAGAATCAAATAAAGCTGAAAAGAAAGCTCTCATAGATTCACTTTGAAATAAGTTATAAGCAACAAGTACATACTTAACAGGCTGATTTAATTGAGGTAATGTTATGAATACTGATTTCTTGGAACGTTTGGAATATGCCGTAAATATGGAAGAGAAGAACCTAATGCTTGATAGTAATATTTTTACTGAGTTTCCCAGTATTGAACAATTAAATGCGTTTATTCAAAAAGAGAAACCAACTCTTTCGTTAAATATTACAGTTATTAAACCTCTTGAACATTTTTCTGAAGGAACTAGTCAAGGAATGAGTAAAATTGATGTTATTCATATTGAATGGGAGTAAAAATTACTGTTTTTCTTGTGGTAATGGAGGCAAGTCATAAGGCTTGCCTCTTGGTTTTATATGTGAAAAAGGTTCATAAATCAACATAGTCAATTCTCGCTTGTGTTTTTGTTGTACACTATGCCTAAATCTCTCCTAAAATTATTCTAGACGTGTCCAAAATACATCTGACGCAATAAAAGTCATACTGAAATTCCTTATTAATTGATTTTCAAATCAACCCTAAACCAAGGAGTTTCTTATGTTTTTTAGTGGCTTTATCAAAGCAATCAAAGCTGGGCGTTTACTTTCGTGGTTAGTCTCAGCATTAGCCTTACTCACGTTAATTACACTCATCTCTCCACATCAATTACCTATCGTAGTTTATAAGCTTGCACTGGTTTCTATTGCCGCTATTGTAGGCTATCACTTAGACAGAGCCCTTTTTCCTTATTCAAGCCCTGGTGGCTATTTAAAGCGAAACTGGAAGAATAAATATCGGCTCACACCACGTGTTGACAATGAACCAGAATATGCCGTTTGTGATGGTTATTTAATAGTATTTGCGTTAGTTGTTTTACGGCGTGCTGTGATTGTCGGTGCGGTGATGTTAGGTGTCACGCTAGGGATTTAATATGCGAAGACTTTATGCCTTATTCATCGTTTTGGTTGCACTTGTTATTAGTCCTGTATTTGCAACAAGTACGCAATACAAGCGTGTCTTAACGCAAGAAAGTCATGCAAACTGGGGCTTAAATGCCCCAATTGCAGTCTTTGCGGCACAAGTTCATCAAGAGTCAAACTGGAATGTAAAAGCCATCTCGCCTGTTGGCGCACAAGGCTTAACGCAATTCATGCCATCAACGGCAAAATGGATAGCTCAACGCTATCCCTCACTTGCCATAAATCAGCCATTTAACCCTAACTGGGCGCTTCGAGCTTTAGTCGTTTACAACAAATACCACTACGACAAGATTGCCGCAAAAACGGAATGTGACCGCATTGCATTTACGTTATCAGCGTATAACGGTGGCTTAGGTTGGGTGCAGCGTGACAAGAAGAAAGCCCAAGCACAAGGGTTGGATCCCTTGTTGTACTGGAATAACGTCGAACAAGTAAATGCTGGTCGAAGTCGGGCTAATTTTGCTGAAAACCGTGGCTATCCAAAACGAATTATCTACTACTGGCAGCCACGCTATATAACCTGGGGAAATACCGTATGTTTGCACGATTAATTAAAGGACTGTTTAGTAGTAGCCTTGGTAAGCATTTGATTAATGGCATATTAATTGCTGTAGTCTCTATTTGGGGCTACTACCAAGCCTATAAAAGTGGTTATCAAGCGTCTCGTTTAGAATTTGAAATTATTAAAAACCAAGTGGTACAGGCGCAGTTACTTGCGCTGGATAAACAAATTAAACAAGCCAATCAAGCGAATTTAGCCCTAAGTGAAAATTTAGGGCGTTATCAGCAACTGGGAGATAAGACCACAGATGAATTACAAAAAATATTGGCAAAAACAAATGAACTACGTCGCCATTGCCAGTTTAATGCTGACAGCATGCACGCACTCAATCTCGCCCGCACCCGTGCAGCCCAAGCAGTTACCCGCGGTATTGGCAATACCATGTCAAGCACCAGTGCCATTACCAATGAATCAAAGTGATGCGGTATTCATCGCATTAAAGCAAATGTATGACTTATATGGCGAATGCGCGGGACGGCATATTGAATTAATAAACTATATTATCAGGGAGGAAAAATGATTGAGGTTGGGGGCTGGCAAGTGATCACTTTCTTTGTGAGTCTTGTCATTACAATTATCGGCATGTTGATTGGTTTCGGTAAGCTTTTACTCTCACAATTTGAGGCAAAACTGAATGAAAAATTTAAATTCAGTGAAGAACGATACAGACAACTGCATGATGATATTAAAGCAGCTAAAGACTTATCTGAAGCAGCGAATAAAACAGTGACAGAGTTAAAAACATCATTACCACTTGATTACCAGCGTCGAGAAGACGCAGTGCGTAGTGAAACAGTCAATTCGGCACGTTATGACACAATTAACGAAAAGCTGGATAAAGTCATTTTAATGTATGGACGGAGCTAACATGATTGAATTTGACAAAAACAAACGCGAGCACATTCGGTGGCTTATTTTATTAACACTTGACCACGCACGTCCTATCGGAGCCGCAGAAAGTCTTATTTTAAGCACGATCCAATGTGTGCCAATGCAATTAACGGCATTAGAACTTAGACGTGAATTAGATTACTTAGCAGGTAAAGAACTCATTTGCATCACAGGTCGTGAAACCATGCGTTGGCATGCCAAACTCACAAGTAAAGGTATTGACGTTGTGGAATATACCGCGCCTGTTGGCGCTGGGATTGCTCGTCCAGAAAAATATTGGTAATGGAGGTATCTATGCCAAAACGTTCTACGGTAAAAGCATTACCTCAATCAATTAGAGATTGGCTTGATTCTGCACTAGTTGAAAATAATTTTAGTGGTTATCGTGAGCTTGAAGATGAACTTAAAAAGCGTGGTTATGACATTTCAAAAAGTGCAGTCCATCGCTACGGGCAAAAGCTTGAACAACGTCTCGCGTCAATAAAAGCAAGTGCCGAAGCCGCTAAAGTTATTTCTGAAAATATCAGTAATGAAAAAGGTGTCCAAAGTGATGCGATTTTAGAAATGATCCAAAGCGAAGTGTTTCAGGCGTTAATGAGTCTTGAGGAAATAAAAGAAGAAGACGACCCAATGAAACGCCTGGCGGCATTATCCTTTGTCGGGAAAAACATCAGCCCGTTGATTGGAGCAAGTATCAATCTGAAAAAATACCAAGCTGAAATTAAAGCTCGTGCTGAGGCTGCTGCAAAAGAAGTGGATAAAGTTGTGAAGAAAAACGGCTTAACAGAAGAAACAGCAGAGCAAATTCGAAAACAAATTTTAGGTATTGTGTAATGACTAAACCAAACCAAGGTGCTATTGGCATACTTCCATTTAAACAGTCTGTTGTGTCATTGCAAGTGCAGCATAATTATAAAACTCCGATGTTGTTACTTGGCTATCAACAGCGATGGTGTGCGGATTTAACACCAGTCAAAGTTTGTGAGAAATCTCGCCGTATCGGGTTATCTTGGGGTGAGGCGGCAGACAGTGCATTGCTTGCTGCTTCTCAAAAGGGTATGGATACTTGGTACATCGGTTATAACAAAGATATGGCGCAGGAATTTATCCGTGATTGTGCTGATTGGGCTAAAGTATATGGATTAGCTGCAGGCGAAATTGAAGAAACAGAAGAAATATTCAAGGATGGAGATGAAGAAAAAGCCATTCTTGCTTATATCATCCGTTTTGCTAGTGGCTGGCGCATTACCGCACTGTCCTCCCGTCCGTCTAACTTACGGGGTAAGCAAGGTCGTGTGATTATTGACGAAGCAGCGTTCCATGATGATTTAGCAGAGTTGATGAAAGCAGCCATGGCGCTCCTAATGTGGGGTGGTCAAGTGCATATTATCAGCACGCATAATGGGGTCGATAACCCTTTTAATGAATTAGTAGAGGATGTTAAAGCTGGTAAAAAACCATACAGTTTACACACAATACCATTTGACGATGCGATTGAAGATGGGGTTTATCAACGCATTTGTTTGCGCTTAGGGCGTGAATGGACAAAAGAAAGTGAACAAGCATGGGTTGCTCAAATTAGAGCATCTTACGGTGATGCAGCATCAGAAGAGTTAGACTGTATTCCGAAAAATTCAGGCGGTGCCTGGCTTACTCGTGCACTTATCGAAAGCCGAATGAGTAAAGAGACACCACTTATCCGCTTAACTAAGAATGATGAGTTTAGCTTAATAGATGAGCCAGTCCGTTACGCCGAAGTCGAAGAATGGTGCGAAGAAAATCTCTTACCTGTATTGCAAGCACTACCACAAGGACAGCGCAGTTATCTCGGTGAGGATTTTGCCCGCACTGGTGACTTATCTGTGATTTGTGTGGGGCAAGAGCAATCAGATTTAACACTGAAAGAGGTTCTTGTCGTTGAGATGTCAAAAATCCCTTTCAAACAACAAGAACAAGTTTATTACTATATTGGCGACCGATTGCCGCGCTTTTCTAAAGCAGCGAACGATGGACGCGGCAACGGACAATTTTTATCTGAAGCCGCATTTGACCGCTACGGACAAATCATCGAATCAGTGATGTTAAGTCAGTCGTGGTATGCAGAACATGCACCACCATTTAAAGCGGCACTCGAGGACGGTACATTTCACGGCATCCCACATCACGCAGATATGCTAGACGATTTGCGGGCATTTCAAGTCATCAAAGGCACACCTCGTATTCCAGATAAACGAACGCAAGGTAACAATGGCACGCAACGCCACGGTGATGCTGGCATTGCAAAATTGTTATTGTATTACGCTTATCGTACTGACAGTGGTTTTGAAATTGATTTTAAATCTATTGGTAAACGTGAAACGAGTTCACTTTTTAATAACAGTTATGCAGTGAAAAAAACACGACGTGGCTTTGGCACAATTCGCGGCGGTAATGATTTTAGAGGATATTAGGCATGGCTATAACAGATTGGTTTAAAAGTAAAAATAAAAAACCTGAAGTAAATAGAGAAATCGCCACAACAGGTGATGGACAGGATATTACAAAAGGTTATGTGAATGCACTAGCAGAACCTGAAGATGGCGTGTTACGTCTTCGTGGCGGTGGGGATTTAAGCATATATGAGCAAGTGTTAAGTGACGAAGAAGTAAAGCGAACATTTACACAACGACAAGATGCACTCATTGCAAAAGAATGGATTGTTGAACCTGCATCAGAAGAACCACAAGACATTGCTGCAGCGGATTTCATTCGTGACTGGGTGAATAGTATTGGTTTTGACCGCGTGACTAAATTGATGCACTTCGGTGTGTTTTACGGCTATGCCGTGGCAGAATTAATCTATCGTATCAATGAAGAAGGGAAATATATCGCGGATATTAAAGTGCGTAACCGTCGTCGCTTTCGTTTTACTCCTAAAGGTGAACTGCGCTTATTAACAAGAGATAATCAAACAGAAGGTATTGAATGTCCTGCACCGTATTTTTGGACTTTTTGCACAGGCTCTGATCATGATGATGAACCTTACGGTATCGGTTTGGCTCATTGGCTTTACTGGTCAAGCTTATTTAAGCGTAATGGTGTTAAATTTTGGCTCATTTTTTTAGAAAAGTTCGGTATGCCAACCGCACTCGGACGTTATGGCAAAAATGCCAGTCCAACCGATCAAGATAAATTGCTTGAAGCAATCTATTCCATTCAATCTGATAGTGGCATTATAGTCCCTGCAGATATGCCAATTGAATTATTAAGCGCAGGACGTAGTGGTACAGCAGATTACAAAGCCTTATTTGACACAATGAATGAGTCCATCCAACGTATTGTGCTTGGACAAACGTCCTCATCAGGAGGTACGCCTGGCAGACTTGGTAATGATGAGTTACAAGAAAAAGTATTAGAATCGATTATTAAAGCGGATTCTGATGTCATTTGTGAGTCATTTAATCAAGGACCTGTAACATGGTTAACTCAAATGAACTTTGCTACTGCCAAACCACCTAGGGTTTATCGTATATTTGAAGAAATGGAAGATTTAACGGATAAAGCTAAACGTGATCAGATTGTCTTTGAAACCACAGGTTATCGTCCAACATTGGCACAAATTGAAGCCAATTATGGCGGAGAATGGGAGAAAGCAGAAGTTGAGAGTGACAATCATCCTGCTCCAGAAAAGAAAAATAAGGCGAAAAAAACAGCAGATTTTGCAGAGCACCAGCATCATCATAGCGATATTCCCGCGCAAATGACCGATTTATTGGGTGAGAACTTACAACCTGTTGTGAGTGATTGGATTAAACAAGTAAGAGAATTAGTGAATAACGCCACTTCACTTGAACAAGTGCGCGATGAATTATTGACACTCATGCCTGAAATGTCGCTTGAGCAATATACCAATGCACTAGCAATCGCATTAGGTGCTGCGCATTTAGCGGGGCAAAATGCCGTGATTGATGAGGTTAAAGATGAACACCGTGTATAGTCGTTTACCTTTCCGTGAGCAAGTCGAGTTTTACAAGCGCAAAATTCCAACACCGACAGCCACATGGACTGATATTTATGCGGCAGAGCATGATTATGCTGCCGTAGTTGCAGGAGCTCATCGTCGGGAAATCATTGAAGATTTTGCAGCAGCCATTCAAGATTTTATTGAAAATGGCAAAACCCTTGAGGATTTTCGCCAAGCTTTTGATGAAATCGTTAAAAAACATCAGTGGCAATATAAAGGTGGACGCAACTGGCGCAGTCGCGTGATTTATGAAACAAATTTACGTTCTAGTTATCAAGCTGGGCGGTATGCACAGCTTGATGAAATGCGAGAGTCAATGCCGTACTGGGAATATGTACATTCCGATGCGGTGATCCATCCTCGTCCTGAACATATGGCATGGGATGGGTTAATTTTACGCCACGATGACCCATGGTGGAAAACGCACTTTCCAATTAATGCCTGGGGCTGTCAATGTTCAGTGATCGCCCGTAGTCAACGGTACATGGATAAAATGGGGCTACAAATTGATACTGCCCCACCGTTACAATTAGAGCCTAAAATTGTCGGCGCGCGCTCTGCAAATCCGCGATTAGTTAATGTACCAAAAGGCATTGATCCTGGTTTTGAATACGCGCCAGGTGCATCTAGGCTAGAAAGCCATGTCCCTTTTAATCGTGATAGCGACAATACGAAGCGTGTAAGTGTTTTTCCAGCACGTGCTCAAACAGATATTGAAATGCCCTTACCTCGTAAGTTAAGCAGTGAGAAAATTCTCCCTTCAGATCAAAGTGATGAATTTTATATTCAGCATTTTTTAAGTGAATTTAATGCGACTAGCGGTAAACCTGTTGTCTTTTTTGATGTTATGCAGGAACCTTTGGTGATCAGCAAGTCACTTTTTACTTCACGCAGTGGTCATTCAAAATTGAAAAAGCGAGGTCGTGAAAAATATATGCTATTGCTTGCTGAGGCATTAAAGTTCCCAGATGAGATTTGGGTCCAAACTGAGTATTTTCACGATATTAAACACCTTGTTGTTCGACGTCGTTATATTTCACGTATTGAAATTGAAGAAAATGGCGAAATTATTCCGACACTTGCTGTATTTGAAGTGGGGAAAGATGGCTGGATTGGCATAACTGACTTTGTGGCAGAAAAAGCAGACTATATTAAACAAGTTCGCTCTGGCATATTGCTTTATCGCCGAGAATAAAAAAACCTCACTGGCTGCCACAAGTGAGGTGTGTCGAGGAATTGGAGGACTTGGCAGAGTCGTACTTCCTCGCTTCAAATTAACTATAGGATGAAATATGAGTGGCGTCAAGATTGAAATAAACACAGTACAGCTTAGTAAGATCCTTAATCAAGCAATGAAGACATTGGCTAATCCTAAGTCAATGTTTGCAGAAATGGGGGAAGAATTATTATCAATTCACCGCATTCGCTTTCTTCAACAGCAGTCGCCTGATGGCACGCCCTGGCAGCCTTTAAGTGAAGAATATAAGCAATCTAAGCGTAAAAACCGAGATAAGATTTTAACGCTTGATGGACATTTAAGTGAAACATTACGTTATCAAGCCAGCAATGATGGTGTAGAATTTGGCTCAGACAGAGTGTATGCTGCCATTCACCATTTTGGCGGCAGTATTCAGCCTAAAACGGCACATGCATTACATGTTGGTGGTCGCTTTTTCAAAAATGTCACAATTCCTGCCCGCCCATGGCTGGGTATTTCAGAAAAAGACCAAGCTGAAATGTTAAATATTGCCCGACATCACATTAAAAACGCAATTAAGCCCTCAAACGCGTAATTTCGCATTATTTGCTGAGATGTGATAAGTTATTGCTCAAAATGACTTTGGCGTGTTTATAAACGTTTATAAACGCTTAAAAACACGCTTTTATCTCCAGCTTACTATACCTTTCTCAATATTCTCTCTTTTATTTTTCTAGACGCGTCCAAAATACAAATCTTTTTACATTCTTCATACTGGACCTTGTGATAGTTAAAACAAGGTATTTAGTGCAATGAAATTAACCAAAATGGCGATTATGAAACTCGGCACACATAAAGCAATGGATGGTCGAGAAATCTCATTTACGGCTGACATGCTCAATGATATTGCCGCAAGTTATGATCCTCAACTTTCAGAAGCCCCAATTGTCATCGGGCATCCGAAATTAACAGCACCATCATACGGCTGGGTAAAACAAGCAAGTATTGAGGGCGATACCCTTTATGCACACGTCGGTCAAGTAGAAGCGGCTTTCGCTGATGCTGTTAATGAGGGGCGTTATAAAAAACGCAGTGCTTCAATCTTTTTGCCTGACTCACCTGGCAATCCTAAACCTGGTCATTATTACTTAAATCATATCGGTTTTTTAGGCGCCGCCCCACCTGCTGTAAAAGGATTGGGGGATGTGAATTTTGCCGCAAGTGATGCGGAAAATGCCTTTGCCGAATTTTCATTTGATATTGAATCCATCAACCATCAACCACAGGAGAAACCCATGGATAAAACCCCAGAAGAAATTGCAGCAGAAAAAGCGGCTGCAGATAAACAGCGTGAAGATGAGCTTAAAGCGCGTGAAGCGGCACTTAAAGCGCGTGAGGATAAAGTCGAACAAGCTGAAAAAGAGCAAAAGCAAGCCGCAAAAGCCGCGCTTGAACAAGATGCCGCAAGCTTTGCTTCAGAAATGGTTAGTAAAGGCAAAGTGTTACCCGCGCAAAAGCAAGCGTTAATTGAAGTACTCGTGGCAAATGCTAATCAGCCTATTTCATTCTCAGATGGCTCTCAAACTGTTTCTAAATCATCTGTTGATGTCATTAAAGAAATTATCTCGCAAAAGCCTATGGACTTCTCGGCTAAATCTGATCATGAAGGCGAAGAACAAGGTGCAGTTGATTTTGCGGATGGCGCGTCTATTGCAAATGCTGCCAGTGAATATGCGGCAGAGCAAGCACAAAAAGGTATCGTCATTAGTATGACCGAGGCTGTTAATCACATTATGAAAGGGAAAAAATCATGACACAAATTCAAGGTTTAATCGTGGCATATGTCACTGAAGGCAGTGTTAATCGCTTTACTATCGTTTGTCATGGTGAAGCGAAAGACAGTGCTAAACAAGCAACGGCACACACAGATAAGTTACTCGGGGTGTCCACACGACTACCAAAAGAACCTGGTGAGCATATTGATGTTGTGCGTTCTGGTATCACCCCAGTTGTCTACGGCGATACTGTGAAACGTGGTGATTTTGTTACAGCAGATAGCCAAGGACGCGCGGTTAAAGCTACCAGTGGTCAAGCTTATATCGGTATCGCGGAAGAAGATGGTGTAGAGGATGACTTAGGCAGTATTTTAGTCACAAACGGTGTATTCACTGGCTAACTCGAAATGACTTAGTTTGAATGAAACAACATTTCACTCTTTGAAAAAAGGATAGAACATATGAAAGCAGATTTTCCAACAAATCCAGTATTGACGGCAATTGCGATTGCATATCGCAACCGTCGCATGATTGCAGATCAAGTTTTACCGCGTGTTGCTGTCGGTAAACAGGAATTTAAATATAAAGAACATAATCTTGGCGATCAGTTTACATTACCCAAAACACATGTTGGTCGCACATCACGTCCAAATCAAGTTGAATTTGGCTCAAAAGAGAAAGCCAGTGCGACAGAGGATTATGCATTAGATGCCCCAATCCCAAATGTGGATGTTAAAAATGCACCTCAAGGCACTAATCCAAAAGGTAAAGCAACGGAATACACAACGAATCTTATCGAGTTAGATCGTGAAGTACGCACGGCAGGTCTTGTGTTTAAAAAAGGGTCGTATGCCTCTGGCTTAAGTAAAACATTAAGCGGTGCAGAACAATGGTCGCATGATGATTCCAAGCCAATTATTCAATTAACTGAAGCGCTCGACATTCCAGTGATGCGTCCAAACATCATGATTCTTGGGCAAAAAGCGGCAACAGCATTGCGTATGAATAAAAGCATCGTGAAAGCTTATAACGGTACGCTCGGTGATGAAGGTTTGGTACCACTTGAGTTTATTCGTGAGCTATTAGAACTTGAACAAATTCTTGTTGGTCAAGCATTAGTTAATACCGTTAATGCGAACAAAAAACCTGTACTTGCACGTGCGTGGGGCAATCACTGCTCATTGATTTACCGTGATTCGCTGGCTGATGCAACCAATGGCATTACTTTTGGTTTTACAGCGCAATTTGGTACGCGTGAAGTGCGAGAAATTGAAGATAAAGACATGGGGTATCGTGGTGGTGTCCGTGTGCGTGTTGGTGAGTCTGTTAAAGAACTTATCACTGCACCAGATCTCGGATATTTCTTTGAAAACGTTATCGCATAAGGTCGCCACATGTATATCACACTGCAACAATTAAGCGAAAAACCGGGTGTTGTTGAGTTAGCACAAGTCACTGCGCAGGTGGGGCAACCCCCTGCCGACTGGCGTATTATCAGCAAAATCATTGATGGCGAAGATGTTGCGAGTGAACAACCTGCGGCAGTTGAAAAAGCGCAGCAGTCAATCGCCCGTATCGACGAAGTGATTGTAGACTCCAGCGCGTTAATTGACGGTTATTTGCGTCAACGTGGCTATAAGCTACCGTTTAAGCAAGTACCACGCATTTTAACCACGTGGGCGCGCGCCATTGTTCGCTACTCTCTTCATCAGCATTTGCCCTCTGAAGAGAAAAATAGCCCGATTGTGCGTGACTATCGTGATGCCTTGAAATTGTTGCAGCTAGTTGCAGAAGGTAAGTTTTCGCTTGGGCTTGAAGATACGCTAGCGGAGTCTTCTGGTGAACCCAAATTTATCAAACGCGAACGTGTTTTCACGGCAGAAACACTGAGGGATTACTAATGCAATATGGACCGTTTGACTTAAAGCATGTGCTTGAGCAACTCAAGCCATTACAACCAGAACATATTCACACTTTAGGTTCTACCGCGGAATATCGTTCTCTTTCTGAGTTAAGTATGGCGGGGTTGGCAACCCCCGCTGTCTTTGTTGTACCAAATGGTGAGGTCGGTCATCAAAATGACATTGCGGTACGTCAAATGGTCACCGTGAGTTTTTCTGTCATTGTTATTGTGCAGTCGTATCAATACAGCAACGAAACGCCACATTTTAATGTTAGCAACCCTGTTATTGGCAAAATCCGCGAGCGGCTGATGGGCTGGGTGCCACCGGTGAAAGGTGCAAAAGAAACTTTCTTTGTACGCGGTGACATTGTTGATTACACCAATTCTTATCTAGTCTGGATGGAAACATACCAAACTAAAATCATCATGGGGAGAAATAGATGAAAAAAGTCAAGTTAATTAAATCGCATATTCATGCAGGTGTGAGCCACTCTGCGGGGGATGTGCTTTATGTCACTGATGCAGATGCACAATTTATCACATCTCGTGGTATTGGTGAGTTTGTCAAGAAGAAAAAAGATGACAGTAAAGAGAAGGATAAAAAATCCACATCTGAAAGTGATCAAAAACAAGCCGAGGGTGATAACAAATCACTTGATACAGATAACAACTTAAATGATGGAGAAAATAACGATGAGTAGAGCGGAAACATACAGCTATGGTCAGGGTAAAGTCTACCTTGCAGAGCGTTTGCCAAGCGGTGAAATTGGTGCGCAACGCTGGGTAGGTGATGTGTCTGAATTGAGCATCTCGTTAAACGTCGAAGATTTAACGCATAAAGAATCTTACAGTGGTAATCGTCAAGAAGTACGTAAAATCATCACGGCGAAAACGGGTGAAGTGTCAGCGAAGTTTCATGAGTTAAGTGCGGAAAATCTTTCATTAGCATTGCTTGGTCAGTCGACAAAAATTGAAGCGAGTTCAGTCTCTGGTGAAAAATTACCGGAAGAAATCAAAAAAGGTGATCGCATTGCACTCGCGCATCAAAACGTCAGCTCAGTGACAATTGGTAGTTTAGTTGAAAACACCGATTTCATTGTTGATGCAACATTCGGCGCGGTCGAATTTTTAAAAGAAATTAGCAGCAACAGTGACACAGTATCGTACAGCTATGGTGAAGTGTTAAATGTCGCGTTGCTCACTGAAAACCCGAAAGACTTGTTCTTGCGTTTCGAGGGTGTGAACTTAGCTGAAGATAACGAATGGACGCTAGTTGAGCTGTATAAAGTGAACTTTAATCCGACAGATGCGCTTTCGCTTATCAATAGCGGAAATGAACTTGATGCATTAAATGCTAAAGCGAAGATTTTAGCGGATACAACAAAAACAGGCGATAAAACGCTCGGTCGCTTTGGTCGTGTCGTTAAAATCACCAAGTAATTAACACTCTCGGCAACGTGCCGAGAGCTGTTTTAAATCACATTTAAATGAGTTTTAAAAATGACAAAAACAGTAAAAGACGAGCTTAATATTTTGTTTCCAAACGCCAAAATTAATATTGCTGGCGTGGAAGTTGAAGTTAAAGAATACACGCTACTGCAGCAGCTACAACATCATGAAAAATTAATGCCATTTATTCACGTATTACGCAATGCAATGGCAGACAAAAAGAGCTTTAATCTTGACAAGCTCATGGATTGTATCAGCGCGCATTATCAAGCTGTACTTGAGCTGGTCGCACTATCAACGGATCAGAGCGTTGAGTTTATTCAAAATTTAAAAGGCGAAGATGCAGAATCTTTATTAATGCTTTGGTGGACAGTAAACAGCGATTTTTTTACCCGCAAGGTGTTACAGCCGACACTAGAAAAAATGGCGATGAAGCAAGTCGAGACATTGACTTCGGCGAGCTCATCGAGCACTTAATCGCAAACGGTCATCGTTTTTCAGACGTTAAACACTATACCACACGTCAAATTGCCCTTTTCTATGAAAAGTCATTGCAACGTGAACGCAGAGCACGTGCGGGCAGAACAATGGATACCTGCTATGGCGTAAACGGTGGGAAAGAAATTCAGGACTATATAACCCAATTGACCGCTTGAGAGCGGTCAATTTTTAAAGTGGGCTATGGACTATATTGCGGCAAATAAAATGGCGAGCAAGGCAACTAAAGGCTCTCTAATAATAAACGCGATAATGCCCATCACGGCGATGAGAAACAAGCTTAAAAGAAGGGCTTGAAATGCAGTCAAGACACCGAATAGCGCAAGCAAAAAGCTGATAGATAACGGCAGTGTCATAATAACAGTCACTATTAGCTCAATATAAGCATCATATTTTTTATTCATATAAGAGCTCCTATGTCAAATTTAACACTTGCATTAAAAATTAAAGCAGATTTAAACAATGCGTTGCACAATTTTAAAGCACTTGAAGCCGAATTACAACGCACGGGTAAATCAGCGGGCGCACTGGGTGCTAAAAGCGGAATTGGCGCAAAAGGGCTTGATGCGCTTGGTAAACAAGCCGATAACGTCACAAATAAACTGGGTAAAACCCGTGCAGGCATTGAGTCTATCAGTCGTCAATTATCCCGTTTGCAACAACTTTCCACTGCTTTTATCGGTATTAATCTCGGTACAAGTGGCATTCAGTCGCTTTTAAACACAGCAGATGCATACAATAACTATGAAGCGCGTATTCGTCTGGTTTCGCGTTCAAATAAAGATGCACAGGGCACGTTTCGTGAACTCATGCAAGTAGCAAATGATACAGGTCAACTGTTTGAAGCAACCGCCGAGCTTTATACGCGCGTTTATCGAAGCATGGGCAGTAATGCCAATAGTGCGGAAATTCTTCAATTCACTAAAACTATTCAACAAGCACTCGTCGTCTCGGGTGCGGGCGCACAAGAAGCCAAAGCGGCATTAATCCAGCTATCGCAAGGTTTAGCCTCAGGGACATTGCGCGGTGAAGAGTTTAACTCGGTTGCCGAACAAGCCCCTGTCATTCTTGAAATCTTGCAGAAATCACTGGGTAAAACGCGCGGTGAACTTAGAAAAATGGCAGAAGACGGTGAGCTGACTCCACAACTTATTTTAGCTGCGACAAAAGAAGCGCAAGAGCAAATTCAAGCGCAATACGATCAGATGCCCAAAACCATTAGCCGTGCGGTCAATGAGCTTTCTAACGCATGGCTACAATTTATCGGTCAGGCGGATAACGCAACATCTGCTTCATCACTGATTGCCTCGTCAATATCTGCACTAGCAGATAGCTTAGATGAACTCGGTGCAATCGCTATTGTAGCGGGCGCAGTATTTGGTGTACGACTTCTTGCATCATTAAGAAAAGTGGCTATTGCGTATGTTCAAGAACAAGCTGCCGCAACAAAAAGCACGCTTGCAACAAGGGCGAAAGCACAAATTGATGTCATGGCAGCAAGATCTGCACATATTGCGGCAGTCAAAGAGCTTGAGCTGGCGCGAGCAAAAGACGCTGGTTACGCCTCATCAAAACGTTTAACACTGGCAATGCAAACAGAAGAAGCCGCAAGTAAACGGCTTGCACTGGCTAAAGGCATGCTCGCAAAAGCCGAAGCATCAGCAAAAGGCGTGGGATTGGCATCGCGTATCGGCTCAGGTGCGCTGGCATTTGTTGGCGGTGGTTTTGGTGCGGCTGTGTTAGCAACATTCGGCTTAATCGCGGCTTATCAATATCTCAAAGCAAAAGAAGAGGAATTAGAGGCGCAATACAATCAGACACTCTCGTCTATTCAATCACACATTGACAAGACAGAAGAGCTCATTGAGTCACGTCAAAGACTCGGTGAAATCGGTGGTTTTTCAGACAGAATGGCACAACTAGAGAGCAATAAAAAAGCACTGGATGATGCCAAAAAAGAGCTTGAGTTACTCAAAGCAAAACGTGCTGAAATACAAGAAATCAATCAAATCAGCGGGTTTGGATTTGCAGACACATCTAAGCTTGAAGAATACAACAAGAAAATTCAAGAGCTTGAGAATCAAGCTAACAAGCTCACAACTAACACAAAAAATCTCAGTGAAATCACTGAGTCACAGCTTAACGCTGCATTTGATGCAGCCATAGAGCACGGCGGTGCATTGGCTGAAAAGCTAAGAGAAATCGGTGACGCAAATGCAAAAGAAGCTATCGAATTATTAACGCCCGTCATTAAAGATGCTGAAGAGCAAATGAAATCGGCAAGCTCAGAGCTTGACGAAATCAATGTCAAACTCGGTAAGGAGCTGGTGAATGTCACGCAAACGGCGAAAGAGCAATTGCTTTCACTCGGTGAAAAATTCATGGCAATGGCACGTGATGCGGGTTTAAGCGGACAGGTGCTTGATACATTCAATAAAAAACTTGCGGAAAACTTAAAACTCATTGATGAGATTGATAATGCAAAAATCGCAAAAGATAACGAAAAGTTTTTTGGTGATCTAAGTAAACGTGCACGTCAAGCAAAAATGACAACAGAAGAGCGTTTAGTTGATGATATCAATCACAGAGAGGGAGCGACGCCAGAACAGATTGCACAAGCTCTTAAAGACGCAAAAGCGATTGCAGAAGGTGAAAAATACCGTAAGTCAAAAAACAAAAAGACAAAGTATGACGCTGATGCCAAAAACCTTGAACTGAATATTCAATACTTGCGCTTAACAGGGCAAGAAGTCAAAGCCAATTTAACTGACATCGAGGGACGTTATAACAAGTTGCTTGCCGAGTTTCAAAAGGCAGGGAACGTGGAAGGGATTAATTTAATTAAAAAAGTGCTGCCGCTTGAGCAAGCAAAAGTGCAAATTGATGGTGTGCAGGCTGAAATCAATCGTCTGTTTCAAAATCAAAGCGCACAAGAACAGCGCATTCAATCCCAAGTAAACACAGGGCTTATCTCACATCTTGAGGGGCAACGACAGCTTAAAGAAGTCTATGCACAAACGGTGACCGAGATTGAAAAACAATTGCCACTACTAGAGAAACTCTCAAAAATGCCCGGCGCGCAAGGTGAGCAAGCGCGCAATATGCTTGAGCAAATGAAGTTAAAAATTGTTGAGTTAAAAAGTGCGGGCAATGACTTGGAAAAAGCGTTCAAAGACGGGCTGACACAAGGCATTCAAAGTTCACTGATGGGGCTTGCACAGGGCACCATGACGTTACGTGATGCCATTAAAAATCTCGCATTAACGATTGTGAATTCCATGGCGCAAATCGCCGCACAACAGCTTGCAATGCAGGCAACCAGTGCAATCGGTGGCTTATTTGGCGCGGTCGGGGGCGTGGTGACTGCGGCAACTGGGGGTTATATCACAGGACCAGGCACTGGCACGTCCGACTCTATCCCCGCACGACTGTCAAATGGTGAATACGTGATTCGTGCAGCTTCTGTATCACGCTACGGGGTGGATTTCTTGCATGCAATTAACCGCGGACAACTGCGTAAATACAGTACCGGCGGGCTTGTCTCTATGCCGAAAGTGTCCACAGGCAAAGAGCCGGGCTTGACGCAAGCGATGCAAAATAACACGGGTGTGCACGCGGTGGCGTCACCCGTGCATATTCAACAAACCTTGGCAGTTGACAGTGCAGAGCTTTTTACTGCAGGTATTAATACGTATGACGGCGAACAAGCGGTATTGACGGTCATTCGCGCGAACAAACAAACAATTAAAGAAGAATTGAAATAAGAGGTAAACATGGCATACGAAACAGGCACCGCGCAAAATGAGCGCGATTTACTCGATAAAATCAACACGTTTTTAACCACAAATGAAGAGCTAGTACGTGACGGACAGGCGTGGACAATGTTGTTTGAACGAACGTTAGATGCCACGCCTGTGCGAAAACCTATTCGTCAAATCGCATGGAAATCAACCGGCACCGGCGTTGAGCAAGATATTTATCTGTGTGCATCGACTGACAATTTGATTGCAGAAGATACGTTTAACATTAATTTTTGGGGCGGTACATTCTTTAATAGCCAATTTGTCACCGCAACGGAAATTGAGCGCGGCATGATAAACGCCTCGCCCGGCGTTGTGCTCTTTGCTGACGACCGTCCGGTTGAATATCACATCGTCGCATCAGGTCGCTGTTGCAAGATTATTACACGTATTTCGCAAGTGTGCTCAAGCGCTTACCTCGGCTTTATTTTGCCAACAGTGCCGCCAACGGAATATCCGTATCCGCTTTGTGTGGCAGGCTCTGCCCCGTTAGTGGACATAAATAAAAATAGAAGTTTGACGCGCTATTCACAAAATAACCACTTTGTCTCTTCTATTGTTGATCCACGCTATGGTAATTGCTGGCTAATGACACCTGACCAGGCGTGGCGCGATTTTTTCGGTTCTCGCTATGAAAATATCACATCGGATTCAGCAAAACAGCGTTTATTCCCGACGTGCAATTATCGCCGTGATTGGCATGAAGTCCCTTATTCACAAGACAGACTTGGTGCGGCACCGGGTGAGATTTACCCATTAATTCCCGTTGAATTTATTAGTATGCCAGATTCAAGTCAGGGACTAAATCGCTGGGGAACAATGGACGGCGTGTACTGGGTGCCGGGGTTACAGCGTGCGGCAGGTGATGTCATTGAAAGTGAAACCGAAAACTTTAGAGGAATTGTATTTAACGGCACATTTCGTGTGTCTGTGCGTGATTTTTTTGTAATTGAAACGGGGGCATAAAATGGCTTATCAGACAGGTACAGCAACTTCAGTTGTAATCTTGCTTGAAAAATTAAAAGACTTTGCACAATCTCAAAATTGGACAATTCACAAACATACTGCAACACAATTATTTCTTAAAAATAACGAAGGCTACTGGGCGTTAGAATTTAAAGATAAGTTACTTTTTACGATTGCGTGCACTGGATTTGACGATAGTCGCGATGTATTCAATCAGCCAGGTAGTTCCGCAAACCCACAATCTGCATTTCAACAAGTCAAAACAGCAACATCGCATTTAGAAAATGGCAACTTTGTGACGTATGATTTTTTCGGCACAAGCCAGTATTTACACGTGGTTGTTCAGATTGGAGCTGAGCGTTTTCGACACTTTGGTATCGGTACGCTAGATAAGGAGGGTGTGTACACAGGCGGTCAATATGCTTTTGGCACTTATATGCAAAAAGGTTATGAGCGATATAACAGCTACGATCATAATTTTGGTTTCTCCGCAGGTGCTAAGAGTTTTTTACCTGTTTTGCGTGCAGATGGCTTGGCGGGTGAGACGAAAAGCCCATGGTATTTTTGTCCATTTGATGCCTGGGTAAAAGATATTGCCGAAAAAGATTTTGGCAAAGCATTGTTGACGCTCGGTCGAGCGGCGATGTACACAACAGATAGAACATCACATCCAGATTTAAAATTGGTCGATTGGAGTCAATCAAAATTTGGACAAATGCTCATTCCCTGCCCTCATAGCTTAATTGCGCATTGCAAAGACGGCGTGTTACGTCGTTTAGGTATATTACCAGATAGATATGAATGCACGATGAACGGTATCGCACCGCGTCAAATCTTAACAATGCTTGGTGAACGTTGGATGATAGTGCCGAGTGCACAATATGATCATAGAATTAAATATGACTTAGAAAGTGGATTAGATAATTCAGGCGTGCAAGGCGTCGCATATCGTATTGTTGAGTGAGTAGAAGATGGCAACAATTAAAGGGTATAAAGTCACACATCAAGGCACGGGTTATGGCAGTTTTCTAGTCGGACTGACAACATATCGCGCGGCAACACAGCGTATTATCAAGTCAAAGGCTGTTCAATATGGTACAAAAGGTGCGACAGTTAAGCAAAACTTAACAAAATCAACAAAAGCATACATTGTGCCAAATTACTATAAAACACTTTATAGCCGCGTCTATGTCATCCCGCATATCGTCAATCTTGGCTCTATTTCAATTGAACAAATCTTTAATGTGCAAGTCTGGAATGCAAATCGCCACGCGGTGAACTTAACATCTCTTCAGACACGTGACGCAGAAGGGATTGAGTTTAACGGTGCTGCAGCACCGCTTAAATTTCACTCGCTCGCGTTGAAAAAATGGACGGTTAAAGTGTCAATGAACGGTCCCGCAGTGATTGATGCGCGCGCTTCGTGGCACTTTGTCAATCACTCGCCCGTCACGCTTAATATTACAGGTTCTCGCTCAACTGAATGGTCGTTTTTCCCAGATTGGAGCGAAAATATCATCGAAAACTTGCATTTTTTAACGACAGTACATCAGTCAATTACAGGTGCCGAGCAACGCATTGCAAAACGGTTATCTCCACGCCGCACATTTGAGTTTAAAGTCACGAAAGAAGGTGTTAACCGTCAAATATTTGAAAACATGCTCTATGCGTATGGCTCGCGCATCTGGTCTATGCCGATTTTTACCGATTGTGCAACGCTGTTACAACACGTTGAGCCAGGCGACCTTGAAATCAATATCAAGACTCAAGGCTATGATTTTAGCCCTGGCGGTCGCGTATTATTGATGAACGGGAAAACTAAAGAGATGCTCGAGATTGTTGGGCTTGAAACAGAAAAACTGATTTTAAAACGCCCGACAGTGAATCATTTTGATATTTATACTGCGGTTTATCCTCTACGTGCTGCAGTATTGACTGATATGCCGACACTCACTCGATTAAGTGATGGTGTCTCGAGCGCACAAGTACGCTTACAAGTGCATGAACACAACGCGTACTCTGATGATATCACGCACTTGCCGACATACCGCAATCACCCAGTTTTAGAACCGACAAGCGAATGGTCAGAAGATGTCACCGCACAATATTTGCGCTTGATTCAGACGCTTGATAACGAAACGGGACTGCCGTTTTATCTTGATACGGCACGCAAAGCGTTTCAAATCACAAGTCATCGCTTTGTGCTAGCGAATCGTGAAGAACAGCGCAAATTACGTCAGCTGTTCTACTATCTACGTGGCAGACAGCGCGCAATTTGGGTTGCCACCTCGGCAACAGATATCACGCTGAAATCAGACATTTCTACTAAGACGTTTGATATCTATTTCATACACTACACCGCGATTTTGAAAAATCAAGTCGGTCGTCAAGATATTCGTATCGAGTGCACAGACGGCAGTGTGCACTATCGCAGAATCGTCACATCATCAGTCGTTGACGAGCAAACAGAGCGACTCTCATTTGATGGTGAAGAGTTAAGAATTAAGCAAGAAGAGATAGCAAAAATATCCTTTCTCACGCTCTCTCGACTTGAAAGCGACCAGGTGACATGGACACATCACACCGATGCAGACGGTGTCGCAACAGTGACCGTGAGTTTCCGTGGGTTACGTGATGAACTAGAGGTTTAAAAGAGGTTTAAAGATGAGTTTTTTAGACAAAGAGCACTCTATCGCAGACGGACAGCCTGTCACGCTGTATCAGTTCATCCGCGGCGATAACGAAAAAATCTGGCGGTTTTGTGACGCAGATAAAGACATCGTGGTTAATAACGAAAAGTGGACCGCCATTGCCATCTCGGACACCGGGCGTCGCACGGGTGAAAATATCAATATCACACTACCGAGTAATAACCCTGTGGCACTGCTTTATCGCGGTATGCCGCCAAGCCAAACCGTGAAAGTCATGGTTATGCGTTTGCATTATGAGCAACAAGAAATGCGCGTGGTGTGGGTGGGCACAATCATTGAAGCAAAACGTCCTGATGTGCATAAAACGCAACTTATCTCGGCTGGGCTTTCAGCCACGATGGACAGCGCAGGACTGCGCCTTACTTGGGGGCGCAACTGCCCATATACATTGTATGACCAAGACTGCCAGTTAAATCCGAAAAACTTCGCAGTGGCAGGGCTTACGATTAGTGCGATGGACGGTGTGATGATTGTAGTCAATGTGCCCGATGATTTGCCGGAAGGCTGGTTTAATGCCGGTTTTATTGAGTGGATTGACAGTGACGGGGTGCGTGAAGTGCGCGCGGTTAAAACACATAAAAACAACCAGCTCACACTACTTGGTGGCACACAGAAACTCTCTGTCGGCACAGTGATTAAAGCGTATCCCGGTTGCGATGGTAGACCTGTTACTTGTTTGAAAAAGTTTAACAATATGCTCAATTTTGGCGGCGTCCCGCACATGCCGAATAAATCCCCGTACGACGGTTCAAGAGTATTTTAAATAAGAGGAGGTTGATATGTTTGCAGCAATTGGTTGGGCGATTGTTCGTGCGGTAGCCGTCATGGCAATCAGTTATTTAGTCAACACCGCACTCGCTCCACGTCCGCGCACGGGGCAAAGCATCGAGGCAGTATCAAGCGAGGAATGGAACTTCCCGCAAGTGGATGAAGGTATTCCGCAATGCGTGTTTTTCGGTGATTGCTGGACAGAAGACTGGCAAGTATTAGCTTACGGTAACTACCGTTCAAGCCCGATTAAGAAGGGGTAAATAATGGAAAAGTTGATCATTACAATGCAAGACATGCGTCGCGTCGGTTTTTGTGCATCGGGCGTGGAAACATTTTTTAAACGCGAAAACTTAGATTTTAACGACTTTTTACAAAACGGCATTGAGGCACAGACACTATTAAATACAGGCAGTGTGTTTGCCCGTAAATGTGTGGCAGAAGCTGAAAAAGCAAGAGGTGAATAATGGGTGGTAAAAGACGTGGCGGCGGTCCGGTTACAGTTGGCTACAGATACTATTGGGATATTCAATCGGGCATTGGGCGCGGACCGGTGGATGAAATTGTGGAAATCCGTGTAGATGATAAAACCGCGTATGTAGGCACGCCTGGTGAGCTGACACAATCGAAAGCTATCTATATAGACAAGCCTAACCTTTTTGGTGGCGAGGCGACTGGCGGTGAAGGCGGCATTCAGGGAAGAATGGAAATTTTAATGGGTGACCCGGACCAAAAGCCGACACAAATGCTGATCAATTTACTGAAAAATGTACACAATCCTCCGCTTAATTCGGCATTAAGTGGAAAAGGACGTAAAAAAAGAACAAGGCAGCAACAAGTCGAGCAAAGCACCTTTTTCTCAAACGGTGATATTAGCGCAGGTAATGTCAGTCCCGAGGATGTGATTCCAGGCTTTCGTGGCACCGTCACAACCGTATTTAGCGGACTTATCAGTTGCTATAACGCGTATCCGAAAAAGCACAGTTACCGCGTTCGTCGCACGCACAAGTGGGGCGCGGTTGCACCATGGTATCCGGAAAAAGCCCGGATTTTACTGCGTAATGACAATTTGAAGATTTCAGGCTTAACACCAGAGCAAGAAGAAAACGTGCGTCAGATTCACGCCATGAATCCTGCGCATATTTTGGTTGAGTGTGCAACAAACAAGAGCTGGGGCGGGAAAAAAGACATTACGGAATTGGATATAGAAAGCTATAAGAAAGCGGCAGATACACTCTTCAAGGAAGGCTTTGGGCTGTGTATTCGCTATAATCGTCAGGGCTCAGTTAAAGAGTTCGTGCAACAAATTATCGACCACATCGGTGCGGTGCAATACGAAGATGTTAAAACGGGGAAATACGCCGTTAAACTCATTCGTAACGACTATAAAGTCGATGAGTTGCACACCTTTAACTACGACAACGGCATTTTACGCGTGCAAGACGATGACAATGCGGCAACAGATAATGCGGCTAATCAAGTGGTGGTGAAATACCTCGACCCGGTGACGAATCGTGAAGATAAAGCCATTGCTAATAACATCGCGTCAGTGCGTATGCATGGTGTGATTACAAAAACCGTGGAATACAAAGGTATTCCCACGTTTGATTTAGCCGCACGTGTTGCACAGCGCGATTTAGAGATTGTGGCAAGTAGTTTGACGCGGCTTAAAATCGTCTTTGACATGCGTGCGAGTGAACTCACACACGGCGATGTATTTAAAGTGAGTCTTCCCGACCGCGGCATTGAAAGCGCGGTATTTCGTGTGAGTCACATCGAAAACGGCAACGAAGGTGAGTTTATTGTCACCTGCATGCAAGATGTCTTTGGCTTGCCTGCGGCAAACTATTCAACTCAAAAAGCCGACTCGCTTTACACGCCACCAGATTATAGTGCTAAACCCATTACTCACAGCCACGTGTTTGAAATCCCTTATCATGTTTTTCCACTTGTGTTTAGTGATGCAGAGCTTGCCTTTATTAAACCAACGGATTGCTTTATCGCGGCAATGGCAGATGCACCGACACCACTATCCATTGGTTTTGAGATTTTAACTGATGCAGGCGCAGGTTTTAATGACACAGGTGAAGGCGATTTTACGCCATCGGTGTTGCTATCTGACGATATTAATAAATATCAAACGCACTTTAAATTTAATGAAAGCACGCACAGCTATGCGTTGAAAAACGCGGTTGCGCTGATGATTGATGATGAAATCGTGAAAATTGAATCAGTGGATTTAAAAACGCGGACAATTAATGTAGGACGAGGTTGTGCGGATACGGTCCCGCAAGCACACAGCGCAGGTGCTAGAGCGTGGTGCTATTTGCTCGCAAGTGGCGAAGACAACACGAAATACACGGTCAATGAACAGTTAAACGTCAAACTTTTAACTAAAACAGCACAAGAAACACTCGCAGAAGATGACGCCGAGGTGCTTACAATTACGACACAGCAACGTCAAGCGCGTCCTTACCCGCCAGGCAACGTAAAAGTAGATGGTGCGTTTATTAATAATATTGCAGATAGTTCAGCATTTATCATCAGCTGGGCGCATCGTGACCGCGATGTACAAGCGGATAATCTGATTTCACACACAGAAGACAGCACGATTTTGGGTGATGGCGTCAGTTATGAAATCGCATTATTGAATGATGACACCGTTTTGCGCACTATCTCGACAACAGATAGCCAGTTTAGCTATCCGGACCCGCAAAAAGTGGTGGGCGAAGAGTTTAATAAAATGACGCTTTGCTCGGTAAAAAACGGCTTAAAAAGCTTGTTTAACTATACTTTCAGCGTTGCGGGCGCCATGCAACTATTATATGGCTGGAACTACGCAGAGGAGTTCACGCAAGGTGAGTCGCTTATTTATCACTATAACGATAGTGATATGCCCGGCGGAAAATACATCATGCTTTCATCAAATGCAGATCAGCATTCTGCGATTTATAAATCGTTTGCTGTTGATTCAAGCGTGTACAAGCGTTTTGCACTCTCATATAAAGTCGGCACATATGATAAGCGAAATGGGCTTTGTGTTGTTTCAGTGCAACTTTATCGCGGTGATGAGTTTGTGTCAGCGTTTGTGTCAGAACAGCTTGGCGAATTTGACACAACAGAATGGCGAGTCAAGCAAGTTGAAGGTGAATTACCGGAAGGTGTCACAGAAATCAGGTTCAAAATCAACGTAATCGGCACAATAAGAAATAATGCGATTGCATTTAAAGATATTGTTGTGAAGGGAGGTGAATAGGAAAAGAAGACGAAATCAAACATCTAATAAGCACACATTAACTTTAATAAAAATAAGGAGCAAATATGAAGAATAAATTAACGCTAGAAGATATCAAATCTGTCATTGTTAAAGCCGAATATCATCGTTTAACAGATAAGCTAACCACTTGCGTGTTAACACTAAAAAATGGTTATACAGTGACGGGAGAAAGTGCTTGTGTTGACTCTTCAAATTATGTCAAAGAAATCGGTGAGAAAATCGCATACGACAATGCAGTAAGTAAGGTTTGGACTTTAGAAGGTTATTTATTGCAACAAAAGTTATTTGAAAATCAAAACAGTTAAACACGGGTAGCGAGCACACTTTGCGCAGCGTGCTCGCCTTATCACCCACAGAACGCACCTGTAGGCAATAACTATTGCTAGACCCGCGGTCTCAGCCAAGACATGTAAAGTCTAGCGCATTTTTTCAGTATGTGAAAGAGGCTTACAGTATATGAAAAACAATCAATCATTTTATAAACAAGCGCCGCTCCCATTCGTTGGACAAAAACGACTCTTCTTAAATCATTACATCAATATCATTAACGAACACATTCCTGATGACGGTGAGGGATGGACGATTATTGATGCTTTCGGCGGTAGCGGACTTCTAAGTCATGTCACAAAACACATCAAGCCCAAAGCTCGCGTTATTTATAATGATTTTGATGGCTATAGTGAACGATTGAAACACATTCGAGATCTGAATAAACTGCGTCGTATCTTGCTTGAGTTACTTAAAAATGAGCCACGTAGCAAACAGTTAAGCTGTGATATGAAATACAAAGTGATTCAAGCTATAGAGGCATTTACTGGCTATAAAGATCCGCATGTATTGTCTACTTGGTTATTATTTAGTGGTCAGCAAGTCAGGACATTAAGTGAACTATATCGCTTGTCATTTTATAATCGCATTCGTCTGTCTGATTATAGTGAGGCACAAGATTATTTTAATGGTTTTGAAGTTGCCAATGAGTCATTTCATTCATTATTGCCTCGGTTTGTCGACAAGCAAAAGACGTTATTTGTGTTAGACCCACCTTACTTATGCACACATCAAGCTGCGTATAGCATGGATACGTACTTTGATTTGATTGATTTTTTAAGGTTGATTAATCTGACAAGACCGCCTTTTATCTTTTTCAGTTCAACAAAATCTGAATTTATACGGTTTGTGGATTTCATGCTTGAAACGAAAACACATAACTGGGAGTCATTTACAGATTATAAGAAGATAAGCATTAATACTTCTACAAACTATAGTGGCAAGTATGAAGATAATTTAGTTTATAAGTTCTAAAGCTAAATACACAAAGTTTATCTATGAGAAATTTGTGAATAAAGTATGCCAATTTCTATATAGAAATGACGTTGCAATATCAACAAAAAAGAGAAACTAATAAATGGTTTCTCTTTTTTTGTAACTTAGTTTCAGTATATGTAACAAAGTAAACTTTTATTTATCGCGCTGAACTATGTCAATTTATCGCGCGCGGCATTAGCGCGTCTTATATAAAACGCCCTTTATACACATCAATATCTCATATTGTTATCCCAACACTTTTTATTTTCCTTATTCGCAAATTAAAAAAACGCCACGGCTAACTCCGTGGCGCTATCTCTTTATACGCGTCAAATTGAATGACAATAACCAGATTCAGAGGAACAGTTATTTCCAAATTTCCTCAAATTTCACCTTGGCTTTTAAGAATTTTGGCGTTGCGACTAAATTACAGTAGCTGTTTTGTGGGTTCTGCAATAAATAGCCTTGGTGATAATCTTCTGCGGGATAAAAAGTTTGTGCTGGCAGCACTTCAGTGACAATTTTTTCGGCAAAGTGCGGTTGTAATTCTGCAATTTTCTTATTTGCCAGCTGTTTTTGTTCATCATTTAAATAATAAATCCCTGTGCGATATTGCGTCCCCACATCTTCGCCCTGGTGATTTAATTGGGTTGGATTATGGATAGAAAAGAAGATGTCTAATAATTTTTCATAACTAATCACTGTCGCATCGAATTCCACTTTTACCGCTTCCGCATGACCCGTTTCACCGGTACATACTTCTTTGTAAGTTGGATTTTCAGTCGTCCCGTTAATATAACCTGAAGTCGCTTTTTCAACGCCTTTAATTTGATTAAATACTGCCTCAACGCACCAAAAACAGCCGCCGGCAAAAATTGCTTGTTGTGTCATAGGATTTCCTTTTTTATCGTTTATTCGCTTGAGTTTAATGAATTTCTTTCACATTTATCAGTTCTACTTGGTGAAAATCTTGTTGTTCATCGTCGTCATCAATCGGACTTGTGGCAATAAATTCGGGTTTATCGAACGCAATATCACCTTCAATGTTTTCTAATATTTGTCCACGTTGCAGATCTTTAAAGTTAAATAAATGCGTATCACACAGATGTGATGGCACAATATTTTGTATTGCACTAAACATAGTTTCGATACGTCCGGGATATTGGCGATCCCATTTTTGCAACATTTCTTTGACCACTTGGCGCTGCAAATTGGGTTGAGAACCACACAAATTGCACGGAATAATCGGGAAATGTTTTGCCTGAGCATATTTTTCAATGTCTTTTTCTTTGCAATAGGCGAGTGGACGAATCACGATCTGTTTACCGTCATCACTGATTAATTTTGGCGGCATACTTTTTAGTTTACCGCCATAAAACATATTTAAGAATAAGGTTTCTAACATATCATCACGGTGATGACCAAGTGCAATTTTGGTTGCCCCTAATTCCGTCGCGGTCCGGTATAAAATACCACGTCTTAAACGTGAACAAAGTGAGCAGGTCGTTTTACCTTCAGGAATTTTTTCTTTGACGATGCCATAGGTATTTTCTTCCACGATTTTGTAATCCACTCCGATACTTTGCAAGTATTCAGGCAGAATATGTTCAGGGAAACCCGGTTGTTTTTGATCTAAATTCACCGCCACAATCTCAAAATGGATTGGCGCGTTAAGACGTAAATTTAACAGAATATCTAATAGGGTATAGCTGTCTTTTCCACCAGAAAGACAAACCATGACTTTATCGCCTTCTTCGATCATATTAAAATCGGCAATCGCATTGCCGACATTACGGCGTAAGCGTTTTTGTAACTTATTGAAATTATAAGAGTGTTTTTTATCTTGTTGAGTTGTATCAGTCATCGTCAATTTCGGTTTTGCTTAAAATCTGCGTATAGTAAGGGGTAATTGCAATTTTTTCCATTAGAAATTGTGCTTTTCATGAAGTGCGGTCAGTTTTTGTGAAATTGTTAGCTGAAAGATCCGATAAAGTTGGGTATAATCATGCCAATTTTTTGCTGATTTTATTTGTTGTGAGACATTTTAATGCTGGAAACGTCACAAACCATTCCTGAACTTGTTGCTTGGACGCGAGAGCGAGAGTTCGCCTTAAATTTATCTACTGAACGTTTAGCCTTTTTATTGGCGATTGCGATTTATAATAATGAACGTTTAGACGGCGAAATGCTCGAAGCGGATTTAGTCGATATTTTTCGTCATATTTCTACCGCCTTTGAACAATCCAATGACACCATTGCCACACGCGCCAATAACGCGATCAATGAATTAGTAAAACAACGTTTCTTAAACCGTTTTAGTAGTGAATTTACTGAAGGGCTTTCCATTTACCGTCTAACGCCACTTGGCGTTGGCATTTCGGATTATTACATTCGCCAACGGGAATTTTCTGCGTTACGTTTGTCTGTCCAGTTATCCATTGTGGCAGATGAAATTCAACGCGCTTCAAAGGCGGCAGAAGAGGGCGGTGATGAACATCATTGGCGCCGTAACGTGTTTGCCCCCTTAAAATATTCCGTGGCTGAGATTTTTGACAGCATTGATTTATCTCAACGCGTGATGGATGAAAACCAGCAAAGCATTAAAGAAGAAATTGCGGAACTCTTAACCAAAGATTGGCAGGCTGCGATCGCCAGTTGTGAACATTTATTAGATGAAACCTCTGGCAATTTACGTGAATTACAAGACACCTTGAATGCGGCAGGCGATAAATTACAAGCACAATTATTACGTATTCAAGATTGTGTGATCGGTCAGGAAAATCTCGCTTTTGTTGAGCAATTAATCACAGATTTACAAGCCAAGTTAGACCGTATTATCAGTTGGGGACAACAAGCCATTGATTTATGGATTGGTTACGATCGCCATGTCCATAAATTTATCCGCACGGCGATTGATATGGATAAAAATCGCGTGTTCTCTCAACGTTTACGCCATTCCATTCACCATTATTTTGATCACCCTTGGTTTTTATGGACTGCGCAAGCAGAACGCTTAGTCGATATGCGGGATGAAGAGCTAACCTTACGCGAGGAAGATGCCCTTGGTGAATTACCAGAAGCATTGCAATATGAATCATTAGCCGATTTACATGAACAAATTGTCGAACATATGCAAACCCTATTAATTGCTTACCGTGAACGTAACGAGCCAATTAATTTAAGTTTGGTGTTAAAAGAACAATTAGCCCATTATCCATTAGCGAAACATTTCGATGTTGCACGTATTATTGTGGATCAAGCAGTGCGTTTAGGGTTGGCAAATGATGATTTAAGCGGGCTGTATCCAAATTGGGAAGCAATTAATGATCGGGGAGCAGAAGTGCAAGCGCATAAAATTGATGAGTATAAATAATCCAGTAAGTGCGGTACGTTTTAGCCAAATTTTCAACGAGAGAACAAACAATGACAGATAATCTTCAAGACCTTATTTCAACCAAGCTCGCGGCAGCGATTGCCAATCCGCTCTTTCCTGCTGTGGATAGTCAGTTACGCGCAGGGCGACATATTAGCCTTGATCAATTAGATAATCATGCTTTTTTAATGGATTTCCAAGGCGAATTAGACAGTTTTTATCGTCGTTATAATGTGGAACTGATTCGTGCACCCGAAGGGTTTTTCTATTTACGCCCGAAAGCGACAACCTTGATCGCTCGTTCGGTGTTGACGGAATTAGAAATGTTGGTTGGTAAAGTGCTTTGTTATCTCTATTTAAGCCCAGAACGCTTGGCACAACAAGGGATTTTTTCTACTCAGGAAGTCTATGATGAGTTATTAAATCTTGCGGATGAAAATAAATTATTGAAAGCAGTTAATCAACGTTCTTCGGGATCTGATTTAGATAAGCAAAAATTGGCAGAGAAAGTCCGTGCTGCCTTAAACCGGTTACGTCGTTTAGGTATGATCCATGGTGTCGGTGAACAAAATAGTGGTAAATTTACCATTGCTGAAGCCGTGTTCCGTTTTGGTGCGGAAGTGCGTGCTGGTGATGATCCGCGTGAAGCCCAATTACGTTTAATTCGTGATGGGGAAGCCGCTACACCAGACTCCTTAGCCTTAGAAAAGCAAGCCGATTTGAATGAAGTCGATGACAATGATGAACTTGAAGATGAATTAGATGATGAGGAACACGCATAATGTCTGAAGAATTAGCCCTTGAAAACCTTGAACACGTTGAAACAAGTGTGCCTCATGCTGTATTTTCTCATGCAAATAGTGCGCCCCGTGGTAAATTTCGTTCTTTAACGTTAATTAACTGGAACGGTTTTTTTGCGCGTACTTTTGATTTAGATGAATTAGTCACCACACTGTCTGGTGGAAACGGTGCTGGGAAATCCACCACTATGGCAGGCTTTGTTACCGCCTTAATTCCTGATTTGACCTTATTACATTTCCGTAATACCACAGAAGCGGGAGCAACCAGTGGTTCGCGTGATAAAGGCTTGCATGGTAAATTGCGTCCGGGCGTTTGTTATGCTGCATTGGATACCATTAATTCGCGCAATCAACGTGTTATTGTAGGCGCAAGACTACAACAAGTAGCGGGACGTGATAAGAAAGTCGATATTAAAACCTTCTCTATTCAAGGGCTCAACTTAGCCGAAAATCCGACAACGATTTTTACCGATGTGGTCAATGAACGCCAAGCACGTGTGCTTACACTAAATGAATTAAAAGAGAAAATTGAGCAAGCTGGCGCACAATTTAAACAATATCATTCGATTACTGATTATCATGCAATGATGTTTGATTTGGGTATTATCCCGAAACGCCTGCGTTCTTCCTCTGACAGAAGTAAATTCTATAAACTGATTGAAGCCTCACTTTACGGTGGGATTTCAAGTGCCATTACCCGTTCTTTACGTGATTATTTATTGCCAGAAAATCTTGGCGTGCGTAAAGCCTTCCAAGATATGGAAAGCGCCTTGCGTGAAAACCGCATGACGCTTGAAGCCATTAAAGTGACGCAAGCCGATCGTGATTTATTTAAGCATTTGATTACCGAAACGTCAAACTATGTGGCATCGGATTATATGCGCCATGCTAATGAACGTCGCGGTAACATTGAAAGTGCGGTGCGTTTCCGCCAAGATTGGTATCGTGCGCGCACAGAACAGCATTTGTCACAACAACGTTTAGTCGAATTAAGTCGCGAAGCGGCAGAATTGGCCGAGAATGAAAAAACGTTAGAAGTAGATCATCAAAGTGCAGTGGATTACTTGAACTTAGTGCTGAATGCGCTACGTCACCAAGAAAAAATCGCTCGTTATCAAGATGATGTGGCTGAAATTACGGCGCGTTTAGAAGAACAGAAAATGGTGGTTGAAACGGCAACAGAACAACTTGAGGAAAGCCAAGTACAGGTTGAGCAGGTTGAACAAGAAGTAGATCAGATCCGTGCCCAATTAGCCGACTATCAACAAGCCTTAGATGCACAACAAACCCGTGCATTACAATATCAACAAGCGATTGCAGCGCTTGAAAAAGCCAAAACACTGTGTGGTTTAGCTGATTTAGGCGTAAAAAATGTTGAAGCTTATCACGATGAGTTTGCAGCACATGCTGAAAGTCTTACTGAGCAAGTGCTTGAATTAGAACAAAAAATGTCAATTTCTGATGCAGCAAAATCACAATTTGATAAGGCTTATCAATTAGTTTGTAAAGTTGCAGGTGAGATTCCACGTTCTACAGCCTTTGAACAAGCGAAAGTGCTCTTACGTGAATACCCAACACAAAAAGTACAAGCACAACAAACGCCTCAATTGCGTGCAAAATTACATGAATTAGAACAGCGCTATGCACAACAACAAAGTGCGGTGCGTTTGTTAAAAGAATTTAATCAACGTGCAAATGTCAGCTTAGAAGATGCTGAGGCGTTGGAAGCCTACCATGCTGAACAAGAAGCTTTGCTCGAAGATGTCAGTGCAGAATTATCCGAACAAGTTGAACAACGTTCAACCTTGCGTCAAAAACGTGAGCAACTCACCGCACTTTATCAGGATAATGCAAAAAAAGCGCCTGCTTGGTTAACCGCACAAGCCGCTTTAGAGCGTTTACAAGATCAAAGTGGGGAAACCTTTGCAGACAGTCAAGATGTGATGCAATTTATGCAGGCACAATTGGTGAAAGAGCGTGAGTTAACCATTGAACGTGATCAGCTTGAACAACAACGTCAACAATTAGAAGCCCAAATTTCTCGTTTGAGCCAACCAGATGGGTCAGAAGATGCGCGCTTAAATGTGTTGGCTGAACGTTTTGGTGGGGTCTTGCTTTCCGAATTGTATGATGATGTACCGATTGAAGATGCCCCTTATTTCTCTGCCTTATATGGTCCGGCACGCCATGCCATTGTTGTACGTGATTTAGACGCGGTAAAAGGACAATTAGCTCAGCTTGAAGAATGCCCAGATGATTTATATTTAATCGAGGGTGACCCAACCGCTTTTGATGATAGCGTGCTTTCTGCCCAAGAATTAGCGCATGGTGTCGTTGTACAGGTCTCTGATCGAGAATTACGTTACTCTAAATTCCCTGAGATTCCATTATTTGGTCGAGCTGCACGCGAGCAATATTTAGAGGCATTACAGCAACAACGTGATGACGTGACAGAGCAGCATGCACAACGTGCGTTTGATGTACAAAAATGTCAGCGTTTACACGAACATTTCAGTCAATTTGTCGGGCTACATTTAGCGCTCGCGTTCCAGCCAAATCCTGAAGAGGTGATGGCGGAAATTCAGCAACAACGCAATGAGATTGAGCGTGAATTAAATCAATTTGTGACGACGGAACAACAATTGCGTATTCAATTAGACCATGCAAAAGAAAAAATGCAGTTGTTGAATAAGTTAATTCCGCAATTAAATCTGATTGCGGATGAAAGTTTGATTGATCGTGTAGAAGAGTGCCGTGAGCAACTAGATATTGCAGAACAAGATGAGTTATTTATTCGTCAATATGGCGCGACGTTGTCACAATTAGAACCTATTGCGAACACATTACAAAGTGACCCAGAACATTATGAACGCTTAAAAGCCGATTATGAACAGGCGATTTCACAGCAAAAACAAGTGCAACAACGCTTATTTGCATTAGCAGATGTATTACAACGTAAAGCGCATTTTGCTTATAAAGAGCGTGTTCAAACAGAAAACACCGATTTAAATGAACAATTACGCGCTAAGTTAGACAGTTTGCAACAACAACGTGAAGTGCAAAAAGCGCAGTTACAACAAAAGCAGCAGCAATTTACCAATTACAATCGTGTGTATATTGAGCTACAAACCTCGTTCAATAACAAAATGCAAATGCTACAAGAGTTATTGCAAGAAGTTGGCGAATTAGGTGTACGAGCCGATCAAGGGGCAGAAGAACGTGCCAAACAACGTCGTGATGAATTACATCAAGTCTTATCGGATACACGTCAACGTCGTCACCATGTAGAGAAACAATTAACCTTAATTGAAAGTGAAGCGCAAAGTTTAAATGCACGTATTCGTAAGGCGGAACGTGATTACAAAACACAACGCGAACTGGTGGTTGCCGCGAAAGTGAGCTGGTGTGTCGTCATGCGTTTATCGCGCGGTAGCGACGTGGAAAAACGCTTAAATCGTCGTGAATTTGCCTACTTATCTGCTGATGAATTGCGTTCTATGTCGGATAAAGCCCTTGGTGCATTACGTACGGCAGTCGCGGATAATGAATATTTACGTGATAGTTTGCGTTTGTCTGAAGATAATCGTAAGCCAGAAAATAAAGTGCGTTTCTTTATTGCCGTCTATCAACATTTGCGTGAACGTATTCGCCAAGACATTATTAAAACCGATGATCCAATCGATGCGATTGAGCAAATGGAAATTGAGCTTTCACGCTTAACAGATGAACTTACTCGCCGTGAACAGAAATTGGCGATCAGTTCTGAAAGTGTGGCAAATATCATGCATAAAACGATTCAGCGTGAACAAAACCGTATTCGTATGTTAAATCAAGGGCTACAAAATATTGCCTTTGGTCAAGTCAAATCGGTTCGTCTCGTGGTCAATATTCGGGATACCCATGCGATGTTGCTTGACGCGTTATCGGGCACCCAAGAGGAATACCAAGATTTATTTACTGATCAGCGTATGACCTTCTCGGAAGCAATCGCTAAGTTGTATCAGCGTTTAAACCCGCATATTGATATGGGGCAACGTACTGCGCAAACCATTGGAGAGGAGCTACTAGATTACCGTAATTATCTCGATCTGGAAGTGGAAGTGTATCGTGGCGCAGACGGTTGGTTACGTGCAGAAAGTGGTGCCTTATCAACGGGTGAAGCGATTGGTACCGGTATGTCGATTCTGTTAATGGTGGTACAAAGCTGGGAAGAAGAATCGCGCCGTATTCGCGGTAAAGATATTGTGCCGTGTCGCTTGTTATTCTTAGATGAAGCCGCGCGTTTGGATGCAAAATCCATTTCCACCTTGTTTGAATTGTGCGAGCGTTTAGATATGCAATTATTGATCGCCGCGCCTGAAAACATCAGCCCAGAAAAAGGCACAACCTATAAACTGGTACGTAAAATCGCCGGCAACCAAGAACATGTGCATGTGGTTGGTTTACGTGGTTTTGGCGCAACAGCCTAGTTAAAAAAGAAAGAAAAAGTGCGGTCAATTTATTGAATATTTTGACCGCACTTTTTTATCTCGTCATCGAGGAAGATTATTTTTGAGTGACGACAGCAGGGATTCATTTTTAGCGGAAATAAAAAGGGTGTTATAATCCGCCGTTCATTTTTTTAAGGAAAAATAATATGCATCATCTTATCATTGCTGTCCTTTGTAGCGTGGCAGTATCCGTGTTGCTTAAAGTGGCACGTAAGAAAAACATTGTGATTCAACAAGCGATTGCCTTTAATTATATTGTCGCGCTGAGCTTAAGCTATTTCTTATTAAAGCCTGATTTTAAAGGGTTAGGCTTTTCGGAATTTGTGGCGCAAAGTGACAACGCGCCGGTGTTCTTTGCTTTAGGAATTTTATTGCCGACAGTTTTTATTGTCATGTCGAAGGCGGTAGAGTATGCGGGGATTGTGCGTTCTGACGCCGCACAACGTTTATCATTATTTTTACCCATTGTGGCCGCCTTTGTGATTTTTGGTGAACAACTGAGCTCAGCACGTTTAATGGGTATCATTCTGGCATTTGTCGCGTTATTTTGCTTATTAAATAAACCTACTGATACAGAAAGCAACTTAAAAGGGGTAGTCAGTTTAATTCTGGTTTGGTTCGGCTACGGCATTATTGACATTCTGTTTAAACAAGTGGCGAAAAGTGGCGGGGCTTTCCCAGCAACCCTGTTTATTTCCTTTGTGCTTGCGGCATGTGTAATGTTTGGTTATTTATTATTGAAACGTGAAGTTTGGACCGTGCCAAGTTTTATTGGCGGAATAATTTTAGGTGGTCTAAACTTTATGAATATTTTGTTCTATATTAAAGCACACCAAAGTTTTAATGATAATCCAACATTGGTATTTGCCGGCATGAATATTGGTGTGATTTGCTTAGGAACGATCACCGGCGCCTTGGTTTTTAAAGAAAAAATAAGTAAAATCAATGGGGTAGGTATCGCTATCGGCATTAGTGCTATTTTCTGTCTTTTCTATTTAGATAAATTACTTTAACCACAGTTTCGGATAACAACAGCCGCACAAAAGTGCGGTTTGTTTTTTCTGAATTTTATTGATTATGCTAGAATGACGTTTATTTGTTATTGAGTACGATTATGTCCACATCACCTGATTTTAGCTTTTTCATTTATGATTATGAGAGTTTTGGCGTTGACCCCGCTTCTGATCGTCCCGCTCAATTCGCTGGTATTCGCACTGACATTAATTTCAATATCATCAGTGACCCTGTCATGTTTTATTGTAAACAAACCAATGATTATTTACCCGCGCCTGAAGCGGTTTTAGTCACAGGGATTACACCACAAGAATGTAATGAGAAGGGGATTCCTGAACCAGAGTTTGCGGAACGCATTTTGCAAGAGTTCAGTCGTCCAAATACGTGTGTGATGGGATTTAATAATATTCGTTATGATGATGAAATGACACGCTATACCTTTTATCGCAATTTCATTGATCCCTATGAATATAGCTGGAAAAATGGCAATTCACGTTGGGATTTATTGGATTTGGTCCGTGCTTGCTATGCTTTACGCCCAGAAGGTATTAATTGGGCTTATGATGAAGAAGGGATGCCGTCATTTCGTTTAGAGAAATTGACTAAAGCCAATGGCATTGAACATAGCAATGCACATGATGCAATGGCGGATGTATATGCCACCATTGCGATGGCAAAACTGATTAAAGAAAAACAACCCAAATTATTTCAATATTTCTTTGAAAATCGCGGTAAAAAAGAAGTTGAGAAACTGATTGATACTGCAAATCTGACGCCATTGGTTCATGTTTCAGGTATGCTTGGTAATCATCGTGGTAATACTACCTGGATTGTGCCTTTAGCCTGGCATCCGACTAATCAAAATGCGGTCATTTGTTGTGACTTAGCCGCAAATATAACAGATTTACTCAATAAAGATGCCAACGAATTACGTCAAAATCTTTATACTCCTAAAGCTGAATTAATTGAAAAGGGGATTTTACCGGTACCATTAAAATTGGTGCACATTAATAAGTGTCCAATTCTTGCGCCTGCTAAAACCTTATTACCTGAAAATGCAGCGCGGTTAGGTATTGATCGTACATTTTGTTTGGAAAACTTACAGCGCCTCAAATTATCGCTATCTATTCGTGACAAGGTCACTGAAATTTTCAATGAAGAACGGCATTTTACCCCAAGCATCAATGTAGAAACAGAACTGTATAATGGGTTCTTTGATTACAATGATAAAAACAACATGGCGATTTTACGTCATTTACCAGAAGAAAAGCTGGCCGAGCATGGTTTAGCGTTTAAAGATGCGCGTATCCCCAAATTATTATTCCATTATCGGGCAAGACATTATTTTAATAGCTTAACTCGCGCAGAACAAATTCAATGGCAAAAGTACCGTCATAAAAAGTTGGATCAAGTTGCACTGCAATTTGAGCAGAGTTTACAACGTTTAATCGCAGAGAATAGTGAAAATCCGACTAATTTAACCTTATTACAAAAAGTCTATGAGTATGGCGCAAAAATATTAGCCTAAATAGGTTGTCGAGCGTTAATTTTTGCTTAGCTTACTGCACAAATCATTTCAGATTTCACGTAGCGCGATCAATAAAAATAAAGTCATGGAGAAGTTAATCCGTGGCTTTTTTTATTTATTTTGAAAGTTACTTTTTATTTCATCTTTAATTTTGCCTGACAATAGTATTATTACCGTTCATAACTCAAAAATGTTGATGTGACAACGCACATCATTTCCTTATTTCATCTTGCTTAAGTAGTAAAAGTGATCTGTGTATAAGTCTGTGATTTATTTATATCGTAGTGTTCATTAACTTTGTAACTAACTTCGCATAATGTATATTATGTTAAATTAAATAGAAAAGTGACAAGTAGATTTAACGTGACATGCTCACTCGTGAATGCATGCACTATTCTGTTATTTTTATGTGTAGTTTTTTGGAAGGGAAATATTTTATGATGAGTTATATTTTTTCTTTTCTTTAAAAAGAAATGCTATCTCTTCTACGATTGGAATAATTTCTTCTTATTTCATCACGGCAATTTAAATCAAAATAAGAATATAAATTTATTGTGGTAACGCTACGTGAAATCTGAGTTTTTTTAGGTAGAATAATACTCAGAAAGTAAAAAAGAATGTTATATGGAAAACGTCATTTTATGCTTATGATAAAAAACATGCTCCAAATTAACTTCCTTTAATTATGCCTATTTTCTTTTAAAACAAGGGATTTGTTGCCATTGAGATGTATTATCTTCAATGGTTAATACAGAAAAGTGTTAACAAAAATTTGACATTTTAGGTTAAAAAATAATAAGATGAAGTGGTCTAGCCAGAATCCCCTCGTTAGATTTACCACATTTAGTAGGAGAATTTACAAGAATGAGTAAAGAATTCGATAAAAAACGTGATGAATTATTAAGTGAGATTCGTGAGATCTTAGATAATGCAGAAGAGCTATTCGATGAAAAATCTAAAGCCAGTGTGGATGAATTAAAAAAACTGAAATCGAATCTGGATTCACGTGTTTCTAAATTACAGAAACAATTTGGCGCATTAAAGGATGATGCTGTTGCTGGTACGAAAGAAGTGATTAAACAAACTGACGAGTTAGTCCAAGATAATCCTTATAAAGCAATTGGGGTTGCTGGTGTTATTGGATTATTATTAGGCGTTTTAATCTCTAAGAAATAACGTTTTGCAATTGTAAAAGGCTACACCATGTAGCCTTTTCTTACAATTAGGACGATAAATGCAAATTTTACAGAAAATCAAAAACATCACCCTCACCTCTCTTGAACTTATTCATGTGCGTTTAGACATGGCAAGAATTGAGTTAGTGGAGCAAAAGAATTTTTTAATCACGTTATTGAGTGCATTATTTGTGATTTTTATTCTTTTGTTGGTGTCATTTATCAGTTTATTATTTGGGTTAAATTCGCTACTTGATCCTGAAATCAAACAAATTGTTTTTTTTGCCATTAGTGCGGGCGCATTTTTCCTGATTTTGATTTTATTACTGCTCATGCGAAAGATTCTAAAGAAACAGCGTAATTTTATGGTGGATACTTTAACTGAAGTAAAACATGATATCCAAGCGATAAAAGGTGCACTTGGCTCCCCTTCAAGTAAAGATCAAGAGTAGTAAGGAGCGTTTATGAAAACAGAATTAGAGCAAGAAAAAGAATTATTGATGATGAAAGGTGATGCATTGCGTATGAAACTTTATGCGCAATCTAAACCAAAACAAGTCACTCCCCATTTTACATTTGCAGATTCACTTTCAATGATTGCTTCTTCACTGAATCAACCCGTTGTGCGTTCGTTAGCCGTGTCATTACTCAGTAAAAAATTATTGAGTTCTAAATTTTTAACTTACTCTGCTTTAGGCATGATTGCGCTTTATTTATTGAATCGAAACAATTCAACGGAATAATCTCCCCTATAATGCAAAAGGCTAGAATGATTTCTAGCCTTTTTTCTTCTTGAAGTTTGTGTTGCTTATTTTTTTCGCTCTACCCACTGATTACCAAGGTAATCCACAATCCATTTTGTTGCTTTACCATTCTTTTCAGAAGTAACATATTGACGTTTTTCTTTACGGCTAAAGCGCACAATAGCATCATTACCTTCGGGATCATGTTGTGGTGCATCAGCTAAATAACGTAATTTTTCTGGCAAACGATCACGATATAATGCTAATTCAGCCACTTTCGGTGCGCGGGTTTCACGCGATTTTGGAAAATTATGAGCGGACATAAACACACCACTTGCCCCATCACGTAATACAAAATAAGCATCCGATTTTTCACATTTCAGTTCTGGGAAATGAGTCGGTTCTTCTTTTGGTGGTGCAACTTCCCCACTTTTTAGAATCTTACGGGTATTATCACAGCTGGTGCAGCCCATGTATTTACCAAAACGACCCAATTTCAGATGCATGTCCGCACCGCATTTATCGCATTCGACAATCGGACCATCATAGCCTTTAATCTTGAAACTGCCCTGTTCTAACACATAACCATCACAATTCGGATTATGCCCGCAAATATGAATTTTACGTTCTGGATCAATTAGATAACTGTCCATTGCTGTACCACATTTTGGACAGCGTTTACGTTCCATTAACGCCTTGGTTTCAGAAGCCTCATCTAACACATTGAGCAATTCAGCTTCTGGAATTAAGTTCATTGTAGTTTTACAGCGCTCTTTTGCTGGCAAGGCATAACCACTGCAACCTAAAAACACCCCAGTACTTGCGGTGCGAATTGCCATTTTACGACCACAAGTTGGACAGTTAATATCGGTTGGGACTAAACTATTTGGTTTCATTCCACCTTCTAATTCATCCAGTTCCGCCTGGCTTAACTGTTGCGAAAAATCTTTAAAGAATTGATTAAGTTCGGTTTTCCAATTTTTCTCACCGTTCGCAATTTGGTCCAAGATGTTTTCCATATTGGCGGTGAAATCGTAATTCATCAACGCTGTGAAAGATTGATTTAAACGGTCAGTGACAATTTCGCCCATTTTTTCGGCATAAAAACGACGATTTTCCACTCGTACATAGCCACGTTCTTGAATCGTTGAAATAATTGCTGCGTATGTAGAGGGACGCCCAATCCCACGTTTTTCAAGTTCTTTGACCAACGCCGCTTCACTAAAACGTGCTGGAGGTTTGGTAAATAACTGTTCGGGTAAAACATGCTCTAAATGCAATTTTTCATTCAGCTGCACATCTGGCAACACTTGATCTTCAGCATTTTTACTCATTGTAGGTAAGACTTTTGTCCAACCATCAAAACGTAAAATACGTCCTTTCGCTTTTAATTCATACTCTCCCGCGCGAACCGTAACCGTTGTACTGTCATATTGCGCCGCTGGCATTTGGCAAGCGACAAACTGACGCCAAATCAGATCATATAAACGTACCGCATCTTTATCCATGCCTGTCAATTGCTCTGCTAATGTATTGACATCCGATGGACGAATTGCTTCATGAGCTTCTTGTGCATTTTCTTTACTTGAATAAAACACAGGTTTGCTCGGCAAATAGCTTTCGCCATAATGTGATTGAATATAGCCACGCACCATCTTTAACGCATCTTGACTCAAATTCGTGGAGTCTGTACGCATATAGGTAATATAACCTGCTTCATATAAACGCTGTGCGAGCATCATGGTTTTCTTTACCCCAAACCCTAGACGTGTACTGGCGGTTTGCTGTAATGTCGAGGTAATAAAAGGGGCCTTCGCTCGAGAATGGGTTGGTTTCGTTTCTAAATCGGAAACCACATAGTCAGCATGCTGTAAAAAATCTACCGCACTTTGTGCTTGCGTGGCATTTTTCGGCTCAAATTTTTTCCCTTTAAATTGGGTTACGGCTAAACGTAATGCTTGTTTCGCTTGCGTTTGCGTTAAAACGTCAATTTCCCAATATTCTTCGGGCTGAAAGGCTTTAATTTCACGCTCACGTTCTACTACTAATTTGACAGCAACAGATTGAACACGCCCAGCAGATAAGCCTCGGGCTACTTTTTTCCATAATAAAGGCGACACCATAAAACCGACCACGCGGTCTAAAAAGCGACGGGTTTGTTGGGCATTTACACGATCTAAATTCAGTTGTTCTGGCTTTTCAAAGGCTTGTTGAATCGCGTTCTTCGTGATTTCGTTAAATACGACACGACTAAAACGTGCATCATCCCCCCCGATCACCTCACGCAAATGCCAAGCAATGGCTTCTCCTTCTCTATCCAAATCGGTAGCAAGATAAATATGATCGGCTTTTTTGGCTAATGATTTTAATTCGGCAACCACTTTCTCTTTGCCGGGCAAAATTTGGTAATTGGCTTTCCATTGATGATAAGGGTCAATTCCCATACGTTTGACTAACGCATTGCGATCTTTTTCTTGCTTAATCGCGCTTTTTTCTTCCGCACTTAATCCTTTCGTGGAAATTGCTTTTGCTTTCTCACCATTACTTGAACCGACCGTAGGGAGATCACGGATATGGCCCACACTAGATTTAACAACATAATTACTGCCTAGATATTTATTAATGGTTTTTGCCTTTGCCGGCGACTCCACAATAACCAAGGATTTACTCATTCTCTTACCCAGTTTCACTTAAATTTCTATAAAATAGTCGCTATATTGCTAACTATCTGCTTGTAGGTCAACTCTTTTTTTAAAAAATGACATATAAATGCCTAAACCCACCCCACTTTATCAAATGGCAATTGATAACAAATGATGGCGAGGCAACATCTTAGTTGGGCGATAACTTTGTCCAAATTGGCACGCAATTAGCAGGCAATAGTAACGACTTGCCTAACTCAACCCAACCACAGGGAAAATGAAAATCTGATCCAACAGAGCTCAGTAAACCAAATTCCGTTGCCCATTGGGCGAGAAGCAAACGTTGTTCTGGTGCCTGTCCACAGCCCGCGACTTCAATCGCATCGCCTCCCCATTGTGCAAAATCGGCAATTAATTTTTTGACCCATTTATTGGTTAAGGTATAGCGTAAAGGATGTGCTAAAACAGCGAGTCCACCGGCTTGATGAATGACCTCAATTGCAGTTGGAATATCACACCATTGTGCTTTTACATAGCAAGACTTGCCTTGTGAGAGATACTTTTTAAAAGCTTGTCCCTCATTCGAGACTTTACCCATTTGTACCAACAAACGTGCGTAATGTGCTCTTGTCACTTCTCCCGTTGCTAACATTTTGGCTTGCTCAAATGCATCTGCAATGCCAACTTTTGCTAATTTGTCACTAATCTCAAGCGCACGTTGATAGCGTAATGCCGCTTGTTGACGTAAAAGCGCGGTCATTTTTGCTGAAGTTTCATCAAAACCCAATCCAACAATATGAATAGCACGATTTTCCCAAGTGGTTGAAATTTCGACGCCACTTATCAAGGTTAAATCGGCTTGTTGTACGGCTAAACGGGCTTCTGCAAGCCCTGCCGTAGTATCATGATCAGTCAAGGCAAGTACATTTACTCCCTTTTCAACAGCACGTGCAACGACTTCTGTCGGTGATAATACGCCATCAGAAGCAGTACTATGGCAATGAAGATCATAAATTGTTGTCATCTGTTATCCTAATTTGAACCTGTAAAAGTGGGAAGCGATGAAAGAATCAGGGCAGATATGTGAATCCGCCCTTTATCTTCGTTACCCTATTTAATCTGTTGAACCAATTGTTTAATTAAGTGTGGACCGTGATAAATTAAGCCGGAATAAAGTTGTAGCAACTCTGCGCCAGCCTTGATTTTCTCTTGCGCATTGGCAACACTATCAATCCCTCCACTACCAATAATCGGAATTTGACCTTTCAATTCTTGGTGAAGTCTTGCAATAATTTCTGTGCTTTTTTGTTGTAACGGTTTGCCACTAAGTCCACCTTGTTGTTCGGCATTTTGCAAGCCACTTACGGTATCTCGTGAAATCGTGGTATTGGTCGCAATGACGGCATCCATTTTGTGACGTTGTAATGTATCAGCAATTTGTACGACCTCACCCTCTGTGAGATCTGGCGCAATTTTAACCGCAATAGGCACGTATTTCTGATATTGCTCAGCTAAATCTTTTTGACGCGCTTTCACCCCTTGCAATAAATCCTCTAACGCCTCGCCATACTGTAATTGACGTAAGCCCGGTGAGTTAGGTGATGAAATGTTAATGGTAATGTAATCCGCGTAGTGATAGGCTTTATTTAAGCAAATGAGGTAATCGGCTTTGCCATTTTCTACTGACGTAAAGGTATTCTTGCCAATATTAATGCCTAAAATGCCGTCATATTTAGCTTGTTTCACATTTTCGATTAAATAATCAATGCCGTAATTATTAAAACCATTCCGATTAATAATCCCCTCAGCTTCTGGTAAGCGAAATTGACGAGGTTTCGGGGTACCCTCTTGTGCCAAAGGCGTCACTGTTCCCACTTCGATAAAGCCAAATCCCATTGCTGCAAAACCATCAATAGCTTCGCCATTTTTATCTGCCCCAGCAGCCAAGCCAATTGGGTTTTTAAAGTGCAGTCCCATGATTGTCTTCGGGCTACCCGTCGGACAAGCAAACAAGGTTTTTAACAATGGATTGAACGGGGAACGTCCCAGCGTTTTTAATGTTTTAATCGTGAGATCATGTGCTTGTTCAGCATCAAGGGAAAAAAGGGCTTTGCGGATTAATGCATACATACTCGTTTATCTCTCTGGATAGTTTAACTGTGAAAATCTGCCGGATTATACGCTTTTCAACATAAAATGTAATGAAAAATTGAACTTTGTGTGAGCCATCAGATAAAAAAGTGCGGTCATTTTTTTACATTTTTGACCGCACTTTAAGCTATCTATTGTAAGGCTTTTTCGATTTTCTCATATAAATCACGAGAAATATTTTCCACTTCGCTTAAACGTTCTAACCCACGTTTCATCAAGGTTTGTCGTTGTCCATCATAACGCGAGAAACGAATTAATGGCTCAATTAAACGCGATGCCACTTGTGGATTGCTCTCATTTAAACGAATCAAAATATCGGTTAAGAAACGATAACCTGAACCATCAATAGCGTGGAACGCTTTCAAGTTATGATTGGCGAAACTACCGACTAAGGCTCTTAAACGGTTTGGGTTATTAAAGTTGAAACTTGGATGATCCATTAATTTCATCACATTCAATAACACATCGTCATCTGGACGTGTCGCTTGTAGCGCAAACCATTTATCCATCACTAAGCCATCATGTTGCCATTTGCTTTCAAAGTCCGCTAATAAGGTATCACGGCAAGGTAGCTGTGCTTTAGTCGCCGCACTTAAAGCTGCCAAAGTGTCTGTCATATTATTGGCATAACTATAATGTTTATTCACCAAGTTATTCCCAACCGTCGTATATGCCAAATAACTCACACACAGATTACGCAGGGCACGCAAAGCAATATCTTCTGGGTTAACACGATATACCTCTAAACGAATGTCGTTATACACTTTTAATAACGTTTGTTTCAGACTTTCTGCAATCGTGCGCACCATAAAATCACGCACCACACTAATCCCTTCTGGATCAATAGTTTTGAATAACTCGGCAAACTCAGTGACTTTTGGCAAAGTCAAAATGAGAGTAGCCAATTCAGGATCTTGCTGATAACCGTCTAAAATTTGGTATAACTCCGCCAATACCTCAGCAGAAAATTCTAAACTTTTGCCTTGTTGATAGCGAGTGAGATTACGACGTAATTCTGCGGCATAAAGCATTTGTGCCACATCCCAACGCACAAATTGATTTTCGGCATGGCGTAATAATGTGATTAACTGTGCCGTACTATACTCATAATGCAATTTGACTGGTGCCGAGAAATCACATAGCAAGGCGGGGACAGGTTTGCTTTTTACCCCTGTAAATTGGAAACTTTGCTCCGCTTGTTTAACATCGAGAACGGGGTTAATAATTTGACCATCGTTTTCTAAAACTTGCGCTTGACCGTTTTTATCGTATAACGCGATTTTTAATGGAATATGTAAATTGACTTTTTCCATTTGGTCTGCAGTGGGTGGCGTATGCTGTGCCACATGTAAAGTATAAACCGCCGTTTCGGGATCATAGCTATCTGTAATGGTTAATTCTGGCGTACCTGATTGGCTATACCAATGACGGAACTGTGTTAAATCAATGCCTGATGCACGTTCCATTGCCGATACAAAATCTTCACAAGTTGCCGCTTTGCCATCTTGTTCCGCCACATACAGTTGCATCCCTTTTTGGAATAACGTTTCGCCTAATAAGGTATGCATCATACGAATCACTTCTGCCCCTTTTTCATACACAGTCATGGTATAGAAGTTATTCATCTCAATTACTTTATCCGGGCGAATTGGGTGAGACATTGGACTGGCATCTTCGGCAAATTGTGCTGTGCGTAATAAACGGACATCTTCAATACGCTTACCGGAGCGCGACCAAAGGTCCGAAGTAAATTCTTGATCACGGAAAACGGTTAAGCCTTCTTTTAAGCTTAATTGGAACCAGTCACGACAGGTGATACGGTTCCCTGTCCAGTTATGGAAATATTCATGGGCGATGACACTTTCTACCGCAATATAATCTTCGTCTGTGGCGGTTTGCGGATTGGCTAACACAAATTTCGAGTTAAACACATTTAACCCTTTATTTTCCATCGCTCCCATGTTGAAGAAATCAACCGCCACGATCATATAAATATCCAAATCGTATTCAAGACCAAAGCGATCTTCATCCCATTTCATCGAGCGTTTTAAACTTTGCATTGCCCACTCTGCACGGTCTAAATTACCACGATCAACAAAAAGTTCTAACGCAACCTCTCGTCCACTTTTAGTTGTAAAAGTATCGCTTAATACATCAAAGTCCCCCGCCACTAATGCAAACAGATAGCTTGGTTTCGGAAATGGATCATGCCATTCCACCCAATGACGTCCATCAGGCAGTTCGCCACTGTCAACACGGTTCCCATTCGATAATAAATAAGGATATTTACTTTTATCTGCTGTAATTTTCGTCGTATAGCGTGCTAATACATCCGGGCGATCTAACATATAAGTGATTTGGCGGAACCCCTCTGCTTCACATTGCGTACACATCCCCTCACCTGATTGGTATAACCCTTGTAATGACGTATTTTTTTCTGGGCTTAAAATACTCACCACTTCCAAGCTAAATTGGTCTGCATCAACGGCACTTAAATTTAGGCTTAAACTCTCCCCATCTTGCTCAAAATGTTTAAAATCACGACCATTTAATTTGAGCGATGAAAATTGGAAACTGTGTCCATCTAAACGTAATTTTTGTGCTTGAGGATTTAAACGACGAAATTGGCTCGTGGCAGTAACCACTGTTTTTTTCGGATCAAGTTGAAAATCAAGCGCGATTTCTGTCACGGTGAAGTCTGGAGTACGATAATCTTTTCTGTATTTGGCTTTGGCTTGCATAAAACAACCTATTGTTATTCTTAAGACTAAAAAATGTAGTTAGGATATGATTTTCTTGACAAACTTGCAATCGTCTTTTCGTGTAGAAAAAACAAGGCAATCGTTTGCTTATTAATTATTGTATGCTATCCTAGCCACGCTTTAATTTTTGAATAACATGAAGGAATGACATGTCAAATTGCACACCTCAAATTGCGATTGTAATGGGCTCAAAAAGCGACTGGGCAACCATGCAAGAAGCAACTCATATTCTTGATGAATTACAAATTCCTTACCACGTTGAAGTGGTGTCTGCACATCGTACCCCTGATAAATTGTTCACTTTTGCAGAAACAGCGACGGCGAAAGGTTACAAAGTGATTATCGCAGGTGCCGGCGGTGCTGCCCATTTACCGGGTATGATCGCGTCAAAAACTTTAGTCCCTGTATTGGGCGTACCGGTCAAAAGTTCGATGTTAAGTGGCGTTGATAGTTTGTATTCGATTGTGCAAATGCCTAAGGGGATTCCTGTCGGAACCTTAGCGATAGGTCCCGCAGGAGCGGCTAATGCAGGTTTATTAGCGGCACAAATCTTAGCAGCCTTTGACTCCTCGCTCCTGACAAGATTAACGGCATTTCGAGAAAAACAAACAAATAACGTACTAGAAAATCCTGATCCACGGATGCCATAGCATTTTAGGGCGGACAGTTGTTCGCCCTGTCTCTTTTACTTTCTTTATATAATGGTTTTGAATATGCAAAAAAGTGCTTTATATCCAACAGTGTATGTCCTCGGTAATGGACAGCTCGGGCGAATGTTACGTTATGCGGGTGCCCCTTTAGATATTGATGTCCAACCGCTTGCTTTTAATACCCCACGCTTTGACTTAGCAACGGACAGTATCATCACCGCAGAAATTGAACGTTGGGAAAAAACACCTTTAACAGAAATGCTTGCTCATCACGCCAATTTTGTGAATCAGAGTGTGTTTGCCAAATTAGCTGATCGGTTATCACAAAAAACTTTGCTTGATGCACTCCAATTACCGACTTCCCCATGGTGTTTATTAAAAGACAAAAATCAATGGTCAACGGTATTTGATAGCATTGGCGAGAAAGTCGTCGTCAAACGTCGTATGGGGGGCTATGATGGTCGAGGTCAGTGGATTGTTCAACAACAAAATACCGATGCCATTACTGACGATTTATACGGTGAAACCATTGTTGAAAAATTTATTCCTTTTGATTATGAAATTTCTCTTGTAGGCGCACGTTTTAAAAATGGTGAAACACGCTTCTATCCTGTCACGCACAATTTACAACAAAATGGTATTTTGCGTTATAGCGTGGTCGATGTAGATTTCCCACAACAAGCACAACAGCAAGCCAGCGCCGAAGCCATGCTAAGCAAAATTATGCACCAATTAAATTATGTTGGGGTGATGGCAATGGAATGTTTTGTGGTCGGTGATCAGCTATTAATTAATGAATTGGCGCCTCGTGTTCATAACAGTGGACATTGGACACAACTAGGTTGTGCCATTAGTCAATTTGAATTGCATTTGCGTGCGTTATTGAATTTACCCACACCAACACTTGGCACCTTTGCGCCGAGTGTGATGGTCAATCTGATTGGGACAGAACACAATCTGGCTTGGTTAAATACGCCATTCAGCCAACTACATTGGTATGGCAAAGAAGTGCGTCCCGGACGTAAAGTGGGACACATTAACTTTACACATATTGATAAAAAAGTATTGATCGCAAGCTTAACCACATTATCACAGGCGTTACCTGCGGATTATCAATCTGGTTTAAATTGGGCAATAGAAAAATTACAATAATTCAATTTATTTACTGATTTTTAAGAGATTATTCAAAAAATAGGATTAGTTTTTAAATTCCTTTAAAGCGGGCTTGATAATATTTGCCTCGTGCAGTATAACTAGCTCACCGATAACTAAACACAACATTAAGGATTTCATTATGTTTGAAAATATTACCGCCGCGCCAGCTGATCCGATTTTAGGTTTAGGGGAATCATTCAAAGCGGAAACGCGCGATAATAAAATCAATCTTGGCATTGGTGTATATAAAGATGCTAAAGGCAATACACCAATTATGCGTGCGGTCAAAGAGGCAGAAAAGCGCTTATTTGATCTTGAAATGAGCAAAAATTATTTAGCTATTGACGGGGTTGCAGAATTCAATGCCTGTACGAAAGAATTGTTATTTGGCGCAGATTCAGAGATAGTTAAACAAGGTCGTGCAAAAACCGTTCAAAGTTTAGGTGGTACTGGTGCATTACGTATCGCAGCAGAGTTTATTAAACGCCAAACTAAATCACAAAATGTTTGGATTAGCACACCAACTTGGCCAAACCATAATGCGATTTTTAATGCTGTCGGCATGACGATTCGTGAATACCGTTATTATGATGCAGAGAATAAATGTTTAGATTGGGATAACTTAATTGCTGATTTAAGCAATGCGGGGGAAGGCGATGTTGTTTTACTACATGGGTGCTGTCATAACCCGACAGGAATCGACCCTACTCCAGCACAATGGCAACAATTAGCCAAAATGTCGGAAGAAAAAGGTTGGTTACCGTTATTTGATTTTGCTTACCAAGGTTTTGCAAATGGTCTCGAAGAAGATGCGTTTGGTTTACGTACCTTTGCCAAAAATCATAAAGAATTATTAGTCGCAAGTTCTTATTCTAAAAACTTTGGTCTTTATAGCGAGCGCGTTGGTGCTTTCACGTTAGTGGCAGAAACAGAGCAAGTGGCCGCGACGGCACTCACGCAAGTCAAAACCATTATTCGTACGCTCTATTCTAACCCAGCATCACATGGCGCAACGACAGTTTCTATGGTATTAAAAGACAGTCAGTTACGTGCCGAGTGGGAAAACGAATTAACCGAAATGCGTGAACGTATTAAGCAAATGCGTAGCCAATTTGTTGAATTATTGAAAGCATTTGCTTCAGAACAAGATTTTAGTTTTATTATTGATCAAAATGGGATGTTCTCTTTCTGTGGCTTAAATCCAGCACAAATGGATCGTTTAAAAGAGGAATTTGCTATTTATGCCGTGCGTTCTGGTCGGATTAATGTCGCAGGCATTACTGAACAGAATATTCGTTATCTGTGTGAAAGTATTGCGAAAGTCCTGTAATTATACTTTCATAACAAAGAAAAAACCGCACTATAAAAAGTGCGGTTCTTTTTTTACCAGCGTGCTAAGGCTTGCTGATCAGTATCGCGACTTTCAATCCAGCGCTCACCCTGAGTGGTTTTTTCTTTTTTCCAAAATGGGGCTTTGCTTTTTAAAAAATCCATAATAAATTCATTAGCTTGATAAGCTTCACCACGATGTACAGAACTCACCCCGACGAAAACAATCTCATCACCTGTTTGTAATAAACCAACACGGTGAATGACACAAACACGTTGAATGTCCCAGCGGGCTTTTGCTTGCGCCACAATCTCTGTTAGGGCTTTTTCAGTCATCGCGGGATAATGTTCTAAATACAAACTGGATACTTCATCGCCGAGATTTAAATCCCGTACTTTGCCCACAAAAACCACGGTAGCCCCGACAGAATGTTGTTCTGATAACCAACGATATGCCGCATTTTGATCAAAGGGCTGTTCTTGTACTGCAATTTGAATATCGCTCATTTATCCTCCAGTCACGGGTGGGAAAAACGCGACTTCATCACCCGCTTTCACTTCTGTATCTAAAGGCACTAAAGCCTGATTAATTGCCACTAATAATTTGCCTTTTTCAAGTGCTAACGCCCAACGCTCGCCTTTTTCAGCTAAATGCTGACGAACTTGCTCTGCTGTCTTAAACGTGGCAGGTAATTCAAGGCTATCGACTCCGATAAGTTCTCTGGTTTGAGCAAAAAATAAAATGTTTAGCATATTGTCTCGCTGTTATTTCGCAATAAAATGACCCGATTTTCCACCGCACTTTTCAAGCAAACGCACTTGTTCAATCACGATGTCTTTTTGCACCGCCTTGCACATATCGTAAATCGTCAGTGCAGCAACGCTAGCGGCGGTTAGCGCTTCCATTTCTACTCCAGTTTTGCCAGTCAATCTACACAGACTTTCAATACGCACTTGGTTACGTTCCACAACGGGAGTTAAGCTCACTTCTACTTTAGATAATAACAAAGGATGACACAGCGGAATTAAATCCCATGTACGTTTCGCCGCCTGAATCCCCGCGATACGCGCCGTAGCAAATACATCACCTTTATGGTGTTGTCCAGAAAGAATCATATTCAGCGTTTCTGGTGACATTGTCACTAATGCTTCCGCTCTTGCCTCACGCACGCTCTCTTGTTTGCCTGACACGTCCACCATATTGGCTTCCCCTTGGCAATTAATATGGGTAAATGTACTCATAATTTCTCATGGTTAAGTTGAAAAATAGAAAAAGTGCGGTCAATTTGTAGAAAATATGATTAACCGCCGATACTGGCTAAATTTGCGCGTACACCACTATCACCTTGATGTAAGAAATGATGCTCACGTTTGCCTTGTAGTACAGAAGAAATACGTGCTTGTAATTGCAATTGTTGATCATCCGATTGCAATAAGTCACGTAACGTAATGCCTTCTTCACCAAACAAACATAAGTGCAGTTTGCCTTTCGCTGATACCCTTAAACGATTACAGCTAGCACAGAAATTTTTCTCATAGGGCATAATCAAGCCTACTTCGCCAACATAATCTGGGTGTTTAAATACTTTAGCCGGTCCATCAAGTAATCCCTTGCTTTGTAAGGTCCAACCCGCATTGATTAATTTATCTGCTAACAATTGACCAGATACATGATGTTGCTGAAAGAAATGATCCATTTCACCCGTTTGCATCAATTCAATAAAACGCATTTGGATCGGCTTGTCTTTAATCCAAGTTAAGAACTGATTAAAATCCGCATCATTAAGATCTTTCATTAACACGGAATTGACTTTGATTTTCTGATAGCCCACCTCAAAAGCACGCTCAAGACCACGCATTACGTCTTCAAATTTGTCTATTCCGGTAATACGATGGAACATTCGGGCATCTAAGCTATCAATACTCACGTTAATCGACGTGATCCCCGCCTCTTTCCACGCAGCAACATCTTTTGCCATACGGTAGCCATTCGTGGTCAAAGCAATCTGTTTAATGGTAGGATTTTGAGCAATGGTTTCAACAATAGGTAAAAAATCTTTACGTAAGGTAGGTTCTCCCCCCGTAATACGGACTTTTTCAGTGCCCATGTTAGCAAAACTTTTTACCACTAAACGAATTTCATTTAAGGTGAGAAAACTGGGTTTATTTGACTCAGGTTGATAACCATTCGGCAAACAGTAATTACAGCGGAAATTACACACATCTGTAATTGACAGTCGCAAATAGTAATAGCGACGTTGGAACGCATCCACTAAAGGATCATTACCAACATGTTTAATTGGAATTGTTTGCATGTCACACCTTTCTAAAATACGAGAGGATAAACCGTTTCCAGCGTATCCCTGAATAGCACAAGTTTTATGCTATTGGCATTACCACCCTATTTCTATTGTAGAAACGTAGGTTAAATAAGCTCGGAGTTATGCGATAATAGGTTAATCAAATTGTTAATTGGTATTGTAAAAGATAAGTTTATTCAATTGCAAACAATTAATATGATCTCAGTCATAAAAGCATAAAATTCTTTAAAATCAATTATATAAAAAAATATATAGCGTTGAAATCGACGCTTATTTCGAGCACTTTTCTACTCAATTTGGCGTAGAAAAGAACTTTGGAAAAATAGCGATGTCTTTAGTTATAACGAAAAAAATAAAAGGGTAAACATGTCAGATTTAACTCGTTTTACACAGTATGAGCACTTAGATAAAGTCAAAAAAGTCGTCGCGATTGGCGGAGGGCATGGCTTAGGGCGACTGATGTCTGCATTAAGTTTCATGAAATCACGTTTAACGGGTATCGTGACCACGACTGATAATGGCGGTTCAACAGGACGTATCCGGCTTAATCATGGCGGAATTGCGTGGGGTGATCTGCGTAATTGTTTAAATCAGATTATTACTGAACCCAGTACTGCTTCTAGTTTATTTGAATATCGCTTTACTGGGCAAGGTGAACTCTCTGGGCATAACTTAGGGAATCTCATGCTCAAAGCCTTAGAAAATATGCACATTCGTCCAGTGGAGGCGATTCATTTAGTGAGAGAGTTATTGCATGTCAAATCTCATATTTTTCCGATGTCTGAAAGTCCGGTTCACCTTGCTGCCGTCTTACAATCCGGTGCCAGCATTGTTGGTGAAGTGGGAATTGATAATCTCACTGAATTACCCAAATCCATTTTTTTAGTGCCTTTAGTCAAGGCTACACCAGAGGCAATTGAAGCATTACAGGAGGCAGATGTGATTTTGTTTGGTCCTGGCAGTTTTCTCACCAGTATTCTGCCACCCATTTTATTACCTGAAGTAATCGAAGCATTGCAAAAAAGTCACGCAAAGAAAATATTTATCGATAATTTAGCCCTTGAGCAAAGCCCTGCCGCCTCTCTATCGCTATCAGATCGTATTCAATGGATTCATCATACCGTTGGTAAAGAGATTATTGATGCGACAATCGTTCCAACCAATGCAAACGACTTGTGCGAGAATTTATCCTTGAAAGTGATGGTTCGCCCATTACAGGCAGATGATATTAGCTATCGCCATGATCGAAGTTTGTTATCACAAGCGATTGATGATTTACTTGGCGAATTATAATCTTTCGCCAATCACCGTATTAAATGCGTCTTGCTTGCCAATATTTTTTTGACCAATAGGGACTATTTAAAGAAGAATAGATCACCCCTCCTTTAGTTGAGGCATGCAAAAACAAATCATCTTTGACATAAATACCAACATGATAGCCATTTGGACCTCGACCGGTTTTAAAAAACACTAAATCACCGGTTTGGATATCCTGTTTAGACACTAATTTTCCATAATTAGCTTGCTGTACCGTCATTCTCGGTAAAAGAATATCAAAGCGATCTAAAAACGTTTTTTGTACAAAACCAGAGCAATCAATACCGGCACGACTTTGTCCACCTAAACGATAGGGCGTTCCTGCCCATTCACGTTGTTGCTCACTCAATAAGGCAATCACCATAATCGGATCATTGAGTTGCCCCTTATAACTGATTTTCCCCGTATTGCTATGATGACCACAGGCAGATAGTAGGCAAAACAGACTTACGAATACACATTGCTTTAATAACATCTTCATATTTTTCTACCAAAAGGAAAGCTATCCATAGTTAGCCTACAGATAGCTTAACGATTTGAAAGCGTACTTCAAAAGCGAAAATTAACTCTTTGGTTTCGTTTTTTCTACGCGGGCACGAAGTTTTTGACCAGGTTTGAATGCCACGACACGACGAGCAGAAACAGGAACACTTTCACCCGTTTTAGGATTTCGACCTGGGCGAGATGATTTATCCCGTAATTCAAAATTACCAAAGCCAGAAAGTTTGACATCTTCGCCTGTTTCTAATGCAACTCGAATTTCTTCAAAAAAGTTTTCCACTAATTCTTTCGCATCACGTTTATTTAAATGAAGTTTTTCAATTAAATTGTCTGCGAGTTCTACTTTGGTCAGTGTCATAATTTAATCTCTCAAATAAGCATTAAAACGTTGTTTTAACTCAGACAATACAACAGAAACCACTGCGTTGATATCATCTTCCTCAAGAGTTTTTTCATTATCTTGAATAATCAAACTAATCGCTAAACTCTTGTGGCCTTCAGCCACACCATTGCCTTGATAGACATCGAACAGGTTAACTTGAGTTAATGTTTCGCCAGCAACCTCTCGACACGCGTCAAGCACATCGCTTGCTGCAACACCCTCAGCAACAACGATAGCTAAATCTCGGCGATTTGCAGGAAAACGTGAAATCTCTTTTGCTTGCACTACTTGACGTGTTGCAATCGCTTGCCAAAGAATCTCAAATACCACTGTTTTTCCATTTAAACCCAGTTGTTTCGCGGCATTTGGATGAAGTGTACCAATAAAACCAATTTCTTCACCATTTAACATGATGGCCGCAGATTGACCAGAATGTAATGCTGGATATGATTTTGCTACAAATTTAACCAAATTTCTAGTCCCTGTTAAAGATAAAATGCTTTCTAAATCCCCTTTTAGGTCAAAGAAATCGACACTTTCGGCTTTACCTGCCCAGTGTTCTGCTTTTTTATTGCCCGTCATCACAGCCGCTAAAACAAATTCTTGACGTACGCCAAATTCTGCCTGCGTGTCTGGAATAAAGCGTAAACCTGTTTCAAATAAGCGAACGCGAGTTTGCTGACGATTTTGGTTATACTGTACTGCGCCTAACAAACCACTTAATAGGGATAAACGCATGGCGGACATTTCCACTGAAATTGGATTTGGTAAGACCAGTGCATCTTGTTGTGGATGTAAAATGCTTTGTATTTTTGGATCAACGAAACTATAAGTAATCGCCTCTTGGTAATCGGCATCAACCAGTGCAGTTTTAATTCGGGTCAAATCTAAATCCGCTTCTTTATGCTCGCGCATACGTAAATGTGCTAATGGCGCCTTGTTTGGAATACTGTTGTAACCATAAATACGTGCGATTTCTTCCACTAAATCTTCTTCGATTTCAATATCAAAACGCCAACTTGCTGATGTCACTTGCCATACATCGTTAGCATAGCTCACTTGTAAGCCAAGGCGCGTTAAAATATCCGTGACGGTTTCTGTTTCAATATGGTGACCTAATAAGGCATCTAACTTTTCACGACGTAAACTTACTTGGTTCAGTTTCGGTAAAAAGACGTCACTAGCAACTTCACAAATGTCACCGACTTCCCCACCACAGATTTCCACTAACAAGGCTGTTGCTCTTTCCATCGCTTGACGCTGTAATTCAAAATCAACCCCCCGTTCGAAACGATGAGAAGAATCGGTATGTAAGCCATATTGTCTTGCTCGACCAGCAATGGCTAACGGTGCAAAGAAAGCAGCTTCCAAAATAATGTCTTTAGTTTCTGCATTTACCCCACTGGCTTGTCCACCAAAAATCCCCGCCATCGCTAATGGTCCATTTTGGTCCGCAATTAATAAAGTGTTATCTTTTAATTTTGCCGTAGAACCGTCTAAAAGCACGAGCGCTTCACCTGATTTTGCCATACGGACTTGTACTGGCTGAGCGACTTTGGCTGCATCAAATGCATGCATCGGTTGACCCAGTTCAAGTAAAATATAGTTAGTCACATCGACTACTGGATCAATAGAGCGAATCCCACAACGGCGAAGTTTTTCTTGTAACCACATTGGTGATGGCGCTTGCACATTGACATTTTTCACTACACGTAATAAATAACGTGGGCACGCTTCAGGCGCATGCAGTTGAATATCAACTTTATCAGTAATTGTCGCTTTCACTGATTCAAAGTGCGGTGTATTAACAGCCAGTTTATTGACGACACCGATTTCACGCGCAATACCTGTGATACTTAAACAGTCTGCCCGGTTTGGGGTTAAGCTAATTTCTACCGTATTATCATCTAAGGTTAAATAATCACGTAGATTAGTGCCGACTGGCGCATTTTGTGGTAGTTCAATGATACCGCTGGATTCCACATCAATACCTAATTCGCTGAATGAGCAAAGCATACCTTCTGAAGGTTGACCACGTAATTTGGTTTTCTTGATTTTGAAGTCACCCGGTAAAACAGCCCCTTCTGTCGCACAAGCCACTTTTAAGCCTTGACGACAATTTGGTGCACCACACACAATATCTAATAGGCGATCACCACCAACATTAACTTTGGTCACACGTAATTTATCGGCATCAGGATGTTGGGCGCATTCCACTACCTCACCGACAACCACGCCCGAAAAATCACCCGCGACCTTTTCTACGCCGTCTACTTCTAAACCTAACATCGTGATTTGATCGCATAATTGCGCTGTGCTAATAGCGGGATTTACCCATTCACGCACCCATGATTCACTAAATTTCATCTATTTACTCTCTATATTCTTTCTATTTTAAAATTTGGAATGCTAATCCTTTAAACACAATATCATTAAATTGGAGTTCTAACTGATACGTACCAACGGGATCATTTTTACTAAATTGCCAACATTGTGTAATTGCACCATTTGCGATATTGGCTTTTGGCAAATTAAAGATAATTAAGTTACCAGTCCCATCTTCTGTCGTACGCGTTTCTGCATTTTCTGCTTGCATACGAATGGGAGCCGGTGCCACAAAATATTCTGCCAACAAATTCTGTTCTTTTACCTCAACGTTTTCAACAAAGATACATAATTGGTGTGGTTTAGCGCGCGAAAATTTATTTCCCTCTATTAACTGGGGCGCTTTTCCTGACAGATCAAAAAGACGAAAACCAGCGATCGGCTGTGCTATTTTTTCTTCTTTTTTACTGGCAACCGTATTTTTTGCATTTACTGACATCACAACAGAAAACATAAGCAAACTCATTGCTATGATTTTTTTCATGGCGATTCTCTTATTTAAATTGTTTTAAGAAACGTAAGTCATTTTCAAAGAAAGCACGTAAATCTGTGACGTTGTAGCGTAACATCGTTAAGCGCTCAACCCCCATCCCCACCGCAAAGCCAGCATATTCATTTGGGTCAATCCCAACATTGCGTAAAACATTCGGATGTACCATACCACAACCTAGTACTTCTAACCATTTGCCATTTTTGCCCATCACATCCACTTCAGCGGAAGGTTCAGTGAACGGGAAATAGGAAGGACGGAAACGCACTTGTAAGTCTTCTTCAAAAAAGGCGCGTAAAAAGTCATGGAGTAACCCTTTTAATTCAGTGAAGTTCGCTTTTTTATCCACATACAATAATTCAATTTGGTGGAACATCGGTGTATGTGTTTGGTCGTAGTCGTTACGGTAAACACGTCCTGGTGCCATAATGCGAATTGGCGGTTGCATTTTTTCCATCGTACGAATTTGTACACCAGAGGTTTGTGTGCGTAGTAATAATTCTGGGTTAAACCAAAATGTATCGTGATCCGCTCGGGCTGGGTGATGTTTCGGAATATTGAGGGCATCGAAATTATAATAGTCGCTTTCAATTTCTGGACCACTTTCGACGGAAAAACCTAACTCAGAGAAGAATTTGGTCACACGATCAATCGTCATTGTCACTGGATGTAATCCCCCAGTTTCCACTTTACGTCCCGGCAAGCTTACATCAATTTTTTCTTTCGCTAATTGTGCATTTAATTCCGCTGTTTCAAGCTGTACTTTCTTTTCATTTAATGCATTTTGTGCAAGTTGTTTTGCATCGTTAATTTTTTGACCTACGGCTGGACGTGCTTCTGGTGAAACATCACGTAATCCTTGCATTAATGCCGTAAAAGGTCCCTTTTTACCAAAATATTCCACACGAATCGCATCTAATGCTTTGCCATCTTCCGCACGGGCAATTGCATCCAATGCTTGTTCGGTAATTTGTTCTAGGTTTTGCATGCCTTCCTCTAAATTCAATTATGCTGTGAAAAATACTGTTAATGATAATACTAACTGCCTTAAAAATCACGTTTTTATTGGCGTTTTTTGTGTTTTAATGACGGTCAAGTCCATTAGGGTTTAACCTTGAGTGAAGTGATAAGAAAGAAAGGAAATTGGCATTAATACCATCGTGTCATTATAAACAGTGTTTCTTCCATTTTCTTATTTTTGTTCTAAAGCTCGTAAAGGGGGCAACCGTATTCACATGAATAAATTGAGATACTGTCCATTTGGCATTTTTAGTGGCATTATCCGCCCACTTTCGTTGATGTTGGGAAAAAAGCGTTTCATCGCTCATGGTATCAATTAGATAATAAATTGTTTCTATATTATGTGCTAATCGACTTTTTAATTCGGCTAAGGACAAATGTACATAAGTTTGATTAAACCATTGATAAAGTTCACTTAATTGATTCCACTTGAAGTGTTCAGAAGGGGTTTTAACAAGCAATCCCTTTCGTTCATCTTGTTCCCAGCTGATCAATAAACTTGTCCAACCAACTTGATAAGCTAAGTTTTGCACAGGTGTTCGCTCAACCTCTGTACATCCTGTCTCTTTTAAATCTTCCGGAATGGTTTCAAATTCTGACAAATATTTCTCATACGTTTGTTGTATCGCATTTTTTAAAGCCGTTTTACTCGTATAATGACGCATAAAAATCTCCTCGTGTATCAATAACACCTTACTCTTTAGCCGACGCCACTAATAACTCTGCTAACGGGATTCTCTCAAAAAATTGACCGCACCTTGGCAATGATTGAATATCAAACACCTGTCCTTGATAGTCAAATTGTAAACGATAAGCATGTAAATAAGTGCGGTCTATTTTTGCTGAATTACCTGCATACAATGCATCCCCTAAAATTGGACTGCCTAAACTCTTCATTGCTACACGTAACTGGTGTGTTTTCCCTGTTTGTGGCTTTAAAATAAACAAGCGCAAATTCGGTTCACAATTGATGGAGTGGAAGCGAGTAATCGCAGGATTGGTCTTAGTCGGACAAAGTTTCCAAGCGCCACGACGCGCTTTTTGCATATCACCGACGATCAATCCCTGCTTTTTCTTGGGTTTATGTTGAGATAAAGCAAGATACGTCTTTTGGATACGGTGTTCGGCAAACAATAGAGAAAGTGCGCGAGCAGCGCGTTGGTTTAATGCCAATAAGAGTAACCCTGAAGTAATTTTATCTAAACGATGTACTAACCAAACCTGTGGTACATCAAGTTGCTGTGCGACTAGGGTCGTAAGACCTACTGCTTCCTCATCTTTATGTACACTGATACCACAAGGTTTATCAATCACAACAAAATCAGGATGTTGATAGATAAGATGAAATACAGGCATAAGGTTCTCAATTAATCATAAAGGAAAAACATTATACCATACTTGGCTCCCCTCCATTATCAGGATTTTTTCGCTATAATGGATTGCAGATATAAATGAGGAACAACATGAAAACATTAACATTCTATTTGATACGTCATGGTAAAACGGAGTGGAACGAAAAAAGGTTATTACAAGGAAATGGGGACTCCCCTTTGACACAAGAAGGCATTGAAGGTGCTAAGCGCACAGCAAAAGCATTATCCAACATTGATTTCACTGCCGCCTATAGTAGCGTATTGCCCCGTGCAATTTCCACTGCAAACATGATTTTAGCGCACAAAACCACCCCATTAATTTGTCATGCAGGCTTAAATGAATTGTGTTTTGGCTCATGGGAAGGGCAAGCCATTGAGGAATTAAGTTGCTTACCGGAATACCGTCAAATGCGCGATCAACCTGCGCAGTATTTGGGGTTAACCAATGGCGGGGAAACTTATCAGCAATTAGCAACACGCGCGATGGGCGTCATTGAACAGATTATTCAACGTTATGACACTGGAAATATTCTCATTGTCTCTCATGGTCATACTTTACGTATGCTTTTGGCGTTGTTTCATGGTGCCACTTGGCAAACCCATCGAGAAAAAAGTACCAGCTTAGCGAACACGTCCATTAGCGTTGTACACTATTTACAAACTGAGAATGAAACAGGACGCTTTGTGCTTGAGAAAGTCAATAATATACAGCATTTAACCGATTCATTCGATGAGGAATAAAGGCAGAAGTCTATTCTGCCTTATTGAGTATTAAAGTAACTGTAAGAATTCGCCAACAGTATGGAAAGAGCCAAAGACTAAGATTACATCATGCGCTGTTGTCGTTGCCAACGCTTGTTTTACACCTAACGCCACAGAGCTCGCAGTGTTTGCATGCAGTTGATGAGATTGTCCCTGTGCAATTTGTTGCAACGTCACAAATAATGCCTGTCCGCTTTGACCTCGATACCCTTCTAATGTCACGCAATACCATTCATCAATCACCGGTAACAAAGGAGAAAGCACGCCTTGTGCATCTTTATCTTTTAAAATGCCACAAACAGCGACGATCTTACCTGTTATTTTCGCCTTAAGTGCGGTCAGTTTCTCTGCTAAATAAAGGGCTGCATGTGGATTATGCCCCACATCAATAATCATGTGTGGAAAATCAGCCCATGGTTTCGCTAAATTTTCGGCTAAAGGGAAAAGGACATCTGGTTTTAAGGTTTGAAAACGCCCAACTAATTCCACTTCTTGCAAAGATTGACGAATCACCTCTTCTGAAATCTGAAAAGGCAACTGTTCAAATGTAGCGAGTGCTGTTGCGGCATTAGCGAGTGGAATTTGACAACATGGCAAATTTTTCAACCGCACTTTTTGCCCACACCAATCCCAATGCTCCGCTTGTAAACGGAAATGCCAATCTTGATCACGACAAGAGATTTGGCATCCGAGTGACTTAGCATGCTCCAATAATCTTTGAGGAATATTAGGCTCTCCAATAATCGCTGGTTTATGTGCACGGAAAATGCCTGCTTTCTCAAACCCGATTTGTTCGCGATCTGCCCCTAAAAAATCCACATGATCAATGTCTATACTGGTAATCACCGCCACATCACTATCAACAATATTAGTCGCGTCTAAACGTCCTCCCAATCCCACTTCTAAAATCACCACATCCAATTTCGCTTGCTTAAATAAATGCAAGGCAGAAAGGGTGCTAAACTCAAAATAGGTTAACGATTCACGTTTATGTTGTTCAATAAAGGCAAAAGAAGCCGTATGCGCTTCATCTGGCAATTCTTGGTCTTGAATACGTACGCGTTCATTATAGCGAAGCAAATGAGGGGAAGAATACACACCAACACGGTAGCCTGCCTTTAATAAAACGGTTTCCAATAAACGACACGTAGTGCCTTTACCATTAGTACCACCCACCGTGATGACAAATGGTGCGGGCGTGAGCAAATCCAGCGCCTTGGCAACCGATTTAATTCTATCTAGCCCTAAATCAATGGCTTTAAAATGGCTGTTTTCCAAATAAGAAAGCCACTGCGCAAGAGGCGAAGTGGCTGTTAATGATACTGTAGAATTATTCATTATCGCTTTTACTTTGTTCTTCGTTTTCTACCAATTCAGGTTCCACAAAAGGCGATGGTTTATTGCTTAATTTGCTTAACACACTTGCTAACGTATGACGCATGTCAGCACGCTTCACAATCATGTCAATTGCGCCTTTTTCAAGCAAAAATTCACTACGTTGGAAACCCTCAGGTAATTTTTCACGTACAGTTTGCTCAATCACACGCGGACCAGCAAAACCTATTAACGCTTTCGGTTCTGCGATATTAATGTCACCCAGCATCGCAAAGCTCGCAGAAACACCACCTAACGTTGGATCGGTTAATACGGAAATAAATGGCACACCTTGTTCACGCATTTTGGCTAAGACAGCACTGGTTTTTGCCATTTGCATTAAAGAGAATAAGGCTTCTTGCATACGTGCGCCACCACTGGCAGAGAAACACACAAAAGGACAGTTCTCAGCAATCGCTTTTTCTGCTGCTTGCACAAATTTTGCGCCCACAACTGAGCCCATTGAGCCACCCATAAAGCTAAAGTTAGAGGCAGCGGCGACAATTGGCATACCGTATAAAGTGCCAAACATTGAAATTAATGCGTCTTTTTCACCCGTTTCTTTTTGTGCTGCGGAAATCCGATCTTTATATTTTTTTAAGTCTTTAAATTTTAAGATATCTTTTGGTTCAAGTTCCGCAGATAATTCTTGGCTACTGTCTTTATCTAAAAGTGCCAAAAGACGTTCTCTCGCATCAATACGCATATGATGTCCACATTTTGGACAAACTTCTAAATGACGTCTTAACTCATCACGATACAACACTTGCTCACAAGAAGTACATTTAGTCCAAACGCCCTCAGGAACGTTCGCTTTACGCGAGCTTGTGGAAGAAGTATCTTTATTAAAAATTCGATCAATCCAACTCATGTTAACCCTTTTTATTAACGAGAAAATTCGATGTATTACACCATAATTTAAGGCAATATGCTAGCAATAAAGGTCTGATGTGACTAGCCTAATTCATTTTCTAAAAACAAAGGCCCTAACGCATTTTGAGGTAACTGAAATTGCGTAGGATAACTCACATTAACCAAATAAAGCCCTTCCGGTTTTGCGGTGGGTGCCGCTAATCTGCGATCTTTTTGCGCCAGCAACCACCCTATCCATTCTACAGGTTGATGACCCGCGCCGACTTCAATCAGACTGCCCACAATATTGCGCACCATGTGATGAACAAATGCATTGGCTTGGATATCCACAATAATATATTGCCCACGTCGCACCACTTTTAAATGATGAACATTGCGAAATGGTGTATGTGATTGACATTGTGCTGCACGAAAAGAAGAAAAGTCTTGTTCACCTAATAACGCTTGTCCCGCTTGATGCATCAAGTGGTGATCTAAGTCTAAATGACAATGTGTGACACCTTCAGGCAAAATTGCCGAGCGCAATTTATTACAATACAAAATATAGCGATAACGGCGTGCAGTAGCACTAAACCGGGCATGAAAATCATCAGTAACACATTTTGCCCAGCTCACTGAAATATCATCAGGCAAATTCGCATTCACACCAAAACTCCATGCTTTTTCTGCCCGAATGGCATCGGTTTCAAAATGCACAACTTGCCCTGTGGCATGCACCCCTGAATCCGTTCGCCCTGCACAAAAAATCTGACAGGGTTGGTTAGCGACAAAAGAAATCGCTTTTTCTAACTGCTCTTGTACACTCGCCACATTTTCCTGACGCTGCCAACCACAATAATTTTTTCCGTTATATTGAATGCCTAATGCAATTTTCATGGTTTATATATCTTTTTAAATAGGATGCTGTAAAACACCCTATTATAGAGGAGATTTACGCTAGCGATAAGCAGAAAAATCAGGCACAATTTGAGTCAGGTCGTTTAAAATCAACAAAAGTGCGGTCAATTTTCCTCACTTTTTTCAAGGATACAAAATGAAAGTCGGTTTAGTATTAGAAGGTGGTGGCATGCGTGCCATGTTCACTGCTGGTGTGTTAGATGTGTTTCTAACTGAAAATGTGCAGGTTGATGGGATTGTTGCCGTATCCGCGGGCGTCTTATTTGGGGTAAATTATCCTGCAAAGCAATATGGACGGGCTCTGCGCTACAATAAAAAATATCTCAATGATAAACGCTACATGGGCTGGCATAGCTTGCTCACAACCGGCAATATTGTTAATAAAGATTTTGCTTTTTATGAATTACCTTTCACCTTAGATCCTTTTGATGCCGAAACATTTCGCCAATTGAAAATTGATTTTTATGCCACTTTAACCAATGTGCAAACAGGCGAAGCGGAATATGTCAAATTAGACGATGTGTTTAATGAAATGGAAGTACTGCGCGCTACATCAGCGATGCCTTTTGTTTCCAAAATGGTAGAGATCAATGGACAATACTATCTTGATGGTGGCATTGCCGATAGTATCCCACTCAAAAAATGTCAAGCATTAGGCTATGACAAAATTATTGTGGTGTTAACTCGCCCATTAGAATACCGTAAAAAAACCACACCTTCTTGGATCTTTAACCTCTTTTATCGTGACTATCCTCACTTAGTGGAAAAACTGAAAACACGTTACCAAAATTACAATGATACCGTAGAGGAAATTATTCGGCTTAATAACAACAAAGACATTTTTGTTATTCGTCCTTCTCATCACTTACCTATCAGCCGTATTGAAAAAGATGTTGAGAAAGTGCAAGCGATGTATGATCTGGGGGTTACCGATGCTAAACGTGAAATGGCGGCACTTAAAGCATTTTTAAGCCGTTAAGATGGAAAAAACATAAAAAAGAAAAGCCCAATAAGCGAACTTATTGGGCTTTTGCATCATGCGATTAATTAAACACGTTTGAAATCGATGTGAACTAATTTTGGTTTGAATGGGTGACGTTGCATCGCTTGTGCTTTCACTGCAACTTCTTTCCCTTCAATCACTAATGTAATAACATCAGTGTAGAATGCATCATGAACTTGTGCGTTATTTAAATCATCGTGGTTTAAGACGATTGAAACAGGCGCTTCGCTACCACCGTAAACGATTGCAGGAATTTGACCATTATGACGCAGGCGGCGGCTCGCACCCTTACCTTGCGATTGACGAACTTCAGCATTAAATTTAAACATTTTTCGCTATCTCATAGTTAATAGTAAAAGACAAAAATCGCAGGCGACCCAGCGATTTTCCATAAATCAGCTCAAAGCAAGCTACTTCGAGGCGCTAGATTATATTTGATTTGCCCCAACAAATCAAACAGAAAATACCACTGACTTTTTTCGCGACTTTATGCAAAAAACGCGCTAGAATAGCAGACCGTTTTTTATTGTAAATTGAGTGCTTGTAATGGATATCCTAATTTCATTTTTCTCTGATTATGGTTATTTTGCCGTCTTATTTGTACTGATTCTTTGTGGATTCGGTTTGCCGATTCCAGAAGATATTACTTTAGTGTCTGGTGGCGTGATTGCGGGTTTATACCCAAACGATGTCAATGTCCATGTCATGCTAGGGGTGAGTATGTTTGGCGTATTGGCGGGTGACTCCTGTATGTATTGGCTAGGACGTTTTTATGGCGCCAAAATTTTACGCTTTCGTTTCATGCGTAAATTAATCACCGTCAAACGTTTAAGGCTCGTCAGAGAGAAGTTTGAAAAATATGGTAACCGTGTATTGTTTACAGCACGTTTCTTACCCGGTCTTAGAGCGGTGATTTATATGGTATCGGGAATTACTCGCCGTGTCAGTTATACGCGCTTTTTACTGATTGATTTCTTTGCCGCCATTATTTCTGTTCCCATTTGGGTTTATTTGGGCTTTTTCGGTGCGCAAAATTTAGATTGGTTACATGAACAAATCCACAAAGGTCAACTTGTGATTTATATTTTAATTTTTGCCTTGGCGATTTTCCTATTATGGAAATGGAAAAAGAATAAAAAAGCCAAAATGAATATGGAATAAGTTCATTTTCCGATCAAAAAAAGCGTTTTGTGAAAGATAAAACGCTTTTTTTGCCTTGAATGTTGCACTAATCTGCTAAAACAGTTTCCATATAGGTTAAGCGATCGAGATTATGAATATAACGTGCTAAGTCTTGTTCTTCCGGCTTATGTAAATACGGAATTTGCCCCAATAAAGGAGCATCAATTTTTTCACTGAGCAAATCAATAATCTCGGCATAATGTCCTAAACAGGGATTAATTCGATTAGCAATCCAACCTAATAATGGCAAACCTTTCTGTTGTATAGATTCGACTGTTAATAACGCATGGTTAAGACACCCCTCTTTAATTCCCACGACCAATACAACAGGCATTTGATGTGATTTTGCCCAATCTGCAAAGCAATACGTTTTATTAATGGGCGTTAGCCAACCATAGCTGCCTTCGACTAAAACAGATTGATACTTTTGATTTAAACGAGCTAAATCCGCATCCATTTTTTCAATGCGAATATGTTTACCTTGAACAGAAAAAACGGGAAGGCTGTGGCGAAAGGTATAACTATTGATTTCCTGATAACTTACTTTTTCGTGAGTTGATTTCATCAGTGTTAGCACATCACTATTATCTTGTGAATCGTAATCACTTTCTGCGGCTTGTTGATTTTCCATATCGGTATAAACACATTCTTCTCGACTAAAGGCAACTGGTTTATAGCCCACAATTTGGATACCTTGATTTTGTAAAGCTTGTATAATGGCTCGACTTGCGACTGTTTTACCTACATTAGTATCCGTGCCTGTCAGAAAAAAACTGCTCATGGTTTATCCCCTTGTTATTTCTTAATGCAAGATCTTAAAGCAATCACGCAAAAAAAATGTTGAGATAACACAACTTTTTCTCAGAAATTATTCCCTTTTAGCACAAGAGGAAAAATAAAAAAGCACTGTTTGATATAAATCAAAAACAGTGCTGAATAAAAAACTTAGTGCTTAATAAAATGCCCAAGCAAGCTACCGTCATAGATACCTTGTTTAATCGCCGCCGCTGCAACTACTAGTGTATTCCATTCATAGCGTCCGGTAATCACTTCAACATGAGGGTAATCTGCGCCTAAATTTGTTTTGAGCGTTTGATTCACACGAGGAAGAAAAACTTCTTTTGCACTTAAAAAACTCGAACTTAACATGATTTTCTCAGAATCAAAAATATTGACAAGATTCATTAAAATATATGCCAGACTATCTGCAACATAATGCAGAATTTGTTGAGCTTGTGGATTCTGCGCATTCGCTTTCTGACATAAAAATTCAATTTCACTTTGTGCTAAGGTCGCTTCTGGGAAATAATGCGTAATTAAAGGGTAAATGGCTTTATGGGTAACTTGATGTTGGAGTTGATAACGTTCAAGATCCGCTAAATGTGGGCTAATCAGGTCTTGTAAAGGGCTTATCTTCGGTACAATCATTTTATTGATATGACTTCTGACTTGATGCTGATGAGTTAAGAGCTCGCCTTTAGACAATACACTAAAATTAATCACATCATCCAACTGTAGGAATAACACATTATCGCAATTAATCACACTTCCTAATGTTGACTCTGCCATTAACCAAGTTTGGAAATATTCCGTCACTAATACAGGCACTTTAAAATACGGTTTAAATAGGCTTTCTAAATCAAGATCAAGGTTGACATCGCCTAACTTTATCAATCGATTTTTACTATCAAGCTCGCCACCAACCGCAATGGAAAAAGTAATTAAATGATTTAGTTCATGTTGGGTTTCAAAAAGAAATTGTTGTAAATATTGGACTAATACCTGATCTAAGTGCACTAAATCGGAGGTGGTTAAAGGATAGCTTTTACTTTTTATTTCACCGCCATCTAATTCACTTAGAATCAGTTCAAAACGGTTTTCAACCAAGGTAGCACATAAAGATTGCCAATAAAAAGGTGAAACACATAATCCAATGGCAGGACGCCCACGACTTTCTGTATTTTGAACGGCACGCTCGACAATCAATTTTTCTTTGATTAATTCGCGTGTCAATGCCGTAATGGTCGCTGGTGCTAAACGTGAAAGTTTTGATAAATCTATACGAGAAATTTCTTCAAATTGTTCAACTAAACGATAAATTTTACCAAGCTGTGTCAAGCGTAATGGTAATTTATCCTCTTTTCTAATTTTTGGCATAACTGTAATACTCAATATATCAATGATGTAACATCACGTTGTTATTTCAAACAATTCACAACGCCTACTCTTTCGTTCGTATTGCGTATTAACGCAGCATATTCTACTCACATAGAAAATGGTCGATTTGTACTTATAACCAGTTACATTAATAAAAACAAGCACTTTAATTCAATTATGGGATCTATTTCACAAAAACAAAAAATTTAATAGATTTTGTGAATTCGACTAAGTTGAGGTAAACTATGTCGGTTTATTTCTTCACAAAAAATTTGTTGAAAATTGAGGTTTTATATGACTAAAGTCGCATCTATTGTAGATGTTTTACAAGGCAAAATTGCCATTGGTGAAACCGTCACTGTCCGTGGCTGGATTCGTACTCGCCGTGACTCAAAAGCAGGTCTTTCTTTTTTGGCCATTTATGATGGTTCTTGCTTTGATCCTATCCAAGCAATTGTCAATAATGATATTGAAAATTACGAAACAGAAGTGTTGCGTTTAACAACCGGCTGTTCTGTTATTGTAACAGGTACTGTTGTAGAATCCCCTGCTGAAGGTCAAGCTGTTGAATTACAAGCAGAAAAAGTCGAGGTTGCAGGTTGGGTTGAGGACCCAGAAACATATCCAATGGCGGCAAAACGTCACTCAATTGAATATTTACGTGAAGTGGCTCATTTACGCCCTCGTACCAATATTATTGGCGCAGTCGCACGTGTTCGTCACTGCTTAGCACAAGCCATCCACCGTTTTTTCCATGAACAAGGTTTCTATTGGGTAGCGACGCCATTAATTACCGCATCAGATACCGAAGGGGCAGGCGAAATGTTCCGTGTGTCCACTCTCGACTTAGAAAATCTGCCACGTGATGACAAAGGTGCGGTCGATTTTTCACAAGATTTCTTTGGAAAAGAATCTTTCTTAACGGTATCCGGGCAATTAAATGGTGAAACCTATGCCTGTGCTTTAAGTAAAATTTACACTTTCGGTCCAACATTCCGTGCAGAAAACTCCAATACAACACGCCACTTAGCTGAATTCTGGATGGTTGAACCAGAAATTGCCTTTGCGACTCTGGCCGATAACGCGAAATTAGCCGAGGATATGTTAAAGTATGTATTCCGTGCAGTACTTGAAGAACGCAAAGATGACTTAAAATTCTTTGAAAAACATGTCGATAACGACGTTATTAGCCGTTTAGAAAATTTCATCAATTCAGATTTCGCGCAAATTGACTATACTGATGCAATTGAGGTGTTATTACAATCAGGTAAGAAATTTGAATTCCCAGTTTCTTGGGGGATCGACTTATCCTCTGAACATGAACGTTATTTAGCGGAAGAACACTTTAAATCGCCAGTTGTGGTTAAAAACTATCCGAAAGACATCAAGGCTTTCTATATGCGCTTAAATGATGACGGAAAAACCGTCGCAGCAATGGATGTGTTAGCACCGGGTATTGGTGAAATTATCGGCGGTTCACAACGTGAAGAACGTTTAGACGTGCTGGATAAACGAATGATCGAAATGGGACTCAACCCAGAAGATTACTGGTGGTATCGCGATTTACGCCGTTATGGCACCGTACCACACGCTGGTTTTGGTTTAGGTTTTGAACGTTTAATCGTGTATGTTACTGGCGTACAAAATATTCGTGATGTGATCCCATTCCCACGTTCACCGCGTAATGCAAACTTCTAAACAAACTTAACACTGCTGATTCCCCTTATATTATTAAGGGGAATTTTTTAGGTCACCTGAATGGCTCGCTTACGTAAAAACTGTATTTTATCACTACTTTATACCGCACTTTTACTTGCCTGCGTGGTGACCATTGTTCGCCTTTTACCTTACTCCCCATTAAAAGATCATTTCCCCTATTCCAGCGCAGTTTATGACGAGCAACAAAATTTGTTACGCCTCACCACCGCCAAAGATGAGAAATACCGTCTATGGACACCTCTCCATGATATCTCCCCGAAACTTGTTGATGCGGTGCTTTTTCAGGAAGATGAATGGTTTTATTGGCATTTTGGTGTTAATCCTTACGGGCTATTGCGTGGGGCTTGGCAAACCTACATTTTAGGCAACTCACCACAAGGTGGATCAACGATTACTATGCAACTGGCTCGTGTCTTATGGGCTATTGACAGCCGAAGTCTATTAGGCAAAACAGAACAAATCTTACGCGCAATCCAACTGGAAATACGTTACTCAAAAAAAGAGATTTTAGAGGCTTATTTGAATTTTGCCCCTTATGGCAGAAATATTGAAGGGGCGGGAACCGCCAGTTTAATCTACTTTAATAAAGCCAATCATAAGATGAATTTGGCTGAAGCGCTTACCTTAGCGATTTTACCAAAGAATCCGAACAGCTATATTCGTCAAAATAATCAACAGCTGAATTCTGCTTTATTCAAGGCACGTAACCAACTTTACCAACGTTGGATAACACAATACCCTGCTGATCAACAATGGCAAACAGATTTTCAACTCAATTATCCACTGCGACCACTCGAAAAACTACCGTTTTTTGCACCGCACTTTGTTGATCAATTACTACAACAATATCCTGAACAAACGCATATTGTCAGTACGCTCAATAGCTCTCAACAGCGATTAATTGAGCGTATTACACGTCGCTATTTATCCCAACAATACACTAAAGGAATAGAAAATGTCGCAGTACTATTAGTGGATAATCGCGATATGGCAGTAAAAGCCTTGATCGGTTCGGGTAACTATTTTAATCCAGCTATTTCGGGACAAATTAATGGTACTTTAGCTAACCGCTCTTATGGTTCAACGTTAAAACCTTTTATTTACGCATTGGCGTTTGATCAAGGTTTAGCCCACGGCAAAACCGTTTTAAAAGATTTGCCAACGACCTTTGGTGATTACCAGCCCGAAAATTACGAAGGCAATTTTTTAGGTCCCGTCAGTGTTACTCAGGCGTTATTACAAAGCCGCAATATTCCTGCTATTGATCTTGCCAAACAACTTAACCCCGATCTTTACGACTTTCTCCAACAAGCAGATATCAAACTACCCAAAAGTAAAAGCTATTATGGCTTATCTCTAGTATTAGGCGGTGCTGAATTAAATCTACAACAGTTAGCCAGTTTATATGCGATGTTAGCCAATCAAGGGAGATGGCAACCGTTGAAATTCAACCAACGAGATAGTCTTCCTGCGCCTAAAACCGTATTAAGTCAAGAAAGTGCGGTCATGATTCATGATATTTTGCGGCAAAATTTTCGCACAGATGTGCAAAATAAATCGATTAAGACTGCATTACCGCTCTATTGGAAGACCGGCACGTCAAATGGGCTACGTGATGCGTGGACGGCAGGTTACTTTGGACACTATACTCTTGTGGTTTGGTTTGGTAATTTTAACAATAAAAATAACCCGCATTTTATTGGGCGTACTTTGGCTGCCCCTTTGTTCTTACAACTGGCAGACAGTCTGATTGCTAGCGAGCCTCAAATGCGTGACATTGTCACTGAAAATATCAATCAACTCAATTTAAAACATGTCCTCGTTTGTCAGGCGGACGGAAATCTACCGAATGCCTATTGTCAACAACAAATCAACACCCTGTTTATTCCCGGAAAATCACCGATTACCATCAGCCAGCTTTATCAGCCTTTTACGGTACTCAAAAATAGCGACATGTTGGCATGTTCAACACATGATAAAGCCGAAACGGAACAAAAAATTTATGAAATGTGGTCAAGTGATTTTCAACAGATTTTTGCGCAAGCTGGCGTCATGAAAAGAATGCCGATCATAAATACGGCTTGTCCTTATGAACAACAACACCAAGCCTTACAAAATCTACACCATAATAATCCGCAAATCGTTTCGCCATTAGCACAACGTCATTATTATATTGAACATGACAACCCAAAAAGCCCTTTACTTCTGTCAGCTATTGCTGCGGGTGAAGTCAAAAAATTATACTGGTTTGTCAATAATAGTTTTATTGGTGAAGCCTTGCCACAGCAACCCCTTTTTTGGCAACCTAGGTCAGCAGGCTATTATACGATCTCGGTGACAGATGATTACGGCAGAAGCACAAGCCTTTCCATTAATGTGCTACTGAAAGGATTTTAAAAAGCCCCAACGCATTTACTTGCTATGGGGCTTTTAGCCAGAACTTTAATTAAAATGCTCTAATCCATATTGATACAGCGCATTTTTCTTATAGCCATAGATTTCCGCCACAATGGCAGCCGCCTTTTTTAATGGAAGCGATTGGCTTATTAATTCAAGTGCTTTGAGGGCTTGGGGATTTATCTCATCAGTCTCCTGTTTGACTTTCCCTTCAATAATTAACACCATTTCCCCTTTAGTGCGATTCGGATCTTCTCCTAACCATTGGCGTAAATTTGCCACATTGTCCCCTACGATCGTTTCCCAGGTTTTGGTAATTTCCCGCGCCAATACCACATAGCGTTCTGCTCCCAACGTTTTTTCGATATCCGCTAAGGTATCCAAAATGCGATGGGTTGATTCATAAAAAATCAGCGTACGCTCTTCTTCAGCGAGATTTTGCAATTTATCGCAACGTGCCTTGCTTTTCGCCGGTAAAAATCCTTCAAAACAAAAACGATCGGATGCAATACCTGAAGCGCAAAGTGCGGTAATCGCAGCACAAGCGCCCGGTATCGGCACCACTTTAATACCAGCTTGGCGACATTGACGTACTAGATGAAAACCGGGATCACTAATCAGTGGCGTCCCCGCATCAGAAATCAACGCAATATGTTGCCCCTGCTGTAATTTCTCTACTAAGAGGTGTGCTTTTTGTTGTTCATTATGATCATGTAAGGCAAAAAAAGGCTTCTTAATACCATAATGGCTTAATAGTAAACCACTATGACGCGTATCTTCCGCCGCAATCAGATCAACCTGTTCAAAAATCGCTAAAGCCCTTTGTGTAATATCTTGTAAATTCCCAATCGGCGTGGCGACAATATATAAAATTCCTGTTAAATTGTTCATTTCATACTTCTTTTTATTTGCTTTTAGTTAATGAGATAAGTAAGATCGTTCTATTGTTGTTAACAAACGGAGTAATCATGACTATTCTATTACAACACACTCATTTAAAAAATCGATTAATGCCTTTTTTGTTGGCACTTTTTCTTGCCGGCTGTACGACTTTCTTAGGTGGTGGCTCAGCAAGTCTCTTGCAGAGTGATGCCAATGCAAATTCTGACTTTTATATGAATAAAGTCTATCAAGCACAAAATCTCGAAGAACAGCATACTTATAAATTGCTTGCCGCACGTGTACTTGTCACAGAAAACAAAATTCCTCAGGCTCAAGAATTACTCAATGAATTAACAACATTAACTGACGAACAAGTATTAGATAAATCAATTATTGAAGCACATATCGCCGCAGTTAAACAACAAAATACCGTGGCAGATACACAGCTTAAACACATTAATCTCGCTCAATTAAGCCGTTCACAATTAGCACGTTATTATGATGTGGCAGCACGTATCGCAGAAAATCGCTATGATGCGATTGAAGCGGTAAAAGCTCGAATTCAAATCGACCAGCTTTTATCAGATGTTTCTCGTAAACAAGCCAATATCGACCGCACTTGGTCGCTCCTTCGTAATGCTAACCGTGGTGTGATTAATAACACTGTAGCCGAAGGGAACATTGCATTGGGTGGCTGGTTAGCCTTAACTCGTGCTTATAACCAAAATTTAAGCAATCCTGCACAATTAAGCCAAGCAATTCAGCAATGGAAAACCGCTTATCCGACACACCCAGCGGCTTACTTATTCCCAACAGAACTACAAGGTCTGTTTAATTTCCAACAAACACAATTTTCACAAGTCGCGTTATTGTTACCACTTAGCGGCAATGCTCAAGTCATCGGAAATACCATTAAAGCAGGTTTTGATGCAGCAAAAGACAATAGCGCGACGCAAGTTCAAGTATTTGACACCGCTGCGACCCCGGTTGATGTGATTTTCGATCAAGTTAAACAAGCGGGGATTCGAACAGTCGTTGGTCCATTGCTAAAACAGAATGTGGATATGCTCTTGAATAACGCACAGCTAGTACAAGGCTTAGATGTGTTAACACTAAACTCTACCTCAAATGAACGTGCAATCGGGCAATTATGTTACTACGGACTTTCACCTGAAGACGAAGCCGAGTCAGCAGCGAACAAAATGTGGAAAGATGGGATTAGAACGCCTTCTGTTTTTGTACCACAAAATGATTTAGGTCGTCGTACAGCTTCTGCGTTTAATGTGCGTTGGCAACAATTAGCTGCAACGGATGCCAATATTCGTTTCTATAACTTACCGGCTGATATTACTTATACCTTAGACGATCAAAATACCTCTGGCGTCTATATTGTTGCTATGAGTGATCAATTAGCTGAAATTAAAACAACCATTGATAACAGCGGTCGTACAACGAAACTTTATGCCAGTTCGCGCAGTAATTCCGCTAACAATGCGCCAGAATATCGTTTATTAATGGAAGGTTTACAATTTAGTGATATTCCTTTCTTTAAAGATGTTACATCTAACCAATATAAGAAAATTGAAAAATTAACCAAAGGTGATTTTTCACTGATGCGCCTCTATGCAATGGGCGCTGACGCGTGGTTGCTTATTAATCATTTTAATGAGTTACGCCAAGTACCAGGTTATAACATTGATGGTTTGACCGGTAAACTAAGTGCGGGCGCAAACTGTAATATTGAGCGTGACATGACCTGGTTCCAATACCAAAGTGGTGGCATTATCTCCTTGAACTAAGATGTTCTCATTAAAGCGTCAACAAGGGGCGAGATTTGAATACCAAGCTCGCCTCTTTTTAGAATCAAAAGGGCTACAATTTGTAGCTGCCAATCAATCCTTTTCCTGTGGCGAATTAGATCTGATTATGCGAGATCAAGACACGCTCGTTTTTGTTGAGGTGCGACAACGAAAAAATGCGGTTTTTGGTTCAGCAGTGGAAAGTGTTGATTGGGAAAAACAAAAAAAGTGGCTGAACGCAGCAAATTTATGGCTTGCACAGCAAAATCGTAGCTTGGAAGACACTGACTGCCGGTTTGACTTAATTGCTTTCGGTAAAACCACACAAGACCTTGAATGGATTATAAATTTTCTTGATTAATTATGTTAGATAAACTCAAAGACTTATACACTGAAAGTATTCAAACACAGATTTCCGCCTCCAGTTTATTACCCGATACCATCATGCAAGCCACACAAATGATTGTGGATTGTTTGTTAAGAGGGAATAAAATTATTGCCTGCGGAAACGGACGTTCTTATATTAATGCCCAACTGTTTGTCGCAAACTTATTAAATCGCTATGAGTTAGCCAGACCTAGTTTCCCTTCTGTTTTACTCAGTTTAGATAGCGCCATTAACGCCGCAATGGCGCTTGATAATAATACAGAAACCTTATTTCAACGCCAATTTAATGCAGTGGCTCAACAAGGGGATATTCTTATTGCTTTTTCTCCTTTGCCTCATAATGATGAAATTGTCATTAATGCAATTAACAGTGCGGTAAACAAAGGCATTATTGTAATTGTCTTAACGAGTGCCTCAAATGATCATATTCAAGGTTTTTTGACCGAACACGATCTCGAAATCGCGATTCCCGCAATCAAAGAAAGCCGAGTGATTGAAGGACATTGTTTTATTGCTAATGCAATTTGTGAACTGGTCGATCACGCCCTGTTTTCACATTCATAACTTGACAAGAATCAGGATTTCAACAACACTAACTCGCATGACAAATACAAAAGGAGATCCCTTATGCAAATCAACATGTTAAAAAAATACACTTTTATTTTAGCGACTGCTCTCCTACTGCAAGGTTGTGTGGCCGCAACCATTGCTGGCACGGCAGCCGTGGCAACCAAAGTTGCTACTGACCCAAGAACTGTTGGCACACAAGTTGATGATGAAACTTTAGAAGAAAAAGTGCGTTTTGCCATTCGTAAAGATGCGCAAGTCAAATCGGAAGCGCGTATTAATATTATTTCTTATAGCGGTCGTGTTTTATTAATTGGTCAAGCCCCAAACGCAAATGTTGCTGAAGTCGCTACCAGCTTGGCGAAAGGTGTAGAAGGTGTAAACGAAGTATATAATCAAGTTCGTATCCAGCCACAAATTAGCTTCGGTCAAATTGCAAAAGACGGAGTAACCACCACCGAAATTAAATCTAAAATGCTCGTGGATTCTCGCGTCAAATCTACTGATATTAAAGTGATTACGGAAAATGCCGAAGTTTTTTTAATGGGTAACGTCACTCAAGCACAAGCGGATGCCGCAGCGGATATTGCACGCAATGTGTCAGGTGTTAACAAAGTCATCAAAGTCTTTAATTACTTAAATTAAGCCAATAAAAAAGTGCGGTAAAAATTCACTTTATTTTCACCGCACTTTTATTTTGTCTTATTATTGCTGTTTTGTGCTCAAATAACGCTCTACTGTATCCACAATCGCTTGCGTTTGTGGATCAATCTCAATATTCACTTTATCCCCCACTTCACGCGTACCAATCAAGGTACGATTCAACGTTTCAGGAATCAAATTAACGCAAAATGTTTGTCCTTTCACTTCACCAATAGTTAAGCTAATTCCATCAATCGCAATAAAGCCTTTAGGTAAAATATATTTCATGGTTGCCATATCCGGTAATTCGAACCAAATCTGGCGATTATTTTCTGAACTGAAAATCTGCTTCACACTCGCCGTACAATACACATGCCCCGATAAAATATGCCCACCAATTTCACTGCCCATTTGCATCGCGCGTTCAATATTCACTAAATCACCCGGCTGTAACTCGCCTAAATTTGTAATACGTAATGTTTCTGCCATTAAATCAAAACTAACACAATCTTGATTAATCTCTGTTACCGTCAAACATACGCCATTATTCGCAACTGAAGCACCAATTTCTAATCCTTTCAGCATTTCTTGTGGCATTTTCACGATCTGTGTTCTAAAATTAGCTTTGTCTTGAATAGAAACAATTTTTGCAGTTCCTTGAACAATACCTGTAAACATAGTCATCTCTCTTTAAAACTCAATATTCTATTATTATAACAAACTCGGAATTTTTATGAAATTTATAGATTTTAGTGCTTATAAAGTGGAAGCAAAAAAATTATTGCTTATTGCCCTCCCGATCTTACTGGCACAAATTGCCCAAAACTCAATGGGGTTAGTTGATACCATCATGTCTGGACGCGTCAGTTCGGCAGATATGGCAGCAATTTCAGTGGGCGCATCCATTTGGTTCCCCTTAGTGCTGTTTGGTCACGGACTTCTACTAGCGCTCCCACCAACGATCTCCTATCTCAATGGCTCAGGCAAACGCGATCAGATTGCCCATCAAGTACGACAAGGTATTTGGATTATTTTATTTAGTTGCCTACCTTTAGGTATTCTCATTTATTATAGCAACCTCGTTTTTGACTATATGCAAGTGGAAGATCATCTCAAAGAGATCACTATTGGCTATTTACATGCAATGATTTGGGGCTTGCCCGCTTATTTACTGATGATTAATTTTCGTTGCTTAAATGATGGTATTGCGAAAACCAAACCAGCTATGGTGATCACGTTTTTAGGCTTAGGTTTAAATATTCCACTCAATTATATTTTTATTTATGGAAAACTTGGTATCCCCGCCTTTGGTGCGGTGGGATGTGGTATTGCGACCGCCATTGTGAACTGGTTTATGTGTATTTTGATGATCGCCTATTGTAAAAATGCACGTAATCAACGTGACCTTAAAGTCTTTGCCAAAATCCTAGAAAAACCTAATTTTACTACCTTAAAAAAACTCCTCAACTTAGGTTTCCCGATTGCTGTCGCCTTATTCTGCGAAGTGGCACTGTTCGCCCTTACCGCCTTGCTATTATCCCCATTAGGTACGGATATCGTTGCAAGCCATCAAATTGCATTGAATACCAGCTCCTTCTTGTTTATGCTTCCTATGTCATTAGGTATGGCAGCAACCATTCTAGTAGGACAGCGTTTAGGTGAAGGCGCAGCCGATAAGGCGAAACAGGTATCCTACTCCGCCTTAATTGTCGGCTTACTGATTGCTGTCATCACGGCGACATTAACGGTCATCTTCCGTGTTGAGATTGCTGAAATTTTTGTCAAAGATCGAGATGTGATTGCGATGGCTGGCACACTCCTTTTAATTGCTGCCCTTTATCAATTCTCTGATACCGTTCAAGTCGTAGCCGGCGGTGCATTACGTGGCTATAAAGATACAAAAGCTATCTTATACATTACACTCTTTTGTTATTGGGTAGTGGGTATGCCAATGGGCTATACCTTAGCTCGTACAGATCTGTTGATGCCTGCTCTAGGGGCGGAAGGTTTTTGGATTGGCTTTGTTGTCAGCCTAACTATTGCCGCTACGCTGTTGATGATCAGAATGCGCAAAATCCAAGCTCAACCAGATGCCATTTTATTTGCTAAACTTGAGAAATTAAAATAATGTCGAAGATCATTCATGTTGGTATTGCAGGTTTTGGTATGTCAGCCAAAACCTTCCATACTCCTTTTTTACATCAAGATCCCCGTTTCTGTATCCATAAAGTCTTTGAGCGACAAAGTGACAAAGCCAAATCAATTTATCCATATATCACGACTGTTCGCGATTTTACACAGTTATTAGAGGAGGATATTGATTTAGTTCTTATCACTACACCTAACCAAACCCACTATGACTTCGCTAAAAAAGCCATATTAGCAGGGAAACACGTTATTGTTGAAAAGCCACTTGCTATCACCGCGCAACAAGCTGAGGAATTAGACGTTTTAGCACAAAAACATCACGTCATGTTATCGGTGTATCAAAATCGTCGTTGGGATAGCGGAGCCTTAACGGTGAAAAAACTCATCGCAGAAAACACGCTGGGTGAAATTGTCGAATATGAAATTCGCTATGAACGCTATAGTCCAAGCAAAAACAAAAAAGCATGGAAGGAAACAGGCGAATTAGGAACAGGATTGGTTTATGATTTAGGCGTACATTTGATTGATGAAGTTCTTGACCTCTTTGGTATGCCCAAGGCACTTTTCGCAGATGTCACTAAACAAAATCCAGAAAGTGGTAGCGATGACAGTTTTCGTATTACTTTTTATTATGCTGATCATAAAAAAGTGACGTTGTCATCAACGAAATATGCCAGAGAACCAGCACCTCATATTATTTTACAAGGTAAACTGGGCTCATACATCAAACCTAAATTAGATAATCAAGAAGCACTACTCATGGCGGGTGTACAGCCAAAAGGAGATTGGAATAAAGAATCAGAACAAGATTGGGGCATTTTACATACTGAAATAGACGGTCTTATTGTACGTCAAAAACTTGAGCCTATCTCTGGTAATTATCAAGCGTACTATGACAATATTTATGCGGTTCTTACTAAAAATGCCCCACTTCTAGTGACCGCGAAACAAGCCACAACAGTACTCAAACTTATCGAAAAAGTATATGAAAGTGCAGCGCTTGGGCAAAAAATTTACTTAGTAAATCAATAAAAAATATCTGCTGAATAGGTTGTTTTATTAACATTAAAATAGCCTATTTTCTTATCGTTACACTTTATTTAAAAAATAAAAAACGGTGATAAACATTAGCTTATCACCGTTTTGTTTTAAGAATACTGTTTATTCTACAACTAGTGTACGGCAAGTATTTGTACCACTTGCTAACAATTCATCACCTTGAGTTAAAAGAACTAAATCACCCGATACTAAGAAACCTTTCTCTTTTAACAAACGAATCGCTGCAGCTGCACCTTTTGAATTACGGCTGACTTCATCAAAATGAACAGGTGTAACACCACGGTATAATGCACAAAGATTTAATGCATCTTGGTTACGAGATAAGGCAAAAATCGGTAAACCAGAACTAATACGTGACATTAATAACGCGGTACGTCCAGTATGTGTCATTGCAATAATTGCAGCAACACCTTTCATGTGGTTTGCAGCATACATTGCAGACATTGCAACGGATTCTTCGATAGAATCAAAAGTGATATCCATACGGTGACGAGAAACATTGATGCTTGGCATTTTTTCAGCACCTAAACACACTTTTGCCATGGTAGCCACTGTTTCTGCTGGATATTGCCCTGCCGCTGTTTCTGCAGAAAGCATCACGGCGTCTGTACCATCTAATACGGCATTCGCTACGTCCATCACTTCCGCACGAGTCGGCATTGGATTGCTAATCATAGATTCCATCATTTGTGTTGCTGTAATAACAACACGGTTTAATTGACGTGCGCGACGGATTAATTTTTTCTGTACACCCACTAATTCAGGGTCACCAATTTCAACCCCTAAGTCACCACGTGCTACCATGATGACATCTGATGCTAAAATAATGTCATCCATTGCTTCAGTGGTTGCAACAGTTTCTGCACGTTCTACTTTTGCCACGATTTTTGCTTTTAAGCCTGCGGCTTCAGCTAACTCACGCGCATAGTTTAAATCTGCACTTGAACGAGGGAAAGAAACCGCTAAATAATCTACACCGATTTTTGCTGCCAATAAAATATCATTTTTATCTTTTTCAGTTAATGCATCAGCAGATAAACCTCCGCCTAACTTGTTAATACCTTTATTGTTCGATAATGGACCACCAACAGTGACTTCAGTAAAAACTTTATTACCTTCTGTAGATAAGACTTTTAATTGAACACGACCATCATCTAACAATAAAATATCGCCTGGCACAACGTCTTGTGGTAATGTTTTGTAGTCTAAACCAACACCTTCTTGCGTACCTTCACCTTTTGGTAAATCGGCATCAAGCACAAATTTATCACCAATATTTAAGAAAATTTTACCATCTTTGAAAGTTGAGACACGGATTTTAGGGCCTTGTAAATCACCTAAAATAGCAACGGTTTTTCCAAGTTTTTTTGCCACTTCACGTACTTTCTCCGCGCGACCGATATGATCTTCTGGTGTGCCATGAGAAAAGTTCATACGAACAACATTCGCGCCAGCCATGATAATTTTTTCAAGATTATTCCCACGCTCTGTTGACGGTCCCATTGTACATACAATCTTCGTTCTTCTTAGTCTTCTAGACATTACCTACTCCGTAAATGATATAAGTTATAAAATAGTGATCTTAGCTTTCTTACATAATTCAAGCTTGAAAGAAAAAACTGTGCCTTATTATACGCCTAAAATAAAATTAGATCGAGATCACAATTTCGAAAATTCCCTATTTTAGTTAAGGAAAAATGGTTACTTTTTTGGCAGTTAAAAAAGGAAAGAGAAAAAGTGCTTGTGTTATGTTTTGAAAGCTTATATGATAGCCCCGCATTTAAGGATGCGACTATAGCTCAGTTGGTTAGAGCACCACCTTGACATGGTGGGGGTCACTGGTTCGAGTCCAGCTAGTCGCACCATTTCCCTTTCCAAACCTATCCAAAACAGTCCAAAATCCCCAATAAAATCAATAAGAAAGCCATAAATCACAGACAAGTCTTTCCAAAACATTCCAATACTATCCAACAATTTTAGTATTATATTTGGTATTACATTTTTAAAAATTTGGTATTACTCTGCCCTAAAAATTGGATTTTTGAAATGTAATACTAAAAATTTTAGAAAACGTAATACTAAAAGAGTATAAGACTTACTCGTAGGAAAACATTGATCAGCAAACGGATAAACAAGTAGTAGAATTAAAGCGATGAGCTGGGACTACGAATCTGTTTTAGCCATTGCGGCATACTACAAAGAGAAAGGTATCAAAGTATTTAAACATTTTGTCATGGACATAATAAAGAAAAAGCCTCTTACTAAAAAGTAAGAGGCTTATTTATACGCTGATATAAAACTTAGATTGCTTTTACATCAATCGCTGAAGGTCCACGTTGTGAATCTTGAACGCTGTATTCTACGCGGTCACCTTCATTTAATGTTCTGTAGTTAGAACCGATGATACCTGAAAAATGAACGAAAAGATCTTTACCGCCGTCTGCTGGCGTGATGAAACCAAAACCTTTGTCAGAGTTGAACCATTTTACTGTACCGTTTAATTTAGACATGTTGTCTTCCTTCTATTGATAAAATTTAAAATTATGCTTGAAACAAGCGTAGTGCTAATAACTGTTACTTAAATAAAGATGAGTAAGAGTGCTTTTCAAGTAACAAATATAACGCTTGTAAATGAGGAAGAACTGTACTAACTAACTTATATAAAGACGGGTCTAGCAGGTACGCATTAGAACACTTAAACAGAGAGAAAGCAAACGATATTTACGATTATTTTTATTTAAAGGTAAAAAGTGTTTATTGTGTGTAGAATATAACCAAAATTGGGGTTTGCAATGGATTTACTTTTCTCTTATCCTACTATTTGAGTCAACTATTAAAATAAAATTAAGGGTAAATTATGCAAAATGAACTCATTTGTTATAAAAGAATGCCAATTTGGACAGCCTCCAGTTTGCCGCAAATGTTTCAAGAAAAACATAATACGAAAATTGGGACATGGGGAAAATTAAGCGTACTAAAAGGGAAACTCAAATTCTACGAATTGACGGAAACGGGAGAAACAATCCAAGAACATATTTTTACACCAGAAACGGCTATTCCTCTTGTTGAACCGCAGGCTTGGCATAAAGTAGAAGCCATGTCAGAAGATCTAGAATGTGTTCTTGAATTTCATTGTAAGAAAAAAGACTACTTTCATAAAAAATACAATATGACCCCAACGCATTCGGAAGTGAAAAGTGCGGTGGAAATATTGTCACCTTGTAAAGTATTAGACTTGGGCTGCGGTCAAGGACGTAATTCACTCTTCTTAAGCCTGTTAGGTTACAATGTCACAGCTTGGGATCACAACGAGAACAGTATCAAATTTTTACAAGACACTGCCGAAAAAGAAAATCTTACTATTCAGACCGCACTTTATGACATCAATAGTGCAAAGATCAGCGAAAATTATGATTTTATTTTGTCCACTGTCGTCTTTATGTTTCTCAAGCCACAACACATCTCACAGATTATTGAAAACATGCAAACGCATACCAATGTGGGAGGCTATAATTTAATTGTTGCGGCGATGTCAACGGAAGAGGTCCCTTGTCCTGTCCCCTTTTCTTTTACTTTTAAAGAAAATGAATTAAAAACCTATTATCAAGATTGGGAATTGGTTAAATACAACGAAGAAATGGGCGAATTACATAAAACCGATGAAAATGGTAATCGAATTAAAATGAAATTTGTCACGATGCTCGCTAAGAAAAAATAATACAACAACGCCCTGTTATCAGGGCGTTTTAGTTGTTTTAATCACCTAATTTACTCATTGGAAAATCTAAAATTTCTGCTAAGTTCAGTATGCTTTCTACATCTGTCTTTAGACAAGGTAAAAAGCAATAACTCTCCAAACGCGTTTCAATATCTAATAAACTATAATTTGATTCGGCTTCAACCTTTCTGGCAATATCATTAGGCTGTAAGCCATCTTCTTCATCGAGTTCAAAAGGTTGCTCTAGATATTTAGCAAGATAATCAAACAACGCATCATAGTCCATTTGCCAATGATCTTCATAAGTAGAAGTTAAAAACTCACACAACAGAAAACGGTAATTTAAGAAAGCGGGTTTCACTGTGCCATAAAAACCTTCATCTTTGACTTGTTGGATTAATTGTTTTTGTTGCTGTTGTATTTCTAACCAACGTGCTTTAAAGCCTTTTATATTCTGAATTTGTGTTAATTGGCAGAACTGCGTTAAATACGGTGAATAGGTTTCTAATGTTTTTTGTTGATAAGTTGTATCCGATAAAGCGAAGCCAGTCACGTCAATAGACAGCGTTTGGCATATCTGCCCAATAGCACGTTCTAATAGTGACCAATACGTTTTATCTAATTGTTCTTCACTCTCGATGTCTAAGAGACATGCACACTTCATTTCTTTAAAAATGCTACCAAATGTATTTGGTACCACTAAAATTTTAAAACGTTGCTCCCCTTCTCTATCTGTATAAGGCAGACAAAAGAAAGTGACCTGCTCATATTTCGCTTTTTTCGCTTTCAAATGTGCCTGAACTGGTGTAATACCAAAACTTATCATGATAAAGCAATAACTATTACCATCGACTAATTCCTCTTGCGGAATAGGCTCAATATTCGCTTTCCATAATAATTCTGCCAATGCATCATAATGATCTGCATAACCGGCATCTGCTAAAGTCGCCACAATCAGCTCTTTTTCGTCATCATCAACATCGACAAAATGTCCGGGATAATAATAGTAATCAACTAAAATATCTGTTTTAAATAGATTATTGGGTACCTCGACACTATCACTTTCATTGTCTAAATATGCTTCAATTTTGACTAAAGCATTTAAGATATAGTCATACATAATTTACTCTCATCTAAAAATCACATTTATCAATGTAGCACAATTTATCAGCATATTAGTCATGGATAAATTAATAAAAAACTGACCGCACTTTGTCTTGAAAGAAACAAAGTGCGGTCAGTTTTAATCAAATTTTAAAAAGAAAGTGAGCTAACAACACTATTCATCAATTGTTCGTAATAATTCGTTAATACCGACTTTACCTAAGGTTTTAGCATCGACTTTTTTCACGATTACAGCGCAATATAAACTATATTTGCCACATTTAGATGGAAGGCTGCCCGAAACCACCACAGACCCCGCAGGAACTCGACCATAAGTTACTTCGCCCGTTTCACGATCGTAAATTTTGGTTGATTGTCCAATGAAAACGCCCATAGAGATGACAGACCCTTCTTCCACAATCACCCCTTCGACAATTTCAGAGCGTGCACCAATAAAACAGTTATCTTCAATAATCGTTGGATTGGCTTGCAATGGTTCTAATACCCCACCAATGCCAACACCGCCTGATAAATGCACATTTTTACCAATTTGCGCACAAGAACCAACCGTTGCCCAAGTATCCACCATAGTACCTTCATCAACACGGGCACCAATATTGACATAAGATGGCATTAAAACTGTATTTTTAGCGATATAGGCGCCTTTACGCACAGCTGCAGGAGGCACAACACGGAAACCCTCTTGTTGAAAACGTGCCGCATCATATTCAGCAAATTTCATTGGCACTTTATCATAGTAATTTGTCTCACTGCCGGCGACTAACTCATTATCATTAATACGGAAAGACAATAACACTGCTTTTTTTAACCATTGATGTGTGACCCATTCTCCATCAATTTTTTCTGCTACGCGATATTTTCCCGAATCTAAGCCTTCAATCGCTTCTTCAATCGCGGCTCGCGTTTGTGCATCGACTGTTTTTGGGGTAATTTCTGCGCGCTTTTCAAAAGCGGCTTCAATGATATGTTGTAATGACATGCAATTTTCCTCAATGGATGAACGTTTAAAGCCCTTAGTTTTATCATATTTCAGATAAAAACTCACCTTTTAATTTAAAAGGTGAGCCTGACTTGAGATTAGAAATCAACCGACAAATATTGCTCATATCCGCCTATTTCAGCTAAAATCACATAGCCTATCGCTTAGTAAGGAACTCTTTTATGAATAAACAATATTTTCTCTCCCTCTTTAGTACATTAGCCGTTGCTCTAACGCTTTCTGGCTGCTGGGATAAAAAGCAAGATGAGGCTAATGCCATTCAATTCAATGTCAATCCAATAGAAATCACCAATTATGATGAAACACTGAAAGAAGTCTATCCGCTTGTTATCTCTTTCTCTGGTCCTGCCGCACCGATTACCTCGGTCAATAAAGAGCTTACACAAGGCATTTCTATTGAACCCGCATTAAAAGGAAAATGGGTTTGGAACAGTGACACCCTACTTTCATTTAAACCGGAAACTGATTGGCCAACAGGGCAAGATTATCGTGTTAAAATTGATAAAAAAATACTCAATCCTCAATTACACTATACGCAAAAATTAAACGAACCCGTCGTCTTTAAAACGCCAGAATTTAAAGCGACTTTAGTTGAACAATATTTTCATCAAGATCCTACGCAAGCACAGGTCCGCCACGCTATTTTCAAACTGTCGTTTACCCATCCTGTGGATCGTCAAAAATTTGAAAAAGCATTACAAGTCAATTTAGTGCGTAAAAACAACGACAATACACAAAATATCCTTTCCCCGTTAAAATTTAATGTTCGTTATGGTGAAAAAGATTTAGTTGCCTGGGTCAACTCAGACAACGTAGCACTCGCACAAAGCGACAACCAGTATATTGAAGTCAAAATAGATAAAAATCTCACCGCACTTTTAGGCAATAACTCGCTCGAAACAGACATCATTTCGTCTGTCAAAGTGCCGACGAAATACAGCTTGGATTTCTCAACTGGGATTTTGATTGCACAAAATGAGAAAAACGAAGCCGAACAAGTTTTACACTTAAATTTTACCCATAGCATTAAAGGTAATGAATTAGAAAAACATATTTCCGCTTATTTATTACCAGAGTTTACGCCTGAAAATCATCCTCATTGGCGTTATAACCTTATCAGTCGCGATGTTCTACAACATGCCGTTGCAGTTCCCCTCCAACGCCTAGCAACAGAAACGACTTATGCTAATCAACAAAGCTTTAAACTGGATATTCCTGAAAAACGCTGCTTATATATTGAAGTCCAAAATAAAATCACTGCCTTGGGTGGCTATGAAATGAAAGGGGCATTAGGCGATCTTGCCTGTGCACCAGATTATCCAAAATATGTTGGATTTGTTGGAAAAGGTTCAATTCTTTCTTCTATTGGTGAAAGAAAAGTGACTATTGCGACACGCAACTTTACAAAAGTTAAACTTGAAATTGGACGTATTCAAGAAGAACAATTACGTCACTTAATCGCGTTAAATCAAGGTAACTTCCAAAATCCCGATCTCGGTCAGCTAAAAATCGACAATATTGCTGACTTCTTTACTAAAAACTACACACTGAATAATAAAAAACCACAAGAAACGACTTATCTTGGTATTGATCTAGAGAAAATCGTAAAACAAGCTGAACCTGCCATGGGAATCTACTGGTTAAAAGTCACAGGTGATAGCGACAACCCGAACTCAACTTTACGTGATACATCACAACATATGGATTGGCGTAATGATGCGAGCAATCAGTTCAGTGATTACCGTTTAATTGTGATCAGTGATTTAGGCGTCATTGCCAAAAAAGCCGTTGATGGAACACAAAGTGTATTTGTCCAATCGATCAGTCGTGGAGAACCGGTTGAAGGGGCCACTGTTTCGGTAATTAGCCGTAATGGTTCTATTATTAAGAGCGATTATACTAATGAACAAGGCGTAGTAAACTTTTCCTCATTAGCGCATTTTAAACAAGAATTAGCGCCCGTGATGTATTTGGTTTCAACCCAAGAAAGTCTCTCTTTCTTACCTATTGATAAATATGATCGTAATTTAGATTATTCGCGCTTCGATGTAGGGGGGATTTATGCTAGTGAAAATGCTGCGAGCTTAAAAGCTTATTTATTTAATGACCGCGGTATCTATCGTCCAAATGAAACCTTACATACGGGGATCATTACTAAAGCACAAGATTGGCAGCTTGCGTTAAATAACATTCCACTTCAATTTAATCTCTATTCGCCGAGTGGCATGTTGATGCACAAGCAAACCATTCGTTTAGAAAAGAGCGGTCTGAATTCCGTCAGTTTTACTTTGCCTGAAACGGCAGAAACGGGTGAATGGTTTGCAGAATTACTGGTCACGGAAAAAAATAACCAAACCGAAATCGGTTCAATGACATTCCAAGTACAAGAATTTCAACCCGATAACTTAAAAATCAAAACAACCTTTAATCAAGCTCATGCCGAGGGATGGGTGGCACCACAAGATTTAGTCGCTACAGTACAACTTGCTAATCTGTTCGGCACACCGGCACAAAACCGTAAAGTGCAGGCAAATTTAACGCTACAACCCCTGCTCCCTAAATTTAGTCAATATGCAGATTATCGTTTCTTTGATAATCAACGCAATAAATCCGCGATTCTGTATGAAACTGAATTGAATGAGCAAGTAACAGATAAAGAAGGTAAAGCCCACTTCCCTATTGATTTAACGCAATATGCGGAAAATACCGCACAGATGCTGTATTTTACGGCTGATGGTTTTGAAAATGACAGTGGACGTGCTGTATCGACGGTGAAATCAGTCATGGTGTCAGCACAACCTTGGTTAATCGGTTATCAAACGAAAAACGATTTAGCCTATTTGAAGCGTAATACACCGGCTGTGGTCAATTTCATTGCAGTTAATCCAAAATTAGAAAAAGTGGCGGTTGAGCATCTCAAAGCCACCTTATTAGAACGTAAGTATGTTTCAGTCCTGACACAACAAGCATCAGGCGCTTACAAATATGAGTCTAAGTTAATTGAAAATGAAATTGAGCAAACAACCCTACAGATTAACGCAATGGGTACTGATTTTACTTTAAATACTGGTAAGAGTGGTGATTATGTTCTGGTTTTAAGTAACGAACATGATCAAGAGGTAAATCGTATTCACTATGCTGTGATCGGGAATCAAAATGTCAGTGTGGCAATGGATAAAAATACCGAGCTCAAATTGCGTTTAAATAAAAAACAATTTAAACCGCATGAAGAAATCGAAATTGCGATTCATGCCCCTTATGCAGGAACAGGCTTAATTACCATTGAAAGTGATCGTGTCTATGCACATAAATGGTTTAAAGCCACCACAAACAGTTCTGTACAACGTATCCAATTACCAGAAAATTTTGAGGGTACTGGGTATGTTAATGTCCAATTCTCACGTGATATTCATTCCGATGATATTTTTACTAGCCCATTAAGTTATGGCGTTGTGCCTTTTACAGTCAATGTAGATAATCGACGCTTAAAATTGCAGCTAGATAGCCCGAAAAAAGTGAAATCCGGCGAAACGGTAGAATTTAAATTAAGCAGTGATAAGCCGAGTAAAGCCCTTATCTATGCAGTAAATGAGGGAATCTTACAAGTAGCAGGCTATCAATTTACGGACCCATTAAGCTATTTCTTCCCGAAATATGCACTACAAGTACAAACTGCCCAAATCCTTGATCTTATTTTGCCTGAATTCAGCAAAGTAATGCAGTTTGCACAAACAGGTGGGGATGCGGATATGAACATGGAGCTGGCAATGAAAATGGCAATGGCAAATATGAACCCATTTAAGCGAAAAACAGATAAACCTGTCGCTTATTGGTCTGGCATTGTCGATATCCATGGTGAGAAAACCGTCAGTTATCAAATTCCAGAGGAATTTAACGGTAACTTAAAAGTCATGGCGATTGCGCTTTCTCATGACGGTAAACACTTGGGACACGTTGCAACAGAGACACTTGTTCGTAATGATTTGATTCTTTCACCAACTGTGCCACTCACGTTAACGCCGGGCGATGAATCAGAAATAAATGTTGTCATCGCGAATAACACAAATAAAGCGCAACGAGTGAATCTCAAAGCTACTCTTGAACCACAGCTAAGCTTTATTGGCGAAGCTGAAAAAGTCATTGATATTGCGCCAATGTCAGAAAGCCGTGCTGACTTTGTGATTAAAGCTACGCAAGAACTGGGTTCTACCACTATTCGCTTTATAGCGAGTTATGAAGACGCTCAGCAACAAAAAGTCGATGCTGTCCGTCATGTTACTCTTTCTGTTCGTCCAATTATGCCAAAACAATTTGCTACGCAAATTCAAAAAGTCGCGGCAGGAAAAACTGTAACGAGTCCATTACCTATGAGCCTCTTCCCACAACATCGTCAGCAGTCTGCCTTATTCTCAGCTGCGCCGCTTGCTTTAGCACAGGGGGTATCGACTTATCTAACGCATTATGATAATTACTGCACTGAACAAATGATCAGTGCCGCGATGCCAATGGTCCTCTTTAGCAAAAATCCAGCATATCAACCATTATTGACCGCACTTTCACGGAAAGCGCCTCAAAATATAGGTTCAACCGGTACGCATGATACGTTAGAAAAAGCCTTCAAGCTGTTACCAAGTCGCCAAACAGAATATGGTCACTACGGTATTTGGAATAACGTTGAAGAAGGTAACCTTTTCGTCACAGCTTATGTTGCGCATTTCTTAATTGAAGCAAGAGAACGTCATCTCGTCTTACCAAAAGCTTGGTTTGGACAACATGGTTTATTTAACAACACAATAAGTGCATTAGAAGAACAAAGTGTGCCACAAGAAGGAGATAGCTTAGCGACACTACGTCAACGCGCTTACTCTGCTTATTTATTAACACGCTTAGCCAAAGTACCCTCCAATGCCTTATTGTCGATTCGTACTCAGCTCGAGCAACAATTTAGTGCAGAAGAGTGGCAAAAAGACACTGTTTCTGCATGGTTGGCAGCGGCTTATCACATGCTAAAACAAGACAATGAGGCCAATAAGTTGATTGAACCTGTTATCAATCAATTAGTTGCAGCACGCCCAGCACAATGGACATATGATGCATACAGTGACCCATTGATTAAAGACAGCACAATGTTGTATGTGATTGCACGTCACTTCCCTGTTCAGCTCTCGAAAGTTTCAGACAGTGTATTGGAACGTATCGTGCAAGATCTGAATCAGCAGCGCTATAACACACTCTCTTCTTCGATGGTATTGCTCGCATTGGATGCTTATGCACAGCAACACCAAAGTGAATTAGCAAACTTACAAATTCAACACCAAGGTAAAGAGATTAGTCAAAGTACACCGCTGTTCCGTTTTGCAGATTTAGCCGATACACAGATGGATATCAGTTTTGTCAATAATAGCCAACAACCCGCATGGTTTGCCTTAAGCCAAGTTGGCTATCCACAAAACGCCGCACAACAAGCTTTATCTCAAGGATTAGAAGTGGATCGCAGCTATACGGATAAAGAAGGGAAACCTATTCGTCAGGTTAAAATTGGCGATGTGATTTATGTCACCGTGAAAATCCGAGCAAGTACAGACTACGTGAGTGATGTCATCATCACCGATCTCTATCCGGCAGGCTTTGAAGTACTTTGGCAACAAGGTGCAGAAGATGATTTTGAAGATAGCTGGTTAGCACAACATACTGAGTTACGAGAAGATCGCTTACTCAGTTATTTAGACGCGGAAAAAGAAATGAAAGTCTTAAAATATCAATTAAAAGCGGTCAATATTGGCACTTTCCAGATTCCGCCAATTTATGCAGAAAGTATGTATGACCGTGCTATTAAAGCGTATTCCGCGAGTGAAGGACAAATTAAAGTCAGCAAATAATCCCGACTAACAAATATGCCCACCAATTTGGTGGGCATTTTTTTATCTGTTTTCAGCACTGAAAATAAAACGCATTCAGCATTAACGTATCGCTAATTCAATGCCTTCAAACAGTTTTTTCACTGCATTGTTATCACGTAATCGCTCTGCTTTTTCAACTAATTCACGTGTTAAGTGCGGTGAGAAATACTGAATAAAATCATACATGTACGCACGTAAGAAAGTGCTGTGTTTAAATGCAATTTGTACCGTACTTGGATTAAAGAGATGATCCGCATTTAAAGCAAGTAAATCACCATCATCTTTTGTATGCGCCATAGACGCCATAATGCCCACCCCTAAACCTAAACGGACATAGGTTTTGATCACATCCGCATCGGTAGCCGTAAAAACGATATTAGGTAGAATCCCAGCACGATTAAAAGCATAATCCAAATCGGACACTCCCGTAAAACCAAAGGTATAGGTCACAAGAGGATATTTTCCTAATTCTTCAATGGTCAGGTTTTTACATTGTGCAAGGGGATGATCATGCTTAATCAGTACCGAACGATTCCACATATAACAAGGTAAAAGCACCACATCATCAAATAAATACTGCGCTTCAGTGGTAATCGCAATATCCACTTCACCAGATAACAACGCATCATAAATCTGCGTTGGTGAACCTTGATGAATATGCAAACTGACATCAGGATACTTCTTTGAAAAACGTTCAATCACTGGCGGTAACACATATCGTGCTTGTGTATTGGTAGTAGCAATACGCAAAACGCCATGGTTGGGTTGAGTGTATTCATTTGCTACCGCTCTAATACTTTGTGTTTTGACTAAGAGCTCCCGTGCAATCGCTACGATTTTTTGTCCTGCCGGCGTTAAGGATTTAATATGCTTCCCATTGCGTTCAAAAATTTCTAAACCGAGTTCATCTTCTAATAAACGGACTTGTTTGCTGATCCCCGGTTGAGAAGTAAAAAGCGCGTTTGCTGCCTCTGTTACATTTAAATTTTGATTAACAATTTCTACAATATAACGTAATTGTTGTATTTTCATTCAGTTATCCTCTCACAGCACTGGCTGTATAAGAAAAAACTTATTTTTTATAACGTTTATTTAATTCAGCATAACGCTTCACAGCCTTACGAATTTGACCTGTTTTCGCTCTACGGCGAGGTTTTGTCACGTCAAGTTTCGTTTCCACCTCTGCTGGTAACCCAACTAATTCCCTTAGATAATTCACATTGGTTAAATCCATTTCTTCCCAACCGCCTCGAGGTAACGATTTCATTAAAGAAATATTGCCATATCGAGTACGAATTAATCTGCTCACTTGTACACCTTGGGACTCCCATAGACGACGAACTTCGCGATTACGTCCCTCCATTAAAGTCACGTCGAACCATTGGTTCATGCCCACACCACCAGCAAATTTAATCTCTTTAAAATTGGCAGGACCGTCTTCTAATTGAACACCTTTTTTTAAGCGATGTAGCATCGCTTCATCAACTTGCCCGAAAACACGTACAGAATATTCACGCTCTACTTCTCGACTTGGATGCATTAAACGGTTCGCTAATTCGCCATCGGTCGTGAAAAGCAACAATCCAGAAGTATTAATATCCAAGCGTCCGACAGCAATCCAACGAGAACCGGTTAAACGTGGTAAACGGTCAAATACGGTCGGTCTTCCTTCAGGATCATGGCGCGTACATAACTCCCCTTCAGGTTTGTAATACATCAGTACACGACACACTTCTTTTTGTGCATGAAGTAAATTAATAAGATGTCCATCAATACGGATTTTCACGCCAGCGTGTACATCAATACGATCACCTAGAGTGGCGATCTTTCCATCAACGCTGACACGATTTTCGGCAATCATCGCTTCTATTTCACGACGTGAACCTTGACCGGCTCGCGCTAACACTTTCTGTAGTTTTTCCCCTTCAACTAAGGCGTTCTTAACTGTGGGTTTTACACTATGGGTACTGGCTTTCACCGATTTCGGTTGTGCTTCTGTCACCTTTTTCACATTTTTACTCGCCACAGCATTCGCGTTTGTAGAACGTCGCGATGTTTTTTGCTCAACGTGCGGTTTATTTTGACGAGAATTTGATTTGGTAAACTTCATATTTCCTCTAATTTGTCGCTTTCACAAGCGTCTTTTTACGACATGATATTAGACAAAAGGCGCGGTAGACCCACTCCCTTCGCGGATAATTATCGGGGTATCGTTTGTTAAATCAACCACAGTTGTTGGTTCTGCGCCGAGATAACCACCATGAATAATCAAATCCACCTGTTTTTCTAAACGATCTCGAATCTCTTCAGGATCTGACTGGGTAACATTTTCCTCACCCGGTAACATCAAGGAACAAGATAAAATCGGCTCCCCTAAGGTGCTTAATAACGCTAATGCAATTTGATTGTCAGGTACACGAATCCCAATAGTTTTACGTTTTGACGTCATTAAACGTCGTGGTAATTCTTTTGTTGCCGTTAAAATAAAAGTATAACGACCTGGCGTATTATTTTTAATCAAGCGGTACGCCATATTATTCACCAATGAATAGGTAGATAATTCTGATAAGTCACTGCAGACAAGTGTAAAATTATGCCCTTCAGGTAATTGGCGGATCTGTACAATGCGATCCATCGCATGTTTATCACCGATCATACATCCCAGTGCATAACCAGAATCAGTCGGATAAACAATCACACCACCAGCACGCAAAATCTCCACCGCTTGATTAATTAAACGTACTTGTGGATTTTCTGGATGAATATAAAAAAATTGACTCATAATCTCAATATCCTTATGAATATATGGGCGGTATTATACACACTGTTAGGTCAATCCTATAACGATTTGAACGGAAAAAACGAAAAAATCCAACACGGACTTGATATCAAAAGACAACTGATTGGCGCCCCACATCGTTGTAGTTTTTAGTATTAAATAACCGAAAAAGCCACCAAGCAAATTGCCTGCTTAACAGATAAAAAAACCTCTCCTCATAAAATGAGTGTTCTAACTAAAGATAAAAAACCCACGTTGGAAAAAAGACTAGCGTGGGTTTTTATCTAATAAGTGAGAAGTATTTATCTCATCATCAAATTACCAGTGATAACTTAAATTTACGCCTAAACTCACTTCTGATGCTTGTGAGCCATATTTTTGTAGCTTCATTTTTGAACCTAGCGCAAGATGAGGCGTGAATTGTTTCTCAACCCCCACATTTAAAGCATAAACCATGTTAGTGGATTTTATTTTATATTGGTTATCCTGATAATTTGCTTGTGATAAAGTGAAACCATCTTTGATAAAAGCAATATTCGGTCGAATACTCACACTGATATCCGCTAAACGATAACGAATGTCAAGCCCTACATCACCTGCCATCACAAGACGTTTATTCACTGCGACATCTTCATCCAACAACGTACGTGAAGAGAGCGATGTATAAGCACCAACAAATGGACTTAATGTCAAATGCGAATCAATATTCACGTTTTTCGCATAATTGATGTACAGATCAACATTATGGTTCCGATCAATCACGTCATCATGTTTAACAGTTCGATAACGTAAAAAGGCCGCTAACACATTATCCTCTTTTGTGTATTGCGCCCTTACCCCAAAGGCATCGACTTTTTGTTTTTTATTTTCATGCTCATAAAACACTCCCGCTTGTGTTTGGTCAGTTAACCTTGTATTTAATCCAAGCGCAATTGTCGGACGGTGTTGGCTGTTTTTAATCACTGAATCGTACTCAACAAACACCTTATTATAGGTACTATAAAGAATATCCGTGTCATAGCTATTGAGCTTTTCACCTTGTTTTATGTACTTAGAAAAATCTAATGGCGTATTGAGCGCAAGAAAAGACCCATTTAACATAGCCATTAAGCCTTGTATACCAAGATAATTAAGGTAGGTTTCATTGGTCAGTTGTGTTAAATCACGTACTTCTCCAAGATCTCGCTTAAACTGTTTCATTTTAGAGGGCAGTGCTTTTCTCATCGCCACCGATTTTTGCTCAAGTGATGTTGCTTCGTCTTTTAATTCATGCATTTCTCGATTTAAGACGTTCGATTCAGCCACCGCATTATCATTCGCTCGGCGCATTTTGGCGCTTAGTGTCTCTTTTTGTCCTTTATTTAAATGTTCTAACGAATTGATTTTCTCCACTTCTGTCGCAATTTCATCGGTTAAACCCCATTCTGTGGCTTTTTCTTCAATCGCTTGCATATGTTCGCTAAGATTTTTAACGGTAATATCACCATCGTCTTCAAAGGCAATAAATAAATTACCTTCTTTATAGGCTAAAGAAGAATACCCCGCACCCGCTCTGTTGCCTGAATCTGGTCTAATGATTGCTACTTGATGTTTATGGCTAGGGTCTTTTGCATCTAACATCCAAAGTGCCAAATTTCCTCTTGCATAGCCATCATTGCCATTACCATTTGGTTTTGACACTAATAAAACACGCTTTCCACTCGGTAAGGTCACATAAATCGATGAACCTTGTGAAGGAGCTGCTGTAGTCGCACTAAAGCCATTAACTGGTTCATAAACATGCCAAGTTTTTCCTAAATCTTCAGTGTAATACGCCCACCTTGTTTTTTGTCTATTATCTTCTCGCCCTGTCATCACTAACTTATTGTCAATTTCGAATACCATATTTTCTAAAGAACTTTGATTCGGTGCTAACGCATTATTAATTGCCGGCATGTCCCAGGTTTTTCCATTATCTTTCGAATACATAATTGTCGTGGCAATACCTTCACGATGTGCTGTTTGGATTGGGAAAACTAATGTACCGTCTTTCATCACAATTCCCGTTCCCACACCGCCTAAAAATCCAATTGTGGGATTACCTACCCCTTTTTGTACTTTCATAAAAACATCGCGATTCACAGTATTGCTGAATTCAGTATTTTTTTGCCAACTTAATCCACCATCAGTGGATTTATAAATTGTTGCCGCCCAAATATTCTGATTAAAATAGCTTAGTCTGTCTCGATACCAGTTTTGTGTTCCTGCCGCCCAAGTGCCGTGCATCACATATAAACTGCCATCAATGCTGTTGTACAATAATGTCGGGTCCATCGCACGACGCAAAGAAATTTTTGAATCATTAAAATTCCAAGCGGTAATTCTTTTCCAACTATGCCCCCCATCTTCTGAAATCGCGGCGCCAGGATCGATACGATTTTGGTCACTTGCTGTCTTCCACCGTAAATCAAACATCACAACCATTTTATTATCATCTGTAATCGTCATAGCTGGAATACGGCTATAAGGTAGTGTAACTGTTCCACCCGCTTCGCCATTCGGTCCTATCCCTGGCCAAGGTTGACCTTCTTTATTTACAGTAAAACCATCAACGCCTACCCTTTTCGTCACATTAGTTAAATTTTCATGCAAATCAGCTTTCCAAAAGCTGTTACCATGTACTGCCATTGAAGTAGAGAGTGCGAGTAAAGACAACAAGAACACCGGCTTTTTCATTTTATTCTCCTTAGGATTATTTTCGTATAGGGGTAAAAAATTGATTAATTTCAAGTCTATAAACATCGAATAAAAAAACAACCCCCTCAAAAATTCCCCCATAAACCCTATATTAGAAATGAGTCAAGCAAAAAATGGAGCAAGATCATCATCTTAATAAGAAAAACGGAGTTAATTTGTAGAAAAATAGCCAATTTGTGTCCTAAACTTTTTTTCTTAATTGTGAAGCAGATCAAATTTCATCCACGTTACGCCAAATAAAAACCGTCTTAAACATTTGTTTTTTATAAATAAAAAACATAAAAAAAGACGGGCTTCCCCGTCTTCTTGTGCTTATGACATTAAATTTGTCGATAATCATTTGCTTGTTGGAGCAACTGGCGACTTTCTTTCAGAAACTGCTCCGAGTATTCACCAAACCATTGTTTAACTTGCTCAAAGCTGTCAATGAATGCTTGCTTGTCGCCATGGGTAAAAAATGCCAAACTTTCTTCATAACTTTGCTTTAAACTCTCAATGACCGCGAGATTTTCAGGCTTATCTAAAATAATATCGGCATAAAGTTCTGCATCTTGTGCAAATAAACGCCCAATCATCGCCAATTCTAAGCGATAAATTGGCGAAGAAAGTGCCAATAAATTCGCTAATTGAACCGGTTGTTTTGATAAATGTAAGCCATTAGCAAAAGTGGAAAAGTGTCGCAACGCTTGTACATACGTCATACTATGATCGTGTTCAGTCGCCTCAACTTGGTAAAATTTTGCCCCCCAAATTTGTATTTGAGTGATCAGCCATTGATAACGTGATTCAAAACGACCATCACAGCGTACAATCACTTGTTTTGCCATGCTGGCGATATCCGGACCAAACATTGGATGTAAACCTAATACCGCGCCAGCGTGTACGTCTAACATCGCTTGTAATGGTGCACGCTTAACTGAAGTTAAATCCACCAACAGCATATTATCTGTCAAATAAGGCTTCAAACGTTTAATTGTTTCGACGGTTTTGGCGATCGGTACCGAAACAACAATCACATCTGTTTCGTTCAAAATCTTGTCCGCACTTTGCCAATCCTGTTGCTCTAAAATCTCAACATAGTAACCAGACAATGTGAAATAACGTGCAAACAAGCTACCAAGTTTCCCTCCCCCACCTACGATCACGATTTTTTTGATCGCCGGATTCACGGTTTTAAAACCAAATTGGTTTTCCCGCGCATAAGATTCTCGCATGATACGACGTAATACATCTTCAATTAAATCAGCAGATACCCCTAACGTTTCAGCTTCCGCACGGCGGGCGTTGAGCATCTCCGCTTCACGTTCTGGCACATAAATCGGCAGACCTTGTTGATGCTTGACTTCACCGACTTGTTTCACTAACTCAAGTCGCTGTGCTAAAAGCTGTAATAACTGACGATCAACTTGATCAATCTGTGTTCTTAACTTATTTAACGTATCCACGTTGCATCCTTATTTTTGGCGCAATGCGCTCGTCATTTCACGCAATAATTGTTCTGTCGTCTGCCAATCAATACAGGCATCCGTAATCGAAACTCCATATTGCATTTCACTCAATGGCTGATCAGCACTTTGATTACCTGCGTATAAATGACTTTCTAACATCAACCCGATAATAGAGCGATTTCCCTTCACAATTTGCTGTACGGCATTTTTTGCCACTTTCGGCTGCAAACGGTAATCTTTATTCGAGTTACCATGGCTACAATCGATCATAATTGCTTGCGTCAAACCTGCTTTTTGCAATTCTTGTTCACAAAGTGCGATATGTTCAGCTTCATAATTTGGTGATTTTCCGCCACGCAAAATCACATGCCCATTGGGGTTGCCCGCTGTATGTAATAGATTGACTTGACCTTGTTGATTAATCCCAATAAAACTGTGTCCAACTGACGCTGCTTTCATTGCATTAATTGCGGTGGCTAAACTGCCATCCGTACCATTTTTAAATCCCACTGCCATGGATAACCCTGATGACATTTCTCTGTGCGTTTGTGATTCTGTCGTTCTCGCACCAATCGCAGACCAACTAAATAGATCAGCAATATATTGCGGCATAATGGGATCAAGTGCTTCGGTTGCCAAAGGGAGTCCCATTTCAGCTAGCTCTAGCAGTAATGCTCGTGCAATATGTAAGCCATGTTCCACATCAAATGAACCATCCAATTTCGGATCATTAATCAATCCTTTCCAGCCAACAGTTGTTCTTGGTTTTTCAAAATACACTCGCATCACAATATACAATTGATCTTGTAATTCTTCTGCTAAGTGTTTTAAACGTGAAGCGTATTCTAAAGCCGCGATCGGATCATGAATAGAACATGGTCCAATCACAACCAATAAACGCTGATCTTTTTTATGGATGATATTCGCAATATCACGGCGTGATTGCGCTATTTGGCTACGAAGAGGAAGGGATAAAGGGAGTTTTTCCTTCAATTCTTTTGGGGTAATCAGTACCTTTTCACCAACAATATTGACATTATGTATGTTATCTTTATTCACTTTTTATTCCTTAGTACATCATTATTTTTGAACATATTAAATCATGTAAACATTTATATACACTAAATGTAATAAATAATTTACATTAAATTTTCAAGAGATTCAATCACTAAAAGAGCGACTTGATAAAATAATGTTATTTTATAGGTTCCTTTTAATTGTTAATAGGTTGATAAAAAACAATTGATAATCCCTTTCAGTTACAATCTCTAAATGAGAATAGTTTTTGTTGGATTTTTCTTTAAAATTAATTAGTTACAACAAATAACAACTAAAAATCGCTTGCTTATTCTCAATAACGTCTATACAATGCCCACATCAAATAGATTAAATAACAATCTATTATTCATTATTTTTTAACATATCAACGGAAAGGGGTCAGTTATGCTAAGTCAAGCAATTGCTGAGAAGCTAAATGAACAAATTAATCTGGAATTTTATTCATCAAATGTCTATTTACAAATGAGCGCATGGTGTGCACATCACGGTTACGAAGGTGCAGCTGCCTTTCTTTTACGCCATGCTGATGAAGAAATGGAACACATGCAAAAATTATTTAATTACGTCAGTGAAACCAGTGGCATGCCTTTACTTGGCAAAATTGAAGCCCCGAAAAATGATTACAAAACATTAAAAGAAATTTTTGAAATCACACTTGAACATGAAAAATTCGTCACATCTAAAATCAATGAATTGGTTGAAGTGACTTTCGCGCATAAAGATTATTCAACATTCAATTTTTTACAATGGTATGTCGCGGAACAACATGAAGAAGAAATGCTGTTTAATAGCATTATTGACAAATTCAACTTATTAGGTGAAGACGGTCGTTCGCTTTATTTTATCGATCGCGATCTCGCCACACTATAATTTAGGAGAAGAACGATGTTATCACAAAATGTTATCAATTTACTCAACGAACAAATGAATTTGGAGTTCTATTCTTCTAATTTATATTTACAAATGAGCGCGTGGTGCGAACAAAACGGCTTTGACGGTACCGCCAAATTCCTCGCTGCACATGCGGCTGAAGAAATGCAACATATGCGTAAATTATTTACCTATTTAAATGAAACTGGCGCACTCGCTATTATTGGTGAAATCGCCGCGCCTGCACATCAGTATGGGTCATTAAAAGAGGTGTTAGAGATCACTTATCAACATGAAAAATTGATTACAGCAAAAATCAATGAATTAGTGGGGAAAACCTTTGAAGAAAAAGATTATTCTGCTTTTAACTTCTTACAATGGTATGTCGCAGAGCAACATGAAGAAGAGAAACTATTTAGTGGGATTTTAGATAAACTGAATTTACTCGGTGAAGATGGTAAAGGCTTATTCTTGATTGATAAAGATTTAGGAAATTTAGCTAACAGTAAATAATCACAACATACTGCAAAGGCACGTTTTGAAACGTGCCTTTTTTATTCAAAATAGACCGAAAAAACACCGCACTTTTAGCCATGGGTATAAGTACGATAAAAAAATAAAAAGACCAAAATCCCGAGCATAATCAGGATTTGAATAAGTCGCTTTTTCGTTAACTTTTCTGCCGCCATTTTTCTCTCTCTTGCTTATATTTAACACTTCTTAATTGTAACATTTAATGATATTATTTGAGATAGATCAATTTTACATTATTTTTGTTGTATTAATTAAGGTTTTATTTATGGACACTAAAATTGGGCGCAAAGTGCAATCGGGTGGGTGCGCTATTCACTGTCAAGACTGTAGTATTAGTCAACTTTGTATTCCTTTCACACTTAATGAACAGGAACTTGATCAGCTTGACAATATTATTGAACGCAAAAAGCCAATACAAAAGTCGCAAGTGTTGTTTAAAGCGGGTGATCCATTAAATTCTCTCTATGCGATCCGCTCTGGTACGATTAAAACCTATACTATCAGTGAAACTGGAGAAGAACAAATCACTTCATTTCAGTTACCGGGCGATCTTGTTGGCTTTGATGCAATCATGAATATGCAACATCCAAGTTTTGCTCAAGCACTGGAAACCTCTATGGTGTGCGAAATCCCATTTGACATTTTAGATGACTTATCCGGAAAAATGCCAAAGCTTCGCCAACAAATTATGCGTTTGATGAGTAATGAGATTAAAAATGATCAAGAAATGATTTTATTACTGTCAAAAATGAATGCTGAAGAACGCTTAGCGGCATTTATTTATAACCTTTCTAGACGTTATTCTGCACGTGGTTTTTCTGCTCGCGAATTCCGTTTAACCATGACACGTGGTGATATTGGCAACTATTTAGGTTTGACCGTTGAAACCATTAGCCGTCTTTTAGGTCGCTTACAAAAAATGGGGATTCTTTCTGTACAAGGAAAGTACATCACGATTAATGATATGGTCGCGCTAATTGAGTTATCCGGAACAACAAAAACCAATATAAAAATGGGAATTTAACATTTGAGTGCAACGTTTTGTTGCACTCCTCTACTTTTTTACATACGCACCTTGTTATTTCAATAAATCTTTTCTATCCTATAGACAACCTAATTAACAATGGAGGTTGTTATGAAGTTCAATAATATACTTGTCATTTTAAATCCAGAAAATGAAAAACAGTATGCTTTGGCACGCGCAGTGCGTTTAGTCAAAGAACAAAAAAGCCATCAAAAAGTCCGTATTACTGTTTTCTTATCCGTCTATGATCTTTCCTATGAAATGTCTGCTTTACTTTCTTCTGAAGAGCGCGCAGAAATGCACCAAGGTGTTATTGAGCAAAGAACCTTAGCAATTCAACCTTACTTAGAAAAGTATGCTGATCCAAATATCGAATTTGAAACTAAAGTGGTATGGCATAGCAATGAAGCAGAAGCCATTACTCACGAAGTCGAAAAGCATGAATATGATCTTGTCGTCAAGTATACGAAAGAAGAAGAAAGTATTACCTCCTTAATTTTTACGCCAATGGATTGGCAATTACTCAGAAAATGTCCAAAACCATTATTAATGGTGAGAGATGGTAATTGGAAACATCAACGACGGATTCTCATTGCTGTCAATGTTGCCGATGATGAAGAAAAAAACCATAAAGTCTTTAATGAACAATTAGTCTCTTTAGGTATTGATTTAGCGGATAAACTGGAACGAGGTAATGTACATTTAGTCACCGCTTATCCACCAACACCAATTAATATGGCGATTGACTTACCAGAATTTAATAGCGGTGAATATGAGAAAAATATCAGAGGTCAATATTTGCTGAATATGAAAGCTTTACGCCAGCAATTCAGTATTGATGAAGACCACACCCATGTACGCGAGGGTTTTCCAGAAGAAGTCATCCCACAAGTTGCCAAAGAACTTGAAGCAGAACTTGTGGTTTTAGGTACTATTGGTCGAACCGGCTTATCTGCCGCTTTTTTAGGTAATACCGCTGAACATGTGATTAATAAATTGAATTGTAGCCTACTCGCCATTAAGCCAGACAATCCAGAAGAGAGTAATTAATCTCACTTTCTAGCATAAAAAAATAGCCTGTTATATAACAGGCTATTTTAATAAAACGGGGTTTATTTATATTTTTTGTGATAAACGTTACGAATATCAAATAATTTTTTCGCGGCGGTTTTAGCTGCATCTAAATTTCCCTCTTGAGCCAGTTTATCCGCTTCATCAAGAGCAGTGATAAACTCTTTCATCCCCTCTTGATAACCTTTAAAATCCGCATCATTTGTAATACTTGATGGTCTTTTTTCACTAGATTGTTGCGCAATTTCACGCAATATTTTCGCAGATTCTTGAAATTCAGCGACATCTTTTGCGTTAGTTAAGGTGGCGGCAACTGTTTTCATTTGATTCATTTCTGCACGTACATTTGCTTGAACTCCTGTCGCCACAGATAAGCCAATTAAGGTAATAGAAAGGAATTTTAGCAATTTATGCATTTATTATTCTCCCACAATGAATTATAAAAAAAATCGAACCATTAACCGCACAATAATGGCTCGATTATTCTAACGAATCTTAGTTTATTGTGCTACAAGTGAGGCAATATAAATATTTCCCTTTTGGATCATTCATTTTATTTAATAACCCAATCTGTTTTCTCACTTCACGATATTCTACTGGGAGTGCAATACTTTCTAACAATGTATTCCCTACCCATGCTTGTATTTTTCGTTTAAGGGTTGGCAACAAATCACTCAAGAAATTCTGTTCGTCTTCAACCATCCATTGAAGGGCAAAATAATCGACTTTCTCTTTTTCATCGAGTAATTGATTAGCGAGCTCCGAAGCTTTCTCTACGGCAAGATTAAAGTGACCGAGTTCATCCACAAGATTGTGTTTAACCGCCTCTTCGCCTAACCAAATTTTACCCTGTGCTATTTTATCGACTTCTTCCACTGTCATGCCTCGACCACGGCTAACAACGGATAAGAATTTATCGTATCCACTTTCAATTTCCAGTTGAAGAATATCTGACATTTCACTGGATAATCCACTAAAACGAGAACTTGAACTCAGTGCTGAGGTTGATACGCCATCTGCCGAAATGCCCACTTTCTTAAGTGTTTTTTCAAATGTTGGGAACAGCGCAAAAATACCAATCGAGCCTGTAATCGTATTTTTATCTGCGATAATATAATCTGCGGTACTAGAAATCCAATAGCCTCCAGAGGCCGCCATCGCCCCCATAGAAACAACAACTGGTTTTCCGAGCGCTTGTAAATTATCTACTTCTTGACGAATTATTTCAGAAGCAAAAGCACTGCCACCTGGACTGTTGACTCGAAGAATCACCGCTTTTACATTGTCATCATCGTGCGCTTGGCGTAAAAGGCGTGCAATCGTATCTCCTCCCACTTCATGCTCATCACTTTCACCATCAATAATGGCACCTTCAACATTGACAACGGCAATTTTATATTGTCCTTCTTCAGAAAGTCGATCTGGTAACAAGGACAAATAATCCTCATAATCAATTAAGCGTATATTATCGTTTTTGTCTTGTCCAAAACGTTCCAATAATTTTTCATCTATTTCTAAACGATTGGCTAAACCTGTCACCAACTGACGTTGCTGTGTATATGCCGTACTGTCCCCTTTCAACATTTTTAAGGCTTGTATGTATTTTGAAGACGCAGGTAACACATCATCTGGATCAATTTGACGGTTTTTTGCCACAATTTGCTTATAATTATGCCACATTGCCCCGAGCCACTCGCTCAGATCAGTCTTCGCTTCTGGCGACATATTATCGCGTAGAAACGGCTCAACAGCGGATTTATAGGTGCCGACTCTAAAAATATGCGCTGTGACATCTAAGTTTTCTAGCATTGATTTAAAATACAGATTTTCTTGACGTAATCCCGTAATATCCACCTGACCAATTGGGTTGATATAAATTTCATCTGCATAACTCGCCAATAAATATTGTGATTGTCCTAGGTTATCCGCAAAGGCAATGACCGGTTTTTGACTTTCTTTAAAGGCATTGATGGTCTGACCAACGTATTCTAATGCAGGTAAATCTGCGCCCTCAAAGAAATTCAGATCTAACACTAATCCACTAATACGATCATCCTTTTTCGCATGATCAATCATATACACAATATCAAAAGTAGAAATTTGGCGTGGCACATGTTGATTATCTAATTCTTTCAATGCTTTCTGCCAAGACATACTCTCTTCACGATTATCCGCAAGATAGCCATCTAAATTTAACAATAAGGCATATTTTTCATTCTCTAACATCATAGGGTGTTGTATTTTATTTGAATGAAAAAAGATCCCAACGACTGCGGCGACAAGAAGTACAAAAAATAAAAAAACAATATTCATGACGAGCTCACGAATAAAATTTAAAATACGCCAGCATAAACGGAAAAACTGTACAATTAATTGCATAAAACCTCATCAAATAAACAGAATAAAGGAATTTTGCTAACATACCACAAACTCCGATAGCAATAAACGCTCATCGTAAAATATGCTAAAATCTACCGCACTTTACTCACTGAGGAAAATTTCATGGATGCATTACAATTACTGACAACACGACGTTCAGAAAAGAAACTGACTGCGCCGGCACCGGATAAAGCACAGTTAGACGTCATTTTTCAAGCCGCATTAAATGTGCCTGATCACGGTCGTTTATCCCCTTATCGCTTTATTGTGATGGAAGGTGAAGGTTTAAATAAACTTGAAATATTATTAAAAGAAACGGTGCAAGAATTTGAATTAGGCGAAGAATTTCTCAAAAAAGCAGAAAATTTGGCAAGCCGTGCCCCTATGGTGATTGCGGTGATTGCGAAAATCAATAAAGCGTTGCCTAAAGTCCCTGCTTGGGAACAAATGTTAAGTGCAGGTTGTGCTACTTATGCAATTCAATTGGCGGCTAACGCACAAGGCTTCGCAAATGTATGGATTACGGGAAAATGGGTGAACGGTAGTAAATTGCGTCACGCTTTTGATTGTGCAGAACACGATAAAGTGATTGCCTTATTAATGCTAGGCAGTGCGGAAGAAAAAATGGATAGGGAAAAGAAATCACAAGATCTTTCTCAGTTTGTATCTTATCTGTAACAAGACAATAAACCGCTATACGGCAACGCAAATGCCCATAGCGGTTAAACCCTAACGCACATGGTGTAAATAAACGAAAATGCAGTGCTTAATTAAAATCTGACACCCGTACCAATCCCTACGCCAACACCGACACCACTACTGCCACCACCCGCATTGACACTCCCGCCTACCGCACAACCCGATACGATCAAGCTCATCAAAATAAAGATAACGTATTTTTTCATCCTATTTTCCCTCTTTTAATGAAGATGACATATTTTCAAATAAACGATAAATAGCAATCAGATCCGTTTTTGCGATCGGTTTGAATGGTAACAAAATGTAATAAATAAAGCGATATTTTCGTAATGTTCTTAATACGCCATGCCAAACTTGAGGATCGCCCATATCTGCATAAGCATGAATGAGACATTGAATCTCCTCATCTGAAATGACTTTCGCACGGCATAAGCCATATAAGAACATCATCACATCTTTGGTTTTTCTCCATAACAAATCCTGCTCAACAGGATAAGCTTCCAAATCAATAAAAGTCACTTTTCCCTCTTGCCAAGTCATATCTCGCAACACGGGTCTGCCATGAACTAACCCTGTTTGATGTAATTGAATGAGGGCGTGTAGGCAATCAAATAAAATCTGTAATTTAAGCTGCTGAGATAGGCTGCTATCTTCCTGCCAAGCAATGGCTGTACGCCCAACATCATCTACGACAAAAAAGTGTTTACCATATGCGAGTAATTGAGGGACTGGCGCCTGACGCGAGGCAAAATACGTTAAGGTTTGGATTTCTTTTTGTAAGGCAATCTGAGGATTCGGTTTTAACAGTTTCCAAATACCTCGAAGCTGTTCTGGTTGTTTTAACCAACATTGTTTGCCTTGATATTGGAAATGATAAATACGTTTATGTTTATTGTTTTCCACTAATTGTGCTATATATTCTTCAAACGAAGTATGCGCAAATTCCATTTAAAACGTTTCCTTTATTCAAAAAAATAAAGTGTGGCTACATCACCACACTTTATTCATCGCATCACTCAATGATTACTTTTTCATTAAGCTAAGCTTACTGACTTTATCACCTGATAGTTGGCAATCCATATTGTAATATTGATTACCATTTAAACGCACGGTGGCTTTAATTTGATTTTCTGTGACGACAGCATTTTCTGGGCTACGAAAAACGCGGTTGGTTTGTGCAACTTGTTGGATTTTCGCAATGCAAAGATAATTCACCTTGGCATCACTGCCCGTTTTCACGCGTCCAGCGCTGGCATCTGCCTTATTATAACCGAATAATTTTTGTAATTGGCTCGCTTTATGCCATAACGCTTTGCTGTCTGCTGGATTTGCATGCTGTTTTTTGCCATTTGCATCAATGGCGGCGATAACATCACCACTTTGGTTAAACTGATAAACGCCCGTTTTATCTTGTACAAAACTCACTTTACCAGCTTGATAGAAAAACTTTGCCAATTGACCGTTTTTTTGCACTTTGATCAATTCTGGCTGTGTGCTTAAATAAGCAATATAGTGATCCTGATTATGAATATATTCAAATGGTTTTAAAGCTGTCGCTTTTTGTTCTAAGCTTGCTAAATCAACGCCTAAGGCTTGAGTGACGGTTTGCGCAGAAACAACCGTAGCTCCTTGAGATGTGGTTTGAGGTAAATGACTACAGGCAGATAAGGCGATGGCAGTCATAAATAAAATAGATTTTGATGTATATTGGCGCATAAAGTTTCCTTAAAATAAGACATAAACCTTGCTATTCTAACGAATAATCACCTATTTTTGAATAAAATTTCAACGTATCGTAGCAAAATAAACAATTCCGTTGCATCACATAAAAAATAACGAGATGTTTCCACCTCGCTATCTCGCCATATTTATTTGCTCAAAAACAACGCAGCGGCCCCTCGTACACCACCAGAATCACCATATTTCGCTTTTTTAATTAGTGGCACATTCGCACTGCGTAATAAACGTGCAGGTAGGGCTTTAGGTAAGGCTTCATATAAATAATCAAAATTAGATAATCCACCGCCTAAAACAATCACGTGAGGATCTAATACTGTAATCAAATTTCCTATTGAAATGGCACAAAGCTCAATAAAAAGCTCAACAAATTTGACCGCACTTTGGTCACCGGCATAAAAACGTTGAATAATCGCTTGCGCACTTAACGCTTCACCTTGCATATCACGATACAACATTTCAAAGCCTCTGCCTGATAAATACGTATCTAAACAAGCACGATTACCACAACCACAATCATAAATCGGTGCGTTATCCCCGCCCAACAATCTTAACGCATGGTAATTTAATTGTGTATGTCCTACTTCACCCGCCATCCCTGTTTGACCAGAATGTACCTTACCATTAAAAATCAGACCGCCCCCAAATCCAGTCCCGAGAATTAGCCCTAGCACGCTTGGATATTGGGCATTTTCTTCATCCCAAGCTTCTGATAACGCAAAACAATTCGCGTCATTTTCAGCGCGAACTTCACGCCCTAATCGCGTTTCAAGATCTTGAATAATCGGTTTATGATCTGCCGCACGAATATTCACTATTTCCGCAATACCTGTGGCTGGATTAACAAAACCGGGAATACCTAATCCTACAGTGCCTTGACACTGAAACATCTCATCTGCTTTATGGACTAAACGCACAATTGTGTTTAACCATTCCTCATAACTTTCTTTAGGGGTTTCTACTCTTTCTGAATATTGTTTTTCTAACTGATCATTAAATACGGCAAGTTCAATTTTTGTTCCGCCAATATCAAATCCATATCGCATGTTCACCTCACTTAAAAAAATAATTTTAATTCTAGCAATGATTTCACGTCTATTTCTTGATAAATATCGATTTTTTTTGCAAAAACGTAAAAATTCCCCAGTGTACAAAAAATGCAATTAATGTGCTGATAAATAAATCTATCGGATAATGCATTCCGAAACGTAAACGACTAATCAGCATAAATACAGCCCACAGTGAAGTGAAACTCACAAGTACTTTTGCCGTTAATGAACGTACACTTAATAAGTGTACAAAACCGACCACTAACATCAACCAAGTTGCCGCAAAAATCGTATGTCCAGAGGGAAATGCATAGCCCACTTCTTTTTCATAATGGCTCTTTAACCAGTTTGGTGTATCCGATTTTGTTTGATAAAACTGATCAATAAAATGCGATCGTTGTTTACGCTCTTGTGCATAAAATTGTTCAACACTGATGCCACTCGCTTCTGCGACATAAACAATATAAGGACGCGGCTCCGAAAAAAGCGTTTTTAATCCGCTTTTGATACCTTGCGTAAGGATGACGGAAAATGCCATGACAAGCACACCTAATACCCACTGTTTTCGCGTCTGGAATAAGGGAATAAAAAGTAAGGCAAAAATCCCACACGTAATAATCGCATAAGGCACACTCCCACTTTCTGTTAAGAAATAAAGTGGATAGTCGTAATTTGTCATCACATCATCGCTACGCCATTGCCATGTAAAAATCCAAGCAAAAAGAGGGACAACACAAAGCAATAAGGTATATAATGATAATCTTTTTAACATATTCGCAACCATAAAATGAATCATCTGAAAGAGCGATATTCTATCAGATAACGCATAAAAGAATAAGGATTGATTATGGCAAAAATTCAACGCGTTACCGAGGCTAATTTGCCAACGGAATTTGGCATGTTTAGAATTGTCGGTTTTGAATTTCCAGACACCAAAAAAGAACATGTGGCATTAGTATTGGGAGAGGTAGAAAACACCGACGAGCCAATTTTAGCCCGCATCCATTCTGAATGCTTAACGGGCGATGCCCTTTACAGCTTAAAATGCGATTGTGGCTTTCAACTGGCCGCTGCCTTACGTCAAATTAGCCAAGAAGGTCGTGGTGTATTAATTTATCACCGCGAGGAAGGACGTGGTATCGGTTTAATTAATAAAATCCGCGCCTATTCCCTTCAAGACAAAGGCATGGATACGATTGAAGCAAATCTTGCATTAGGCTTTGCGGCAGATGAACGAAATTTTGAAGTGTGTGCCGATATTTTTGCGTTGTTAGGCATTAATAAAGTGCGCTTATTAACCAATAACCCAAACAAAATTGACACCATGAAAAAGGCAGGGATCAATATTGTAGAACGTGTCGCATTAAATGTAGGCGAAAACCGCTATAACACGGAATATTTAGACACAAAAGCCAAAAAAATGGGGCATTTTATTATTCATAATCAGCAAAAATACCCACTTGAGTGCCCTTATTGCTCAGAAGAAGTTCCTGTGCAAGAGAAATAAACGCAATGCCCCACTTCTGTGGGGTATGTGCAATCAATAGAGCGCATATTATTTATGCTCACTGACCTTACGGTATAAATCTTTGCTATACATCGTTCCTGTAGGGTTATCAAGATGATAGCCTGTCACTGTTGGATGGATAAAAATGGGGGTTGTATATTGGAAAATGGGTAACACGACATAATCTTGCTGTAATTGAGTAGTAATTTTGCTGTATAAATGTTTTCGCTCTGTTTCTGTTTGAGGTAAAAGCGTTTGTTCTAATAATTTATCCACCTCTGCATGATGATAACCTGCTTGATTATCGGCAGCTTGTGAATAAAAAATATTTAAAAAGGCTGAAGGCTCATTGTAATCTGCACACCAACCGGAACGTATCACTTCAAAATCACGTTTCGCCCGTTTTTCCAATAACTGTTGCCAAGCAACTGGCTGTGCCTTCACTCTGATCATATCTGATTGTGACCACATACGAATTAAGCGTTGCGCGATCTCTACATTCGGTGGCTGTTGATCATACGTCAAGGTAAATTGCAAAGGTTTACTTTCTGTAATCCCTTGTTGCTCCAATACTTGTTCGACCACGACAGGTTCCCAAGCCAAATCAGAATCCATTTGCATCGAATAAGGTAAAAACTGGGTTGTCGCTTGCATGTAAGGCACCACATCCTGCACAATACTCCGAGTTGAAATCATCGAAATTAATGCTTTTCGCACCGCACTTTTTTGTAATAATGGATGCTTAAGATTAAATTCATAATAATGCGTACAAAGTGTTGGGAAATATTGAAGTGGTGTAAGTGTATGTTGTGGTGCTAACACCCAATCTATATTTGACACCGGTTGCGATGCACTAATTTTTTGATAATCCACAAACTTAAACGACACTTTTTGATGCGCCCAATAATGAGGATTTTTTTCTAAATGAATGAAATCATCCTGTTGATTCACTAACCGATAGGCACCATTACTCACAAATTGCGCACTTTCTTTCTGATAAGTTGGTAATAACGCGACATGAGCCAACATTGCTGGTAGTGCTGGCGTCGGTTTATCTAACTGAATACGTAGCACACGATGCTCTATTGCTTCAATACCCAAGTCTGCAACCGGCATGCTACCTTTTAAAACAGCGTCTGCATTGGCTAAATTTAGAAAAGCTAAATAAGTTTTCAGTGGACTGGTAGAACTGGCTAGATTTTGCCAACTGTGTACAAAATCCTGTGCTGTTACCGCGTCACCATTCGACCATTGAGCCCCCTCACGTAAAATGAAAAACCAGGTTTTATAGTCTTCTGACTGCCAACTCTCCGCCACCGCCGGCACAGGATGACCCGCCGTGTCATAGGCGGTCAAACCTTCCAGTAAATCTTGCAAAAAAATAGCTTGCTCTGCATTCGTCATTTGATGAGGATTGAGGATCAAATCATGATAAACCGCACGCGTTAATTTTTCGCGACTCGGTGTCATGTCTGATACTGGGGGAGCAGAAAGGGAAGAAGACACAGAGGTCGGTTGATCACAAGCTGTGAGGCAAAAAATTAGCCCCGAAAAGACCGCACTTTTTAAGTGTGTCATCATATTTGTCTTGTAACGAGAAAAAGATGCATCGCTAAACATATTGTTTTTCCTGAAAAATGATGTTCATTATACAAACAATGCTTAGCGAATACCAATTATTGCTTTACTGTTTTAATCCAAAAGAAAAAGAACCAATATTTGGTCAAGAGAACTAGCACAATAATCGTCCGTCCGACGACACTTGGGGTAAAATAAAATCCAATCGATAACATAATCGTTGCGAACAATAAAATCCAAAACTTAGATTTTTGTGTTAAGGCACGCTCTTCTTTAAAAGATTTTAAGTGTTTGTTATACCATGGTGTTTGCAAAAACCAAAGGTGTAATCGATCAGACCCTTTTGCAAAAAAGAATAATGTAAGTAACAAGAAAGGCGTTGCGGGCAGAAGAGGAAGAATAATTCCCACAATACCTAATCCGAGAAAAATAAACCCTAATAAAATATAAATTGCCTTCATAACTACCCTTTTGAATAAAAACAATTCTCAATTATCTACAATTTTTTCGCTTTTTCAAGCTTGATATTATAAAATTTTGCCCAATGTAGTAAAAACGTATCATCGTTTAAGGAAATTATTTATGTCCAATCCTTTACTTAGCTTTGAAGGGCTCCCCCCTTTTTCACAAATAAAACCAGAACACGTGCAACCTGCCGTCGAAAATTTGATTCAAGCTTGCCGTGACAATATTGAACAATTACTCAAACAAGAACAATTCACATGGGATAATTTTATTTTACCTTTAACTGAAATGGGTGACCGTTTCAGTAAAGCCTGGTCTCCTGTTTCCCATCTCAATGCCGTCAAAAACAGTCCTGAACTCCGTGCAGCATATCAAGCGTGTTTGCCTTTGTTGTCGGAATACAGCACTTGGGTAGGTCAACATAAAGGGTTATATCAGGCTTATGAAAAACTTAAAAACAGTCCTGAGTTTGCACATTACGATTTAGCACAGCAAAAAACTATTGATAATGCCCTACGTGATTTCAAATTATCTGGTATTTCTTTATCAGCAGAGAAACAAAAACGTTATGGTGAAATCTCTGCACGCTTATCTGAATTAAGTGCGCAATTTAGTAATAATGTCCTTGATGCCACAATGGGCTGGGATAAAGTGATTGAAAATCTCGAGGAATTAAAAGGATTACCCGAATCAGCTTTAGCAGCAGCCAAGCAATCTGCTGAGAATAAAGGGCTAGAAGGCTATCGTTTCACATTAGAAATCCCAAGTTATTTACCTGTCATGACCTATTGTGAAAATCGAGCATTGCGTGAAGAAATGTATCGTGCTTTTGTTACACGCGCTTCCGACCAAGGTCCAAATGCAGGAAAATGGGATAACAGCGCTATTATGCAAGAAATTCTCAACTTACGTGTAGAGCTTGCCCACCTTCTTGATTTTAACTGTTATACCGAGCTTTCCCTTGCAACTAAAATGGCGGAAAAACCACAACAGGTGTTAGATTTCTTAGACAGCCTGGCAAAACGTTCAAAAACACAAGGTGAGAAAGAATTAGCCGAGTTACTTGATTTCTGCCAAACACAATTTGGCGTAAATGAGCTTGAAGCTTGGGATATTGCTTTTTACAGCGAAAAGCAAAAACAATACCTTTATTCAATTAATGATGAAGAATTACGCCCTTACTTCCCTGAAAATCGTGTATTAGCCGGTTTATTTGAGTTAATTCAACGCATTTTTAATATTCGTACCGTTGAACGCTTTGGAATTGATACTTGGCATGACGATGTGCGTTTTTTTGATCTTATTGATGAAAACGATAACCTACGTGGCAGTTTCTACCTTGATTTATATGCACGTGAGAATAAACGTGGCGGTGCCTGGATGGATGATTGTATCGGACGTCGCAAAAAAGCAAATGGTGAAATCCAAAAACCGGTTGCCTATCTCACCTGTAATTTTAACGCCCCTGTAGGAGATAAACCGGCTTTATTTACTCATGATGAAGTCACCACATTATTCCATGAGTTTGGTCATGGTATTCACCATATGCTGACTGAAATTGATGTTGCTGATGTTGCAGGAATCAGTGGCGTACCTTGGGATGCGGTGGAATTACCAAGCCAGTTTTTAGAAAATTGGTTCTGGGAAGCCGACGCGCTCGACTTTATCTCTGGTCACTATGAAACCGGTGAACCACTACCAAAAGAAAAATTAGCACAGCTCTTAAAAGCGAAAAATTTCCAAGCTGCGATGTTTGTCTTGCGTCAATTAGAATTTGGTTTATTTGATTTCCGTTTACATCATCATTTTGATCCAACCAAAGCAAATCAAATCCTCGATACCTTAAAAGCGGTTAAAGAGGAAGTCGCTGTGATTAAAGGCGTAGAATGGGCAAGAGCCCCGCACAGTTTTAGCCATATTTTTGCAGGTGGGTATGCCGCAGGTTATTACAGTTATTTATGGGCAGAAGTGCTTTCAGCTGATGCCTTTTCACGCTTTGAAGAAGAAGGTATTTTTAATCCAGAAACGGGGAAATCTTTCTTAGCTGAAATCTTAAGCCGAGGAGGAAGTGAAGAGCCTATGACCTTATTTAAGCGTTTCCGTGGACGTGAGCCACAATTAGATGCCCTTTTAAGACATAAAGGCATTGCGAATTAATATCTTTCCAATAAAAAATACCGCACCATCTAAAGTGCGGTATTTTTTTATCAAATTAGGTTAACCAGCCTGCTTGTTGAGCAATAAACAGCAAGGTAAATGAAGTTAAATACATTAAGCCAATTAAGGATAACCACAATAACTTCCCTTTAACACGATGCTCACCTTTTAATACCAATGATAAATTTAAATATGCAAATACGGGGGTTGAAACAAAAGACGCAATCATCGCAAATTTCAACATTGGACCTACCGCATTATTAAAATAGAAAATAATGGCTAATCCTGCTAAAGCAGCAAAGGTAATAGCAACATTTAAATAGCTCGGACGGCTTTCTTTCTTGCCTAAAATTAAACGTAAGCTTTCAACATTGGTGCGTGAATAACCATCGATAACCGTGATCGTTGTACCAAACATACACATAAAGGCAATGAACGCAATCAGGCCTCTTGCCCACTCACCGATCGTTGAAGCATACATATTAATTAATTGTGCGATGTATTTGCCACCTACCAATTGAACAGTTTCACTTGAACCATGCTGAACTAACGCCCCTAATGCTAAGAAAACAAGCGCTAAAATGGCGGTACCAATATATCCTACATTAAAATCCCAAATACCGTCTTGATAAGACACTTTCGATACACGGCGTTTTGCAATCACCCACATTGAATTGATGGCTGAAATTTCAATCGGTGCCGGCATCCACCCCATTAACGCCACAATAAAGCCCAATGCGGCTAAATTCCAAGGGCTGGCACTGACATAATCTGCGGGGGCAACACCTTGAATGCCATTACGTGCTAATGCAATTATCACGGCACTCACTGTCGTAATTGTCAACGCAATCATGATCAATTTAGATAAGCCATCAAGTAAACGGTATTTACCTAATAACAGGATAGAAGTGCTCACCCCGATCACAATAAAACTTAATGTGGGTACAGGCACTTGAACTGGTAAGACGAAGGTCAAAATCGCCGCACAAAGCAAACCCACTGCTGCGGTGTTAATCACTGTGGCAAACACATTAAGTAAAAAGAAGATCCAAATGTATAGCTTGCCTTTTCTTAAATAACCTTGCAATAAAGTTTCCCCTGAATCTAGCGTGTATTGCACGCCAAAGCGGAAGAAAGGATATTTGAATAAATTCGCTAAAATAATAATGATGGCCAATTGCCAGCCATAAATCGCACCAGACTGGGTAGATGCAATAATATGCGATCCACCAACGGCAGCTGACGCCATTAAAATCCCCGGACCTAAAGCGGCAAATTTAGAATGCCATGTTGATTTTTCTATTTGTTGTGTTAATTCTGTCATACGATATTCCAAAAAAGAGTTTTTGATTGTCATTGTGAATTTTCACAATGTTTTAACAATATCGCCGATTTATTTATACTAGTCAACCGGACAAAAATAATACAAAAATAGTATTTTATACTGAAATAAACTAGGGTTTTAGTAAAAGCTACTGGTATGAAAAAGAAAAGTATAAGAAATACTCTATTTCTAGAAAGGAAAATAACGATAAAATAAATTTGAAAAAATAATAAAAATTTTAAAGTAAAAATAAAATAATCGTAAAACGAAGTAAGTGAAATCAAAATTGAGAAAAGTGATGGCTGGGGTACTAGGATTCGAACCTAGGAATGCCGAGATCAAAACCCGGTGCCTTACCGCTTGGCGATACCCCAACAACTATATTGACTTGCAAGCTAATGAATGGTGCGGGACGAGGGACTTGAACCCACACACCTCGCGGCGCCAGAACCTAAATCTGGTGCGTCTACCAATTTCGCCAGTCCCGCAAATATGGTGGCTATGACGGGATTCGAACCTGTGACCCCAACATTATGAGTGTTGTGCTCTAACCAACTGAGCTACATAGCCATTTTCTATTTGCATTCACCTCATCGGCTTTGCGGGGCTAATTATGCTGATATCGCCCCCACTCGTCAACTCTTTTTTTTATAAAAATGAAATTTTTAACGCGTTCGCATACAGTTTGAACAAATCGCTGTAAAAGCAACCGCACTTTAGTCTGCCAGCAAACGACGTAGCAAGCTCCCATCTAATAACGCACGTTTAATTAACGCAAATGCCCCAATGACATCTTCATTCTTCAGTTCTGATGCAACTAATGGCGTATTCTTGACAAAAGCAGGCAACGCATGGCTATCTAAAGAACGTTGTATTGCCGCAAACAAGATATTTTTGGCTTGGGTAATTTCACCAGAAATCACGATCTTCTCGGGATTAAACATATTCACACTCATCGCTAACACTCGTCCAATTTGCACCCCAACGTGTTCAATCAGTTCAATCGCTGCCGTATCCTGTTTGTTACTCGCCTTACAAATCGCATCAATATCGTGCGATTCAAGCGATAGCCATTTGCTCTCGTAGCCATCTTCTAACAGCTCGTGCATTTTGCGTTCAATCGCCGTATTACTCACGACAGTTTCCAAACATCCTACATTGCCACACAAACAACGTTTTCCCAGCGGATCAACTTGAATATGCCCAATCTCACCGACATTATTTTTATAACCTAAAAAAACCTCATGATTTATCACAATACCAGCGCCAACACCACGATGAATACGTAATAACAAAGAATCATAACAATCTTGCGTCACACCAAAATAATGCTCTGCTAAGGCTAAACTGCGCACATCATGTCCAATAAAAGTGGCTAATTGCGTATGTTGTGAAATTTTATTCGCCAGATCCCAAGGCGCTTCTAAATCAAGATGTGGCATGTATTCAATCATGTCTGTTTTCACATCGACAAATCCCGGCACCGTGATCCCCACAGCGATAAACTCACTGCCTCGCTTCTGATGTTGTGCAATAAATGCCGTCAAATGTTGTAGAAGAAAAGCCTCTATACTCGTAACACTTTGCTGTTCTGGTAAATCCACCACATCTCTTTTTAATAACTTCGTGGATAAATCCATGATAGCAAAAGTCGCATGTTTACGACCTAAACGAATCAAAATCGTGCGGAAAGCTTTATGTTCCGCCACAATTGAAGTGGCACGACGTCCACCAGTAGATTCCTGTTGCTCCACTTCTTTAATTAACCCTCGAGCAAGCAGATGACGTGTAATTTTAGTGACACTCGCCGGGGCTAATTGGCTGAGTTCTGAAATTTGAATACGAGAAATGGGACCTTGTTGATCGATCAGTTTATAAACAACAGCGCTATTCATTTGTTTTACTAAATCAACATTTGCTATTTGGTGATTTTCTCGCATATTTTACCCCAATAAAAAAATAACCTGATTATTCTAAAGTGAATTGACTGAATTAGAAATCACTTTTATTTGTTGTGCTACTCCACGTCGGACTTTAAAGTTGAAGAAAACAGTGCTAATCCCGTTGAATTACCTGTTTTGACCATCGCATTCATCACTTGTGTAGGTGAATGTAAAAGTTTATTTGTCAATTTATAACTCAGTGCTTGTAATACGGCTTCGCTATCTTCACCTTGACGTAACGCAAACAATGCCTTTTCTAATAGTATTTGACGAATATCTTCTGCATTTTCTCGGTAAGAACGGATTAAATTTGAAAATTGATGCACTTTTAACCACTCAAAGAAATCCACACATTCTTGTTGAATAATCACCCACGCTTGTGCCGACGCTTTCTCTCTTTCTGCCAGATTGCGTTGAATAATTGTCTGTAAATCATCTACTGTGTAATGATAAATACTGTCTAACTCACCGACACTTTCTTCAATATCACGTGGTACCGCAATGTCCACTAACAGCATTGGTAGGTCACAACGTACTTTTTGTGCAATCTTGACCATATCTTGAGTAATCAAGATTGTTGGACTTCCTGTTGAACTGATCACAATATCCGCTTGATTTAAGCCTTCTTGTAACTGTGTGAGTGCCAAGACTTGCACATTTTCTGCACCATCTAATTTAGTTACTAAATGTTGCGCTCGTTCAAAAGTACGGTTTGCAATCATAATTCGTTGCACACCATGGCGTAACAGATGTCGACACGTCAGTTCGATGGTCTCCCCTGCACCGACTAAAAGCACATTTAGTGTTTTGAGTGAATCAAAAATTTGGCGCGCTAAACTACATGCTCCATAGGCTACAGACACAGCACTGCCACCAATATTCGTTTCGGTTCGAACTCGCTTTGCGACAGAAAACGTTTTTTGAAATAAACGGGAAAACTCACTGGAAAGAGGTTGATTTTGCCCTTGATAATACGTTTTACTCAACTGATAGGCGTCTTTCACTTGCCCTAAAATTTGCGGTTCTCCCAATACTAATGAATCCAATCCGCAGGCAACACGCATTAAATGTAAAACCGCTTGTTGATTTTGTTGCGAATAAAGGCAGCCTGCTAACGCATCTAAAGATAACTGATGTATTTCTGCAAACCATTGCATACAACGCGTCGACCAACTTTCTGCCTCTTGAGGCGGAATGGCTTTATGATGAAAATACACTTCAGTACGATTACAAGTGGATAAAATCACCGCACTTTCAGCCAATGCTTGTTGCTGAATTTGCGCCAATGCCTCACCCCGTTTCTCAGCAGAAAACGCTACTTTCTCACGGATAGCGACAGAGGCTGTCTTGTGATTAATACCAATAACTAGAATCGTCATACATTATTTTACATGAACCGCGCTCAAACACGGCGCGTTGAACCCACAAAGAAAAGAAATAAAGCCCATTTTAATCAATTGTCCTGTCATGAGCAAACGGCAACGTGATTATTTACATGAACTTCGCTTTTATTTCAATTAAAACACGTCTTTTGCTTTACGCCATGCAACAAAGGTTTCTATATTTTGTGCGATCAAAAACGGATTAATCTGTTTTTCTCGTCCCATTGTCGTGGGTAAACTTGGCTGGTGTGCTACACGCTGTTTTTGTACCCATTGTTCATGTTGTTGTATCGCTACATTTTCTGGCAATACATATTTGGCAAAGGCTAAATTGGCTAAAGTATATTCATGGGCAGGACACACAATTGTGTCATCAGGCAAGGATTTTAAGCGTTGTAAGCCATCAAACATATCTTGATAATTCCCGGTAAAGACACGTCCACAGCCCGCAGAAAATAAACTGTCGCCACAAAATAAATGCCCATCAACCAGATAGCTCACATGTTGTTCCGTATGTCCTGCGGTTTGTAATACTTGAATGTGGTAATGTTCGGTCTGCAAAATGCCCATATTAACAATTTCGGTCGCCCCTTTCGCTTGGGTTTCTGCTGGTCCAAAGACTTTCACGTTTGGAAAATGTTGTTTAAAAAGTGAGACACCCGCAGTGTGATCATCATGATGATGAGTTAACAGCAAGGCTTCCACTTTAAGTTGATGCTGTTGAACATAATCGAGTAACGGGGTAAATTCTGGTATATCGATCACAATTATCGGTAAATTTGCTCGTCCATAGAGCCAAATGTAGTTATCATTTAGAGCAGGAATCGGTACTAGCATAAATTGTCCTCAAGGGGTTGTCATGTGGTGGAACGCAAAATATCCTAACGTCATGCACTTGCCGCACAGCTGGCAACAATTACAAAATGGCAGTTGTTATTGTAACGCACTTACCGACTATTTTTCGGCTTGGTATCCAAAAATTTTAGGTCATCATGTTTTAAAACTTGGAGGATTAAGTGCTGAAATTCAAAGTGATTGTTTTTTGCATCATGCTATTTTACTTGCGCCCCATATCAGCCCACCATTACAAAGCCTTGGCTTGCAAAAAAATACCAGTGTCATCCAAGCTAATTTGACTGAACTGCCTTTTATTGAACAATCAATTGATGCTTGTGTGTTGAGTAACACATTAAATTTCAGCCAAGACCCACACCAAATCTTACGTGAAGTTACGCGTGTTCTGCGTGAAGATGGCTATTTATTCTTGTCTCTTTTTAACCCCTTTAGTCCACTATTATTTAAACGCCATTTGCATGCTGTCCCTCATCCCCCATTGCCTGTTCGACACTATGTACCTTGGCGTATCTTAGATTGGCTAGCTTTACTTAATTTTGATATTTTAGATCAAAAACGCTTAGTCAGCTGGGATAAACATCGCTGCTTTCCACACTTAATTGCGATTGTGGCACGTAAACGGGTTTATCCATTAACCCTCAATCCACAAAAAGTGCACTTCAAAAAACACGAACTTCTCACCCCAGTTAGCGCATTCAAAACAAGACTACTACGTAAATAAGTGCAATTAAACTTGCGACAAGCCATAAACTCCCCTATTATGCCGAGCTTTAAAATCAGAAACATATCGAGATAAGCATGTCTGAACAAACTTTTATTCTCGGCAAAGATGCCGCACTGGAAGACAGTATTCACAAATTTCAGCAAAAACTCACCGCACTTGGTTTCAATATTGAAGAAGCGTCTTGGCTCAATCCTGTACCGAATGTATGGTCAGTACATATTCGTGATAAAGATTGCCCACAATGTTTTACTAATGGTAAAGGTGCGACGAAAAAAGCGGCGCTTGCCTCTGCATTAGGGGAATATTTTGAACGCCTTTCCACCAACTATTTCTTCGCTGATTTTTATTTAGGACAGGATATCGCTAACAGTGATTTCGTGCATTATCCCAATGAAAAATGGTTTCCTATCGAAGATGAGAACTTATTGCCTAATGGGCTTTTAAATCAAGAATTGCTTGATTATTACGATCCACAACAAGAATTAACACCGCAATTATTAGTGGATTTGCAATCCAGTCATTACGATCGCGGCATTGTCGCCATGCCTTATGTACGTCAATCGGATCAAACAACAGTTTACATTCCACAAAGTATCATTGCTAACCTATACGTTTCCAATGGTATGTCTGCTGGAAACAGTAAATTTGAAGCACGAGTCCAAGGCTTATCGGAAGTTTTTGAACGCCATATTAAAAATAAAATTATTGCTGAAGCAATCAGCCTGCCATTAATTCCTGCCGAAGTGATGGCTCGTTTCCCAACGATCCAAGCTGCTATTGCGAAATTAGAACAAGAAGGTTTCCCTATTTTAGCTTATGACGCGTCATTAGGCGGAAAATACCCCGTGATTTGTGTGATTTTACTCAATCCTAATAATGGTACCTGCTTTGCCTCTTTTGGTGCTCATCCTCGTTTTCAAGTAGCACTCGAAAGAACCGTTACCGAATTATTACAAGGGCGTAGCTTAAAAGATCTTGATGTGTTTACGCCACCTTCTTTCAATCATGAGGATGTAGCAGAACACGCCAATCTTGAAACACATTTTATTGATTCCAGTGGTCTTATTTCTTGGGATCTCTTTAAATCTGACGCAGATTATCCATTTGTTGACTGGGATTTTTCGGGGAGCACGGCTCAAGAATATGACAACTTGATGGCGATTTTCCAAGCAGAACAAAAAGAAGTTTATATCATGGATTATAATCATTTAGATGTGTATGCCTGTCGAATTATTGTACCCGGCATGTCCGACATTTACCCTGTGGACGACTTAATTTATGCCAATAACAATATGGGCATGGATTGGCGAGAAATTTTGCTTGATTTACCGCACTTTCACCATGATCAACACACTTATCAAGAATTGTTAAGTGAGTTAGATGAACAAGGCATTGATGATGCGACTCGTGTGCGTGAATTTATTGGGATTGTCGCCCCCCCTAAATCGGGTTGGTCAACGTTGCGGATTGGTGAGTTAAAATCGATGTTGCATTTAGCCCTTGGTGAATTAGACGCTGCACTGGACTGGGCAAATTGGACATTAAATATGAACAGCTCTGTCTTCACTGCTGAGCGCGCTAACTATTATCGTTGCTTGATCAACAGTATTGAGCTATTCCTCGATAAATCTCGCCAACCTGAACAATACCGCATGGTATTTGAAAAAATGTACGGACAACGTGCAGTCGAAATAGCTTGGCAAGCCGTACAAGGCGGGAATCCGTTTTATGATCTCCTTGCTGATGATGAACATTTACACCAATTCCAAGCACACCAGAAACTGCTTCAGGCGTATGAAAAATTACAAAAAGCCAAGCGTGAAAATTGGAAATAAGATGAAAACGAAGGATGTCAGACCTGACATCCTTTTTCATTTGTGATCTAGTGCAAAGAAATCTTTTTCATTTCATGTTATTTTGATAACGATACTTTATCTGATAATAGGAGTTTTCTTATGCAAAATTGGACAACTGAAATGTGGCAAGCAGCGGGTATTGGCTTAGTTATTGGGTTGATCCTAGGTTACTTATTCTTACGTCTTACTAAAGGTTCGGTGAAAAAACAACTTCAAACGGAAACTGAATTACAGAAAGTCAAAAATCAATTAGATAACCAAAAACAACAGCTTGAAAAACACTTTTCAGAAAGTGCCGAACTTTTGAAAAACATTGCCCAAGATTATCAAAAGCTGTATAAGCATTTAGCAACCTCCTCAACGACATTATTGCCAGAATTAACCAATAATCCGTTATTCTCATCACATTTAATTACGACTGAACATGTGGATAAACATGACCAGCAAAATAAAGATGAACAACCTAGAGATTATTCTGAAGGTTCATCTGGTTTACTAAAAAACGATAAATAGTCTATAAAATCTACCAAGTCGCCTACTTGGTAGATTTTTTCTTTTATCAACGCACCATTTCATACATAATAATCCCCCTAACACTTCGTTTTATTAACCATTTATTCATTCTCTAAAAGGCAGTTACGAAAATGAACAATTCACTTCTCAATTAATCTCTTCTTTCTTATAGAGCAAGTGTTCTAACACTTTGCTTAGCATGTTGTACAATAATTTAACGGAGTAAATGATGAAAAATCAGCTTACCAAATTAAAATGGTTTGATATTGCTATCTTAACCCTCATTCTGTTTTCCTATGCCATTTATGCTTCCTTTCTTCATTATGCTATGCCATTGGAAGGGAATAATTATGCCGATATCACGACTTTTTCAGCAGAAGATAATGTAGGAGCCTTTATTCAACAAAGTCTCTTATTATTCTTGGCATTTTTATATTTAAAATGGCGAAATTTTCATTTCGGCGTATGGAATATTGGGTTTTCTTTTCAAGCAATCGGAAAAGGGATTGTATTGTTTATCATTGTCGCCCTGTGTATGGATCTTTATTTCATCCTGTTAAATGCTTTTCTAGATTTTTCCTATGTTGAAGAGACATTAAACACAGAAAGCATAGCGCACTTTGCTTGGATTAATTTCCCGCTGATCCCTTATGCTATGTTGAATGGGGTCTATGAAGAACTCTTTTTCTTAGGTGTCTGCTTAAGCGTTGATCGTAAATATCTCCCTATCGCCTTTATTTATTCGCTGATTATTCGTGTGAGTTTCCATACTTACCAAGGCATGGAAACTGCGATTGGCATCGGTTTAATACTGGGTAGCCTCTTTTTTCTGCTATACCAAAAATCAAAAAAGAAGGATCTCTTTCCTTTCTTTGTTGCCCATGCCATTGCCGATGTTTTTGGCGCTGGCATCATCAGTTATTTTTATTAAGGCAAAAAATAACGCAAGTCAGATGACTTGCGTTATTTGCGATTCGATTAGATAAAAACAATAAAACCTATTAATTGAGTTGCTCTTGAGTCTTAATAGCGTCGCATTCCCAGCCTGCATATTCACCTGAAAATTGATTCGCGATATCTTCAAACTGTTCCACATAGTTAAAAATCTGACTGTTATCTAAGCTCAACTCCTGCTCTAATCTCACCAAATAAACCGGTTCATCCTCTTCGAGCATAACAGGCAACTGACTATATTGCATGGAAACCAGTGTAATAGACTGCGAGTGAAGATAATCCATAAACGCAAACATATTTGCTTCTTCTTCAAAACGAAAGCTATGCTCAATCGTATAAAGCGCTGCAAGATCACGACCATTTTTTGTTAACAGTTCCAGCACTTCTTCGGTGGCATGAATTTTCATTTCCAAAGGTGAAGGTAATAAGAAGTCAAAATAAATGTCCCAATGTGGATCATATTGAATCTCAATAGCAGAAATTTCCTCAAATTGTTTAAGTACTTCTAAAAAGGGCTCCGTGTTATCACAATAAAAATAAAGCTGTGCATGACCTGCCGATAGCACATGTCCTGCATATAACGTGTCAGGTAATGCACTTAATTGTGTCCATAATTTCACAATCTGACGCATTAATGTTTGATAAAAACTCGGATCTGGCAATTCATTCTCATCCAACATCGCATACGGAAATTTAAACTGTATGATGTTATGGCTTTTCGGCGAGGGGAATTGATGTAATACCTCAAGATTCACTGAAAAAATCGCCAGTTTCTCATTCAGTACAGAACGATAATTTTGCCAGCTTTGTCCTTTATCCATGCGAGTACCTTATTTAAATACTGCCCAAACCGGTGCATGATCAGAAGGTTTTTCCATTGCACGGATATCCAACGCAATCCCTGTTTCAACACAGCGTGCTGCTAGAGCATGGTTTGCAATAATATGATCAATACGTAAACCACGATTATCATCAAACCCTTTTGAGCGATAATCAAACCATGAAAATTGATCGTTCACATCCGGATTTAAATGACGGAAAGTGTCCACTAAACCGTAGCCATATAAACGGTTCATCCATTCTCTTTCTTCCGGTAAAAACGAACATTTGCCCGTGCGTAACCAACGTTTACGATTTTCATCACCAATCCCAATATCCAGATCTGTCGGACTAATATTCATATCGCCCATAATAATAATCGGATTATTGGCATTGTGATCCTGTTCTAAATACTGTTGTAAATCCGCATAAAATTTCTCTTTAGCGGGGAATTTAGTTTCATGAGCGCGACTTTCGCCTTGTGGAAAATAACCATTAATCACTGTTAATAAGCCAAAATCTGTTTCTAAATCCGCCATAATAATGCGTTTTTGAGCTTCTTCACTGTCTGTTGGAAACCCTTTACGTACCGCTTTAGGCGCTTGCTTGGTTAACAACGCAACACCGTAGTGTCCCTTTTGACCATGATGAAAAACATGGTAGCCCAAATGTTCAACCAGTTCATAAGGGAACATTTCATCTGCCACCTTAATCTCTTGCAATCCCAACACATCGGGTTGGTATTTCTCAATCACCGCCTCTAGTTGATGCGGTCTTGCTCTCAATCCATTAATATTAAAAGAAATGACTTTCATGCCTAAATTTCCTAATTCATCATTAGATAAAGTCAGCATTATACTGTGATCTCGTGTATTGCCAAAGCAATAAAAACATTCTGTCATTACCCCTTAGCTTTTCACTGTCCCCCCTATCAGCATTTTTTGCAAAAATGTGATCTGTGTCTAGTAACATCTCATTAACAATGATTGATCATTTTTAAAACATCTTTTACAGTGAAAAATGTGCCAAAAGAATCCTTTACTCACCCAAACGGAGGAACTATGCCGCATAATTCAATGTTAAAAGAAAATCGTCTTTTCAAACCAACAGATGAATTTCGTCGCCAAGCCAATATTTCGGGCTTAGAAACCTATCAAGCGCTTTGGGAATTTGCTGACAAAGATTATCTCACCTATTGGAGTGATCTGGCGCGTGAATTAATCACTTGGAAAAAGCCTTTTATGCACATCTTCGATGATTCAGAAGCACCTTTCTATAAATGGTTTTCTGATGGCACTTTAAATGTGTCCTATAACTGTTTAGATCGCCACTTACCAGATAAAGCAGATAAAACCGCGCTAATTTTTGAATCAGATTTTGGTCAAGTCCAACTCTATACTTACGTCAAATTACATAATCGCGTTTGCCGTTTTGCTAATGCATTGCGTGAATTAGGGATCAAAAAAGGGGATCGGGTCATTATTTATTTACCCATGCTAGTGGAAGCCGTGATTGCGATGCAAGCTTGTGCCCGTATCGGTGCGGTTCATTCAGTGGTATTTGGTGGTTTTTCTGCCAGCGCACTACGTGATCGGATTGAAGATGCTGAAGCCAAATTAGTGATTACCGCGAATGCTGGATTACGTGGTGGTAAAATTATTCCACTTAAAGAGACCGTGGATGAAGCTTTAGAAATGGGCTGTAAAACAATTGAAAATGTTATCGTCTTTCACCGAGTGAATATTGATACCCCGTGGAAAAAAGGGCGTGATCTCTGGTGGAATGAACTTACTGCAAACCAACCCGCTTTCTGTGAGCCAGAATGGATGAATGCGGAAGACCCGCTATTTATTTTATACACCTCGGGATCAACGGGTAAACCGAAAGGCATTGTACACAGTACTGGTGGTTATTTATTAGGTGCATTAAATTCGTTTCGCAATGTGTTTGATAATAAGCCAAATGATATTTTCTGGTGTACGGCAGATGTTGGCTGGATCACGGGACATTCTTATGTCTGCTATGGTCCGCTCGCCAATGGCGCAACACAGGTAATTTTTGAAGGCGTACCGACTTATCCAGATCCGGGACGGATTTGGCGAATGATACAACGTCACAAAATTAATGTATTTTACACCTCACCGACTTTAATTCGTTCATTGACACGCTTAGGCGACCATATCCCCAATAAGTATGATTTATCTTCACTACGCTTACTTGGCAGCGTGGGCGAACCAATTAACCCATCGGCTTGGATGTGGTTTTATGAAGTGGTTGGTAAAAGTCGCTGTCCAATTGTTGATACTTGGTGGCAGACAGAAACCGGCTCGATTATGCTCGCACCGATACCCGGCGTAACCGCAACCAAACCAGGTTCTTGTACCCTGCCATTACCGGGTATTATGGCAGAGGTGTTAGATGAAAATGGTCAAAAATGTGCGGTAGAACAAGGCGGTGCGCTCGCTATTAAACGTCCATTCCCATCGATGTTACGCACGATTTGGAATGATCCTGAACGTTATAAATCTACCTATTTCCCTGCGGAATATGGCGGCAAATACTACATCGCAGGCGATAATGCCCATCGCGATAAAGACGGGTATTTTTGGATTCTTGGACGCACAGATGATGTGCTTAATGTCTCAGGACATCGACTTGGTACCATGGAAATTGAATCTGCGCTCGTCGCCAGTCCAAAAGTGGCTGAAGCGGCAGTGGTCGGTAAGCCAGATGAGATCAAAGGGGAAGCAATTGTTGCTTTTGTGGTGCTGAATGATTTCCGTCCAGAAGGTGAAGAAGCACGTCAGCTGGCAGAAGAACTCAAAGCCTGGGTATCCAATGAAATTGGTAAAATTGCCCGTCCTGAAGATATCCGCTTTGCCGATAACTTACCAAAAACACGCTCAGGCAAGATTATGCGTCGTTTATTGCGATCTATCGCCAAAAACGAAATGATCACTCAAGATATTTCCACCTTAGAAAATCCACAGATCATCGGTCAATTACAACAACAATGGCTTTAAGCCGAACAAACAAAAAGCACCTTGTTCTGACTCAAGGTGCTTTAGTTATATTGACGCCCAAAGTGCGGTCGGTTTCTAGAAAGTTTTAACGCACTTATTTATTAATTAAGGTTAAAAACTCTTTACGCGTTTCACGGTCATCTAAAAAGACACCACCAAATGCAGATGTCACTGTATAACTGTTGGTATCTTTAATGCCACGGCATTTCACGCAGAAATGAGTAGCCTTCACATACACCGCCACATCGTCCGTTTCTAAAATCGTTTGGAATGCCAACAAAATTTGTTCAGTCAAACGCTCTTGTACTTGTGGACGTTGCGCAAAAAACGCCACGATACGATTAATTTTAGACAACCCAATAACCCATTTTTTCGGGTAATACGCCACCGAAACCATCCCATCAATGGTCACAAAATGGTGTTCACAAGTACTGGTTAACGTCACGTCATTCACCAACACCATTTCACTGACTTTCATACGATTTTCAATGTTAGTAATTTTCGGGAAATTCGCATAGTCTAACCCACTGAAAATTTCATCAACAAACATTTTCGCCAAACGTACGGGGGTTTCTTCTAAACTATCATCACGTAAATCTAACCCAATCAGCTTCATCACTTCACGCATATGTTGTTCAATCCCCGCTCGACGCGTATCTCTGTCTTGTTCTGGGGTAATCATTGGGGTTTCAATCCCCTTACTTAATAATGCGTTGCGGACTTTTTCTGCTTCTGGTGAAATCTTGTTCATGTAAAACTCCCGATAAATAATCCGCACATTCTAGCAAACTCTCGCCAAAGTACAAATGAGAATAATTGGTAGAGAGGATGAAAAGTTTTAGAAATATGGTGCTCTGGGCGAGACTTGAGCCTGAAAAAAGGAATACATTAAACTCACGCTCACATAAAATGTAAACAAAGTATGAGAAAAAGAGATCATCCTGCGTTTTTGGTATAAAATATTGCCCGTTAAACTCAACTAAGGATTCAATTATGTTGCCTCTTGAACAAGTACTGACTCAAATGCTCGCTATGTTGCCAACACCAGATTGTGCGCAAGCCGAACAACTCCCCCTTCAACACGCGGTGAATCGCATTTGTGCTGAGGATATCATTTCCCCGCTTAACGTGCCCTCATTTGATAACTCGGCGATGGACGGCTATGCGGTGCGGCTGGCAGATTTAGCACAAAATTTAACTCTCGCGGTCGCAGGAAAGTCCTTTGCGGGCGCACCTTTTGACGGGGAATGGCAAACACAAAGCATGGTCAGAATTATGACAGGAGCAATGTTGCCGGCGGGTGCGGATGCGGTGGTGATGCAAGAAGACGTGATCGTCAATGAGGATGGTACAGTCACTTTCCCTGAAAAGATTAAAGCCGGTCAAAATATTCGCTACATTGGCGAAGATGTCAAACAAGGTGAAGTGGTATTGAATAAAGGAAGCGTGTTAAATGCAGTTTCCTTACCCTTACTCGCCTCATTAGGCATAGATAACGTCAAGGTCTTTCCACGTTTGAAAGTAGCTGTGCTTTCGACTGGTGACGAACTTGTGCCGGTAGGACAACCGCTGAAAGAAGGTCAAATTTACGACACTAACCGTTTTACGATTCAATTGTTACTGGAAAAGCTCAATTGTGAGATTCTGGATTTCGGTTTATTACCGGATAACGAGCAAGAATTTGAAAAAGCCTTTATTGAGGCTCAACAGCAAGCGGATTTGGTGATCACAAGCGGTGGCGTTTCTGTGGGTGAAGCAGATTTTACCAAAAAAGTGCTTGAAAAAGTCGGTCAAGTGAATTTCTGGAAAATTGCGATGAAGCCGGGTAAGCCTTTTGCCTTTGGTCGATTAAAAAACGCCTGGTTCTGTGGTTTACCGGGTAATCCTGTGTCGGCATTGGCAACTTTTTATCAATTAGTACAACCGGTGATTGCCAAATTAAGTGGTTATAGCCAGTGGAAAGCGCCGCAACACTTGACAGCCATTGCAGTAACCAAGATGAAAAAAGCACCGGGGCGTTTAGATTTCCAACGTGGTTTCTATCAAGTGAATGCCCAAGGGCAAATTGAGGTGCAACCCGTTGGTTTTCAAGGTTCACATCTTTTTAGCTCTTTTGTGAAAAGTAACTGCTTTATTGTGCTAGAGCGTGAACGTGGCAATGTGGAAGCGGGCGAAACGGTCACAATCGAGCCATTTAACCATCTAATGAGTTAATATGACCGAATTAAGTTATCAAGAAGAATTACGTTATAACCGCCAAATTATGCTCAAGGCGATAGATTTTGAGGGGCAAGAAACCCTCAAACAAAGCAAAATGCTGATTGTTGGCTTAGGCGGTTTAGGTTGTGCCGCCAGCCAATATTTAGCGACAGCTGGTGTGGGACATCTCACTTTGTTGGATTTTGATACGGTGTCGCTGTCGAACCTACAACGCCAGGTGTTGCACGATAACAGCCGTTTAGCGATGCCGAAAGTCGATTCGGCAAAACTGTCGTTGCAACGCTTAAATCCACATATTCAGATTGACACTATCAATGCCAAACTCTCAACAGAAAAACTGGCTGAAATCATACCGCACTTTGATGTGATTTTAGATTGCACCGACAATGTAGAAATTCGTAATCAGCTTGATCAGGTCTGCCAACAAGCGAAAGTGCCGTTAGTCTCTGGAGCGGCGATCCGCCTGGAAGGGCAAGTAACGGTATTTACTTATCAAGAAAATACGCCAACCTATCGTACATTAAGTCAATTATTTGGCGAGAATACGCTAAGTTGCGTCGAGGCGGGTGTATTAGCGCCTATTGTGGGCATTGTTGGTTCTATTCAAGCGCTAGAGGCGATTAAAGTGCGGTTAAATATCGGTAAGAATTTATGTGGCAGATTACTGATGATTGATGGTATGACCATGTCTATTCGAGAAATCAAATTGCCTGTTTAACACAGGCATTTTTTATTTACTGCGCTCCCCACCCCAACGCTGAAACAAATCCTGTGCTAATTGAATTTCGAATTGATCGCATAAGCGGTTGACACTTTGATCCACAATGTCTTGCACTGTTTTCGGGTGATGATAAAACGCCGGCATCAATGGCGTGATTTGTGCGCCAATTTCAGCGGCTTGAGTCATTAAACGAAGATGCCCTAAATGTAATGGCGTTTCACGTACACATAACACCAAGGGTTTACGTTCTTTTAAACACACATCAGCGGCACGTGTGATCAAATCATCGGTATAACTATGCGCAATGCCTGATAAGGTTTTGATGGAACAAGGCAGGATAATCATACCTAAGGTGCGGTAAGAGCCAGACGAAATTGCTGCACCAATATCACGCACATCATAATTTACATCCGCCAATGCCTTGACCGCTTGAATGCTGTAATCCGTTTCTGCTGCAATGGTTTGTTTAGCGGCATTGCTGATAATTAAATGGGTTTCAATGTGATCAAGCGGTTTAAGCACTTCCAATAAGCGAATCGCATAAATCGCACCTGATGCACCAGAAATACCAATAATGAGGCGTTTTTTGTCGTTTTTCATAGGCAAATGATAAGAAAATGATGTGTGGCTATTCTAGCACAAATGATACGTTATCCAGAATGTGTTCCTCACAATTTGAGTGAAAGAAAAACAGAAAATGGAAAAATAAAAATGGAGAGTCAAATTAATTCAACTCTCCATTTTTGTTATCAATTGTTATTGTTCGTGCTTATTTTTCATTGTGCATTTCAAGATTGGTAGCATCTTTTTCACGCTTTTTCTTGGCGATATCATTACGCTGTTCTGCAATATTATCCAGATATTCAGGTGTAATATCGCCCGTCACATAAACCCCTGTAAACACCGAACAATCAAAGTCTTGAATACTTGGATTTTCTTGTTGCACAGAACCAGTTAACGCATCCAAATCTTGGAAAATCAATTTATCCACACCAATTAAGTTAGCAATTTCATCTACATCACGACCATAAGCGATCAATTCATTTTTGGTTGGCATATCAATACCATACACATTTGGATAACGAATTTCTGGTGCAGCAGAGGCAAAATAAATTTTCTTCGCACCTGCCGCTCTCGCCATTTCGACAATTTGTTCAGACGTGGTACCACGTACAATCGAGTCGTCAACTAATAACACATTCTTATCTTTAAATTCTGAAGCAATGGTATTGAGTTTACGTCTAACAGAACTGACTCGCAATGCCTGCCCCGGCATAATAAACGTACGTCCTACATAGCGATTTTTCACAAAACCTTGACGATACGGTTTATTTAACACGCGCGCAATACGTAAAGCAATATCGTTAGAGGTTTCAGGCACAGGAATGACCACATCAATATCATCCACATCCGCCCATTCCCGTGCAATTTTTTCACCTAAACGTTGTCCCATATGAACACGGGCAGCATAAACAGAAACCCCATCGATGCAAGAGTCTGGACGTGCAAAATAGACGTATTCAAAAATACAAGGTGTTAATGTTGGTTTGTCTGCGCATTGCTGAGCATACATTTCCCCTTCAAACGTGACATAAATCGCTTCGCCGGGTTGTACATCTCGTACAAACTCAAAACCCACTGTATCTAATGCGATACTTTCGGAGGCAAACATATACTCTGTTTTGCCATTTTCCTCGCGTTTCCCTAACACTAACGGACGGATACCGTTCGGATCACGAAACGCGACCATACCATGACCAATAATCATGGCGATACAAGCATAAGCACCACGAATATCCTGATGCGTTTGTTTGACAGCACTGAATACATCTTGCGGATCTAATTGGTATTTTTCGAAGTGATCAAGGTGATTGGCTAAGATATTGAGTAATAATTCAGAATCTGAATTGGTATTTACATGGCGACGTGCGAGACGAAATAACTTTTCTTTTAATTCACTTGAATTGGTCAAGTTACCATTATGCACTAAGGTTAAGCCATAAGGCGAATTTACATAAAAAGGTTGCGCTTCAGAGACACTTGAGCTCCCAGCCGTAGGATAACGAACATGTCCAATGCCAGCATTGCCTTGTAAACGTAACATATGAACTTGTTCAAATACATCGCTGACTAACCCGTTCGCTTTACGCAAGCGGAATCGGTTTTCATCATCTACGGTTACAATCCCGGCGGCGTCTTGCCCGCGGTGTTGCAATAAGGTTAACGCATCATAAATTGATTGGTTAACGGGGCTTTGGCTAACAATACCAACAATACCACACATTCGTGTTTATCCTCTATTTATTTAATGTTGAATTTATAAAACTGGATGTTGCTTGTAACTGTTGAAAAAACCACTCAACAATAAAGCCGAAATGTGGAATGAGTTTTGATTCTTTCCACCAAACAGTTTGGCTAAAATTCGTAAAGGTATCCATAAAGAATAACAATGCTGCCACAATCAATACGCCTCGAATAAGTCCAAAACAGGCACCTAGTACGCGATCAGTCCCAGTTAACCCTGTCTTATCCACTAACTCACCCAAAATATGATTCACAATCCCACCCACAATTAATGTAGCAACAAACAAGATCGCAATTGCCGTGCCATTGCGCAAGTAAAGGGATTCGATTTGGGTTAAATAATTAGCGAGATAAGGATAAAAATGATTAGCCACAAAAAAAGCAACGACCCAGCTTGCGACTGACATCACTTCTCGAATAAATCCACGTAATAGACTGATAATAATCGAAAATGCAATGATGGCGATGATAATATAATCAATCATTGGAATATCTCTAAAAAAACACTCGAATTTCCGCCCGCGCTATTTTACAAAAAAAGAAAACGTTTGCGTAGTGAAAAATTCAAGAAAAGTTGAATAAATATGAAAAAAGAAAAGTCTTTATCACACAAGCAAGAAAAGCGCCATTCATAGCGGATTTATAATTCTTGCCAAAAAGCTTTATCTAATTTTCGCTGTGCTTTTTTCAGGACATCAGCTAAATTTTGATAATTCGGCTGCTCTGTTAAGATAGGTAAAGTTTCGTTTACTTGCTTTAAGCGCTCACAAATTTCATAAAACCAGACCGCACTTTGTGGGGATAAGGGCGTGATAGAACGTTTACCTAACCAATACAAACCTTGCAACGGAATTAACAGCGCAACAATCGCGCTAAATACAGCAATGGCTAATGCACTGATATCGGATTTGGCGTAAACTTGTTGCCAAGTGATGGCAAAAACAGCTAAAAAAGGCATAAACTTTTGCGCGAAAAGCGTTGCTTTAATCACGCGGTTTTCGGGAAAAATCATACCTAGCTTACTTTCCAATGGCCAACTTTTTAAATAATGCTGACCTTTTTTTAAAAAAATAAAAAAATACATTTTGCTATTGTACACAACCTCTTAAATACGATAACGAAATAAAGATAGCATATTCAGGTTAAATATTCAGCTTATTTTAAACTAGCTCTTTGCCTATTTTTTGTATTTTGTTAAAAATGTTTAAAGTTTAATAATTTTTTTGATAAATGTCGCATTTTTAGTAGGTTGTGAATTTATTTTATTGTACGAAAGGTGTATCCTATGCCTATCAGATTTTCATCTGCCTATTTGTTCAACATTTGAGCAAATAACTTTTTTTAACTTAAAATCAAATAATAGGTCTCTTATGTCTCAAAAATTAGTCCTAATCTTAAACTGTGGTAGTTCTTCATTAAAATTCTCTATTTTGGACCCGCAAACTGGTGAAGAAAAATTGTCTGGTTTAGCCGAAGCATTTCATTTAGATGATGCGCGTATTAAATGGAAACTCCATGGTGAAAAAGGTAACGCTGATTTAGGTGCAGGTGCTGCACATAGTGAAGCACTTAACTTTATTGTAAATAGTATTTTCCCATTAGATCCATCTTTAAAAGAAGACATTGTTGCGATCGGTCACCGTATCGTTCATGGCGGTGAAAAATTCACGTCTTCTGTTGTCATTACGGATGAAGTGGTTCAAGGCATTAAAGACGCTGTTCAATTCGCCCCATTACACAACCCAGCACATTTAATCGGTATTGAAGAAGCCTTCAAAATGTTCCCTCATTTAAAAGATAAAAATGTGGCTGTCTTTGATACCGCTTTCCATCAAACCATGCCTGAGGAAGCTTATTTATATGCGCTACCTTATTCTTTATATAGAGAACATGGTGTACGTCGTTATGGCGCACATGGTACAAGTCATTTCTTTGTTAGCCAGCAAGCCGCTGAACGTTTAAATGTTCCGGCAGAACAAGTAAATGTCATTACCTGTCATTTAGGTAATGGTGCCTCTATCGCAGCAGTACGTCATGGACAATGTATTGACACCTCTATGGGCTTAACGCCATTAGAAGGTTTAGTCATGGGAACACGTTCTGGTGATATTGATCCAGCAATCGTCTTTTATTTACACGACAACCTTGGTTTATCTGTTGAAGAGATCAATACATTATTAACCAAAAAATCAGGCTTACTCGGTTTAACCGAAGTCACAAGCGACTGTCGTTATGCAGAAGATAACTATGACAAAGAAGCGCCAGCAAAACGTGCATTAGACGTATTTAGCTATCGTTTAGCAAAATATATTGGTTCTTACATGGCGGTTATCGGTGAACGTTTAGATGCTATCGTCTTCACGGGTGGTATTGGTGAAAACTCATCTTTAGTACGCGAGTTAACCTTAAACCATTTAAAACTGTTCGGTTATCAAGTGGATTCAGATAAAAACAAAGCGGCTCGCTTTGGTCATGAAGGGGTGATTACAGCAGACAATACGCCTGTTGCCATGGTGATCCCAACGAATGAAGAACTTGTTATTGCACAAGATACCGCGCGCCTTTGCATCGCGTAAAGATCAATTAACTGCCGATTCATCGGCAGTTTCTTTTTGTATAAATTATCAACAAATTAGGGTTTATTATGTCACGTACAATTATCCTTATCCCGATTAGTGCTGGTGTAGGCTTAACCAGTGTCAGCTTAGGTTTAACACATGCACTGGAGCAAAAAGGGGCGAAAGTCGGCTTTATGAAACCAATTTCTCAGCCGAACTCAGGTGAAGATATGATTGATCGCACAACATCAATTATTCGCACCAGTACCACCATTGAAACCAGTGAACCATTTATGTTAAGTGTAGCTGAATCACTCATCGGTCAAAATCAATCTGATGTGGTACTAGAAAAAATTGTTGAAAATCATCAACAACTCGCCAAAAACAATGAAATTGTCGTGGTGGAAGGTTTAATCCCTACGCGTAAGCATTCTTATGCCAATAGCATTAACTATGAAATTGCTCAAGCACTTGATGCGGAAATCATTCTTGTTGCAGCACCGGCGACGGAAACACCGGCAGAACTCAAAGAACGCATCAAAGCCGCAGCCTCATTATTTGGCAGCAAAAATAACCCTAATTTACTTGGTGTTGTGATCAATAAATTTAATGCGCCGATTGATGAATCTGGTCGTACTCGCCCTGACTTGGCAGAAATTTTTGATTCTTTCCAACACACACAAAATCAAGTATCTGAGATTTATCATTTATTTGAGAAAAGCCCAATTAAAATCTTGGCATGTATTCCTTGGAGCGCAGAATTAATTGCGACTCGTGCCATTGATTTAGCCAAACATTTAGGTGCTGCCATTATTCATGAAGGCGCGATCAATGAACGTCGCATTCGTGGCATCACTTTCTGTGCACGTAATTTGACCAATATGGTGGAACATTTCCGCGTTGGAAGTTTACTTGTCACTTCCGCGGATCGTCCTGATGTGATCGTCGCAGCGGCATTATCTGCCATGAATGGCGTTGAAATTGCTGGTGTTTTATTAACCGGTGGTTACAAAATTGATGCACAAATCAAGAAACTCTGTCAACACGCGATCGAAAGTACAGGTTTACCAGTCTTCCGTGTCGAAGGCAACACTTGGCAAACTGCACTGGCACTACAAAGTTTTAACCTCGAAGTGCCTGTTGATGATAAAGAACGTATCGAAAAAATTAAACATTATATTAGCGACCTACTCGACAGCAATTTTATCGATTCATTAGCGGCAGCTTCTTCTCGTTTACGTCGTTTATCGCCGCCTGCTTTCCGTTTCCAATTAACCGAATTAGCACGTCAAGCGCAAAAACGCATTGTATTGCCTGAAGGGGATGAACCACGTACAGTAAAAGCTGCTGCCTTATGTGCAGAGCGTGGTATCGCTGAATGTGTGTTATTAGCTACACCAGAATCCGTCATGCGCGTTGCCGAAGCACAAGGCATACAATTAGGCAAAGGGATTACGATTATTGATCCTGCTACAGTGCGTGAAAACTATGTTGCACGTTTAGTGGAATTGCGTAAAAACAAAGGCATGACCGAAGATTCTGCACGTGAACAATTAGAAGACAATGTGGTACTTGGTACGATGATGTTAGAAGCGAACGAAGTAGATGGTTTAGTCTCTGGTGCCGTACATACGACAGCCAATACTATTCGTCCGCCGATGCAAATCATCAAAACTGCACCGGGTAATTCGATTGTGTCTTCAATCTTCTTCATGTTATTACCTGATCAAGTCTTGGTTTATGGTGACTGCGCAGTCAACCCAGATCCAACAGCAGAACAATTAGCAGAAATCGCGATTCAATCCGCAGACTCAGCCAAAGCCTTTGGTATTGATCCAAAAGTGGCGATGATCTCTTACTCAACTGGTACTTCTGGTAGTGGTGCAGATGTAGAGAAAGTGAAAGAAGCCACTCGTCTGGCACAAGAAAAACGTCCAGATTTAATCATCGACGGTCCATTACAATATGATGCAGCAGTGATGGAAGATGTGGCGCGTTCTAAAGCACCAAATTCACCAGTAGCAGGTAAAGCGACGGTCTTTATTTTCCCTGATTTGAATACCGGTAATACCACTTATAAAGCGGTACAACGCTCTGCTGACCTTGTGTCTATTGGACCGATGTTACAAGGGATGCGTAAACCAGTGAATGATTTATCACGTGGTGCGTTAGTGGACGATATCGTGTACACAATTGCCTTAACTGCAATTCAAGCAACACAATAATCCTCACACAACAATTCACAAAAAAACCGCACTTTATTCACTTAAGTGCGGTTTTATTTTGTCTTCTATCTAGCTATCCATTTGCGAGTGTATTTAACAATACTAAGCCAAATTCACGTCGCCAACCGACCAATAGCTCTGGTAACTGAGTTGGATCTTGATTGTCTAACCAACACCATTTCATTAAGTTTTCTAAACCACGCTTACTGGCAATCACTTCTGCAGCTAAATCAGGAGGCGCAATGCTTTTCAGCTTTTGTTGTAAGCCTTTGAGTGCTTTTTTATAACGTGGATCATCCGCAATACGTACGATCGGCATCGGATAATCCACATCATCAAAGCGTTTAAGTTGTCCTATCAAATGCAATATTTTTTTGCCATGAATGCGCACTTCATGATGACTTAATCCTAACGCGAGCAATTCTGACGTATGTTTTGGATTATGTTTAGCCACTTGCCATAAGTGCTCTGCCCTTACTACAAAATTTAAGGCTAAATCCCGTTTCATCGCTTCCTCTTGACGCCATTTCGCCAACAGTTTTAAACGCATTAATTCACTCGGTGTTAAGCGCCATGCATTAGGAATGCCCAAATACGCAAGCTCCGGATCTTTATGTTGTTCACGCTTTAACAACAACGCTTCACAATCTTGTTGCGCTGCCTCTTGCCATCGTGTTTGTGCTAATGCCTCCTGCATGCGTTGATAAAGCGGTAATAAGTACCACACGTCAGCTGCGGCATAAATTAACTGGTTGTCCGATAAAGGACGGGCTAACCAATCCGTGCGCGAGGCACCTTTATCAATTTCAAGTTGAAAATAATGCTGAACTAACGTCGCTAGACCAGTAGAATTTGGAAAACCTAGAAAGTTTGCCATGACTTGTGTATCTAGCATCGGCGTAGGAAGCTGGTTAAAACTATGTTGGAACACCTCTAAATCTTCACTACACGCATGAAGCACTTTCAACACAGCCGTATTCGCCAGTAACGCAATAAATGGTGAAAAATCTTGAATGGTAGTAGGATCAATTAAACTGACTCGTTCCCCATCATAGAGTTGAATAAGCCCTAATTGTGGATAGAGTGTTTTGATACGAACAAATTCGGTATCGAGTGCAATTACGGCTTTTTGTTGGGCAGAATAACAAATTTCTGCCAGCGCCAAATCAGAAGTAATGACTTGAAAGTGCGGTTTATTTTTTATTTCTTTTTGTTGACTGTTCATCTTAATACGACAAATTAGGGGCAAATGTCGCCCCTAATAAAATGAAATGAATACTTATTCAGCTGGACGTTTTGCCAGCTCCTCATCACGTAAAACACGGCGTAAAATTTTTCCCACATTACTTTTCGGCAATTCCTCACGAAATTCAATTTCTTTTGGAATTTTATAGCCGGTTAAATGGACACGACAGTGTTTACGTAATTCATCACGGGTCAGGCTTTCGTCTTTTTTCACGACAAAAATCTTAATCGTTTCACCTGATACTTCATTTGGCACACCAATGGCGACCACTTCAGCGACTTTGTCATTTAACATGACCACATCTTCGATCTCATTTGGATAGACATTAAACCCTGACACTAAGATCATATCTTTTTTACGATCGACTATCCGTAAATAATGATCTTTATCCATGATAACCACATCACCTGTTGCCATCCAACCATCCATCAGGACCTCTGCCGTAGCCTCTGGACGTTGCCAATAGCCTTGCATGACTTGCTCACCTTTAACCCAAAGCTCGCCCGGTTCACCCAATTCGGCTTCGTGACCATCTTCTTTGATAATACGCACATCGGTATTAGGTACCGGCACACCAATGCTTCCATTATGTTTCACCATATTAATTGGACAAGCTGCAATCAATGGGGAACATTCGGTCATGCCATAACCCTCGATAATATTACAGCCAGTGGTGTCATGCCAGCGTGTTGCTACCGATTGTTGAATCGACATCCCACCGCCTACGGTAAGTTTTAAAGCAGTAAAATCCACCTCTTTAAAATTCTCATTATTTAACAAAGCATTGAATAAAGTATTGACGCCTGTAATAGCAACAAAGCGGTGTTTTTTCAGCTCTTTTACAAAGCCCTCAATGTCACGTGGATTGGTAATTAATACCCCTGTAATCCCCAGTTCAACAAACAGTAAACAGTTTACAGTTAAGGCAAACACATGATAAAGCGGTAAAGCAATGATGGCTTTACGCTCTTTTGTACGATCACCGACAAACGGTTCGGCAATCCAGTTGGCTTGGAATAAATTGACAATGATATTGCCGTGTGACAACATCGCCCCTTTTGCGACACCGGTTGTCCCACCAGTATATTGTAAAAAGGCTAAATCTTTACGCTCCATTTGTGGGCGAACATATTGACGATATTTTCCAATACTCAACACTTCACGAAAAGTCACTGCATTCGGTAATTTATATTTAGGCACCAATTTTTTGATGTATTTCACTACAAAATTGACTAATGTGCGTTTCCCAAAGGAAAGTTGATCGCCCATACGAGTTAAAATCACATGTTTGACATCCGTATTAAACACCACTTTTTCGAGCGTAGATGCGAAATTGGAAACCACAACAATCGCCGTAGCGCCACTGTCTTTTAATTGGTGTTCTAATTCACGTGGGGTATAAAGCGGATTGACATTCACTACCACCATACCTGCGCGTAAAATACCGAAGAGCGCAATCGGATATTGCAATAGATTTGGCATCATCAACGCGACACGATCACCACGTTTAAGCTTTAATTCATTTTGTAAATACGCGGCGAAAGCCCGACTACGTTCTTCTAATTTTCGAAAGGTTAAAATTTGCCCCATATTGACATAAGCTGCACGGTCAGGATGTGTCTGTACAGCATTATCGAACATATCCAACAAGGAATCGTATTTTGATGTATCTAATTCTCGTGGTAAGTGTTCAGGGTAATTTTTAAACCAAGGTTTTTCCATGTGTTATCCTTATTTTTTTAACAAAATTTAGCCAAAATTATAACGTAATCATTACCATTAGGCTAATAACAAATTCATCAATTCCGTTGTCTGTCCAGCAAGAAATGGCTTAACTCATGACTTATTGCAACACATAGCGTAAGCGTGGTTCAGGACGCCAAAATGGTCCCCACCCCATACGGCGACTTTCGCGCCAATCGGCAAGATCCTCTGGCTCATAATAATAGTCTGGCACGAGTTGCCATAATTTATAATGTGTGACCTGAATAACGGGATAATGATAATCGACCTGATCAATTTTGCCAGTTTCTGGTTTTTTCAAAGTTCCTTTCACTGTAATGAACTGCTCTTTTAAGCGTTCTGGATCAATAAATCCCTCTAGATAGGCAATAAAACGTCCATTGGTTTCTGCTGATAAACTCGGTTTAGCCGACAGGGAAATCAGCGGTAAACTCAAAATTTCTAACTTCATTTGCCCCTGTAATGCGGTGGCAGATAAGATTTTCCCACCCAAACGTGCTTGTTTACATTGGCAAGCATAATCTTCTACCACTAATTTATCGAGAGAGAGCAAACTAACGCCCTCACGCTCAAGCCCTTTTGGAGCAGTAATACACCCCGTTAAAAACAATGTGATCAAAAGTGCGGTCAGTTTTCTCATACTTTCCTCCTTAAACAGGTTGGAAAACGGTAGATTTATTCGCGTCCTGGGAGTTTCTTCCACGTGACTTCATTACGTAAATAAACAGGTTCAATCGCTAACGCATTAATAGTTTGCTGTTGTTGCCATTTGAGTAATGCGGGTGCAAGCATATATTGAGCAGAAGGAAGCAGAATGTCTGTTGTTTGCCCTGCGAATAACGTGGCAAGCTGAGGATACGCTGACCAGCCCGTCCCCACCGTCGTCCAATCTCCAGTTAACCCAGCAAGTTCAGTTATCAAACATTCAGGGTTCACCACCTTTTCTTGCCCAATAACTTGCCAATCAATCAACGTGTCTGTCCCCACTTGCTTCGCTTGTGCGATCAATTGTGAAAAATAGACTTCATTCATCCGTGCATCAATGGCAGCTAGCACGTGTTCAGCGCCGACTTGTTCATAAGCTGCTTGTGCCATCATGGTGAGATTCGAGATAGGAATCACCGGTAAATCCGCTCCTAACGCTAAGCCTTGAGCAATGCCGGCACCCACTCGCACGCCAGTAAAACTGCCGGGGCCCCGTCCAAAAGCCAGCGCATCCACTTGCTTTAATGAAAGACCTGACTGGCATAAAATTTCATCGATCATCGGTAAAATACGTTGTGTATGAGTACGTTGTGCCAGTTCATCTAAATAGGTTCTTTCACCTTTATACAGTAACGCTACAGAACAAGCTTCTGTCGAGGTATCTAAAGCTAATAAAGTTAAATTATGCATTCTTGTTATCCATTTTCGCTCTTTGTTAGAAATTGTATCACTTTGTTCATATCTCGGGTACGTTTAGCATTAGGTAAGCTTTTCAGAAAAGTCGCACCATAACTCCGCATGACTAAACGACTATCACAAATAATCACCACACCGCGATCCGTCACATCACGAATTAAACGCCCTACCCCTTGCTTTAAAGTAATCACAGCTTCTGGGATCTGGATATCCTGAAAAGGATCACCACCTTGTAAACGACAATCTTCGATACGGGCTTTGAGGAGAGGTTCGTCTGGTGCAGTAAACGGCAATTTATCAATAATTACTAAAGAAAGTGCGTCGCCTCGCACATCAATCCCTTCCCAGAAGCTTGAAGTAGCAACCAACACCGCTTCTTGTAAAGCAATAAATTGATCTAATAATTTGGTTTTTGAAGTTTCCCCTTGTAATAAAATTCGTAATTCACTCTGTTCACGAAAATACGCTGCTAAGCCACGCATCATGACATACGAGGTACAAAGCACAAAACAACGCCCTTTATTCGCTTCAATTACGGGCAACAGCATCGCACCTAATTGCGTGAGGGTATGTTGTTGATTACTGTTCGGTAAATAGCGGGGGACGCATAACAGCGCTTGTTCAGGATAGTTAAAAGGACTTGGTAGAATTTTCTGCATCGCATTTGTAATACCTAAACGTTGGCAAAAATGGGCAAAATCACCACCGACTTCTAATGTAGCGGAAGTAAAAATCCACGTACTTTCACGCTTTTGCATTTCTTCGCCAAATTTATCTGCCACCGTCAAAGGCGTAATATGTAAACCAAATTGGCGTCCCATGGCTTCATACCAATAACAATAGCCTGTAATGTTGGTCTCTGCTAAGCGGGCAAGCTGAATTTTTATGGCTTCTAAACGCTCAAAAATGCTGTCTAAGGTTTGTGAACGCCCTAGCGCTAACTTCACCACCTGCGACATAAAGGCGATCTTTTCTTGCAAATTTTCAAAGCCTTTTCTCACTGCATTTTGAGCCAACCGTTCACGCCAATTACCTCGTGTATTTCCTTCACCTAGCAATAAACGAAAATCTTGGATCGTTTTCAGTAAATTATCAGACGCGGTGCCAAGTTGTGCCATATCTTTGATTTCGGTGCGATACACAATATGAATATCTTTACACAAATCAAACAGCTGACGTGCTGTTAAGGATTGACCAAAATATTGGCTCGCAATATCTGGTAATTGATGTGCTTCATCAAAAATAATCACATCGGCTTGCGGAATAAGTTCTCCAAACCCGGTTTCTTTCACGGCGATATCGGCAAAGAACAAATGGTGATTAACAACCACTAAATCTGCATTTAACGCCCGTTTACGTGCGGATGCCACATAGCAATCATTATAATGCGGACAATCCGTGCCTAAACAACTGTCGGCTGTACTGGTTAATTGCGCTAAAATCGGGCTGTCTTCTGCCAATTCCACGCATTCACTTAAATCCCCTGTTTTAGTCGCATTATTCCATTTACGTACTTTTGATAAATCCACAAGCACGGAACGATCGCCTAATACCCCCTGCGCAATCACTTGATCCAATCGCTCTAGGCATAAATAATTTGCACGTCCTTTTAATAACGCAATTTTTCCGCTGTAATTAAGGGCTTTTTTTATCGCCGGCAAATCACGTTTAAACAATTGATCCTGTAAATTCTTAGACCCCGTTGACACAATGGTTTTCTTTTTCGCTAATAAAGCAGGCGCTAGATAGGCAAAGGTTTTTCCCGTTCCTGTCCCTGCTTCGACAACCAGTGCTTGTTTATCCTGAATCGCGCTGGCTACCGCTGTCGCCATCTCTCGCTGCTCTGCGCGAGGACGAAAACCTGCAATACTTTGACTTAACGCGCCTTGTTCGGAAAAGACCTTGATTATTTGTTCAATATTCGCCATTATTTTCAGAATCAATTACAAAATTGTGGCATAGTGTACCAGATTTTCCCTTGCCACTAAATAACACACTGAATAAAAAAACAGTATAAAGAGGGCTTATGTATCACGCTATTCAACCGATAATTTTGCAACAGATTTGTCCTGAACTCCGTTTAGTGAAATACAATGCAATTCCAGCCATTAGCTTGCAACATGACATTGGTAGCGCGGTGATTGCCTTACAAGGTGCTCAGCTTCTCAGTTGGCAACCGAAAGGCAGTGCACACGATGTGCTATGGCTAAGCGAAATTGAACCTTTCCAATTAGGCAAGGCCATTCGTGGCGGGATTCCACTTTGCTACCCATGGTTTGGACCAGTGAAAACACCTTCTCATGGCACCGCACGTATCCGTTTATGGCACTTAATCGACTATGCTATTTCAACTGATAAAGTGCGGTTAGTTTTTGGTTTATTTACTGAAGATCATCTCATTGAAGCCAAAGTCAGCATGGATTTTGCTCAAGATTGCCAAGTAAGGTTGACCCATTATGGGCAAGAAGACGCGCAAGTGGCATTACACAGCTATTTTCACATCGGCGATATTGAACAAATAGAAATACAAGGCTTACCGACTGACTGTGTCAGTAATCTGACGAAACAGCATGAAAATGTGCCTTCTCCCCGCCAAATTCAGCAAAATGTGGACTGTACCTATCACATCACAAATGCGAAAACGAGCATCGTTGACCCCGTTTTACAACGCGAGATTTCTCTTGAACATCAACAGGCTAGCGAAGTCGTGCTATGGAATCCATGGCACAAAGAAACCAGTGGCATGAGTGAGTTCGGCTATCAAACTATGGTATGCGTAGAAACAGCACGTATTACACAGCAACTCAAACAGGGCGAAGAAATAGCCGTTCGTATCACGTTAAAATAGCACAGGACAAAAGTGCGGTGCGTTTTTAAGAAATTTGCTAGAGGCGAATCAATCGCCTCTTTATTTATGTTTAGATCCAGCCTAGTTGCGTCAACACTAATAGACCTAAGGAAGAAATCAGGATCGCGCCTAACGTAGTAAGTGCAATAATGTTCGCTGCACTCACACCATTACCGCCCATTCCTCGTACCATCGCATAAGCAATCGTCGCCATTGGTGTCGCCGCCATTAAAAATAAAATCCCCATATTCATGCCAGATAAACCAAACAGTTTGCCCACAAACACCATCACAACAGGCGCAATCAGTACACGCCCTATACTGCCCCAAATCACCACGCGCGAATCTTTTCTCATGCCTTTAAATTGTATGCTCGCGCCGGTACAAATAAGAGCAAGCGGTAACGTCATACTAGCCAGATAATTGCCTGTAGTTTGCAATGTTTTTGGAAAAGTCAATTCAAGATGATTCACTACATAGCCCAATACAATGGCAATGATCAATGGATTTCTCAGTACATTGTTTAACACACGCCACAAACTGACACTGCCTTGTGCAAAAGCGCGACTTAAAGTAATCACTCCGAGGACATTAAATAAAAAAATGGTCGCGGCAGCATAAATCGACGCGGGGGCTAAACCGGCTTCACCATAGGCATTAATACATAACGCCAAGCCTAAGATCCCATTATTACCGCGATAAACAGCTTGCACAAAAGTACCACGCTCTGTCTTTTCCGCAATATATTTGCCGGCGACTAACTCTGCCCCCAGAAATAAAAGCAAGGTACCGACTACACTTGCCATAATGGGCAACATTTGGCTACGAAAATCCACCGGATTACTGGTAATATTCAGAAATAGCAGAATCGGTAAGGTGATATTAAAAATAATTCGGGTTGCTTGTCCGGTGAATTTGTCATCTACCATCCGTTGTCTTTTCAAGATGACCCCAAGTAATAGCATCAAAACAGTGGGTAACGTGACACTCATCGAGAACAAAAAAGAAGACAACAAATTCGTATTCTGCATACTTGTTCTACCTCTATTTCATCAAATAACTTTCGCTAATGCGTATTTACGGTTAAAATTGGGCAATTCATTTTGGTCGTTTTTTAAATTTCAGAAAAACCGACCGCACTTTCTCAAATTAGGATGCATTATGTCGATTACATTATCTACCAAACAAAAACAATTCCTGAAAGGACTTGCACACCATTTAAACCCTGTTGTCATGATTGGCAACAATGGGTTAACAGAAGGCGTATTAGCAGAAATTGACAACGCATTGGCACACCATGAATTAATTAAAGTCAAAATCGCTGGCGCAGATCGTGAAGTAAAACAATTAATTATTGATGCGATTGTGCGTGAAACAAACGCCAGTGCGGTACAAACCATTGGACACATTCTCGTGCTATATCGTCCAAGTCAAGAACCCCAAATCCAACTACCACGTAAATAATACCACTAAATATACTACAACATGCTATGACGTCTATGTTGTGGCAAAAATTAAAGGGGATAAGCTCGCTTCATCCCCTTTTTCAGGTCCTTATCAGATATATTTGAATTTCAGCATAAACGAAAAAGGGTATTGTTTAACCAATACCCTTTGTTTACGATTTAAGGCTCAATTACCATTGATAACCGATACTACCACCGAAGTTCACATCACCACGGCTGTTCATACCACCACCAAGTTTGATTGAGATCTTATTGTTATCTGAGTTTCTTGCATAACCAACTGCAATAGCAGATTCACTACGATAAGAACCTACACCAAGAGAAACGATGCTCTTACCAGCTTCATTTGGACGCTGTAAGAACGCAACCGCTGTGGCACCCGCGATACCGGCACGGAGATCTTTATCCACTTTATTGATATGATCACCTAGCTTATTAATCGCAGTGGCTTGGTTATTCACTTGTTGTTGAACTTTATGTAACTGGCTACCATTCACAGCTTGTTTACTGGTTGCACTCACTTCACCATCAGCCACACCGTCAATCACGTTGTTACCCATGTTGATTTTCGCGCCTTCTTTCACTGTCAAGTTCTCCGTCACATTGATACCTTTCACATCAATATTGTCTTTCAATCTGACACGAATTGTATCCCCTGCAACTTCAGTTTCGATGTTCTTATCGTCACCTTTCACTTTCACAGTGGTACCAAGCTTCGCTTTGTGTTCAGTACCTTTATCCGCACCAAACACTAAACCGTCGTTCATGGTGGCAACTTGCTCTTCAGTGCCATCAGGTTTGGTATAAACGATACGTGTTTTACTATTACCGTCTTTACCATCATTGCCATCTAAGCCTTTCACGCTATCTTTCACGCCAATGATCGCATTTGCATTTTTGCCATCAGCGCCCGCAGGACCTGTTAAGCCAATCGTACCAACACCATCTTTCCCGCTGATAGCCACCGCATCTTTGCCATCTTTGCCGGCGATACTGATACTACCTTTACCGTCAGCGCCTTCTTTACCACTGATAACCACTGCACCCTCTTGAGGTTGGTTTGTGCCATCTTTAGGTCCAATTACAACTTTATTGGCTAAATCAAAGGTGACATTATGCTTATCATTGTCAACCGTTTTGCTGATCACGATATTGCCATCGGTATTGTTCAAATCAACAGTATGTTTTGGTTTCACGTTAGATACATTGTTATTTGCATTTTCATTGACCGAAATATTCCAGCCCGAAGCAGCAAGCTCTGCGGTTTCTTTCACAGCATGAAGCTGACTACCGTTTACAGCATCTTTGCTCGTTGGTGAAATATCACCCTCTGCCACACCTGTAATCTTAACGAATTTATCCGCGGTTGGATTAACAAGACTCAAGGTTGCATTACCGTCTTTATCTTTAGTCGTGGTCATGGATAATGACTCATTACCGTCCTTATCAGTAAACTTAATTGAGGCATCTTGACCATCCTTACCATTCAAGACAATACCTGAAAACTCCGGACGTTCTTTCATTACCACTTCTAAACTACCTGTTGGATTACCTTGGTCATCTTTCACCGCACGGACACCGAGGTTACCACTTGATACTTTGCTATTATCCTTAACAGTGGTCGCATCAATACCGCCTTTGATACCTAATGTTTCATTCAGTTTACGTGTAACAACAGTACCATCATTACCCTCAAACTTCATACCATCGTTTAAGGTAGCGACTTCTTCAGTGATCGGTTGATCATTCGCGTCTTTAATAGGATTACCATCTTTGTCTTTCAAGGTATAAACAATACGTGTTTTACTTGTACCGTTCGCACCGTCTGTACCATCAACACCTGCTGCACCTTCTTTCACACCAATATCAGTTGAAACTGATTTGCCGTCAGCACCACGCGGACCAGTCAGACCAATTGTACCGTCTTTACCATTTAAAACTACGCTTGCGCCGTCTTTACCCGTGACTTTAACAGAACCATCAACGCCTTCTACGCCACCTTCTGTTGGCTTACCTAACGTAATATTATCAGCTAAGCTGACTTCAAGGGCTTTTCCGCCATTCTTACCATCAACGACTTTAGTATTGATGTTGTCATCACCTGTAATTTGTGCGGCTGTACCTAAGTCTTGCTTGAATTCGTTACCTTCCTTGTCTTTCAAGCCAAAACCACCATTTGTAGCAGAAGTAATATTGGTAATCGCATCTTTCAGGTCACCAACATTGACACCGTTATTGAGTACATCACCTGTTGCATCTTTCAATGCTACCGCATCACCGTCTTTATTTTTCAGACCACTCGCTACGTTAACAATTTGGTTACCACCGTTGTCTAATCCTTTTTCGGTTAGGCTTACAACTGTATCCTTAGCATTCGGATCTTGTGCATCAGCTTTTTTCGTAATAGTTAACCCATTACCGTTGAGCACGCTACTGGTATTATTCGTACCACCTACAAAACTCGCGCTAGTTAAATCTTTTAATGCTTTAGCTAAAGCAACAGTAATCGTATTACCTTGAATCTGAGTCATAATATTCTGACCCGCGTCAAAGTCCGCCCAAGTGGTATTATTAGCATGTCCTTTTACATCCACACGGCTATTCAGTTTCGCATTATGAACTGCCCCATCATTCGCACCGAATTTTAAGCCGTCGTTCAGTGTGGCTAACTCTTCAATTGTTGCTGGATCAGTAGGTTGTGCACCAGGTATTTCATAAGTAATACGTGTTTTGTTGTTAGGTGCATTATTCGGATCATCATTCGGTGTACCAACTAAATCCGCTTTCCCTGTTGCAACTTTAATCTTCGCACTTGGTGCATCTGCTGGCGCTGTACCTGGCGCATTTCCTGTTAAAGTGAGGGAACCATCTGTACCATCAAGCTTCGCACGTTCTTTACCTTTATCATCAGTCAATGTCACTTTACCTGCTTCACCAGTAGAACCTTGTACTGTAGGATCAGCTGCTTTGCCAAGAGTCAATTGGTTAGCTAAACTCACTTCAAGCGCTTTACCTGCTTTATTAGTTGTCGGGTCAGTAAAGTCAACAACTTTTGTATTCACATTTGCATCACCAATAACTGCCGCAGTTTCACCCAAGTTTTGTTTAAAGGTATTGCCTTGTTTATCTTTTAAGCCAAAACCACCTAATGGGTTGTTATCACCATTTGGATTATTCCCAGCGGTAATATTATCAATTGCTGTTTTTAAGTCGCCAACATTTACACCATTAGTTTGAACTGCATCTTTTAAAGAAGTTGTTGCTGTACCATCATCTTTTGTTAAACCACTCGCAACATTCTTAATCTGGTTACCACCATTATCTAAAACTTTATCTGTTAACTTAACAGTTTTATCGCCGTCGGTAATAGTTAAGCCATCTTTGTTAATCACTGCACTATCTTTCGGATTACCAGCAGGATCACCAAAGGTTGCACTGGTTAAACCTGATAATGCTTTCGCCAATGCTACAGTAATGGTGTTACCATTGATTTGAGTCATAATATTTTGACCTTCATCAAAGTTACCCCAGATTGTGTTTGTTGCTTTACCTTTTACATCCACTTGCGTATTTAATTTCGCATTGTGGACTGTACCATCATTTGCACCAAATTTTAAACCATCATTGAGTGTAGCTAGCTCTTCAACGGTTGGATTAGTACCTGCACCAGGAATTTCATAGGTAATACGCGTTTTCTTCTTAGGATCATTTGCTGTCGCTGGTGAATTTTCTAAGTCTGGCGCCCCTTCAGCTACTTTAATCTTCGCGCTTGGTGCAGTTACAGAACCTGTTTGAGGTGCATTACCTGTTAAAGTGAGAGAACCATCTGTACCATCAAGCACAGCACGATCTTTACCTGTATTATCAGTTAATGTCACTTTACCTGCTTCGCCAGCTGTTGTGCCTTCAGGTGCTTTACCTAATTTTACGTTATTGGCTAAGCTAATTTCTAAACCTGTTGGATTGTTACCCTCTTTTAGGATCTTAGTGTTAACATTGTTGTCACCAGTAACTTTAATTGCCGTACCTAAAGCTTGTTTAATGGTTTGGCCATCTTCACCAATTAAACCAAAACCTTCTGCTTTAAGATCGTTTAACTGCTTGACGTTCACCGCATCAGTATCATTATCACCAGCTGCAACATTAGTAATTTTATTACCGCCGTTGTTTAAACCACCTTCGGTTAAGCTTACTGTGTTAGCACCATTGGTAATGGTCATACCATCTTTATTGATAGTTGTTTTATCTGTTCCAGTACCAAATGTTGCATCTTTCAAGTTAGAAAGTGTTTTCGCTAATCTTACTTCTAACGTGTCATCTCCGTTAGCAATGACACCGATATTTTTATCTGCGATAGTTGTAAGTTTATTTCCATCATTCTCACCACCAACAATTTTCATACCTTGGTTTGAACTACGTGAAATCACTGTGGTATCAGTATCAGGTTTGCCATTTGGATTACTTAACGTCGAGTTATCACCCGCAAAACGCAATGGACGAGTCAACGCAAATAACTGGCTACCATTGATTGCATCGGTACTCGCTTCTGTCACTAAACCTGCTGCCACATTTTGTACACGACGCTCTTTACCAACGGCACCAACAGTGACCACACCAACTGGCTGCGAACCAGCAAAGGTATAACCTGATTTATTTAACCCATTTGCCATATCAGCATAAGCATTCATACTAGAAGTCGAATTACCCGTTGTATAAGCAGAATCGGCACCTAAATACACAGAATTTTCTAATGTTGCAGTGACATTATTACCTAAAACAAAATAATTTTTCCCTTTTGTATTTAAGGTGTTATTCGCTCCAATAACCGATGAGTCAGTTAATGTAAATTCTTCTGTTGAATCAGGATCTGGTAATTGAGCTACTTTATTGTTATGTCCGTAAACAAACAAACCACTTAAATCTTTCGCTAGCTTTTTATCACTGCTGATTTTGTTGTCATAACCTGTCACATAAATGTCTTTTAGATCATTGGCTGGTGCAGCGGGTGGTGTACCAGGTACATGAGCCTTCTCTTCAATTGCACCAATAGTGTTCTTGTTACCGACAATACGCGCATTTTCCTTAGCTTTGATTTCATTACTATTACCGAAAATACCACTTGCATTAGCAGTTAATGTACTGTTGGTATTACCTAAAGAATATGTTCCCTCGCCACTAATTACTGTAGTTTCTTTGTTACCTAATGCACCAGCGTAACCGATACTACCTGAATTTGCACCAGTGACATTCTGGTGAGTACCAAACGCAATTGAGTTTTCACCAGTGGCATTTGCCTTAGTACCAATCGCATTAGAAGATACCGCGCCTGAGAAAGCTTCACTACCAAACGCATTACCCGTTAACGAGTTAGCAACCGCACGATCACCAATCGCATTGGCTTTTTCTGCGGAAGAAACTGCTCTATAACCAATCGCGATCGCACGATCTACATTGCCATTTTGAATATCTTTATTCGATGTTGCAGCTAAACTACCAATCGCAAGTGAATTATTTCCTTCTGAGTTTGCTCCCGCACCAATTGCTAAACCATATTGATAAGGTTGATTTGAAATTGCTGCATTAGTTGCACTACTTTGTGCTTTGCCATCATCTAACTCTGGACTACCTACATATAAAGTACCAATAGCAATAGAACCTACACCATGCGCACTCGCTTGATTACCTATAGCGACACTACGCTCTTTTCTTGCAATAACACTCTGTCCAATTGCCATAGATAATTTACCAACAGCTCCATCATTATCATAATTAGATGGACGATCTGTAAGGTCCTTATCATTAACGCTGAAGTAATGCGTTTTTTCTGTATTAATTGTATCTCTTAATTGATTCAAATTAACTGCATCAGTACCATTGATCGCTGGCGCTACATTAGAAAGACGCGTATTCTCTTTTAAAGTAATTTTGTGATTTGCACCACTATTTGGATCTGGTGAAACTAAGTCATATTTAACATCTGAAGTAGCAGAACTATGCGCTAAATTATTAAATTGCGCTTGTAATTTCGTCGTGACATCTTCAGAAACACGCTTCAGTTGCGCAACGGTTACTGCATCTTGCTCATCTGCACCATCCGCAACATTAGTTAGGCGACGTAAAATATGTTGATTTGCATTTCCTTCTTGACTACCAACAGACACGACTAAAGAAGAATTTTTACCCGTTAAATAACCTGATTTATTACTTGCTTTAGCAAGAGAGTTTGCCCCTAGTGCCACATTATTTGCATCTGATTTTGCGTTAGCACCAATTGCAACAGCTTGTTCACCTTCAGCATCTGCACTAAAACCAACCGCTGTAGATTTTAATCCTGTTGCTTTTGTATCATAACCTAATGCAGTTGCATCTGATGCACTTAACGATTGTGCTCCAACTGCTGTACCACGCTGAATTGGTGTGGCCGTTTTATAGTTATTTGAGGCATTACCAATCGAAACATTATCTCCAACAGTTTCTTTCGAGTTAGCTAAATTCGTCCCTGCATAAATACCCAATGCAATATTAGCTTTACCAACCACACCTTTACCAGCTTCAGTACCAATACCGATATTATATTGTCCGATGACGTTCTCACCAGCATTCTCACCAATATTGATATGAGAATGTTTTGTTCCTTCTTTATCAGATTCTTGACCTTTACCTGCGTTTAAACCAATCGAAATGGTTTTATTTGGCATTGCTTTTGCTAATTCACCGATTGCAATACTCTGTGAGCTTAAGGCTTCACTATCTTTACCAATGGCTACTGTTGATGCTGTATGTGATTTCGCATTTAAACCTAAAGCAACTGAAGCCACGCCTTTTGCTTGAGCTGTTTTACCAAGTGCTACTGCACTCTCTGCAAAGGTTTCCGCCGCATCACCAATAGCAACTGATGAATCAGAATCTTTATTCACTCGTGAAGTATTACCCAAAGCAATAGAATTATCACTTGCAATTGCTTGAGCAGAGGTTCCTAATGCAATATTATTTTTAGAAATGATCTTTTTGACATCTTTATTTGAGGTGATCGCATTTTTACCAATCGCAATACTTGCTTCACCTCGGCTAACCGCTTTATCACCAATCGCGACAGAACTTTCTCCATCTTTAGGTCCTAGAACATAAGAAGATGCGCCATCATAAACCACATCACCATCTTGTTTAGAACCTACACGAGCATGTTCACCAATCGCGATACCTTTATTTGCGGTTTTTACTGCATAAGCTTTTTTACCAATTGCAATAGATTCTGTTGCATTGGCTGTACTGTCATGACCTAAAGCAACTGAATCAGTGGCTGTTTTGCCTGTTTTCGCTTTTGGACCGATAGCTAAAGAATCTTTTCCTTCTGCAGCCGCATCTTCAAGCTCTGACTTCGCACGGAAATATTTAATCCCTGTATACGTTGTTGTGCCTTCTGGTACACCTAAAGATGTAACAAGGTTGCTGAGTTTAGTTAACTCGGATTTATCTGCTTTAGTGTTTTTTAATGTATTAACTTCTGTAGTTAATCCATCAACTACTGATTTATCTGCTTTACTAGTTTTTAATGTATTAATTTCTGATTTATCTGCTTTATTGGTTTTTAGTGTATTAACTTCTGTACTTAGTCCATCGACTACTGATTTATCTGCCTTATCTGTCTTTAATTCATTAACATCCGTTTGGTTTGCTTTTTGATTCACTGTTTCCGTTAATGTAGTCACTTTTTCATCTGTTGCAACCGTTTTACCACCAACAGTTAAAGTTGTAGTAGCAATACTCTTGAATGTAGCTGTATCGAAAGTGGCTGCACCTTTAAAATTAGAGGTCTGATTTACCGTTAAATTATCTGCAATCACATCTTCCGCAAATACCTGAGCTGGAGAAAGTGTAAGAATAGAAAGTAATGCAATCGCACTTAATTTGAATGTTGCAGGGATACTGCTATTCAATTCTGATTGTGGATTAGAAGAAATAGCGCTAAAAGACTTTACTTTACCTTTCGAGGTTGCAAGCTCTGAGACTGCAATAAAAGTATTAGTGACGTGGCTCCATATAACACGGTAAACTTTATTCATAAAATTGCCCCTTGCATAATATAAAATGAATAACTGATTCGATTTAGTTTAAGTTAAATAAAAGAAAACGAACGCATTAAAAACTGTACATTAATTAAATACATAATCTGTCCATTTACTAACAGTCTGATATTTGAGCATTAATTTTCAGATAAGTAAATTGAGTGGATATTGTACAAAGAAGGGAATTTTAATAATTAATTGATTTATAAAGAAAAAACAAAATGTAAAACTAAGTAATACTTCTTGAAATATCTTTACATAAAAACATACTGGTTTAATCAGTTTTGTTTTTATATTATATTTCAATTAGTTACGTTACTTTACAAAGACTAAGGTTATTTATTGTGGATGTAAAAAAGCCTTATTGTCAACAATAAGGCTTTTATTTTTTTATCATTTTTTACTTATTTATATTCGACGTCGAGAATTTCAAATTCCACTTTGCCGCCTGGCGTTTGAATAACAACAACGTCATCCACCTCTTTGCCAATTAACCCTCGCGCAATCGGTGAGTTAACTGAAATTAGCCCTGCTTTAATATTGGCTTCATCATCGCCTACAATTTGGTACGAGACTTCTTCTTCCGTGTCAATATTCAGTAACAAAATTGTGGCACCAAAAATCACTTTGCCATTATTTGGGATCTTTGTGACATCAATAATTTGACTATTCGCTAATTTCCCTTCAATTTCTTGGATTCGTCCTTCACAAAATCCTTGCTGTTCACGCGCAGCATGGTATTCTGCATTTTCTTTTAGATCGCCATGTTCACGAGCTTCTGCGATAGCATTAATAATTTCTGGGCGACGAGTGTTTTTCAAAAAATCGAGTTCTTGTCTTAATTGTTCCGCACCACGTATAGTCATTGGAATCTGTTTCATAATCGTTTTTTCTTCCTTTTTAGATAAAAACAAAACCACAACATTGTAAAAACAATGCCGTAGTTGAATAAAAAAATAAGTGTTTAACGAGAAAAGGATTTACTCTCGAGGGTTCAAATACTATTATTGTTCGACAATAAAAAAATAGCAACTGCTCGAGCCAATTATGTATAAAATATCTTCTTTTTTTACTGCCACGCTTTTACGCCTTTTCAAACGAACGATACTTATATGTAGTTTACTCGTCAGTCATTTCAGTTATGCTGAGATTGATCTTGCTGAAATCAACGCTCATTTACCCGAAGGGACCAGCCTAGGTTTTGTGGCTAAAAACTTAAATCGTAATGAAAAAATTGTAGCGCACCAAGCCAGTACCTTTATGTTACCCGCCAGTACACAAAAAGTGCTCACCGCCTTAACCGCCAAACTCGTACTAAGTGACCAATTTCAATTTGAAACCAGTCTATTAACCAATGGAAAAATAAAAAACAATGAAATGCATGGCGATCTTATCGTACGTTTTACAGGTGACCCCGATCTCACCAGTGGTCAACTTTATCAACTTTTCGCCCAATTAAAGAAACAGCGTATCCAAAAAATCAGTGGTGATATTATTTTAGATACCTCAGTATTTAGCAGTCATGATCGTGGTTTAGGCTGGATCTGGAATGACTTAACCATGTGTTTCAATGCACCACCTGCTGCAGTGAACATTGATAATAACTGTTTTTATGTTGAGTTAGATGCGAATTATGCACCGGGTGAGCAAGCGAAGATCCATGTTCCTGCGCAATATCCTGTACAGGTTTTTGGTCAAGTCTATATTTCAACGCCTAAAGAGGCTGGGTATTGCCAACTTGATGCCACCGTACTTGATAATAATCGTTACCAGTTAAAAGGATGCTTAGCACGCCAAAACAAACCCTTTGGTCTCAGTTTTGCGATCCAAGATCCGAATGCCTATGCTGCAACTATTATTCAGCGACACCTTAAAAAACTAGGCATTGCTTTTAATGGTAAAATCAAACAGCCTTATCAGACGCAAAAAGGACAATTATTAGCACAGCATCTCTCTAAGCCCTTACCTGATTTAATCAAAAAAATGATGAAAAAATCAGATAATCAAATTGCCGATGCCTTATTCCGTACTATCGCTTATCAATATTATCAGCGCCCCGCTTCATTTCCTTTGGCTAGCCAAGCTATGCGACAAATTTTACAAACCAAAGCAGGAATTAAATTTGGTCATGCCATTATTGCAGATGGCTCCGGCTTATCACGTCATAATTTACTCTCTGCTGACATTTTATTACAAGCATTGGAATACATTGCAAAACATGAAACACAGTTACAGCTCATGGATACCTTTCCAATTGCGGCTGTGGATGGCACATTAACCGGGCGAGGTTCTCTCATTCATGAGCCCTTAGCGAAAAATTTAATTGCCAAAACAGGCGCCCTCAAAGGGGTATATAATCTCGCCGGCTTTATGACCAATAAAAAAGGGGAAAAAGTTGCTTTTGTGCAATTTATTAATGGCTATTCTACTGGCGACTTTGAGCGTAAAACAAAACGGGCGCCTTTAGTTCAATTTGAAAGCCAAATCTACAATCGCCTTTATGAGCACTAAATTAAGGCTAAACCATACTGAGGTACTACGCCAACTCACAGCCTGTGTGTGAATCGAAAAGAGAACACATCGTCTGCGCGCCTTTCTCCTCGTTGTGTATAGTAAGGCGAAGGGGTCTGCGTTTGTGCTGAGCCCGATAAAAAATGACAAAATTTGACCGCACTTTCTGTATGCACTGAAGGCATACATGTAAAATTTGATCTACTGCACAAATTTTAATAATTCAATTTCTGACCTTCGCAAAATTTTACTTATTTATAAATAAGTTATTTTATGTCAACAACGCCAGTAAAAAATTTACTACTTGAATTTTATCTACTGGCACATTATCTTGTATCAAATTTTCAATTCTACACAATATCTTGTGTTTTCATCATCTAACAACGGGTCTATAACATGAACAAAGCATTGATGGTCACAAAACGTGACGGACACCTTGAACCAATTGATCTGGATAAAATTCACCGCGTGATTACATGGGCGGCAGAGGGCTTAGATAACGTTTCTGTTTCTCAAGTGGAATTACGTTCACATATTCAATTCTATGAAGGTATTCGTACATCTGATATCCATGAAACCATCATTAAAGCTGCTGCAGACTTGATCAGTAAAGATAGCCCAGATTATCAATATCTTGCTGCCCGTTTAGCCGTTTTCCATTTGCGTAAAAAAGCCTATGGTCATTTTGATCCACCCCGTTTATACGATCACGTAAAAAAATTAGTACGCATGGGAAAATACGATCCCGCCCTTTTAGTCGATTATACCCGTGAAGAATGGGATGAAATGGATTCTTATTTAGATCATTGGCGTGATATGACCTTTTCATACGCGGCGGTGAAGCAGTTAGAAGGGAAATACTTAGTACAAAACCGTGTCACCGGTGAGATTTATGAATCCGCACAATTTCTTTATTTACTGGTAGCGGCGAGCTTATTTTCGAAATACCCCGCTGAAACCCGTTTAAGTTATATTCGTCGTTTCTATGATGCGACCTCAACTTTTAAAATCTCGCTCCCGACCCCTATTATGGCAGGGGTACGTACACCAACCCGTCAATTTAGCTCTTGTGTTTTAATTGAATGTGGCGACAGCTTAGACTCAATTAATGCAACCGCCTCTGCTATTGTGAAATATGTTTCTCAACGCGCGGGGATTGGAGTCAATGCGGGTGCTATTCGTGCCTTAGGCAGTCCAATTCGGGGTGGCGAGGCCTTCCATACTGGTTGTATCCCGTTCTATAAATATTTCCAAACAGCCGTCAAATCTTGTTCACAAGGTGGGGTGCGTGGTGGTGCTGCCACGGTTTACTACCCGATTTGGCATTTAGAAGTTGAAAGTTTATTGGTATTAAAAAATAACCGAGGTGTTGAAGATAACCGCGTACGCCACATGGATTACGGGGTGCAACTGAATAAATTAATGTATCAACGTTTAATTAAAGGTGGTGATATTACCTTATTTAGCCCGTCTGATGTACCGGGATTGTATGAAGCATTCTTTGCTGATCAAGATAAATTTGAACAACTTTATTTGCAATATGAGCAAGATCCAACTATTCGTCAACGCAGCGTAAAAGCCGTTGAGCTGTTCTCATTATTAATGCAAGAACGCGCATCAACAGGACGAATCTATATTCAAAATGTGGACCACTGTAATACCCACTCCCCGTTTGATCCGAAAGTGGCGCCTGTCCGTCAATCTAACTTATGTTTAGAAATTGCGTTACCGACCAAGCCATTACAACATTTCCATGATGAAAAAGGTGAAATTGCGTTATGTACCCTTTCTGCGTTCAATTTGGGTACCCTTGAAAATCTTGATGAATTAGAAGGCTTAGCTGATTTAGCAGTACGTGCGTTAGATGCCCTATTAGATTACCAAGACTACCCGGTGATCGCGGCGAAGAAAAGTTCACTTGCGCGTCGCTCATTAGGCATTGGCGTAATCAACTATGCGTATTATTTAGCGAAGAATGGCGTGCGTTATTCCGACGGCAGTGCCAACGATTTAACCCACCGCACTTTTGAAGCGATCCAATACTACTTATTGAAAGCATCAATGAACTTAGCCAAAGAAATTGGTCCATGTGAATATTTCAATGAAACCACTTATTCACAAGGAATTTTACCAATCGATACCTATAAAAAAGACATTGATAACTTGACCAAAGAGCCACTGCACTACGATTGGGAGACCTTACGTAAAGAAATCCAAGAATTTGGTTTACGTAACTCTACGTTAACGGCATTAATGCCTTCTGAAACCTCATCACAAATTTCGAATGCAACAAATGGTATTGAACCACCACGTGGCCATGTCAGTGTGAAAGCCTCAAAAGACGGTATCTTAAAACAAGTGGTGCCGGAATATGAAACCTTAGGTGAAAACTATGAGTTGTTATGGGATCTCCCAAATAATGATGGTTATCTGCACTTAGTAGGGATTATGCAAAAATTCGTTGACCAAGCGATTTCGGCAAACACCAACTATGACCCACAGCGTTTTGAAGACGGCAAGGTGCCAATGAAACGCCTACTGGGTGATTTATTAACTGCCTATAAATACGGCTTAAAAACCTTGTACTACCAAAATACCCGCGATGGTGCTGAAGATGTGCAAGAAGACATTGATGATGGCTGTTCAGGCGGTGCATGTAAAATCTAATGTGAGTAATCACAACTAACGAGAATGCGTTTCATGGTAAAAAGTGAAGCGCATTTTTCGTTTTCTGACTCTTTTTTTGGGGAGTATTTTGTACTAGCACCGATTTCAAAAATAACTTGTTAAAATTGTTAAAATCATTTTTCAGATATAAAAATCTAAAAATAAGAATAGACTAAGTGTTTTGCACTATTAAATTCAACTTTAATCGCCAAAATAAAGTATATCGCCCTATTGACTGCTCTCTAAATTTCATTATATTTCTGAACTCTAACATTTTTTTAACCAAAACAAACAAAAACAAAGGTTGCTACTATGACAACATCTTCTCAAAGTCGCGAAACGTTCTCTGGACGTAAAGCGTTTATTTTTGCTGCCATTGGGTCAGCAGTTGGGTTGGGAAATATTTGGCGTTTCCCTTATGTAACTTATGAAAACGGTGGTGGCGCGTTCATCATCCCTTATTTAGTTGCATTATTGACAGCCGGGATTCCACTCTTATTTTTAGATTATGCGATCGGTCATAAATATCGTGCTTCTCCACCACTGGCATTTCGTAAGTTAAACAAAAACTTTGAAACCTTTGGTTGGTGGCAAGTGTTGATCAACGTGATTATCGGGATTTACTATGCGGTCATCATTGGTTGGGCCGCCTCTTATACGTATTTTTCATTGAATAGCGCGTGGGGGGCAGATCCCGCGAGTTTCTTCTTTAAAGAATACTTACAAATGGCAGAAGGCGTGGCAGTTAATTTTGACTTTGTTGCCAGCATAACCGGTCCATTAGTCGGTGTATGGATATTTATTTTGGTTATCTTGGCGTTAGGCGTACAAAAAGGGATCGGTAAATCCGCCACCTTCTTTATGCCACTTTTAACCGTGATGTTTGTGATCTTAGTGATTACCGCGCTTTTCTTACCAGGTTCTGTAAAAGGTTTAAATGCGTTGTTTACGCCAGACTGGTCTAAATTATTAGAACCAACTGTTTGGGTTGCCGCTTATGGACAAATTTTCTTCTCGTTGTCTATCTGTTTCGGTATCATGATCACTTATTCGTCTTACTTGAAAAAACAAAGTGATTTAACGGGTTCAGGTTTAGTCGTTGGATTTGCTAACAGTAGCTTTGAATTATTAGCCGGTATCGGTGTATTCGCGGCATTAGGCTTTATGGCAACTGCGGCGGGGAAAGAAGTGAGTGATGTCGCTACTTCAGGAATTGGCTTAGCCTTTATTGCCTTCCCTGCTATTATCGACCAAGCCCCATTTGGCAGTGTGATTGGCGTATTATTCTTCGGTTCCTTATTATTTGCTGGTATCACCTCATTGATGTCGATCTTAGAAGTGATTATCGCGGCGGTACAAGACAAATTAAGAATGCGTCGCTCTGTTGCCACTGCATTGACTTGTGTACCAATGGCAATTGTTTCCGTCTTACTTTTTGGTACCACCACTGGTTTACCTGTGTTAGACGTATTAGATAAATTTGTAAATAGCTTTGGTATTGTGGCTGTAGGCTTAATGGTGATTTATGCAGTATTAATCAACGAATCACTTTCTGGCTTAGCGGCACACTTAAACGAAACCTCTTCCTTTAAAGTTGGTGTGGTATGGCGTGTACTTATCGGCACTATCACGTCAACGGTGTTAGTGTATATGCTCTTTACTGAAATTAACAAAGTGGCAACTGAAGGTTACGGTGGCTACCCTGCCTGGTTCGTCAATACCTTTGGTTGGGGCATGGCAATTGGCTTAGGGGTGATCGCTTTCATGCTCTCGCGTTTACCTTGGAAACACTTAACCGATTCGACAAAAGGAGATAAATAATGGGTACTAGCGCAATTATTATGATGATCGTGGCATTAGTGATCATTTGGGGAGGATTAATTCTCTCGGTGTCAAGATTACCAAAAGAATAAAATCACATTTCCCTTTAAATCAGCACCTTTTGGGTGCTGATTTTTTTATCAGTAAATCTAACCAATTGATTACTAACCACTTATTTTTACTCTTATTATTCCACTTAATTCCTTCTGATTAAATTCACTGAATAAATGAGAAATATTGTCATTTCTCTAGCTTAAAATCGATGACTTAGGTAAAATGACGACGTTTATTCGTTTATTAAGCGCATCAAAAGTGCGGTGCTTTTCCCGTACTTTTCCTATGGAGAACACAACATGGCCTATACTACATTTTCACAAAACAAAAACGATCAATTAAAAGAGCCAATGTTCTTTGGTCAAAATGTGAACGTTGCTCGTTATGACCAACAAAAATATGAAACTTTTGAGAAATTGATTGAAAAACAACTTTCGTTCTTCTGGCGTCCTGAGGAAGTCGATGTATCACAAGACCGTATCGATTACCAAGCGTTACCAGAACACGAAAAACATATTTTCATCAGTAACTTAAAATACCAAACCTTATTAGATTCTATTCAAGGTCGCAGTCCAAACGTGGCGCTCTTACCACTTGTGTCTATCCCTGAATTAGAAACTTGGATCGAAACTTGGACCTTCTCTGAAACCATTCACTCTCGTTCTTATACCCATATTATCCGTAACATTGTGAACGATCCTTCCGTGATTTTTGATGATATCGTGACCAATGAAGAAATTATCAAACGCGCCAAAGATATTTCTGCTTATTATGATGATTTAATTCGTGATTCACAGCTTTATACTTTATATGGTGAAGGCACTTACAATGTAGATGGTCAAGATTGTGTGGTCACATTACGCAATTTGAAAAGACAACTTTACTTATGCTTAATGAGTGTCAATGCGCTAGAAGCGATCCGTTTCTACGTGTCTTTTGCCTGTTCTTTCGCCTTTGCTGAACGCAAATTGATGGAAGGGAATGCAAAAATCATTAAATTTATCGCACGTGATGAAGCTTTACACTTAACCGGTACACAACATATCCTCAACATTATGGCATCCGGTCAAGATGATCCAGAAATGGCAGAGATCGTGGAAGAATGTAAACAAGAAGCTTACGATTTGTTTGTTGCTGCGGCAGAGCAAGAAAAAGAATGGGCTGATTATTTGTTCAAAGATGGCTCAATGATTGGCTTGAACCGCGATATTTTAGTGCAATATGTGGAATATATTACGAATATCCGGATGCAAGCAGTCGGTCTCCCACTACCTTTCCAGGCACGCTCCAATCCAATCCCTTGGATTAATGCTTGGTTAGTGTCGGATAATGTACAAGTCGCCCCACAAGAAGTCGAAGTCAGCTCTTATTTAGTTGGTCAAATTGACTCAAAAGTCGATACTAAAGACTTTGGCGACTTTGATCTCTAAACGTTGTTAAAAAAAACCGCACTTTTCGCGTTTTCTGAAAAGTGCGGTTATTTTTTCGCTGATATTTGCTAATGAAAATTCATTTAATCCATAGCCAAATTACTCTCGACTACGATAATCAAACTTCTCTTCTTTCTCATTTAGAAAATCACGGGATTCATCACGAGTATCAATGTCGCTCGGGTTATTGTGGTTCCTGTCGTGTCAAAATTAGCAAAGGCAAGGTATCTTATAAAGAACCGCCCCTTGCCTTTGTACAACCTAATGAGATTTTACTTTGTTGCTGTCAGGTTGATGAAGATTTAGACATCGAGATGTAAGCTAAATCACTTTCTGTAATTTCGCGGGAATCCCTTGTCGAACAGCAGAACCACATACCCAATCCACCCAAGGGGAAACAATTTCTTTGGTGTTATCTAATAAACCTAAGTCATTAATGTTTATTCCGCGCTGAATTTGTGGCGCCCCTTGGATCTCTTTTCCATCAATCACATAGCTCTTAGCACCTAATTGCTTATGCCCATAACCATGTTCAATGGCAATCGTCCCCTTGATGACGCCCTCCATGACGATAATTTGTACCAACCCTTTTCCGCCCGGAGTACTGAGTTCGACCAAATCACCATGTCGTAAGCCCTGTGTCTGCGCATCTTGTTGATTCATCGCCACAATACCTTCTGGTTTAATACTCTGTAAACGGAGTAACGGTGCGGTGATACTGCTCATTAAATTAGATTTAAATGAAATCAACTTAAATGGCCATTCTTTGCTTGGATAATGGCTTTCGAGCGTTGAATTATCCGCAAATTGCGGTTCAAAATACTTCGGACAGCCGTGGTAATGTTGACCCGTTTGCGCGTGTTTCGCTTTAGCGACCGTTTCATTCCAAATTTGCAGACATTTTTTCCAACGCGCTTGCATATTATCTTCTTGCCATGCACTTTTATACGGTGCAAAACGTCCTCCCTTGCAATACACATTCGCCACTTTCAGTACTTCTTCGGCTTTTAAAGTTCGCTGTAAAGTTGGCATGAGGCGCTGTACCCCAGTTAACAGTAAATCTTCCTCTGTCGCATCATTCACTGGCGCTTTCCCGTCATACGCAATATTGGCAGCGGCACGTAAAAAATAGTCTTCAGTACAGTTTAAAGGATAGCTATTTTTTTGTTTATCACTAATCGCATTTTCACCAAATCCAGGTAAATCCATCGCTTTGGCGATAGCAATGATAAAACTTTCCATACAAATGGTTTCGCCACTCGCGGTTTTTGCATTGTGAGACTGAATAATTGGCCAACGCGCGGTACTCGTTTTGGTCGGTACGCCTGCCCATGGTGTACTGAATCCCCAACTCTCAAAATTATGGGTATCTGGCACAATATAATCCGCTAAGGCAGTGGTTTCATTCATGAAGGCATCTACGGCAATAAAGAGCGGTAAAATACTCGGATCACGTAGTTTTTCATCCGTAATGTGATGAATCCCTGTCATGCCATAAATCGGATTACTCATATGGCTAATCCAAGCTTTGAGTGGGTAAGGATAGCCTTGTAATGCGGAAGTAATCATTTCTGACATTTGTCCACCGACAAAAGGATACCATGAGGCTTTCGCAGGGTAAGGAGAAAGACCTTGTTCCACTTTACGCTTGAATTCACTTGATTTCTCATAGGCACGTTTACTGCGTGCTAAGTTTGTGCCTTTCGGGTTGACCATATTCGGAAAATTGGCTAAATCATAACGCGGTCCGGCACCAAAATCTTTAAACTTTCCGCCAGACATACTCATGCCGCCCTTTTTGTTCATATTTCCAACCATGGCATTGAGTAAGAGAATTGCCCACGCGGTATAAAACCCTGTACCATGCATGGTGCCCCCATGGGTTACCACTGCGGCACGATGTCCGTGTGAAGTGAATTTTTTTGCCAATTCAATGATCGTCGCCACAGGTACACCACAATGTGTGGAATATTGTTCGATACTGTGTTCAAAACAAGATTCTTTAAATAATTGCAAGGCGGATTTCGCTAAAACAGAGGTCCCCTCTTTGAGTGTCACCATTTCTTCCACAAAAAGGACCGCACTTTGACTGTCTTTTGCGGCAATCATTGCTCCCGTTTGTTGATCCTTCAGCAAAATATCACCATCCTCAGGTTTTTCTGGTGTTGGACTATCCATCACATCCTGCACACGTAAGGCTTGTCCATAGCGTTTATGTTGTGGATCAGCAATAAACAAATGTGTGGCATTACAAAAACTCACCGCGTTCGCGCTTTGCATCGCATTTTCACTCGGTATGGCTAAGTAGTCCGCGTTATAACGTGCATTCTCAATGATCCAACGTAACATGGCTAAAGACAAAGAGAGATCTGTACCCGGGACAATCGGTACCCAACGATGCTGATTAACCGCACGGCTTGAACTGAGCTCTAAACGCGGTGCCACCACAACATAGTCAAAATTGTCTTCTGTGCGTTGTTTTGCGAGTTGACGCGCTTGGCGTTTGAACGGGTTACCCGCTTGCGCAGGTGATGTTCCCATAAATAAAATAAATTCAGCATGATCCCAATCTGGTTTGGCATGCGCGTTGTTCGCGAGGTCATTCATAAATGCCCCCGATCCCGCGCGATAAGACAAACCACAAAATGAGCCATGTGAAGCAAAATTGATGGTACCAAAACTGTTGTTAGCAAAACGTTTCAATAAAGGTTGACGCCCTTCAGGTCCTGCAAAAGTCACCATTAATTGATTGACTTTCGCACCAAATTCAGGATTTTCTTGATCAACAGGCGTTTGTAAATCTCGAATTGTTTTCAATCCTTCTACATGTCCTTCACCAAACAGATCACCGCCATTGACCACTTCATCCACCAATTGCTCAAAACTAATGGTTTGCCATTTTCCTTCGCCTCGTTTCCCAACTCGTTTTAACGGTTGTGTCAACCGATAAGGGCTATTAATCCCTTCTAGGAAAGCAGCACCACGCGCACAAGCAGTGGAACGATTAGCTAAGCCACTTTCTCCCGCCACACTTAGCTCTGCCTGTTGGATAGGTTGGTTAAAATCAAGATATTGATCGGCGGATAATGGGTGATAAGGATTACCGTTAATGCGTAATACTTGATTTTTGGCTAAATCCACACGCGCCCGTAAACCACATAAAGTCCAGCAGCCCATACATTGGGTATTACACACAACTTGATGACTGTTACTGATTAATTTACCTTGTTGTACTTGATATTCCGGCGTTAATGCATTGCCATTGATTTTATCCTGTGTATGTTCGCCCGATGTACCTTCAAGCAAGCCTGTGGCAATTTCTTTCACTTTAGGCGAATACCCCGTGACAAACGCCGTTGCTGTACCGAGCGCTAACCCACCTTTTAATAAATTACGTCGTTGATTATTCATGGTTTCCCCCAGTCAAATGAAGTGGTGCTAATGCAGCAGAAAATACCCACCAAAGTACGATACTAATACATAGCCATAAGCTAAATACCGACAGGATGCCAATCGCACCGTCGATATGCCAAGTTAATTCATATGGGTTGATTAACGCATTGTATTTAGCAAGACGTTGTACTTCGATCAATAAGATCCAACGAACGACCCAAGTCAATAACAAGGCGAGCAATACCATCATGCCCTGTAACCATAATGATGCAGTCAGATAAGTACCTAACAGCAATCCCCCAAGCACAACTAGATCAAGCATCGGCAGATCACTCACTTGCCACAGCTGTGTCAGTTGAAGTGCGGTCTGTTCTGAAGAAAAATACACCCCCAACAATGTTCCAATAAATAACATCAGACTGATGAAGGTCAGCGTTGAAAGATATCCTGCAATTTTCCGTTGGCTAAACACCGCAATCAAAAAGCGACAAAGCAGTAATGTGCTTGGAAAAACACTAAATAAAATCAACGGCATAAGCCAAGATTGATGCCATAAAGGACGGGCCTCCACCACAAACACTTCCATAGTGGTATAAACCAAAATGGATAAAGCAGAGAGAAACGCAAACACTCGGAAGAAAGTTGTCCAACGAAGGAGATTCAACTGTCCCCAATAAAGAAAATGCAAAAACCGAGGTAAATGCTGTTGTGGAATAGCTTGACGCAATAAGCATAAAAAATACCCTACTACAGCAAGCGTAAATAAAGGTAAGAAAATCGCGCCCCATGCCATCCAAGACCAAGGAGTAAGGTGTAAATAGAAATTTACAATCCGACTAGGTTGGTGTAAATCCGCGGTTAAGGCGATCGGTGCCACAATCGCACAACTTAGCGCAACGATGATGGCAATGAATTCATGCTGGACATTTTTCTCCATTTTATGAATGAGTAAGCCAACAAATACACCAGAAAAGGCGAGACCGATAAAAAAGAAATAGCTCACCGCCCAAGGTAACCATGCAATAGCTTGCGGTTCCACCACGATTTCACGAATGATCATAATCTTCCCTCCGCACTTTGCCATAACATAGATTGCCCCTGCACTTGATTAACAAAGGCGTCATCTAATCCTAAATAGAATACATGCGGCACTGTACCCGAATTTGGTTTTAAGACTTTGAGTTCCGCTTTAAATTCTTCTACCATTTTACTGATCGTGCTATTTGGATCGCGTAAATCGCCGATAATCCGCGCGCCACCCACACAGCTTTCCACACAAGCCGGTAATAAACCGACCTCCAGTCGATGTGTGCAAAACGTGCATTTATCTGCTGTTTTTGTTTCTTCGTTAATAAAACGTGCATCATAAGGACAAGCTTGTACACAATACGCACAACCGATACAACGTTCATTATCAACTACCACGATACCATCTTTACGTTGATAGGTAGCTTGCACAGGACAAACCGGTACACAAGGCGGGTTATCACAGTGATTACATAAACGTGGTAATAACACATTATTGACCACTTGTTTTTCATCAGTGACTTCGTATTGACGCACAGTGGTTCTAAATTCGCCAATCGGCGTCGCATTCTCAATCCCACAACTTACAGTACAAGATTGACAACCGATACAACGACGTAAATCCACCAACATGGCATAACGATGTGCTTCACTTCCCTCTCGTCTAGCAGGTTGAAAAGCATTTTCTGCTTGACTCAATGGAATAAAAGCTTGCCCCACACTTAATAATGATAAATTTTTGAGAAAAATACGCTTACTCATTTTCATGGTTAGCTCCTTCTTAGTTATAATTCTTCGCGCAATTGCGTTATAATTTTTTTCTCGTATTGTTCAGGAAGGACGGTGAAAAAACTATTGTGGTTTTCCACATAAACAGTGAGTGAATTTGATTTCAATCAAGAAAAGGAAGAAAAAGTGAAAAAATGCAGTTCATTTTTAAAAATGTTTATTTTATTACTCAGCTTCATGCCAGCGCTTGTTTATGCACAGCAATGGAAAATTGGTGTTCTGGCACAACGAGGTGTGGCACATACGCACGCTACTTGGCAACCTTGGATAGATTGGCTTAACCAACACCTCTCACCTCATCAATTCACCTTAGTTACCTTAGATCTTAACGATCTAATACAAGATCAGGCGCAAGGCGTCGATTTTATTTTATCCAATCAAGCACAGTTTTTTTATTTAAACAATAATGAAGTACGTTGGCTGGTAACTTTACGTTCACCAAGGCAAATTCAATCTTCTACCATGGGCAGAATTGGTAGTGCGATTTTAGTTCGTCAAGACAGCCCATTCCACCAGCTTACTGATTTACGCCACAAAACCGTGAGTGCAGTAGGTGATAATGCCTTCGGCAGCTTTCTACTGGGCTATAACGAATTCTATCAACAAGGTTTAGTCGAAAATAAAGACTTTCAATTAAAATTTACGGGTTTCCCTGTGGATAATACCTTGCTACTGCTGCAAGAAAGAAAAGTTGACGCGGCGATTGTGCCGGTGTGTATTTTAGAAGAATTAGTCAACGAAGGTGTGGTGAAAAAAGAAGATTTTCGACTCTTAGCCGGCAAAGAAAATGTGTTAGGTTGTCTCGCTAGCACGGAATTGCTGCCAAACTGGTCTTTAGCAGCACTTTCACAAGTACCAGATAGTCTTGCATCAAAATTGGTCACACTTTTATTAAGTCAAGTGCCTGCACATTTACCACAATGGACACCGCCTTATTCTACCTCACAAGCCGATACTGTGTTACGAGGATTATACAAACACCCACAACAAAACTTATGGGACAGTACAAAATATTGGCTACAACAATATCAAGGTTGGATTATTTTTGTTCTCTTATTACTTGTCTTAAATTATCTGTGGATTAGCTTTCAAATTCATCGTAAAAGCAAAGCGTTGCAACAAGCTTATCGAGAAATGCGACACTATGAACAGCAATTAGTACAAGCTGATCGGCTAAGCATTTTAGGCGAAATGAGTACAGGCATTGCCCATGAAATTAATCAACCTTTATCCGCCATCCGTATGTATGTCGAAGGGGTGAAATACCATTTAGCACAGCTGCCTGCCGAAAAAAATACAGTTGAAATTTTAGATAAGGTATTACAACAAGTTGATCGCAGTGCAGATATTATCCGTAATTTAATGAATTGGGCAAAAGGCAAAAAAACACCAAGTTCTGAGTGTGTGGCACTCAAGCCCTTACTACAACGTGTAATCAGCTTTATGTCTTTACAAACACATCAGAAATCCCAATTAAACTTGAATTGTCCAGCCTCGTTAAAACTCAAAATTGATACGACTTTACTCGAACAAGTTTTGTGTAACTGCTTGCTTAATGCTTCACAAGCGGGAGCAAGTGAGATCGAGGTGAACGTGAAAGCCGTGGGCGAATACATGACTATTCATATTGTTGATAATGGTTCAGGCTTCAAAGCTGGCGAACTTGCTTTTCCATTTGTCCCTTTTCGCAGTAGTAAAGCGAATGGGCTAGGTTTAGGTCTGGTACTATGTCAACGATTAATGCGTTCGATTAATGGTGACATTTCTTTGCATAACCGCCTTGATCAACAAGGAGCGGAAGTGATTTTAAAATTACCAAATAAAGTGGGGGAAACATGTTAATTCATCTGGTTGATGATGACTTAACCGTTTTGGATGCAGCGCGTTTTTTATTAGAACAAGCTGGCTATCAAGTCCAAACATGGTCAAATAGCCAAGCCTTTGTGAATAAAGCACCGCTGTTTGAACCAGGTGTCGTATTACTGGATATGAAAATGTCATTACTTGACGGTCATCAAGTACATCAATTTTTATGCCAACAACAAAGTACGCTTGCAGTAGTGATTATGACAGCACATGCCGATGTGCCCATGGCGGTGCAAGAACTCAAACAAGGTGCGGTAGATTTTTTACAAAAACCTGTTCAATTTTCGCAATTACAATCTGTATTAAAAACCGCAACACAAACCACGCAATCACATTACGAACGCTATAAGATTCGACATTGTTATGCCCAGTTAAGTCGAAAAGAATTGGATATTTTGGCATTGTTAATTCAAGGCTGTATTAATCGGCAAATTGCTGAAGCCTTAAATATTTCTGTGCGTACTGTGGAAGTGCATCGCTCACATATTATGGAAAAAATGCAAGCGCAAACTATTGCTGAATTGATCTATAAAACCGCTCAACTCTAACAAAACAGCAGAGGTTTACCTCTGCTGAATTCGGTTAAAGCTGATTTAAATCGAGCACATCGGTCATATCAAATAACCCCTTTTCTTTTTGTGCAAGCCACTTCGCTGCACGTACCGCCCCTTTGGCAAAGGTCATGCGACTTGTGGCTTTATGAGCAATCTCAACACGCTCACCAATGTCCGCAAACCACACACTGTGCTCACCGACAACATCACTTGCCCGTATTGTGGCAAAGCCAATCTCATCCCGTTTACGTTCACCCGTAATACCGTCACGGGCAAATACGCCATGTGTTTTCAGATCCCGTCCTAGCGTTTTTGCAATATGTTCTCCCATCGATAACGCGGTCCCTGAAGGCGCATCCACTTTATGACGATGGTGGGCTTCAATAATTTCAATATCACAATAATCGCCCATGACTTTGGCGGCTTTTTCTAACAACTTGAACACCAAATTCACTCCTACGCTAAAATTAGATGCGAACACAATGCCAATACTGTCTGCAGCTTGCTGAATTTTCGCTTTTCCGTCATCATCAAAGCCTGTTGTACCAATTACCATATTTTTATGCTGTGCCACACAAAATGCAAGATGCGCTAAAGTTCCCTCTGGACGAGTAAAATCAATCAAGAGATCAAACTGGTCTTGTTGGCTGGCTAAATCATCGGTAATCTGTACACCAAGATGACCCACATTGGCTAATTCTCCGGCATCTGCCCCTAATAAAGATGAACCTTGACGTTCAAAGGCAGCCCCTAAGACGACCCCCTCCGTTTCACTTACCGCTTGAATCAATTGGCGTCCCATTCTGCCGCCAGCACCGACGATTGCCACACGTAATGTCATATTATTATCCCCTTTTGCTATATCGCGCTATATGAAATGACCACCACAATGGCATCATTTCGAGATAAGTGGGGTCATTTCCCCGATACCACTATACATTAAATACACACCAAACAGCAGAAAAATCACGCCTGAAAGATGATCAATATATCGACTATATTGACTATAAAACTGCTTTGCCTGTTGACGTGAAAAAACAATTGAAATGGCATAAAAATACAAGAAAGTTTCTAATACAATGATCAAAAGTGCGCTCCAGATCTGCCATGTTTGGGTTAAATTAACTAAAACCAAAGACATCACACTAGCAAAGTAAATCACCGCCTTAGCATTAGATAAATTCACTAAAAGCCCTTTGGTGATTTCTTTTTTGATGCTGGTCTGTTTATTTTGTTCTTGTTCAGAAACTGGCTCGAAAACCACATTTTGTTGACTTTTTAACATAAGGTAACCCAAGTAAGCTAAATACCCACCGCCTAAAGTCATGACTAATCCCTGTAAAACAGGAACCGTATTAAATAATATGGCTAAACCTAAAATAGAGGCTAATGCCCAAAACAACACCCCTAACGTAATACCAATCACGGCACAAAGTGCATTACGACGTGAATTACTGGCAGCTAATCGACTGACATAAAAAAAGTCGGGTCCTGGCGTGATTAAACCGAAAAAATGTACAATAATAAGATTTAACATCACTTATCCTAAAACCAGAGACGTAAAATAAAAATCACCAATACTGCATAAATTGCCGCAAGTATATCATCTAACATAATGCCAAACCCGCTTTCTAATTTATGATCAAAATAGCGTATTGGATAAGGTTTGAGAATATCAAAGAAACGAAACAGAACAAACGCAGTCAGACACCAGAAAGGCGATAAGTTGGGAAGTGAGAGCAAGACAACGAAAATCCCCACAATTTCATCCCAAACAATCGCCCCATGATCATGCACTCCCATGTCTTCTGCGGTTTTCTGGCAAAGATAACACCCTAGAGCAAAACAAAGTGCGGTGAAAAGAAAGAAAAAACTGAGGTTCAAGTACTGTAATAATCCCCACCCAAGCATTAAACCAACCATACTCCCCCATGTTCCCGGTGCAGGACGAATCAACCCGGCGCCAAAGCCGAGGGCGAGAAAATGAATGGGATTGCTTAATTTAAGCTGTTGAAGCGGGGTTTTTAGCATAAGCTCATCTTATTTGAAATGATCAAAACCCGATTGAATAGTGATATCAATCGGATTTCCATCGCGTTGAAATTTGATACGTTTTTTATTCTGTGGACTAATCGCGCGAACTTGTCCAACACAAGTATAATCCACGCCGATATAAGCTAACGCACGCTCTAATTTCGCTTTATTACTGTCGGGTACCGTAAAACAAAGCTCATAATCCTCACCACCACTTAACGCAAAGGTCTCTGCTTGTTCGACACCAAAAACATTCACTAAAGAAGAAGAAAGCGGTAATTTATCCAACTCAATCACCGCACCACATTGGCTACGTGTAAGAATATGATCTAAATCGGCCAAAAAACCATCTGAGATATCAATTGCCGCATTGGCTAAAGAAGAGACAGCTAATTCTAAACCGAGTAAAACACGCGGTGTAGGACGAAGATGACGTTGGATAAGAAATTCATGATCGGAGTTAAGTGGTGTCTGCTGACTTAACAATAACGATAAACCGGCTGCACTGTCACCTAAGGTACCAGAAACATAGATCCAATCCCCCACGCTCGCACTATGACGACATAAACCTTTTCCTTTCGGAATAATGCCATGTGCGGTTATCGTCACAGACAAGGGACCTTTCGTGGTATCTCCACCGATTAAATCCACATTATAGTGATCTAACACATCAAAAAAACTTTGACTAAAATCACTTAACCACTGAGCATCGACATCGGGTAAAGTTAACGCCAACGAAACCCAAGCCGGCTCAGCGCCCATGGCAGCAAGATCACTTAAATTCGTGACAGCGGCTTTATAAGCTAAATCTGCTGCATGCATACTCGGTAGAAAATGTGTATTTTCTACCATAGTATCGGTTGTAATGACTAAACGTTGATTTTGACGTAATTCTGTAATGGCACAATCGTCCCCAATAGACAAAATCACATCTTTACGCGCGGTGCGTTTTGACGCGGTGAAATAACGTTGAATTATGTCAAATTCGCCATGACTCATTCTTCACCTATGCTACTTATTTGCGTGATAACACCGGTGCGACTTTATCTAATACGCCATTGACATATTTATGACTGTCTTCTGCACCAAATACTTTTGCCACTTCAATTGCTTCATTAATAACAACCTTATAGGGCACGTCTAATTCAAATTTAAGCTCATAGACCGCAAGGCGTAAAATGGCTTTTTCAATCGGATCAAGTTCACTGACCTCACGATCCAAATACGGCATCATAATATTATCTACTGCATCGACATTTTCTGCGGTTTGGCGGAAAAGGCGACGGAAATAAGCTGTATCGACACCTTTTAAATCCTGTTCTGCCATAAAATTAAGCTCAATTTCCGCAGGGGAATTTTGTGACACATACCAAGAATATAACGCTTGTACTGCACATTCTCTCGCACGACGACGTGGCGAGATTTTTTTCTCATGTTTTTGTTCTGTCATCTGAATTACGCCGCGTCAATTTGCGCTAATAAATTTACCATTTCTAAAGCAACTAACGCAGCTTCCGCCCCTTTATTCCCCGCTTTGGTGCCAGCTCGCTCAATTGCTTGCTCAATGTTCTCTGTGGTTAATACACCAAACGCAACGGGAATATCTGCATTCATTGCTACTTGACCTAATCCACTGCTAGCCTCACCCGCCACATACTCAAAATGCGCGGTGCCACCACGAATAACGGTTCCTAATGCTACAATCCCATCGTATTTTTTACTTTCTGCTAAACGGCGAGCCACTAACGGTAATTCATACGCGCCCGGCACACGAACTAACGTAATATTTTCTTCTTTGACTTGTCCGAGACGTTTTAACGCATCTAATGCACCTTCAAGTAAACTTTCATTAATAAAGCTATTAAAGCGCGCAATCACGACCGCAATTTTGGCATTTGGCGCTGCCACGGCACCTTCTAATACTTTCATATTCTTTCCTAATCTAAAATTAATGGGTAAAATCGGTTGCGAATTTTAGCATAAAATTTTTCTTCGTTCAGTAGTTATCTTTCTATTGAGTGTCATCCTATTTAAACAAGCAGCTGTAAAATAATAATAACACTGTAAAAAAATGGTTACATTCAGTGTTTTTTTCCGTTAGAATGCGGTTTGCTTATTCATTTACGTTTTTTGAGAGTAATTTATGAAAAATAAAACCTTTGGAAGCGCATTATTAGTTGCGGGAACCACCATCGGTGCCGGCATGCTTGCTATGCCATTAACCTCGGCCGAAATGGGCTTTACTTACACGTTAATTCTATTATTTATCCTATGGGGACTGCTCTCTTATAGTGCGTTACTTTTTGTTGAAGTTTACCAAAAAGCAGAAACCAAAAATGCCGGAATCGCTACCCTTGCGGAACAATATTTTGGCTTACCGGGACGTATTTTAGCTACCTTGTCACTTGTCGTTTTTATGTACGCGATTTTATCAGCTTATGTCACAGGGGGCGGTTCACTTTTAGCCGGTGTCCTTCCTTTTTTAGGTGAGCATGCCACACCAATTTCTATCGTTTCTTTCACGATTGTCCTTGGGGTATTTATTGTGATCAGTACAGGCGCAGTAGATATGCTCACACGCTTCCTATTTATGATTAAGTTAGTGGCTTTTGTGTTTGTCTTATTGATGATGTTACCTTTGGTCAATGGCGATAACTTACTGGCAATGCCATTAAAAGATTTTTTAATTATTTCTGCCAGTCCCGTATTTTTTACCTCTTTTGGTTTCCATGTCATCATTCCAAGTATTAACAGCTATTTAGACGGCAATATTCGTCGTTTACGTATTGCAATTATTACGGGGACAGCGATTCCTTTAGTGGCTTACATTATTTGGCAATTAGCCACTCATGGTGTTTTCCCACAAGCCCAGTTCGTACAAATTTTAAATACTGACCCTACTTTAAATGGTTTAATCACGGCAACTTACCAAGCCACAGAAAGCGCTATTATCAGCCATGCGATGCGTTTATTCTTTACCTTAGCACTGATTACTTCTTTCTTAGGTGTCGCGTTATCTTTATTCGATTGTTTATACGATTTACTTAAACGAGTAAAAATCAAAACAAACCGTGTGTCGCTAGGTTTACTTACCTTCTTACCCCCATTAATTTTTGCGTTGTTCTACCCTGAGGGTTTTGTCATGGCATTAGGTTATGCGGGGCAAATGTTTACCTTTTACGGTTTAGTATTACCTGTTGGCATGGCATGGCGTGCTAGAAAACGTTATCCGGATCTACCATATCGTGTCATGGGAGGCAACCTTACCTTATTCGGTGCCTTAATCTTAGGTATCTTGATTATGAATGTGCCTTTCTTAATCAAAGCTGGTTATCTCCCTGCTGTTATTGGTTAATTCACATAAGCAATCACATAAGTGAAAGGCGAACCATTGAGGTTCGCCTTTTACTTTATTTCAACCAAGTTGTTATTTCCGTTAAAGGCTTACGTGATTTTGCTTTGACTTCTTTCGCTCGATAACCAAATGTTACCGCGACAGACACACCATATTCATTCGGATCAAATGCACCGGTTTGACTCAATAATTGATTCACTGCGCAATAATCAAACCCTTCGACAGGACAAGAATCAATACCTATCATTGCTGCCCCTGTCATCATGTTGGCGAGGGCAATATAGGTTTGTTTACACGCCCAATCAAATAAAGTCCGCTCATTGTCTAATACTTGAATATCATCACGCTGAAAACGTTCATAAATGGCAAGGGCTTTTTGCATCTGTGTTTCTGTTAATCCACGTTTAGCGAGAATATCGTGGAAATAAGGCGAATCATAGCGGGCATTCTTTTTCGCTAAAATAAAGACAAGGTAACTGGCGTCGTCTAATTGCGTTTGCATTCCCCAACTGACTGCTTTTAATTGCTCACGTAACTGACGATCTTGTACTACCAGAAAATGCCACGGTTCTGATCCAACGGAACTTGGCGATAAACGGCCTAATTCAAGAATATAGTGAAAATCCTCTTCGCTGACTTTTTTATTTGGATCATAACGGCGTATTGCACTACGGAAATGAAACGCACTCAGGACTTGTTGTTTCGTGTGTTGGCTCATGACATGACTCCTTAATCAATAACCAAGAAAAACGTACTCGGATAGCACGCTAACAAGAAAAATCACAACTATCATAACATGCTTCTCCTTATCCTGCCGCAATCTTGCCTAAGTTAAAATTTTTCAGTTCGTCGAACATTTCCTCATTTTCTTTGTCTTATGTGATACCTAAATCATTCGACTCGGTTTAGTGTGTTTGAAATTTATTGGAGAAAATAACAATGAAAAAAAGACGTTTTCTATTAACAAGTATTGCACTCGGATTAAGCATTTTATCGACGCCGATGATAAGTCAAGCGTCCTTACCAACTCATGTTGACGGTCAGCAAGTACCTAGCCTCGCCCCCATGTTAGAAAAAGTCTTACCTGCGGTGGTTTCCATTTCTGTGGAAGGAAAAGCCAAGAATCATGGTGGTGTACCATTTCAGGGGATTCCTGAAGAATTTCGCTTTTTCTTTGGTCCTGATGTTTTCAATGATCGTGCCCCACGTAATTTCCGTGGTATCGGTTCAGGCGTCATCATTAACGCTGAAAAAGGTTATGTGTTAACGAATAATCACGTCATTGATAGTGCAGATAAAATCACCGTGCAGTTACAAGATGGTCGAGAGTTAAGCGCAAAAGTGATTGGTACTGATGAATTATCTGATGTTGCACTGATTCAAATTGAAAAACCCAAAAATTTGACCGCACTAACGATTGCTGATTCCGATAAACTCCGCGTTGGCGATTTTACTGTAGCTATTGGTAATCCTTTTGGCTTGGGACAAACCGTGACATCTGGTATCGTCTCTGCCTTAGGTCGTTCAACGGGTTCAGATAACGGTACGTATGAAAACTATATCCAAACTGATGCCGCAGTAAACCGCGGAAATTCAGGAGGTCCTTTAATCAACCTACAAGGAGAGCTAATTGGTATTAATACTGCAATTATTTCACCAAGTGGGGGAAATGCCGGCATTGCTTTTGCAATTCCAAGTAATATGGCAAATAACTTAGTACAACAAATTTTAGAATTCGGTGAAGTACGTCGTGGCATGCTAGGCATTAAAGGCGGTGAGCTCAACGCGGATCTGGCGAAAGCTTTTGATATTGAAGCTCAACAAGGGGCATTTGTAAGTGAAGTCTTGCCTAATTCTGCAGCAGAAAAAGCCGGTTTAAAAGCAGGTGATGTCATTGTCGCGATGAATGGTCAGAAAATTTCCAGTTTTGCTGAAATGCGAGCGAAGATCGCGACATCTGGTGCTGGGAAAGAAATTGCTCTCACCTATTTACGCGACGGTAAAACACATCAAACAAAAGTCACATTACAATCAGATGATCAGACTCAAGCCGATGCAAGTCACTTATTACCGGCATTAGCTGGGGCTGAGATGAGCAATCATGATGATAAAGGCGTCAAAGGCGTACTCATCACGAGTGTGACCCCTAAATCGCTTGCAGAACAACGTGGTTTGAAAAAGGGCGATGTCATTATTGGAGTGAACCGTCAAAAAGTAGAAAATTTAGGTCAACTGCGTAAAATTTTAGATGCAAAACCTTCGGCGATTGCTCTAAATATTGTGCGTGGCAATACGAATTTCTATCTTCTTATTCAATAACTCCAGTACAAAATAAATCAGGGGATACACAATGTATCCCCTCTATTTTTAGCGTGCGAAAAAACGAAAAAAGTCACCGCACTTTTACCAATAACTAATATCCCATCCCTAAGAAAAAGAGTACCACCATCATTAAGATTTGTTCTTCTGGAATTGGTTGTCCATTTAATTTAAGTGCATCGTTTTCGAGTAACAACCCTAAATTAATCGTTTTTTCATTCTCCACAAAAACGCCTTGATTAATCGTCTCTGCAAAGGTTTCCTCCATTATTTGTGTCGCGCTTAACATGGCTTCTTCTTTGTTTTTACCTTGCGCTTCTTCTGTCATGGCTAACAGTTTGATCATAGCGTCTTTACTTAAATCGACATTCACCGCCAATTGCTTAAATAGCGATAAGACTTTACCTTGCTCTAACATGTCGACATCGCCATTTGCCATTTCCACCACAAGATTTGCTTTCAGATCGCCCCCATCCGTCGTGAGTTTGAATGGCTCAATCTGTAATAATGGCTGGTTCCTTAAAATGGTTTTGGCTAATGCTTGAATTTGATCATCTGGTAACGCTTCATGTTCTGCTGTTTTTTCCACTATATCGAAAAGGGTATTCATCGTATTCCCTTCAACATGCGCTAATTTCACCCCAGCCTGAAACTCACCCACAGACTTGCCATTGACTAACATTTCTGGGGCTTTAGTGAACACGTTATAGTCAACAAAAGCATCATTCTTTTGTGTATTAATATCTAATGACATGTTTCGGTATTCAACATTAAACTCTCTCATGTCTTGCTCAGAAAGTGAGAGACGGAAACTGTCCACTTCCATGGTTTGTTTACCTAATGGAATATGTTCCCACTCAGAATGTTTTAAATCACTTTTTGCTTTAATATTATTCAATTCAACCAATGTTTTAGCGTTATTATCATCACTCTCAAATAGGAATTTCAATCCATCAATATTCGCGTCAGATTGCCCCACACCTTCGGCAGTCAGCTTATTAAATTTAACATCAACGCCTTTCCAAACGATATCAACATCGCTGAATGCTAATTTTGCAGGTGCCATTTTAGCCTCTCCTGTAAAAGTAGAATCAAAACCGACTTTAATTTTACTTTCAAAAGGATTCTGCCCTTGTGCATAATCAAACCAAGCTTGCGTATCTTCATTTTTGACAATGCGATCATGGGTTGAAAATAAAATAGGCACTAAATCAAAATGCGTAATACGATCTAATGGGAAAGGTCCATGATATACCGTACTTTCAAAAGGAATTTTGAAGCTCATATCAGGAAAGGCTGCAACAAAATCATAAGTAACGTTTGAACTAAAAATGCCGCGTTCAATTTTTAAATTGTCGAATTTCACTTCGCTCCCTGGTTTTGCACCAACAAACTTCGCATTAATTAAATCTAAACGCTGTTGCGCACTTTCTTCCACTGATTTTCCGGTATACCATGCACTCCCCGTCCAAACAGCCCCTAACGCAACAATAACACCTAATGCAACTAATGATTTTTTCATAAATAAATTTCCTAAATTAACGATGTGATGAAAGCACTCAATTTACCACAAATCCAGATTGTATAAAATATCTTCTTTTCTATCTGCTTAGTTTATAGAAATAAATTTATCCACCCATTTCCTCAAATAAATTTTTCATTTCCTCTTGAACTTTCACTTTTTACCCTTATTTACAACACGACAAGCTGATTTAACAATGTTGTTCTTTCTCAAATTGAGTGAATAAACGCCATGATGAAATTCAAAAAATTTTATTTTGTCACTTGAAATATGAAATTTCGTCCTTACTTTGAGAAAGCAAATCGAATGATTCACTATTAACGAATTTACAAGTTTATTTTAGGAGAAACAAAATGGGAAAAATTATTGGTATTGACTTAGGTACAACTAACTCTTGTGTTGCGGTGATGGATGGCGATAAACCACGTGTGATTGAAAACGCGGAAGGTGATCGCACAACTCCATCAATTATTGCTTATACGCAAGATAACGAAACCTTAGTCGGTCAACCGGCAAAACGTCAAGCAGTCACAAACCCGAAAAATACGCTATTTGCGATCAAACGTTTAATTGGTCGTCGTTTCCAAGATGAAGAAGTGCAACGTGATGTAAGCATCATGCCATTTGAAATTGTCGCGGCAGATAACGGCGACGCATGGGTTGGTGTGAAAGGTGAAAAAATGGCACCACCACAAATCTCTGCGGAAGTATTGAAAAAAATGAAGAAAACGGCAGAAGATTTCTTAGGTGAGCCTGTTACTGAAGCGGTTATCACGGTACCTGCTTATTTCAACGATGCACAACGTCAAGCGACCAAAGATGCCGGTCGTATCGCAGGATTAGAAGTTAAACGTATTATTAACGAACCGACTGCGGCTGCCCTTGCTTATGGTTTAGATAAAGGTCAAGGTAACAAAACTATCGCAGTTTATGACTTAGGGGGCGGTACATTCGACTTATCTATCATTGAGATCGATGAAGTTGGTGGTGAAAAAACGTTCGAAGTATTATCTACCAACGGGGATACGCATTTAGGGGGTGAAGACTTCGATAACCGTGTGATCAACTACTTAGTCGATGAGTTCAAAAAAGAACAAGGTGTGGACTTACGTAACGATCCATTAGCAATGCAACGTTTGAAAGAAGCGGGTGAAAAAGCCAAAATTGAACTGTCTTCTGCACAACAAACCGATGTCAATCTTCCATACATCACCGCAGATGCGACTGGACCAAAACACTTAAACATTAAATTAACCCGTGCAAAACTAGAATCATTAGTTGAGGATTTAGTGTCTCGCTCATTAGAGCCAGTGAAAATTGCCTTAGCTGATGCTGGTTTAAGCGTATCGCAAATTGATGATGTCATCCTTGTTGGTGGTCAAACCCGTATGCCACTTGTACAACAAAAAGTGGAAGCCTTCTTTGGTAAAGCACCTCGTAAAGACGTGAACCCAGATGAAGCGGTGGCAATTGGTGCTGCAGTACAAGGCGGTGTGTTAGCCGGTGATGTCAAAGATGTCTTGTTATTAGACGTTACCCCACTTTCATTAGGTATCGAAACCATGGGTGGCGTGATGACAACCTTGATTGAGAAAAACACTACGATTCCAACGAAGAAATCACAAGTGTTCTCAACGGCAGAAGATAACCAAAGTGCGGTAACTATCCACGTACTTCAAGGTGAGCGTAAACGTGCGGCAGACAACAAATCTTTAGGTCAATTCAACCTAGAAGGGATCAACCCAGCACCACGCGGTATGCCACAAATTGAAGTGACTTTCGACATTGATGCGGACGGTATCATCCACGTTTCTGCGAAAGATAAAGGCACAAACAAAGAGCAAAAAATCACGATTAAAGCCTCTTCCGGTTTAACCGATGAAGAAATTCAACAAATGGTACGTGATGCAGAAGCGAACGCCGAAGCAGACCGTAAATTTGAAGAATTAGTGCAAGCCCGTAACCAAGCGGATCATTTAGTTCACGGCACTCGCAAACAATTAAGCGAAGTGGGCGATAAATTATCTGCTGAAGATAAAGCACCAATCGAAAAAGCGGTTGCAGAATTAGAAACTGCAGCGAAAGGTGAAGATAAAGCGGAAATCGAAGCGAAAGTACAAGCATTAATTCAAGTATCTGAAAAATTAATGCAAGCTGCACAACCACAACCAGAAGCGCAAGCACAGCAAGCGCAAAGCGGTAAGTCAAATGATGATGTGGTGGATGCAGAATTTGAAGAAGTGAAAGACAACAAATAATTTCACTCCTCACAAAAAATCGAAGGGCGTAGCGATACGCCCTTTCGGTGTATTGATTAATCCTCATTTTTCCTCACTTTATTTTTCTCAAGTGAAGTGAGGAAAAAACAATCTGGAGGAAAAAATGGCTTTAACACTCTACCCCATTGTGCAACAACGCTTGAATAACAAGATTGCCCATGAGATTATCCCTGCCCTGTGGCAAAACACGCTCAAGCAATTACCACAAGATCAGGATTGTTATGGGGTTTATTTCAATTATGCGGGCGATCACCAAGCGGATTATGATTTTGCGATTGCGAGTAGTGCTGTTTTAAAAACAGATTTTCCCACGATTGACATTGAGGATTTGAATGTTTACGAAGTTTTTCGTTGTAAAACGGATGAAATTTATCAAACGTGGCAACTGATCTGGAAAAAAGAACAACAAGGTTTACTTAAACGGGCTTATTCGGTGGATTTTGAAAAATACTACCCTGATGGTTTGGTAGAAATTTACATCGCTGTTGTACCACATTGTTAAGCCAAAAGTGTGTTCAATATTTTATAAAAAATGACCGCACTTTACTCCCCAAAACAAACTCAAGGAAAACACAATGGAATTTGCAACAAAATGTCTACATGCCGGTTATACACCGAAAAATGGTGAGCCTCGTGTTCAACCGATCGTACAAAGTACCACTTTTACTTACGATTCCGCCGAAGAAATTGGTAAGTTATTTGATTTACAAGCGGCTGGCTATTTTTACACCCGCCTTTCAAATCCTACTACCAATGCGGCAGAAGAAAAAATTACCGCACTTGAAGGCGGTGTAGCAACCATGTGTACCGCATCAGGGCAAGCCGCCGTGTTTTACGCGATGCTCAATATTTTACAAGCCGGTGATCACTTTATTTCTTCATCGTATGTTTACGGTGGTAGCTACAACTTATTTGCACATACCTTCAAAAAAATGGGAATTGAGGTCACTTTTGTGGATCAAGATTTACCTCTTGAGGAATTAAAAAAAGCCATTCGCCCAAATACGAAAGCCATTTTTGCTGAAACTATTGCCAATCCCGCATTACGCGTGTTGGATATTGAAAAGTTTGTTGCACTTGCGAAGGCAGCACAAGCCCCTTTATTAGTTGACAATACTTTTGCAACCCCGTATTTTTGTCGCCCTATCGAATTTGGTGCTAACGTGGTAATTCATAGTACGTCAAAATATTTAGATGGGCATGCGATTGCGTTGGGAGGTTCGATCACAGATGGCGGGAATTTTGATTGGAATAATGGCAAATTCCCACAATTAAGCACACCTGATCAAACTTATCACGGTTTGGTTTATACCGAAACCTTTGGTCCAGCAGCTTATATTGTCAAAGCCCGTGTGCAATTAATGCGTGATTTAGGTGCCACACCGGCACCACAAAATAGTTTCTTGCTCAATGTGGGCATGGAAACCCTTGCACTGCGTATGCAACGTCATTATGAAAATGCACAAGCGGTCGCCGAATTTTTAGAAAATCATCCACAAGTGGCAAAAGTGAGTTATCCGGGCTTGGCAAGTTCACCTGATCATGCACTAAAACAAAAATATTTACCAAACGGCTTATGTGGTGTGATTTCCTTTGAAATTAAAGGGGGAAGAGAAACTGCAGCAAAATGGCTGAATGCGCTACAACTGGCTTCTCGTGAAGTCCATGTAGCGGATATCCGCACTTGTGCTTTACATCCGGCGACGTCAACACACCGTCAATTAAGTGAGGCTGAATTAGAAAAAGTGGGGATTTCTGCGGGTTTAATTCGTCTTTCTTGCGGTATTGAAAGTATCCAAGATATTTTGGCTGATTTAGAACAAGCATTCTACGCGGCAAAATAAATGTCATTAAGGCAGGCAATCTTGCCTGCCTATTTGAATAACACAGGGGATAGCATGGCGATTGTAACAAATACCCCTATTTGGGTTTGGTGCGTTTTGCTTTGTTTACTCTACGTTGGCAGTAAACAAAGCAAAACACGTCAAATAAAACCTTATAAATTAACATTCTTGCCCTTGATATTTCTGCCTATAGTCATCATGTCTATAATGCAAAGTCATCACCCGCTTATCGCAGGTTTCGGATTCATTGTTGGCTTGGCGCTAGGTCTATTTTTAGGGTGGATAATTTGGAAGGATGCCCCTTTGTTACTAAGACAAGGGCAACAGTGGATACAAAGAGGAAGTTATCTTCCGCTTATCCTGTACTTATTCATTTTTATTTTTAGGTATGTTGTTGGCGTGGCACAACATACTCAACAAACAATAACAAAAACAGAATTCTTTAATTTTATTATTGGATTACCTACAGGGATTGGGCTTGGTGCGTTATTTGCGATTCTTTTATTTCGTCAACGACCAACCACCCACTAAAATATAATCATTGTTATTTGATATCTTAAACGGAAAACTGAAACATTATGGCAAAAAAAGATTATTACGACGTTCTTGGTGTTGAACGTGGTGCGGATGAAAAAGAAATTAAACGTGCTTATAAAAAATTGGCGATGAAATATCATCCAGACCGCACCCAAGGCAACAAAGAGCTGGAAGAAAAATTTAAAGAAATCCAAGAAGCCTACGAAGTCTTAAGCGACAAACAAAAACGGGCGAACTATGATCAATACGGTCATGCTGCCTTTGAACAAGGTGGCTTCGGTGGCGGTGGCTTTAGTGGTGCTGATTTCGGGGATATTTTTGGTGATATGTTCGGGGATATTTTTGGTGGTGGTCGTGCTCGCCAACGCGTCGTGCGTGGTGATGACTTGCGCTACGATCTTGAAATCAGCTTAGAAGAAGCGGTACGTGGCACGACGAAAGATATTCAAATCAATACCCTTGCCCATTGTGACAGCTGTGATGGTTCGGGTGCTGAGAAAGGCTCAAAAGTAGAAACTTGCTCAACCTGTCATGGTGCAGGACGTGTACGTCGTCAGCAAGGTTTCTTTGTGACTGAACAAGTCTGTCCTAGCTGTCATGGTTCGGGCAAAAAGATTGAGAAACCGTGTAAATCCTGTCATGGTGATGGACGTGTTCACAAGAAGAAAAATCTTTCAGTGAAAATTCCAGCGGGTGTCGATACAGGTAATCAATTACGCTTATCAGGCGAAGGGGCGGCAGGTGAAAATGGCGCACCAAATGGTGATCTATATGTTGTTATCCATGTACGAGATCATCATATTTTCGAACGTGATGGTAGCAATCTGTATTGTGAAGTGCCTATTAGTTTCACAATGGCAGCTTTAGGTGGTGAAATTGAAGTGCCAACCTTAGATGGTCGTGTCAAACTCAAAATCCCTGCAGAAACACAAACAGGTAAACTGTTCCGTATGCGTGGTAAAGGTGTTACTTCTGCACGTAGTGCTTACGCAGGCGATCTCATCTGCAAAATTATTGTTGAGACACCTGTTAAACTCAATGAGGAACAAAAAGCGTTATTACGTCAATTAGAAGAAAGTTTAGAAGGTTCTAGTAACAAACCGAAATCCTCTAGTTTCTTTGATGGCGTTAAGAAATTCTTTGATAACTTAGGCAAATAAGTTGAATAAAACACACTCCTCTGTTTTTCCTCCAAAAGGAGAAATACAGACAGGATAACCTCTTAAGCCCTGTATCATGCAGGGCTTAAATCATTTATCCAAATTTTCTTTGCTTAATTGTGAAAGCAAAGTATCACTATAAAGTGCCGTTATCGATTCTCTTATGTCGATAAACTCTGGCGATAACACCTAACTATTTCAGCTAGCGACATAAAAACAAAATTACTATTTTAATAAAAATCATTATCATTATTATATAACTCATGTAAACTATGAATGTATTACTTATCTATTGAGGAGTCAGCCATGAAATATCCCTTAAGCTATAAAAATATAGCAAGGTCCATTCCTTTTCTCTCATTCATTGCGTTTCCTCTGTATGCGCAAGAAACGACTGAATTAGAACAAATTACAGTACAAGAAAGCGCAACCGCTGAAGTGAACAAAACCTCACCAACAGTGATCAGCAAAAGCGCCACGACCATTCAAAACGAAATGATTCGAGACACCAGAGATTTAGTCCGCTACACAACGGATGTGGGGATTAGCGATAATGGGCGTTTTTTGAAAGGCTTTGCGATGCGAGGCGTTGAGGATAACCGTGTTGGTATCAGTATTGATGGTGTTTCTTTGCCTGATTCAGAAGAAAACTCACTGTATGCGCGTTATGGTAACTTTAATAATTCCCGCCTAAGCATTGATCCTGAATTAATTCAAACCATTGATATTGTACGCGGCTCAGATTCCTTTAATGCAGGCAGCGGTTCATTAGGTGGCGGTGTGAATTATAACACTTTAGATCCACAACATATTGTTAAAGCAGGTAATTCCGTTGGTGCTTTACTACGAGGCAGTTATGCCAGTAAAAATCGTGAATGGGTTCGTACTTTAGGGATAGGCTATGTTGGCGAAAAATTTGATGCCTTATTGATGTATTCACAACGCACGGGGCACGAGTTTAAAAGTCGTGGTTCAGGTCCTGAATTTCGGTATTCCAGTAGCCAGTATCCCGATCCTGTGACACAACGCTTCCACAATTATCTCGCTAAAATGAATTATCAAATTAATGACAATCAACGTATTGGTTTAACGCTGAATGGGCAAACAGGGGGGCGTTACATTGATGAGCGTTCTTATACGTTAATGGGCTCACAATGGCGTGAAGCCGATGATCAAAACGAACGGTTGAATGCAAACTTATATTATATTTATGCACCAAGCACGGGATGGTTAGCCTACAGTAAATTTGATTTAGATTATCAAAAGACCGATCTGGCAGCAGTTAACTATAAAGGCGGACGCCATTTCACGACAGATGCTAAAGAGCTGAACGAAATTTATGATCGCCGTATGAAAACCGTGTTTACGCGCGGCAGTGTAGAACTCAATGCACAACCTGTACATTTCTATGGTGAACATACTTTAACTATCAAAGGCTATGTTAGCCAGCGCGATTTCAAAAATATCAATCAAGATCGTATCGGTATTGGCACAAACTACGACACACAATACCACTATACGATTCAATATCCTATTAGAACCAAGCAGTACGGACTTTCTTTGAAAGATCATGTGCGCTGGAATGACACCTTCTCAAGCCATTTAGGTTTACGTTATGACCATACAAAACTAAAACCAAAGGAACTCAATGCACCTTGTAGCAAAGCCTGTTTAGAAGAAGGAAAACCTAAACCGACCCGTTTCTCTACCGTTAGCACATTTGCGGGACTTGAGGCACAACTCAGCCCCTCATGGATGTTAGGCTACAATATTAGCACCGGTTATCGTGTACCAACGGCTTCAGAAATGTTCTTCAGCTTTACCAATGCGTATGGCACGTGGAAATCTAACCCGAGCTTGAAACCCGAAAAAAGTATTAACCATACACTCTCTTTGAAAGGCAATAGTGAAAAAGGCTTGCTTGATCTCACCCTCTATCAAACAAACTATCGTCATTTCTTATTTGAACAAGAAAGTTTAATTCAACGTACCGAAATGCGCTATGGACGCCCTTATACTTACCAAAGCCAAGAACAACAAATGGTGAACTTAGATAAAGCAAAAATTTATGGTGTGGAATTGAAAACCCATGTCAATTTAGATCAGATGATCGCTGTGATACCACAAGGCTTTAAGTTCTACGCCGCGCTCGGTTATAGCAAAGGTAAACTCTCTAATAACGCCAGCCTACTTTCCATTCAACCGCTTAAAATTATTCTGGGGTTGGATTATGAAGCAACAAACGGCAAATGGGCTATTTTCAACCGCCTAACCTATTTGGGTGAAAAAAGAGCTAGTGATGCGAAAGTGTATGAAATTAAACGTCGCTGTACTGAATTTGTGACAGAAACAGATCCTTGGTCAGGTGAGCAAATTACTCGCTGTAAAAAACGGGAATTGTATCCAGATTTATCTACTTATAAACACTTAAATAAATCTGCTTTTGTATTTGATACTTTTGGTTATTACAAGATCACGGACGATATCACGTTCCGAGCTGGCATTTATAATCTGTTTAATAAAAAATACCATACTTGGGATGCCTTACGTGGTATTAATGCCAATAGTACGTTAAATTCAGTTGACCGTGAAGGGAAAGGGTTACAACGCTTCTATGCGCCCGGACGTAATTATGCGGCTTCCCTTGAAATCCGTTTCTAACCGTTCATGATAAAAAACCTACCGCACTTTTGCATTGCGCAATGTGCGGTAGGTTTTAAATACGTTTTAAAAAAGCTAAAGCGTCAGTTTAAAGTACCGAAACAGCTTTAATTTGCGCAAAGACTGGTTGCCCAAGCTGTAATGCCAAGTCTTCTAATGCCCATTTACTAATGGTCGCCCAAATTGGCTTTTCATCAATCTCAATCTGCACATCTACACGATTTTCTCGTTCAACAATACGCTTCACTTTACCGTGTAGAATATTACGAATACTGGTTTTTTCTGGTTGTGTTAAACTAAGCGATACATCGGAGCCTTTAATACAAATACGGATGTTTTCCCCTACTTCTGCTTGTTGCGCCTTAATCCAAATCTGTTGTTGCTGTAAACCAAGAGCGGTGACTTGATAGCCAGTATTGTTGTGTAAAATTGGCAAAGAAAGAACCGCACTTTGCTCATCCTCTAATTTCCAAGGTAAGAATAACGGATTTTCCCAAATCGACTCTAAACGATCAAAGGCTCGAACTTTTCCTTCATCTAGCAATACCACATATTCAGCTAAACGCAATAATTCTTCTATGCTATGTGTCACATACAAAATCGGAATATCAATCTTTTTCGATAAGGTTTCTAGATAACTCATCAACTCACGCTTACGCGGTAAGTCTAACGCTGAAAGCGGTTCATCCATCAGTAAAATTTCTGGCTGTGTTAAGAGTGCTCGACCAATCGCCACACGTTGTTTCTCACCACCAGACAAGGTAATAGGATAACGTTTGAGTAAATGCCCAATGCCTAACAACGACACAATATCATCAAATTTTGCTAGATCGATTTTCTTAATGCCGTAACATAAATTACCTTTGACGGTGTAATGCGGAAATAGTCGCGCATCTTGAAAAACATAGCCGATATGTCGTTGATAAGCGGGAATACAAATCGCTTTTGATTGATCCACAAGAACGCGATCATTTAAGGAAATATATCCCTCATCTGGATGAACTAAGCCACTTACTAAATTAATTAACGAGGTTTTACCTGAACCGGATAGTCCAAAAAGGGCGGTCACACCACGCGCAGGGATCTGTAAATTGGCTTCAAGGGCAAGCTGACCGAGTTGTTTCTTGACATTAATCTTTAGCATGACTCTGCCCCAATTTTTTCTGCATGTTTTTTGCTAACCACTCCGACAATAACAAAGATATTAAAGAGAGAATAATCGCTAAGACACATAATCTCGCGGCTTGTTCTTCTGCGCCGGGGGTTTGAATAAAGGTATACATCGCTAAAGGAATGGTTTGCGTTTCACCCGCAATATTGGAAACAAAGGCAATGGTCGCACCAAATTCACCTAAAGAGCGGGCAAATCCAAGCACCACCCCGGCTAAAATACCCGGTAAAGAAAGTGGTAAAGTAATCGTGAAAAACACACGCCAAGCGGATGCACCTAACGTTTGGGCAGCTTGTTCTAATTTCATATCAATACTTTCTAAAGACAAACGTATTGCACGTACCACTAACGGAAAAGCAACTACTGCTGCAGCCAATACAGCCCCATTCCAACTAAAAGCAAAAGAAAATCCAAACCAAGAATAAAGATATTTACCAATAAAACCATTACGCCCCATCGCGACTAATAATAAATATCCAATCACCACAGGAGGTAAAACAAGGGGAAGATGGATTAAGCCACTCACAAGGGATTTACCATAAAAATTTTTACGTGCCAGTAACCATGCCATTAAAATCGCTACGGGTAAACTCCATAAAATGGCATTTAGTGACACACTCAAGCTGAGTTTCACAGCTTGTGTTTCGATCGTGGTTAAACCAAGTGAAGTCAAAAATTCAGTAAACAAAGGTAGTCCTTGATCTGATTAATAAAAATTCTAAAAAAATGTACCGCACTTTTCGGCTGAACTCCGCCTCGTTTACGTACAGATGAACATGCGCATGATCTGAAGAAGCTGTTGCGATAACAAACTTGATACATGAAATAAAACAGTAAGGCCGAATCTTAATCCATTAAAATCACAAAAATAAAAAAGAATAAGGACGCCAAGATGACGTCCTTGCTCGTTTATATCGTGTTATTTCACTGAGAAACCGTAGCTGACAAGTACTTTTTTCGCTTCTGCTGATTCTAAATAGTTTAAGAATTCGCGGGTTTCTGCATTATCGCGATCTTTTAATAAGGCGACTGGATATTCCACCGCTTTGTAAGTATCCGCAGGGAACACACCAACAATTTTCACCCCTTTGCTCACTTTACCATCTGTGCTATACACAATACCTAATGGCGCCTCAGCACGTTCAACTAAAGCTAAAGCGGCACGCACATCTTTACCACGTGCTAATTTTGCTTCCACTTTATCCCACAATTTTAAGTTTGTTAACGCTTCTTTCGCATATTGTCCCGCTGGCACATGATCAGGATCGCCCACAGACAAGAAACTGTCTTTTAATTCGGCTACCCATTCACCTTTCGCTACATCGACTTCTTTTAATTGACTGGCTTCTGGCGCAATTAAAACCAATTCGTTACCAACTAACACTTTTTCGGTGTCTTTAATGGTTAATCCTTTATCTGAAAGGTGTTTCATCCATTTAGTGTTTGCTGAAACAAAAATATCGACGGGAGCCCCCTCTTCAATTTGTTTTGCAAGCGTTGAAGAAGACGCAAAAGAAAACACCAATTCTTGATCTGGTTTCACTTTTTTATAATCTTCTGCAATTTGGTTTAATGCATTAGTCATTGATGCAGCAGCAAATACCGTTACTTTCGCTTGCGCAGAAAGCGAAAATGCTAAACAAGCAGTTGCGAGTGAAACGGTGATCATTTTTAATTTAAGCATAGTCATTTACCTTGTTAACGAGATGGATTGATTAAGATGTAAACTTTATATAAAAAATTATACAATGTTTTAACAGAAAAAGGCTATATAAAAAATACACTTGCGCAAAAATAAACCCATCACAAAAAAGTGCGGTTTTTTGACCGCACTTTTTCATCACAATGATATTAGAATTTTACCCCAAAATTCAGCACATAATTGCGTCCCATTTGTGGCACATAAGGTAAATAAGAGGTGTGAACATAAACACGTTGGTTTAATACATTATTGACACTGAAACCGACAGAATAGTCTAAATGCCCAATTTGACGTTGATAATTTACACCTATATTTAACAAATGATGCCCTTTACTCGGATCTTCTTGAATTTTTTCTATTTTAGCAGGTAACTTTTCATTTTCTTCTCTTAAACGAATCGCTTCCAGCGCACTTTCAAAATCTTCCCTATCAGAAGCACTTAAATCTGCGATAGCTTTATCCGTACGATTATATTTGTCGCGGTCAATACCCTTTAACAATAAATTTTCACCTGTATCATCATCAATAAAATCACTCGCTTCTAACGCTCTCGGCGGTTTAATTGATAAAGAAGAGGCAGTTTTTTGTTGAGAAAAGACATAAGTGTAATCCGCAAAGAAAGATAAATGTTCCGTTACATTGCCACTCAGGCGCATACCTAAACGTGCGGGTGGCACACGAGGCGCATCACGCTCATTACGTTTAATGCCTTCAATACGGTAAGGTTGTTTTTCCCAATTTGCTTGAATCAGTCCTTCCTCATCATAAGCAATATAGCCTTGATAAAAACGTTGTCCGTATTGCTCTGGTAAATCAAACAAACGTCCTCTGACATAATCACCAAATAAGGTCACTTGATAATCTGGTGTTGGTCTAAAATTAAGTTCCGCTTCAATACCATGGAATTTAGCTCGTGCTTGCGTGTAACGACGTAAAAACGCATTACCATAGCGAGCAAGATCTTCGTTATAAATATAATTTCTAAATTTATTTTGATACAGGCTAAGCTTGTAATCCCATTTATCAGTATGATAAGCAAAGCCTAACTCAATATTATTGGAACTTTCTTTACGTAAATTTTTATTACCATGCTCAAAAGAGTTAGTCGCTAAATGTTGCCCGTGATAATACAATTCCATGGGTGTTGGCAAACGTTCATTGCGAGATAGCGTTAAACCAATACGATAATTAGGATGAAATAACCAGTCTACACTTCCCAAGTATGAAACGGCTTTCTCTTTGTGAGTGGACAAATCAGGTGGATGATCACCTTATTTTTTATGCGCATTCAACACATGTTGATCATATTTAATCGGAATGCGTTGTTTATCCACGCGCGCCCCTACTTCAAAAATAAAATCATCTACCACATAATTTTCCACTGCAAAGAAACTGGCTTGTTTCTGGGTATTTGGCACTAAATGATGTTGATGTTTTATCCCTGAGCCTAACGGTGCAAGAATGGCTGTTTTGTATTCGCTATACTGTACACCGAATACCCCACTTAAGCCTACAATCGGGGTATGATAAAACTCCAGTTTGCCATTATAGCCACTGTTTTTATAAATACCGGCGGCTTTCCCGCGGTTTTTCTCTGCTTTCTTACGCTCACGTTCAATAAAGCTATCCCGATCAAATTTATCCGTTCCAGCTTGTCCTGAATGATATTCATAATGAATATAATCGGCATAAGAAAAACTGCCTTTTACTTTATCTAACCATGCTGTTGGTGAATCCCATTGCCCACGTAAATCAAATCGTCTTGAATGTAATCTAACCCAAGGACCACCATGAGAATGGTCATGCTCATGACCAAATGGGTGATCATGGCTATGAGAAGGATCATTATCAATACCACCAATACATCCATCTAAGTGTGCAAACACAATATCTGTATCATCTGCTAAATGTGGATAAGGTGTCAGATATCCTTTACCAAGCTCAGGTCTTGCCGCTTCATCAACCACATGGCTTTTACAGCGATCATATTTATGATTATGACCAGGCAAACCATAGCGATCGCGTCGTTCACTATAAGATACCCCTAGATAAGATTGATCCTTAATCCAAGAAACACCAATGGTTCCCACTTGTGAGCGGTTATGACTGTCTGGCAAATAACGAATCGTTTCACCACCTGATTTGAAAGCTGGTACACGATAATGAGTCGAATAACGTTTTAAGCCTTCCAAACGTAAGGCAAGATGAGGATGTAATCTAAAAGTGATCCCTGCGGTTCCAGTACTTTCCTGACTTGCTGTATCAAAACGGGTGAAAATTTCACCTTCATAGCCCTTTTCAGGTACAGCTGTTGGAATACGTTTGTCCACGACATTCACCACACCGGCGGCAGAAGCACTAGAATATAACAAAGTGGAGGCACCACGTACTAATTCTACTTGTTCGGCTAATAAGCTATCGGCGGCAACAGCATGATCCGGCGAAATCGCTGACATATCCACGACATCTAAGCCATTTTGCAAAATTTTAATACGTACACCTTCTTGTCCTCGGATAATTGGCGCACTTGCCCCACCACCAAAAGGGTTGGAATGCACACCTAATTCACCTGCTAAGGCATTGCCTAAGGTGGCAGATTGTTTTTGCAGCCGTTCTTTTTTAATCACCTGATTGGAAATCGCTTGATAATGCTCTATCGCTGAACCAGCTAAGTGCGGTTGTGCACCACTGACTACAATTTCATCAAGCATTTCCGTTTGAGCATAAATCACATGAGTAAAAGCGACGGCACTCCAAGGTAATAAATAAGTTATTTGTTTAATTAATTTATTTGTAACCACTTTTGTTTCCACATCTTTTTTTACATAAAAAAATAAGGTGCTAAGATTAAGCATGAAAATGTTATTTTGCAACAAAAAAATCCATTTTTTGTATAAAAAATATAAAATACTGACCATATCTTTTTTATTAGAAAATATCTTATCCGCTTATTCCTTCTCCGTTATATCAGCTTGATATCCGCAGCTCTCTTCCTCTCATAACCAATAAACATGCCACCTCTCCCAAGCAAGACATCGCCAATACTGGTGCTTAACATAACTTCTTACTCATGCACATAATTTGGTAAAGAAAGGCTATCTAAAAAATACACTTTCACTTAGAATGTAAGCGTATTGTCAGCATTGAACTCAATATGGGAGGAAACATGACATTAACGAGTGAAATTTTGCTCACAATAAAATTGCAACAGCAATTATTTGTTGATCCAAAAAGAATTCGCTTATTAAAAGAAATTCAGAAATGTGGTTCCATTAACCAAGCTGCTAAAAATGCCAAAGTCAGCTACAAAAGTGCATGGGATCATTTAGCCGCTATGAATGAAATCAGCCCCAAACCTTTACTTGAACGTAATGTGGGGGGAAAAAATGGCGGTGGTACCGAATTAACGGTGTATGCACAACGTTTATTACAGCTGTATGATTTGCTCGAACATACTCAACAAAAAGCCTTTCATATCTTACAAGATGAAAACTTACCTTTAGATAGCGTACTGCATGCGACTGCCCGCTTTTCCTTACAAAGTAGTGCGAGAAACCAATTCTTTGGAGATATTGTTGCACTACGCCATGAAAATATCCATTGCTTTGTGGCGATTCAAATTAAAGGATTAGCACAGCCATTAACCGTTTCGATCACAGAAAAAAGTGCGCAGCGTCTGAAACTCACGTTAGGCAAAGAAGTGATGATGATGATCAAAGCACCGTGGGTCAAAGTACATCGTGAAAAACCAGAGGGAGTCAACACCTTCTTGGTCAATGTAAAAGAAATCACGGATAAAGGAGATGTGGAAGAAGTCATTTTAACCTCTATCAACAAACACGCTGATGAAGATGTGGAATTTTGTGCCACACTCAATAAAGCAGAAAATTTGAAACCAGATGAACAAATTTGGATCAGTATTGATCCCGAACAAGTGATCTTAGCAACATTGTATTAAATACAAAAATAAGGGGATATATATCCCCTTAACTGTACAAATTAAAGTGTAATTTCATCAATAGGTTTACCAAAACTGGGAATAAATACCTCAATAAAATAGCGCATTTCATCACTATGCCAGGTTTTCATTAATGTCTCTAGACGTGCCTTGGCCGCTTTAAATTCTTGATTGCCATTTTCTAATTCAAATTGCGCTTTGACATAAGCACAAATAAGATCTGCTTGCTTGACGACATGCTTTTCTTGCGCAGAAAACTGGGTTGAATCAAGGTAAGGGGCAAAATCAGCTTGTAACTCTTTGGGTAATAACGCCAATAAATGAGCTTCTGCGGCATTTTCAATTTCTTTATATGCTTGTGTAATTTTGGGGTTGAAATATTTAATGGGGGTAGGTAAATCACCAGTAAAAATTTCTGAGGTATCATGATACATCGCCATCACAGCAATACGATCAGGATTTAAATGACCTTGATAAAATTTATTTTTAATGACAGCCAAGGCATGTGCTACAAAAGCAACTTGTAGGCTATGTTCTGCCAAATTTTCCTTTTCAATATTACGCATTAAAGACCAACGTTGGATCAAACGTAAGCGATCTAAACAAGCAAAAAAATGACTTATTTTAATAACGGCTTGCACAATAACTCTCTTCTTGTTTTTAATTTAACGGATATTCTTCGATGATCACAGGAAGTTCAATAATTTTTCCTAAACGAGAAATGACCACATTCAATTGAGTATTAGGTCGCGTATTGCTGATCACTTGCATCATTTGCGCGGGTGAAATGGCATCAACATCACCCACTTTTAAAATAATATCGCCGGCTTTCACGCCTGCCTTACCTGCTGGTCCCTCTGGATTAACATTGGTAATCAAAATCCCTTTTTCCAAATGGGCGCCTTGACCATTATTAAATAAAATATCACTTTGTACACCAAAGTAACCACGAATGACTCGTCCATCACGAATAATTTTTTTCATCACATCATTCGCCAATTCAATCGGGATTGCAAAATTTAGCCCTTCGGCAATTTCACCGGCGGTTTTACCAATACTTAGGGTATTGATACCTATTAATTCTCCTACGCTATTAATTAACGCGCCACCTGAATTGCCACGGTTAATCGAAGCATCCGTTTGAATAAAGTTTTGTCGCCCAACAGAATCCCCCACCGCATTACGTCCAATTGCACTAATAATTCCTTGCGAAACGCTTTGCCCCAAGTTATAGGGATTCCCAATCGCCAACGCCACATCACCAACATGCATTTGTCGTTGCGGATTTTGTGGAATCGTCGATAAATTATCCGCACGAATTTTAAGAACAGCAAGATCCGTCAAAGTATCAGAACCAATTAAACTGGCATCGAAAAGTTGCCCATTTTGTAATGCGACCACAATTTGATCGGCGTTTTGAATAACGTGTTTATTTGTCAAAATATAACCATCTTTTGACATAATCACGCCTGATCCTAAATTGCCCACTTCTAATTGCTCGGCACTATTCGCCGAAAAAGAACGATTATAGACATTCACTACAGCTGGGGAGGCAACTCGCACAGCGTCTTTAAAGCTCATCGGTTCTGGTGCTTTGAGTAAGCTAAATTGGTTAACGTGTGAAAATACCAGAATCACTGCGGCACACACTAACCCAATCATCACTGAATGAAAAAGTTTTTTGATCATGTTGGCTCCGTAATTCGTGGGTGGTAAATCGTTTTCAGATCATCGCCGAGTTTCTCAATGGAATGCAATTGCCATAAACTTGCCTCAGCCAAGGTGCTTAAATGAGGTAATTTACATAATCCTCGTGCGGCATCACCTAATAATTTCGGTGCAATGTAAATGATCAATTCATCCACTAATTTTGCCTCAATTAATGCACCAGCCAATGTCGCACCGGCTTCAATCCAAAGCGTATTGATTTGACGTTGTCCTAATTCTGCCATTAAATCAGCTAAAGCGTTGGTAGAAGCGGAAAGCTGTATTTGTTCGCAATGTGCAGGAAACTCAAGTAACGAACGCGCAGTTTGACTCACTAACCACACTGGCGAAGACAGACTGAAAAGTCGGTGTGAGGGTTGAACTCGATGTTGAGAATCTAAAATCACTCGCACAGGTTGACGTAGCTGCGCTTGTGTATAATCGGCTTTCACCTTGTCAGGTAATTGTTGCCAGCGTACATTTAATAAGGGATCATCAGCTAACACCGTTGCACTGGTGGATAAAATCGCTGAGGCTTTGGCTCGTTCTGCTTGCACATCTGCACGAGCAAGCTCACCGGTAATCCACTTACTTTCCCCGTTTGCCATCGCGGTTCTTCCATCTAAACTCATAGCCATTTTTAGCTGTACGTAAGGTCTGCCAGTACGCATACGTTTAAGAAAACCACGATTAAGCCACTCCGCCTTTTCAGCTAATAAACCGACCGCACTTTCGATCCCCGCATCAGATAACATGCGTAATCCTCGACCTGCCACTTGCGGATTGGGATCGCACATCGCACTCACGACTTTCACTACACCAGCATCGATCAAACCTTGGGCACAAGGGGGAGTACGTCCAACATGTGAGCACGGTTCTAACGTCACATAAGCGGTTGCACCTCGTGCATTTTCTCCCGCCTCTCGCAATGCCATAACTTCAGCATGCGCCTCGCCTGCTTTAACATGAAAGCCACGTCCAACAATAATACCGTCTTTCACTAATACGCAACCCACTGAGGGGTTCGGTGTAGTAGTAAATTGCCCTTTCTCCGCTAACTCTAATGCCATTTGCATGTACACTACATCTTGTGCCGTAAATGTCATCATTAATCCCTTAATTTTTCAATTTCTTTACTAAATTGGTTAATATCATCGAAACTTAAATACACTGACGCAAAACGAATATAAGCCACTTTATCCAATTTTTTCAGCTCTTCCATGACTAACGTCCCAACTAATTTGCTTGGTACTTCACGTTCACCCGTACTGCGTAAACGATGAATAATATAGCTAATCGCCTTTTCCACATCGTTCTCACTTACCGGGCGTTTTTCTAACGCATGCTGAATGCCACGACGTAATTTTTCCTCATTAAAGGGTTCACGTGTGCCATCATTTTTAATCACTTTGGGAATAATTAACTCTGCCGTTTCAAAGGTGGTAAAGCGCTCATGGCAATTTCCACATTCACGACGACGTCTTACTTGATAGCCTTCTGACACCAAACGGCTATCGATCACTTTCGTTTCTTCCGTAGAGCAAAAAGGGCAATGCATAACGTTTCCTTATCCTTCGTAAAGTCACTCATCATAATGCATCTCATCTTAACAAAGATTCTGAATATTGACGACGAATTATTTTGTTATTTACGGCAAGATCCCGGCTAATTTAAAGAAAGTGCGGTAAAATTCCGCTTTATTTTGCAAAGACATTGGATAGGCTCGAGAGGTCGAAGGTAGCCGATATAAACTCAGCTTTCTTCCTGCATAATCAAATTGCACAAATTGATTCGTTAGCGGTGTGTTCACTTTCTCCTTTAACAAACTCAAAATGATCTCTGTTGCTTTACCGCCTGTTGTAAATAACCAACAACAATTAGGTACTTGCTGCAATGCTGCAGCCAAATCCACAGGTTCAACAACTGTCAAAAACTTATCGGAAGCATTCTCTTTTTCACGAACGGCACGTTGTACCGTAGAACATAGTGCAATACCACGTTCACGTAAAAACATCTCAATTTTTGCCGGGTCAAAACGCTTTTCATCTGGGATTTGAAAATAAGTGGCATCATCAAAAAACACTAACCCATAAATGCGCCACATATCGTTTTGAAAGTTAGGATAATGAAAATGCATACAGCGTTTATCTTCTTTCGGTGGGAATGTCCCCATCATCATGACTTTAGCATGGGCAGGAAAAATGGCTGGAAAGGGGTGTGTTTCAATCAGTAATTCAGGCATAAAGTAACTCAAAACAAGCATAAAAGCGCACACTCCACTTTTATTCAGGAAAGTGCGGTCGATTTCTAGAACGTTTTACAAACTCACATAAAGAAAGGGAATGCCGATCCATTCCCTTTTTTATGCAATTAAAGCGCTTTCAAAATATCATCAACGCGATCTTTCGCATCACCAAATAGCATTTGTGTGTTGTCTTTAAAGAACAATGGATTTTGTACCCCAGCATAACCGGTATTCATTGAGCGTTTAAACACAATCACATTTTGTGCTTTCCACACTTCTAATACTGGCATACCTGCGATCGGGCTGTTTGGATCATCCATTGCCGCTGGGTTAACGGTATCATTGGCGCCAATAACGAGAACCGTATCAGTATCCGCGAAATCATCATTAATTTCGTCCATTTCTAATACGATATCATAAGGCACTTTCGCCTCTGCCAATAACACGTTCATGTGCCCCGGTAAACGCCCTGCCACAGGGTGAATACCAAAACGAACATTGATACCGCGTTCACGTAATTTTTGCGTAATTTCCGCTACAGGGTATTGCGCTTGCGCCACCGCCATACCATATCCCGGTGTAATAATCACCGAGCTTGAGTTTTTGAGTAATTCTGCCACTTCCTCTGCCGTGGTTTCACGGTGTTCGCCTTGTTCTTCATCGCTACTTGCCACCGGATCGTTACCAAATCCACCTGCAATCACACTAATAAATGAGCGATTCATGGCTTTACACATAATGTAAGACAGAATAGCACCCGATGATCCCACTAATGCACCAGTGACGATCAACAAGTCATTGCTTAACATAAAACCTGCGGCTGCCGCTGCCCAACCTGAATAAGAGTTCAGCATCGACACTACCACTGGCATATCCGCGCCACCAATTGATGCGACGAGATGCCAACCAAAAGCAAGCGCAATGGCTGTCATCAATAGCACAGGAAAAATATTTTCTGGGCTATTTAAGAAAGACACCATTAACAAGGCTGAAACCACGATGGCGGCTAAATTTAATTTATGACGATGTGGCAAAGTGAGTGCTTTGGAATCGATAATACCACGTAATTTACCGAAGGCGACTACTGAGCCGGTAAATGTCACGGCACCAATAAAGATCCCCAAGAACACTTCTACATTATGGATATTACTCAGTACCTGTTGCTCAGCTATAAATGCCGCTTGTGCTGCTGCATCAAGATTGGCTGGCATCACGGCTTCATGGTGTAAACCGTAACTATTAAAGCCGACTAATACCGCAGCTAAACCGACAAAGCTGTGCAAAATTGCTACTAGCTCAGGCATTTCGGTCATTTCCACTTTTAAGGCACGTTTAATCCCAATCACCGCACCTACCGCCATCGCGATCAGAATCCAAAATGTACCTGCTGATTGCGGACCAAAAATGGTTGCCACCAAAGCGATCGCCATACCGACAATCCCATACCAACATCCCGCTTTTGCAGTTTCATGTTTAGACAGACCTGCTAAGCTCATAATGAAAAGTAATGCTGCGACAATATAAGCCGCTTGTACTAAACCTTCAGACATGGCTTACTCCTTAATCTTTTCTAAACATAGCAAGCATCCGTTGGGTCACTTTAAAGCCCCCAAAGATATTGATACTTGCGACTAAAATTGCAATAAATGCAAGAATACTAATAAAGAAATTGCCTTGCGCAATTTGTAACAACGCGCCGACAATAATAATGCCTGAAATAGCATTTGTGACTGACATTAACGGTGTATGCAACGCATGGCTAACGTTCCACACCACATAATAGCCGACTACACAGGCTAATACAAACACAGTGAAGTGCGATAAGAATGCAGCAGGTGCCACAGATGCCAACGCCATAAACAACAACGCTGCCACTGCCATCGCACCGTATTTTTTACGCGGATCGACCGCTTTTACTTCTTTTTTCTCTACCGGTGTGGCTTTCACTTTTTGTGGCTGGGCAGACACTTGGATAGGTGGTGCAGGCCAAGTCACCTCACCGTCACGAATCACCGTTACACCGCGTAATACTACATCATCGAAATCAATACTGATCTTGCCGTCTTTTTCTTTACATAACAATTTAAGCAAGTTCACAAGGTTGGTGCCATACAATTGAGAGGACTGTGTTGGTAAGCGGCTTGGTAAATCGGTGTAACCAATGATTTTCACTTGATTATCGGTCACTACGACTTCGCCTGCTTTTGACAACTCACAGTTACCGCCTGTCGCTGCGGCTAAATCCACAATCACCGAACCCGGTTTCATGGATGCTACCATTTCTTTGCTAATCAAACGTGGCGCGGGTTTACCCGGAATTAAAGCGGTAGTGATAATAATATCAACTTCCTTGGCTTGTTCCGCATAAAGTGCTAGCGCACGGCGATTAAATTCTTCTGACATGACTTTCGCATAGCCATCGCCACTGCCACCTTCTTCTTGGAAATCAATTTCAAGGAAACTTGCGCCCATACTTTCCACTTGTTCTTTCACTTCGGGACGCGAGTCAAAGGCACGTACGATCGCACCTAAACTGTTTGCTGCACCAATCGCTGCTAAGCCAGCTACCCCAGCACCAATCACAAGCACTTTCGCCGGTGGCACTTTACCTGCTGCGGTAATCTGCCCCGTGAAAAAACTGCCAAATTCATGCGCTGCTTCCACTACTGCACGATACCCTGCAATATTTGCCATCGAACTTAACGCATCTAACGATTGTGCTCGTGAAATACGTGGTACCGCATCCATGGCTAATACAGTAATTTTTTTCGCTGACAATTTTTCCATTAAGTCTGGATTTTGTGCCGGCCAAATAAAGCTCACCAAAGTCGCCCCTTCTTTTATCAGTGCGATTTCGCTATCCGTTGGCGCATTCACTTTAAAAATGATATCTGACTGCCAAACTTCCTGCGCTGAGCCAATTTTGGCGCCTGCTTCTGCAAATGCTTGATCTTCAAAACTCGCTTTAAAACCGGCATGATGTTCAACAATGACCTCAAAGCCCAGCTTTAAGATTTGTTGTACCGTTTTTGGCGTTGCCGCCACACGACTTTCATTATCAAGCAGTTCTCTAGGTACACCAATTAACATAATGTTTCCTTCAAATTGATTGATGATAATCTTGAGTAACCCTGTTACTCCCCTAAAAGATGACAATAAGTCAAAACCATTTCAATGTACCATTTATTGTTTTAAAGTTGCAAAAGATTTTAGTCTTTTACAGTAAGATTTAACGATCTTTATTTAAATCCTCATTAAACTAAATATTATCTAAACTTAGTCCACAATAACCTCTTAATTTATATGGCAATTTTACACGCCTCAAATGTAAGATGACCTGCTACACTGCAATAGGACGTTTTCAGCTCCAAGTGCGGTATTTTTAACAAGATTTTACTTGCCAGCGCTAACAATATTCCGCAATATAACGCCACTTTTTTTTAACCGATTTATAGGACAGACTATGCAACTTCCTCCCCTTCAATCCGCGACACTGATTCGTCGCTACAAACGTTTTCTCGCAGATGTACAACTTGATAATGGTGAGATGCTAACCATTCATTGTGCAAATACCGGTGCCATGACAGGTTGTGGTGAAGCAGGAGATATTGTTTGGTATTCACATTCCGATAGTCAAACACGTAAATACCCACATTCTTGGGAATTAACCGAGCTAAAAAATGGCAATATGGTCTGTATTAATACTCATCGCTCTAATCAACTCACTTTAGAAGCACTGCAAAATAAACAAATTAAAGCATTGGCGATGTATGAACAGATCCTACCAGAAGTGAAATATGGTGAGGAAAATAGCCGAATTGATTTTTTACTCAAAGGCGATGGATTACCCGATTGTTATGTAGAAGTGAAATCTGTCACCTTAGTAAAAAACACGATTGGCATGTTCCCTGATGCCGTCACTACACGAGGACAAAAACATTTACGCGAATTAATAGCAATGAAAAAACGAGGACATCGTGCCGTAGTCTTTTTTGCGGGCTTACACAATGGTTTTGATTGTTTTAAAGTGGCAGAATATATTGACCCAGAATACGACAAGTTGCTACAAGAGGCGATACAAGAAGGCGTAGAGGTGTATGCCTATGCAGGTAAATTTGATTTTTCTGATAAAAAACCAACCGCACTTTCTCTCACCCATTGTGTGCCTTATATCGGTAAAAAGTAACCGATTCATTTATTGAGAATTATTTTCATTAAATCTATTGACAACAATTTTGATAACGATTATCATTCATTTCATTCGAACAACAATAGATAATCACTCCAACATTTGAACGCCTCCTCCCCCACAAAGAGGCGTTTTTTTTATGCGAAATTTTTGTAAACATCTTTAATTCATTTTTCCCTCTTGCGTCAAAATAACTACTTATCAAAAACAGCTTAATCTAACAAAGCACGATGATTCTCATCAGGCTCCATGTTATGTAGTTGAAGAATCAATTTTCCTTTATATATGAGTTGTTCATAATGAGCACCACCATGCCCTTTGGCTGCGCCTAAGTTTTTGGTATACCAGTCTGTACTTACCTGTACATCACGAACAGTGATTAGTGTTTGGTTATGCATATATTTTCCTTTCTTGCTGCTCGCTTTATCACTTTCTTGTTCAAATTATAATTTATCCGTTTCATTTCCCCAAAACACCAGATAACACAAGATTCGCTTTTTCCTGCCATAATCATAAATAAAGCCATATCGAGCCTTTTCATTTAACGAATAATCACTATAATGTAGAATTTTAGCCAAAATGAAACAGGAAATTAGAATGACGGAGATAAATACGGTTCTTGCTGAACTTAAACGTGGTGTAGATGAAATTCTTTCAGAAGCGGACTTAATTGAAAAACTAAAAGAAAACCGCCCTTTACGCGTAAAATTAGGTGCTGATCCAACAGCCCCTGATATCCATTTAGGACACACCGTCGTATTAAATAAATTACGTCAATTTCAACAATTTGGTCATGAAGTCATTTTCTTAATTGGTGACTTTACCGGTATGGTTGGTGACCCATCTGGCAAGAATACTACTCGCCCACCACTCAGTCGTGACGATGTCTTACGCAATGCCGAAACCTACAAGCAACAAATCTATAAGATTTTAGATCCACAAAAAACCCGTATTGTGTTTAACTCAAGCTGGTTAGGCGAATTAGGGACAGAAGGCATGATTCGTTTAACCTCAAATTACACCGTTGCACGTATGTTAGAACGTGATGATTTCAAAAAACGTTTTAGCAACAACCAGCCTATCGCGATTCATGAATTTATCTATCCTTTATTGCAAGGTTATGACTCTGTGGCATTAGATGCCGATATCGAATTAGGTGGAACAGACCAAAAATTCAATCTTTTAGTCGGACGTGAATTACAAAAATCGGCGGGTCAAAAACCGCAAGTTGCCATCACGTTACCACTACTTGTAGGCTTAGACGGTGAGAAAAAAATGTCGAAGTCACTGGGTAATTACATTGGTGTTGCAGAAAGCCCGACAGAAATGTTTGGTAAAGTGATGTCAATTTCTGATGAGCTCATGTGGGATTGGTATGACTTACTGTCTTTCCGCCCATTAACCGAAATCGCCCAATTAAAACAAGAGGTTGAAAACGGACGTAACCCACGTGATATCAAAGTGTTACTTGCCAAAGAAATCATTGCTCGTTTCCATAGTGAAGCTGACGCAGAAGCTGCAGAACAAGAATTTATTAATCGTTTCCAAAAAGGCGCAATGCCTGAAGATATGCCTGAATTGACCTTTGAAGGAGAAATGGGCTTAGCAAACTTGTTAAAAGAAGCGGGATTAGTCGCCTCAACCTCTGAAGCAAACCGGATGGTGCAACAAGGTGGCGTGAAAATTGACGGTGAAAAAGTCGAAGATGCCAAATTAGTTATCAAAGCAAGTACCGCCGTTTATCAAGTAGGTAAACGTAAGTTTGCGCGTGTGACAGTGAAGTAAGCAAAACTGTTGCAAAATAGACCGCACTTTGTCTCAATATATTGAATGGGCAGTCAATACACTGCCCATTTTTTATTTCTCCTGCTCACAAAAAAAGCCCTATTTACACAATCGGGCTTTTAAATAAAATGACAAAACATGCTAGAATTTTGCGGTTAAACCAAATTTTACCGTACGACCTGGCGCAGGCATGGAAGACCTTGTCATCGGATCAAGATAATAACGATCTGTTAAGTTTGTTCCAGATAAGGTGAGCAACAAATGCTCATTGACTTGATAATTAATATACGCATCTACTAAGAATACTGGGGTCCAACGAGGTACATTGCTATACCCAGGGAAGCCAGCCTCAAATAAAGATTTATTGCGTGTATCTTTAACATTGGTGTGATAAACCAAGCGAGTACCTAGCTCCAATTTTTCATCCAATAAACGCATACCTAAATTTGAAGTGATGCTGTATTTCGGCAAAATGGTATTTTTTAAGTAACCATTGGCATTACCGCCATTCACACAAACAGGGTGGATATTATTTCCCCGAATAGAGAAGTCGTTATTAATAATAGCCGACTCTTTATCACAGAATTTATTGCGGATATTGTAGCTAATGCCTAAATCCGCAAAGAAGTTGCCTTGGTCATAACGCCCTTGTAATTCTAGCCCCTCTAAAATACGTTTTTCAAATTGGCGCATTTCGTAATTTGCATCACGGTCAAAAATATTTTGGTGGTATTTTTGTACCAATTTAAGCGAATATCAGCCCGTCTTAACCGTGGGAAGAAACCTCGTAAATCGTGTACATAACCAATCTCAATATTTTTACTGTGCTCAGGTTTACGCTTATACAATGGTGTCAACACTGCCACCGAATAACCAATAGTATCTTCAAATAAACTTGGCATCCGCTTGGTTTCGTCATAACGTGCATAAATACGTACATTTGGGCTTAAAAAAACGGTCGCACTAAACGAAGGCGCCCAAGCATGATCTTTACGTTCAGCTTTTTTCATGGCTTCCCATTGAGCATCCGTAAGAGGAATATGTTCGCCTTTTGCGCTTCCTTCAAGTCGATAGCGATAGATTTTATCTCCTGCTAACAAGTTACCCGCCCCCTCAAAATTGCGTGGAATAACTTCCTCATTTTTTCCCGTAATCGGATTTTCAACTAATTCTTTCAAGCTAGCGGGATCAACCTCCCCATTAAACGTTGGAAACGCCTCTCCAGAATAATTGCCATATTCATTTTTATACCAGAAAAATTCTTTAACAAGATCATACTTCATTCCTGAACCTTGCCCATTAAAATATTTTTCTTCAAATTCTTTTTCCTCTGCAGATAACTCTGGAAAATTATTCGCAAGTTTAAATTCCTCAAATCTCGCGTCCCTCTCATCACGAAAATAAGGATAACATGTACTATCTGCAAAACCTGCTTGCTGACAAATTTCCTCCGCTGTCATACCTTGACTTAATAAAGTATCATACTTGGGATCTTTTTCTGCAAATTGTTTTGTGAGTTCAATTTGGCGGTTATAGGTTTTTTTATAACGTTCGGCAATTGCTTGATCAACCTCCTCCAGTTCTCTAACTTTCAATAAACTCAATTTAATCACAGAAGGATTTTGAATTGCCTCTTTATTCATATCCTTAATTTTTTCTTGTAATCCCTTATCTTTTGATTTGTAGTGGGTATATTTCATCCCTGCCGTGAGCATTAACCAATCCGTTGGCATATATTCAAAACGGAAACCGGCATTAAACTCATTACGCGTGCCCTTTCTGGGTGCGGCTTTAGCATCGCTACTAATGCCTACTTTACAAGCATTCGGATTGGTTGGGCTACATGTTCCCGACATAGCACCTGGCAATTGATATTTTTCCCACAGTCCAAATACAGTTTCCGTTTCGAGGGTTTCACGACGATAGTTCGCCATCACATCAAGATTTAATCTCGGATGAAGCTCAAAGCGGTTACTTATTGTTAATCCCCAATGGTTATCACGCGCAAATTGGGCGTGTGCTTTTTGCGTATTAAAAATGCCGTCTGTGTTTGGAGTTGCAGTGCCTGAATTTAAATAAGCCTCTGTTTTTTCTTTCATGAGTTTAACTAACTCTTTTTCCACTTCTTTACGGAAATTAGGATCATCAAAATCGAAATTCCAATCTGGATGCATTTGCATATATTGTGGTCCTACAATGCTATAGGCTTCGTTAATTGCTTCCATACGCATATTGGTATATTGCTGATCAGAGAACAATACATCCATTGGTGAGCCACCCGCCGTATTGGTTAAGGTCTTATTCCACAATGCCCAAGCTCCTATCTTTAAATCAATCCACTTATTATCTGGTGGACTAAGTTCATAGTTAAAACTGATGGATTTTTGTTTTACATTAGCAAGAGGCCATTCTAGAACTGTACCTAATCCCCCCCAAACTTGACCTAAACGCGATGGCATAATATCGCCATATTGAATATCACTTTGTCTAAAATTCATATTTACATTGGAATAATCATTAATATAATATTTTCCTTTCAACAATAAAGATTTAGATTCATACGAGGTATTCGGTGTTTCATATTTCGGATAATAAATTTTCGCAATATAAGGCACATAAGGATCATCACTGTAAAGATTAACATTTCGCTCCATAGGTTTTCCCTCACCATAACGATGTCCCCCTTTCGAACCTGCATAATAATTTCCTTTATTGCGATAAGCATACGCAGCTAAACCCTCAAACTTATCTTGCTTAGTTGCAACGGCAAGACGAATCGCATTATCATTAAAGAACTTATTACGCCCACCGCTACGTGGTTCTTGACGATCATCTCCTTTGAAGAAAGCTGCCCATTCGCCTAATTCAGCCCCACCAAGTTGGCTGACCTTACGGTAGTCTTCACCAAAGATATACGGACCAGGTCGTTTTTTAATGGAATTATTGGCAGTCTCAACCTTTAACTCAATCCCCCATTTTTCTCCGGGTTTGACAATATCATCAACAGACAATGTGTTCATTCTCACCGTCCCTGCTGAACCTGTTCGTAAAGAGCGGTTTAAATTTGGTCCTTTTTCAACAGAAATAGAACTAATCAAAAATGGATCAAGATAGTTACGGTTTGATACTCCCGCATAACCACGCCAAATCGTAATAGATTGTTCTGTATCATCAACAAGAACTGGTATCCGACCTTGTCCCCATGCGCTACGAATAATGGGGTCAACGGCTCCACCATTGCGCGCATCACCACTATAAACCCCCGTGATCCCACTAAACAGATCAGAAACTGATTGACCATGGAAGGTTTCAATTTCTTTTTTACTTTTATATTCTGTTACCTGATCTTTGGTAAATATTTCATCTTTTCCAGCTTGTCCTTTATCGCCACTTTTTCCACCCACAACAATGGTTTCTAAGGTTGTTGCTTGAGCAACAGAAAGATTTAACAACATTAAAAGTAACCCCATCGCTAAACTGTGATGTTTTAGCTGATTTGATTTTTTCATCGCAAACATAATTACCCCATTTAAAAATAATAATCATTATTACTATCATTTAATTACAGGGAGATTTTAAGAAATGTACATTTATTATTCAATTTTTAAAATGCGATTTTGTGATCTCTCACACATTTATTTAACAAAATAATAACATTCTAAAAAATAGAAAAGACCGCACAATACGGTCTTTCGTCAAGGATGAACAAACAATAATTCAAGATGTGTATTATGTGATTAAACGTTGCGGACGAATGACATTATGTTCATCGACTAAGGCAACACCTAAAAATTGTTGTGTGTCAGAAAATAAACGCACTTGTCCAGTAAGCTGAGTTGGATTGTCAAACTTGACACGTTGACCAAAACTAATGGCTTTACTTTGTTCCTGATTTAAATGCAATGCAGGTAATGCGGAGACCGCACTGTCTGTCGGTAATAAGTGCTGATCTAATAATGCGAGGTCTTGTTGTGCAGCTAAAACTTGTAAAGTGTCCCAGTCCATCATCGCCTCCACAGGATAATTGGCAACAGCGGTTCGACGTAACACCGTTACATGTGCACCACAGCCCAAATATTCGCCTAAATCATCCACTAAAGTGCGTATATAAGTGCCTTTTGAACAATGTACTTCTAGCGTTAAATAAGGGGCATCGTACGCAATAAATTGCAAGTCAAAAATCGTGATCGGGCGAGCTTCTCGTTCCACTGTTATGCCGGCACGTGCATACTCATATAAAGGCTTACCTTGATGTTTTAACGCAGAAAACATCGTGGGAACTTGCATTAAATCGCCACGAAAATGTGGTAGTGCAGCCAAAATGTCCTGCACATCTACCTGCACATCTCGTGTTTCAACGACTTGCCCTTCCGCATCGGACGTATCGGTTCTTTCCCCAAGTTTCGCGGTCACTTGATAACGTTTATCCGCATCCAACAAAAATTGTGAAAACTTCGTGGCTTCACCTAAGCAAACTGGCAACATCCCCGTTGCCAAAGGATCTAATGCACCTGTGTGTCCTGCTTTGTTAGCTTGAAACACACGTTTGACCTTTTGCATAATATCATTGGAGCTCATCCCTTGAGGCTTATCTAGCAAAAAAACGCCGTCAATATCACGTCCACGTTTGCGCGGCTTCGCCATTACTTTTCCTCTGAAACATCGTCATCAATATGACGCGCATTATCTTCGCGAATCACATTGCTGACTAAATTAGACATTCGCATCCCTTCAATCAAAGAGCGGTCATAAATAAAGCGAATTTCAGGCACAATACGCAAACGCATTGCTTTCCCTAACAAACTACGAATATAAGGAGAGGCTTTTTCTAGACCTTTCATCCCCGCATCAATTGCAGATTCGTCGTTATCAAACAAGAATGTCACAAAGACTTTGGCATAAGCAAGATCACTCGATACTTCAACATCGGAGACCGTTACCATACCAATACGAGGATCTTTGACTTCACGTTGTAAAATCACCGCAATTTCTTTTTGAATTTCTTGTGCTACGCGATCACTACGTTTAAATTCTCTTGCCATTTGCTTTTCCTTTCCTTTTTCATTAAGGCGTGTATTTTGGCATAAATACTCGGTTTTTAACACAGATAACTGAATAATCCACACAATTTTATTCAATTTTTTGCTCTACTCTTTTAGAGTTTTCTTGTCTAGCTGATCTCATCCTATGTGATATTGCCTATGCAGATAAAAATCGGTATGGTATGGGTGATTTTACCAACACATCAGGAGGTATTATGCATTTCATCAATCGTTATTGCGTGGTTTTCTTATCAAGTTTACTGTTGATAGGTTGTCAAGACAGTTTAACTGGTGCGTTATATGATAGAGGAGAATCACCAGAAATCGTCCGCTATCATGTCGAGAAAGATCAAATTTACTTTTTTGGTTTAACACCCGATAAAAAAATTGCAGTATTAGGTGAAAAATACCATTATCTGCTGAAAGAGAAAAAGCCTAACGATCAATATCTGATTGAGAAAATCGTGAAATTACCTTTCAAGCAACATCTTTATTCTCAAATGGCAATCATCAATAGCAGTAAACAAAAACCAGATGAAATCAGCACTTCACTTTATTTAGCTTTAGATCTTCGTCAGCTAAGCCAAAAACAACGACAGACCGCCAGTATGTTAGGGTTTAAAAATCTTTCCTATAAGTCGGGTTTCTATGACATGATTAAGCAATATCAACCTAAAATTGATTTAGAAAAATTAAATCGAGAAAAGCAAATTTGGTATCGTGAAATTGATCTAGTTGGTCATCGTTATTTGCCAAAAGCGGGAGCAAACTATGTCGTGAAAAATCAGTATCCATTTTCTGAAATGGTAGAAATACATACGGATATTGAATATCTCCCCGCTCGCCAAAATGCAAACGCGGGTACCCTATTGCTCACCCCTTTTGCTGCGATTGCCGATGTCGCAACAGGTATTTTAGCCGTGCCTGCTTATATCGGTTTACAAGCAGTTTGTCTTGGTCAAAGCGATGGCTTTATTTGTAAATAGAGTGAAACATCTTACTTTCCCACGGGCTTCTATGCTTTGCACAAAAGTGCGGTGGTATTTAAAAAAGTTTTGCGAGCAATATTTGCTATTCCACCATACAAAAAAGCGGAGAACTTAACGCTCTCCGCTTGTGACATTCGTAATCAATAATTAGATCGTACGTTTAATCTCAACCACTTCGAACACCTCGATTTGGTCGCCGACTTTCACATCATTGTAGTTCTTCACACCAATACCACATTCCATACCGTTACGTACTTCTGCTACGTCATCTTTAAAGCGACGTAATGACTCAAGTTCGCCCTCAAAAATGACCACGTTATCACGTAAGACACGGATTGGGTTGTTACGTTTGACAATACCTTCTGTCACCATACAACCTGCGATTGCGCCAAATTTCGGATGACGGAAAACATCACGCACTTCAGCCAAACCGATAATTTCTTGTTTAAATTCAGGTTGTAGCATACCGCTCATCGCTGCTTTGATTTCGTTTAATAGCTCATAAATAATTGAGTAGTAACGTAAGTCAATGCTTTCTGATTCGATAATACGGCGCGCTGAGGCATCGGCACGTACGTTAAAGCCAAGTACGATCGCATTCGAGGCTGCCGCTAAAGTCGCATCCGTTTCCGTGATACCACCGACACCGGAACCCACCACTTTTACCTTCACTTCGGCAGTAGAAAGTTCGTTCAATGACTGACAGATCGCTTCCACCGATCCTTGTACGTCTGCTTTCACAATCACGTTCAACTCAGCCACATCCCCTTCTGCCATATTAGTAAACATATTTTCCAATTTGGCTTTTTGTTGACGTGCTAATTTCACTTCACGGAATTTACCTTGACGATATAACGCCACTTCACGTGCTTTTTTCTCATCACGTACAACCGTTGCTTCATCACCTGCAGCAGGTACTCCTGAAAGCCCCAATACCTCAACAGGAATTGAAGGACCTGCACTTGCTACATCTTTCCCGTTTTCGTTACGCATTGCACGCACACGACCATATTCAAAACCACAAAGTACGATATCACCACGGTGTAAAGTACCGGTTTGCACAAGAATTGTTGCAACTGGACCACGACCTTTATCAAGATAAGATTCAATCACCACACCTGTCGCCATACCGTCTTTCACGGCAGTTAATTCAAGAACTTCCGATTGTAATAAGATCGCTTCAAGCAACTCATCAACACCAGTCCCTTTCTTCGCCGAAACATATACAAACTGAGTGTCACCACCGAATTTTTCTGCGACGACTTCATGTTGTAACAATTCGGTCTCAACACGCTCTGGGTTCGCTTCTGGTTTATCAATTTTATTGACTGCAACCACAATCGGTACACCTGCAGCTTTCGCATGTTGGATCGCCTCAATGGTTTGTGGCATCACACCATCATCTGCCGCGACCACAAGTACCACGATATCCGTTGCTTTCGCACCACGCGCACGCATCGAAGTAAATGCTGCGTGTCCTGGTGTATCTAAGAAAGTGATCATTTTGCCATCAGTTTCTACATGGTATGCACCGATGTGCTGGGTGATCCCACCCGCTTCACCAGAGGCAACCTTAGCTTTACGAATGTAGTCAAGTAGTGAGGTTTTACCGTGGTCAACGTGACCCATGATGGTCACCACTGGTGCGCGCGTGACTAATTCCGCATCCACATCGCGATCGCTCATCACCGATTCTTCCAACTCATTCTCTTTACGAATGATCACTTTATGCCCCATTTCTTCTGCCACAAGCTGTGCGGTTTCTTGGTCAATCACTTGGTTAATAGTGGCCATTGCGCCCATTTTCATCATCGTTTTGATGACTTCTGTTGCTTTTACTGCCATTTTATTGGCAAGTTCAGCCACGGTAATCGTTTCACCGATGACGACATCGCGGTTCACGGCTTGAGCAGGTTTAGTAAAGGCTTGTTGTAAGGCACTGCCTTTTTTCGCATGCTTACCTTTACCCATTTTGCCATCTTTCTGATTACGACGATTAGATTCACGTTCTGTTTTTGAGCTTTCGTCTTCACGACCACCTTTTTTCGCTTTGGCAACTTTATTTTTTCCTCCACGATTACGGTTTTCTTTACGGCGCGCTTCTTCATCTTCCGCTTCACGTGCATAAGTAGACGTTAAATGATAATCCGCATAGTCTTCACTGTTCTCGTTCTCTGCGTCTTCTTCACTTAATTCTGCATAACGTTTCGCTTCTTCCGCCGCTTTACGTGCCAGCTCTTCTGCTTTTTGGCGTGCAAGTTCATCTGCTTTACGACGTAATTCGGCTTCTTCTGCACGGCGCTTTTCTTTTTCCACGTCAACCGCTTTGGTCGGTGCGCTCACAGCTTGTGCTTTCTTCGCTTCTTCGACTTTCGCTTGTTTTGCTTTTTCAGCCTCTAAACGCGCTTTTTCTTCCGCGTCTTTTTTCGCTTTTTCTGCTGCCAATCTGTCTGCTTCTTGTTTTGCTTTCAATCTTGCTTCTTCCGCTTTTTGTGCCGCATCTGTTGGCACCGTACGTTTTTTACGGACTTCGACTTGCACTTCTTTTGCCTTACCGCCCGCAGTTGTACTGACGGTGGTTTTGGTTCGACGCTGTAAACTCAGTTTTTTTGGGGCAGCCCCATCGGCTTTTTTTACATCTTCTGTCATTTTTCACTCCTCCAATTACTCACTGAACCAACAGATATTACGTGCCGCCATAATAAAATCGGCGGCTTGTTCTGCTGTCAAATCTTCAATATCCGCTAAATCATCAACACCTTGTTCTGCAAGTTCTTCCAGAGTAGTAATTTGTTTTTCTGCTAATTTCAACGCAATATGGCGATTCATTCCCTCTAATGCGAGTAAACGATCTTCAATATGCGCTTGTTTTAAGGCTTCTTCTGCTAATGCCGCAGCCGTAATCGCATTTTTGGCACGCTCTTGCAATTCTTCGACCAAATCTTCATCTTCTAAGCCATCAATTGCGGTTAATTCACTGACTGAAACATAAGCCAGTTCTTCTAATGTAGAGAAACCTTCCTCAATTAAGATATGCGCAAAATCTTCATCAATTTCTAGCGCATTCATGAATAATTTCAATACTTTATTATCTTCTGCTTGATGTTTTTGGTTCAGCTCATCAGTGGTCATCACGTTTAATGTCCAACCTGTTAGTTGGGTTGCTAAACGCACATTTTGACCATTTCGACCAATCGCTTGTGCAAGATTGGCTGGTTCGACTGCGATATCCATTGCATGTGAATCTTCATCCACCACGATAGAAGTGACATCTGCTGGCGCCATCGCATTGATCACAAATTGCGCAGGGTTATCATCCCAAAGTACGATATCCACACGTTCGCCACCTAATTCATTGGTAATGGCTTGTACACGCGCACCACGCATACCAACACAAGCACCCACTGGGTCAATACGTTTATCATTGCTTTTCACTGCAATTTTCGCTCGAGAGCCCGGATCACGCGCTGCATTTTTAATTTCGATCAGTTCTTCACCAATTTCAGGAACCTCAATACGGAATAACTCAATTAACATTTCCGGTTTAGCACGGGTAACAAATAATTGAGCACCTTTGCTTTCTGGGCTCACTTTATATAACACACCACGGACACGATCTCCCGGACGGAAATTTTCACGCGGTAACATATCTTCACGTAATATCACGGCTTCGGCTTGTTGACCTAAATCTAATACAATATTGTCGCGATTCACTTTTTTCACTGTGCCGGTCACAATCTCACCTTCTTGAGAACGGAATTGCTCAACAATTTTGTTACGCTCTGCTTCACGGATCTTCGTGCTAATCACCTGACGTGCGGTTTGCATCGTGATGCGGTCAAAGGCCACAGATTCAATTTGATCTTCTACATAATCACCTAGTTGCACATTAGGATCATCAAATTGTGCCGCTTCTAAGGTGATTTCTTTTGTCGGATTGGTTACTTCGTCCACAACCAACCAACGACGGAAGGTATCAAACTCCCCCGTTTTTGTGTTAATCACCACACGCACATCAATTTCTTGCTCATACTTCTTTTTGGTTGAAAGGGCAAGCGCACTTTCTAACGCTTCAAAAATCTTTTCACGTGGTAATAATTTTTCATTTGATACCGCTTCTGCAGCCAATAAAAGTTCTTTACTCATTGCTCTGTTTGCTCCTTTTAGAATTTAGGAATAATATTGGCCTTTTGAATATTGCCAAATACCAAAATTTGTTCTTGCCCATCGACAATCAGGGTCAACATATCATTCTCAATTTTTTCTAATTTACCTTGCCATTTACGACGATCCAAAACAGGAATACGCAAATGCACCACAATTTCTTGTCCAATATAGCGCTGATATTGATCTAATGTGAATAATGCACGATCTAAACCAGGTGAAGACACTTCAAGGTTATATTTATCCGCAATCGGATCTTCCACATCTAAAATCGCGCTCACTTGACGGCTCACATCGGCACAATCTTCCACTGTGACGCCACCTTCTTTATCTATATATAAACGTACTGTTAAATAGCGACCAGCACGCTGACATTCAATGCCCCAAAGCTCACACCCTAAATCTTCGACTGAGCTCTGTAGCAGTTCTTGTAACTTTTGTTCTAAGGTTGCCAAAATTACCTCTCTAATATGTAGGATACTTAAACACATCTGTCTTAGGATAACGTTATTGATAGGCAATATCGCCAACATCCAATAAGTCAACCGTAAATTTTAGACGTAAAAAAAGGACTCGCATGTTCAGTCCTTACATAAAAATTCCTCATTCAGATACGAAAAAACCCCATAATTTAGGGGCTTCTTTACTGAACTGTCTGTAAAGTGGTTGCGGGGGCCGGATTTGAACCGACGGCCTTCGGGTTATGAGCCCGACGAGCTACCAAGCTGCTCCACCCCGCGTCCGAAATATTGGCGTATTATAGCCTTTTAATGAAAAATATCAAGTTTTAATTCCAATCTTTTTTCTTTTCCACCCAATTTGCTTACGCCACTTATTTAAATTACCCCCATGAAGGCTTATCAAGGTATCATATTGATTGTTAGCTATTACACTTTCAACTACTCAATAACAATCATTCCTTTACGATAAACGCGTTGAGAGTGAATACAACGAACGACTGCTATAGATACCGCGTTTCTTGTTGTCATCTCGCACCTTTAAATTTATGCTAAAAGCACATTTAGCCCTTGACGTTTTAATTCTGCAATAATCTCAGCGTCCGCTTCTTTCCCTGTGATTAACAAATGAATATTGTGCAGTTCCGCAAATAACATACCGGCTTGTTTTCCAAGCTTTGAACTATCTAATAGAACAACTAATTTACCGACACGTGGCAACATTCTTTGTTCAGAGTTCGCAATTAACATATCGGTTTTATATAGCCCATCTACGGTTAATCCTTTACCACTGGTAAACATGATATTCGCTGCATAAATAGCCTCTGCATTGGTATTTAAAGACAACATAATAGCCTGATTTTTATTGTATTGCCCCCCCATAATCACTACATCATTATGATCATGCTCAATGAGATAATTCGCTAATGGCAAGAAATTTGTCATAATTTGTACATTCTTACCACAAAGACGGCTACCTAACATCAGCATTGTAGAGCCACAGGTCAGAATCACACTATCGCCATCCTGACAGAGTTTGGCTGCTAATTCAGCAATCCGTTTTTTCTCACCTGAATTATTGATGGCGAGCGGTTGAGAACGGTATGCTTTTTTCTCAATGACTTCCGCACCATTACGCACTTTTTTTAAGCGCCCTTGTTCATTTAATTTAGTAATATCCCGTCTTGCTGTTGCAGGTGAAACATCCAATAAGCGAATAATATCTTGCGTTGATAGCGCTTTCCTTTCTTCTAACAAATTCAGTAATTGTCTATGTCGATAATTTTCGTTCATTATTTTTACGTCCTTAGTTACTTAGAAACTATTCTATCAATAATGAACAAATAAGCCACGTAAAATTACGTGGCTTACATAGTTAGAATACAACTTAAAGCATTGACTTAAACTGAATATTAGGCTCATGTTCAAAACAATCATCAAATCCACGAGGATGATGATATTCAAGCAAGTCTTTATCCTGTGGATAAACATACTTCCCACCCACTTCCCAAATAAAAGGATGGAATTGATATTGCAAACGCTCCTTACGTAAACGCCAAAGATGTAAAATTTCATCGGTACTTGCCATGAAATTTGTCCAAATGTCGTAATGAACAGGAATGATCACTTTACAACGTAAACATTCTGCCATGCGTAACAAATCAATCGATGTCATTTTATCCGCAATACCGACCGGATTTTCCCCATAATTATTTAATGCTACATCAATATCAAATTCTTTTCCATGCTTGGCAAATTGAATAGAATAGTGAGAATCAGCACCATGATAAATATTTCCACCTGGAGTTTTAAAGACATAGTTTACTGTTTTACGCCCCATTTCCTCATCGGAAGGACATAACCCGAGTAACTCCCCTCCTTGCTCTTCAGCCCCTTCAACAGGTAATGTCACTAAACAAGTCCGATCAAACGAATCTAATGCGTGAATCTCGACATCTTTTAATTTTACAACATCACCAGGTTTAACAATAATGATCCGCTCCTCTGGAACCCCCCATTGTTTCCATAATTCCGCACAATGCCATGGACCCACAAATTTTACATGCGTTAGGGCTGGATTATTGACGATGGCAGCCGCAACATTCACATCAATATGATCGCTGTGATAATGTGAAGCAAGAATGAAATCTACTTCATTAATTGAAAAAGGGTCTAATACCATAGGTTGGGCGCGTAAGTTTGGCTGTAATTTACGTACTCCAGCCATATTTGCCATTTGGTGTCCACGAACCATATCTTTTACTTTTTTAGTTGATTTACCTCTTCCACACCATAAATCCATACAAATATTAGCGCCTGCTGGGGTCTTGATCCATACGCCGACACAACCTAACCACCACATAGCGACATTCCCTTCTGGCACAACTTCATTCTCAATTTCTTCATTTAGCCATGTTCCCCATTCAGGAAAAGTAGAAAGGATCCAACTTTCACGTGTGATTTCATTAATTTTACTCATTGTATTCTCCTATAAAACAACGCAAAACAAATCAAAAACAATCATATTAAATCAAAATAAAAAATACAATAAGTGTAATTAGAATTTGTGATCTAGATCTTACTATCAACTCACATCGATAAAATAAATCTAAAAGCAATTATTTTTCATATTGTTATATTAAAAATAAATTAATTAATTTAAATATTACACGCTTTGTATAAAAATGTGAAACTGCTCACAAATTATCAAATATAATCTTTTATAATCTTTTTTTGCTGTTATGCTTATACCCAGATTTCTTAGATCAGGCCTTATCCAGAAATCTTTCATGCAAATATACACAATGAAAAAATCCAGAGGTGTCACTATGGAAACACTCTATAACCTATTCTTAAGCTTTAATAATCAAGTCCTTTCTAAAGCCCCCTTTCTACTTGGTATTGTTGCTTGTATTGGGTACATTCTATTGAAAAAAGACACAACAACAGTTATCAAAGGAACAATAAAAACAATTGTTGGTTTTATGATTGTGCAGGCGGGATCTGGCTTTCTTGTCGCAAACTTCAAGCCAATAATTGAGGGGTTATCAAAATATCATAATTTGACGGGGGCAGTGATTGACCCTTACACCAGCATGCAAGCCACCATCCAAACGATGGCAGATAACTATGCGTGGGTTGGCTACGCGGTTATCCTGGCATTGTTTTTAAATATCTTATTAGTCGTATGCCGTAGAATTACAGGGATTCGAACTATCATGCTGACGGGACATATTATGTTCCAACAAGCAGGTTTAGTCGCTGTATTCTATATGATTATTGGCGCCTCAATGTGGGAAACGGTCATTTATACTGCCGTATTAATGGCGCTATATTGGGGAATCTCATCAAATATCATGTATAAACCTACCCAGGCAGTTACTGGTGGTGCAGGTTTTTCTATTGGACATCAACAACAAATCGCTTCTTGGATCGCAGTCAAACTCGCGCCAAAACTTGGCGACAAAAATGATACCGTAGATAAAATGAAATTACCGAAATGGCTACATATTTTTCATGACAGTATTTCCGCAACCGCACTTGTTATGACTGTATTTTTCGGCATCATTTTACTCTCTTTTGGCTTAGATAACTTGCAACAAATGGCAGGCAAAACCCACTGGTTTATGTACATTTTTGAAATGGGCTTAAAATTTGCTGTTGCTATCCAAATCATCGTCACTGGTGTACGGATGTTTGTTGCTGAGCTTTCAGAAGCATTCAAAGGAATATCTGAGCGCGTTATTCCAAACTCTGTACTCGCTATTGACTGTGCGGCCATTTATGCTTTTTCGCCAAATGCAATGGTCTTTGGCTTTATGTGGGGGGCGATTGGACAATTTGTAGCTGTCGGTCTGCTCCTCGGTTTTAGTTCACCTATTCTGATTATTCCAGGCTTCATTCCGATGTTTTTCTCAAATGCAACGATCGGTGTCTTTGCGAACCAATTTGGTGGCTGGAAATCCGTCATGAAAATTTGTTTCATTATGGGGATCATAGAAGTACTTGGTTCAGCTTGGGTTATTCACTTACTTGCCACCCAAGGTACAACGTTTAATGGTTGGATGGGAATGGCGGACTGGGCATTATTTTTCCCACCAATATTGCAAGGCATTGTTAGCATACCGGGTTTCTTTTTTGTTTTACTGACATTAGCCATTGTTTATATGGTGTTTGCGTCAAAGCAATTACGTTCAGAAGAGGCCGCTGCCGCTGCACTTGGTAAAACCTTGGAACAAATGGATGGTTATGACAAGACAGAACATAGCCCAATCACACCGGATGACAGCGTCCAACATGATGTTCTAAAAACAGCCGTTAACCCTATTCGAATCCTGGCAGTTTGTGGTAGCGGGCAGGGTTCATCAATGATGATGAAAATGAAGATTAAAAGTTATCTGGACAAGCATAACATACCAAATACCTTGGATTCCTGTGCAGTGACCGATTATAAAGGCAAATTAAATGAAATCGATATTATCGTTGCTTCTCGTCATCTTGCCGATGAAATTGAAGTGGGTGAAGATAAATTTGTCTTGGGTGTACAAAACATGCTAAATCCAAATTCCTTTGGTCCAGAATTAATTGCCTTAATCAAAAAATATCAGCAAACCACTTAAAGGAGACGAATCCTTATTCAATCATCAACTAAATAGGACATACCATGAATTTAAAACAGTCGCTCATAGAAAATAATTCAATCAAACTTCATCAAACTGCCAAAAATTGGGAGGAGGCAATTAAACTAGGGACCGATATGTTAATCGCTTCGGGAGCCGTCGAACCACGTTATCACGATACGATTATCAAATGTGTTAAAGAACTAGGACCATATATCATTATTGCTCCCCATTTAGCGATGCCACACGCTCGCCCAGAGGATGGTGTCAATCGCACAGCCTTTGCCCTCGTCACGCTAGATACACCCATTTATTTTGATGGTGAAGATGAACCTGTCGATGTACTCCTCACACTTGCGGGCAGTGATGCAAATCAACATATGCAAGGTCTCATGGAGATCACTCAGGTACTTGATGATCCAGACAGTGATACGGGCATTAATTTAGATAAAATTCGTCGTTGTCAAACTGCTGAAGATGTTTATGCGGTTATTGATGCAGTCTTAAACTAAATAAAAAAGGAATAATTATGCCAAAACCATTACTCCAAATTGCACTTGATTCTCTCAGTCTTGAGAAAGCACTTTCTGACGCTAAACATGCCGAATCAATGGTTGATATTATTGAAGTTGGCACCATTCTCGCCTGCGCAGAGGGTATGAAAGCAGTGAGTACATTACGTGCATTACACCCGCATCACATTTTAGTTTGCGATCTCAAAACAACAGATGGTGGTGCGATTTTAGCAAAAATGGCTTTTGAAGCGGGTGCTGATTGGTTAACCGTGTCTGCCGCGGCACATCCTGCAACCAAAGCAGCATGCAAAAAAGTCGCCGATGAGTTCAACCAGTCTCATCCCGACTTAAAAGTGAAAAAAGAAATTCAAATTGAAATCTATGGAAATTGGACATTTGAAGATGCACAGGAATGGGTAAAACTTGGTATTACACAAGCGATTTATCACCGCTCCCGTGATGCTGAATTATCAGGAGAAAGTTGGGCAAAAGAGGATATCGAAAACATGAAGCGATTAGAAGAACTCGGTTTAGCACTTTCTATTACAGGCGGGATCATTCCAGAAGATATCCATTTATTTAAAGACATTCGCAAAGCCAAAGCATTCATTGCTGGTCGCGCGTTGATAGGGGAAAAGGGAAGAACAACGGCTGATGCGATTCATACTGAAATTGCTAAATATTGGACTTAGCTTTTTTATTCGTTCAATCTTCAACTTGCACCTTTGTGATTCGAAAAGATGCAGTAATATTTAGCCCTGTACATTGGTATAGGGCTAAATACTTCAATCACCTTTACACAATAAAAATGAGAAATGTTAAAACTGAGTATATTGTTTATCAAAAGAATCATCAATTCATGCATTGAACGCTATATGTAATAACCCACTCACTATAGTTATAATGTAGCATACTAGATGTTCACTATCTTGTAGTATTCATTCACATTGACTACCTCAAAACTCCATCAAACTGTCTCCAGATATATTTTTTACTTTTTATGGTTTTAAATAATCTAAAATACCTGACGTAATTTTCTTCCATAAAAAGCCCAACATTTTCTGATGTTTTTCACTAATATGTTGTTTACTCAGATTATTTCCAGTTTTTTACTACATTAATTGCCACATTAACAATAAAACCACCTAAAAGACCTAAGGCGATGACTCCCCACCAAGATAAATTAATATCAAAATAAATAAAAGAACTCGTTAAGAGACCAAGTGGGATTAACACAATTAGAAAAATAATCAGAAAATAGCCAACACTTTTCACTACAAAATCAAATAAAAATTTAATTTCTCTCATGTATTCTCCCTCTTTTTTGTCTCCGAATACAACACAAAAAAGTCATTTTTTTCAACACAACTATTTAATTATAATCCCCTAAAATAGAAGGTTTTTTGAAGTTCATATACCTAACTTGTCTTTTTCTTGAACTTTTAGCATTTCTGCCAGTTGTTCTGGTGTATCAGACTTTATTAATGAATAAATCAAACTAATATTACTTTCGATATTCGATAACTGTATTATAACTTCATCTAGGGTCAATACTAAATTCATTTCATCATTTATATTTACAATCCCTTCAGGGTATTTTTCCAATAATAATCGCTTATAATACTCCATTATAAAATCTAAGTTATTTGTACTAAAAAAATTCCCTGTAATACGGGTAAGCCCTAATTCAGAATTTATATCCACAAAATAACTTTCAATTAAATCATTTTTAATTGGGGCAAATCTTCCCTCTATAACATATAAGTCTGTTCCGAAATTACGACTTAAATGAGTATAACTTACCCCCATATCTTCGATATGTCGTAGCGACAAACCAAATTTAAATCCCGATAAGCACGGTAAATCATTTCTGATTCTGGCGTTTTCCACTATTTTCCTAAGCTCCTGATTTTTCTTCATCATTTGTAGTTCATTTTCCTCCTTCTTACTTTTTTTTGTAAAAGAATAAGCCACAAAAACTAAAAATAATAAAATTAAGATAGGCAAAATTAATTCATCCATTGATATTCCTCAATTTGTAAAAGTATGTAAATTATAAAAAACTAGAGAATGTTTTTCTGTGATAAACTTCAAATTATCGATTTTCCAGAAATTCTACATTCTGTCATCTTGATTGATCAGTAAATTTTTGCTACTAAATTTTACTCAAATCTTTCGAATACACGTTGCCGCTTTAGGTCTAGCTTTCACTAAAGAAAGTTCGGAGTAGTTGCCAATCGTAATTTTTACACGCGTTTTTAGAGATGGTTTTAACTAGTTAAAAAACCAATTTTTGCTGTGTAGATAAATAATTAGGTTCAATCCATTTCGTTCTGAAAGATAAAATTTTTACTTTTAGGTCTAATATTATTGATTTGAGCAACTATGAATGGTCTAATTATTTTACTGTTTAGAAGTCAATTAATAAGCTTATGTGGGGATTTTTATATTCATTTTTGAAGACTCTACATCAGCATCTGACCCTGATGATACTTTTATGACACAATAAAAAAGCCAAAACCCTCTTAAATCAAGGATTTTGACCTCTTATTATACTTTTTGATATTTTTGATTGGTGGAGCTGGCGGGAGTTGAACCCGCGTCCGAAATTACTCTACCTTCAGTACTACACGTTTAGTCTCGTCTTTAATTTCATTTACCCACTGCGGACAGACACGCGATAGATAAACTAGCTTGATTCAATTTAACGCTTCGATCCTCAAGCGGAGGCGTCCACGCGATCTCGTTTGAATTTGACTCCTCTTGATCCCCGTCTTACGAGCGGAAGCTGGGGAGAGAAGGCTATGAGCAGGTTATTAAGCTGCTAAAGCGTATTGTTCGTCGTTTGCGACTATTTTTTTGCGGTTTATTTACGAGGCCTACCGCACCTCGACGTGCACCTTGGGCTTCACTAATCCCGTCGAATCCAGAATCAGCCCCAAAAAGTCATGCTAGTCTAACAAAAATCCCTTATAAATAAAAGTGTTTTCCCAGTCTTCAAAATCGAGGTCCCTATTTTTCATAGCATAATTCCTCATATACCTCTTTTATTACTGCGTTTTTTACTAACATCAGATTAACTGATCGCAGCAATCACATTCAAAATCCGTTTGTCTGAAATTGGGTATTTGGTGCCGAGTTGTTGCGCGAATAAACTGACGCGTAATTCCTCAATCATATAAGGGATTTCTTTCACCTCATCAGAGTGCGGTTTGGATTTTGGCAGTTTTGCCAGTAGCTGTTGATAGGCTTGGCTAACTTGCTCTACCCTTAACATCGCAGCACGATCACGATTCACATCTTGCAATAATTTATCAATCCGTTTATCAATGGCCTGCAAATAGCGTTGTAAATCATTTAGGCGTGTATAACCCGTTTTCTGCACAAAGCCTTGGTAAATCAAGCCATTGAGCTGTGCTTTAATATCGGATAAGGCAAATGCCATGGTGAAATCCATTTTGCCCTTTAAGCGTTTGTTTAGTTCATAAGTCAGTATGAGGATTTGTTCTACTTGTTTGGCAATTTCTACGGTAGCTTCATTTAAATTTTCACGAATAAAATCCCGTAGCTTGTCGAAATCCGCCTCGTTCCAAACCAATCCACCAAACTCCACAATCAACTTATCCACCGCACAGGCGATACAGTCATCAATAAGATCTAACACTCGCCCAAATGGCGTGAAATACAAGCCGAGTTTCGATTTATTTGGTAGCTTTTCGTGCAAATACTTGATTGGTGAAGGCACGTTGAGTAACAATAAACGGCGTAAGCCTTGTTGCATTGCGACCTGCTGTTCAAATTCTGTTTCAAAGAGCTTAATACCCACCGCTTCTTTTTCATCTACAATCGCTGGGAAAGCTTTCACAGTAAACCCGCGTTTTTTCTGCTCATAGCATTGTGGCAAGCTGTCAAAATTCCAAACGTGAATACCACTTTGCTCAATGCCATCATCCGCTACCGCAGAAATGCTTTCCTGTACTTGATCTTTTAATTGGAATTTAAGGCTGTCTAAATCCATGGATTCCGCAATTTTTTTGCCTTTATCATCAATCACTCTAAAGGTCATTTTTAAATGACTTGGTAACTGATCCAATTGCCAGTTTTCTGCTTCCACCGTCACCCCTGTCATACGACGAAGCTCGTAAATCAAACTCTCTAAAAGCGGTTTTTCAAGGGGTTTAGCTCGTCCTAAAAAGGCATCGGCATAATTCGGTGCGGGCACAAAATTACGACGTAAGGCTTTCGGTAAAGATTTAATTAAGGCAATAATTAATTCCTTACGCAATCCCGGAATTTGCCAATCAAACCCCGTCATTTCCACTTGGTTTAATAAAGGCAATGGAATATGTACTGTCACACCATCGGCATCCGTACCGGGTTCAAATTGATAAGTAAGCTTAAATTTCAAATTGCCTTGGTGCCAGAAATTTGGGAAATCCAATTCACTGACTTGTTTCGCATTTTCTTTGGTTAAAAAGGCTTTTTCAAAATTGAGTAATTCAGGATCTTGTTGGCTTATCTTTTTCCACCAACTATCAAAATGGCGCTGCGACACCACTTCCGTGCCAATGCGTTGATCATAAAAGTCAAACAATGTCCGTTCATCCACTAAAATATCGCGACGACGGCTTTTATGTTCTAGATCTTCGATCTCTTTGATCAGTTGACGATTTTGGTGGAAAAACTTATGTTTCGTGAACCAATCTCCTTCCACCAGCGCAGATTGAATAAAAATTTCACGACTAAGCAGTGGATCAATCGATCCATAATTCACTGGACGACTTGCCACAATAGGTACACCATAAAGGCTCACTTTTTCATCCGCCAGCACCGCCCCTTTAGACTTTGACCAGCGAGGCTCCGCGTAGGATTTTTTCACTAAATGCAAGGCTAGAGGCTCGATCCATTCTGGTTCAATATCCGCCACCATTCGTCCCCAAAGCCTTGAGGTTTCCACCAATTCCGCAGCCATGACCCATTTGGGCTGTTTTTTAAACAGCACAGAATTAGGAAAAATCGCAAAATGGGCATTACGCGCACCTAAATATTGGCTTTTTTCACTTTCTTTCATGCCAATATGGGAAAGTAAACCACTCAAAAGTGCGGTATGAATTTGGGCATATTCTGCAGGTTGTGAATTAATCGGCAAGCCCATTTCACGCACCGTCAAACGAATTTGATGATAAATATCCTGCCATTCTCGGATTCTTAAATAGTTTAAATAATCCTTTTGGCACAAACGGCGGAATTGATTTTTCGATAATGCTTTTTGTTGTGTTTGGATAAATTGCCATAAATTCAAAAAGGCGAGAAAATCGGATTTTTTATCGGCAAAACGGCGATGTTTATCGTCAGCAGATTGTTGTTTTTCCTGCGGACGTTCACGGGGATCTTGAATAGAAAGCGCAGACACGATAATCATCACTTCATGTAAACAATTAAATTTCACCGCAGTCAACAACATTTTGGCTAAACGTGGATCCACGGGTAGCTGCGCTAATTGTTTACCCTGTTGTGTTAATTGACGCTTTTCGCCAAATTTGGTTTTCACAAAATGAAACACTTCCAGCTCTTCGAGGAGTTTAATGCCGTCTTGGATATTGCGTTTATCCGGCGCATCCACAAAGGGAAAGGCATCAATATCATCTAAGCCCAATGCGGTCATTTGTAAAATCACCGAGGCTAAATTGGTGCGTAAAATTTCAGGATCGGTAAATTCAGGACGGCTGTTAAAATCCTCTTCTGAATATAAACGAATACAAATCCCTTCACTGACCCGTCCGCAACGTCCTTTACGTTGATTAGCGGACGCTTGTGAAATCGGCTCAATCGGTAAACGCTGCACTTTAGTGCGGTAACTATAACGGGAGATTCTGGCAGTACCCGGATCGATCACATATTTGATCCCCGGTACCGTTAAGGAGGTTTCTGCCACGTTGGTGGCAAGCACAATGCGGTTTAAGCCTGATGGATGAAAAATTTTATTCTGTTCTTGTGCTGACAAGCGAGCAAAGAGCGGTAGGATTTCTGTGTGTTTTAAATCTTGTTTTTGCAATGCTTCTGCGGTATCACGAATTTCTCGCTCGCCATTCATAAAAATCAAGATATCGCCACGCCCTTCTGCTTGCAGTTCATCCACCGCATCTAAAATGGCTTGCAATTGATCTTGCTCTTCATTTTCGACCACGGGACGATAACGCACTTCCACTGGATAAGTTCTACCTGATACTTCAATAATTGGAGCATTGTTAAAATGTTTAGAAAAACGTTCCACATCAATGGTAGCAGAAGTAATGATCACTTTCAGATCGGGACGTTTTGGCAGAAGTTGTTTTAAATAACCTAGAATAAAATCATTATTCAGGCTACGTTCGTGTGCTTCGTCAATAATCAGCGTATCATATTGATTCAAAAAACGATCGTTTTGAATTTCAGCTAACAAAATTCCATCGGTCATCAATTTGACCATAGTATTATCACTGATTTGATCGTTAAAACGTACCTTATAACCCACAAGATCGCCCAGCTCGCTTTTTAATTCTTCGGCAATACGGCTTGCCACAGAACGTGCGGCGATTCGACGAGGTTGTGTGTGCCCAATTAAACCTTTTGTTCCGCGCCCTAATTCCAAACACATCTTGGGTAATTGCGTAGTTTTACCCGAGCCCGTCTCTCCCGCAATCACCACAACTTGATGTTGTGAAATCAATTTTTGAATTTCTGCTTTGCGTTGGCTAACCGGTAAATTTTCTGGAAATTCAATTGTTTTGACCGCACTTTTACGTTGCATTAAACGTACTTGTGCGAGTTGAATCTGCTCTTCAATTTCAGTGGCAACCGTTTGTTGCGTTTGTACATTTTTAATGCTGGATAGCCCCTTAATACGTGCCAACAACTGGCGATAATCCACATTCATCACATCTTTTAATTGTGTGAAAAGTGCCTGTTGCAAGGTATTAAATGGGCTGTTCTTAGTGCTTTTTTTCATCATGACTTATTTTTATAACTTCTATAAGCTAACATCGCCCAACCAATTAGAAATAACGTGCCACCAATTGGCGTTAACCAAGCAACGGATTTTGTTGCCCCTAACGCTAAGGCGTACAAACTACCACTTAAAGAGGACAATACCTAAACTCCAGGTTGAACCAATCCAGTTTATCACTCGATCTATGTCTGCTTTTAAATATAGCTGCAAGGTACCCAATACCATCAACGCGACGGTATGAAAGAATTGATATTTTAAGCCGGTTTCAATCCAGGCAAGGGCTTTTGGCGTCAAGGTTTTTTCTAAGCCATGCGCCGCAAATGCACCGAATGCAATACAGAAAAAGCCGCTCAATGCGGCAATAAATAACCATTTATTTTTCATCTTGTCCTCTTAACAATAATTTTAAGATTTTCCTAAGAATAAAGATAAGATCCCCGCAGCGATTAACGGTCCAACTGGAATACCGCCAACAAAAGCAACACCAAGAATGGTCCCTACCAATAATCCAGTTAATAATACAGGTTGTGCGCCCATTAATCCAACACCACGCCCGCCTAACCAAGCCACTAATAATCCAACGGCAACAGCAAGCCACATTTTCCAATTTAGAAAAACCGCCAAATGCGGTAGCTGAATTTTACCTGACACAATCGGACTTAGCACGCCAATCGTCAAAATAATAATACCCAATGTGATGCCGTGTTTTTCCATAAAAGGAATATATTTGGCTAAAAAAGTTTGCTGCATCAATAACAAAATTGCAGCAGAGATGGTGACGGAACTATTATTACTGAGTACGCCCAGTAAAATTAAAACCACCAGTAATAAGGCGACGGTATTAAATTGTAAAGACATAATTTTCTCTAGTTTGAACTTAAAGGTTAAAATAGTTATTGATTATAAGGATAGCGTAAAATGACTTTGCTATAGAAACTCCCATTAATCTGTGTTTTAGATAAGTGATACTTTCGATATGCTTCAAACACTTTCGCCTCTGGCAATCCCTTATTATGCCAGAAACTGTGCAAATTACCTTGATAAGTTAATCCTTCAAAGTTGTAACTTGCTCTGCCTAAGGTCAAAACTGGCATACGGTGTAACAAGGCAGAAATTCCACTTGTACTATTTAAGGTAATCATTCCCTTCCCTTTTCTCAATAAAATGGGTGTCGGAACGTCATGAACATAAAAGATTCGCTTTTTAAACGCGGGATATTGTGTTTTATATTGTTTAATTACATGCCCATAATCGACAAATCCCCTATCCATTGGGTGATGCTTGATAATCAAATTAAGTGCGCTCGGAGCATGATAAATAAATGACTCCAAGATTTCCTTTAAAAAAGCGTCAACACTTTCATAGTCACAATGTATTCTCACTTGACTATCATCATACACTTGCAAAGGCACGAGGAAAAAATCCCCTAATTTACCTGCTGCTACTTTCTTCCCAAAAGAACGATCTTGCCAATAATAGTAAGCTCTTTTTATTCCTGAAGTTAGCCATAACTTAATATAATATTTCAAATCTAAAATACGATGATGTTGATAATCAGGATATTTATCTTGATTAAAGTAGGCTTTGGTATAGTATTTTATCGCAATAGTTGCCAATGGAATAAAGCCTTTTGCTAACTTTAACGGTTCAGGAGGAAGTGGACAATGAAGTGCCTGTTTCAAAAAAAAATTAGCATCTCTCGGGAGCGTTGAAAAATTATTAACGCCATTTTTCTCCAACGTCACATAATCCGGTCTAAAATAGCCTTCTTCAAAAACCCAAAACGAAATTTTCTGTTTATCTGCAACGATTTTAGCAATGCGATGATAAGCCCGTGTATCACCAAAACAAATGATCGCATCAATCGAATGTTGGTGACAAAAAAAACGAAGATACTGGTCAAACTGATCTAACTGTCCCTGGTAGGCAAAAGTCTGAGGAATAGAATTAGGATAAAAAGCCTCATCACCAGAATTAAAATTTATTTTAAATACTTGTTTGTGAAACGTTTTTAGCCATGCTGACAGTTCTGTAAAAAAAGGACCAATTGGACCTTGTAATAATAAATAGTTCGTTGATGATTCAAGTAATTCATCTAAATTATGCTTAAGCACATCCATATTAAGACACTACCTCAAAACAGAATAAACATTTTTTAATTTCATAAAAATATTCATAAAATAATTTGTATGTAATTTATTATTTTTTATTTTTCGACGTTTCTCGATCAGAATATCAACCGCTCGCTGCACATCGATCATTGTTTTTGTTTTTGGGTCAATATATTGTGGGTAATAAATCAGCACGCCAGCAATTAATTCTAAAAGACTTAACTTCCGACTTCTTCGGTTTAGAGAAAGATGATCCACTGTTAGCCCCCAGTTAGAATAAAAAGGCAAGCCATAACAATGTACTTTTTTCTCGCGCAGTAACGCTTCAAACCCCGCTAAAGAGGTCATCGTATGCACTTCATCCACTTGGTTAATGCAATCCAATATATTGGCTTTCTCAACCACGAAATCAGCATACTGTCGATAATCATCTAGACGATCTGTGTTTTTACGATTGCCTGCAACCACATCAGGATGAGGTTTATAAATAATATAGGCTTGGGGATTATTTTTTCTGACCGTACATAATAACTCTGCATTCGTACGAATATGCGGTGAACCATATTGAATTGAAGCATCATTTTCCACTTGTCCCACAACTAAAAGTTTATTTTGTCTGATGTGTGTTAGGCATAAGTGTGTATGTCCCACATTATATTTACCAATATGTTGCTCAATCAGTGTTTTCTTTAACGTTTCTGCGCGCTGTAAATCCTTTAGAGTAAAGGATTGATGCTGTAGAATATCCTCTAATCGGGAACGAGATTGGGCGTCAAAATAAATGCCAACGTCATCTAAAACTAATGATATCGGTGGCGTTAAATTAGACCCTAACCCAACTGAACGTAAAAAACCATCTTCCATTCTCAAAAGAGGAAGTTGCTGTTGCTTGGCATATTCAACTACTTCAATGTGTGAATGTCCCCACACCACTATTTTAGCCTGAGATTTCTCGTGAATACATCGCTTTAGCTCATGCACATTCAGCACAAAATGTAAACGACAGCGTGGAAATTGAAAAAAGGGTTGAACCACTTTACGTTTCCAAAAGCGCATACCCACACAATAAATATCACCAGCTAACTGATTGGTTACTTTTTTTGCTTGAATCAGATAATCAATGACATCAAACAATGTGCCTGATTTACCCGTATTAGGATTAATATAACGACAATATTGAAAATAAGCAGCATAGAATAACTGCAACAATGAACGCTTCGCTCTTCTCTTACTCTGTTTTAGCTGACGAATATACGCATTCCGATCATCCGTCAATCCCCAACCAGAAAACCAGGCAGCCCCAAAAGTCACGACAGTTTTTCCTAACAAAAGGGCCTCAAACCCAGTGTGAGATGTCACGCAATAAACTTTATCAACATGCTTTAGTAGTGAGATAGAATTAAAATCTTCTGATAATACTTTTACTCTTGGAAATTGCTGATATTCCGTTAAATAGCCTTGTTTTTTACCACACATTACATCAGGATGGGTTTTTAACCAGATTTCTGCTGTTGGATTTTCAATAATCGCACGTTCTAACATATGTAGAAAATCACTCTGCTCGGCATTCCCGAAAGTAACTGCCATATCGCCATATGTTTGATCAACGACTAAGACAATCGGCCTCTTCGTATTCTGTAAAGGTGTATCAATAGCGTGGTTATATTTGGAAAGGTTATGTGTACAAATTAATTCAATTGCATATTCAACTTGATCGACTTTTTCCTGAAGTAATACATCTTGAGAAAGAATTAAGTTTTCTAAACGAGAAGGCTGATTGATATCATAATAAATACCAATATCATCGTACACTAATGAGAAAGGTGGATACCCATCCACACCCAGTCCAATAGAACGTAAAAAACCATCTTCTATCGTCGCATAAGGTAAATCATGTTGTTGTGCAAAATACCTCGCTTTCTTTGATGATGCTTTATATCCCCATTCTAAAATACATGTTCTCTCCTTTTTCCATGTGACAAATGGAGAGAACATTTTCAAGCGTTGGGTAAAAAAACCGCTTAAATAAGGAATTTTTAACATCCCTTTAGAAAAAATAAGAAACTCTTGATACATATTTAATCTAATATAGTCATATAAAATTGACATATTATAAATCAAACATGACTAGTTAATCATTAAATATTAAACAACCTCAACTTAATAAAACAAATAATAAACAAACAAGGTAAAAAACAAACTAATACTGAGCAAATAAAAAACGGATTAATATAATAACGATATATCAACCTCTAAAATAGACCAAAAATAAATCACACGAGACAAAAGAACAATTATAATCCAAATATCGATTAACAAATAAACACATAGCGCAACGAATAATCAAACAAAATCACATTTAGATTTATTTAAATTAAAAATATAGATTATATTTTAAATATAATGCTAGAATTCGGCACCAAAATTTTTCTCCAGCTGTAAATTAGAGATAAAGATATGAAAAAGGTTATTATCATTGGACATAAACAGTCTAACTATCAAGATGTTGAAAAGGTTTTTCAATGTTATGGGATGAATCCCCCGCTTCCATCAAAACGTGAAAAAATGTCCCCCATCGAAATTGGCCATGTGCTTAATAAAGTATTACCAAGTCTTGAGCACACACCTAAAAATGTATCTTTACTTTCTAATAAGAAAAGCAAAATAAAAAAAGGGAATTCAGCCAAAAATAAATCTCATAAGCACGCTAAAACGAACACAATACAAACGACTTCGAGCATCTGGGATAACTTATCTCTCGATTTGATGCTCGCGAATATCGAGCAAAATTTTTGGGGATGGTCTGATCCTAATGCAATTCAAATATTAGATTATTGGGCTAACCTTGACCCAAACATTCATTTCGTCTTTGTTTATGATAAGCCAGAAAATTTATTCCAATATCATAGCTTAGAAGAGGCTCTCAAATTAGATAAACACACCGTACAAGAAAAATTTGAAGAGTGGCAAACCTACAATGAAAAAATCCTAACTTACTTTAATAAATATAAAGATCGTAGTGTATTACTGAATACACAACAACTCCAAAATACGAAAAAAACATCACTGTCTGAAATTTATAAACATATTTCTGCACCTGATGCATTAGTCAAAAAACTGAATGAACCTTCTCTAAATAAAGAGATGGAAATTATTGAAGTAAACCAAGATTTATCTCACCAAGAAGAATGTCCACTGTCTAACTTTATTGTTAGCCAAATTATAAAAAATTCTCCTACTGTTACGCAGGTATATGAAGAATTACAGTCGCATGCTGATCTGCCTTATATTTCAGAACAAAAATTAGTAAATGATGCCGATTTTGCTCTCCTTGCATGGAAAGATATGATTCAAAAACAAGTCGATGCAAATCAATATCAACATGAAAAAGAATTAGAACTTAGCACAATAAAAGAACGTCAATTAGAGGTTACAGAGAAATATCAATTGACGGAACAAAAACTGTCAGAAACACAAAAAGAAATCGAACAAATTAAAGATGAAAATAGAAAAGTCAAATCTGAAAAAGTAAAACTCACTGCATCTGTTCAATCAACGAGCAAAATACTTTCTGAGAAAGAAAAAGAGATTTCTTGCATAAAAAGTGAAAATACAAAGATTAAAGAAGAAAAAATTAAAATTGATGAAGCATACCACTTAACCAAGAAAACCTTGTCGGATAAAGAAAAAGCCCTCAAAACGCATCAAGATGAAATTGAAGCGCTCAAGATAATTTTTAATGAAAATATTTCCGTACAAGAAGATATGCAAGAAAAATTTCAGGAAACCAATAAAAGAAAACAAGAACTTGAACAAGAGCTAAAAGCCATATCGGATAAGAAAGCATTATTAGAAACAGAAAACAGCCAAAAAACCCAAGTATCTGAGTCTTTAGAAAATGAAAATAAAGTGTTATTAGCTCAACTCCAACTCATTCAAGAAGAATTAGAAAAACTTTATATTGACAATCAAGTATTAAAAGCTAAACCACGCCTTTACGGTGCAGCTGATCGCATAAAAAACCAATTAACTTATCGACTAGGTTACAAAATACAAAGACATGGAAGAAGTCTATTTGGTCTCATTTTTCTTCCCCTTATCTTATTTTGCACTTATTTGCGTTTTAAAAAAGAGATGAAAAAGTACGAATGGAATACCCTCCCACCAATTCACGAGTATGAAGACGCGCATAAAGCAAACCGCATTAAAAGCCATTTATCTTATAAATTGGGTGTCATCTTTTTACAAGAAATCAAAAATCCGTTTAAGTGGCTTACTCTCCCTTACAAACTGATTAAAGAAGGTAAACAATTCAAGCAAAGTTAATTTTTTAAGGACAGAAAATGAATACATTATCACAAGCAATAAAAGCATATAACAGCAATGACTATCAATTAGCACTCAAATTATTTGAAAAGTCGGCGGAAATCTATGGACGGAAAATTGTTGAATTTCAAATTACCAAATGCAAAGAAAAACTCTCAGCACATCCTTCTGTTAATTCAGCACATCTTTCTGTAAATAAAGAAGAAAAAGTCAATGTTTGCGATAGTCCGTTAGATATTGCAACACAACTGTTACTTTCCAACGTAAAAAAATTAGTACTTTCTGACTCGGAAAAAAACACGTTAAAAAATAAATGGAAATTGCTCACTGAGAAGAAATCTGAAAATGCGGAGGTAAGAGCGGTCGCCCTTGTACCAAAAGATTTTCCCAAAGATCTGGTTTTAGCGCCTTTACCTGATCATGTTAATGATTTTACATGGTACAAAAAGCGAAAGAAAAGACTTGGCATAAAACCTGAACATCAACATGTTGGTCTTTCTATTATCGTTACAACATTCAATCGACCAGCAATTTTATCGATTACATTAGCCTGTTTAGTAAACCAAAAAACACATTACCCGTTTGAAGTTATCGTGACAGATGATGGTAGTCAGGAAGATCTATCACCGATCATTCGCCAATATGAAAATAAATTGGATATTCGCTACGTCAGACAAAAAGATAACGGTTTTCAAGCCAGTGCCGCTCGGAATATGGGATTACGCTTAGCAAAATATGACTTTATTGGCTTACTCGACTGTGATATGGCGCCAAATCCATTATGGGTTCATTCTTATGTTGCAGAGCTATTAGAAGATGATGATTTAACAATCATTGGTCCAAGAAAATACATCGATACACAACATATTGACCCAAAAGACTTCTTAAATAACGCGAGTTTGCTTGAATCATTACCAGAAGTGAAAACCAATAATAGTGTTGCCGCAAAAGGGGAAGGAACAGTTTCTCTGGATTGGCGCTTAGAACAATTCGAAAAAACAGAAAATCTCCGCTTATCCGATTCGCCTTTCCGTTTTTTTGCGGCGGGTAATGTTGCTTTCGCTAAAAAATGGCTAAATAAATCCGGTTTCTTTGATGAGGAATTTAATCACTGGGGTGGAGAAGATGTGGAATTTGGATATCGCTTATTCCGTTACGGTAGTTTCTTTAAAACTATTGATGGCATTATGGCCTACCATCAAGAGCCACCAGGTAAAGAAAATGAAACCGATCGTGAAGCGGGAAAAAATATTACGCTCGATATTATGAGAGAAAAGGTCCCTTATATCTATAGAAAACTTTTACCAATAGAAGATTCGCATATCAATAGAGTACCTTTAGTTTCAATTTATATCCCAGCTTATAACTGTGCAAACTATATTCAACGTTGCGTAGATAGTGCACTGAATCAGACTGTTGTTGATCTCGAGGTTTGTATTTGTAACGATGGTTCAACAGATAATACCTTAGAAGTGATCAATAAGCTTTATGGTAATAATCCTAGGGTACGCATCATGTCTAAACCAAATGGCGGAATAGCCTCAGCATCAAATGCAGCCGTTTCTTTTGCTAAAGGTTATTACATTGGGCAGTTAGATTCAGATGATTATCTTGAGCCTGATGCAGTTGAACTGTGTTTAAAAGAATTTTTAAAAGATAAAACGCTAGCTTGTGTTTATACCACTAATAGAAACGTCAATCCGGATGGTAGCTTAATCGCTAATGGTTACAATTGGCCAGAATTTTCACGAGAAAAACTCACAACGGCTATGATTGCTCACCACTTTAGAATGTTCACGATTAGAGCTTGGCATTTAACTGATGGATTCAATGAAAAAATTGAAAATGCCGTAGACTATGACATGTTCCTCAAACTCAGTGAAGTTGGAAAATTTAAACATCTTAATAAAATCTGCTATAACCGTGTATTACATGGTGATAACACATCAATTAAGAAACTTGGCATTCAAAAGAAAAACCATTTTGTTGTAGTCAATCAGTCATTAAATAGACAAGGCATAACTTATTATAATTATGACGAATTTGATGATTTAGATGAAAGTAGAAAGTATATTTTCAATAAAACCGCTGAATATCAAGAAGAGATTGATATCTTAAAAGATATTAAAATCATCCAGAATAAAGATGCCAAAATCGCAGTCAGTATTTTTTATCCCAATACATTAAACGGCTTAGTGAAAAAACTAAACAATATTATTGAATATAATAAAAATATATTCGTTATTGTTCTACATGTTGATAAGAATCATCTTACACCAGATATCAAAAAAGAAATACTAGCCTTCTATCATAAACATCAAGTGAATATTTTACTAAATAATGATATCTCATATTACACGAGTAATAGATTAATAAAAACTGAGGCGCATTTAAGTAATATTAATAAATTAAGTCAGTTAAATCTAAATTGTGAATACATCATTTTTGATAATCATGACAGCCTATTCGTTAAAAATGACAGCTATGCTTATATGAAAAAATATGATGTCGGCATGAATTTCTCAGCATTAACACATGATTGGATCGAGAAAATCAATGCGCATCCACCATTTAAAAAGCTCATTAAAACTTATTTTAATGACAATGACTTAAAAAGTATGAATGTGAAAGGGGCATCACAAGGTATGTTTATGACGTATGCGCTAGCGCATGAGCTTCTGACGATTATTAAAGAAGTCATCACATCTTGCCAGTCAATTGATAGTGTGCCAGAATATAACACTGAGGATATTTGGTTCCAATTTGCACTTTTAATCTTAGAAAAGAAAACCGGCCATGTATTTAATAAAACATCGACCCTGACTTATATGCCTTGGGAACGAAAATTACAATGGACAAATGAACAAATTGAAAGTGCAAAAAGAGGAGAAAATATACCTGTTAACAAGTTCATTATTAATAGTATAACTCTATAAAACACTTGCATTTTATTAAAAATAAAATCCTATAATATTTGCAGTTTAAATAAAGGATAAAAAATGAAGAAAATTACAATTGCTGGGGCTGGCTATGTTGGTTTATCCAATGCAGTATTATTAGCTCAACACCACAATGTGATCTTATTAGATATTGATCAAAATAAAGTTGATTTAATTAATAATAAAAAATCGCCCATCACAGATAAAGAAATCGAAGATTTCTTACAAAATAAATCACTGACAATGATGGCAACAACAGATAAAGAAGTGGCATTAAAAAACGCAGACTTTGTCATCATCGCAACGCCAACAGACTATAATACCGAAACAGGTTATTTTAATACATCCACTGTTGAAGCTGTCATTGAACAAACCCTTTCAATCAATCCACAAGCAACGATTATTATAAAATCAACGATTCCCGTTGGTTTTACCGAAAAAATGCGTGAGAAATTTAATACCCCAAATCTTATCTTTTCACCTGAATTTCTAAGAGAGGGAAAAGCCCTTTACGATAATTTGTATCCAAGCAGAATTATTGTTGGCAGTACTTCTTATCAAGCAAAAGTATTTGCCGATATGTTAACACAGTGTGCCAGAAAAAAAGATGTAACTGTTTTATTTACACACAATACTGAGGCCGAAGCTGTTAAATTATTTGCAAATACGTATCTCGCAATGCGAGTTGCCTTTTTTAATGAATTAGATACTTATGCGAGTCTTCACCATTTAAATACAAAAGACATTATCAATGGTATTTCTACTGATCCTCGCATTGGTACACACTACAATAACCCAAGTTTCGGCTATGGCGGTTATTGTTTACCCAAAGACACTAAACAGTTACTGGCTAACTATGCTGACGTACCTCAAAATCTCATTGAAGCCATTGTCAAATCTAATGAAACCAGAAAACGTTTCATTACTCATGATGTATTAAATAAGAAACCTAAAACTGTTGGTATTTATCGTTTAATCATGAAGTCAGGTTCTGATAACTTCAGAGCTTCTGCTATTCTCGATATTATGCCGCATCTCAAAGAAAACGGTGTTGAGATTGTGATTTATGAGCCAACCTTAAATCAACAGGCATTTGAGGACTACCCCGTTATTAATCAACTCTCTGAATTTATTAATCGCTCTGATGTCATTCTCGCTAATCGTTCTGAGCCAGATTTAAATCAATGTTCCCATAAAATCTATACAAGAGATATTTTTGGCGGTGATGCTTAACCTGTTTAAAATCATAAAAAAGTATGTGCATATTCAATCTTTATTACACAAAAAAGAATATGCCTTACTTTATGCTAAATACATAAACCAGCTTTCTATCAACCAGCAGGCTTATGTTATTTGTCAACTCAAACTCTATGATCTCTTTCTGATTGATCCTAAATGGAGCCACTCTGTTTTTTTCCAGTTAGGATTAATTGCTCGTGGACACGATCATGATAGCGATGAAGTGGTACGTCGTTTGATCACTTGCACTGATTTTAGCAAAAATAAGCAGTTAATCCTTTCTCAATTACTTGCTTATTCACCTCAAATTGCAACAACATTATGTCCACAGACATATCGTTATCGTGCGCTATATCTCTCATTACTAGCGAATTTAAAAGACTTTGTTCGTTTAAAAGAAGAACTCAATAAGTTGCCGTCATGTGTGTTAAAGAATACACCTCATTACTGTTTGTTACAGAATTTTGTCGAAAAAGAAAACAGCAAGAAATTAGAGAACATTAATCAATTTCTTTACTTTTATAAACTTGGAGAAATAACTACGATAAAGACAGAAGATCCACCTAATACTAATAATATAGTCAGTCATTCGATAGTTAATGACACAAACACCTACTTAAATGCCCCTTTAATTACCATATTAGTGACGACATTTAACAGTCAAAAAAGTATAAAAAACACATTAAATTCATTGTTCAATCAAAGCTATCCAAATATTGAAATTATCGTTATTGATGATCATAGCCAAGATAATACGATGAGTATTCTCCAGGCTTATACTAAGCAATATAAAAATATCAAAATCATTAGCTTAAAAGAAAATGTCGGGACTTATGTCGCAAAAAATATTGGGCTTAAATACGCCTCTGGCGAATTCATCACTTGTCAAGATTCCGATGATTGGGCACACCCACAAAAATTAGCACTTCAGGTGGCTCCTTTATTACAACATAAAGAGTTAATTGTAACTTTTTCTAAGTGGGTAAGGCTCGATCCAATAGGGAATCCTTATGCCCGTACTATTTATCCATTAATGCGTTTAAACCCTTCTTCCGCATTATTCCGTAAAAAAGAAGTGTGTGAAAAAACTGCATTATGGGATTGGGTAAGAATCGGTGCAGATAGCGAATTTAATGCACGCTTAAAATTAATTTTTGGACACAAAGGCTATTACACCGTGAATAAACCTTTGACATTCGGTGCACATCGAGAAAATTCATTAATGACAGCTCAAAGTACTGGCTATGTCAATGGCGTCTCCCTACCTCGTGAAGCATATTGGAAAGCATGGAATATCTGGCATATTTCACAATTACAGCGAGGACACGCCCCTCTTTTATCTTCCTCTCCTAAACGAGAATTTTTTCAATATGACCAACATCCGATCATGGATGTTATTTCTTATGCAATCATTAATTAAATCTTAAGAGAGATTATTATGAAACCAATAAAAACATTATCTATTTCTTTTATCACAACGCTCATCCTCGCTGGCTGTCATAGCATGCCAACTTCGGGACCCGCTCAAAATCATATTATTGGGTTAAAAAAACCACAAAATAAGAGCTTGCCAAGTGTTGATGTGATTGAAATGAATGATAAAGTAGCACACACTTTGTTTAAACAAAAGCAATCGCAATCCTTTACTCAATTCAAACAGCAAAATAGCAACTATGCAGATATCATTAATGTTGGCGATACATTAGATGTGTTGATTTGGGAAGCCGCACCCGCTATTTTATTCGGCAGTGTTCTGTCACAAACTGGTAGTGGCGGTGCAAATCTCACGACATTACCCGAACAAATTGTTGCACGCAATGGAAAAATCACAATCCCATTTTTAGGCCCTATCTTAGTAAAAGGCAAAACACCAGAGCAAATTCAAAGAGATATTGCTCATGCGTTATCCTCCTTAGCGAATAAACCTCAGGTGATTGTTCGTTTAAATAAAAATAACTCAAAAAATGTCACCATTCTCCGCCAAGGCAATAGTGTCAGAATGCCATTAACATCACAAGGTGAACGTGTACTTGATGCTATTGCCGCAGTGGGCGGTGCCACAGAAAATCTACAAGATATTTCCGTTCAACTTACACGTGGTAAAGAAGTAAAAATGCTTTCCTTAGAAAAATTAGCCACTCATCCTGAAGAAAACATTCTGCTACGTTCAAATGATGTCGTTACATTACTGAATAAACCTCTTAGTTTCACAGGATTAGGTGCCCTCGGGACAAATAAACAGGTGAAATTCTCTGCGAATGGCTTAACACTCGCAGAAGGCATCGGAGAAATGGGTGGACTATTAGATAACCGTGCTGATCCTAAAGGGGTTTTTGTCTTCCGTTATATTCCATTTAATAAATTATCTCTCGCAGAACAAACTAAATGGAAAGCTCGTGGCTATGATAACGACATGGAGATTCCAACAGTTTATAGTGTCAATCTACTTAATCCAAACGCGTTGTTTTGGTTACAACGTTTCCCTATTCAAGATAAAGATTTAGTTTATGTATCAAATGCACCAATGGCAGAATTCCAAAAATTCTTAAAATTAGTGTTTTCTATCACCTCTCCTGTTACGGGTACACTTCATAATATTAATGTAATTAAAAATTTATAAGGATAGAGAATGATCGAAACAAAAATACAAAAAAATCAATTTAAAAAATGGTCCCGAAAATTTCGAAAAATAAGTACACTCTTTAAATACATGGTAATACTTCCAACATGTTGCTCACTCTTTTATTTTAGTTTATGGGCCTCTGATATTTATATTTCTCAATCGAGTTTTGTTGTGCGCACGCCAAAAAATCAAGCCGCATTAAGTGGTGTCGGTGCCCTCTTACAAAGCTCTGGCTTTGCTCGCGCACAAGATGATACTTATACTGTACAAGAATTCATGCGTTCACGTTCTACGCTAGAATTATTAGAAAAAAGTATCCCTATCCGCCAGTTTTATGAGGATAAAGGTGATTTATTTAGCCGCTTTAATCCTCTAAACATTTTCTCGGAACAAGAAGCGTTTTATCAATACTTTAGTAAAAAGCTTTCTGTTAATTTTGATTCAGTATCAGGCATTGCTACGCTCAATATCCGGGCATTCGATCCGAAAGAAGCACAACAAATTAACCAAGAATTGTTAAAACAAGGTGAATATCTTATCAATCGCCTCAATGAGCGTGCGCGAAAAGATACGGTTATGTTTGCTGAACTTGCAGTCAGTGAAGCAGAAAAAAAAGTGACAGAAACTTCTTCTGCATTAAGTAAATACCGTATTAAAAATGGGGTATTCGATTTACAGTCTCAATCAGAAGTGCAATTGTCTTTAATTTCGACATTGCAAAATGAGCTCATTACGATTCAAACACAATTAGACCAAGTACGTTCTATTTCACCAAATAACCCTCAAGTGCAAACATTACTTGCGCGAGCAAACAGTATCCGTAAAGAAATGCAACAACAAGTACAGCAAGTGTTAGGTGGAGGAAATTCAATTGTGACACAAACTGCAGAATATCAACGTTTAGTACTGAATAATACGCTCGCTCAGCAGCAGCTAGGTACTGCAATAACGTCATTACAGAATGCCAGATCAGAGGCAGATCGCCAACAATTGTATTTAGAAATCATTAGTTATCCTAATGAACCCGATTTGGCCTTAGAACCTTACCGTTTATACAATATTCTTGCTACGTTATTTATTTCTTTAATTTTATATGGCATTACTCTTCTCTTATTAGCCAGCATTCGAGAGCATAAAAATTAATGTTATACGATGACCAAACTACACTAAAACACGCTTTTATCATTCAAAATAGAGTGATTGGCGCTCTCCTAATGCGAGAGATCATCACACGCTATGGCAGAAAGAACCTCGGTTTTTTATGGCTATTTGTTGAACCGCTCTTAATGACAGGGCTAATTGTGATCTTGTGGAGTACCTTCCGCGCAGATCAATTTTCTAACCTGAATATCATGGCATTCATGATCACAGGCTACCCGTTGATGATGATGTGGCGCAATGCATCAAATAGGGCGATTGGTGCGGTTTCTGCCAATAGTACCCTACTCTATCATCGTAATGTCAGAGTGCTTGACACGTTAATTGCTAGGATGATCTTGGAAATATCCGGTGCAACCATTGCTCAAGTCGTTTTAATGAGTTTTTGTATTGCACTGGATTGGATACCTATGCCACAGGATATTTTCTATATGCTACTTGCATGGTTTTTGATGGCGATATTTGCAATCGGATTTGGCTTTATTATTTGTTCTATATCGCATCATATTGAAGTATTCGGTAAATTGTGGGGAATACTAAGCTTTGCGATGATGCCATTATCTGGCACCTTCTTTTTTGTTTACAATCTCCCCCCACAAGCGAGAGAATATTTACTCTGGATGCCAATGATTCATGGTTCAGAAATGTTCAGACACGGGTACTTTGGTGATTCTGTTATTACACTAGAAAATCCTTATTTCCTCATTTTATGTGACTTAATTTTTCTACTAATTGGGTTATTAATGGTTGCACACTTCAGTAAAGGGATAGAACCTCGATGATTTATGTAGAAAACGTCTGTAAAAAATACCTTAATCGTACGGGGTGGCATACCGTATTAGACGATGTGAGTTTCTCACTTAGAAAAGGGCAAAAAGTCGGTATCCTCGGAAAAAATGGGGCAGGGAAATCAACCCTTATCCGTTTACTCAGTGGTGTGGAACCACCTACATCAGGAAAAATTACACGTAAAATGAGCATATCTTGGCCATTAGGCTTCAGTGGTGCATTCCAAGGTAGCTTAACGGGTATGGATAATTTACGTTTTATTGCGAGGATCTATAATGCAGATATCGATTATGTAAAGCGTTTTACTGAAGAGTTCTCTGAGCTAGGTAAATACTTATATGAGCCAGTACGAACCTATTCATCAGGGATGAAAGCTCGCTTAGCTTTCGCTTTATCACTTTCTATCGAATTTGATTGTTATCTGATTGATGAAATTATTGCAGTTGGTGATGCACGCTTTGCTGATAAGTGTAAATATGAGTTATTTGAGAAAAGAAAAGATCGTTCATTGATCTTAGTTTCTCATAGCCCGAATGCAATTCGAGAATATTGTGATAATGCGATGGTTCTCCATAATGGCATTATGCATCATTTCAATTCCATTGATATTGCATATCAATTTCATAATAATGCATTACAAACCAAATAACAAAAACCCGCTTATCGCGGGTTTTATTTTGACTTTTATTCCTGAGGATATTTTGCTGCAACATCAGCTAATAGCGTTTGTAACTCACCTTGTTGGAACATTTCTAAAATAATGTCACAACCACCGACTAATTCTCCATCAACCCATAATTGTGGGAAAGTTGGCCAATTTGCATAAGCTGGTAACTCAGCACGAATATCTGGATGTTGTAAGATATCCACATAACCAAAAGGCACTTTGCAATGCATAAGGGCTTCTACGGCACGTGCAGAGAAACCGCATGATGGGAATTTTGGTGAGCCTTTCATGTAAATAAGAATAGGGTTTTCACTGATTTGTTTTTTGATTTTATCTAAGGTTTCCATAATTTTCCTCAAAAGTAATGAAACGGTGTTATTGTAGCATACAGAAAAAGCGCAACCAATAACCCGACTAAAATAATCAACTACTCACCAACTTCCACCGGCACCGCCACCGCCAAAACTTCCTCCGCCGAATCCTCCACCAGATCCACCGCCACCAAAGCCACCAAAACCACCGTTACCACCCGAGCGGCGTCGGTAACGTGGTAAAGAAGATGTACGTGATGTCGACTGATGACGACTTGGACTCACATAATCACCGGGTAAGAATTCATTGAACAAGATAAACGCGACAAAAATAGCAATCATCAAGAAAGGAATATACTCTTCCCATGTTTCTTCCACTACTTGACTCGCATCAAACTCCCCTTTACTTGCGGCAATGAGATAATCTAATCCTTGATGAATTCCCATCGCGTATTGTTCTTCTTTAAAGTGCGGTGTAATTTGGTTGCGAATTAATTGGGATAAGAAAGCATCGGGTAATACCCCCTCCAGACCTTGTCCTACGGCAATAAACATTTTGCGGTCTTGCTTAGCTACGAGCATTAATACGCCATTATCTAATTGCTTACGTCCAATGCCCCACTTATCCCCTAATTCAAACGCATATTGTGAAATATCATACTCTTGTGTAGAAGGAATGATCACCACTGCAATCTGTGAACTAGTTTCTTGCCCATAATGATGCAGTTTACGCTCCAATACCGCCTTATCATTGTCTGATAATGTATGGGTATAATCATTCACATATTGAAATGGATTTGGTACGGGGGGAAAGTGTGCTGAAAATACCGGCATAGCACACAAAATTGTGACAAAAAACACCGCACTTTTTAGCCATTTACCCATTGATAATTACCTCATTATCCAGTTCATTTTTATCATCTGGTTGAATAGGAAAATAGTTTGCTAATTCTTTAGCGATATTGTCAATGGCGACAATAATTCCTTGCGTATACGCATTTTGGCGGAAATGGCTTATCATCAGATCACATTGTTGTTGCCAAAATGCATCACCAACGTATTGATGAATCCCTTGATCACCAATAATCGCACACTGATGCGCGCGAAAGGCCACGTAAATTAACACGCCATTATGGGCTTCTGTTGCTTGCATGCCGAGTTCATCAAAAATCTGTAATGCTCGTTCAAACCCCGTGTTCACTTGTGCCTTGCGAGGTATTTTACGTTCTACATATACCCTTAATTCAGCCGAAGTTTGCTTTTCAAGTTGAAAAATTGCTTTTTCAACTTGTTGTTTATCAATAGGAATCTTTGAAAATAACGGCATGTTTTGTCTTCTTTCGTAGAAATAAATTACTTAAAATTGACAACAGGCGCAGTTTCAGCACTTTCAGCTGATTTAAAATACGGTTTTTCCTTGAAACCAAATAATATTGCAACTAATTTAGTTGGGAATTGGCGTACTTTTTGATTATACACGCGCGCTGCTTCGTTAAATTTATTACGTGCAACATTGATACGATTTTCTGTCCCTTCTAATTGCGCTTGTAAATTCATAAAACCTTCATTGGCTTTTAGCGTTGGATATTGCTCAACTGTCACTAATAAACGTGATAGTGCTGAACTCACTTCATTTTGATTTTGTTGGAATTTCGCAAGTTGTTCTTCGGAAAGATTCGCCGGGTCAATTTTCGTTTGTGTCGCTTTGGCTCGCGCTTCTATCACTTGCGTTAAAGTATTTTTTTCAAAATCAGCCTGCCCTTTCACCGTATTGACTAAGTTGGGGATTAGATCCGCTCGACGTTGATAAGATGATTCGACATTAGCCCAAACTGATTCGATTTCTTCCTCTGCTTTGACTAAACCATTGTAACTCCCTGTTAACGTAAAGCCCGCTACAATAGCCACGATGATGAGAACAATCCACTTTTTCATTTTCCGTTCCTCAAATAAAATATCAATTTATAAAACAAAAGACCTAAACATAGGTTTAGGTCTTTTTATATTCTTGCTATAAGTTTAACAAATTAATTATTTGTTACCTTTAACAGCGATTTCAACGCGACGATCGTCAGCTAAACATGCGATAAGTGCTTTACGACCTTTAACTGAATCACATTTGTTACCAGTTACAGGGTTCGCTTCACCATGACCTGTTGCGCTGATAGCGTTTTGTGCAACACCTTTCGCTACTAAGTAGTTAGCCACAGTGTCAGCACGACGTTGTGATAATTTTAAGTTGTATGCATCAGAACCTAAACGGTCTGTGTAACCTGCAACTGCTACAGAAGCAGATTTTAACTGAGCGATTTCACCATAGATACCATCTAACACGTTTTGTGCAGCTGGTTTTAAGTCAGCTTTATCGAAACCGAATGTCACATCAGAGTTTAATGTGAATGTTTTGCTCACAACTTCTGGTACATAAACAGATTGACCGAAACGGTAAGATAAACCAGCTGTTACAGAACCGATATCTGGTCTGTAATCTACGCGCTCACCTTTAGCATCTTTTAATTTACCAACATTATTTAACCATTGATATTCAACACGTAAAGCAAGCTCAGGCATAAACGCATATTCTAAACCACCCGCAAATACTGGAGATACTTGCGTGCTATGAGTTCTCTTCAAGAACGATAAATCTGCAGGTTCTTTGTCATAAACTTTATAATCAGAACGTACTAATGCTGCACCAACACGCGCATAAACGTCCAAACCATCAAGTACCGGGTAGCTTGCTTTTAAGCTTAAATGTGCACCATGGTTAGTGTGTTTTGCTGCATCTACTGTTTCCTTAGTTTTTGGATCAGTAGCACGTACCTTCGCACGACCAAAATCATCATAGCCTAACTCTACTGCGAAATTATCCGTGATTTGATACCCACCAAATACACCGTAAGTAACACTATTACGTTTGAAACCGAAAGAAATTGGTTCTTCGATTTTTTCAATTTGATTTAAACCATCGTGGAAAGATGCCCAACCTGCTTTAGCACCTACATAGAATGTGTTAGGTTGTGGTGCAGCTTGTGCAACTGAAGCTGCGGCTAGTGCAGCGATAGTCAATGCGATTGCAGTTTTTTTCATTTGGATGATCCTCTTAATTTAGTCATCTTTAAAATTAAAACCAAGTTTTAGCTAAAGCAATTTTAATTAAAACTTGGAACACAACAATTTGTGTTCATTTTCATCTTAAACTTTTTCGACTTAAAAGTGAACTCTTTTTAATCTACTCAGTCTAATTCCTTACATCGATATGGGGGAATTTGCCCTAATTGCTTTTGACAAATTCTTTCCTTTAATTAAATACTTAAGCTAAAGGAATATTCAAAAGTACCTATATTATCCTACCTTAATATTGTCAGGTCAAACTGTTTTTAGTAACACTGTATAAAGTTTAATCAAAAAAGAGGCAAAATAGTTCAAAAAACAATCAAACGATATTATTTTTTATACGCTTACCTGATTTTCTCCCACCTCAAAAGCCCCTTTTTCGTGAAAAATTTCCATCTAAATTCTACGATTCTATGTTAAACTCTGAACACGATATATACCTAATGACCCCCTTATAACAATTAATCGAATATTAACTTTTATTTTGAATTAACAGAGTGATTAATATGCTACCTCGTTTGACAAATATCCCACAGCTTACACCACTTGTTTCTGCTTATTTAAATGATTTACAAGCACAACACTTTGAAGGGGATATTTCCACACATTATGCGGAACGTTTAAGTTTAGCCACTGATAACAGTGTTTATCAGCAACTGCCACAAGCAATTTTATTTCCTAAAAGTATCGCAGATGTGGTCAGATTAACCAAGCTAGCTCAACAACATGCCTATAAAAGCTTGACGTTTACTCCTCGTGGTGGTGGAACTGGTACTAACGGACAATCCTTAAACAATAATATTATTGTTGATCTCTCTCGCCATATGACAGCGATTTTAGAACTGAATGTAGAACAACGTTGGGTAAAAGTACAAGCGGGTGTGGTCAAGGATCAACTTAATCAATTTTTAAAACCTTATGGTTTATTCTTCTCGCCAGAACTTTCTACCAGTAACCGTGCTACTTTAGGCGGTATGATCAATACCGATGCTTCAGGACAAGGTTCCTTACAATACGGTAAAACCTCTGATCACGTTTTGGGATTACGTGCGGTGTTAATGAATGGCGAGATTTTAGAAACCAGTGCGATCAAAACAGAAGAATTTGCTGACAATTTGGTTCAATCCCATCTGTCCAAAAGTCATCAATATTTACACCAAGAAATTTTCCAACGTTGCCAGCAAAAACGAGCACAAATCCTGCATGATTTGCCTCAATTAAACCGTTTTATTACTGGCTATGATCTGAAAAACGTCTTTAATCATGACGAAAGTGAATTCAACTTAACTCGAATTTTAACTGGCTCAGAAGGCTCTTTGGCTTTTATTTGTGAAGCAACACTCGATCTGACAGCGATTCCACAATATCGTACTTTAATTAATGTGAAATACAGTTCCTTTGATGCGGCATTACGCAATGCCCCTTTTATGGTAAAAGCGAATGCACTTTCAGTGGAAACCGTTGATTCAAAAGTCTTAAACTTAGCTAAGCAGGATATTATTTGGCATTCCGTCAGCGAATTGTTGACTGAACAAGAAGAAAACCCGATTCTAGGGCTCAATATCGTGGAGTACGCTAGCAACGATAAAGGGCAAATTCATCGACAAGTACAGGCACTTTGTGCGGAACTCGATAAAAAAATCACTCATCAGCAAGATGCGATTATCGGCTATCAAGTCTGCTCAGATTTAGCGTCGATTGAACGCATTTATGCGATGCGCAAAAAAGCTGTGGGATTATTAGGCAACGCGAAAGGGATGGCAAAGCCGATTCCTTTTGTGGAAGACAGCTGTGTGCCACCTGAGCATCTGGCGGACTATATTGCAGAATTTCGTGCCCTATTGGATGCCCACAAATTAGATTACGGCATGTTTGGTCATGTGGACGCCGGTGTGTTACATGTTCGTCCTGCCTTAAATTTATGTGATAAAGCACAAGTAAAACTGTTTAAAGAAATTTCTGACCAAGTGGTCGCTCTGACCCATAAATATGGTGGTTTAATTTGGGGGGAACACGGTAAAGGTATGCGTTCACAGTATGGCGAAACCTTTTTCACTCCTGAGTTATGGCAAGAATTGCGCTATATTAAGTTTTTATTTGACCCAGATAACCGCTTAAATCCGGGTAAAATCTGCACACCTTTAAACAGCAACGCAGAACTCTACTCTATTATTTCACCAATGCGTGCTGATCATGATCGACAAATCCCCATTCAAATGCGTGAAACATTTAATGGTGCGATGAACTGTAATGGAAATGGGTTATGCTTTAACTTTGATGTCCACAGTGCAATGTGTCCATCGATGAAGATCAGTAAAAATCGCCTCTTTTCACCGAAAGGGCGTGCCAGCATGATCCGTGAATGGCTCCGTTTACTGGCGAATGAAAATGTGACGCCAGAGCAATTAAACTTCCGCCACCACGATGTCAAAATGACCGACTTTGTCGCCAAAATACGCAATACTGTGCAAAAATGGCGTGGTGAATATGATTTTTCCCATGAAGTCAAAGCCGCAATGGATACCTGCTTAGCCTGTAAAGCCTGTGCAAGTCAATGTCCAATTAAAATTGATGTACCGAATTTCCGTGCTAAATTTTTCCATTTTTACTATGGTCGTTATTTACGTTCTGCTAAAGATCACGTTATCGCCAATGTCGAATATATGGCACCGCTAATGGCAAAAAAACCCGCATTTTTTAATTTCTTCACGACCTCTAAATTTGCTCAAATGGCGGCAGAGAAAGTCTTAGGGATTGTAGATTTACCCACACTTTCAGAACCGTCACTGGCACAACAATTAATCGAAATTGATTACCAAGCCTACAGTCTGGAACAATTAGAACGCTTATCTGAACAAGAAAAACAGCGTACCGTACTGATTGTGCAAGACCCTTTTACTTCTTATTATGACGCTAAGGTTGTCGCTGATTTTGTTTCACTACTCCAGAAACTGACTTATAAACCTGTGCTGTTGCCATTTAAACCTAACGGTAAAGCGCTACACGTCAAAGGCTTCTTGAGCCGATTTGCGAAAACCGCCCAAAATCAAGCGGACGTTTTATCACGTTTAGCGAAATTAGGGATACCAATGGTTGGAGTTGACCCTGCTATTGTATTGACTTATCGCGATGAATATAAAGAAGTCTTAGGTCAGGCTCGAGGTGACTTTGAAGTCCTAACGTCACAAGAGTGGCTGACAAGCCAGCAAACACAATTACAAACGCTGATTCAAAATTTTGCCAAAACCGACCGCACTTATCCAACGCAACAATGGTATTTATTTTCGCATTGTACCGAGTCCACCGCATTGCCCAACAGTGGCAAAGGATGGCAACAACTGTTTGCCTTATTTGGACAAGAATTGAAAATTGAAAATGTCGGTTGTTGCGGTATGGCGGGGACCTTTGGGCATGAAACAGCACACTTAACCATGTCAAAAGATATTTATGCTTTATCATGGGCAAAAAAATTAGCCGGAAAAGATCCGCACTTTTGTTTAGCAACGGGTTATTCTTGCCGTAGTCAAGTGAAGCGCTTAGAAAAATGGCAACCTCAACATCCCGTACAAGCCTTACTCAGTTTATTAAAATAAGATGATTTGGAAAAAAAAATATACGCTTGAGCAAATGAACTTGCTTAGCCAAAACACCGCTATTTCGCACCTTGCCATTCAGTTTAGTGCACAAGGGGAAAACTGGTTGGAAGCCACTATGCCAGTGGATCAACGTACCATTCAACCCATGGGATTTTTGCATGGTGGCCTTTCAGTTGCATTGGCAGAAACAATTGGATCAATGGCGGGTTTTTGTTGTATAAATGAAAACCAGTTTGTATTGGGCTTAGAAATCAATGCCAATCACTTACGTCCAGTCAAACAAGGGATCGTGACAGCCAGAGCGACACCCATTCATTTAGGCACACGAACACAGGTTTGGCAAATTGAAATCAAAGATCAGCAAGATCAACTTTGTTGTCTTTCTCGTTTAACGCTTTCAGTGGGGAATCATGAATAAAGCAAAAACTGGGGTTTTATTGGTGAATTTAGGTACACCAGAAAGCCCTACACCAAAGGCTATCTCTCGTTATTTATGGCAATTTTTAACTGATCCTCGTGTCGTCGATTTACCGCGTTATAAATGGTTTCCTTTGTTAAAAGGGATTATTTTGCCGTTACGCGCTAAACGTGTCGCCAAAAATTACGCTTCAATTTGGACCGAGCAAGGTTCTCCGCTTTTAACCATTACCCGAGAACAACAACACGCCTTACAAACCTATTTTAAACAACAAGAAAAAAATATTGTCGTTGAAGTCGCGATGACTTACGGAGAACCCTCCATAAAATCAGCAATGCAACGCTTATCCACACAGCAGGTAGATAACTTCATCGTGTTTCCACTCTATCCACAATATAGTAGCTCAACTACAGGCGCGGTCTTTGATGCCTTTGCTCAAGTGCTAAAAACACAACGTGGTGTTTTACCCTTTGATTTTATTCATTCTTATCATACCAATGAAGACTATATTGCGGCTTTAGTTACTACGATTCAGGAGCACTTCCAACCGGATGAGTTTTTGTTATTCTCTTTCCATGGCATTCCTGTGCGTTATGAAAATATGGGGGATTATTACCGCGAGCATTGTAAACAAACAGTGTTGGCTGTCATTGACCGTTTAGGACTCACCGAGAATCAATGGGGGCTTTCCTTTCAATCTCGCTTTGGTAAAGAAGAATGGTTACAACCTTATACAGATCAATTCCTAGCCCAAGCACCGAGCCAGAATATTCAGAAAATGGCGGTTATCTGTCCTGGCTTTGCAGCAGATTGTTTGGAAACACTAGAGGAAATTGAGGAAGAAAATAAAGAGATCTTCCTTGCTAATGGTGGAATCTCATATCGTTACATTCCTGCGCTCAATGCACGCCCAGAACACATTCAAATGATGGCGAATTTGATTCTGAATAAACTCAATCAAACAAGTAAATAACAAAAAAATCCCAAGTCTTTCACTTGGGATTTTCACTTTGATAGTCAGTTTAAAGCACCGTGATTAAAATTGGGCTGTCATGTTCTTTGGCAAATAATCGCCCCACTTCAAATAATTCAATGCCGTCATCAGCAGCGATTTCCAACACTTGTTGTTCACTGTCTGCGTCCACCGCGATCAATAACCCACCCGATGTTTGAGGATCACATAAAATGGCTTTTTGTAAATCGCTCATTGCTCCAATTTTGTGTCCGTAACTTTCAAAATTACGTTCAGTACCGCCCGGAATACAGCCTTTTTCAATATAACGTTGTACACCATCGAGTGTTTTTATCTTATCAAAATACACTTCGGCACGTACTCCAGAGCCTTCACAAAGCTCACTTAAATGCCCTAATAAACCAAATCCCGTCACATCTGTCATGGCGCTAATGCCTGCTATCTCAGCAAATTTTGCACCAATAGTATTCATTTGACACATCACTTCCGTTGCTAACCCTTGATGTTCTGCTTTCAATTTGCCTTTTTTTTCCGCTGTGGTTAATACACCGATTCCTAACGGTTTTGTTAAAAACAATTTACAACCTGCCGTCGCTGATGCATTTTTCTTTACTTTATCTGTGTTAATTATCCCCGTCACAGCTAAACCAAAAATCGGCTCTGGCGCATCAATCGAGTGTCCACCCGCTAGCGTAATCCCTGCCTGACGACAAGCAAAACGCCCCCCGTCAACAATACGTTGTGCCACTTCAGGAGGCAATAATTTAATAGGGAAACCTAAAATTGCAATCGCCATTATCGGTTTCCCTCCCATTGCAAAAATATCACTGATCGCATTTGTTGCGGCAATACGTCCAAAATCAAATGGGTCATCGACAATAGGCATAAAAAAATCCGTGGTACTAATGATACCAATCCCATTACCAATATCATAAACCGCAGCATCATCTTTAGTTTCATTACCCACCAAAAGATGCGGATCTACCCATTTTTCCATGTCAGAGTGTAAAATCTTTTCGAGGACTTTCGGCGAAATTTTACAACCGCATCCTGCGCCATGACTGTATTGGGTTAAACGCACTGTACTAGCAATTGTGTCATTCATTTCCTGCTCAAGTGCGGTAAGATTTTGCTCAATTTTGGCTTGCATTTTCAGATCTCCTAACCAATAATCTAGTTTGATTATACGTCAGTTAAAGAAAAAAGACATTGAGAAAACATGATCAAGCGTAAACGTCCTACTTTGCAAGATATTGCAATAACTGCTTGTATTGTTAGAATACTAATTAACTAAAAGATGAAAAAACAATCTCATTTTTCATATATTCATAACTTTTGAATTAAAGGAATCACTGCTTTAACACAACGTTCAACTATTTGTTCAAACGTCCCATCAATACTGATATGAATGACGTCTGGCTCATCTGCTTGGGGAATTTCCAATGTGTCAAATTGGCTTTTTAGCATTTCTGGTTTCATGTAATGCCCTTTACGTTGCTTCATTCGTTCTAAAACTAATTCAAAAGGCCCATGTAAAAAAATAAACTTCACATCATTGCCATCACGAATCAAATCACGATATTGTTTTTTTAACGCTGAACAGATAATAATTCCAACTTCACTTTTCTGCTCCAAACTAAATGCCGCATCACGAATACGTTCTAACCAAGGGGCTCTATCTTCATCGTTTAATGGTATTCCTTGCCCCATCTTAATGATATTAGCTCGTGGATGAAGATCATCACCGTCAATGAGTTTAATCCCTAAGCGTTGTGCGACAACTGTGCCAACCGAAGTTTTTCCTGTACTGGAAACACCCATCAAAATGAATCCTTTTCCTAATTTTTTTTCCATTATTCAACTCCTTAGCAAAACTGATATTTACGGGTCAAAGAGACAGTATCTTATCTATGCACTTTGTCTTCTCATGAATTTAAAAGGTAGCTCTATAATATTCTGTTGTGGCTTTTTACCTGCTAAGAATTGAATTAATATTTCAGCTCCTAATTTCCCCATATCAAAACGTGGGGTAAAAATTGTCGTTAAGCTTGGATTTATTACTTTGGCAAAGTCCAAATCATTAAAACCAACAATATCAAGTTCTTTACCAACTTTTATTCCTCTACGATTACATTCCATAATTGCCCCAGCAGCTACATCATCATTAATGAAAAAAATCGCATCTGTATCTGGCCATTGATATAAAATTTCAAGAACAGATTCAGCACCACTAGCAAAAGACGTTTTTCCTTGTATCCTAAAATAACGTTCTGTAGATAACTGACACTCAGTTAATACATCTTCCCATGCTGTCTTTCTTAAACATGCACGACTATCTAACCAAGAAGAACACAATGCAATATTCTTACGTTTTTTCTCTTCAACTAAAAACTTAATTAAATATCGTGCTGCCGCATATTGATCGATACCGATGTTAGCAAGAAAGTTAGGTGAAGAATCAATATGCATAATTTCAACTGTTGGAATATTTGATATTTTCAATAAATCCATTGTTTTTTGAGTATGGAATGTCTCTGTTAAAATGAATCCATCCACATTTTGTTGCAGGTATTTCTCAATAATCCTTTGTTCTTCTAGAGGAGTATATGAAAAGTCACTAATCAATAAATTATAATTCCATTGATCACATACTCTCTTTACCCCTTCAATCACTTCATTAAATACGTCATTACTAAACGAAGGTATCAATAACACTATAGAGTTTGTGGATGACGAAGCTAAAGACTTAGCAATATTATTAGGAATATAGTTCATCCGTTCACACATTTTTTGTATTTTTTCTCTCATCTCATTTGAAACTAAAGAAGGGTTATTTATCGCACGTGATACTGTAGATTTATTAACTCCTAATGCCTTAGCAATATCATCGATTGTGGTTCGTTTTGTCATATGAATAAATAAAAAAATATTAGGTAAGAGGTCAATATTCTATCTGAAATAACTTATTTTTTGAAATAGATCACATTCTAAATAAAATCTAATTGAAACTTAGATCTTAGGATATTACATTTATGCAAGCGGTTGCAATAGTGGGAGAAATATGATGAAACATTCAAAAGTACCTTGTATCAAAGTCTCGGGTTCACATCAAATACAGATAACAACGACAGAACTAGATCAAATATCAGCTAATGAAAAGCTTGTTAAGATAACACGTGGTGGTATTTGTGGCTCAGATATCCATTACTATCAAGAAGGTGGAATTGGAAACTTCAGTTTAAAACACCCTATGATTTTAGGTCATGAAGTAGTAGGTTATTTAGACAAAGAAAAGCAAGCGGTTGCATTAAATCCAAGTAAACCATGTTTACAATGTAAATATTGCCTTGAAGGTAAATCAAATCAATGTTTAAACATGCGTTTTTTCGGTAGTGCAATGCTCACTCCACATGTAGACGGAGGTTTTGCTAAATATATTGTTGTTAGAGATGATCAAGTTATTCCTTATGACCCTCAAATATCTTCTAAAGTCATGGTTTTTGCAGAACCACTTGCAGTAGCAATCCATGCAATCAATCAGGCAGGTTCTCTCATCGGAAAAAAAGTTCTCATTACAGGAGTTGGACCTATTGGGTCATTAGTCGTTGCGGCTTGTAAACAGGCAGGTGCTGTTGAAATCATCGCATCTGATATACAAGAGTCCTGTAGACAAAGTGCAGTAAAAATGGGAGCAACTTCGACTATCAAGCCATTAGAAGACAATACGCACTATTTTCAAAATAAAGGCTACTTTGATGTTACATTCGAGGCATCTGGATCTAATGAAGCAATCAATTTTGCCATTGATGCTACAAAAGCAACAGGCACCATTATTCAAATAGGCATGTCAAAAAATAATGTTTCAATACCTTTAACTAAATTTTTAGCTAAAGAAATTACTTATAAAGGTGCGTTTCGTTTTACTGAAGAATTCAATATTGCTGTGCGTTGGTTAGAACTTGGATTGATTGATCCTCTACCATTATTATCTCATGAGTTCCCATACCAAGAAGCAGAAAAAGCTCTACAAATAGCAAGTGATAAAAATGTAGCAATTAAAGTTCAACTTAATTTTGAGGAATAATTATGCAAAACAATTTATTTGACTTACACGGCAAACGAGCACTGATTACAGGGGCTGCACAAGGAATTGGTTTTTTGCTTGCTAATGGTTTAGCTGAATATGGTGCAGAAATTATTGTAAATGATATCACATCAGAAAAAACACTCTCTGCAGTAGAAAAATTACGTAACAAAGGATTCACGGCTTATTCTGTACCTTTTGATGTGACAAAAAAAAGTGAGATTGAAAAAAACATATCCTTCATTGAAGAAGAAATCGGTCCAATTGATATTTTAATTAATAATGCTGGAATACAACGCCGGTATCCTATTTTAGATTTCCCTGAAAAAGATTGGGATGATGTTATCAACATCAATCAAAAAGCTGTTTTTTTGATGATTCAAGAAGTTGGTAAACATATGGTTAAACGTCGAACAGGAAAAATCATTAATATTTGTTCAATGCAAAGTGAATTAGGAAGAGACACAATAACACCTTATGCGGCATCAAAGGGAGCAGTAAAAATGTTAACAAGAGGGGCTTGCGTTGAACTAGCTCGCTATAACATCCAAGTTAATGGAATTGCTCCAGGTTATTTCAAAACTGAAATGACTAAAGCATTAGTAGAAAATACACAATTTACTGAATGGTTATGTCAACGAACTCCAGCTAATCGTTGGGGAGAGCCTAGCGAATTAATTGGTTCAGCCATTTTTTTATCTTCAAAAGCTTCTGATTTTATAAACGGTCATCTTCTCTTTGTTGATGGCGGAATGTTAGTCTCTGTATAGTTAACTACTAAGGAGTTATGTATGAATATTAGAAAATCATTACTATTAATATCCCTAGCAAGCTTCATGTCACTTTCAGTTTCAGCTGCAGAAATTAATTTGAAATTTGAAAGTTCGAATTTTGCAGGAGAAAAAGTTTATGAAATCCAAAAAGAATGGACTGACAATATTGAAAAAGCTTCCAATGGGAGAATAAGTATAGAGTTATTACCTCTCGACTCAGTCTTAAAATCTAGTGACATGCTTTCTGGTGTTCGAAATAAAATTATTGATGGAGCGGTTGCAACAGCGGCAATGTATGCAGGCACTGACCCTGGATTCGGATTAATTGGTGATACTATTTCTGCTTGGAACCATGACGAAGATATTTTAAATTTTTACTATAATGGAGGTGGTTTTGAAGTTGTTGATAATATTTTCCAACAATATGGTGCCAAACTCATTGGTGTATCAGTTACGGGAGCAGAATCATTACCATCGAAAGTAAAAATAGCTAATACTGAAGATTTTAAAGGTATAAAAATTCGGGCTCCCTCTGGTCCTATCCAAAAATTGTTTGCAAGATTAGGAGCCGCTCCTGTTGGTCTTCCTGGTTCAGAAATCTATACTAGTTTAGAAAAAGGTATTATTGATGCTGCCGATTTCTCAACGTTTGCAAATAATCAAGCACAAGGAGTCCATGATATTGCAAAATATCCAATCTATCCGGGAATTCATTCTTCACCAGCCGTTCATATGATTATGAATCATAAAACTTGGAGTAGCTTAACTCCATCGGATCAAGCATTCTTAATTGCTTACTTTAAAGGGATGGCTCTCGATACTCTGACTCGTGCTCATTATGAAGATAAACTAGCATATAAAGAAGCAATTGAGAAAGGAGTACAACCAGTTTCTTGGAATCAACAAGAAATTACAAAAGTTCGTTCTATCGCTAAAGAAATTTGGCAAGAGATAGCTCAACAATCTGAAATAGGTAATCAGTATTATCAAGTATTAATGAAATTCCTAGAATCTCAAGGAATGCTGCAATAATCGTCAAGATGGATAAGACGATATCGTCTTATCCATTAAGGAGTAAAACATGCTTATTTCTAAATATTTATTATGGCTCTGTAATAAGCTAGATCAAATATTCATTAAAGTAGGTTATTACGTTTCTTATATTTTTCTATTAGTTGTTATCATTGGTTTTTACGAGGTTGTTGCTCGGTATTTATTCTCTAGCCCAACACTTTGGGTTCATGAAGTAACAACATTTTTAATAAGTCTATCATTACTTTATGGTGGAGTAGCTTGTTACGCCAGTAATAAACATATTGCCATGACATTTATTAGACAAAAATTACCTAATAAGATCAAATGGTTACTAGAACTCTTAGTTGAAATACTTATTTTTATCTTCTTTATTTTGCTTAGTTACGGAGCATACTTATCAGCTAGAGAAGCATTATTTACTCCATCAGGAAAATTCAAAATGCAAACTTCTGGAAGTGTATTAGACATGCCATTTCCAGCAATTGAAAAAAGTTTCTTCTTTATTTCATGCCTCATCATTGTTGTTCTTTCAGTACTACATATATTCCGTCACATCTATACAAAATATCAGGAGGAATTATCATGATAAGTGCATTTGGGATAGGTATTGGAACTCTTATTATCTTTTTAATGATGATTTCCCTTTTATTTATTGGAATGCCATTAGGTTTTCTCACTGGGTTAATCGCTTTAGTTATTTCATATCTTTGGTTTGATACTACCGCAATAATGCAAATGATAGCTTCACGTGTCACTGATTTCACATCATCTTACACTTTTGTAGCTGTGCCTATGTTTGTTCTTATGGCAACATTACTTGATAAGACTGGAATTGCTAGAGATCTCTACAACGCAATGCGAGTCATTGGCGGTCGATTACGAGGTGGAATTGCAATTCAATCGATGTTTGTTGCAGTTCTACTTGCTACGATGTCAGGTATTATCGGTGGAGAAACTGTTTTATTAGGCATGTTGGCATTACCACAAATGTTACGCTTAGGCTATAATAAAAACTTAGCTATAGGAACTGTTGTAGCAGGAGGAGCATTGGGTACAATGGTTCCTCCAAGTATCGTGTTGATTATTTACGGAATGACCGCAAATGTTTCTATTGGAGAACTATTTCTTGCAGCAATTCCAGCCTCCTTACTACTTTCTACATTCTATATTTTATATATTCTAGTACTTTGCTACTTCAAACCTAGCTATGGCCCTGCAATGCCTAGCTCAGAAAATCATACATTAACGAAAGAAGATATTAAAAAAATTATTCATGATATTGCAATTCCAGTAGCTATCGCCACATGGATTTTAGGAAGTATTTATGGCGGGATAGCATCAATCACTGAATCTGCCTGTGTTGGTGTAGTTGGGGTAATATTAGCAGCATTCTATCGAAAAGAATTAAATTTCAAAATAGTACAAGAATCACTAAAACATACAATCAATACTGTTGGTATGATAATCTGGGTCGGCATTGGCGCAACAATGATTATAGGTATTTATAATCTAATGGGTGGGGACCGATTTATAGCTAACTTATTCGCTAGCTTAGATGCCTCTCCAATTTATACTATCATTATTATGATGGTTATTTTATTAATACTTGGTATGTTCTTAGATTGGATTGGTGTTGCCATGTTAACAATGCCAATTTTTGTGCCTATTATTACCTCCTTGGGATTTGATCCAATTTGGTTTGGTGTACTATTCTGTGTAAATATGCAAGTATCCTTCCTCAGCCCACCTTTTGGACCAGCAGCTTTCTATTTAAAAAGTGTTGCTCCAGATGGAATAGAATTAACTGATATATTTAAATCTGTATGGCCCTTTATTACATTACAGGTCCTAGTTTTAATTTTGTTACTCATTTTTCCAGAAATCACTTCTTTATTTTTGAGAAAATAAATTCAACTTATAAAACAAAAAGACCGCACTTTCTCGCCTATGCTATCAAGTGCGGTCTGTTTTTTTCATTTTTCTACTGGCACACAGTGCACTCACATCGCGTTTAAGCGCGCAAACCCGGCTTCTAGATCAGCGATTAAGTCAACCGGATCTTCTAAGCCAATATGAACACGAATCAATGTCCCGTTCAGCTGACGTGTGATATTCGGACGCATCGCCATGATCTCTTCCGGTTGATAATGTAAAATCAACGATTCAAATCCTCCCCAAGAATATGCCATGCTAAATAACGTAAAATGATCCATAAACCTCGCTAATTGTTGCGGGTTTAGTCTTTGATTCAACTCAAATGAGAACAAGCCTGTTGCCCCACTAAAATCACGCTTAAAAAATTGATGTCCGGGACAGCTTTCTAATGCGGGATGATAAACGGCTTTTACTTCAGGTTGTGCCGCTAACCAGTGTGCCACCTTCAACGCATTTTCTTCATGTTGTTTCAAGCGAATCCCCAATGTTCGAATACCTCGCGCAGTCATATAAGCACTTTCCGCATCTACCATTTGTCCCATTAAATAAGAATGCTCTCGTAATTGTGCCCAACAACGTTTATTCGCTACCGCAGTACCAATCATCACATCGGAATGTCCCACTAAATATTTGGTTCCAGCTTGAATCGAGATATCAATACCTTGTTCAAGTGCCTTAAAGAACACACCCGCTGACCATGTATTATCGATCATGATCACGATATCAGGATTAACACGACGTGCGGCTTTAACAATCGCCGGTATATCTGAAACCTCCATCGTCAGTGAACTTGGTGCCTCCAAAAAAAGTACTTTAGTATTTTCTTGTACAAGCTCAGTAATGCCTTCACCTATCATGGGATCGTAATAAGTCGTGTCTATTTGCATTTTCTTCAAAACACAATTACAAAACGCTTGCGTCGGCTCATAAGCCGCACCCGTCATTAAAATATGATCACCGCTTTGGACAAAAGATAAAATACTTTGTGTGACCGCTGCGGCACCACAAGGATACAAATAACAACCTTCTCCGCCTTCTAATTCCGCCATCGCTTCTTGCAAGGCAAAATGGGTTAAAGTTCCTCGACGCCCGTAAAATAATTCTCCCTGTGCACGCCCAATGGTCGCTTGTTTTTTATGGGCTAAACTGTCAAAAACCAATGATGAAGCGCGTTGAATCACAGGATTCACGCCCCCCTGTAAAAAGGGTTTTCTACGTCCTGTATGAACAAATTGTGTTAATAATGTTTGTTTTTCTGACATTGTGTTGCATCCTTGATCTGAAGTAAGAAATAAAGATAAGTTAATAAAAAGTTAAAAATAAATAAGGAGATAGGCAAAAACTCCTGTCAAAATGCCTCAACATTCTTTAGAATAGAAAGACAATTTTGCTTATTCTCCCAAAGCAAAATTTTTCGTTTAATTTTTAACAGGAGATTAATACTATGGTATTAGTAACTCGTCAAGCCCCTGATTTTACAGCGGCTGCCGTTTTAGGTAATGGTGAAATCGTTGATAATTTCAATTTTAAACAACATATCGCAGGTAAAGCGGCTGTTGTTTTCTTCTATCCACTCGACTTTACTTTCGTATGCCCATCTGAACTTATCGCGTTTGATCATCGCTATGAAGAGTTCCAAAAACGTGGTGTTGAAGTAGTGGGTATTTCCATTGACTCAGAATTCAGCCACAACGCTTGGCGTAAAACCCCAGTCGAAAATGGCGGTATCGGTGAAGTGAAATATGCTTTAGTTGCCGATATCAAACATGAAATCGCACAAGCCTTTGGTATTGAACATCCAGAAGCTGGCGTGGCGTTACGTGCCTCTTTCTTAATTGATAAAGATGGCGTAGTACGTCACCAAGTTGTGAATGATTTACCATTAGGTCGTAATATTGATGAAATGTTACGTATGGTTGACGCGCTACAGTTCCATGAAGAACATGGTGATGTCTGCCCTGCTCAATGGGAAAAAGGAAAAGAAGGCATGACCGGTAGCCCTGAAGGTGTGGCAAAATACTTAAAACAGCATGCTGATCAACTGTAATTTTTTCAGTTAAGTATTTCTAAAAGGATTAGCCTCTTGCTAATCCTTTTTCATCTATATCAATGTGATATTGGCAAAATAAAAAAGATCAACGCATAACAATACATTGATCTTCTGTGAGGCATGAAAAGGTTATTAACCACCGGCTAATTTAACACGATAGCCTTTCTGTTCTAGTAAATCTTTTAAAAGATCGCGTTTTTCACCTTGAATTTCAATCGTGCCATCTTTTACTGCCCCCCCACAACCACAACGTTTTTTCAGTTCAGTCGCGAGTTTTTTCAATTCATCATCGGATAAATCCAAACCAGTAATGACACAAACACCATTCCCTTTACGACCACTCACCTGACGCTGGATACGCACAATCCCATCACCTTTAGGACGTGTTGGTTGAGGTTTTTCTGTTTTAATTCGACCGGTTTCTGTCGAATAGACTAATGTATCTGTCATTGTTATCTATTCACGGGTAAAGAAGCATTAATTGATTTGAGCACTTCTGCTGGGTTATCTGCTTGTGTAATTGGACGACCAATCACTAAATAGTCAGAACCTGCTTGAATTGCCCCCGCTGGTGTCATTACGCGACGTTGATCACCAAAATCACTGCCAATTGGGCGAATTCCCGGCGTAATCAGTTTAAAATCTTTACCACAGTTAGCGCGTAAAATTTCCACTTCTTGCGGAGAACAAACCACGCCATCTAATCCGGCACGCTGTGTTAGATTGGCTAAACGGATTACTTGTTCCATCGGAGAAGCATTAATGCCAATTTGCAATAAATCTAGATCTTCCATACTGGTTAATACCGTCACACTAATTAAAAGAGGCGCGTCTTTACCATAAGGTTCAAGAATTTTCTTTGCCTCCTCCATCATACGCAAACCACCGCTGGCATGTAAATCAACCATCCACACCCCCAAATCTGCCGCGGAACGCACCGCTCTTGCTACAGTATTTGGAATATCATGAAATTTTAAATCTAAAAACACATCAAAGTTGCGATCATGTAATGCTTTGACAAATTTCGTCCCTAATGTAGTAAACATTTCTTTACCGACTTTCAAACGACATAAGCTCGGATCAATTTGATCAACTAAACGCAATGCTTCTTCTTCTTTTTCATAATCTAGTGCAACAATGATTTTACTCGTCATAATTTTCCCTCTCTGTGTTCAATTAATTATGTTTGCTTAATCTTCTATCGGTTTGATTGTTTCCCAATGTCGGCAAGATGGACAACACCAGGTTAGTTTGTGTGTTTGATAACCACAATTTGTGCAACGGTAGTCAAAATTCTGCTTAATGCGTTCCCCCACCATTTTATGCAACAACACAAGACTTTCTTTTCCTCTCCCTTCTTCAGCATCATTAATTTGATATTGAATAAAGCGGTGAAATAAAAAGGTTGTCGGATGTTGGTTTAATTGCTGATACAACTTCGCTTGTGCGGCTGTTTTACCGTCGATTTCTTCAATTAAATCAGAAAGTGCTAATTCTACAGCACTATTTTTGGTGACACGGCTGGCTTTAATCAAAAATAATTCAAAGCTCTCTAATTGGTTGAGCTTGTGATAACAGGCTTTCAGTAAATCTAAGACTTCTCCCACATAATCAGCGTTTTGTTCAAGGACATTTTCTAACGTCATTACAGCCTGCTGGTAACGTTTTTCTTGGATTAAAAGTTGACCAAGTAAAATTGAGGCTCTCACACAATTTGGTGCCACTTTTAATGCTGACACTAATAATCCTTTCTGACGCTCTTGTTGTGTCTTCTCTTCTAACGATAAACTTTGAGCCAATTCACAGTAATATTGTGCAAGCTCAATATTATTTTCTTGTGGTGAAATTTTCGCTAATTTTTCTGCAACATTAATCGCTTTTTCCCATTCTTTCGTTTTTTGATACAACACTGCCAGTTGTTGTAATGCATTTTCAGCAAACTCTGGCTCATCAACTAACAAAATATAAAGCATTTCAGCACGGTCATAAAATCCTACTGCCATGAAATCTTTTGCTAATTGTTGCTTAGCTAGCAGTTTTTGTTCAAAGGTATAATCAGGGCTACGATCTAACGCTTGATGAATACGTAAAGCGCGATCAACTTCACCTCGAGAGCGATAAAGATTGCCTAGTGTCAGTTCAGCTTCAAACTGTGAAGTGCTATCGATTTCATTTTCTGTTTCTTGCTTTTGCAGAATATCGAGAAACAAATCAACTGCTTTTTCTGGTTGATTTGATAAAAGGAAATTCACGCCAGTGACATAATCACGGGAGAGTTTGTTTGTCATGTCTTCCTGATCTTTTTTCGCACTACGGTGCCCCATATACCAACCATAAGCTGCAGCAATAGGTAAAAGCAGGAAGAGTAACTCGAGCATTATTTAGCGACCTTATCTCGAGTCGTTGTTAATTCATTAATTTGTAACGTTTGGCGTTTAAGCTGACGTGTTAAGGACATGTTTTTCAGCTTTAATTTGATATAAAAGATAGCGCTAATTAACCAACCTAAAATCAAACCTAAACCGAATAAAATCGCCACTAAAGTCGAGAGACGAAATTCGCTTTGTGCGACCATATAATTAAAGCTGATTATCTGATCATTATTCGCACCAATCGTGATCGCCACTAAGACTATGGCGAGTACCAGTACTAAACCTAAAATATATTTGATCATCTACTCACTCCTTAACAAAAAAATATGTTCCATTATGCCAAAAATAAATACAAAAAACGACACTTAAACGTGTCGTTATATAAAGTTAGTTGAAATTATGCGTAAATATCAACACGCTCTCTCAGCTCTTTGCCTGCTTTAAAGTGCGGGACAGATTTTGTGTCTAATTTCACTTGTTCACCTGTTTTAGGATTACGCCCTAAACGAGGTTGGCGATAATGCAATGAGAAACTACCAAATCCTCTTACTTCAATACGCTTACCACTTTCTAATGCGAATGACATTTGATCCAAAATCTCTTTTACTGCATTTTCAACATCTTTTGCCGCAACTGCATGACATTTTTGGACTAAACGCTCAATAAGCTCTGATTTAGTCATAATTTTCTCCTAACTTGATAGTGAGCTAACATGTTCTCACATGTTAGCTCTATGCGATAAGGGGAAGTTAATTATTCGCCTTTAGCTGCTTTGAATGCTTCTGCCATTGCGTTTGGAATAGCAACATCTTCTTGTTTGTTATTCACATTTGCAACTGCAGCTGCTTCTTCTGCTTGGTCTTTCGCGCGTACAGATAAGTGAACGATACGTGCTTTACGATCAACGCCTGTGTATTTTGCTTCAACAACATCACCTGCGTTCACTTCGTTTGTTAAATCCGCTGCACAGATATAACCTTCAACACCGCCATCTAATTCAACTTTTGCACCTTTCGCATCCGCTTCAACAACTTTAGCGCTTAATACTGCACCTTTTTTGTTAACTGCAACGAAATTATTGAATGGATCTTCTTCAAGTTGTTTAATACCTAAAGAGATACGCTCTTTCACTGCATCAACTTGTAACACGACTGCAGCAACTTCGTCACCTTTTTTGTATTGACGAACTGCTTCTTCACCAGACACATTCCAAGAAATGTCAGATAAGTGAACTAAACCGTCGATACCGCCATCAAGACCGATGAAGATACCAAAGTCAGTGATTGACTTAATTTTACCTTCAACTTTGTCGCCTTTGTTGTGTGTTTCAGCGAATTGTAACCATGGGTTCGGTTTGCATTGTTTTAAACCTAAAGAAATACGACGACGTTCTTCATCGATTTCTAATACCATCACTTCAACAACATCACCTAAGCTAACCACTTTAGAAGGGTGGATGTTTTTGTTTGTCCAATCCATTTCAGAAACGTGAACTAAACCTTCAACGCCATCTAAAATTTCAACGAAACAACCATAATCAGTTAAGTTAGTCACTTTACCGCTTAATTTGCTGTTTACTGGGTGATTTTCTGCGATAGCAACCCAAGGATCTTGACCTAATTGTTTTAAGCCTAAAGATACACGAGTACGATCTTTGTCGAATTTCAATACTTTAACAGTAATTTCATCGCCAACATTCACGATTTCGCTTGGGTGTTTAACACGTTTCCATGCCATATCCGTGATGTGTAGTAAACCGTCAACGCCACCTAAATCAACGAATGCACCGTAGTCAGTTAAGTTCTTAACGATACCTTTAACTTCAGAGCCTTCTTGTAAGTTTTCAAGAATTTGTTCACGTTCTTGGCTATTTTCTGATTCGATAACAGCACGACGAGAAACAACTACGTTGTTACGTTTTTGATCAAGTTTGATTACTTTGAACTCTAATTCTTTACCTTCTAAGTGTAAAGTTTCGCGAACTGGGCGAGTATCAACTAATGAACCTGGTAAGAATGCACGAACACCGTTTAACTCAACTGTGAAACCACCTTTCACTTTACCGTTGATTAAACCGATAACAGTTGCCTGTTCTTCGTATGCTTTTTCTAATTCAATCCAAGATTCGTGACGTACTGCTTTTTCACGAGAAAGTTTTGTTTCACCAAAACCATCTTCCACAGCGTCTAACGCAACATTAACAACATCACCAACTTGAACGTCTAATTCACCTTGTGCGTTTAAGAATTCTTCAACAGGGATTGCTGATTCAGATTTTAAACCAGCGTCAACAAGCACAAAGCCTTTTTGAATAGCAACAACAGTACCGCTAACGATAGAACCTTGACGGGTTTCAAGTTCTTTTAATGATTCTTCAAATAGTTGAGCAAAAGATTCAGTCATAATTAATCTTCAATTTTAAATTTAATAACGTCCACTTCAAAATCCATTGAATGTGGGGCTGAGAACAAATGTTTATTCCATCCTTGAATAAACGGTTAAGATGATTTAAGCCTTAATATCAAGGTGTTGCTGAATATAACTTAACGCCTGCGCAATGACCTCTTCAATACTTAATGACGTACTGTCTAATATTAAAGCATCTTCAGCAGGTTTAAGTGGCGCAACAGCTCGATTTCTATCGCGAAAATCACGCGCTTTTATCTCGGCTAAAATCTGGTCAAAGTTACCACTAATCCCTTTATTTTGCAACTGTTTATAGCGTCTTTTTGCTCTTTCTTCCGCACTTGCGTCTAAAAAGAGTTTTACTTGTGCGTTGGGGAAAACCACCGTTCCCATATCACGTCCATCCGCAATCAAGCCATTTTCCGTTGAAAAATCTTGTTGACGCTGCAAAAGCGCTTTCCTTACTTCAGGAAAAACTGCCACTTTTGATGCTGCCTCCGCCACTTCTTGCGTTCTGATCTGACCACTGACATTTTCACCATTTAAGAGAATTTTCACCTCGCCATCTGCGGGTAAAAATTGCACATCTAGTGCGCTTGCAAGCGCTGCTAAGGCTATTTCATCGTCTAATTCGACCGCACTTTTTAATGCAGCAAGCGCAGTGACACGATAAATAGCCCCACTATCTAATAAAGTAAAACCTAATTTTTCAGCGAGCGCATAACAGAGTGTTCCTTTGCCAGCACCGCTTGGTCCATCCACCGTAATCACAATTTTATTTGACATTTTTCATCTTCTCTTCCATCACTTAATCAATCGCTAAAGGATATCATAATCAATAAAATAGGCAGAAATTCTTTTCATGATGTTATCAAACATAGCACACTTTTTATTCTCCCTCGCCTTTTATTCCCCCTCATTTTGTGGACTTTGTCACATTTTTAATCACTCTTTTCTCTTGCAACTTGTTTATTTTATAAATAGAATTAATAATAGTTATCATTGTTAAATTTAAATGGAGAAAATTGACATGGAATCCGCAAAAAATCCACTCAAAAAGACAACACTTGCACTCCTCTGTTGTTCTACCGCCTTCTCGCTTTCCGCAAAAACCGATACGAACGCCGATAAAAATCACTTTTTGACGGAAATTGTCGTGTATGCGGATCAAAATAAATCAATGAGTTCAACACAGAGTGTCACTCAAGATGACATGAAAAAAAGCCCTGTCACAAATGGTAATATTACTGACTATTTACGTTCAAATCCGCATGTGCGTTATGAGAATAGCGATCAAAATGGATTGCAACGAGGTGAAATTAAACCCGAAAACATTTCAATTAATGGTGCAGATTATCAGCAGACTACTTTTTTTGTCGATAATGTAAATATCAATAATGATATGGGATTTGGTAGTGATCTTTTTGACGGCACCATGGCAACTGTCCCCTTTGCCAATCATTCTCAAGGCTACTTTTTTGATGCCAATCTGCTCTCTTCAATTGTCGTGCATGACAGTAATGTTTCTGCCAGCTTAGGAGGATTTGCGGGGGGGGCCGTCGTGGCGAAAACCAAACAATATGATGGGAAAGATCAGTTAAAATTTAGTTATCGTACAACTGATGCCTCATGGGCGAAATTTAAAGTAGAAGACAAAGATCTTGAACGTTTTAAAAATGCGATTCCTGAAGGATCGGTCGCCGAATTTCAACCTAAGTATTCTAAACACTTTTTCAATATCACGGCAGAAAAAGGGTTAAGTGAAAATTTAGGTATGGTGATCGGATTAAGTCGTAGAACATCAAGTATCCAGCAATCACGTCAAATTAATCCACAAGGTGATCGTGATAAACAAACACATACAAGACGTTCAGACAATGCGTTACTGAATTTTAATCTGACACCAAACGACAAACACCGTTTCGAACTCGGTTTCAGATACTCAAATTATCGTGAGCGTAAATTCTTTAATACTAATATAGACAGTAATGTTTTTGACTATCACCGTGCTTATGGAGTGACTTTCTCTTGGATAAATGCCCTTCAGTCTGGTATTCTCACGACGACACTCGCCTATGATAACTTTGATGACACGAGAAAATCAGCTTCGACTTCTATGAAAACTATTATCGAAGATGAAAATGACTACACTCTTGGAGGGATGGGCAATAGCCAATTAAATCAAAAAAACAGTCATTTTTCCCTTGAATATGCCATGAATTCTTTTGATTTAAGCCACATTAATCACTCTATATCACTAGGAAGTGTGTTCCAACACACACAATACCGTTTTCATCGAGAATCTGATGCTGAGGCAGAGATTATTAATAGAATAGACCTTGAAAACAGAAAGATAGAAATTAAATCAAGCAATTTAGCCAAAAAAGGAACCGTAAAAACACGTTATCAAAATATCGCACTTTACGTGGAAGATTTAATGACGTGGAAAAATCTCGAATTTCGGGCGGGACTTCGTCTTGAACGTGATGATTATTTAAAAAACACGAATTTGGCGCCAAGAACCGTTTTTCGTTATAAACCATTTGAAGACACTGCATTCAGTGTGGGTTGGAACCGTTACTACGGACGTTCCTTTGCCTCAATGAAATTATCTGAAGGTATCTTCAAATTAGATGGTCATGATACCTTCCGTTACAAAGACCTTAGCCAATTTAAAACCCCTTATTCAGACGAACTGAGCTTTGGTGTAGAACAATATGTTGCTAATCTCGCCTTTCACTTGAAATACATTTTACGTGATAACAAACAACGTATTGTTTTACAAGAAGACGTCATGTTAAATGAAGAAGAGAAAAAACTCCGCTATTACCAACGAGGAAAAGACTACAAAACGAATGTGTTAACCTTCCAAATTAACACACAAGCGCCTTGGGAGCTTGGTCCAACACGCTGGACAAGTGCAGTGGCATTTGATTGGTTAGATAGCAAAGCTATCGATCATGGCAGGGGCTATAACGGTTCGACACCTGTGATTTTAGACGGGAAATTAATGACTTATGAGCAAATGTTGAAAAAAGTCAATGCTTACAAAGAAACATGGGGTCTACGTTTAAATCTTGACATGTTTGTTCCAAGATTTGATCTTTCTTGGGCTAATACAATCTATGTCAAGCCACCAACAACCTTAACTGAACGCGTTAGCAGTAATACACCTGAAGTATATCGTAGCTATGATTATGGTACTTATACACAATGGGATACCAGTCTTCGCTGGCAGCCAACTTTCGCAGAAAAACACCGTCCTTATATTAAATTAGATGTACTTAATGTGTTAAATAAAACACGTAAAGGCGCAGGTCCAAATGGACAAGATCTCGGCATCTACACCCCCGGTCGTGAGTTCTGGCTTGAAGTTGGTTACGAATTCTAACTTCTCCACGCCTGTCAAAAAACACGACGTGTTATTCACATAACGCGTCGCGTTTATTTATACACAGATGAGATTAAAAATAATGAAAAAATTGACCGCACTTTTCCTTATCATTTGCACGTTGATTGCTTGCCAAAGTATGCCTTCCTCTCCTCAGGCATCACTCCCGTTTGATCCAGCTATTCAACATGGTAAATTAGCGAATGGGCTAACTTATTATGTCGTACGAAATCCTGAGCCGGCGCATCGTGTCTATATTCGTTTAGTTGTGAATGCCGGATCACTGCACGAAGATGAGGATCAAAAAGGGGTGGCACATTTAGTCGAACACATGGCATTTAATGGCTCTCATCGATTCCCTGAAAATCAAATCATTAATGCACTTGAAAAATTAGGAATGAAATTTGCACGGGACATTAATGCATTTACCGATTTTGAAAATACGGTTTATACCCTTAATTTAGACAAAAATGATCCTCAAAGCCTGACTTTAGCTTTTGAGGTGTTAAATGAGTGGATGCACCACTTAACGATTCTGGAAAAAGACTTAGATAATGAACGTGGTATTGTACAGGAAGAATGGCGACGACGTTTAAGCCCAATGTTACGTTTAGGTGACAAAAAAAGTGCGGTAGAAATGGCGGGGTCACGCTATGCTGTACGCGATCCAATTGGCGATATGAATATTATTCGCACGATTTCAAGACAGCGTGTGGCTGATTTTTATCACAAATGGTACCGACCTGATAATATGGCGGTGATCATTGTGGGTGATATTGATGCTCAACAAGTCACCTCTCAGTTAAAAGCGCAGATAGGGAGTATAAACTCACACTCAACTTCCCCCTTACCACCAATTGATTTTTCTATTCCATTCGTTAACCAATGGCGCGTTGCAGGTATTTCTGAAAAAGGTACCTATATTCCCACACTTGAATTAAGCTTTTTTGAAAAATTTACAGAGCAAAATACCCTCGCTGCATATAAACAAGACTTGATTCAACAAATCCTGATTCGTCTGATAAATTTACGTTTACAAGATTGGGAACAAGTCAAACAGCAAAAAGTTGAATCAGCAAATTTTTACCGCACCCATTTAGGAAAAGAAACGCTACAAAATATTTTCTTGCTACAACTTTTTGATACTGACTACCAAAAAGCCACACAATCCTTATTCCAATTTATCGCAGAAATTCAGCAACACGGCTTTTCTGCGCAAGAATTTCAACAAGAAAAAGCGCGGTTAGTCCAATTAAATGAAAAACAACGCAGTCTCAAAGCTGGGAGTTTAAAAATCGCAGATGATCTCGTTATTTCTGCGGCAAATCAGCAAGTCGTGATAAGTCAACAAGATCGATATCGACTCAATCAACGCTTTTTGCAAGAAATCCGTTTAGAAGAACTGAATCAGGCATTTCAACATCTCATTACTATTCAAGCCAAACTCCTGTTAGTTACTCAACCTTATCCCGCGACACCATTGACGTTAACGGTAAATAAAGTGGCACAGTTGTGGCAAGAAACACAGCATACTGCGCAACATACTTGGCATACACCTAGAACCTCTGGAAAAATGCCTGCATTGTCCTTCCCTAAAGGGCAAATCAAACAAAGCAAACATTGGAAAAAAGGCGATATTACGGAATATCAATTAAGCAATGGAAGCAAATTGATTTACCATTATAGCGATAAAACACCCAATCAAGTGTATTTTAAAGCTGTTACAGCGGGAGGATTACGTTCTGTAGCCCCTAGTGATTACCATCGCTTTAAAAGTGCGGTGACATTAACTGATGATTCTGGTATTGGTCCATTAAGCTTGTCGGAAATCAATGATTTATTTCGCCAGCATCCTATCGCATTGGCGACTGTAGTTGATGACTATAAACAAGGTTTTACCGCAGTAGGAAAACCCGAACAAATGGCTGATTTACTCAAATTATTTCGCTTGAAATTACAAGGAACAGCAATTAGCGAACCCGTTTTTGAACGTTACCAAAAAGAAACTCAAGATTATTTCCGTCAAGTAGATAAAGAAACGGAATTTATGCAAAAATTATCACGTTTACGTTATCCCAACATGGCCACAGTGTATAGCCAAAATAAAAAAGAAGCCTTATCGTTTTCTCGTCAGGAACTCACCCAATTCTATGACTCGGTGATGTTAGATAAAACGGATTTCACATATTTTCTTATTGGCGATCTCCCTCAACAAGAGGCAGAAAAGCTGGCACAAACGTATTTAGCCTCAGTAGAGATCAAACACTCACCTCGTCATTATTACGATAGTTCGCCTATCACACCCGCCAATCATTTTGTCATGCATGGCTTAGATGAACCACGTGCTGATGTCGAGATTTATTTCAGTACACCGAATCAATGGACACCTGAACTACAATATCAGTTAGATCTCTTAGCAGATGTACTGCAAGAAGTGCTTCGCTTAACACTGCGAGAACAATCATCAGGTATCTATGCTGTGAATAGTTGGTTTAATCAAGAAAAATCACATGCGCGCCTAGAGGGGAAAATTGAATTCAGTTGCGCCCCTGATCGCGTGGCAGAACTGACCGCACAAACGTACCATATTTTAGATGAAATCATGCAAAAAGGCGTTTCCGCCAGCTTATTAGAAAAGAAACGAAGTGAGAAACAAACACAAATCAAATTCCAATTTGATTCATTAGTGTCTATTGCCATGCTAATTGAACAAAGCTTTTGGCATACTCAAAGTCCAGATGAAATTTATCTGTATCAAAGACTCGAAGACATTGGACAAAAAAAATACATAGATAATCTCGCAAGAAAAATATTTCAGCCAAATGCACGTTTTCAAGCCATCTTGCAGCCTTAATAATATTTAAACGCTATTTTAATATGTTTATTTATGTTAAGATCATCCTGACTTATTTTCTTGTATAACAAAATTTTTAATTAAATATATTTAATTAAAAATAAAATTAATAAAATGTTAATAAATTTAAAATATGGTTAAATTATAAACAAAAACTGTGATGGATATCACAAATAAAAAAATTTATCTTGAAAAGATAAGGGAAATTAGCGAGACTAATGACTAAATGAAAGTAAGGCAATCTAATGTTAAATAAATAATACACTTGGAGAGTTTTATGTTAATACACGACTACTACAAAGAATATCATCCTGATAAAGGACGTTCCATTATGGCACATATTCGTAGAACAAGACATATTATGATGCCTTCGTATCGCTCTTGTTTTTCTTATTCAATCTTCAATTCCCAAATATCCTCATCTCATTACGCTCGCTGAGTGTAGCATCTAGAACTATCCTGCACCCTTTCGTACAGGCGAGTTGCTATTTTTTAAATATAACTTGGCGTTTAAGAATTTATTATTATTTTCTTATGCTTTTCTGTTGTATTTAAAATCACACATTATCATTAAAAAATAATTAATATATTTTTTAGTCCAACTCTTATTATCTAAATATAAATAATAAGAACTGAATTAATCAAAATATTAATTAAAATCCTGATCCGCCATTTAATAATAGCGGAGGGAATTTTATTACTTAAATAAACAAGGAGTCATCTATGCTAAATTTAAAAATTGCATATAGCCCATTAATTCGACCTTATTTTCATACAAATAGAGAACTCGTTTCTGTTCAAGAAACAGATTTCACCGACATTGGTGCAATTATCCTGAGTTCTGAAGATATTGAAGATTATATTGATAGTATACAAGCAACTGAATTTAATATTCCGGTCTTTGTTGCTGTCATTGAAGGTCAATTTTTAGATCCTCAATTCTTTGACAAAGTCTATCACGTTCAAGATCTCAACAACTACGACATCAACCTATACAGTCGCCAAATTGAAACTGCGGCGCGGTTTTACGAAGAAAAAATCCTCCCACCTTTCTTTAAAATGCTAAGTGAATATGTGGAAATGGGGAATTCTGCTTTTGATTGTCCAGGACACCAAGGTGGACAATATTTCCGTAAACATCCTGCAGGACGTTATCTCTATGATTTCTACGGTGAAAATATTTTCCGCTCAGATATCTGTAATGCCGATGTAAAATTAGGCGATTTGCTAATCCATGAAGGAGCCGCTTGTGATGCTCAAAAACACGCTGCTCAAGTCTTTAATGCTGATAAAACCTACTTCGTCTTAAATGGGACATCTTCTGCAAATAAAGTCGTCACCAATGCGTTACTCACACCGGGTGATCTTGTGCTCTTTGATCGTAACAATCACAAATCTATCCATCATGGTGCATTAATTCAAGCTGGTGCTACGCCTGTTTATTTGGAAACTGCGCGTAATCCATTTGGTTTTATCGGCGGGATCGATAGCCATTGTTTTGATGAAGATTATTTGAAATCTTTAATTAAAGATGTTGCGCCTGAAAAATTAACACAAGCACGTCCTTTCCGTTTAGCCGTCATTCAGCTCGGCACTTATGACGGAACCATCTATAATGCGCGCCAAGTCGTAGATAAAATTGGTCATTTATGTGACTACATCTTGTTTGATTCTGCGTGGGTAGGTTATGAACAATTCATTCCAATGATGAAAGATTGCTCACCGCTCTTGCTTGAATTAAATGAAAATGATCCCGGCATCATCGTGACACAATCAGTACACAAACAACAAGCCGGCTTCTCACAAGCTTCACAAATTCATAAAAAAGACAAGCACATTAAAGGTCAACAGCGCTACTGTAATCATAAACGCTTTAATAATGCATTCATGTTACACGCCTCCACCAGCCCATTCTACCCTCTTTTTGCCACACTTGATGTCAATGCAAAAATTCAAGGTACCCCTGCGGGTATTCGTTTATGGCATGACTGTGTCAAAATCGGGATAGAAGCACGTAAAATGGTGCTGAATAGTTGTGATCTGATCAAACCGTTTATTCCGCCTTATGTCAATGGCAAAAAATGGCAAGACTACGATACAGAAGAAATGGCAAATGATTTAACATTCTTCAAATTCCATGCTGATGATAAATGGCATCAATTTGAAGGTTATGTAGATAACCAATATTTTGTTGATCCATGTAAATTCATGCTAACGACGCCGGGTATTGATATTGAAACAGGTGAATACGAAGACTTCGGTGTCCCTGCTACGATTCTTGCTAATTATTTACGTGAAAACGGCATTATTCCGGAAAAATGTGACTTAAACTCAATTCTCTTCTTATTAACGCCAGCAGAAACCCTCACCAAAATGCAAAGTTTGGTTGCACAAATTGCGGCATTTGAACAACACATCAAAAAAGATTCCTTGTTAAAAGAAGTCTTACCAAGTGTTTATTACAACAATGAAAAACGCTATGAAGGTTATACCATCCGTCGTCTTTGCCAAGAAATGCATGATTTGTATGTCAGCCGTAACGTGAAAACTTTACAACGCAACTTATTCAGAAAAGCAACCTTGCCTGAATATGTGATGAATCCACATCAAGCTAATCTTGAATTTGTTCGTAATCGTGTAGAACTGGTTCCACTAACCGAAATCGTTAATCGCATTGCGGCAGAAGGAGCACTTCCTTATCCACCGGGTGTGCTTTGTGTCGTACCGGGTGAAAAATGGAGTCAGACTGCACAGGAATATTTCTTAGCACTCGAAGAAGGCATCAATTTATTACCAGGTTTCGCACCAGAAATTCAAGGGGTATATCTACAACAAGATGCAGATGGACGTATTCGTGCTTATGGCTACGTATTAACTGAAAACTAAATCATTAACTAAAAAAGTACAGTATGCATTTACTGTACTTTTATGAGGATACAATTATGAGTGCAAGAAATAATAAAATTGGTGTTGTTCAACTCACTATTCTTACTATGGTTAACATGATGGGCTCAGGCATCATTATGTTACCCACAAAATTGGCAGAAATTGGTACCATTTCAATCTTATCGTGGTTAGTAACTGCCGTTGGTTCTACTGCACTGGCTTATGCCTTCGCACAATGTGGTATGTTTAGCAAAAAATCCGGTGGTATGGGTGGCTATGCCGAATATGCTTTCGGTAAAGCAGGGAATTTCATGGCGAACTATACTTATGGTGTTTCATTGGTCATTGCTAACACAGCCATTGCGATTTCCGCAGTAGGTTATGGTTCCGAATTACTTGAGGTAAGCCTCTCCCCTGTTGCGATCGCTGGCTGGACAATTATCACTTTATGGCTTGCGACGTCCCTTAACTTTGGGGGAGCTCGTATTACAGGTAATATTAGTTCATTTACCATTTGGGGTGTCATTATTCCGGTGGTTGGTTTATGCATTATTGGCTGGAAATGGTTTGATGCCGACATGTATATCAATGCTTGGAACCCACATCATGTGCCGACGTTTGAAGCAATTGGGGTGTCTATTTCCATGACATTATGGGCATTCCTTGGCTTAGAATCTGCCTGTGCAAATACCGATGTGGTCGAAAATCCAGAACGTAACGTACCCATTGCGGTACTCGGCGGCACCTTAGGCGCAGCCGCGATCTATATCGTGTCAACCAATGTGATTGCCGGTATTGTACCGAATATGGATTTGGCTAATTCAACCGCGCCTTTCGGATTAGCTTTTGCTCATATGTTTAATGAAACAACGGGTAAAATTGTGATGGGCTTGATGGTACTCTCTTGCTTTGGTTCACTCCTCGGCTGGCAGTTCACCATTGCTCAAGTCTTCAGAAGCTCTGCTGAAGAAGGCTATTTCCCTGCCTTTTTCAAGAAAGTAACAAGCAAAGATGCACCAATCATCGGCATGGTGACAATTACAGTGATTCAAAGCTTGTTATCCTTAATGACGATCAGTCCATCCTTAAACAAACAATTTAATGTATTAGTGGATCTTGCCGTCGTCACGAACGTTATCCCTTATATTCTTTCGATGGCTGCATTAATGGTGTTACAAAAAGTGGAAAAAGTCCCGGCACAGAAAGCAAAAATCACGACATTTGTCGCCTTTATTGGCTCCGTGTACAGTATTTATGCACTCTATGCGGCAGGACAAGAACCGATGTTATATGGTTCAATTGCCACCTTTATTGGTTGGACACTATATGGTTTTGTGTCAGATAAATTTGATATAAAAGCCAAAGTCTAGTTCCGCAGATAAGCTATTCTCTCAAAGTGCGATTTATTTCTTAAATCGCACTTTTTTATAGCAATTCAATCTATCAAAGCAATTTCTCCTAGCCTTTTAATATAATTAAGGTATAATTTTCGATCGCGTAAACGTTTGCTCAAAATCCTACTATAAATTATCAATTCAAATGAGGAGAATATATGCCACTCAATTTACGTCATCGTCATTTCTTGCGTTTAATGGATTTCACGCCAACCGAAATTCAATTCCTACTCGACCTCTCTGCCAACTTAAAAAAAGCAAAATATACCGGAACAGAACAACCTCGTTTGAAAGGGAAAAATATTGCCTTAATTTTTGAGAAAACGTCAACACGCACGCGCTGTTCATTTGAAGTGGCAGCGTATGATCAAGGGGCAAATGTCACTTATATCGGTCCAAGTGGTTCACAAATTGGTCATAAAGAATCAATGAAAGACACGGCTCGAGTTTTAGGCCGTATGTATGACGGAATTCAATATCGTGGTTATGGACAGGAATTAGTCGAGATTCTCGCACAGTACTCAGGCGTTCCTGTTTGGAATGGGTTAACTGATGATTTTCATCCAACACAAATTCTTGCTGATTTTCTGACAATGTTAGAACACGGTGAAGGCAAACGTCTTAATCAAATGAAAATGGCCTATTTGGGTGATGCCAGAAATAACATGGGAAATTCTTTTGTTGAAGGTGCGGCATTAATGGGCATGGATCTCCGTTTAGTCGCGCCTAAAGCCTATTGGCCAGAACAAAAACTGCTTGATGAGGTCGCAGAAATGGCGAAGAAAACTGGCGCAAAAATTACCTGTACAGAAAACGTAGAGGAAGGGGTGAAAGGTGTTGATTTCCTTTACACCGATATTTGGGTCTCCATGGGCGAGCCTGAAGAAGCCTGGGAACAGCGCATTAACTTAATGAAACCATACCAAGTCAACAAGGCGTTACTTGAAAAAACAGGTAATCCAAAAGTGAAATTTATGCACTGTTTGCCTGCTTTCCACGATGAAAATACAACGGTCGGTAAAGAAATGGCGCAAAAATATGGTATGAACGGTCTTGAAGTCACCGATGAGGTATTTGAATCAGATGCCTCCATCGTGTTTGATGAAGCAGAAAACCGTATGCATACAATTAAAGCAGTGATGGTGGCAACGTTAGGTCAGTAAGACGTTGTTCTTCTCATAAAAAATCCCCAAAAATGCACCGCACTTTTGGGGTTTTATTTTTAGTATCGGCTATGAAAGCTGTGTTGTGATTTGTTCCAACGCGTTATCAAACATCTCATAGCGTTTTCGATACATAGAACGTTTTTTACTTTGAATGTCTTCTAGCGGTTTTCGTTCAACATCAGCAGGAAGACACCAATATTCACCTTGTTTTACCGCATCATTTTCTTGCCAAAACTCATCGTAATTAAATAATAACCGCTCCGAATCATTCCAACGGTATTTTGCTTGCTGACGATGCGGAATCCCTAGTAATTGACAATCGAGTTGTTGAGCAAGAAAACGAAATCCATTCACGAGCATAAACATTGGGCGAACACCGTGTAGTTGCTTGGTTCCTACACGCACAATCTCTTGTGCATGTTCCCCTTTTGGTCCCTGAATAGAAGCGATTAATAGCTGCTTCTCTGACAAAAACGTAAACGAGGCATCATAAACACTTTGCTTTGTTTCTGTATTTTGGATATTTAAAGAGAAAAAGCCTTCAAAGGGATCAATCGTATTAATATTCAAATTTAAGCTGAGTGAATCAGTGAGCGTAGCGAGTGTAAGCGTGCCTTTTGCCAATAAATGCTGACAACGTTCAACACCGAACTTCGCTGTCGCAACCATTAAATTTGTTGTGATCGCCTGAAGTCGCTGTGAGCCTCCCCAGCGGCGATTACAATAGGTTGATAGTAAACCATTGACACGATAAGGATGCTGTTGAAATAGCGGTATCCAAAGGGGATGTTGATTTAAAAACTGATCAAACTGCCCACATTGTTTATGATAAAGTCGATACGCATATTGATAACGTAAATATTCTCTAAAACGCTTTAATTTACGTTTTTCATGAGGGTACATTTGACTAAAATTGGGAAAAGAAAAAGCAGGTTGCATAACAATATCGCTACGTGAGATGAATTTATGGCGGGCGATCTTAACAAAAAGCCCTTATCCTTTCAATAAATAAGGTCATATTCCCCATTTGAAAAGAAAACAGCGAGACTATTCTCGCTGTTTTCAGCATAATAAACTCACTTATCCCACGACAGCAGGTAAATAACCTGCTTTAATCGCAAATGGGATCGAGGTAATGATCACACCTAATACCGCCGAAATGACCAGTAATGCTGAACCACCCGATACACGATAAGGGAGATTTGGATGCAATTTTCTCACTTTCCACACTAATGCTGCAGGTAATACTACCGCATAAAAAGCAAACATTTGTCCTGCATACCCTAAGGCTAGAATAAACCCTTTTGGATAAAATAAAGCAAATAATAATGGTGGAATAAAAGTCAGTAGCCCAAGTGTAATACGACCTGCTTTAAATTTAAAGACGCGGCTTAACAAGTCTTCAATACACTCAAAAAGCCCTAAAGCAACCCCTAAGAAGGAAGTAATTAAAGCCAAAGCTGAGAATAATTTCACAGCACCAGAAATGACACTGCTTCCCGTCACTTGTTTGGTAGCGGCTACCAGCCCGTTCAAAGTAGGTTCATCTTGTAAAATCTGTAAGAAAACAGATTGTGTTAACACCCCATGCGTACCAAATTGCCATAAAATATAGCCACACAGTGTAATGAATGAACCGACTAAAATCGAAATACGTAATGCCTTAATATTCCCACCCAGGTATTTATTCAAGCTAGGTATTGAGCCATGAAAACCAAAGGAAGTAAAAAAGACCGGACTGGCAGAAATCAGCAGGGCTTTATCAATTGGCATCGCCATTAAATTATCCATTTTTACTTCAGGCACTAACAAAAATAATACAGCACCCAATGCAACTAACATGGTAAAAAATAAAAGACGATTTAGTCCATCAACTGTTTGCGTACCAATGATAATGAAAGCACCAAAAACAGTCGTGAAAATGACAATAGAAATGTGAGAGGTTGTTTCGGCTGATTGAATTGTTGGTAGAATAGAAGACAATAAACCACCACCGCCCGTCACATACGCGGCTAACAAGGCATATAAAAAGATCAATAATGCTGCTGTAGAAATAAATCGACCAAAACCACCAAAATAGACCGCACTCAGAGAACCAATCCCCGCATCACTTTCTACGGTTTGATACGCTTCAACAAATAACAATGCACTGTATGTCAATAAGAACCAAAGGACAAGTAACAGAACTACGGTAAAGGTGAAACCAATTCCCGCAGACGTTAAGGGCATCGCTAACATCCCTGCGCCGATCATGGTACCTGAAACAAGCAAAGTACTTCCCAATGTTTTATTCATAATATATCTCCTTTTTGTCTATCCCATAATAATGAAAACAGCAGACATATTGAATAAGTAGGACATTGCTTTTCAGCAATGCCCTAATGAGAAATTACGCTTTCGGTTCAAAACGCGCCGTAAAGAAACGTAATAATTTAGGCTCATACACCATATCAAGACCTTTAATGTCATCTCTGTGTTTAAAGAGTTTAATAATGGTGTCAGCAACATGATCTAAATGCGCATAAGTATAAACACGACGTGGGATAGTTAAACGCACTAATTCTAATTTAGGCGTATGGTTTGCACCGGTTTTCTTATCACGACCCGCCGATACAATACCACGTTCCATTGAACGTACGCCACCCTCAATATAAATTTGCGCAGCAAGCATCTGTGCTGGGAATTGTTCTTGTGGAATATGTGGAAGGAATTTCTTCGCATCTAAGAATACCGCATGACCTCCCACTGGTTTCACAATCGGCACACCCGCCGCTTCTAATTTATCCGCGAGGTAGTAACATTGTGCAACACGGTGCTGGATATAGTGGAAATCGACAGATTCCGTAATACCAATTGCCATTGCTTCCATATCACGACCAGCTAGTCCACCATAAGATGGCATCCCTTCAAAGAGCACCACGAGTTCACAAGCTTGTTGATAAAGATCATCATCATTAATACATAAGAAACCACCAATATTCACAAGACAGTCTTTTTTACCACTCATGGTACAACCATCTGCATAACTCATCATTTCTTTTAGAATATCTTTGATGGTTGCATCTTTATACTCTGCTTCACGCTCTTTAATGAAGTACGCATTTTCTACACAACGTGTGGCATCAAACATCACTTTAATACCATGTTTGCTACATAATGCTTTTACTTCACGCATGTTTGCCATACTCACAGGTTGTCCACCCGCTAAGTTTACGGTAACCGCTAAACAGATGTAAGGAATTTTATCCGCACCCACTTCATCAATCAGTTTTTGTAATTTCTTCACATCGACATTGCCTTTGAAAGGTAAATCAATTTGTGAATCATGGGCTTCATCAATAATAATATCAACGAAAGTCGCCCCATTACGCTCTTGGTGCGCGCGTGTTGTAGTAAAATACATATTACCCGGTACATAATCGCCCGGTTTGATCATAATGGTTGAAAGTAAGTTTTCTGCACCACGACCTTGGTGAGTTGGTACGACATATTTGAAACCATAATATTCTCTGACCACGTCTTGTAAATGCATGAAGTTACGGCTACCTGCATAAGCTTCATCACCGATCATAAGACCCGCCCATTGCTTATCACTCATGGCTGAGGTACCACTATCGGTTAATAAATCAATATACACTTCTTCTGAATTGAGTAAAAACGTATTGTAGCCTGCTTTTTTCATGTAGGCTTCACGTTGCTCACGAGTCGTCATTGCAATCGGTTCAACAGCTTTGACTTTATAAGGTTCTGCAGGATAGTTTCTCATAATCTTTCTCCTAAAATGATCATCAATAATATTAATAACATTTACCGAAAAGAAAACTAAGATCTTGTTATTAAACAACTTTTACCACTAACAACCCTTACTTCTTCAAATGGATTGTAAATTATTATTTACACTTTTCTCAATATAAAATTGTTCATTTTTTGAACGCGATCTCAAAAATAAAAAAATTTTTTTCATCATCTTGAAAGCGGTGGACAAACTTGCTATTTTGGTGCGTCTTAATATAGGGTAAATAAAAACAAGAACAATTCTTAACAAAGAAAAAATCATCACATCATCTAACTAGAGAGCCTAAATATAACAATGAAATAGCTATTTTTTATGCCGTTATTTCAGGTCGTCGTGGAGAAGGGAAAACAGGAAGCATGAAGGAGCAAGGATTAACTCCTTTTGATATGTTAGTTGGGAATTTAACGCATAGAGGCGGCTAACCCGCCCCTTTTCTTTCCAGCCTAGTAATTAGGCATGCTTGACTTGTGCACTTACTGTTGCTTCTGTATGCAGTGCGGCTTTCTGTTCTGAACGATCAAACACCACTAATGCAGCAAGAAACGCAACAATCACACCGACTTTGATAATATTTATCATCATTTACCTCTTAAATCATCAGTCCGAAAAAAGCGCGAATTATAACCAATGAAAAATAAGATGTCTATATTTTGTGCTGTAGAAAAATAAAAAAGGTAGTTCAGAAAGTCTGTAAAAAAATACCGCACTTTTCAGCGCCAATTGGGCAAAGTGCGGTCTATTTTTTAAAACTTTCTCAGCACAAAAAAGGCATTAACCTTTCTTATTTAGTTGTGGCAAGAAAGAATCTTTTGAAATACTGAGTAAGCCTGTTTGCGTGTAAATACCTAACTTATCCCGCGTATCTACGATATCTAAGTTGCGCATCGTTAATTGACCAATACGATCAACAGGATCAAATGGCGCATTTTCCACTTTTTCCATACTTAAACGCTCTGGCATATACGTTAAATTTGGTGATTCCGTATTCAAAATGGAATAATCATTACCACGGCGTAATTCGAAAGTCACCTCACCGGTAATCGCACGCGCAACCCAGCGTTGTGCCGTTTCACGTAACATTAAGGCTTGTGGATCGAACCAACGACCTTGGTAGAGTAAACGACCTAAACGTAAGCCATTAATACGGTATTGTTCAATCGTATCTTCATTATGGATACCACTCACTAAGCGCTCATAGGCAATATGTAACAACGCCATCCCCGGTGCCTCATAAATACCACGCGATTTGGCTTCAATAATTCGATTTTCAATTTGGTCTGACATACCTAAACCATGGCGCCCACCAATACGGTTTGCTTCGAGGAATAATTCAACATGATCGCTGAATGTTTTACCATTTAACGCCACAGGAATCCCCTCTTCAAAGCGCACAGTGACTTCTTCAGCTTTCACTTCAACATCATCACGCCAGAATGCCACACCCATAATCGGTTTTACAATACGAATACCCGTATTTAAAAATTCAAGATCTTTGGCTTCATGGGTGGCACCTAGCATATTTGAATCTGTTGAATAGGCTTTTTCCACTGACATTTTGTATTCAAAGCCATTCGCAATCAAGAACTCTGACATTTCATGACGACCGCCTAATTCTTCGATAAATTGATTATCTAACCATGGCTTATAAATTTTAAGATTGGGATTAGTTAATAAACCATAACGATAGAAACGCTCAATATCATTACCTTTGAAGGTACTGCCATCACCCCAGATATTCACATCATCTTCACGCATCGCAGACACTAACATCGTTCCCGTTACTGCACGACCCAATGGGGTAGTATTAAAATACGTTACGCCACCTGTTGAAATATGGAAAGCACCGCTTTGAATAGCCGCAATCCCTTCGTGAGCAAGCTGTGCACGGCAATCAATTAATCGGGCATTTTCCGCGCCATATTCCATCGCCTTACGCGGAATTGCATTGTAATCCTCTTCATCTGGTTGACCTAAGTTCGCGGTATAGGCATAAGGAACAGCCCCTTTTTGACGCATCCATAACAATGCTGCACTGGTATCTAAACCACCTGAAAACGCGATACCGACTTTTTGACCTTTTGGAAGCTGCTGTAAAATTGTGTTTGACATACTTGACCTTTATTTAAAATAATTACGCAAAAAAAGTGATTAAATAATCACTTTATTATTTCAAAAACCCATCGGAAAGTCCACCGCTCTTTTCCTCATTTGGTAACATCAAATAAGGATCGGGATATTGGTAAACAAAATCAATCTCCTGACAAATCTTATCAGACACAATAATTCTGACAGGATCTTGTTCCGAACAGATGAAGTGCGGTGTGGCTACACCGAGTTTTTCCGCCATCGCAGAATAATATTCTGCTTTAGTTGGATGCTTAGGCGCCACCACATGATATAAGCGCTGATGGCTAGGCGTGTCAAGTAATAATTGAATTGCTCTAGCACAATCATCAAAATGCACTAAATTCACCGGTGAATTACCAGCTTTGACGTCTTTACCTGCCAATGAATAAACGGGATGACGATCATCACCAATCAAACCACCAAAACGAATAATATCGCAATCAATATTTTTCAATTGGAACAGCCACTCCTCGACTTCCACTAAGGCTTTTGCTATTTCAGATTGAGGCTGAGGTGAGCAAGATTCGTCGAAGTACCCAGAATGTTCCGGAAAAACAGAAGTGGAACTAATAAAAATGAGATGACTCACACCATGTAGCAACGCTTCGTTGACTAAGTGTTGAATGCCTTGTACATAATGTTGCGGATCGAAAAAATATTGGCTTGGTGGAATGTTGATTACCAATGAATCCACTGACAACAACAACGTTAAATCATCAGGATCGGCATTAATTTCAGGGGTAAGCTCTAAAGGGTATGCTTCCAAACGAACCAAGCGCATTTGCTCCGCCCCTTCGTGCGTGCGTTTACTGCCTTTGACTTCCCAACCTAAATTTTTCAAATGACGAGCTAAAGGTAAGCCAAGCCAACCTAATCCCACAATTGAAACCGATTTCATAATTCTCCTCATGAATGTTGCTGTTGAAAAAAAGCTTTCTCCCCGCCAAGGGAAGAAAGCCCATTTTCACTTTATTTTGTTAATAAATCCAAAGCCTCTTGGTATTTATTAACGGTTTTTTCAATCACCTCCGCAGGCACTTTCGGTGCGGGAGGTTGTTTATTCCAACCGCTCGTTTCTAACCAATCACGAATAAATTGTTTATCAAACGACGGTGGATTAATGCCTTCTCGATACGTCTCAACAGACCAAAAACGGCTTGAATCTGGCGTCAACACTTCATCCATTAAAGTGAGTGTACCATTTTCATCTAAACCAAACTCAAATTTCGTATCACAAATAATAATGCCCTTGCTTAGTGCATATTCTGCAGCGGCTTGATAAAGCGCGATCGCTTTTTCTTTGACTTGTGCCGCTAGTTCTGCACCAATTAATTGCTCACATTCGGCATAACTAATATTCACATCATGATCGCCGACCTCAGCTTTACTGGAAGGCGTAAAAATAGGTTCTGGTAATTTGCTGGCTTCGACTAGCCCTTCTGGTAATGCTAAACCACAAATTGTGCCTGTTTTTTGATAATCTTTTAAACCACTACCAGTTAAATAACCGCGTACAATAGATTCAATTTTAATTGGGGTCAAACGTTTGCAGACAACAGCCCGATCTTTTACCTTATCCGCCTCTTCTTTTGGTAACACACCATACACGGTGTCACCAGTAAAATGATTCGGCATAATATGGGCGAGTTGATTAAACCAAAAATTCGAAATTTGCGTCAAAATTTCCCCTTTACGAGGAATCGGATCGTCCAAAATCACATCAAAGGCTGATAAACGATCAGTCGCCACCATGAGCATACGTTTATCATCAATTTCATAAAGATCACGCACTTTACCTGAGTAGATTTTTTTAAGACTAAGCTGTGTCATCTGTTTGCACCTTTATATTTTGTATTATAAAAATCGGTTCATATTGTACCGCACTTTATGTAGAAAGATAAGCAAACGTTTGCATTTTTTGTTGACTATGTCATTTTTTAGCCGAGTCTTTTGGTAAAGAATCAAAAATAATATAGTTTTCCCAATCAAAAACTATAGTTGGTTTTTTATCTACATCATTGGAAAAGAAAAGATAAGGTAATTTTAATGACTCCTCATCAATTCCCAACCATTCCGAGAAAGCATTAAGAAAAAACATACCACTTCTTCTAGCATCTATCTTAATTTGTTTCAAATCATCACTTGATATTTTAACTAAAGGAACTGAAAAACTTTCTTGATACTCATTGCCTACATGAAGAGATAATTTATCTTTCCTTGTATTATAATGCTGTAGCCCGTGATCTGAAAAATAAATAACCGAATAGCTTCCTAATTTTTCTAATCTAGCAATTAATCTCTCAAGGAATAAATCTGTTTGCTTAAATGTTTCTAAATAACATGTCATATCTTGATTAATGAAGTATATCTCAGGTAAAGAGTTCAAACGCATACAAAAACTAGGATGAGATCCCATTAAATGAAAAACAAATAAATTTTTTTTACTATTGTCTATTTCTAATAGATATTCATCAAAATATTCTAATAACTTAAGATCTCGAGTTTCAGAGTCATCATATCCCCCTTTTTTAGTAAATATATGATGTTTTGCAAGGAAACCTATTCTAGATGCAACAGTATCATGATTACCTAATACTCCTTGATTAGATATCCAATATGTATCAAATCCTGCACTATTAGCCAAATTAATAATATTATTATTTGGTTTAATTTCATAATTATTCTTATCATAAAATGAATGAAGTAAAGATGGTTGAGTATTAGGTGCTGAAGAAATATAATTAGTAAAAACAATCCCTCTTGTTCTTTTCAAAAATGGCGTTGTTTCAATAGGATATCCGTATAATGACATATAGTCAGCCCTCATACTCTCTCCAATAACTAAAACATAATTATCATATTTTGAATTAACAGATTGGATTTTCCAATCCGGCTCAATATTTATACCATACTCTAACATTTCTTTCTGATTAAAATAAGAAAATGTAAGATAATATATATTACTAACAAGTTGTATAGGGTAAACTCTAATATTTAAGACAGAGAAACCACTCCCTTTTACATATTCCTTCACTGGTTTATAAAAAGTAACTAATAATAAAAATAACAACAATAGTAAAATATTTTTAAATTCTTTATTCTTATTTCCTAATTTACTATATAAAACCAATCTATATAAAATAAAAAAACCAAAAGAAAAATAAACAAATATAGAGATAAATTGATAATAAGAAATCGTAGAAATATACTCTATACTTTCACTTAAATTACTTTCAAAAATCGAAGCAATAATACTTAAGTTAATCCCTTTATATAAGTATAAGGGAATCATCATCCCGACAAGTAATGTATAAAAACAAAACAATAATATAAATAATCTTAATGATAAGTGATATATAAAAATCCAAAAAATAAAACTTCCGAGCAGACTTAAGAAAGTTAAGGAAAGACATAAAATAAAGTGAGAAACAAAAACATACACTCCAAGTAAGCAAAACAAAAAATATTCTTCTTTGCTTATCCTTGAGAAGATGAAATCCAATTTCATCATGATAGCTCCTATGCGCATTTCTAAATGTTTTTAGATGAGTGGTATATCGTTACATTTTATGCGAAAATAATAAACTTTCAACATTAATCGTATAAATAATACTTAAAATGAGTTATCCACAACAAGTAAACAAACGTCGCACCTTTGCGATTATTTCTCACCCCGATGCGGGTAAAACCACCATCACTGAAAAAGTCTTACTGTACGGACAAGCGATTCAAACCGCGGGATCGGTGAAAGGAAAAGGGTCTAGTACTCATGCCAAATCCGACTGGATGGAAATGGAAAAACAACGGGGTATTTCGATTACCACATCAGTAATGCAATTCCCTTATAACGATTGTCTCGTGAATCTTCTGGATACTCCAGGACACGAAGACTTCTCAGAAGATACCTACCGCACGTTAACCGCTGTTGATAGCTGTTTAATGGTGATCGACAGTGCCAAAGGGGTGGAAGAACGCACGATTAAATTAATGGAAGTTACTCGCTTGCGTGATACCCCTATTTTGACTTTTATGAACAAATTGGACCGTGATATTCGTGATCCAATGGAATTGTTAGATGAAGTAGAAAACGTATTAAATATCCACTGTGCACCGATCACATGGCCAATTGGGTGTGGCAAATTATTCAAAGGGGTTTACCACTTATATAAAGACGAAACCTATTTATACCAAACGGGTCAAGGACATACGATCCAAGAAAAACGTGTGATTAAAGGGTTAGATAACCCAGAACTTGATGCTGCTGTTGGTGATGATTTAGCTCAACAGTTACGTGATGAATTAGAACTTGTACAAGGCGCATCTAACGAATTCGATTTAGACGCATTTTTACAAGGTGAATTAACCCCTGTGTTCTTTGGAACAGCATTAGGTAACTTTGGTGTGGATCATTTCTTAGATGGCTTAACCCAATGGGCACCCTCGCCACAATCACGTCAAGCAGATAGCCGTGCAGTAGAAAGTAGCGAACAAAAACTCACCGGTTTCGTGTTTAAAATCCAAGCCAATATGGACCCAAAACACCGTGATCGTGTGGCATTTATGCGCGTTGTATCTGGCAAATATGAAAAAGGCATGAAACTACGCCATGTAAGACTAGGGAAAGATGTGGTCATTTCCGATGCCTTAACTTTTATGGCGGGAGATCGTTCTCATGCTGAAGAGGCTTATGCGGGCGATATTATTGGTTTACACAATCACGGTACGATCCAAATTGGTGATACCTTCACGCAAGGCGAAGAATTAAAATTCACTGGGATCCCAAACTTTGCGCCTGAATTGTTCCGTCGCATTCGTTTAAAAGATCCACTCAAACAAAAACAATTATTAAAAGGCTTAGTGCAACTTTCAGAAGAAGGTGCGGTGCAAGTTTTCCGACCTCTCATGAATAACGATCTCATCGTAGGTGCGGTGGGTGTACTTCAGTTTGATGTGGTGGTTTCACGTTTAAAATCAGAATATAACGTAGAAGCGATTTATGAAAACATCAATGTGGCGACGGCACGCTGGGTTGAATGTAGCGATGCGAAGAAATTCGACGAATTTAAGCGTAAAAATGAGCAAAACCTAGCGTTAGATGGTGGCGATAATCTGACTTATATTGCGCCAACCATGGTGAACTTAAATCTGGCACAAGAACGTTATCCTGACGTCAAATTCTTTAAAACCAGAGAACATTAATAAATAAATAAAAGTGCGGTCGAATGTTGAGACCGCACTTTTTGCACATAATAACCTTTCAAAAATCAGGTATTCATTTATATTACCTATCAAATTTATTATCACGAACAATTTCCTTTCTTTGCTGATTAAGCGTATGATATACCCATACACGCCATTCATAAGTTTTATTTGAATGACATCTGAGATTACCTAAAATAACTAACTATTGGAGGAATAACGATGGCAACAGCAATCGGTTTATGTGCAGCTTCATCAGAAAAACTGGCAAAAGAACTTAATAACTTACTCGCAAACTATCAAGTATTTTATACTAACGTACGCGGCTATCACTGGAATATTAAAGGGGTCAATTTCTTTGAATTACACGCAAAATTTGAAGAAATTTATGACGATTTAGTGGTGAAAGTTGATGAAATCGCAGAACGTATTTTAACCTTAGGTCACACGCCAAATAACGCATACAGCCAATACCTCAGCGTTTCAACAATCAAAGAAGATATTGGTGTGAGCACCGCAAAAGAATGCTTAAAAGGCACTTTAGAAGGTTTCAAAGTGTTATTAAAACAACAACGTGAAATTTTATCGCTTGCAGGCGATGCAGACGACGAAGGTACTGCTTCACAAATGAGCGACTACATCAAAGAACAAGAAAAATTAATTTGGATGTTTACTGCAGCTTGCGAAAGTTGTAACGCATAATCCAATTAATGCTTAATAAAAAATGCGATGAATGTCATGTTCATCGCATTTTTTATGGCCATTTCAGGAGTACTCGCTAAGGAGCAAAATAAAGGGCAAATAAATTTGCCCTTATTTATGATTAACGCTACAACGCCTCAATCGCCAAATACTGCTGTTTGAGTTTATTTAACCCTTCTGCGTATTCCGCCATTTTGGCTCGTTCTTTTTCAATCACTGCCGGTGGGGCTTTCGCCACGAAAGCCTCGTTTGCGAGTTTGTTTTCAATACGTTGGATTTCGCCTTGGTATTTTTCAATCTCTTTATTCAACCGCGCAAGTTCTGCTTCTTTATTGACAAAGCCTGCCATTGGTACAAGTAATTCTGCGTTGTTGACCAATTTTGCCACTGAAAGTGGGGCATCTTCCCCAGCCTCAAGCACACGGATAGCATCTAATTTTGCCATCGCTTGGATTAAAGTGCGGTTGTTTTCCAGTGCGTTTTGATCCGCTTCTGACAGATTACGCAATAATAAATCTAAGCCTTTACTTGGTGGAATGTTGCTTTCTGCGCGGATATTACGCACCGCAACAATTACTTCTTTCATCCAGTTGATTTCCGCTTCGGCTTGATAATCCAAGGCACTTTGCTCAAATTGAGGGAAAGCTTGGAGCATAATGGTATCGCCACTTACTCCCGCAAACGCTTTCACTTTATGCCAAATTTCTTCCGTGATAAATGGCATCACTGGGTGTGTTAAACGCAATAATTTTTCTAGCACGTTGATCAAAGTTTGGCTCGCCCCACGTTTTTGCGCTACGCTACCATTAGCAAAAACAGGTTTCGTCAATTCCAAATACCAGTCACAGAATTGGTTCCAGGTGAACTCATACAAGGCGGTTGCACATAAATCAAAACGGAACTGCGCTAAGGCATTGCGGAAGGCTTCTACCGTACGATTAAATTCGGACTGAATCCAACGATCTGCTACAGAATATTCCACGCTGCCTTCGCTGAGATCTAATTTATCATTGGTTAACACAAAACGGCTTGCATTCCATAATTTGTTACAGAAATTGCGATAGCCTTCTAAACGTTTCATGTCCCAGTTAATGTCACGCCCGTTTGTCGCTAACGCCGTCAAAGTGAAACGCAAGGCGTCTGTACCGTGTTCCGCGATACCTTCTGGGAAGGCTTTGATAGTTGCTTTGGCAATTTTTTCCGCCAATTGCGGCTGCATCATGTTGCCAGTGCGTTTTTCTAGCAAGCTTTCCAGATCAATACCGTCAATCATATCTAATGGATCAATGACGTTGCCTTTTGATTTGGACATTTTTTGTCCTTGCTCATCACGAATCAAGCCAGTGACATACACGGTTTTGAATGGTACTTGTGGTTTGCCGTTTTCATCTTTCACAAAATGCATGGTGAACATGATCATACGTGCCACCCAGAAGAAAATGATATCAAAGCCAGTGATCAACACATCTGTTGAGTGGAACATTTTCAGATCTGGGGTTTGTTTTGGCCAACCGAGGGTAGAGAACGTCCATAAACCGGATGAGAACCACGTATCTAACACATCTTCATCTTGTTTTAATGGCAAATCCGCAGGCAAGTTGTGTTTTGCTCGCACTTCCGCTTCATCTCGTGCCACATACACATTACCCTGCTCGTCATACCACGCAGGGATACGGTGTCCCCACCAAAGTTGGCGAGAAATACACCAGTCTTGAATATCACGCATCCAAGAGAAATACAGATTTTCATATTGTTTTGGTACGAATTGGATTTCGCCGTCTTCCACCGCTTTCACTGCCACTTCGGCAAGCGGTTTCACGCTCACATACCATTGGTCAGTGAGCATTGGCTCAATTGGCACGCCACCACGATCGCCGTAAGGCACTTTCAAATCGTGCGGTTTAATTTCGTCTAGTAAACCCAATTCCTCAAAATCCGCCACGATTTGTTTACGTGCGGCAAAACGCTCCATTCCTTGATATTTGGTTGGAATAAGTGCGGTGTAATTTTCAAGAATTTTGCTGTCTGACCCGATGATTTCCGCTTCGGCACGAATATCCGCATTTAGGGTCATCACGTTCACCATTGGTAATTGGTGACGTTTACCTACTTCGTAGTCGTTGAAATCATGTGCTGGAGTAATTTTTACCACGCCTGTACCAAATTCACGATCAACATAATCATCAGCAATAATTGGAATCTCACGATTGGCTAAAGGTAAAACAACCGTTTTGCCGATAAGCGATTGATAGCGTTCATCTTCAGGGTGCACCGCTACCGCTGTATCACCTAACATGGTTTCTGGACGGGTGGTTGCTACCACTAAATAATCCTTCCCATCTGCCGTTTTCGCCCCATTGGCTAATGGATACCGGAAATGCCAAAGTGAGCCTTTGCTTTCTTTGTTTTCTACTTCGAGATCAGAAATCGCGGTGTGTAATTTTGGATCCCAGTTCACCAAACGTTTACCGCGATAGATCAAACCTTCTTCGTGTAAACGCACAAACACTTCTTTTACCGCATCAGACAAGCCCTCATCCATGGTGAAACGCTCACGATCCCAGTCGATTGAGTTACCTAAACGGCGCATTTGTTGGCTAATTGTGCCACCTGAATAGGCTTTCCAATCCCAAATTTTATCAATGAAGGCTTCACGCCCGTAATCATGGCGAGTTTTGCCTTCTTCTGCCGCGATTTTACGCTCCACCACCATTTGGGTCGCAATCCCCGCGTGGTCAGTACCTGTTTGCCATAAGGTGTTGTGCTCTTCCATACGATTGAAACGGATTAAAATATCCATCAAGGTTTGTTGGAAAGCGTGTCCCATGTGCAAGCTCCCCGTGACGTTCGGCGGAGGAATGGCAATCGAATAACTTGGTTTTGAAGTATCTTCTGACGGTTTAAAATAACCGCTTTCTTCCCAGTGTTTATACAGGGCTTGTTCCACTGCAGATGGCGTAAAACGATCTGCCATTTCGAAGTTTTGTGTCATTGTTTTTTCTCTTTTATCTCTCAATTTTATTGAATCGCTTGGCATACAATGCCTTAATACTTATTTATTCTCTTCAACGATGTTCTTTTTTATCTCATCGACGTGATATCTTACCCAAGTGTTTTCAGGGATCTGGTGTGTTTCTCGAATAATCCGGTTCGGCAAAGTAAATCGAATGCTTTGCTGATTTTTATCCTGCCAATACCACAATAAATAAACTGGCGAGGTACGTTCTTTTAGCCATTTATCCAAAATCCCTGCGTAATCCTCCACCTGTTGTGATCTTTTGTGTGCTAGCTGCTTTTCTTTATCATGCAAACGACGTTGAATAGCAGGTTCACTTAATCCTTTACGACGCCATTTTTTAATAGTTTGTGCGAGCAAATTTTGATCGGCTTCTACATGATCTGTATTTTGAATTATGCCACAAGCGCACATCCCATTGCTGATGTCATAACAAATCAGATTTTGTTGACTCTCATCAAAAACAATATCTGTTGCAATCTTGAGATGAAATTGCCGTAAACTACCTAATATTGCGGCTGTTTTTTCAGTAACACATAATAAACGCCAACACATATCCCATGCCCAGCAAAATAATATATTAAATTAAAATTACTAAATGGTGTCAGACGATTACGAAAAACATCAAAAGCGACAATCAATGTCGCTTTGATTTATCCTTTGATTTCAAAAGGAAAAATAAAATTAAAGCACCGCTAAGGCTGCGTCGTAATTTGGTTCTTGTTTGATTTCTGGTACTAACTCACTGTGTAATACACGGTTATTTTCATCTAATACGATTACTGCACGGGCGGTTAAACCAGCTAATGGACCTTCAACAATATCCACACCTAATTGTTTGTGGACATCTTTATTGCGGAAAGTGGATACCGTGAAGACATTTTCTAGACCTTCTGCGCCACAGAAACGTGCTTGTGCAAAAGGTAAATCCGCTGAAAGACATAATACTGCGGTATTCGCTAATTTTGCTGCTTGTTCATTGAATTTGCGTACAGATGTCGCACAAATCCCCGTATCAATACTTGGGAAAATATTTAAAATTTTACGCTTACCCGCGAAATTGGCTAAAGTCGTATCTTCTAATTTTGCACTCACCGTAGTGAAATCTGTAACTACATCGCCAACTTGCGGAAATACACCTGAAACTTCAATTTCTGTGCCTGCTAATGTAATTTTACTCATAATCATGTCCTCTTTTATTCATCAGATTAAATCCCCTATCCCACCCATTTTTACTCAGATCAACACGGGGTTGTTACAGTACACTGTTTTTGTACGATTTCACTTGTACGGAGCAGAAGTTGTTCAGAAAAATGAACGGCTCTTCGTTCCCATAAGTGTGTTTTTGTGTTCGCCTCTGACTAAAAATACCTAAAAATTGACCGCACTTTCTACAAATCGTATTGCCAATTTGCTTGTTGAATAAACACATCAAGCTCACGATGCGCTTTGGCGACTTGATCTGCTTGTTGACGAATCGCTTTAATATCTACCGCAGAAAGCATTTTAATTTCACTACGACTATAACGATCTTGCTCCGGTAACGCAGCATCCGCCAATTTCATTAAAGTAGCATGTTCCTCTTTTAAACGATCACGCTTCGCCAACGCTTCAACCATGTTCATGCCATTGGCTAAGCAAATTTGATGATTGGCTTGATTAATCTCTACCACTAATTTCTCTAATTGATCCGCCACGCTTTGATATTCAAGCAATAAATCCGCGGGATGCTCTGCTGGCTTTTCGCCTTCTTGATATTTTGCATTTTGCTGTAAACGCTGATTCAGTTGCGCCAAACGGCGTTGGGCATCTGCACGTTGCATGAGGGCTTCAGCTAATTTCATCATCTCCCCTTACTTGATTTGCTCTGTTGATAATTGCCAGCCAAGTTGTCGTAATTGTTTATAACGCTCTCTGGCTAGCACTTTTAAATGCTCTTCCACTGGCACAAAATCAATCACCTGTGTAAAACTGCTGACATAATCTGGTACCTCTGCCTGTAAATTAATCAAGAGATCTCGGCGTTGCGCATTACGCTTACCTTTCCAGCTCACCTCAATCGGTGTAGCATACGTCGTCACTTCACCTGATAAATTATGTGGCACAAACTCATCTGCCTCTCTTGCCCATAAGGCTTCATCAATATCCAACGCTTGTTGTTCAGTTTCGCAAGCAATTAACACGCGCTTACCAAGACGCCACGCGGATGCGGCAAAATCACAAGCCATTTTTTCCATTTGTGCTTGCTCGCTTAACAAATAAAATTGCGCGTGTTTAGACATCGATCACTTAGCTCCTGAGTCAAAGGTATAACTTGATGATTTTATCGAAAAAGTCACAGAAGATAAAATACTAATTCGCAGATTTAGGATTTTCTTTTGTGTTTCAGATTACACGTCAGAAAATAGACCGCACTTTATGATCTAAATCACAAAACTCAGTTTTGCCGCTTGGGATTGATTCCACATCTAACCCGCAAGTGTTAGAATCTTCCCATTCATTTTCTTCATATTTAAACAAAGAGGTAACACTATGACATTTCGTATCGAAAAAGACACTATGGGTGAAGTACAAGTTCCTGCCGATAAATATTGGGCAGCGCAGACTGAACGCTCACGCAATAATTTCAAAATTGGACCTGAAGCCTCTATGCCAAAAGAGATTATTGAAGCCTTTGGTTATTTAAAAAAAGCAGCCGCTTATGCTAACCATGATTTAGGTGTATTACCAGTGGAAAAACGGGATTTAATTGCACAGGCTTGTGATGAGATCCTCGCCAATAAATTAGATGATCAATTTCCTCTCGTCATTTGGCAAACCGGTTCCGGTACACAATCCAATATGAACCTTAACGAAGTCATTTCAAACCGTGCCCATGTTTTAAATGGTGGTAAATTAGGTGAAAAATCCATTATCCATCCAAATGACGATGTGAACAAATCTCAATCTTCAAACGATACTTACCCAACAGCAATGCACATCGCGGCGTATAAAAAAGTCGTTGAAGTCACTATTCCTTGTGTAGAACGTTTACAAAAAACCTTAGCGCAAAAAGCAGACGCCTTTAAAGATGTGGTGAAAATTGGGCGTACTCACTTAATGGACGCGACACCATTAACCTTAGGTCAAGAATTCTCTGCTTATGCTGCCCAATTAGATTTTGGCTTACGCGCATTGAAAAACACGCTGCCACATTTAGCACAATTAGCGCTAGGCGGTACTGCAGTGGGTACAGGTTTAAATACACCGAAAGGTTATGATGTGAAAGTGGCAGACTACATTGCAAAATTTACAGGCTTGCCATTTATCACCGCTGAAAATAAATTTGAAGCGTTAGCCACCCATGATGCCGTTGTGGAAACGCACGGCGCATTAAAACAATTAGCGGTATCCTTATACAAAATCGCAAATGATATCCGTTTATTAGCCTCTGGACCACGTTCTGGTATTGGTGAAATTTTAATTCCTGAAAATGAGCCGGGCTCTTCTATCATGCCAGGTAAAGTTAACCCAACCCAATGTGAAGCCATGACGATGGTATGCGCGCAAGTACTCGGTAATGACACCACCATTTCCTTTGCAGGTACACAAGGTCATTTCCAATTGAACGTATTTAAACCAGTGATGGCGGCTAACTTCTTACAATCTGCTCAATTATTGGCGGATGCTTGTGTGTCCTTCGATGAACATTGTGCAGTCGGTATTGAACCAAACTTCCCTCGCATCAAAAAACAACTTGATGATTCATTAATGTTAGTGACCGCCTTAAATACACATATCGGTTACGAAAATGCGGCGAAAATCGCGAAAACCGCACACAAAAATGGGACAACATTAAAAGAAGAAGCAATCAACTTAGGCTTAGTTACAGCTGAACAATTTGATGAATGGGTACGTCCAGAAGATATGGTTGGTAGCTTAAAGTAATTTAAGTAAAACACAGCAAGGCGAACGTAAAGTTCGCCTTTTTTTTCTTTGTTTTGTTATAATCAGCACCATCAACTTTTTGTAATAGGTTTATGATGAAAATTAACACATTTCTATTTTCACTATTCTGTTTATTTTCTAGCACACTTTCTGCCCAATGGTTAAACGTCGGTAAAGCAGATTATAACTGGGGGCCTTTCCATGTTTATACAATCAGTCTTTATACTGAAACAGGGAAGTATGAAGAAAATATTCGCCCTTTAATGCTGACTTTTACTTATGCTAAGCCTATTGAAGGTAAAAATTTTGCCATCAGCTTAATTAAAGAAATTGAAAATCTGAAACTGAAAGAGATTGATACTAAACATTATCTCAACGCCTTAAAAGCGCTTTTCCCAGATATTTCACCGAATGATGTACTGAATTATATTGCGCTCGAAGAACGAGGCTACTTTGTATTAAATGATACGATTTTAGATCAAGAGTTTGATGCCACTTTTACACAAGCATTAATTAGCATCTGGCTCTCGCCTAATACGAATTTTCCCAAATTACAACCTAAATTATTAGGTGATGAAAAACCAGAAAAAGAAGAGAAATTCCAAAATACTACGCCGAAAATCGCGCCTTTGACGGAAGATTCAACAAATCCAGAATTGCCCCCCAATTACCCATTAGATAATCGGGAAAATGAGGTGTCATAAACGCAAAAGACGACATTTTCTGTCGTCTTTTTTCTTTTAACTTTGTTTAAAGGCTTTAATACGTTGTAAATGGTGGGAAATTTTTTTGAATTTATGAGTTTCAACATCATCCCAAACTATCTCATAAAATGGCGACAAGAGCGCTGCACTCCGTTGAGAATCGAGTATCCCATCTTCTTTAGAAAGAAAAACTAAGCATTTTCCCTTATTTTTTTCTCGGAAATTTTCTACACATTTTGTTTCAATATCTTTATATTCTTCAGGACGATCAATTTTCCCTGCCATATTTTCATAAGGGAAAAGATTCGGATTAAAAATTGCCTGTTTGATACCACACAAGAAACCAATCCGTTCAGACCAATAGCCACCTAGTCCCACACCACAAATTAAAGGCGCAGGATCCTTACTTTCCGAAACCAATTTATGTACTTCGTTCAAAAGAAATTGCATGTCATGACGTGGATGCAACGTACTGTAATTAACAAAACGGACATCCTCATCAATAAATTTCAGTTGCATCACTTTTTCATGATTGCCTGGGCTACTTGAATCAAACCCATGTAAATAAATAATCATTTATGACTCCTCAATTTAAACGATTGTCTTTGTGACATTTTGCAATGCCTGATATTTTTTCTCAAGGTGTACGATCATTTGCAATGCAATATCAATACCGCTGGTTTTTTCAATCATCTCTAAACCCGGACTGGCGTTTACTTCAAGGACTAACGTCCCCCGTTTAGCACGAATGAGATCCACTCCCGCGACATCTAATCCTAAGGCTTTTGTTGCCTTGACCGCCATCGTTTTTTCCGCTTCAGATAAACTCACTTTTTCCGCCAAACCACCACGATGAAAATTAGCGCGAAATTCGCCATTCTGACTTATCCGTTGCATACTGGCGACAACTCGCTCACCAATTACAAAACAACGTAGATCTGCCCCATTCGCTTCTTCAATGAATTCTTGTGCAAGCACTGACACGTCTGCCTGCTTTAATGTTTCTAAAATACTGACCGCACTTTGCCTCTTCTCAGCCAAAATCACACCAATACCTTGCGCCCCAGACAACGTTTTTAAAATAGTCGGCGATTGCACATATTGCATAGTACTCGGTGCCTGAAATTCGGGTCCGGCTAACAGCGAATGAGGTATCGCGATGCCTTGTGCCATCAACATTTGTAAGCTTTGCCATTTATCGCGAGCTTGTAAAAATGCTGTGGCAGAATTCAAACAAGGGACATTTTGTGCTTCAAAATGGCGTAAAACTGCACAGCCCATTTTGGTGCTTTGAGAACCAAAACGCGGAATAACAGCATCGTAATTTGACAAGCGGCTAGGCTCGTGCTCCATTGTAGCTTGATAGATAAGCTCAAAGTGCGGTGAATTTTCAGAAAGTTTCAACAAGCAACGATTGGGATCAAGAATATCCATTTGGTGTCCACTATTTTCGGCAGCTTCTTTTAAACGTTGACAGCTATATAATCGTGGCTCACGACATAACATTAATAATTTCATAACTATTCACGAGGAAACAAAAACAGATAATAAGTGATTATATTACACTAAGCGAAGTCAGGCTGAAAAATACTTTATTCTTTTTCTTTGTATGAGGTAAAATGTGTTCCGTTTTGATCGCTATCAGATCATTTTTTTCATTCAAACAAGGAAATATGTATGTTCGTCGTCATCTTTGGGCGCGCAGGTTGCCCGTATTGTGTACGTGCTAAAAACTTAGCCGACAAATTAAAACAAAGCTTACCAGATTTCGATTATCGCTATGTCGATATCGTTGCAGAAGGCATTTCTAAAGCGGATTTATCCAAATCAGTTGGGAAACCCGTTGAAACTGTACCACAAATTTTTATTGATGAAAAACCGATTGGTGGCTGTACAGATTTTGAAGCCTTAATGAAGGCACAATTCAATATTGTTGCGTAATGCAACGCCAAAAATGCGATGAACACCTCATCGCATTTTTTATTGCACCAAAATTCTGCTTGCATAAGATAATAAATGAATATAAATTCAGTGAAAACGAATAAGTATTAAAGGAGTTACCGATGCGCAGTACAGAATTAGTTCATTGGTTTAGACAATCAACCCCTTATGTCAATATGCATAGAGGCAAAACTTTTGTCATTATGCTTGATGGGGACACTATTGCTTGTCCAAATTTTGTTAATATTATCAATGATATCAGCCTGCTACATAGTTTAGGCATTAAGTTAGTTTTAGTGTTTGGTGCACGTTATCAAATCAATGAGCTGTTACAGCAACATCAGATTGAATCGGTCTATCATAAAAATATTCGTATTACTGACTTAACCAGTTTAGAACTGGTGAAACAAGCTGTGGGTAAGCTCAATTACGATATTGCTTCACGCTTATCACTACGTCTCCCTCATTCTCCTTTAATTGATGTGGTCAGCGGCAACTTCGTATTAGCACAACCTATTGGCGTAGATGACGGCATCGATTATCAATTAAGTGGCAAAATTCGCCGTATTAATACAGAAAGTATCCAGCAACAATTAGATCGTGATGCGATTGTCTTAATTGGACCAATTGCACCTTCTGTTACTGGAGAAAGCTTTAATTTGCCTTTCGAAGAAATTGCTTCACAGCTTGCTATTAAGTTAAAAGCTGAAAAATTGATAGGCTTTTCCGCAACACAAGGCATCTTAGATGAAAACAACCAAACAATCAGTGATCTGTTGCCGCAAGATGCCGAGCTTTACTTAGCTAAACTGATACAACAAAACCAATATCACAGCTCTCAAGCTCGCTTTTTACAAGCAGCTATTGAGGCTTGCCGATTTGGCATAAAGCGTTCACATTTGATCAGTTATGAAGAAGATGGCTCACTGTTGCAGGAATTATTTACGCGTGACGGGGTTGGTACTCAGCTATCCATGGAACATTCCGAAACCATTCGCTTAGCGACGGTCAGTGATATTCCCGCGTTACTCGAATTGATTCGTCCACTTGAACAGCAAGGAATTTTAGTCAAACGCTCGCGCGAACAATTAGAAATGGAAATTAGCCAATATACGATTATCGATCGCGATGGTGTGATTATTGCTTGTGCTGCCTTAAATTGCTATGCCGATGAGAAAATGGCAGAAATGGCTTGTGTGGCGGTTCACCCAGATTACCGTAATTCTTCGCGTGGCGATATTTTATTAGAAGCTATCCAAAAACGGGCTAAACAACTGGGAATTGAAAAGCTGTTTGTTCTCACAACGCGTACAGTACATTGGTTCCAAGAAAGAGGTTTTCAACTCGCAGAGATCGCAGATTTACCAGACAAAAAACGTCAACATTATAATTATCAACGTCGTTCCAAAATCTTGATTCAAGCGCTACAAAATAAAAAAGGCTAACTACGTTAGCCTTTTTCTCTTTTCGCTTCTTTACTTAAGGCAGTGCAGAAATGACACAGTAGCCCTCTTCCAAACCTGTGATTTGATAGCCAGTTTCACTCTCAATAAAAGCTGATTCACCCTGTTTTAATTCAAGTACCTGCGTGCCTTGAGAAAGGGTAAGCTTTCCTTTCATCACTAACAAAATTTGTGCACTTTGCGCCTGGCAGGACTGTGTTTGTCCTTGACAATAGTTAAATCGAGTAAGCGCAAAATCTTTAGCAGGAGTATGGTAAGTAAAATAAGCCTGTTGTGCTGGTGCCACTGGAATAATCTCAGGTACCACTTCACGACAATCAATAATCGCTAGCAAGGCTTGGATATCCACATGTTTTGGGGTTAACCCACCACGAATCACATTATCTGAACACGCCATTAATTCAATATTTTGTCCACGTAAATACGCATGAGGAATACCCGCATCTTGGAAAATGCCCTCGCCTTCGCGTAAGTGCACAATATTAAATAAATAAAAGCAAACAAGACCTGCATCCAATTTTGACGGTGCAATCGCCATCGCCTCCATCGTATAAAGAACCCAATAATCTGGATTGCTCAGCTCAAGTTGATTCGCGGCATATTTCGCTTTATTTTCTTCTATAATCGGCAATAACCATTGAGATAACTGTTCTTGATCTGCTTGCATAATGTCAGCATAAAAAGCATGCATATCTTGTTGTACAAGCTTCGTTGCCAGTCCTTGTAAAGAAGGACGTGCATTTAAGGTTGCAAGCATAGCCTGTTTCGTTTTAAACCCATGTAATAACCAAAAATCGGATAATGCAATCATCATTTCTGGCTTGTGATTATTGTCTTTATAAGTACGAATAGGACTTGTTAAGGCAATGCCTTGCGCATTCTCTTGCGCAAATCCAATCTCTGCCTGTTTTTTTGTCGGATGTAATTGAATAGACAAGGGTTTTGCCACATCTAAAATCTTTAATAAATAAGGCAATTCTGAACCAAACTGGGACAGGCTCTTGTCGCCAAGTGCGGTTGGTTTTTGAGCTAAAAATGTAGCTAACGACGTTTCTTTGCCCTCAACATCAAGCATAGACGGTGCTGACACATGTGCACCTAACCACCACTCTGCATAATACTGTTCTGTTTCTTTTTTCATCCCAAGTAAGGCAGGTAAATAGTCTTTCCCGCCCCAAACGTAATGCTGTAAACGACCTGTTAATTGATAAATTCCCATATATTCCCCTGTTATTTATAACCACCAAAAAATTGAATAACCTGTTCACGATCTTGATCTGTCAACAAATGCACTAACAAACGTTTCCCATTTTTCATGTCAATCACAAGAATATTATTCTCTGCCAAATTCACCTGATGAATATCAGCATATTGAAAATAAATATTACCGAAGAAAAACCCTTTCTCTTTTAAGAGTAACATGGGGGCGCGAATAAACGCCGCATACACACTCAGTAAAATTAAAGCAGTTAATAAGTACAGAGTGGCCGACGAAAGATTGGTATAGGTTTGGTAAATGATAATGCCTATTAATAGACTAAAAATTAACGCATCCTTTTGTCCCTGCTTTTTCAGATGTACCTTAAGTAAGGTTTTTCCTTTCCAACAGTCCATGAAAAACTGATCGTAAAAAGCATAAAGTAAAAAGCAGAAAATACCCAAACACAGTAAGACGTTTATTATCATCAATTATATTACTCACAAATAACTTACTTAGCTTTATTTTACAAAAAAGAGATGAACGCATTCAGCCTTTTTTATTTCCCTATCTGATTAGAGATTAGAAGAAACCAACACGAAAGTCGTTAAAGTCCGCACGGAAGTATCAATAAATTTGCTAAAAAAGATAGACATGATGTCTATCTTTTTATACGTCACTTTCCCAATAGAAAACTAGAAAAATACGCGTAACCCTACCCCTAATTTATTATTTTTTACCTGATTGTTTGTACTGAATACTTTTACAGTTGGATTAACTTGATAATCATAAATATCAGAGGTGGCTTTCGCTTTCTCATACGCATATTCAACGTAAGCTAATACATTCTTATGCAATTTATAATCTGCACCCACAATCAACGTATCTACGCTTTTTTTCCAATTATGCACCACTAGGTAGTCAACTTCAGTACCAAATGCTAGATGATTTTTGACTTTTAAATTATTCCACTGAACATACACTTTTGACGGTTCAGTCACTTGATAAGAAACGGATACGAGTAAATTCTGTATCGTTTTTTCTTTTGTATCATGTTCTTTACTGATCATTTTACCATATTCCGCGCCAAAACTCATAGAACCATACACAACTTGTGCAGCCATTCTCCAAGTAATATTAGTATATGCAGTTCGCGTACTCTCATAATCATATTTATTCACGCCATAACCCGCTGCCAAATTTAGCATTAAATCCTGCGCTAACCCACGGCGATAGAATAACGACGTTTGATAAGCATATTTATCTTCATAATTACCTAGCGGATTATCTTTAACTGAAGTTTTTTTGTTCGCATTACCAAATACATAATCCAAACCTAAACTAAAACCGTGCCATTCTACTGAACGGAATTTAATAGATTTCTCAGCAGAAATTAATAAATTATTGTCAGCACCCCAAGCATAAGCATTATCATTAAGCTGGACATCATCCCCATTGGTAGCTTGTTTACCCAAAGTTAAAGTACCTATCCCTTCATAAGCTAAACCCGCGAATAACTTATTGGTGGTCGGATTACCAAATTTGCCTGAGGAAAATACATTATCCTCACTATCAAATCGGATTTCTAAACCACTTACTGCACTTAAACCACTCCCTAATTGATGAGTCACTTTCATGTCTAAACGAGAATCATCATTTTTTAAATCCACCCTTTTATTTTTTTCTTTAGCGAGTAATACTCGAACAGATCCCCCAAGCTCGACAGTCGTGCCATCGTTATGATAAATAATGCTGGCATGTGCTGAAGTAGCAAATACGACTATTGTTGCTAGTGCGATGATTGTTTTTTTCATTAATGTTGATCCTCTTAAAACTTAGGTTATGTATAAAGCAGGATAATTTTTATAATAAAATCAGTTACTTTATATCACGTTCAATTCTCACCCTCTCAAACCTATATGTCAATTTAATCCACTAAAGTAGATTAAACTTCTTGTTGCTAGCGCACATTCATTAAATAACATTCAGAAATATCAAGAATAATTAAAATATAAATTATTTATATAAAAATAATGTATTCAATAAATAAAAAAAGCCCTATATTTTCAGTATAGGGCTTAAAAATTAATCGACTATAAAGACTAAGCTAAAATGCCAGTCCATGCACCAAAAATACCGATGGCAAAGAAACCAATAATAATCCACAAGGCATTGACCCGGTTACGTAATAACCACATACAAGCAAAGGTCAACAATAATGGTAATAAGCCCGGCATTAAGCTATCTAAAATGGTTTGAATCGTTTCCACTTTGGTGCTGCCATCTTGCATTTGAATATTGGCAACAACAAAAGGAACGTTGATACTGGTCCATTTCTGAACAAGCGCTCCCATGATAAATAAACCAAGAATTGACGCGCCTTCAGTCAGTTTTTGCAGTAAACCACCGCTCATATCACCGACTACATCGAGACCTTTTTTATAACCATAGGTCACGCCAAAATAACGGGTAGCTAAACGCACAAGATTAAACAATACAAAGAACAAAATTGGACCTAAGATATTACCGTTAATCGCTAATCCGGCACCTAATGCCGCGAATACTGGACGCGCGGTTCCCCAATAAATCGGATCACCCACACCAGCTAACGGTCCCATTAAACCGACTTTAATCCCGTTGATTGCTGCATCGTCAATTTCTTTACCATTTGCACGTTCTTCTTCCATTGCAATGGTGACGCCTAATACTGGCGCGGCAACGAAAGGTTGTGTATTGAAGAATTCTAAATGGCGTTTGATGGCATCTTTACGTTCTTGTGAGTTTGGATCAGGATATAAACGTTTGATAACCGGTACCATTGAATAGGCAAATCCAAGCGCTTGCATCCGCTCAAAGTTCCAAGACCCTTGGAAAAGATTAGAACGACGTACTACTGCATTTAAATCGCTTTGCGTTACTTTTTTCATTTCAGTTGTCATTGTTGTAATTCCTATTAATCTAATCTGTTATCAAGATCGTTGTTACCATTGCTCACCACTTGTACCACTTGCTTACTTTGGTTGTATTTCGGGTGAAGCTGAATATAAAGCACTGCCATGATCGCGCCTAATACCCCTAATGCCACTAAGTTAAACTCAGTGAAAGCTGCAATCACAAACCCTGCATAGAAGAATGGCATTAAATGCCCTGCACGCATCATATTGATCACCATTGCGTAACCCACGACAGCAATGAATCCACCCGCTATTTTAAGCCCGGTCGTCACCACATCAGGAATCGCACTTAACATAGTTTGAACCGTATCTGTTCCCGCCGTCATGGCAACAATTAATGCAGGGATTGCAATACGCATAGCTTGTAATAACAAAGCGGAACGGTGAATCCAATCTAATTTATTCAAATCACCGCTCTCAACAACATTATCCGCGGCATGTTGGAAACCAACCGTAATCGCACGGACAACATAAGTTAAGACTTGACCGGCTGCCGCCAATGGAATCGCAATCGCAATACCAGTTGAAATATCTTGACCACCGACAATAACCAGAATAGTCGATACAACAGAAGCCAACGCCGCATCCGGCGCTAATGCTGCCCCGATATTCATCCAGCCTAAGGCTAACAATTCAAGCGTACCACCAACAATGATACCCGTCTTAATGTCACCTAAGACAAGACCAATTAACGTACAAGCAATCAACGGACGGTGTGTTTGCCATTCATCCAAAATCGATCCCATTCCTGATACACAAGCAACGAGAAAGACAAGTACAATTTGTAAAGTTGAAATTTCCATTCTAATTTCCTTTTCTTAATATCATTAGATGAGATTATTTTTCTTTAATAAATCCATCATATACTGACGGCTATCATTTGAGACTTTACGCACATCAAGCTCAATGTTTTGTGCATCCAGTTTCTTAAATGCCTCAATATCTTTATCATCGACAGCAACCGCACTGGTGATCATTTTTTTGCCATCTTTATACGCCATACCACCAACATTAATTGATTTAAACGCCACACCTGCTTCCATTAAACGGACAACATCGGTCGGATTAGTAAACAATAACATCATACGCTCGCCCGCATATTCTGGGTTGTTATATACACGGATCATTTTTTCTACATCCACGACATGTGCAGTTACGCCCGGCGGTGCAACACTTTTCAACATGGTTGAACGTACACTGTCCTTAGCCACATCATCATTGACTACAACAATACGGCTCACTTTACTTTCTTTCGTCCAACGGGTTGCGACTTGACCATGAATTAAACGGTCATCAATACGTGCCAAACCAATTTCTAAATGCCCAACACCATTTGCGGTAACAATTGTCGGTTCAACGGTTTTTTCTTCCACATTTTGGACTGGTGTTGCGACTTCCTCTTCCTCATAGCGTAATGCACGCACACCGGTGCGACCCGTTTCAAGCGCAATCGCTACCAGTTCAGGTAATGTTGGTCCATCATCACGTGCCATAAAGGTTTCCACTAACATCGGGACATTTACCCCAGTCACAATATCCATATTTGGCTTGCCATCAGCAACGCGATTTGCCGCATTAAATGGACTGCCACCCCAAGTATCCACTAAAAACAACACCTCATCACAATGGGATAAAGTGGTTGATAGTTTTTCTTGGTATTTGGTCATGATAGTTTCAGCATTTTCTCCTGGAACAAAATCGATAGTAGCAACATTGTCTTGCTCACCAATCAACATTTCCGTAGTTTTCAGCAATTGCTCTGCTGCTACCCCATGAGTCGCTATCATAATAGCAATTGTCATTGTTTGACTCCTTATAAAAATTAAAAATCAAATAGAGTTATCTGAGCGCGAATTATAGAGTAAAGGATGAAATAACGATGTGATTTAGATCACAATTTAATGGTATAGTTACGTTAAAAATGTTGTACATGTCACATTTTTGACCAATTTTATGGCGTATTACACCATTCTCAGCGCAGTTAAAAGTACTTCATTTGCTGATTTAAAAAATTATTCAAAATTTTTAACATTTCAATAACATAATCATTTAAGAAAAATAATATAATATTTTCATTCGCTTTATTCTTGCAAAGCCGTCAAAAATCCGTAAACTACGCGGCAATTTCTCATTCTGAGAAACCCCTCCTCCAACTTTAATGGGCTACCAGAGAGTAGCAAAAGGATCAAAAAATGAATGACAATGTCAATAAAGACGGCTGGAAAGCTTTATTAGGATCTGCTGTCGGCTATGCAATGGATGGTTTCGATCTTCTTATCTTAGGTTTTATGTTATCGGCGATTTCTGCCGATCTCGCCTTAACCCCCGCCCAATCGGGCTCACTTGTCACTTGGACACTGATTGGCGCTGTCGCCGGTGGCATTATTTTTGGCGCACTCAGTGATAAATACGGTCGTGTACGTGTTTTAACGTGGACAATTGTGCTATTCGCTGTCTTTACCGGACTGTGTGCTTTTGCACAAGGTTACTGGGATCTCTTGATTTACCGTACCATTGCTGGCATCGGTCTTGGTGGCGAATTTGGTATCGGTATGGCATTAGCCGCCGAAGCCTGGCCGGCACGTCATCGTGCTAAAGCCTCTTCTTATGTTGCCCTAGGTTGGCAAGTGGGCGTACTGGGTGCCGCACTTCTCACACCATTATTATTACCGCACATTGGCTGGCGCGGCATGTTCTTGGTGGGCATTTTCCCTGCATTTGTCGCATGGTATTTACGTGCCAAATTGCATGAACCAGAAATTTTTGTCAAAAAACAGACCGCACTTGAGCGTCAGAAAACTTCTCGTTTAGAGCCTTTCCGCTTACTGATTAAAGATAAAGCGACAGCAAAAATTAGTGCCGGGATCGTGGTATTAACCTCAGTACAAAACTTCGGTTATTACGGGATCATGATTTGGATGCCAAATTTCTTATCAAAACAACTGGGATTTAGCTTGACCAAATCAGGTGTCTGGACCGCTGTCACTATTTGCGGGATGATGTTTGGTATTTGGTTATTCGGTCAACTTGCTGACCGCATTGGGCGTAAACCAAGTTTCTTACTCTTCCAATTCGGTGCGGTGATCAGTATTTTTACCTACTCTCAAATGTCAGATCCAACCTATATGTTGTTTGCTGGGGCAGTTTTAGGGATGTTCGTCAACGGGATGATGGGGGGCTATGGTGCATTGATGTCAGAGGCATACCCAACACAGGCTCGTGCTACAGCACAAAATGTATTATTTAACTTAGGACGTGCTGTTGGAGGATTTGGACCAATTGTAGTCGGCGCATTAGTTTCAACTTACTCTTTCCAATTGGCAATCGCTTTCTTAGCCAGTATTTACATTATCGATATGATTGCGACAATCTTCTTGATTCCAGAATTAAAAGGTAAACAATTGGATTAATCATACAAAAAAAGCGCGGTTCAATTTGACTTGAACCGCTTTTGATCATTCTTTCTTCAACAAGACTTCGTGCGCTTGTTTTTGTTCTTTCATCTTTTCGCGAATTTCTCTACGCTGTTGCGAAATCTCCGCATTTCTGATCATGTAATCATCTACGCGTTTTTCATAATCTTCACGCATACTTTCAATAATCGTACGCACATCCTGAATCGACATGTCATCACGAATATATTGATTTAAGTTATCTAGTAGTAATACACGTTTCTGATTATCACGAATTTTACGGTTATTATCTTCGCGATCGCGCGCGAGTTTGTTTTTTAAACGATACATACGCACATACTCTAATACTTCTTGAAATGACTGTTTATTGACATTTTCCATCATACGACTCTCTTAAAATAAATAAAAAATAAACCGTACTTAATTTAGCTATTTTTCACCTCCCCGTCAAAGCGTTCGTGAACTTTTTAAAAAATTAAACAAAAAAATCCGCTTATTTCAGCCTTCCCCCATTGCCTAGAATGGGTTGAGGTGATAAAACTAGTCAATTATTTTGAGTAAAAAAAGGAAGTGACTATGTCAAAGGTTTTTAATTTTAGCGCCGGCCCTGCCATGATGCCTGAAGCAGTCTTAGCGCAAGCACAAGCGGAGCTTTTAAACTGGCAAGAACAACAGACTTCTGTCATGGAAGTCAGCCATCGTGGTAAATTATTTATGGCATTAGCAAGCCAATCTGAGTTAGATTTACGCCAGCTTTATCAGATCCCAGACAATTACCGCATCCTTTTCTTACAAGGTGGTGCTCGCGGGCAATTTGCTGCGATTCCAATGAATTTATTAAAAGAAAAAGGCAAAGCCTTATATTTGACCAGTGGGCATTGGTCTGCCACCGCAGCCAAAGAAGCGCGCTTATTTGGTGACATTGATGAAGTCAATATTCTGGAAGAAGGCAACGAACTCAAGATCGGTCAGTTAGATTTTAGTCATATTGCCGACCAATATGATTATGTTCACTACTGCCCAAATGAAACGATCAGTGGCGTAGAAATCTTTGATCTGCCAAAAGTGGGGAACGCTGTCTTAGTGGCAGATATGTCTTCCAATATTCTCTCACGCAAAATTGATATCAGCCAATTCGGCTTAATTTATGCGGGCGCACAAAAAAATCTTGGTCCAGCAGGAATTACTCTAGTCATTGTACGCGAAGATTTAATTGGTCATGCACGCCGAACTACACCAACAATTTGGAATTACGAAATACAAAGTAAAGCTGACTCAATGATTAATACGCCACCCACCTTTGCTTGGTATTTATGTGCTTTAGTCTTCAAGCATCTTCTATCCCTTGGTGGGATCGAGGAAATCGAAAAACGTAATCAGGCAAAAGCACAACTGCTTTACGATTATTTAGAGAGTACACCGTTTTACCGTAATCCAGTTGCCAAAGTAAACCGCTCACGCATGAATGTGACCTTTACTACCGATAATGATGAACTGAATGCAAAATTCGTTGCTGAAGCAACGGCTGCGGGATTGCATGCCTTAAAAGGACATAAAGTGTTAGGTGGCATGCGCGCGTCAATCTATAACGCAATGCCGATGGAAGGAGTGCAAGCTTTAATTGCCTTCATGAAACAATTTGAAGCTGAAAACCGTTAAAAGTGCGGTTTGTTTTCGCCAAATTTTACAACACAGTAAATATAAAAATAATAAAGGAACACTATGCAATACATCAACATCGTTAACGAAGGGGTGAAACAGCTTCACCCTTATCAAGCTGGAAAACCGATTGAAGAGTTAGAACGAGAGCTAGGAATTACCAATATCATTAAGTTAGCATCCAATGAAAATCCATTTGGTCTGCCTGACAGTGCTAAACAAGCGATTTTAGCGGAATTGGATAATCTGACGCGCTACCCTGACAGTAATGGCTTTTACTTTAAACAAACGGTCGCAAAAAAATTTGGCTTATCTCCTGAACAAATTACCTTAGGCAATGGTTCAAATGATTTATTAGAGTTAGTCGCGCATACCTTTGCTAACGAACAAGATGAAATTCTCTTTTCACAATATGCCTTTATTGTGTATCCCCTTGTTACACAAGCTATCAATGCCAAAAAAGTGGAAATTCCAGCGAAAAATTATGGGGCTGATTTAGACGGTTTTTTACAGGCAATAAGTGATAAAACCAAATTAATTTATCTCGCGAATCCCAATAATCCGACAGGCACTTTTTTAAGTGCGGGTGAGATTTCCCAATTTTTAAATCAAGTGCCCGCGCATGTCATCGTGGTATTAGATGAGGCTTATACTGAATTTACCTTGCCGGAAGAACGAGTAGATTCCTTTACGTTACTCAAAAAACACCCTAATCTTGTGATTTGTCGTACCCTTTCTAAAGCCTATGGTTTAGCGGGTTTGCGCATTGGTTACGCGGTTTCTTCTGCCGAGATTGCTGACCTCTTTAATCGCGTTCGCCAACCGTTTAACTGTAATAGTCTGGCATTAGCCGCTGCTACCGCGGTGCTGAATGATGATGCATTTATTGCGAAAGTGGCTGAAAACAACCGACAAGGGTTGAAGTTATTAGAAGACTTCTTTACAGCCAAAGGTTTGAACTATATTCCTTCAAAAGGCAATTTTGTCATGTTAGATGTCAATCAACCAGCCTTACCAATTTATCAGGCATTATTACAAAAAGGCGTGATTGTGCGTCCGATTGCAGGTTATGGCCTACCAAATCATTTACGGATTAGCATCGGTTTACCAGAAGAAAACCAACGTTTCTTACTCGCATTAAGCGAAGTATTAGGGCTTTAACCCAAACTTATCCAGTGTATAGGAAATATAAATCGTGATAAAAGATGCGACCGCTATTACTCTCAATCCCATCAGCTATATTGAAGGTGAAGTGCGTTTACCGGGCTCCAAAAGCTTATCCAATCGCGCACTCTTACTTTCCGCATTAGCTAAAGGAAAAACAACATTAACCAATCTGTTAGACAGTGATGATGTGCGCCATATGTTAAATGCGTTAAAAGAACTTGGTGTGACTTATCAACTGTCAGAAGACAAATCCGTCTGTGAAATTGAAGGTTTAGGACGTGCTTTTGAATGGCAAAGTGGCTTAGCTTTATTTTTGGGCAATGCAGGGACTGCGATGCGTCCCTTGACTGCCGCGCTTTGTTTATCAACACCGAACAAGGAAGGCAAAAATGAAATAGTCTTGACTGGTGAACCTCGTATGAAAGAACGCCCAATACAACATTTAGTTGATGCATTATGTCAAGCTGGCGCAGAAATTCAGTATTTAGAACAAGAAGGTTACCCACCTATCGCCATTCGAAATACCGGACTCAAAGGCGGACGAGTACAAATTGATGGGTCAGTTTCTTCTCAATTTTTGACCGCACTTTTAATGGCTGCCCCGATGGCAGAGGCGGATACGGAAATTGAAATCATCGGTGAGCTGGTTTCCAAACCTTACATTGATATCACCCTTAAGATGATGCAAACCTTTGGCGTTGAAGTTGAAAACCAAGCCTATCAACGCTTTTTGGTGAAAGGTCATCAGCAATACCAATCACCACACAGGTTTCTAGTAGAAGGCGATGCCTCTTCTGCTTCTTATTTTCTTGCCGCGGCAGCAATCAAGGGAAAAGTAAAAGTCACAGGCGTCGGTAAAAATAGCATTCAAGGGGATCGTCTGTTTGCGGATGTGCTAGAAAAAATGGGGGCGCATATCACTTGGGGCGACGATTTTATTCAAGTGGAAAAAGGCAACCTCAAAGGCATCGATATGGATATGAACCATATTCCCGATGCGGCAATGACCATTGCCACCACAGCGCTTTTTGCAGAAGGTGAAACGGTCATTCGTAATATTTATAACTGGCGCGTAAAAGAAACTGATCGCTTGACCGCGATGGCGACCGAACTGCGTAAGGTGGGGGCGGAAGTGGAAGAAGGCGAAGATTTTATTCGTATCCAGCCATTGAATCTGGCGCAATTTCAACATGCTGAAATTGAAACATACAATGATCACCGCATGGCGATGTGCTTTGCTTTAATCGCATTGTCCCAAACGTCGGTCACGATTTTAGACCCGAGCTGTACCGCAAAAACGTTTCCTACATTTTTTGATACTTTTTTGAGATTAACACACGCAGAAAGTTAGCCTACAGATAGATACTAAGCAAAAAGCGAAGTATTTTGTAATACTTCGCTTTTTAAGTGACGAATCGGGTCTGAGATAATGCAAGAAAACACCTTAAGACTGAATCCGAAAACTCGCCATATAATTTGCGCTGACATCTTTATTGAGCCAGAATTTACCCGCCAATGGATTGTAATGATAGCCTACCATATCTAAACAGGTTAATTGTGCTTCATCACACCAATGAAGCAATTCCGCTGGCTTAATAAATTTGTCGTAATCGTGCGTCCCTTTCGGCAACATTTTCAACACATATTCCGCCCCAATAATCACCAATGCCCAGGCTTTAAGGGTTCGATTAATGGTGGAGAAAAAAATCACCCCGTTTGGTTTTAATAATTGCTTACAACAGGCAATAATCGAACTCGGGTCAGGCACATGCTCAAGCATTTCCATGCAAGTAATCACATCAAACTTTTCGTCCTCCCCTCTTTCAGCAAAAAGTGCGGTCTGATTTTGCAAAAATTCCTCAATCGTAATTTGTTGATAATCAATGTGTAGCCCGCTTTCTAAAGCATGTTTTCTTGCCACTTGTAATGGGGCAGAAGACATATCAATCCCCGTCACAATTGCGCCTTGCTTTGCCATGCTTTCTGACAAAATGCCACCGCCACAGCCCACATCCAGCACTTTTTTCCCCGTTAGCCCGTTGGCTTGCTGTGCAATATAGCTTAAACGTAACGGATTAAGTTGATGAATCGGTTTGAAATCCCCTTGCGGATCCCACCAGCTTTTTGCCATTTTCTCAAACTTATCAAGTTCTTGTTGATCAATATTTTGCATGAAATTTCTTCTTATGATTTTGAATAGAAACAATACGTTATTATTCCCCAAATCAGGCAAAATTTCACTATAAAATTAGGGTAACACTAGATTTTATGCTATAATTCCGTCAATTTTTTGATTAATCAAACTCAATGATTAGGAAGTTTTCAATGACCGATTTAGTCCAAGATACTATGCATCAAGATATTAGCCCAATCAGTATTGAAGAAGAGCTGAAATCCTCATATCTCGATTATGCCATGTCCGTCATCGTAGGGCGTGCATTACCCGATGTACGCGATGGTTTGAAACCCGTCCATCGCCGCGTATTATTTGCGATGCACGAAGGCGGGAATGCCTATAACAAACCTTATCGTAAATCCGCTCGTATCGTAGGGGATGTAATCGGTAAGTATCACCCTCATGGTGATAGCGCGGTCTATGACACACTCGTGCGCATGGCTCAGCCGTTTTCATTACGTTATATGTTAGTAGATGGGCAAGGTAACTTCGGTTCAATTGATGGCGATGCTGCCGCGGCAATGCGTTATACTGAAGCCCGTATGACTAAAATCGCCCATGAATTATTAGCGGATCTTGATAAAGAAACTGTCAATTTTGTGCCTAACTACGATGGCTCTGAACAAATTCCTGAAGTCCTCCCAACTAAAGTCCCTGCGCTTTTAGTCAACGGTTCTTCCGGTATTGCAGTCGGTATGGCAACTAATATTCCCCCTCATAACTTAGGCGAAGTGTTAGACGGTTGCTTAGCGTATATCGAAAACAACGAGATCAGCATTGATGAGTTAATGACTTATATTCCAGGTCCAGACTTCCCAACCGCCGCATTAATCAATGGTCGCAAAGGGATTGAAGAAGCCTATAAAACAGGACGTGGTAAAATTTATGTACGTGCCAAAGCTGAAGTGGAAACCGATGAAAAAGGCGGTGAAACCATTGTGGTGCATGAAATTCCTTATCAAGTCAACAAAGCCAAATTAATTGAAAAAATTGCTGATCTCGTAAAAGAGAAAAAAGTCGAAGGCATTAGCGCAATCACGGATTTATCTGACAAAGACGGGATGCGTATTGAAATTAAAATCAAACGTGATGCCGTGGGCGAAGTGGTTCTCAACAACTTGTATGCCTTGACCCAATTGCAAGTCACTTTTGGCATTAACATCGTTGCCCTCGATAAAGGTCAACCCAAACTGCTCAATTTAAAACAATTAATTGAAGCTTTCGTGTTACACCGTCGTGAAGTAGTCACACGCCGTACCGTTTATGAATTGCGCAAAGCACGTGAGCGTGCCCATATTTTAGAAGGCTTAGCCATTGCTCTCGCCAATGTAGATCCGATTATTGAATTAATCCGCAATGCGCCAAATCCTGAAAGTGCCAAACGTGCATTATTAGCGCAAGCATGGGAGCTTGGTCATGTATCACAAATGCTTGCTGCCACAGGGGTTGATGCGGCACGTCCTGAAGATCTAGAAGAACAATACGGTATTCGTGATGGCATGTATTATCTGACCGAAGTTCAAGCGCAAGCGATTTTAGATTTACGTTTACAAAAACTGACTAACTTAGGTCATGATGAAATTCTTGATGAGTACAAAAAACTCCTCGATGTGATCGGCGAATTATTACATATCTTACGTAGCCCTGAGCGCTTAATGGAAGTGATTCGTGAAGAATTAGAACAAATTCGCGAACAGTTTAATGATCCACGTCGTACAGAAATTACTGCGAGCTCTGCTGATATCAATCTTGAAGACCTCATTGCCCAAGAAGATGTGGTGGTTACCCTTTCACATGAAGGTTACGTCAAATATCAACCCCTTACTGACTACGAAGCACAACGTCGTGGTGGTAAAGGGAAATCCGCAGCCAAAACCAAAGAAGAAGATTTCATTGAGCGTCTTTTAGTGGCAAACACCCATGACACCATTCTCTGTTTCTCGAGTCGTGGACGCTTATATTGGTTAAAAGTGTATCAACTCCCACAAGCTAGCCGTGGTGCACGTGGCAGACCGATCGTCAATATTCTTCCATTAGATGAAAATGAACGTATTACCGCGATTCTACCTGTCACTGCTTATGAAGAGGACAAATTTGTCGTGATGGCAACTGCCGGCGGTATCGTGAAAAAGATTGCCTTAACTGAATTCAGTCGTCCTCGTTCAACAGGCATTATTGCACTCAACTTGCGTGATGAAGACGAACTTATCGGTGTGGATATCACCGATGGTCAAAATGAAATCATGCTCTTCTCCGCACAAGGACGTGTAGTTCGCTTTAGTGAAAATGCTGTGCGTGCCATGGGGCGTGCAGCAACAGGTGTACGCGGTATTAAACTGGCGTTAACGAATGATTTGTCGGATGATGAAAGTGCGGTCGATATGGAAGAGATCTCTGATGAGAATACTAATGATGCCTTGGATCTCAATATTGATAAAGTCGTGTCACTTGTTATTCCAAAAAATGAAGGCGCCATTTTAACCGCCACACAAAACGGTTATGGTAAACGTACTGAATTAGCGGAATACCCAACTAAATCACGTAACACCAAAGGCGTGATCTCGATTAAAGTGAGTGAGCGTAACGGTAAAGTCGTTGCAGCAACACAAGTTGAGGAAAGCGATCAAATTATGCTCATTACTGATGCCGGTACGCTAGTACGTACTCGCGTAAACGAAATCAATATTATCGGTCGAAATACACAAGGAGTACGTCTCATCCGAACAAGTGAAAGTGAAACACTGGTTGGATTACAACGCGTTTGTGATGTCGATGAAGAAGACATTGAGAGTGATGCGAGCGAAAGTGCGGTCGAAAGCGCAGAAAGTTAAATTCATTCACTAAATACGATATTATTTTAAAGCAGTAGCCTCGCTACTGCTTTCTTTATCTTAGGAAAAAAATCGATGGCATATTATCTTATTTATCTACACATTGCCTGTGCCTTTCTCAGCCTCAGTCTATTTATTATCCGTGGCATGATGCAATTAACAGGCAAAAATTGGCGAGACAGAAAAGTATTAAAAATCTTACCGCACTTAAGTGATACGCTGTTGTTCTGTTCGGGAATTGGGCTATTTCTTCTTTTTCAGCAAAATGTAACAACATGGTTCATTTACAAAATGCTCTTTATCGCCCTTTATATTGCCGTTGCTACTATTTTCTTTAGCCGAAAAAGGCTAACACCACCTTTCAGCCAAAAGAAAAATCGCTTCTACTTTATTACGGCACTCATCTTCTTTCTCAGTACCATGGTTATTGCTTATTTGAAATAACATCTATATCCCAATCAATCGCGCAAAATAGCTTAGTTTGTTCGACTAAGCCTCTATGCCTTGAGCGTTTTAATTCTTATTGTTGTCTATTCTGTATTATTCACGAAAAAGTTATGTTATGTAATGAATTAAAATCACCAGTAGATAAAATTTGAAAAACACATAAAAAAATCTCTTAGCCTGTGCTAAGAGATTTTTTAGCGTTATCCTTGGACAATCTTAAAATTTCGGTTTATGAGATGAAGAACGCCCCACCTCTTCTTCAAATCCAATAATTTGTTTGAAACTATCTAACAACTCTTCTTTCGAATAAGCCGTATAATATTGATCACCTACACATTTTTTCCAAGCGGCAACTTGGTTTGCTGGTGGACTATAGCCAAACGCAACAAACGCAATTCTTCCTGGTAGCTCTCGTAAATTTGGATCTTGTAACTTGCCCAATTGTTCTCGAATTTTGTCACACATACCATTGTTTAAAAGAGTCGTTAATGTACTATAAGTTGGCCAGTTATCTTCACCATCAGATAATACTAAGATAACACGTTGAATATTTGTCCCGAGTTTCGAAGGTTGCGCATCAGGATTCTTATTCTCGTCCATCATGATATTAGCTCCAACAAGAAGCCCCGAAGATGCAGAAGTCCAACCAGAAGGACGAACAATATTCAACTCTCTTGTAATATCTTTATTTTTTTGATCAAACCAAGCTCGAGTTGTTCTTCTACCAATATTTCCGCCAAGACACCGTTCTTCATCAGTAAACACCATATCATAACGTCTGTTTGAACCATCAAACTGGGAAATTTGGTCAATCGTCCCACTTACATCTATATAAGTATTAAATAATTCTCTAATTGTCGTCCAGTCATTAATTTTTAGTGCATAATCCATAATTTTCTTAGGATTTGCATCAATTTGACAAGTTCTAGAGCTCCCTGAGCCTCTACAAGTTGAAGAATGGAATTTGTCATAATAGCCTTTATAATGCTCCTGGAAAGACACTGTACTTCTCTCCCATCTCCCAGCATTAAATTTCCAAGGTGTATTATTACCCGTAATCCAATAACGAATAGTTAATTTTCGAGAAGTTTGTGATATTTTTCCTTCATATGGAAGCACACAGCCTTCAGTGACATCCCGTTGTCTAACACCGCCAGAAAAAGTCGTAAAGCCAATACGGTTGAAAGGGCTCACACCTTCGCTAACATCTTCTGGCAATAAAATTTTCGAAATTTCACTAACCACTTCTCTTAAAATAGTAATTTTAGCTTTTCCTAGAGATCTACCGTTTTTATCCTGTAAATGACTATTCATCGAACCAGAATAATCCGAAACAAGCATTAGCTCCACAGGAATCACGATGCCTTTTTCTTTAATCGCATAACTGGTATCGGATTCCAGTCTAACTCGATCTTTTTTCAGTTTATCTTCACTAACTAACGATTCACTGACAGGAAGCCAAAATTTACGATTGACGCCACCTTGCACTTCACAAACAATAGGTTTACGACGTGCATACTCATTAGCTGTAGGTAAATCTAACTCCTCACATGAATAATGAAAAGGTTTATCAATAGTGATTGGTGCATCAGATGAAGCATTCGCATTTTCTGAACGTAAATAAAGTTTGGCAATACCCTGGATAAGCTCTTGATTACGCTTTTCTTGTTTCGCCATAAATTCATTACCACCAAATTTTGCTTTGTCTTGAGGCGATACTACTTGCCGATTAACATCACCATGTTTTTTATTTTCTCGGTAGTCATTGTTTTCAGCAACCAAAGCTAAAGCAGCTTGATCCATTCCTTGAGCTAAACGTGCTTTATCAAGCACAACCCCAGTTCCATCAACCGTAAATCCAATCAAAACTAATAATGGAAATGCTAGTAATGCAGTCATTACTGTATAAACACCTAGCTCATTCTCATAAAATTTTCTGACTGAATCATAGCAAGAACGAATTAAATAAAGTTTTTTCATAAAGTTCCCTAACGATAATTTATCGTGATACTGACATTGACGATGATCTAATCAGCCCCGTTGAACGCTCAGACTTATCCAGTAATATTGTTTCAAACAAGCCCTGAGTTTCAACACAAAGAGTAATTTGATAAAGCGGTATTTTTCTTTCATTATTGAGTTCTGAGCGAGGAGATAAATAGGATAAATCAGAAAGTTTTTTGTAAGGCGTACAATCGCCAATGATATTTGGAATCCTCCGTCCAGAACCGTCTTGTGCCCAATATTCTAAAACAACATCGATCCTTTTATTACTATTCTGATCACCATAAATCAGTTTCTTAGCAAGCTTTTCAAATTGCTTATGATCATCAATATTAATTTGTGCAACTCTATCGTACAACTGTGTACGTTCACGGAGAATACTAACTAATGTATATGAGGCATTATCTAACTTGCCTAATGTAGAACGTAACATTACTAAATCGAAGAGAAATGCAAATAGCACAATCAGAAACATTGACATAAAAAGGAACTCTATCGTCACTGCGCCCTTTTTATTTTTCCAAAAATGCTTGAATTTAACTAAACCTGACTCTTTCATATATAGCTCGAAATAATGAGTAAATTTTCTATGGATTCGTCCCAAGAGAACTTGGTTTTGCTCCTAACATAAATTGAGAACGCTCAAATTCCTGTACAACAACAAATTCACGGTTCAGCACTACTTGAGACCAAGACTCAGGAATAAATACTAACGGCACCATAAACTTATATTTATAAGTTAAAGAATATTGTGCTAAAGTCGCGCGACTCCCCGTAGGAGAGATTAACTCTCCTTTATGATTTTTTTGTGGTTGGCGAAATTTATTAAGCAGAAGATTTTTAATACATTCCGTTTCTTTATCACAATCCACATATTGGACTTTTACATCAAATTTATTATCTTCTAACAACGCCAAATATCCAATTGTCGATTCATCATGGAATTTTTTTTGCTTTGTAAGAGCTTTCCTAAATGCTTCTTCATAATTTCCAGAAATTGCTTGTTCATTCTTCGCAATTCTGACACTTTCCGTTATAGCTAAATCCCAATAAGCTGTCGCAACCGCTAATCGACAAAATTCAAAAATAAACATCACAACAAATAAATAGAACGCTATCGTCAAAGCAAATTCAATTGACGAGGTTCCTTTTATATTTGATAGAAACTTTTTCATATCAAATCCTTAGTGTTACCGAGTTACACCTTTTGATACATGTGTAGTTTTTTTCAATGCATTAATTAAATCATCTGGTGAAGTATTTAAACGCTCTTTAACAATGATATCTTTTGCATAATCAAGATCACCATTTTTAACTAAAGCAAAAACAAGATTATGAATCAATCGAGAATTCTTAACGCCATTTAAATATTGTGGCAACAGTAAAGAAACAGCATTATTAAAATCGCCATTAATAATATTTAGCATGGCTAAATTATTAATAGCAACATTATCATTAATAAAGAACTCTCTTGCTTTATTGATATCATTTCGGGCATTCACCAAATTCCCATTTTGCGCATAAGCGATACCTCTTAAATTATATACTTCTCCTTCATTAGGTGATTTTAATAAGAGTTCATTTGCGACAGAAATTGCTTCTTGGAAATTATTTAATTGAATTAGATTTTTTATCTGTAATATTTTCGCTTGTGTAGCAAGCTTCGTATTATCATTCAGTAATGGCGTTAAATAAAGTAAAGAAGATTTGCTGTCACCTCGCTGATAGTATGTCTTCGCTAATTTATAGCGTATTGAAGGATCTTCTTTGGCTTTCAACACATCGCGATACAGTGAAATGAGTGCCGAATAATTTTGCGTACTTTCATATAAAGTCTCTTTTGCCGTTATTGTTTCAGATGACATACTTTTCTGTGTCATGCCTTGCTGAGAATGGGTAGAACAACCAACGACAGATAAAGCTAAACTAACAAAAACGATTTTCTTGGTAAATTTAAAAAACATTTGGAAATACCCTCATTATACCTGGTGCTAGAATTAAAATGATTATTGGGAACATAATAAACAAAATCAATGGGATACTCATTTTAGCTGATAATGTACCTAACTTTTCCTCAATGATTAATAATTGTATCTCCCTGATATCTGCAGACAACTGAATTAAGTGAGAATAAATTGAAGAACCAAAATTTAAACTCTGTTGTAAAACAGTACAAAACATTCTTATTTCTGTTGTTGGCAATGAGATCGAAAGATCCTGTAACGCTTGTGATAATCCCGTAAGTTCAGATTTTCTAATAATCCTTAACATCACATAAGTAAGATCTGGATTAAGTTTCTTAAAATCGATTGCCACTTGTTTTAAAGCCGCATCAATACTAATCCCTGTTTGAACATTTACTGCAACTAAGTCAATAAAACCTGGTAAATCTACCATGATTTTTTTCACCTTAGCTTTCAAAATAGCATTTGTCAAAATCCCTGGAATGACAATAATAAAAACTAAAATAATAGATAAACCTATGACAAAATTTGAATCGTTTTTTACTGCATATAAATAATATAGGCCTGATAATAATAATGTGACCAAAAGCTTCACACGTATATTTTTATCTAAAACAGCTAGAATCTTTAAAAAAGGATTATTGTTAATAAGTAGTAATTCTAATTCTATTTGCTGTTTCGTTTTATTCTTGTCAACATTTTCTTCCCCTTTTTCTTTTGGCCGCTCTCCCGCCAAAATTTCCCTACTTCTTTCTAATTTTTTCTTATGGGATAACGCAATCAGCAAAACTGCAATCCCAAAAATAATCAAGAGAAAATAAAACAAAATAATCTTCATTGTCATGTTGATTTCCTCATTAGCCACCAAATAATCAACATACCAAAGGCTTCACTGCCAAACACATAATACAATACATACCGACCACTAGGATCATTAAGTAAAAAGTCAAAGTTCTCAGGCATAGCGAATTGCATAAAGAGAAAAAAAGCAATTGGAAAACTTGCCACAATAAAAGCAGACATTCTTGCTTCAGATGTCATTGCTTTTTTCTTTTGCTCCATTTTTTTACTGTCTGCAATAACTCTCCCTAAGCGCGTAATCACTTCTCTAATCTGTCCACCTTTAGAAAGATTCGTTCTAATTATGGTAATAAAAAAGTAAAATTCTTTATAAGGATATCTGCTATAACTATCTTCAAATACTGACATTGGGTCTTCTCCCAGCGCCAAACGTTTATGTATAGCTTTAAATTCTTCGCCTAATTGTCCCGTTAAATCTTTGCCACAACGTTCTAAAGATTGTAATAAACCCGCACCGCCTGTTGCTGCCGCATTCATAATTTGAATAACTTCAGGAAACATTGCATTAAACATTTTCTGATTACGGTATTGCCCTAACTTCCAAACTAAAATAATAAACAAGCAAACAAAAATAAGCACAAATAGCCATCTTTCTAGACGAACATACGCCACATTAATAAAAAATAGAATCAAAAAGATAGCACAGCTAATAAAAATATTTCTTGCTAATTTTTTTCTATCACCACCAACAAAATAATATTGCCACAATTGAATTTTTTTCTTTATTTCCGCAATACGGTTTTTGGTTTTATCAAGAGAAACATCATGTGGATGAATCTTTCTTCTTGTTTTTCTCCACCCTTGAGCTGTATATAAAAACAAAATAGCACCAAAAGCGAGAATAAAATAATACATTAAAGTCATTTACCCACCTTCAAAAATACTTTGTAATTCTGCACTTAAATTGAAGACCTGTGCATTTTGATATACAACAGAACGAGTTAATAAACCATGAGAAATAAATTCACCCGTAATCTTTCCATTTTCATCGCGATATTTACTTGGTTGATAGGAAAAAATATCTTGCATAACAATTTGCCCATTTTCCATTCCCATCAATTCCGTAATATTCATGATTTTCCGAGAACCGTCATTCAAACGCGAAGCTTGTACAATAATATTTACTGCAGAAGCAATATTACGGCGAATTGCTTCAAGTGGTAAAGACGCATTAGACATCATGACCATACTTTCTAAACGTGCGGTCGCATCACGAGGACTATTCGCATGCAGTGTAGACATTGAACCATCGTGTCCCGTATTCATCGCCTGCAACATCTGGAACGCTTCTCCACCACGACATTCCCCCACAATAATACGCTCAGGACGCATACGTAAGGCATTAATCACAAGATCTTGCATCGTAATTTCGCCTGTACGCTCGACCCCCGCTAGACGTGTTTCTAAACGCACTACATGAGGTTGTTCTAATCTTAGTTCTGCGGTATCTTCTAACGTAATAACTCGTTCTTGCGGAGAAATATAATTTGATAACGCATTTAATAATGTAGTTTTCCCTGAACCTGTACCACCAGAGACAATGATATTCACGCGAGAACGTGCCGCGATAATCAAAAAATTCGCCATTTCACGCGTCATAGAACCAAAATTGACTAATTCTTGTAATGATTTCTTAGATTTACTAAATTTACGAATAGATATTGAGGTTCCATCTAATGCAATTGGGGCTATCACAACATTCAGACGGCTTCCATCAGGTAAGCGTGAATCGACTAATGGACTCCCATCATCAATGCGTCTCCCCACTCTTGCCACTAATCTTTTAGCAATATCTGTTAGTTGCTCATTACTAATGAATCTTTTATCAGTCTTTTCTAGAATACCTGCTCGCTCAACCCAAACATCATCAGGACCATTCACTAGAATATCATTGACCGTCTCATCTTCCATCAATTCTCTAATTGGACCATATCCATCTATTTCATCAGCTATGCATTCTGCCATAAACAATGCGTCCGCTGATGTAATATAGATATTTCCTTTACCAGCAACTTTATAAACGACTTGCACTAACTCGTCTACAAGCTTATCGCGTTCACTTTGAATCTCATCAATCTTTTCAATATCAAGATTACTTAACAATTCATTTCTAAAAAAAACTTGCTGTTCTTTGGTTAACATATTAGATGTTCTTCTTCAATTAATTACCCATTATCGCTTTTCTTAACGATGAGAATAAACTTTGTCTCTCTTTCTTTTGCTTATGACGGGATACAGCACCAACGACTTTCATCATGAGTGTATTAATTTCTTTTTTACCTACACGACCTAAATCAATATCTAAAACGGTTTTAGCGTCCGTTTTTTTCAAAAACGGAATGACAACATCAACCTGACATTTTAATAATGTTTCGATATCACTAATCGCCATTAATTTAGACGTTTCTAATCTAGAATCAGATATACATATAAAAGTACGAATTGGTTTACCAGTGGTACTTCTCATTCTTTCACATTCATCTAAAAATTGTTTGGCTACACGTAATGCAACAATACTCCGTTCGACAACTAAGACAAAACTGTTGCTATATTCTAAAAATTTAACAAAATCGTCTTTAACGACATTAAAAATTGGCTGATCATAAATAATAAAATTATATTTATCCGTCGTCGAAACAGACAAACGAGAAGGAATACCATTAAATAAATCTAGATTGTTAGAATACTCAACGATATCGCCTTGCAATTTTTTATCAAAGGCAAGATCCAAATCTTGAGAACCATTAGGGCCTTGTGCTAACAACACCGGTACTTTCTTATTTGTGACGATTTCATTAGCTAAATGAGAACTAATTAAGCTTGCACCAGAACCACCTTTACAACTTAGTACAGAAATTCTCACTGTATGACGAACTAAAGGAATATTCACACCAGATACAATTTTTTCAGCCATTTGGCTCAATTGTGTATCTGAGTGAAAATAAAGCACTCCCTCTTCTAATAATTTTTGAGCTAAAGAAATAGAATCGCTTTCACCAATAACACAACACCACACACTTTGAGGAACAATGCTATAAATATTTTCCGCGATAATTTTGATATCCGTTTCATGTCCTATATCGACAATAACACCTAATGTTTCCTCTGCTAAAAATGCTAAATCTGAAGACAAAAAGAAATCAGCCTCAACAATTTCTAGATTTTCTAATCCTCGCGTCCTTAATATTTGTGCAACATCATTTTGAATATGCCCACGGCTAGAGACGACAATAATCTTTCTAGCACTGTCTACTGTAATATTTTCCTTATCAAGTAATAACATAAAGCGAACCTTCTTATTAATATTTTAATTGAATGCGCTGATTACTTTTCGTTGCACAAGGGTTGAGTCCATCCCAACTCATCATATCTTCAGCTGTATCAATTCGACAGTTAGCACGCTTTGTGCCAATTCTTGATACTTCAACATAAAGCGGATAAAGCGCTTTTTTATATTCGCTACGCACAAGTTTAATCGATGCAGCTTCAACGCCTTTGTTTATCAAAAATTTACGCATACCAGTGGCTTTTTTTTCTGATTCTTTATTCGACCAAATAATATGAACACGCTTATTCCTATCACTGCCTACATCTCTAAGCACTGAATAAAGCACATTATGGTAAACTACATCGGAATATTCCGACACCACATAACGATTCACTAACTGTGTACGACTAAATCCATTTAATTGCACCGGCTGTGCTACGTTAGTGTTAGTTACTAATTCATTTTTAGAAAATGCTACACCTTGTGCAGAATACATCAACGTAACAAAGACAATACTTGTGACTAATTTTCTCATTGGATGAACCCTCCATTTCTTAAGAAATTAGTGCTTAATGTTTTATGATACACATTTTTAATCGGTGTCAGATTAAAAAAGCGTTCCATAGTCCCTGTTTGTTCAAAAGTAGGATACACAATATCACTTTCATGTACTGGTTTCACTACATTTACTGTTGCAACAATCACGAGCTCTTTATCTTCTCGATCTGTTCTTGCATTACGGAAAAATGAGCCTAATATTGGGATATCACCTAGCAGTGGTACTTTATTTATTCCTTCCGCATCCTGAGAACTAAATAGTCCTCCAATAATAAAACTTTCCCCATCTGCGACTTCAAAAATAGATTTCGCACGACGTGTATTGAAATAAGGCACAGTACCTACATTATCATAAGCATAGCTTCCTGCAATCGTACTTACACTTTGATCTAGTGCTAAGCGAATACGTTTATTTTTTTGTACCTTTGCCCCCACAATCAACTTGACTCCAAATTCTTTATAAATGATTGTTGCACTACCCTCTTTATCTTTTTGAGCAAAAGGTAATTCCCCCCCAACCAAAATATCTGCTGTTTCTCCTGATAAGAGAGAAATACTTGGTTCAGCCAAAATTTTGCCGTTATCCTGATTATTTAAAGCATTAATAAAAGCTGAAACACCGGTTGCATTTATATTAAGCGTTGAACCACTGCTTCCACCGAAACCACCGCTTAAAGAGACACTTCCACCAAGTAACGGTCCACTATGGACACCAACCACTCTTCCCCAGTTAATACCTAAAGCTTCAGTGAGTTTCTTATTAACTTCGACAACGGAGAGTTTCACATTAATTTGTGTTGTATCTGCTACATTTGCATTATTAATCACACCATCAAATTGATATTTATCCAAAAACGGAATATATTCCTTTGCACCTTCAGAACGATTAAACATTGTTTCTGTGACTTTTTTGCCATTTCCTAACGCCTCACCTACAATACGATGAGCTTCTTCACTTTCCTCTAGCGTACGTGCTTTCCCTTCTATCACATATGCTTTCCCGACTTTCTTAACTGAGAGGTTTGAATTAGGAAAGCGTGCTTTAATTTGACGATTCGTATCAGATATATCGTTGATATTACTAATTAGTGGATTCACATTAATAAAATCCGTGGTTAAAGGCTTACCGTCTTGACCGAAAGCAGTGACCTCTGCTCTTCCTTCTTCTTTGGCATAAATAATAAAACTATTATCATCTAAGATTTCATAATCGGCTACGGAAGGCGAAGAGACAAAAATAGTATCAATTTTCTCGTCAGTACGAACAAGTTTTGTTCCACCTTGCTCTAAATTAAAGGTCTTAGAGTACACTAAAGATGACCAAATCAATCCGCTTCCAATTAATAACACAGAAAGCCATTTTTTTGTTATACATTTATTATTCATGATTTGTTACCTCTTAATTTTCTAATAAACACACCACGGTTATTTGAACTTTCCGCTTCATCAACTGAAGGCAATACAATTAATTTAGAGTCTTTCTCAAGTTCATAAAACATTTTAGCTTGATTTGCATTGACTTTAAGACTGATATAGCCAATATATTCACCTGCTAATTCATCTTCTTTTTTCGCAGAATCATTATTTTCATCTAGTACCTGAAATACATAGACTTGCAATACTAAAAGCTTATTAATGATTTTTATTAAACTATTTTTATCAATACTTTCTTCTCTTGCACGATAGGCAATTTTTTGGTTATACACCGACACATAATCACCACTGCGTAAAGTATCCAAAATATAACGTTCTGTTGGTTTTAAATAAATTCTAAACGCAATCTCTTGTTTGGTATCTAAACTAGACATCAAAAAACGAGAATCATTAGGTGAAATAACAACGGATGGAGAAAGTAAAGAACCTGATTTTAAATTTTCAGAAATCAAATGACCTTGAAGTGTTTTGAATTTGGAAAGTGCTAACACATCAGTTAAATCATTATTTATAAGTGGATTATCTTCCGTCACTTTAATTTCAGTTAACGAATAATCTTCAACTTGTAATAAGTTACCAGCCTGAATATCTCGCTTAAGCTCGGCAAGAGTGATTAATTTTTCTGGTTTTTTTTCAGTCTCAGATAAGGCAACACCACCTTCCCCAACACTTGAGCTATCCCCAGTTGGCATAAATAAGATCCCCCCGACACCAACAACCAGCGTAAGAAGAGAAATGATAAATAGCATTCTATAATTCATTATAGCCCCTTAAATTTTATATAGTTTATCTTGTAAATAATTTAGCTAAATAAGAATAAATTGGTCAAAAAACCACAACTAATTGCGACACCATAGGGTAAACCATGTTGTCTAATGGAATGTCTAAAAAAAAGAAATCCAATGATGATTAAAAATAAACCCGAAAATGCTGTAAAAAGAAAAAAGTATATTATTTGAGAATGAGGTATAGTTAACATTAACACCGACATCAGCTTGATATCGCCAGCCCCCATAACCCCAAATGTAAATAGCAAAAAACCAATAACTAATGTTAATAATGCAGGCAGAAAAAAAATCTGTTTATATTGAATCCATGCCAGTGGCACAATGACTAAAAGTAACAAAAACACAATTTTATTACTAATAATTCTTGACCGTATATCCGTCCAAGAAAGAATTATTAATAATATCACTGTTATACAATGAAGAGAAAAGATAACTATATCACTCACGGCATCCAAACCTAAAAACAATCACTTATTTCAGTGCATTCACTACTGTAGATTTTAACAAGTCAAATTTCGCTTGGAGAGCAATAACAAGTCCATTATCATTGTAAAGCATCGATACAATAAAAACGGCAATCACTGCGGAAATAAGTCCATATTCAATTGACGTAATTCCTCTCTGACATTTAAGAAAATTGGAAAAACCCATCGTTATATTTGTTCACTATACTAAATAACAGCTAACTTACTACAAATAATGTAGACTGCAAGTAAGCTAGCTATTATATAAAATAAAAAAACTAACTGGTTATTAAATAGTATTTAGTACTATGGCTGACTACCACCCACTTGTGCACTAGTTACTGACGTAGTTAAGTCTGTAAATTTCTTCTGAAGTGATTTCACTAAGCCAGTGTCACCATAGAACGCAGCAACGATTAATACCGCTACAGCTACAGCGATTAAACCGTACTCGATTGCAGTTACACCACGCTCGTCTTTCTTAAAGTTACGAATCGATTCAGTTACAGCGATATAAGCTTGAGTTGTTAATTTACTAAACATTTTTATGCTCCTAATTTTTAATAAAAAATAATGATATTCTCATCAGAGATGTGACTGTTATCTAGTGATTAGTGATAATTGCATAAGAAAACATTTTTAATCACTAAATAATCTGAGGGAATTTTAATCATATTTTTGAGCGAACTGAAATAAAAAAATATACAAAAACAACTGGTCCGACGAGTTAGTGAATAAAATAATACGTTTCTATAACACTTTTACATCTGTCGCAGCTCTTTCAAATGAATTTACCCTGGTTAAATAATAGTACATTTATTACTCTTAGAATAAGTTAACTTTTAATAAGGCATACTCCAAATCATTGCCCCACTTATCCTACAAACATATCTCACATGTTATGTAGACGCGCAATAGACAACAACTGTTACAATTCTCATTATTCAAGGTTTCTTGTGCTATCGGACTCGGAATATCCAGCAATCACTCCTGTTTTCTGATTATATCAACTAGGAAAAAATCACTACCCCATGTGATAAGAACGCCCCATAACAACACCATTCAAAAGGAGTGAGACAGAAAGATAAATTGAAATAAAGTATACATGTTTACGTTTATCTCTCTACTTCATTTATTAGTAAAGTCATAAAATCTTATTAGGGTAAGTTGATTTATTTCTGTACTATACATTTTCTCTTTTATATTCACAAAATAAGAAAACTTACATAACATTTTTTTAATATAATATGTTTAATATATTTTATAAAATAAATAACAGAAACTGTAATGTTTAAATATCAAGCAAATAAAAATCATTCGTAAATAAACCAGAATGTTCAAGCAGACAAGAAGCAATCTTAAAAAAGAGAATGTTATTACTAATAAGGAAATGAGGAAAACAAAAGTAGGAAGTCTTAGATACAAAAAAAGCCGCATTAAGCTACTGGATTGTAGATCTTATTGCCATTTTAATGGTGCCCGAGGGCGGACTTGAACCGCCACGCTTCGAAAAGCGAGGGATTTTAAATCCCTTGTGTCTACCGATTTCACCACTCGGGCATTATCACTAATGCAATATGAGATATTGGAGCGGGAAACGAGGCTCGAACTCGCGACCCCAACCTTGGCAAGGTTGTGCTCTACCAACTGAGCTATTCCCGCGTTGCATAAGAAACTGTGTTCTCAAACAATGATGTGCATTTTACTTATTTCTCTGAATGAGTCAAATAAAAAATGTAAAAGAATAATTTAATCGCTTAAAAACAAATCACAATATAAAAAAATGCTTATTCTCCAACCTAAAATAGAGGCAAAAGAAAAGGCACTGGAGAAAGTGCCTTTAAACGTATTTAAAGTGTAATATCCGAAAGTAAGCTGCCTTTAGCCGCTTTTAAATATTGTAACATCGACCAAACGGTTAAAATCGCCGCAACATACAGTAAAACAATCGCAGCAATTTCCATCACCACATTATAGCGCCACAACAATCCACCTAACGCTAACATTTGTGCTGTGGTTTTCACTTTTCCGAGCCAAGATACCGCCACTTTATTCCTGTCGCCAATTTCAGCCATCCATTCTCTTAATGCGGAAATGATGATTTCTCTAGAAATCATGATCACGGCTGGCAAAGTAATCCAAAAAGAATGGTGATATTCAACAACCAGAGCGAGGGCGACTGTGACCATCACTTTATCCGCAACAGGATCTAAAAATGCGCCAAAACGTGTCGTTTGTTTCCATTTTCGTGCAAGATAACCATCAAACCAATCTGTGACGCCAGCAATAAAAAAAATCAATACGGTTAAAAAAGGCGACCACGAGAAAGGCAAATAAAATGCAATGACAAAAAAAGGAATTAAAATGACACGGAAAAGCGTAAGGAATATAGGAATATTTGGTTTCATAGAAAGAGTCAGGTCCGTTTTTATAGTCTAATTATTCTAAAACATATCTGTTTTATTTGAAAATGGAATTTTCATATCCTAATAAGATTCATGTATTAATCTCGCAAAGCATCATAAATTCGTTCGGCAAGGGCTTTAGAAATGCCTGGGACAGAGGCGATTTCATCTAGCGTAGCCTTTTTGACCCCCTGCATCCCACCTAAATATTTCAACAATGTTTGACGGCGTTTTGCACCAACACCTTCTACCGATTCTAAGCCACTCTGTAAAAAGGCTTGTTGGCGTTTTTTACGATGTCCACTAATCGCATGCTGATGGCTTTCATCACGAATATGTTGAATCAGATGTAAGGCTAAATGATCAGAAGGTAAATGAAGTATTTTTCCCTGTTTGCTTAGAATTAAGGTTTCTAACCCTGCTTTCCGATCAATGCCTTTCGCCACACCAATTAAGTGCGGTTGATTTTTATCCCATTTCACGTTTAGCTTAGCAAACGTCTGTAACGCGCGATTAAGTTGTCCCTTACCACCATCAATAAAAATCACGTCTGGGATTTTTTCTTGCTCAAGTGGCTTATCATAACGTTTTAGCAAGGCTTGCTCCATGGCTGCATAATCATCCCCAGCGGTAATTCCGGTAATATTAAATCGACGATAGTCCGACTTTAATGGTCCATCTTGATTAAAAACCACACAAGATGCAATGGTTTGTTCACCCATTGTATGACTAATATCAAAACATTCCATACGTCGAATTTCACCTAACTGTAAAATGGCTTGCAGCGCTTGATAGCGTTCTTTGAGTAACGTACTTTGTTTAAGCTGAGTGACTAATGCTGATTGAGCATTCATTTTGGCTAGTTGCAAGTATTTACTCTTCTCACCTTTTGTATTGTCTTGAATATGAACTTTTCGCCCCGCTTGCTGAGTCAGTAATTCTTCTAACTCGGTCTTTTCCGATAACTTATGATCAACAATAATACGGTGTGGAATACTGCGTCCTTGGTGTGCCTGTAAATAAAATTGCCCCACAAAGGTTGCCGTTAACTCAGACAACGTTGTATTTGCCGGTACTTTAGGGAAATAGCTCCGATTCCCTAACATTTTACCTTGTCGGATAAACAAGACCTGAACACAAGCAATACCTAATTGGTAAGCAATCGAGAGAATATCCATATCATCCAGACGTTCAGTGGACACAAATTGTTTTTCCATGACGGCACGGACAGCTTGAATTTGATCACGGATGCGAGCAGCCTCTTCAAAATCCAGTGCTCGGCTGGCTTGTTCCATTTTATGTATCAAATGTTCAAGCACTTGCTGGTCTTTGCCTTGTAAAAAAAGACGAGCTAACTCAACTTGTTGTAAATAAGCCTCATCCGTCACATAACCTGCAACACAAGGGGCTACACATCGTCCAATCTGATATTGTAAACAAGGGCGAGAACGGTTGTTATAAACGGCATTTTCACACTGGCGGATTGGGAAGAGTTTTTGCAGTAAAGAAAGGGTTTCTCTGACCGCACTAGCATGCGGATAAGGTCCAAAATATTCGCCTTTAATTTTTTTACTTCCTCGATATGCACTAATACGAGGATGGCGATCTGCGGTTAATAAAATATAGGGATAGGATTTATCATCGCGTAATAAAACATTATAACGCGGCTGATAGGTCTTAATGTAGTTATGCTCAAGCAATAAGGCTTCTGTTTCCGACGATGTAATCGTGGTGTCAATTCGTGCAATCGCACTAACCAGCGCCTCTGTTTTTTTACTGCTAAGATGAGTGCGAAAATAACTTGAGAGGCGCTTTTTCAGATCCTTCGCTTTTCCCACATAAATGACGGTGTCTTTCTCGTCATACATACGATAAACACCCGCATCGTGGGAAACATTGGCTAAAAAGGATTTGGCATCAAACATAAACAGCATCAGGCGTCGCTAAACGCCTGCCCTTTATTTTTCTAAAATTGACCGCACTTTTTCTAAATCTTCAGCGGTATCCACGCCAACCGGCGGCACTTCTCGCGCTAATTCTACATGGATTTTTTCACCATACCATAACACCCGTAATTGCTCTAAGCTTTCAATCTGCTCTAATGCACTCGGTTGCCATTGAATATACTGTTTAATAAAACCTGCACGATAGGCATAAATACCTATATGACGTAAATAGTGATCAGACAAGACCAATTGTCCTCTTGTGCTTTTTTCTTTTGGTAAAGAGGCAAATTGATCACGATGCCATGGAATCGGTGCACGGGAAAAATACAACACATAGCCGGCATGATCAGTCAATACTTTGACCGCATTAGGATTGAACAATTCTTCGGGGTCCGTTATGTTGACCGCCAAACTTGCCATTTTTACTTGGTATTTTGCTAAATTCTCAGCAACTTGACGTACAATTGCCGGTGGGATCAAGGGTTCGTCTCCTTGAATATTGACAATGATTTCATCTTCCGCAATACCTAACTTCTCAACCACTTCAGCTAATCGCTCAGTTCCTGACTGATGTGTTTCAGATGTCATGCAAACTTCTGCGCCAAATCCTCGTGCAACTGTCGCAACTTGTTCATGATCTGTCGCAACAATGACGCGTTTTGCACCTGACTGCATCGCCTTTTCAAAGACATGTGCAATCATCGGTTTTCCCGCAATCTCCGCTAAAGGTTTCCCAGGTAAACGTGTTGACGCATAACGTGCAGGGATAATGACCGTAAAATTTGTCATACTACGGCTCCTCTTGTCTTGCGGATAAAGGCATGGCTTGTTCCGCTAACAATACCGGGATACCTTGATTGATGTCATAAGCAACTTTATCAAAATGACAGACTAATTTCTGGCTGGTTTGATCAAGCGCTAAACGCCCATGACAAATAGGACAAGCGACAATCTCTAATAATGTTGAATCCATGTTTCCTCACTTCATACTGTTTTGCGAATTTCATCAAATTTTTCCAAAAATGACCGCACTTTTTCACCTTTAATCTCTGCCTCTACGGGGACATACCACCAATTCTTTTGCGCAAAAGACAGACATTTGACCGCATCTTTTTCCGTCATTAACAAAGGCTGAGTTTGATCAAAATCGACAAATTGTGCTGCCTCAAACGTTTGATGATCTTGAAACGCTTTGGTTTGAATTAATTGCATTGATAAGTTTTCTAACATCGAGAAAAAACGTTGTGGATGCCCAATACCCGCAATAGCAGAAACACGATGGAAATCACTCAATAAGCGTGATTCACCTGTCACAAGATTAATGGCATGATGAGGTACAAGTGTCATTTCTACATCACTATACTTGCTCGCCTGACCATGACAAATAATCAGATCTACTGTATTTAAACGGCTTGGTAACTCACGTAATGGTCCAGCAGGTAGTAAAAAGCCATTACCGAATCCACGTTGTACATCGAGCACCACAATTTCAAAATCACGTTGTAATCTATAATGCTGTAATCCATCATCACTGATGATCAAATCACAATCAGGTCGATGCTGTAATAACAATTCAATGGCATGTTGACGATTAGCAGAAATACAAACAGGGACTTGTGTACGTTTTGCAATAAGGACTGGTTCATCGCCCCCCTGAATAGGATCCGTGTCTGGCGTCACAAGTAAAGGATACACAGATGATTGGCTTCCGTAGCCACGAGAAATCACACCAACCTTGAGACCTTTTTGTTGTAACTGTTTGACCAGCCAAATAACGACAGGGGTTTTACCGTTTCCCCCCACAGAAAGATTTCCTACGACAATCACGGGCACAGGGGCGCGATAAGAGGCGAATATCCCTTTTCTAAAGAGGAACTGGCGGCAAGTGCTGATGAGCCAAAATAAAAAAGAAAGTGGCAGCATCAACCAAGTGATCCACGTGCGTGAATACCAAAATTGCATAGATACCCCTTTCTGTGATAGTTAAAAAGAATTAATGATTAACTTGAATATGATGTAACTGTTTGTATGCACCATTTAATGCAAGCAGTTCGCTATGTGAACCACGTTCTTTAATTTCACCATGCTCAATTACCAAAATTTCATCAGCATTTTCAATTGTAGATAAGCGATGTGCAATCACAATGACGGTACGTTCTTTCTGTAATTTCTCCAATGCTAATTGAATTGAGCGTTCAGATTCTGTATCCAATGCGGAAGTTGCCTCATCTAAAATTAACACTGGGGAATTTCGCAATAATGCGCGAGCAATCGCCAAACGCTGACGTTGACCTCCAGATAAATTCACCCCATTCTCTCCGATTACCGTATCTAAGCCATGCTCAAGCTTTTCAATGAACTCCATAGCATAGGCATCTTTTGCGGCTTTAATAATTTCCTCACGGCTATATTTGTCTTTTGCCGCATAGGCGATGTTATTTGCAATAGTGTCATTAAATAAATGAACTTGTTGTGAAACAACCGCACAGTTCTTACGTAAACTGGATAAACGATAATCTTGAATATTAATGCCATCTAACGTAATTTCACCTTGATCAACATCGTAAAAACGCGTCACCAAATTCGCGATCGTTGACTTACCAGAACCAGAACGCCCAACAAGTGCTACGGTTTTCCCTTTTTCAACATCAAAAGATAAATTACGTAATGCTGGCTCATCTCGACTTGGGTAAGTAAAAGTAACATTTTTAAAGCTCAAATAGCCTTGAACATTTTCCCCTTTATGTGTTCCTAGATCTTTCTCCGTTTCTAAATCTAATAACGCAAACAAGGTTTGACAAGCAGCCATCCCTTTTTGAAACTGTGCATTCACGTTCGTCAAGGATTTTAGCGGTCTCATCATCGCTAGCATCGATGAAAAGACGACAGTAAAGGAACCCGCTGTTAGATTTTGATCCATAATGGTTGGGACTGTCGCTAAATACAACACCGCAGCCAAGGCAAAAGAAGCAATAATTTGCACAACCGGATTGGAAATCGCATCTGCAACCGCCATTTTCATTCCTTTCCGACGCATATCGTTACTGACATGGTTGAAACGCTCTTCTTCCACTATTTGTCCACCAAAAGAGAGTACTACTTTATGTCCTTTTAACATTTGTTCTGCGGTAGAGGTCAATTCTCCCATTGAGTTTTGCATATTTTTACTTAATTCTCGAAAACGCTTTGAAACAAAACGAATTAGTACAGCAATAATCGGACCAATTAAAAACAGAACAATAGATAACTGCCAACTGGTATAAAGCATCACTGCTAACAAAGAAATAATATAGGCACCTTCTCTGACAATTGTAATTAACGCCCCCGAAGAGGAATTCGCCACTAACTCAGAATCATAAGTGATGCGAGACAACAGTCGTCCACTGGAGTTTTGATCAAAAAAAGGTACGGGCATAAACATCAGGTGTTTAAAAATGCGACGACGCATAATCATCACCACTTTACCGGAAACCCAAGATAAGCAATAAGATGAAATAAAATTACTGATACCACGCAGGAAGATAACAAGGACCACAACGTATGACATTGTACGTAAAAAAGAAACATCCGCCTTGCCAAAGCCTTCATCTAAAAGAGGTTTTAATAAAGAAATTAATCCTGCATCGGCTAATGCATTAATCACTAAAGCAATACCCGATACTACTAATCCAAGTTTAAAAGGGCTAATAATTGGCCATAACCGTTTAAATGTCTGTACTGTTGAAAGATCTTTATCTTGCATAAATTTTTTTCGCTTTCAAATTAAATTGGGCGACATTGTACCTTTATTTTGTTTACAAGCCAATTAATCTACGATACCAAGGCGAAAAATCCGTTCTTGCGGTTTGAATTTCGATGTGTTTAGCATGAAAAAGTAAGCTAATTTGTCCTAACTCACCAGTGTTATATACAGCCGTTTGATAACGTTTAAGTCGTTGTACAACCTGAACATGTGGAAATTGCCATGGATTCCAACGACCACTTGAAATCAGTGCGATTTTTGGTCGTGTTTGATAAAGAAGTTCATACCCTGTTGACGTTTTACTGCCATGATGTCCAACTTGTAACACATCAAGTTGGCTTAACTGATTCACAAACTGCTTTTCCGCAGCAATATCTGCATCACCAGTTAAGAGGAGATGATGAGAACCATCTGAGATCAGTAACACACAAGAGTCCGTATTTTTCGCTCGCTTCACTATTTTAGTCGGTGAAAGGGCCTTGAATGTTAAGTGTTGCCAAGTCCAGGTTTTACCGGCTTCACAAAAAGTGCGGTCAGTTTTTCCGTAATTTTGAGCAGATGCCGTCATCAGCTTCGCTTGAGGGTAATGTTTTAGAATTGTTTCTGCGCCCCCGACATGATCATTATCATCATGGCTTAAAATCACCTGTTCTAACTCAATCCCCTCTCTTTGTAAATAGGGTATAATTTCCAGTTCCGCCATACTTCCTCCCGCCCAAGACGCCCCCGTATCATACAAAACCCCTTTCCCATTCACGACAATCAAGTTAGCTAACCCTTGTCCAACATCGAGCGTATCTAAACGCCAAAGCGGTTGAGATATCTCCTTATAAAGTATCTGTAAGAAACAGTAAAGACTGATGCCAACAGCGAGTAAATAAGTTTTCCATTTTAAAGACGGATTTAACAGCCGCATTTGATTAAGATGAAAAAAACGTGGTACTTTAGCGTAGCACTTCAGTGATTCTTTTTTTAAATCATAGAGATACCAAATCAATATAATAAAAGTTAAAGCTAAAATCGCGATCAGGCAGAGTATTTCCTGCTGTGAGAATACAACCCAATGAGATTGTAATGGAGTTAAAAGCATCGTGACATATTTCGCAATAGTATTTGCAATAGACCAAAAGGAAAATGCCCCTTGAGTGATCACCGCCAATAAAATCAATGGTATTAAAATCACACTATAGATAGGCACCACAAGCACATTCGCCATAAAGCTCGTTAAAGCTATTCCCTGAAAAAGCAATAATTGAACGGGAGTAAAAAGCCACAATAAACCAAGTTGCAAATGAAGAAGACTAAAGAGCCAACGACAGTTGCGCCAAGGACTCTCTGTGATCTTTTTTCCTCGCCAATGTAATAAAGACAGCGGAAAAATTTGATACCAAAGCATTAATACACTCACAGCACCAACCGACAGCCAGAAACTGCTCGATAAAATCATACATGGTTCACCTAGCAATAACAAAGCAACAACTAATAAAAAAAATTGCCAAACAGAATAAGAACGCCGCCAAAGTTTTACCCACGACACGACAGTTAAAGCAAAAAACGCGCGTGATGTTGGAATACTAAAGCCCGCCAACTCAGCATAAAACCATGCAAAAAGAAGCCCAACAATGATTGGCAAGGTCGGTGTCACCCACTTTAATGGCAATAGGAACTGAATTAAACGGATAAAGAAATAACCTATTCCCATCGCAAGCCCAATATGTAAACCCGATATCGCAATCACATGTGCTGTGTTAGTTTTTTGATAAGTTTGCCAAATGTCTGTGGGTAACCATGCCCGTTCACCAAAAGCCAGCGCAAGTAACAGACCTTGATATTCCAGCTGCATGGTCTGTTTCACTCCCTCTCGCAACCATTTTTCTCGCCAAGATAACTGTTCACTTATTTTAACCGCACTTTTTACCGTTGCATAAGCGGTAATGCCTTTAGCAAAATACCATTGCTGTTTATCAAAACCGCCCATATTGAGCCTTGATGAAATCGGTCTGAGCCGTAGTTCTCCTTTCCAAATCTCCCCTATCTGTGCCTTTTCTTGCGCGTGCCATTGAAGAATCATTTTTTGTTTTGCTTGTTGCGGAGACAATTGTGCAGAAACCACAAAAGTTTGATAGTTTTTTTGTTGTAATACTTCAATGATTTTAAATTCTGTCTCTATCTTTCGAGGCAGTTGAGCAACCAAGTCCGCTTGCAATAATGTCTGACGAGCTTGATCGTGAATATAGCCTAAAATGCCTACTGAACTCATTACAAAGATCAGAGGAGAAATCCAGTGATTTTTGCCACAAAGAACACAAATGATTATGCTGACTAGCAATAATGCGAAGACTAACAATGTTATGTGCCAATGAAGCAAGAAATGTTCAGGTAGCCAAAGTAACGAACAGGCGCTGAATACGGTCACGACAGACATTGACAAAAGAGCGTTTTTCATACTTTCCACGCTGGTTTGTGAAAAAACGAAATCATTATCTACAAGGCGGAAAGCGAGTAAATTTTGACTCTCATTTTGTAATCTAGATCTCAAAAATCAGATTTATTTCAAGAAAAATTGTAATATCAGGTAAATTCATTTGATAATTGAGTTAAGTTCTGCTATTTATAACGCTTTTTAAAATACTAGATACCTGAATAGGTCATTTTAAACTTAACTAAATCAACGCCAATGCGTATGAATATGTAATTTCAACCATTGATACGATGGATGAATTTCTAATTAGGAGAAACCCAATGTCTAAATCCTCTTTAAGTATATTAGCCTTAGCTGGTGTTGAACCATATAAAGAAAAGGTAGGCGAAGAATACATGAATGAAGCGCAACTGCTTCATTTCAAAAAAATCTTACAAGCATGGCGTGATCAAATTGTAGAGGAAGCAACCCGTACCGTTGCCCATATGCAAGATGAAGCGTCTAATTTCCCAGACCCTGCGGATCGTGCAACACAAGAAGAAGAGTTTAGTTTAGAGTTGCGTACACGTGATCGTGAGCGTAAACTGCTCAAAAAAATTGAGAACACATTGAAAAAATTAGAAACCGGTGATTTTGGTTACTGTGATTCTTGTGGGATTGAAATTGGTATTCGTCGCTTAGAAGCACGCCCAACTGCTGATCTTTGTATTGATTGTAAAACACTTGCCGAAATTCGTGAAAAACAAATGGTTGGCTAACCTATTTTCCCCCGTTATTATCATTAAAACATTTCGAAAGTGCGGTTTGTTTCACCGCACTTTTTTACGAATATGCTAAACACACTTGATGAGGTCTACTATTTTAAAATACATCAAAAATCTGTTTAATAAAAAAACAAAAGCCTATTTAGTCGAAAGAGAAAAAACAGATTCTACCCCGTTATTATCCAAAAACGCGCATTCTGAGCCCATAACCACACGCGAGATTCGGAATGTGTCAAATAGCAAACAAGCCAAACTTTCGCACCATTACAATAAATCGATTTTTAAAGCATCGCAGTACGGTATTACTCCCCGCATGATCAATCGCAATGCCTTAGGGATTGTAGAAAAACTGCATCGCCATGGTTTTGAAGCCTATATTGTCGGTGGCTGTTTAAGAGATTTATTACTTGGGAAACACCCAAAAGATTTCGATGTGGCGACGAATGCATTACCAGAACAAATTCAAACGATCTTTCAACGTCAATGTCGTTTAGTCGGTCGTCGTTTCCGATTGGCACATATCATGTTTGGTCGAGATGTCATTGAAGTTGCGACCTTTCGTGCAAGTCATAATGAAAATAATCATGAAAGCCTCGCTAAACAAAGCAAAGAAGGCATGCTGTTACGGGATAATGTGTATGGCACATTAGAACAAGATGCGGAACGCCGCGATTTTACCGTTAATGCACTGTACTATAACCCACAAGATAATACCCTGCGTGATTATTTTCATGGTATTGAGGATCTCAAAGCTGGCAAATTACGCTTAATTGGCGATCCTGTAAAACGTTATCAAGAAGATCCTGTGCGGATGTTACGCTCAGTGCGTTTTATGGCAAAATTGGATATGTTCCTTGAAAAACCAAGCGAACAGCCAATTCGTGAGCTAGCGCCGTTACTTAAAAATATTCCACCAGCAAGGCTATTTGATGAATGTTTAAAATTACTCCAAGCTGGGTACGGTGTAAAAACCTATAAACTGTTACGTCAATATAGACTATTTGAGCAACTCTTCCCTTCACTGATGCCTTATTTCACTGAGAAAGGTGACAGTCTTGCAGAACGGATGATTCTCAAAGCACTGACTTCCACAGATGAACGTGTAGCTGACAAATTACGCATCAATCCTGCATTCTTATTTGCTGCTTTCTTCTGGTATCCATTACGTGAAAAAGTGGAGATGCTGAAAAATGAAGGTGGATTAAATAATCATGATGCTTATGCCTTGGCTAGCTCTGAAATCTTAGATTTGTTCTGTGCCGCCCTTGCCGCGCCTCGTCGTCACACCGCTGTGATCCGAGATATCTGGTTTTTGCAATTGCAATTACTCAAACGTTCAGGACAGCAACCTATTCGTACGATGGAACACCCTAAGTTCCGTGCGGCGTTTGATCTATTAGCGATGCGCTCAGAGGTTGAAGGTGGAGAAACCATTGAGCTCGCAACCTGGTGGCATGAATATCAATTTAGTAATTCAGAACAACGTGATCACTTGGTCAAAGAGCAACAACGTTTACACCCTAAGCCGAAGAAAAAATATTATCGTGCGAGAAAGCGTCGTAAACCTAAAGCGATCTCGTCCTCATAGGGTAACTTAATATGAAGTCTGTCTATATTGCATTAGGAAGCAATTTACAAACACCAATTGCGCAGTTAGAGGCGGCTCTGGCAGCATTAGCTAACTTACCTACAACTCAGCTAATCCATGTCAGTTCTTTTTACCAAAGTAAGCCACTTGGTCCACAAGATCAGCCAGATTACGTAAATGCGGTAGCGCATTTACGAACTACGCTACCGCCCTTAACGCTCCTTGATCATTTACAGCAGATTGAAAATACACAAGGTAGAGTGCGCCTTCGCCGTTGGGGTGAACGCACTTTAGATCTAGATATTTTGCTTTACGATCATGTCGTATGTCAGACTGAACGCTTGACCCTTCCCCATTACGATATGACCAATCGTGAATTTGTGATCGTCCCCCTGTTCGAAATTGCCCCTGATTTATGTTTACCGAGTGGACAATCTCTGCTGGAATTAATGAAAAAATTCGAAGATCACCAAATGCAGAAAATACGTACAGCGTCTAGTCTTGATTAGCAAGCGCTAATCGAATTTTCTTCTCAAAAAAAGCATAATCAACTAAAAACGCATCATGCCCATAATCGGAAGAAAATTGATAATAAACTAAATTGACGCCACTTTCCTCGAGGAGCTTTTTACTCTTTTGTAGCTCCGTCAACTTAAATAATTGATCATTTTCGACAGCTACTAACGTGTAACGAGCTTTGATTCTGGCTAATGCCGCGGACAAGCTCTCATATTGAAAGCCTGGATCATATAAATCTAACGCTCTGAGTAAATGAAGATAGCTATTGGCATCAAAGCGCGCTAAAAATTTTTTTCCTTGATAACTTAAATAGGATTCTACCTGAAAGTAATCGCCCCAAAATTCCGTTTCTGCTTTTGTGGCACGCCCAAAAGCTTTGGTCAATTGTAAATCGGTTCGGTAAGTCAACATTCCCAACATACGCGCAATCGCTAACCCTTTTTCCGGAGGTTGACTATCATAGTAATCTCCGCCATTAAAATTGGGATCATTAATCACGGCTTGTCGCATCACATGATTAAAACCAATTGCTTCTGCACCAAATAGTAGAGAAGAACATAAATTAATGACATTACTCACATCATCTGGATAATCAATTGCCCATTGTGTGGCTTGCATACCGCCAAAAGATCCCCCAATCACCGCATGTAAACGAGGAATATTGAGATATGTCAATAACGCCCTTTGTAGCGCAACAATGTCTTGCACAATAATGTTCGGGAATTGACTGCCGTAAGGTTTATTCGTTTTCGGATTAATAGAGGAAGGACCCGTTGTACCTTTACATCCTCCCAACACATTAGAACAAATAAAGAAATATTGAGACGTGTCCAAAGCAAGCCCCTCGCCCATAAATGTCTGCCACCAACCACGCTGTGAATGATCAGCAAAATAAGGCTCTGCATCCCCCGTTAGGGCGTGACAAATAAGAATCGCATTCGTTTTCTCTTTATTCAACTCACCATAAGTTTGATATGCGATCTCAATATCTTGGAGCGTCCCGCCTAAACTTAGGGTAAAAGGAGCTTCCGTAAACAATTTCACTTTCTGTACAGCCATGCTACCGCCTGCTTATTCTTGTTGTTATGTTCACTTTACTTTTATTGGATTTATAGACGTCTAAACATCTTTACGTACAAATCTACTAAAATTCAGCTTGCACTTCAACTCTTTTTTCATTATGGTGAACATCAGTTTCCGAATCGTGATGATAGTTTGAAAATGACATCTATTTTGACTTTTTTAACTTCCCAATATTATAAACGCGCGATACGTTATATATTGGTTGCCTTGTCATCTTTTATTGTGCTATTAGTCCTTATTGATCAAGCCATTGGCTTTTATGTTCGGAAAAATATCTATACAGACATCAATAAACTGCCTTATCGTCCTTACGGTGTAGTATTAGGGACATCTAAATATTTTGAGAAAAATACACTCAATCTGTTTTATCACAATCGCCTTTTAGCAGCACATGAGGTTTTTTCCGCACGTAAGATCGATTATCTTTTACTGAGTGGTGATAACCGTACGAATCAATATAATGAACCGCGTAATATGTTCAAAGACTTACGAAAAATGGGCATCGCTGCTGAATTTATGTATATGGATTTTGCAGGTTTTCGCACCTTGGATTCCGTGATCCGTGCACAACAAGTTTTCAAAGCACATTCATTCACCATTATCACGCAAAAATTCCACTGTGAACGTGCATTGTTCATTGCTAAATATCACAATATTGATGCCATTTGTTTTGCCGCTGACTATCCACAAGGACATTATTTTGTACGATTTAGAGAGTTCTTTGCACGTATTTTAGTGATACTCGATATTTTAATGGAAAAGGAACCTTATTTTTTAGGTGAGCCAGAACCGTTGCCACCACCGACAACGGTCCCTATCGTAGAACTTGAAGACGTACCATCACATTAAATGCGTGATTCGATAATTTCTCGAATAATTACTTCATCAGACACTTTAACGTTCTTTGATTTCATTCGACTTAATACAAGATGCAGTAAGGTCTGTGCAATTTTTTGGTGGTTTTGTACACAACAAATCACTTTATTTTCCAACAGATCTAACATATCGTGATGACCAAAAGTTGCAATGATAAGCGAACGTGGAATACGATGATAGCGTTTAATCAAAATCTGAAAAACACCATGTAACAATGTTAATGATGTAGCAAAAATAGCTTCTGGCATCTCATGTTTCTCTAACCAATGATGAAACGCCTTTGCACTTGCTAATTTATGAAACTGTGAGGCATAAAGATAATCCACTTGATTCGCCTTATCAGAGAGCGCTTGACGAAAACCAAGTTCTCGTTTTCGACTGAGCCCTAGCTTAGGTAGCGCGCCTAAAAAAAGCATCCGCTTTCCCTCACAATGTCTCCCTAGATGTGTTGCTAATCGATATGCGTCCCCCTCATCGTCTGTCAAAACACGTATCTTATTGAGAGCAAGATAGCGATCGAAGCAAATAATCGGAATATTGGCATGGCGTTGATAAAAATCAGTATCGGCAGGTAATGTCGTGGAGACAATCAGGGCGTCAATTTGACGTTGGATAAGATGCTTAGCACATTGCATTTCTGTTTCTGGGTTATCATTAGAACAAGCGATGACTAATTGATAACCTTTCTGGCGAAATCCAGCTTCTAGATGTGTTGCAATTCTGGCAAAACTCGCGTTTTCAAAATCAGGGACAATTAAACCAATAGTGCGACTTTTCCCCGCTCGTAGCCCAGCTGCCATCGCATTAGGCTTGAAATCATATTGTTTAATCAGTTTTTCGACTTTTTCAATGGTTTTATCACTAACGCGATATGCCTTTGCTTTCCCATTAACCACATAACTGGCTGTTGTTCGTGAGACTCCTGCAAGTTTTGCGAGCTCAACTAACTTTAATTTCATATTTTCCCCTTAAAATATATAAAGCTATTGAGGTGGTGATGATTTAGTTGTGTAAGCATTTATTAAAAATAAATAAATATATGTAAATAAATGTAATGGTTATTTTAACATCTCATATTTATGATATCAAAAAATACTAATACATTAATAAAGAGGAGTTACACATAAAAAAGTGCGGTTAAATTTTAAAAAAATCTAACCGCACTTTTAAACTAAGTTAATTCAATGAGTTAAGTACTTATAAACAATTTTTTTCTCCACGCGATAAACTGATTAGACCAGAACGTACAATCTCAATAATCGTCGTTTCCTCTTTCACCGCTGAAATAAACGCATCTAGTTTATCTTTCGTCCCCGTCAACTGAATGGTATAGGATTTGGTTGTCACATCCACAATCTGACCTCGGTAAATATCTGTTAAACGTTTTAGTTCATCACGTGATGCGCCTTGCGCTCTCACTTTAATCAGTAAGACTTCACGCTCAACGTGGTCACAGTCGCTTAAACTGATCACTTTAAAAATATCAACTAATTTATGTAGCTGCTTCTCGATTTGTTCGAGTACTTGCTCATCTCCATAGGCTTCGATTGTCATACGAGATAATGTAGGATCATCAGTGGGCGCAACAGTTAAGCTTTCTATATTGAATGCACGTTGTGAAAATAAGCCTACCACACGAGATAATGCTCCCGATTCATTTTCTAATAATACTGATAAAATTCTACGCATTCGCCTTCTCCGGTTTCGTTAAAATCATTTCATTCATTGCACCACCACGTACTTGCATCGGATAAACATGTTCTGTCGCATCAACATTAATATCGACAAATACTAATTTATCTTTCATCGAAAATGCTTGAGTGAGTTTTTCCTCTAATTCATCTGGCGTATTAATTTGGATCCCCACATGTCCATAAGCCTCAGCAAGCTTCACAAAATCAGGTAAAGAATTCATATAAGACTGTGAATGGCGTCCAGAATAAATCAGATCTTGCCACTGTTTCACCATGCCTAAAAAGCGGTTATTCAAACTGATAATCACAATTGGAATATCATATTGCTGTGCAGTAGAAAGCTCTTGAATATTCATTTGAATACTGCCATCCCCCGTCACACACACCACTGTTGAATCAGGATAAGCGAGCTTTACCCCAAGTGCGGCTGGTAGTCCAAAGCCCATGGTCCCTAAGCCACCAGAGTTAATCCAACGCCGAGGTTGGTTAAACGGATAATGTAATGCCGCAAACATTTGATGTTGTCCAACATCTGAGGCGACATAAGCCTCACCTTGTGTTAATCGATAAACCACTTCCATCACTTGCTGTGGTTTAATGACGGAATCATCTCGTGTAAAAGAGAGACATTTTACTGCTTTCCATTCATCAATTTGCTGCCACCATTCATCCAAGGCAGTTTGCGATTTTAATAAATTGTCATCCTCTAATAAGGCTAAAAATTCATTAATAACTTTTTCTGCACTGCCTACAATCGGAATAGATGCCAACACATTTTTAGAAATAGACGTTGGATCAATATCAATATGAATCACTTTTGCATGTGGACAATATTTTGCCAAGTTATTAGTCGTTCTATCATCAAAACGCACACCAATACCAAGAATGAGATCACTATGATGCATTGCATTATTCGCTTCGTAAGTACCATGCATGCCTAACATCCCTAAGAATTGCTTATCTGAGCTTGGATAGGCACCTAATCCCATTAAGGAGGAAGTGACCGGCAAATTTAAGGTTTGTGCAAATTGCGTTAATTTGTCGCTACAATTCGCAGTGATGACACCACCACCAACAAATAACACCGGCTTTTTCGCGACTAATAAGGCTTTTAATGCTTTTTTAATTTGCCCTTTATGCCCTTGTATTGTTGGATTATAAGAACGTAATTCAACTTTTTCTGGATAATGATAAGTAAATTTATGTGCAGGATTAACCACATCCTTTGGCAAATCGATCACCACAGGTCCCGGTCTGCCTGTTGACGCAATATAAAAAGCTTTTTTAATGGTTTCAGGAATTTCAGCCGCAGATTTTACTAAAAAACTGTGTTTGACGACTGGACGAGAGATACCTACCATATCGCATTCTTGGAAAGCATCACTGCCAATTAGTCCTGACATCACCTGTCCAGATAAAATAATCAAAGGCACAGAATCCATATACGCTGTTGCAATACCAGTGATAGTATTGGTTGCACCGGGTCCAGATGTCACAAGAACACAACCCACTTTACCGGTTGCTCTGGCATAACCATCTGCCATGTGCACCGCGGCTTGTTCATGTCGGACAAGAATATGTTCAATACCCCCCAAGGTATGAATCGCATCATAAATATCTAAAACCGATCCGCCAGGATAACCAAATAAAAACTCAACGCCTTCATCTCGCAAAGACTGCACAACCATTTCTGCGCCAGATAACTTTTTCATTTTCACCTCTAAATGTCTTACACTTTACGTGCTTATTGCTTTAATTGATGTTGTTATAATGTCATGCATTAACACGTTCTCATTTTTACTGGAAACCGCCTTTATTGTCTATCTATTTTTATTGGCAGAATGCGCAATAAAAGAACACATTCCAAAATATAAAACTAAAAATAAACAAAAAATCAGAATAAAATAAAAAATACATTCTTTAAATCACAAAAAAAGCGGCATTGCGCCGCATTTTATAAAATAACCTAAAATAAAAATTTTTTATTTTATTTGTGAACTATCTCACAATTTATTTTTTTCTAAATATAAAAACAAGTACCGATAAAACCACACCCGTTGTCACAAAACCCAGTATGCCTGACTGGCTGAACCCTAGTACTAAATAGCCAGCAATAGACGCCGTCGCAATTAACATCGCATAAGGTAACTGTGTTGTTACATGGTCGATATGATTACATTTTGCCCCGGTAGAAGATAAAATCGTGGTATCCGAAATCGGTGAGCAATGATCACCACAAACTGCACCGGCCATGACTGCGGATAAACAAGGTAACATCAATTCTGGTGCAGTATTCGCTGCAATCGCTGCCGCGATCGGTAACATAATCCCAAAAGTTCCCCAGCTTGTTCCTGTCGAGAATGCCATGATTCCAGTTAAAATAAATAATAACGCAGGCAACAAGGCAATCGGTAAACTATCCGATACTAATGAAGATAAATAAATCCCTGTTTTGACATCTCCAACGATGGTATTAATGGTCCAAGCAAATAATAAAATCAATACCGCACCGAGCATTGACTTCACGCCTAAAATCCAGGATTTACCGTATTCCGCCAAACTCACTTGACGATCAATAAGAATGCATAGTGTCGAAATCAAGACCGCACTTAATCCCCCCACAACCAATGAAATCCCTACTGTAGTATTCTCAAACGCGCCTAACACATCAAAAGGTTTTCCATCCGCCGCTAATGCTTCATAGCCCGTGTACATCATCATACCAACGGTTGCTAAAATCAGGACAGTGATCGGTAAAATTAAATAGAGAACATGCCCTTTATTACTACTTTCCAGTTTTTCTTCTTCTGTTACACGCGCTAGGGCCATTCTTTCGTGACGCGCCATTGAACCAATATCAAACGAATAATAAGATACAAAGAACACCATTAAAATAGAAAAAATAGCATAAAAGTTCATTGCACTCATTGTCATAAATGCACCGATAGGTGAATACTCGGTGATCGAATAAGTCGCAAGAAGTCCTGCAATAAGTGTAATAATATAGGCGCCCCAACTTGATACAGGCATCAACACACACATTGGCGCAGCGGTTGAATCAAGAATATAGGCAAGTTTTGGGCGTGAAACTTTAAATTTATCTGTAACTGGGCTGGCAATCGCTCCCACCGCTAAGCTATGAAAATAATCGTCAATGAAAGTCACAAACACGAGCGATGCGGCTAATAATTTAGCCCCTTTTCTATCTTTAATCCGTTTTTGTGCCCATTCTGCAAAGGCTCGATTACTACCAGAGACAGTAAGAAGTGCGGTTAAAATACCTAACAAGAAGAGAAATAACACAATATTAATGTTATTTGAATTAAGTGCGTTATCACTGTATGCCAATGAAATAATATTATTTTTGAGATACATTAGCGTATGCGAAATATTAAAATCTGCAAGCATTAAAGCACCTACAATAATACCAACACTCAATGATAAAATAACACGGCGTGTCCCAATGGCTAATAATAATGCTAAAATAGGGGGTACGACAGACCAAATAGACGTCGAATAATCAATAAGTTCCATAAGTTTTTTACCTTATAATGAAGGAATAACCACTGAGTAAGAATATAGAAATGATCTAAAAAGGTAGGCAAAAATTAATTAAGACCTGACCCAACCAGTAGCGCTCCATAGTTTAAAAAAGACTATGACAATGACGTTCCTTTCGAATACGCCACCAACCAATCAAAATGACTTTCAATTGATTTCGGCGGTCACTCCTTTCCTTTTTCCTCTTCGTTATCCACTCAGAAAAAATACTTATAGTGATCGCTCCTCTACACAAGTAGGATGGCAACAAGACTACAATAAAAAGTGATCCTTGCCAATAGAGAGAAGGGAATATTTTTAACTTAATTTACAATTCCATAACTAAAAAATATAAACTTTGAAGTATTCTACAAAAATAGCATTTACCAATAATAATATTTACTATATCATTACTTACGTTTGATTATGTTTAATTATATTTTATGTAATCCCTGTGTGACATTATATAGAGGAACAAGTATGAGTGATTTATTAAAGATGTTAACCAATGTTCGAAGTTTACGTGTGCTGGCTCGTGAAACCTCATTAGAACAACTTGAAATTGCTTTAGAAAAGTTCTCTCTCGTCGTTGAAGAAAAACGTGAAGCTGAAGCCAAAGCAGAACGTGAAATAGCAGAACGTCAGGCAAGAATTGCGAAGTTGAAAGAATCATTAATCCAAGAAGGAATTACAGCCCAGGAATTAGCAATTTTGTTAGGCCAAGAATCTCAATCTCAACGTAAAAAGAGAGAACCTCGCCCAGCAAAATACAAATATATCTATGAAAATGGTGAAGAAAGAACTTGGACTGGTCAAGGTAGAACACCAAAAGTCATTCAAAAAGCCTTGGATGCGGGTAAATCCCTGAGTTCATTCGAAATTTAATCTATTTTACTTTGTCGTAAAGCCCATTTCTTGATGGGTTTTCTTTTTTATTTTTTCGACTAAAACAACACACTTATGATTGAAAATAAAATATTATTAACCGATTGCCCAGATGATAAAGGTTTAATCGCAAAAATTACCAACATTTGTTACAAACATCAGCTCAATATCATTCATAACAATGAATTTGTGGATTTTGACACAAAGCATTTCTTTATGCGCACTGAACTACAGGGCATTTTTAATGAAGATACCTTATTAGCTGACTTAAAATTTAGTCTTCCAGAGGGAACAAATTGTCGCTTAATTAGTGCGAAAAGAAAACGCATTGTCATTTTAGTCACCAAAGAAGCGCATTGCCTTGGCGATATTTTAATGAAAAATTACTATGGTGGTTTAGACGTAGAAATCGCTGCGGTGATTGGTAATCATGATACGTTAAGAACATTAGTAGAACGCTTTGACATCCCATTCCACTACATTAGCCATCATGATCTCACACGAGTAGAACATGATAAGTTACTTGCAGATAAAATCGATGAATATGCACCAGATTATATTGTGTTAGCAAAATACATGCGGGTACTCAACCCTCAGTTTGTTGAAAAATATCCAAATCGAGTGATCAATATTCATCATTCTTTTTTACCTGCATTTATTGGTGCAAAACCTTATCACCAAGCTTATGAACGTGGTGTCAAAATTATTGGCGCAACTGCACACTTTATTAATAACGAATTAGATCAAGGTCCTATTATTATGCAAAATGTGATCAACGTGGATCACACTTATAATGCAGAAGCCATGATGCGTGCAGGACGAGATGTTGAAAAAACAGTATTAAGCCGTGCATTAGATCTGGCTTTGCACGATCGTATTTTTGTTTACAAAAATAAGACGGTTGTTCTCTAAAAAGCACATAAAAACAATGTAATATAAAACCACTTTTATCGGCATGGTTTTGATTTAGCGATAAAAAAATAGCGTGTTAAATTAACACGCTATTTTTAATAAAATGAGAAAGTGTTAATTCGCTTTCCATTCACCATTCACGGCTGTACCCAACACGTTAAAATCATTTGTGAATGCTGTTAAATTCGCGATTTTACCCACTTCAATTGAGCCAAGTTTATGGTCCACACCAATTGCTTTAGCAGGATAGTAATTACACATACGCAATGTCTCATCCAATGGAATGCCAACTTCCTGTACCGCATTTTTCACTGACTCAATCATCGTGATTGCAGCGCCACCTAATGTACCATTGCTATCATAGCATTTACCATCACGCACATAGACGGTTTTACCGACGAAAACAAAGGAGTCAATGTCTGCACCGGCTGCAGCAGTTGCATCTGTCACAATGCACAATTTGTCACCTTTTACTTTCTTGTCGAGTCGTATATTGCCATAATCAACGTGTAAACCATCCACAATAATACCTGTATAGATATCAGAATCTAATACGGCGCCCACTACTCCCATCGCTCGTCCAGAGCTGATTGGTGACATTGCATTATGTAAATGGGTTGCAAAACTCGCCCCTTTCTCAATAGCCTGTTGTGCGACATCGTAAGTCGCATTCGAGTGTCCAAGCGAGACGATAATCCCTTTTTCAACAAAGTCTGGAATATACTGTGCCGTTGGATTTTCGGCTGCCAACGTGATTTTAGTAATCACATCTGCATTATCACACAAGAATGTTTTCATTTCTGGGCTTATCGCACGAATATATTCTTCGCGATGTACTCCTTTTTTCTCAACACTCAAATAAGGTCCTTCAAAGTGTAAACCTAATGCTTGATTTTTATACTGAGTTAAATACTCACGCATCACCTTCACTGCGTCTTTCATTCCTTCATCAGGTGACGTAATAAAGGTTGGTAAATAACTTGTCGTGCCGGATTTCAAATTAGTTTCTTGCATGATCTCTAACGTCTTCACGCTAATATCTTCATTAAACATCACGCCACCACAGCCATTTAATTGAAGATCAATAAAACCTGCGGTTAAATTATTCCCTTGTAAATCAATTTTCTGAAGATTTTCTGGCACGTCTTCTACGGGTAGAATTGCACTAATTTTATCGCCATCGACAACAAGCGCTTTACCATAAAGTACGTCTTTTGCAGTGTAAATTACGGCATTAACAAACGCGTACATGCTTATCTCCTTTTATTTCACGCTACGAATAGCAGAGGCTTCTAATTCAGTAAAATATTTAACTGTTTTCACTTTAAGCTCTTGCGTCGCAGGTTCATCACACACAATAATCGCTCGGCGATGCATTTGTAATGCGGTGACGGTCCATAAATGATTGATGCTACCTTCTACAGCGGCTTGTAAAGCTTGAGCTTTATTATAACCTGTGACTAAAATCATCACTTCTTCTGCATCAAGTAACGTCCCCACACCAATGGTGAGTGCATATTTAGGCACTTTATTCACATCGTTATCAAAGAAACGTGAGTTGGCAATTAGCGTATCTTCTGTAAGCGTTTTTATACGCGTACGTGAGGAAAGGGATGAAGCCGGTTCATTAAAAGCAATATGGCCATCTACACCAACACCGCCCATAAATAAATGAATTTTGCCATAAGACTTGATTTTCTCTTCATAACGCTGACATTCGGCATCATGATCTTCGGTATTACCATTTAAGATATTGATATTTTTCTCTTGAATATCAACATGATCAAAAAAGTTTTTATACATGAAAGAATGGTAGCTTTCAGGATGTTCTTTTGGTAAACCAACATACTCATCCATATTGAAGGTCACAACATGTTTAAAGCTCACCTCACCCGCTTTATACAGCTCAATAAGCGCCTCATAGGTTTTCAGCGGAGTACCACCCGTAGGCAAACCTAATACGAATGGGCGCGCTTCTGTTGGTTGAAATTGATTAATACGATCAACAATATAACGTGCAGACCATTTTGCGACTTGATCAACATTGTGTAATGGAATTAAACGCATAATGTGTTACCTCTTTTTGTATGTAAAATTACTGTGAAATCAAGGATTCCCCTATCGCCAACACCATTTTGAAATATTGCCATCAATTTTTTTTTCAACATGGAGTTTTGATTTTTTTTGCATTATAAAATAAGTGATTTTAAATAGCCAATAAAAATTCATCCCCGTGGGATATTTAGTGATGAGAATCACAAAAACAACAGTTTTAATTTGCAATAGAAAATTATCAGCATATAGTTAGAGACGCTTGAGAAAACGTTTACTTTTTTCTCAACAAAATCGAGAGAAAAATATAAAAAGGAGTTCCTATGAGCATTCTAAGTTACTTACAAAGAATTGGGCAAGCATTAATGGTGCCAGTTGCTGCACTACCTGCTGCCGCTATCTTAATGGGTATTGGTTACTGGATTGACCCGAATGGTTGGGGTGGAGAAAGTCAGCTTGCTGCCTTCTTGATCAAGTCTGGTGCCGCCATTATTGACAACATGGCAATTCTGTTCGCCGTTGGTGTGGCATTTGGTATGTCTAAAGATAAACATGGTTCAGCCGCACTGTCGGGCTTAGTGGGCTTTTTAGTTGTCACCACCTTGCTTTCTCCAGGTGCCGTTGCACAATTACAAGGCATTGCTGCCGATCAAGTCCCTGCCGCATTTGGCAAAATTAACAACCAATTTATTGGGATTTTAGTTGGGGTTATTTCTGCTGAATTATATAACCGCTTCCATCAAGTTGAATTACCACCAGCGTTAGCCTTCTTCAGTGGTAAACGTTTAGTACCTATCGTGACCTCTGTCGTGATGATCGTTGTGTCTTTCATCCTCATGTACTTATGGCCAGTCATTTTTAATGGTTTAGTTGGTTTTGGTAAATCGATCACGGATATTGGCGCAACTGGGGCGGGTATCTATGGTTTCTTAAACCGTCTCTTAATTCCAGTCGGCTTACACCACGCTTTAAACTCAGTGTTCTGGTTCAATGTGGCGGGTATCAACGATATTCCTAATTTCTTAGGTGGTGCACAATCTCTTGCAAATGGTACTGCCGTTCTTGGTGTAACAGGAATGTATCAAGCTGGTTTCTTCCCTGTTATGATGTTCGGTTTACCTGCCGCCGCATTAGCAATCTATCATAGTGCAAAACCTGGTAAAAAAGCACAAGTTGCCTCATTAATGATTGCCGCCTCATTAGCTTCATTCTTCACAGGGGTAACAGAGCCATTAGAATTTGCGTTCATGTTTGTGGCGCCAGTCTTATACGTCATTCACGCTTTATTAACTGGTCTGTCTGTCTTTATTGCAGCCTCAATGCAATGGATGGCAGGTTTTGGTTTCAGTGCTGGTTTCGTTGATATGGTACTTTCTTCACAAAACCCACTGGCTAAAGATTGGTACATGTTACTCGTACAAGGTCTTGTATTCGGTGTGATTTACTATGTCATCTTCCGTGCTGCAATCAAAGCGTTCAATTTAAAAACACCAGGCCGTGAAGAAGAGGAAGTGGAAATCAATGTGAAAAAAGACGCCTCTCGTGAAGAACGTGCGGCTAACTTCATCGTTGCATTGGGTGGTAAAGACAACTTCCAAGCTATCGATGCTTGTATTACTCGCTTACGTTTAACATTAGTTGATCGTAGCAAAGTGAATGAAGAGCAATTAAAAGCACTAGGCTCAAAAGGTAATGTCAAATTAGGTGACAATGGTTTACAAGTGATTCTTGGACCTGAAGCTGAGCTAGTAGCGGATGCAATCAAACAACAAGTCAAGTAACATATTTACTTGAAAACAAGGGCGAAAAATTATTATTTTTCGCCCTTTTCTCTTTTGTAAATACCGTCAAATCCTACGACATCAATTAGCCTGATTTACTTAAATTTTGTTTTTCCTCTAAGCTTTCCCAACGCATAAACGCTTCTTCTAATGCTTGCTCAGCTTCGGCTAATGCTTGCAATTTTGCAGAGGTGTATTCATGCGATTGCTGAAAAAATTCACTACCCGCAATTTCAGCTTGTAAGGAATTGATTTCCGCTTCTAACGTTTCCAAACGTTGGGGCAATTGTTCTAACTCGCGTTGTTCTTTATAAGTCAGTTTTATTGCTTTGGTTTGAGATTTGTTGGAAACAGAATTTTTCGTGATATCGACCGCACTTTCTAAACTTGCAGGCTTTTTCTGTTTCAACACGGCTTGTTCTGCTTTATGCGCAAAATAGTTAGCTTGTTGCTGTTTCGCTTCATGGAATCCACCGACATATTCATTCACAATCCCTTCGCCTTCAAAAATGAAACATTCCGCAGCGGTATTATCAATAAATTGGCGATCGTGACTCACGATTAATAGCGTACCCTGATAGTCTGTTAGAATTTCTTCTAATAGTTCCAGCGTTTCAACATCAAGATCATTGGTCGGTTCATCCAAAATCAGTAAGTTGTTAGGTTTGAGTAATAATTTTGCTAACAATAAACGGTTCCGCTCTCCACCTGATAACGCTTTCACAGGTGTCATCGCCCGCTTCGGAGGAAAGAGAAAATCTTGTAAATAACCTAAGACATGACGTTTAATGCCATTCACTTCAATATCTTGTTTGCCGTCAGCCACATTATCCATCACCGTTTTTTCTGGATCAAGTTCAGCACGATATTGATCAAAATAAGCAATATCCAATTTGGTCCCACAACGTACAGTACCTGAAGTTGGTTGAATTTCACCAAGTAACAATTTAATAAATGTCGTCTTACCACAACCATTCGGTCCCACTAAGGCAATTTTATCACCTCGTAAAATGGTGGTACTGAAATCTTTTAATAAGGTTTTGCCTGCCACTTGATAAGTCACATTGTCCATCTCAAACACCATTTTGCCTGAACGACTAGAATTATCGAGTTGGAGTTTTGCCGTACCAAGTACTTCACGACGTTGACGACGTTCTTCACGCAAAGCTTTTAAGGCGCGAACTCGTCCCTCATTACGCGTTCTACGTGCTTTAATCCCCTGTCGAATCCAAACTTCTTCTTGAGCCAATTTTTTATCAAATAACTCATTTTGTAGGGCCTCTACGCGGAGATTTTCTTCTTTTGTACTAAGGTATAAATCATAATCCCCCGGATAAGACACTAATTTGCCACGGTCTAAATCCACAATACGGGTCGCCATTTTACGAATAAAAGCGCGGTCATGAGAAATAAAAATAATGCTCCCCGAAAAACCAAGTAAAAAGTTTTCTAACCATTCAATCGCATCCACATCTAAATGGTTGGTCGGTTCATCTAATAACAACACATCAGGATCACAAACAAGCGCACGGGCTAATGCGGCTTTACGTAACCAACCACCCGATAATTCAGATAACAAGGTATCCGGATGTAAAGATAATGTCGCCAACACGTCTTTAATTTTACTTTCAAAACGCCAAGCGTCCGCATGATCTAACTTTGCTTGCACTTGTGCCAGTTGATTTAAGACCACATCACTGCAGTCCTGTTCCAACAACAAAGAAATGCGATGGTAATCTTTTAATAAATCGGCTAAATGTTCAATGCCTTCGGCGACATAATCAAACACATTGCCACTCGCATGACGCGGTGGATCTTGCTCTAAACGGGACACGACAATCTCTTTTTCAAACTGTAAACGCCCATCATCCATGATGACATCACCCGCCAAGATTTTCATTAGCGTAGATTTACCTGCGCCATTACGTCCAACTAAACAAACCCGCTCACCGGCTTCAATATGCAAGTCGGTATGATCTAATAAAGGATGATCACTAAAGGAAAGATATCCATTGGTGAGAGAAATGAGTGCCATAATGCCTCTTTGTTAAAATACTTTTTATAAAAATACAAATGCTGTTTTCACAACAGGGATAAGCACATTATCCACATTGTCTAGACTGCGTTGACCAACATTACAGACAGTAATCCTATAACTGTTGATAAACTCGCAAGGCATAGGCATCAGACATACCCGCCATGTAATCACAGATAACCCGTTTTTTGCCTTCTTTGCTTGCCTGTTGCCAACGCTTGGCGGTATTACGTGGTAGTAAACGTTCTGGATCAGATTCAAAAATTTGGAACATTTCCGTTAAGATACGTTGTCCTTTGTATTCAATCCGTTGTGTATCAACATTTAAGATCACATGATCACGTACAAATGCTTTAAAAATCTGCAATACTGCTTCCACTTCTGCTGGTAACTGCGCATTATAGCGTAATAATGGTTCATTAAAATCGTCCGTTAATGTCCAACGTACGCTTGTGATAAAATAATTGACGAGCGCACCAATGGCGTTTTTACGTAAATAATGCTGATCCGAAAAAAGCTTTTCCGTGATAGCATCAATATGTTTTTGAATCCATTCAGACGGACAATTTTTCAAAGCGGTGAGCGCACTTTGCCATTGGTGTAAATTCACCATCCCCACCACAATCGCGTCTTCTAAATCATGCACCCCATAAGCAATGTCATCAGCTAATTCCATGAGGCTACAATCTAACGACTTGAATTTGGTTTTTAAAATTTGGCTAGGATCTGACCGCACTTGTTTAAATTGCCCAAATAAATCACGATCTTTTACTGACAGCGGTTCCAGTAGCCACTCAAACATCGGCAAATCATCACGAAAGAGTCCTTTTCCTGGTCGCCACCCATTCATCTTGACATAACGCGAATCGGCATTTGGTTCTGGAGCGAGTTCGGCATATTGGGCTGAAGAAATATCTAAAATCGTTGGGTATTTCACAATACCCAAAAGGGTACGGCGAGTTAAATTCATCCCTGCATTTGGTGTATAAGGTTCTAATTTGGTGAGTAAGCGAAATGTTTGTGCGTTACCTTCAAATCCACCATGCTCTCGCATCATGTAATTCAGTGCGACTTCGCCACCATGACCAAAAGGAGGATGACCGATATCATGAGCAAAACATAAACTTTCAATCAGATCATTACTCGGCAACAAGCCTTTCAACGTTTTTTGTAATTCTGTTTTATCTTGTTGCATTTGCTGCGCTAAGGCAGTAAATGCCTCACTAAAACGCATTTGTGCAACCAAACTGCTACCGATTTGTGCTACTTCTAAGGAATGTGTCAGACGTGTGCGATAAAAATCATTCTCACCAACCGCATGAATTTGTGTTTTTGCCTGCAAACAACGAAATGCGGCGGAATGTAAAATACGCCCTCGATCTCGACGGAAAGGCGGGCGATGATCTTTTTCACGCGGTTTATCCGCAATAAAGCGTGATTGCCAAATTGGATCAACTTGATTATTCATACTATGCCATAAAGAAATAAAGGATTTTAAAGGTGATCGGTGCAAGAATAGACGTCATAATGCCACATAATACGAGGGCAATGGAACTATAACTGCCAGCTTTTTGATCGCTTTCCATGCAAGTGACTGTACCTAAGGCATGGGAAATGGCACCAATGGCTAATCCTCGCGCTTCCGCATGTTTGACTTTTAATTTTTTTAACGTAAGCAAACCTAGTACAGAACCTTGTAATCCCGCTATCACAACCCCCACCGCAGCAATCGAGGGTATGCCACCCAATCCTTGAGACACCGCCATCGCAATAGGCGTCGTGACCGATTTCGGCAATACTGTGGCAACCATTTCTGGTGTGGCGCCTAAGTATAAGGCTAAACCAGCGCCTGAAAGCATAGAAAGCAATGAAGCCAAGCATGTTATCAATAAAATATTTTTCCAATAACGACTAATTTGATGTAACTGTTCATATAATGGTACGGCAAGCGCGACAATACTGATACCTAATAAATTATTTAAGGGCGCATTGCCTTGTAAATAATCATCATAAGAAATGTCAATGGTTAACAAGATGACCACGAGCAAGGTCACAGTTAAAACAAAGGAATTGAATAAAATCGATTTCCAATGTCGGCTGATTTTCACCGCCACTGCGAAGGCAAGCAACGTTAAAAAAGAATAACCATACAGACTCCAATTCATCATACTTTCTCCGCTTGTTTTCTGGCGACTTTTTTACGTAAATGAGAAAAAGAGCTTAAGGAAAATAAATAATCTGAAAGTAAACCGACAACAATCAATGTTAAGAAAGTGCTTACAATATTAGGTAATAACAAGACGTTCATTTGGCTAAATAACACATCCGCATATTTTATCACCCCAACACTCACTGGCACGAATAATAGTGCCATATAACGAATTAATAAACTGGCTGAACATAACACCCAATCTAACTTAATTATCCTAAACGTTAACCCCAAAAATAACAGTAACAATCCCCAAATACTGGCAGGAATACCAATATTAAGATGATGTGCAATCCACTCACCGATGAATAACATCAAATACAAAATCCCGCATGAACGAGCTAAATCAACTATTTTCCGAGTCATTTTTACTCCATCGTTGTTGACAATAAAACACATTGTCTTAATAAAAATGAGGGAATATTTTACTCCCATTTTGTTTCTTTTGTTAGTTTTTAGGTAGAATATGTGCATTTTATAAGGATTTTTCATAATATGTATAAAAAATTAGCGCTTATCACCCTGTGTTGTCTATGTTTTACACACTGCAGTCAAGCCAGTCGTTCGATACCTTGTCAGGTGATTGGTATTACCGATGGCGACACGTTAACTTGTCTATTACAAAACAAGAAATCGCTTCGTGTTCGCTTAGCTGAAATTGATGCGCCAGAAAAAAACCAACCTTTCGGTACGAAATCAAAACAATTTCTCGCGAAATTAGTCTATAAAAAGCCGGTACAATTCCGCATTTTAGGTAAAGACCACTACCAACGCACTTTAGCTGTTGTTTATAATGCACAGCACGAAAATGTGAATATCGAAATGGTGAAATCTGGTATGGCTTGGGCATATCCGCGTTATAATCACGATCCAATGTATTTGCGCGCGCAACAAGCCGCCATGAAAGCCCGTCTTGGATTATGGCAAGACACTCACCCAATCCCTCCTGAGCAATGGCGCAGACAAAAGAGAAAATAAGATGGCATTTAATCCAAGTGTATTTAAACAACATTTTCCTTACCTCCAACAAGCGGATGCGGTTGTCTATTTAGACAGTGCTGCCACGGCATTAAAGCCACAAGTGCTGACTGATGCGACGATTGCCTTTTATCAATCTGCTGGATCCGTACATCGTAGTCAATATGATGAAAAACAGACCGCACTTTTTGAACAAGCAAGAGAAAATGTGAAAAACTTCATTGGTGCAGAATCTGAAGAAACGATTATTTGGACATCGGGGACAACGCATGCTATCAATTGCGTTGCAAGAGGGTTATCTCATCAACTGCATCCTAAAGCTGAAATTATCATTAGCGAAGCGGACCATCATGCTAATTTTGTTACTTGGTCTGAAATCGCGCGTCAATATGGCGCAACCTTGCATATTTTACCGATTAATGAGCAATGGTTGATTGAAGAACAGGATCTTATTGCTGTACTCAATACCAATACCGTATTGGTTGCATTGAATATGGTTTCTAATGTAACTGGAACGGAGCAACCTGTCGCCAATTTAATTAAACTGATTCGACAACACAGTCATGCGTTGGTACTCGTCGACGCGGCACAAGCGATTAGCCATTTACCTATCGACTTACAAAGGTTAGATGCGGATTTTATTGCCTTCTCAGCGCATAAACTCTATGGTCCGAATGGACTTGGTGTGTTAAGTGGGAAACGTCATGCCCTTGAACAACTTCAGCCCCTGTTGTACGGTGGGAAAATGGTAGAACGAGTATCTGCACAACACATCCGTTTTGCCGAACTACCTTATCGCCTTGAGGCTGGCACGCCAAATATTGCAGGTGTGATTGGTTTTAATGCTGTCTTAGAATGGTTAAGCCAGTGGGACTTAGCTGCTGCCGAGCAACATGCCATTGCTTTGGCAGAGCAATGTAAAATGCGATTAAAAAATTACCCACACTGCCAGTTATTTTTATCACCGCAACCGAGCAGCATCGCTTGTTTTGTGTTTAACGGTATAGCCACCTCTGACATCGCCACATTGCTCGCTGAACAAAATATAGCCTTACGCGCAGGTGAACACTGCGCCCAACCTTATTTAGCGCGCTTAGGACAGCACAGCACTTTGCGGCTTTCCTTTGCACCTTATAACCAACAAGCGGATGTTGATGCGTTTTTCTCTGCCCTTGACAACGCTTTAGCCTTATTAGATTAAATGATGAAAGAACAACTCCTTAACGCAAAAAGCTGGGAAGAACGTTACCGCCTGATTATCCAAGCCGGCAAACAGCTACCATTCCCCACAGAACAACAACTCGCCGAGATGCAACCGATTTCAGGTTGTGAGACGAAAGTCTGGTTTAAAATTACTGGAAAAAATGACCGCACTTTTGATTTTCAAGCTTACAGCGAAGCCCGTATTATTAATGGATTATTGTGGATTTTACTGCAAGAAATTCAGGGTAAAACAGTCAAACAACTCAAGCAGTTTGATTTAACTGCCTATTTCACTGAATTGGGCATTGCACAACGGTTAAGCAGCACAAGGTTAAATGGACTAAAACAGATTGAAAAATTGTTACATCAGCTAGAGTAAAAGTGTGGCTGAGATTAAAAAGGGCGGTGTATTTTAAAAAAAATTTCATCCCCCAAAAGTGACTTTCCCCCTTTCCCTTATTTTTCGCTGTAGCGGTTGCGTTCACGTTTAAACCACACTTTCCTTGTTTGAGCATGGCTTGCTAAGCGAGTTTGGAAAGCGGGTGCCAAACGTTAGCAACAAGTGAAGGAAAAAAAATTACGGAGTGCTTTCTTTTGCCTACTTTTTCCTTTACACAAGCAAAGAAAAACTAACTCGCTGATCGGGCACCCAATATTGTTTAACCTGAAAAAAAGGCTCTTTTCCCATCATAATTGATAACACGACCCTGTTTTAATCTCATAAAAAAGGCAAACATAACTGTTTGCCCTTTCCCCAAATAGGTATGATGATGAAATCAAATTCAATCTTAATCTTTTAACTGCTGAATCTTACTGATCACATTACTGGTTGAACAACCATTTTCAAAGTTTAATACTTTTACATCACCACCACTCGCCCAAACTTCTTGGCTACCGGCGATGTCTTCTGGTTTGTAATCACCACCTTTCACCAATAAATCAGGTAATACTTCAGCAATTAAACGTTGTGGAGTGTCTTCATGGAACGCCACTAACCAATCGACTGAAGATAAGCCTGCCAATACTGCCATACGAGATTGAAGGTCATTAATTGGGCGGGTTTCACCTTTTAGGCGTTTGACTGAGTCATCGCTGTTCACTGCGACAATTAAGCGATCGCCCAATTTACGTGCGTTTTCGAGGTAAGACACATGTCCCGGGTGAAGAATGTCAAAACAGCCATTAGTCATCACAATTTTCTCACCACGCGCCTTCGCTTGTGCCACTACGCGTTTCAGTTCGGCTTCGCTCATAATACCAAATCCAGTATTAGAACGACCGTGAATTGCATTTTCTAATTCCACCGTAGAAACGGTTGAGGTCCCTAATTTACCCACGACAATCCCTGCTGCGACATTGGCTAAATAGCAGGCTTCTTCAAACGAACGACCATCCGCTAAGCCTGTGGCTAACACACTAATCACCGTATCTCCCGCCCCGGTCACATCAAATACTTCTTTCGCTTCGGTGGCTAAATGAAATGCCGGTTGATTTGGACGCAATAACGTCATGCCTTTTTCAGAACGTGTCACTAAAAGCGCACTCAGGTCGATCTGCTCAATTAATTTCAACCCTTTTTCGATAATCTCTTCTTCAGAATCACACTTCCCAACCACCGCTTCAAATTCAGACATATTCGGTGTTAATAAGGTTGCCCCACGATAACGTTCAAAATCGGTTCCTTTCGGATCAATTAACACGGGAATATTGGCTTGGCGTGCAAGTTGAATCATTTTTTGCACTTGATTTAAGGTGCCTTTACCATAATCGGATAACACTAATGCGCCATAATTTTGTAACGCACTGTCTAATTTTTGCAATAACGCATCGCTCGTCACATTTTGGAAGTCTTCTTCAAAATCTAAGCGTAATAATTGTTGATGGCGGGACAAAATACGTAATTTTGTAATGGTAGGATGAGTATGTAATTGTACAAAATCACATTCAATACGGCTTTTGGCTAATAAACTTTCTAAGGCAAGACCGGTTTCATCTCGTCCCGTTAAGCCCAATAATTTTACTGGCACATTTAACGCAGCGATATTCATCGCAACGTTGGCTGCCCCACCTGCACGTTCTTCGTTATCTTGTACACGTACCACAGGAACTGGTGCTTCTGGTGAAATGCGATTTGTCGCCCCAAACCAATAACGATCAAGCATTACATCGCCCAATACCAACACTTTTGCTTGTTTAAATTCTGCGGAATATTGAAACATTTTCGTTCTCTCTTAATAAAAAATTACTTAATTTTAGCACAGGAAAACACCAATTTCCCCTTAAAATCCAATAAATTGCACGACTTTTTATTACATGACTTTCCTAATTATTACATAACTAGTAATATTCACGCCCTATTTATGCGATAATTCGTAATATGATTACAAGTTGAGTTATGTTTTCTCATTCTCAATTTATTACTGAAGATACTCAAGCAATTTTATGGCGAACGATAAACTCCCAACATTTCAAAAAAGATTTCTAAAACCAAAACACTGGGGATTTTGGTTAGGCGTTGCTTTATGGCGTCTGATCGTATGTTTACCCTACCCGATTTTACACAAACTCGGGAACGGACTAGGCTGGTTACTCGCAAAATCAACAGTAGGTCAACGTCGCGCCAACATTGCACGTCGCAATTTACAGCTTTGTTTTCCCCACTATTCTGCGGATCAAATTGAAACCTTATTACATGCGAATTTAAAAGCCACCGGCATGGCGATTATTGAAACGGGTATGGCTTGGTTTTGGTCTGATGCAAGAATAAAAAAATGGTCAAAAATCGAAGGACTTGAATACTTAAAAGAATATAAACAAGATGGTGTGATTCTTGTTGGGGTACATTTCCTAACCTTAGAATTGGGCGCCCGTATTGTTGGCTTGCATCAACCGGGCATAGGGGTTTACCGCCCGAATGACAATCCTTTAATGGACTGGTTACAAGTGCAAGGTCGCTTACGTTCTAATAAAGATCTGCTCGATCGTAAAGATTTACGTGGCATGATTCGTGCGTTACGCCAAGGTGAAATTATTTGGTATGCGCCTGATCATGATTATGGACGTAAAAATGCGGTCTTTGTACCCTTTTTTGCTGTCCCTGATGCAGCGACTACAACGGGGAGCTATTATTTATTAAAATCCTCACCAACAAGTAAGGTGATCCCTTTTGCTCCATTACGCAATAGCGATGGGTCGGGTTATACCGTCAAAATCTCCCCCCCAGTGGATTTTTCCGATATTACAGATGAAACTCGTATTGCCACGCGCATGAACCAAGTCGTAGAAACGGAAATTATGAAAGGAGTGGAACAATATATGTGGCTACACCGCCGTTTTAAAACACGACCTGATGAAAATCAGCCAAGTTTATATGATGAGGAATAAGACCCCATCGTTCTTATGCGACAAAAAGTGCGGTGAGTTTTGGACAAAAATTAGAAGCAGCGTCGTAACGCTGCTTTTTTAGCATGACAAGAAAATGCTTATACGGCTTGCTCGCTCGCTTCTTCTAATTCGTCCGCCATCGCTGCCAACATCTCTTTCGACAGAAGTGCTAAGGCACGATAAAAAGGCAAGCTTGCCTTACTTTCCACTTGAGTAAGAAATTGGCTGGCACAAGGCAATAAGAATTGTTCAAACAACTGATGTTGTGCCGCCACAGAATCAAGGTTATCTTCAATCCACGAGGCAGTTAGTAAAAGTAATGCAAAATGATCCGCACTTTCTAACGCTGGCATACCACGTTGTTGTCTAAAGTTTACAAATTCTTCAACGGAAACCGCATAATCGCTGATTTTAGTACTAACTTGTGGCGTGTCTCCCGTAAATAACTTGTCATATTCTTTACTTAATGCGTTTAAATCTAACGGCATTTGCACACTATTAATCGCTTGTTGGCTTTGATTGTCCAGTTCAAGTGCCCAGATTTCGCTAAGTCCTTGCTGCTGTAACCAAGCAAACACATTAGCTAAAATCGGATCATTTGGTGCACGATAAAACAAATTGCCAAACAAGCGACTTAGCATAGAAAAAGCGTTAAGTTGGTTTTCAGTTGTCATGCTTTCTCTCTAAAAGTGCGGTTAAATTTTCTTGCGTTTTCTCACTGACCCTTTGCAACATAGCGTGACGCGCGTGATCATCAATCAAATGAATATCACCAAACAGCTCATGCTGAATATCAGTGATGCCACAATAATTGAATAATCCGTCCACTAAACAATCTTTCAGCGATTGTGCAAACCCCATATTTTGATAAATCTCTACGTTATTGCCAATCGTGATAAAGTGTTGCATTTTTTTACCACCTAATAAGCCTACAGATTGTTCATTTTCAGTTTTATAAGCAAAACCATAGCTTAATACACGATCCAAATACCCTTTCAGGATCGCAGGAAAGCCCATCCACCATAATGGATAAACCAAGGTGATTAAATTCGCTTGTTCAATGAGTTGATGCTCAAACTTGACTTCAGCAGGAATGATCTCTTGGTAAACCGCTTGCATTTCCTCCCAAGATAAAATGGGATTGAAATTGAGCGTGTACAAATCTCGTACCACGGTGTGCACGTCTAACTGTTGGCTAGCCTGCAAAGTAGCTTCCAAAATCGCCCGATTAAAACTCGTTTGGCTATTTGGATGGGCAAAAATAATCAGATGATGCATAATCTTTAATTCACTTTTTTCACTTTTAACGTAATACCATCCACTTGGTGCACTTCAACTAAATCACCGACCTGTAAATCCGTGCCTTGAATGCGCCACGTCGTATCGCCAAAATGCCCACGTCCAATGCCATTAGCCGCGATTTCTTGCACAGTACCTCTTGTGCCTAGCATCGCGTGATCACGTTGATTTAATGACGAATGTAACTGATCACTTTTGTCTTGACCATGCTGATATTTCCACCATGACACACTCAAAATAATCGCTAAAATCGCATAGCTAATAGCTAAAACGGTTAACGATAAGCTTGGTATCAGTGCCATCACACCAGCAATCACAATGGCGGCTAATCCCCACCAAAGTAAAAACACCCCTGGGATCACTAATTCAGCAATTAATAAAACAAAACCTAAAATAAGCCAATGCCAAAGGCTCCAAGTGGAAAACCATTCCATATTTACCTCACCGACAGTGATTAAGCTTTTTTATCGCCTTTTAATAACTCAGCTACACCCGCAATAGACCCGATTAAATTGCCCGCTTCGAGTGGCATTAACACCACTTTACTGTTTTCTGAACCACCAATTTCTTTTAAAGCTTCAGTATATTTTTGTGCAATAAAGTAGTTAATTGCTTTCGTGTCCCCACTCGCAATCGCCTCAGACACCATTTGTGTCGCACGGGCTTCTGCTTCAGCAGCACGTTCACGAGCTTCAGCTTGTAAGAAGGCTTCTTGACGTTCCCCTTCTGCTTTTAAGATACGAGCTTGTTTATCCCCTTCAGCACGTAAAATTTCCGCTTGACGTACCCCTTCTGCTTCCAAAATATCCGCACGTTTGTTACGTTCTGCTTTCATTTGTGCGTTCATCGCCGCGATCAATTCTTGTGGTGGACGCACATCACGAATTTCAATACGGGTCACTTTAATACCCCAAGGATTAGTGGCTTCATCAACAATGGATAACAAGCGGCTATTAATGGAATCACGTTGTGATAACATTTCATCTAACTCCATTGACCCTAACACAGTACGAATATTGGTCATGGTTAAATTAATAATCGCTTGTTCTAAATGATTCACTTCATAAGCCGCGTTACGTGCATCAATCACTTGCACAAAACAAACCGCATCAATCGACACATTCGCGTTATCTTTCGAAATGACTTCTTGAGAAGGAATATCCAGCACTTGTTCCATCATATTGATACGGCGACCAACGCGGTCAATAAAAGGCACCACAAAATTCAAACCTGGTGTCAATGTGAGAGTGTAGCGACCAAAACGTTCAATCGTCCAGTGATACCCCTGTGGAACGGTTTTTAAAGTGGAATACAAAACAAAAATTACCAATACAATAAAGAAAATCGTCGCGATTGGTAAACCATTAATAAAGTCCATTGCTGTTCTCCTTAGTAAGTCAATATCACAAAAAGTCTAACAAATCAGAGCGTACTTTGTATATAAGAATATTGATTATTATCTGCTATAAATTCAAAACGATGTGTCATGCAATTTGGCGCGTCCTGATCTTGATGGGAAACAAATATCAGCTGGGTTTGGCTGTTTACTACCAGTTGTTCAATAAACTGTTTTACCAGCTTACGATTCACCCCATCCAATCCCTGAAAAGGTTCATCTAAAATCAATATTGGTGGATGTTTCACCATGGCTCTAGCTATCAACAAAAGTCGTTGTTGTCCCCAAGACAAGGAACGAAACGGGGCTTTCGCCAGTGTTGCAAGATGTAAACGTGTCAACCATTGCATAGCCTTCAAACGCAGTGCCTCTGATACCTGTTGATACACGCCAATACTATCAAAAAAGCCCGAGAGAATAACATCTAATGCGCTACAATTCACTCGGTAATCCATATGCAACTGACTACTCACATAGCCTATTTTTTGTTTAATATCCCAAATGGTTTCACCGCTACCACGTTGTTGACCAAATAATACTACATGATTCGCATAAGATTGCGGATGATCACCCGTCAGCACAGACAATAGCGTCGATTTTCCTGCACCATTTGGTCCTTTAATCCACCAATGTTGTTTTGGTTCAACTGTCCAAGTTAATGCACTGAGAATCTTTTTATCACCATATTGAATATTGACGTTTTTTAACTCAAAAGGATTGATCTCTGTCGGCAAATGTATTGGCGTACCAAAAGGTGTCGGCAAAGGTTCATTCCGCGCATTTTCGGCATAATACAACTGTTGAAATAAACTTTGCTGCTCAATGTATTGGCGTTCGCCTTGCAAAACTAACTCTCGATTATCCAAAATCGCAATATGAGTCGCCTGTGTCGGAATATCAGAGAAACGATTGATGATCAGCATTAATGTCATTTTCTCTTTTAATCTCTCCAATAAATGCCGCCAGTCTTGCACTGACTGCTGGTCTAATCCTTCAAAGGGTTCATCTAAGATCAAGAGATCAGGTTGACTCACTAACGCTTGGCATAACAAGACTTTACGGCTTTCCCCTGTAGACAGGTGAATAAAAGGGCGATCTAATAAAGACGTAATCTGTAAGATTTCCGCATATTTCTCACAAGCCGCTGTCGCTGAAGTGCCATTTAATATGGTTTCTTGTGCACTTTTACCAAAATCATCGGGGCTTATTCCATCATGATTGCGATCCTTAAAAGTAGCTTCAATAATATGTTGTTGTTTTTCAAAGGACAATAATGCTACCTGCCGGAATGAATGGCAATATTCACCATGCTCTAGTGCTAATTGCTGCTGCAGTGCAAGCGCAAAAGCAGTTTTTCCACTACCATTACTCCCCACGACAGCCCAAAATTGCCCCGCGGATAAACAAAATTGAGGAATATACAAATATTGATGTTGATGTAATTTAAATTTTGCTTCTTTAAGCTGTAAACTGCACATCCATCCTCCGATAAAAAAAGCGGATAAATATCCGCTTTCTATTCACTAAATAACCGTTCGTTAAACTTGTTTATTTTCTTCTGCAATACAGGCTGCTGCAGTAAATAGCACATCCGTTGAAGAGTTTAATGCAGTTTCAGTAGAGTCTTGTAAAATACCGATAATGAACCCCACCCCGATCATTTGTGCAGCGACATCATCAGAAACCCCAAATAAGCTACAAGCTAACGGAATCAATAATAAAGATCCCCCCGCAACACCAGAGGCACCGCAAGCACAAATACTGGCAACGACACTCAATAACAAGGCACTAAAGAAAGAAATCTGAATATCTAAAGTATGTACCGCGGCTAACGTAAGAATCGTTACAGTAATCGCAGCACCTGCCATATTAATAGTCGCGCCTAATGGAATGGAAACCGAATAGGTTTCTTCATCTAAATTCAAGCGTTTAGCAAGATTGATGTTAACTGGAATGTTAGCTGCTGAGCTACGAGTGAAAAATGCCGTTAAACCACTTTCACGTACGCAGGTCCACACTAATGGATAAGGATTACGGCGAATTTTCCAGTAAACCAAAATTGGGTTCACTACAAAAGCAACAAATAGCATCGTACCAACTAATACGGCTAATAAATGAATATAACCACCGAGCGCCACTAATCCTTTATCTGCCAAGGTTTCACTGACTAAACCGAACACACCGATTGGGGCAAAGGCAATAATCACATACACAATTTTCGATACAGCTTCTGCTAGATCTGACACCATCGTTTTTGTACTTTCTGATGCATGACGTAGGGCTAATCCCAAACCAATTGACCAAGCGAGCACGCCAACGAAATTCGCTTTAAAGAGCGCATTTAATGGATTATCAACCACATTGAAGACTAAAGTTAATAGTACCTGACCAACACCTTGTGGTGCAGACGTCATATCTTCTTTTGTGGCTAATGCCACTTCACTTGGGAATAAGAAGCCCGCAATAACAGCTGAAAGTGCGGCTAAAAATGTCCCCAAAAGATACAATACAATAATGGATTTCATATTGCTTTTCGCACCAATTTTTTTATTTGCAATTGCCGCCATGACAAGGACAAAAATTAAAATCGGTGCAACCGCACGTAATGAGCGAACAAAAATGGTGCCTAATACCCCAACTTTTTCCGCTAAATTAAAACCAAGCACGTTTTGTAATGTCGGCGTAACGAGCGCAACAAGCAAACCTAAGATAAGACCAATAAAAATACGTTTCACCAAATTACCTTGGAAAAACAAACTAAATAAACGAGATGTATTCATAATTAAATCACGTAATCTTGTGCGAATGCACTTATTGTAAAAAATTTAGACCAAATGTTTGATCCCCCTAACGGTGCTAAAGATAGCTTACTTTTTCATTAAAGAAAATATCATTTTTATATTTCCAGTATATTGACAAATATTCATTAAAAATAATTGCCATATTATTAGAAAATATCTTATTTACCCCGACTTTATTTGAATAAAAATCAATCAAAAGCAATCGATTGCACAAAACAAATCGATCACTTTACAAACAGAAAAAGTCTAATTTTTTTTCACTAACCATGAGATCCCCTCTTGACAAGCTGTATATAACAACAGTATATTTCACCTGTATAAATAACCAGTTAAAATAAAGAGGGATAAGATGAATGGCATAAACAACACTGTGGCTCAACATGATTATTTATTATCTTACCGTCCTATGCCACTTTACGAGGACATCCAACAATCTCACTTAAATTTCAGTAAAAAGCTGGATCTCAATCTTTACTGTGTTAAACGCCCACAACAAACCTGCTTTATTCGTGTAACCAATCCGAATATGCTTGCTTGGGGAATTGAAGTTGATGACATGCTAGTAGTAGAAAAAAACGAAAGCTTATCTGTGGGCGATCTGATTGTTCTTGATATCAATGGGCAATTCCATATTTATGAATTTATGCTTCAGCAAAATAATGAATACGTTTTCTTTGCCTTAGATTCGACTCAGAGCAACATTAAAACCAATCACTGGCAGAGTTTACCAATTGTTGGCACTGTCACCAGTACTATTCATCAAATTAAACCAAAACGCAATATGGCGTTTGCGGCATAAGCATAACGTCTCATAAATAAAAAAGTGCGGTTAAACTTTTAAAAGTTTGACCGCACAGCTATTTCGTTTAAAAACTTTTGTTACTTATCAGTTTCAACAAAAACGTATTATTTTTTCTTCGCTTTTGGATTTGGTAAGTCAGTAATTGACCCTTCAAATACTTCTGCTGCAAGACCAACAGACTCGTGTAATGTTGGGTGAGCATGGATCGTTAAGGCTAAATCTTCCGCATCACAACCCATTTCGATAGCAAGACCGATTTCACCTAACAATTCACCACCATTCGTCCCGACGATTGCGCCACCGATAACACGATGTGTATTTTTATCAAAGATCAATTTTGTCATGCCATCTGCACAGTCAGATGCAATCGCACGACCTGAGGCAGCCCAAGGGAATTTCGCTACTTCATAAGCGATACCTTCCGCTTTACATTCTTTCTCAGTTTTACCCACCCAAGCCACTTCAGGTTCCGTATACGCAATAGATGGAATCACTTTTGGATCGAAGTAATGTTTCATGCCTGCAATCACTTCTGCTGCGACATGACCTTCATGAACACCTTTGTGTGCTAACATTGGTTGACCCACGATATCACCAATGGCGAAAATGTGAGGCACATTGGTACGCATTTGTTTGTCGGTACGAATGAAACCACGATCATCTACTTCAACACCCGCAACACCGGCATCAATCAATTTACCATTTGGTACACGACCAATCGCCACTAATACAGCATCATAACGACGAGTTTCAGAAGCTTTACCTTCCATTGAAACATAAATACCATCTTCTTTTGCTTCAACCGCAGTCACTTTCGTTTCTAATAATAAATTGAATTTCTTCGCGACGCGTTTGGTGTAGATTTGAACCATGTCTTTATCCGCAGCCGGGATCACTTGGTCAAACATTTCGACTACATCAATTTTTGAGCCTAATGCATGGTAAACCGTTCCCATTTCTAGACCGATAATACCACCACCCATGATAAGTAAATTCTCTGGCACTTCTTTTAATTTAAGTGCATCTGTGGAGTCCCAAATACGTGGATCTTCATGTGGAATAAATGGTAATTGAATTGGACGCGATCCTGCCGCAATAATCGCATGATCAAACTTGATCGTCGTTTCCCCTTCTTCGCCCGCAACAATAATCGTATTTGGACCAGAGAATTTACCATAGCCGTTCACTACTTGCACTTTACGTTGTTTAGCCATACCCGCTAAACCACCCGTTAACTGGTTAATGACTTTTTCTTTCCAACCACGGATTTTGTTTACATCTGTGCTTGGCTCACCGAACACGATACCATGCTCTGCAAGCGCTTTGGCTTCTTCAATCACTTTCGCCACGTGTAATAAGGCTTTTGACGGGATACAACCCACGTTTAAACATACGCCACCTAACGTAGCATAACGTTCAACAATCACGGTTTCTAAACCTAAATCTGCACAACGGAATGCGGCGGAATAACCCGCAGGACCCGCACCTAATACCACAACCTGAGTTTTAATTTCTTTATTCATTTTAACCTCGTTAAAGAATGCGATGCATTTTATCAAAAGATAGGCGATTTTAGACCGCACTTTCACACCACATTTGGGTTGATTAATGATGTCCGCTCGGCAATTTACCGAACGGACAGTGCGATTACATAACTAAACGACGAAGATCAGATAACACGCCATTGATATAGCTAATGAAACGTGCGCCATCTGCACCATCGATCACACGGTGGTCGAAAGACAATGATAATGGCAACATTAAGCGTGGCGTAAATTCTTTACCGTTCCAAACTGGCGCCATTTCTGATTTAGACACACCTAGAATTGCGACTTCTGGCGCATTCACGATTGGCGCAAAGTGTGTCGTACCTAAGCCCCCTAAGCTTGAAATCGTGAAACAACCCCCTTGCATATCCGAAGCGGTTAATTTGCCGTCACGTGCTTTTTTCGACACTTCCATTAATTCACGAGAAAGTTCGATAATGCCTTTTTTGTTGACATCTTTAAAGACAGGCACGACTAAGCCGTTTGGTGTATCCACTGCCACACCAATATTGACATATTTTTTCAAGGTTAAACGTTGACCATCTTCAGAAATCGAGCTATTAAAACGTGGATACGCTTCTAATGCTTTGGCAGCCGCTTTCATGATAAACACCACTGGCGTGATTTTCACACCCCATTTTTGTTTTTCCGCTAACACATTTTGTTCTTTACGGAACGCTTCTAAGTCAGTAATATCGGCACGATCGAAATGTGTAACATGCGGGATCATCACCCAGTTACGGTGTAAGTTTGCACCCGAAATTTTGTTAATACGGGTGAGTTCTACTTCTTCCACTTCACCAAACTTGCTGAAATCCACTTTCGGCCATGGCAATAAGCCTAAGCCTGCACCATTTGCTACACCGCTGCCCGCTGGCGCTGCAGATACAGAACCTGATTCAACCGCTTTGATTGCTGCTTTCACATATGCTTGAACGTCTTCTTTTAAGATACGACCTTTACGACCAGTACCTTTCACTTTATCGAGGTTCACACCAAATTCACGTGCTAAACGACGTACAACCGGTGTGGCATAAGCAAATACAGAACTACCTGTTACTTCTGCATCACCCGCTGGCGCGCTTGCAACCGGTGCTGGCGTTGCTGCTTGTGGTGCTGCCGCTTGTGCAGCAGGTGCAGGTTGTGCTGGTGCTGCTGAAGGTGCGGCTCCCGCTACTTCAAAGCGCATAATTAATGAACCCGTAGAGACTTTGTCGCCAGATTTCACTAAAATTTCTTTTACCACACCGGCAAATGGCGCAGGCACTTCCATTGAAGCTTTATCACCTTCAACAGTAATTAATGATTGTTCTTCTGTGATCGTGTCACCCACGTTCACCATGATTTCCGTCACGTTGACTTCGTCACCACCAATATCTGGCACGTTCACATCTTTTACCGCACTTTGTGCAGGTGCTGATGGCGCAGCTGTTGGCGCTTGTGCTGGTGTCGCTACTGCTGGCGCATCACCCGTTTCAAATTTCATAATCAATGATCCTGTTGATACTTTGTCACCAACATTGATTAGAATTTCTTTAACAACACCTGCGATTGGGGCTGGGACTTCCATTGAGGCTTTATCACCTTCTACATTGATGATCGATTGCTCAACCTCAACTTTATCACCCACTTTGACCATGATTTCTGTCACGTTAACTTCATCACCACCAATATCGGGGACATGTACTTCAACCACTGCGCTTGCTGCTGGCGCTGGCGCAGATACTGGTGCTGTTTCAGCTTTTGGCGTTTCAGCAGGTTTTGCATCACCCGTTTCTAACACAAACATCGGTGAACCCGTTGACACTTTGTCACCCACTTTCACTAACACTTCTTTGATCACACCCGCTTCTGGTGAAGGGACTTCCATTGAGGCTTTATCACCTTCTACATTGATTACGCTTTGATCAACTGCAACCGTATCACCCGCTTTTACCATGACTTCTGTCACAGTCACTTCATCACCACCAATATCTGGTACTTGAATTTGTTTTGACATGTTTTTTTATCCTCCAATCATTCCATAACATGCTCCCTGATATCAGGGAGCTGGAATGTTAATCCTATTTACTTAGGCGTAAAGTGGGTTCACTTTATCTGCATCAATACCGTATTTTTGAATAGCGTCTGCAACCACTTTCTTATCGATAGTACCTTGTTTCGCCAATTCAGATAATGCTGCGATTGCCACATAACGAGCATCCACTTCAAAGTGCTCACGTAGGTTTTCACGGCTATCTGAACGACCAAAACCATCTGTACCTAATACACGATAGCTTGCTGCTGGCACATAAGCACGAACTTGTTCTGCAAATAATTTCATGTAGTCTGTTGCAGCAACAGCAGGCGCATCATTCATTACTTGTGCAATGTAAGGTACACGTGCTTTGGCTTCTGGATGTAATAAGTTCCAACGATCTGCATCAGCACCTTCACGTGCTACTTCTGTGAATGACGGTACACTATACACATCTGAAGTGACACCAAAGTCATTAGCTAACAACTGTGCTGCTTCGCGAACATGACGTAAGATTGCACCAGAACCTAATAACTGAACTTTACCTTTACCTTGACCGGTTACGGTTTCAAACTTATAGATACCTTTACGGATACCTTCTTCCGCACCTTTTGGCATAGCCGGTTGGTCATAAGTTTCGTTCAATGTGGTGATATAGTAGTAAATGTTCTCTTGTTCTGGTCCATACATACGACGTACGCCGTCTTGCATGATAACCGCAACCTCAAAAGCAAATGCTGGGTCATAAGAGATACAGTTAGGGATAGTTAATGATTGAATATGGCTGTGACCATCTTCATGTTGTAAACCTTCACCATTTAATGTTGTACGACCCGATGTCCCACCAATCATGAAACCACGTGCTTGTTGGTCACCCGCGGCCCACATTAAGTCACCAATACGTTGGAAACCAAACATGGAGTAGTACACATAGAATGGAATCATTGGGAAATCATTTGTTGAGTAAGAAGTAGCCGCAGCTAACCAAGAAGCGGTTGCACCTTGCTCATTGATCCCTTCTTGTAACACTTGACCATCAATGGCTTCACGGTAGTAAGATACTTGCTCGCGATCTTGCGGGGTATAGTTTTGACCATACGGGTTGTAAATACCGATTTGACGGAATAAGCCTTCCATACCAAATGTACGTGCTTCGTCTGCCAGAATTGGCACGATACGTTTACCCACAGATTTGTTTTTCAATAATACGTTTAGTGAACGTACAAATGCCATCGTTGTTGAAATTGGACGGGCTTGAGCTTCAAATAATTGTGCAAACTCCTCTAATTCCGGCACCTCTAATTGTTCCGTGAAACGTGGTAAACGGGTTGGCAAATAACCTTGTAACGCTTGACGACGTTCGTGAAGGTATTTGTACTCTTCAGAACCTTCTGCAAATTTAATGTATGGTAAATTTTCAATATCCGCATCAGCAATATCAATGTTAAAGCGATCACGAACGTGTTTCACGCCTGACATATCCATTTTCTTCACTTGGTGAGCAATGTTTTTCCCTTCAGCAGCTTCACCCATACCATAACCTTTAATGGTTTTCACAAGTAAAACAACAGGTTTCCCTTTCACTTGTTTTGCTTTATTGAAGGCAGCGAATATTTTTAATGGATCGTGACCACCACGATTTAATGCCCAGATTTCATCATCTGTCATTTCAGCCACTAAGGCTTCTGTTTCTGGATAACGACCAAAGAAGTGTTTACGAACGTAAGCACCATCTTTTGCTTTCATGGTTTGATAGTCACCATCAACCACTTCCATCATTAATTGTAATAATTTACCTGAGGTATCACGTTGTAATAAACGATCCCAACGACGGCCCCAAATCACTTTAATCACTTCCCAGCCTGCGCCGTTGAATAAACCTTCTAATTCTTGGATGATTTTGCCGTTACCTGTTACGGGACCGTCTAAACGTTGTAAGTTACAGTTAATCACAAACACAAGGTTGTCTAACTTTTCACGCGCTGCCACAGAAATCGCACCACGCGATTCGACTTCATCCATTTCACCATCACCTAAGAAGGCATAAACAGTTTGATCAGCAGTATCTTTTAAGCCACGGTTGTGTAAATATTTTAAGAAACGCGCTTGGTAAATGGCATTCAATGGTCCTAGACCCATGGACACGGTTGGGAACTGCCAGAATTCAGGCATTAATTTCGGATGCGGATAGGAAGAAAGCCCTTTACCGTGAACTTCTTGACGGAAGTTATCCATTTGTTCTTCAGTTAAACGACCTTCTAAGAATGCACGGGCATAAATGCCTGGTGAGATATGACCTTGGAAGAAAACTAAGTCACCACCATTTTTCGCGGAACGCGCTTTAAAGAAGTGGTTAAAACAGACTTCATAAATAGTTGCAGAAGATTGGAAAGAAGACATATGTCCACCTAATTCCAAATCTTTTTTCGAAGCACGCAATACCATCATAATCGCATTCCAACGAATTGCACCGCGGATACGTCTTTCTAAGTCTAAATTGCCTGGATAGTTTGGTTCTTCTGAAGCTGGAATGGTATTGATGTAGTCAGTGGTGATACCTGTTGGTAAAGAAACATTGTTGGCTCGAGCGTGTTGCATTAATTGCTCAATAATATATTGTGCGCGTTCAACACCTTCTTCGCGAATGACCGCATCAATAGCTAACAACCAATCATTAGTTTCGACTGGATCTACGTCATTCTTTAACATATCTGACATAGTCTTTTCCTTATTTGTTAAGTTAAAAGTAAGCTTAATCTTAAGTTAAGATTAAACAATGAATTAATCACGAAATATGTAAAATTGAATATAATTTACACAAAATTCAATTAAAAGAAAATTGCTTCACAAATTTTTAACAAATTTTGTAAATATTATTAGATTTTTTTAGAGAAAGATAGTTATTTCTCTCGCAAAAGACAAAAAATGAGACATTGATAGCACTTTCATATACAGATAGAGACGTATCAGATAGTCGCTCTTTTATCATGAATATTTTCCGTCAATGCGCTGAATTCACACGACTATTATAGCCGCTAATCAGATTAAAGATAGCGACTAACATACAACACAGACCTGCATCAAAATTACTCACAATGCACTTCGTAAAACAAAGCAGTTATCCTCTATCTTCCTCATGACTTGAAAAACACATGTGGATATCTATCATTACACCGCATCATAAACCATGATACAAAAATAGTTAAAACAGAATACCGGCATAATTTACCTTGTTACATTCAAGATGACTACTTTAAGAAGTACAATTTATGATCTCACTCTCATTTTTTTAAACATGAACTGTCAGGTTTAGACTGTTAGCATGATGACGGTATTGATTAAATCACAAGAAATAATGAGACAAATAAAAAAGTCCACCTTAACAAATAAAGGCAGACTTTCTTACAAAATAGACAATAATTATTTTTTCAATACAAGGACAACAGACTCACCCGCAACAACTTCACCAGCTTTTTTATCAATATGACTGATTTCATCCATATTAGAAATCACCACCGGAGTTAGAACAGATTTTGCTTTTGCTTCAAGAAGGGCTAAATCAAATTCAATAACAGTTTCACCGCGTTTCACCGCCTGACCTTCTTGTGCAATACGTTTAAATCCTTCACCTTTTAGCTCAACAGTATCAATACCAAAGTGGACAAATAACTCTACTCCGTCTTTGGATTCCATTGAAAACGCATGGTTAGTTTCAAAAATTTTGCCAATTACGCCATCAACAGGGGCGACCATTTTATTGCCAGTAGGACGAATCGCAATCCCATCCCCTACGATTTTCTCAGAAAAAACAACATCTGGTACATCTTCAATATTCACAATTTCACCAGAAAGCGGAGCAAAAATTTCCACTTCAACAGCTTTTTTGTCTTTTGAACCAAATAATTTGTCAAATAAACCCATTTTAGTCTCCTACTAAGTAAATGTGGTCATATTTTAACGTAAAATTTTCAGCTTGTATCTAATTTAATGCTTTTTCAGCTAAAAAATCTTCAACTAATTGTTCAATTTCTACGGCTGTTGGTTGCTGTAATGCCTTCATTGCTAAGGCTTTTGTATCTTCATAATTCACATTACGGATCAATTTCTTAATACGTGGTACAGAGATAGCACTCATACTAAATTCATCCAAGCCCATACCTAAAAGTAATACCGCGGCTTTTTCATCACCCGCAAGCTCACCACACATGCCGGTCCATTTTCCTTCTGCATGCGAAGCATCAATCACCTGTTTAATTAAACTTAAGACAGAAGGTGACATTGGATTATACAGGTGAGAAATTAATTCATTACCACGGTCAACTGCTAATGTGTATTGTGTTAAATCGTTTGTTCCAATACTAAAGAAATCCACTTCTTTGGCTAAGAATTTGGCATTCACGGCTGCTGACGGTGTTTCTACCATGACACCGATTTGAATACTTTCATCAAATGCCTTGCCTTCATTACGTAATTCTTGTTTCAAGGTTTCAATGACTGACTTCAATTCGCGAATCTCTTCCACCGAAATAATCATTGGGAACATAACCGCTAACTTACCAAAAGCAGATGCGCGTAACACTGCTCTCAATTGTGCATGTAAAATTTCGCGACGGTCTAATGCGATACGAATTGCACGCCACCCTAAGAAGGGGTTCATTTCTTTTGGTAAATTTAAATAAGGAAGCTCTTTATCACCACCAATATCCATGGTACGTAAAATCACGAGGCGACCATTCATCGCTTCAACAACGTCTTTGTAAGCAACAAATTGTTCTTCTTCAGTCGGTAATTGCTCACGATCCATAAATAAGAATTCGGTTCGATACAAGCCTACGCCTTCTGCCCCATTACGATCTGCTCCATCTACATCACGAATCGTACCAATATTGGCAACCACGTCGACACGATGACCATCTAAGGTTAACGCGGGTAAATCTTTTAATTTGGCTAATTCTGCTTTTTCTTCTAAGAGTTTTTGTTGTAAGCCTTTTAAGCGCGTTATTTCATCTTGTGATGGATTAACGTAAACGACGTTATTCACCGCATCTAAAATCAGGTAATCGCCAGTATTCACTTGTGAAGTGACATGATTTGTTCCAACAATCGCCGGTAGCTCTAAAGAACGAGCCATAATAGATGTGTGTGAAGTACGTCCACCGATGTCGGTAATAAAACCTAAGACTTTGTCTAAATTAAGCTGTGCTGTCTCAGAGGGCGTTAAATCATAAGCCACCAAAATCGCTTCTTCGTTGATATCACCTAAATCAACAATATGCATGCCTAAAATATTTTTAATTAAACGATTACCAATATCTCGAATATCGCCGGCACGTTCTCTTAAATATTCATCATCAATTTCAGATAACATCGTGACTTGCTGATCAATAATTTTACTTGCAGCTACACCCGCATTCACTTTATTTGTACGCAAATAATCGATAATTTCTTCTTCCAACTCCTCATCTTCCAAGATCATCAAATGACCTTCAAAAATTGCTGCTTTTTCTTCACCTAAGGTCTTCGCCGCCCGATCGCGAATGGCACTAAGCTGTTCTACTGCCGCATTTCGTCCTTGATAAAAACGTGCAATTTCCGAATCAATCTGAGATTCACTGATTTTTTGCATATCCAGTACAATTTTTTCTTCTTTAAGCACTAAGGCTTTACCAAAAACGATACCTGGTGAAGCTGGAATTCCTGAAATCATATGTAACCTTCTGAACTTTACTAAAATGTGATGATGGAAAAATAAACGCCATAATGTGGACTCACATTATGGCTAACAATCAATTATTCTAAGGTTGGAATAAGTGCGACTAAGTGTTCAACGGCTTTTTGCTCATCTTCGCCCTCTGCCGAAATCGTAATGACCGTACCTTGACTGAGTGCAAGTGTTTGTAATTTAAACAGACTTTTCGCACTCGCGCTTTTTCCCGCAGAAGTAACGGTAATATCAGAGGCAAAGGCTTTCACTTCTTTCACAAATTGTGCCGCAGGACGAGTATGTAATCCATTTGGTGCAATAATTTCAACGTCTTTTGAGTACATGTTTTTTTCCTTCTAAACAAAGAATAATTAACGTGAGAATAAGCGAGGTTATGACTTTCTAGCTTATATTGAGTACATTCCATTTATTTTTGGATAAAAAATAAATCGAGCGGTAGTATCAATCCTTGTTGTTAAATAATCAAGATGGATCCAATAAAAACTTGAGATAGATCACAAAAAAACACTCAAAAAGAGTGTTTTTTAATCCCTTGTTAACATTCAATTAACGACTAGTTTTCACTTGAGAAGTGCCGTTGTGATTTTGTTTCTTCAAGGCTAGCAATTAAGCGATGATAATTGGCAAAACGCACCGAATGAATTTTACCTTGCTCCATCGCTTCACGTAATGCACAACCCGGATCATTCAAATGCTTACAATCGCGGAACTTACAGGTGCCTAAAAAATACTGGAATTCTCGGTAGCCACGCGTAATTTGCTCCTGATCTAAATGCCATAAACCAAACTCACGAATCCCCGGCGAATCAATTAACTGTCCCCCTTGACGTAAATGATATAAACGTGAAGAGGTTGTGGTATGCTGACCCAAGCCTGAATTTTCGCTAATATCGCCAACTTGTGCATTGACTTCAGGCAAAATATGATTGATCAAACTTGACTTACCCACTCCCGATTGCCCGACAAAGATGGAAGTTCCTTCATCAAAAAGTGCGGTCAGTTTTTCCATATTTTCCCCACTCAGCGCAGAAATCATCAGCGTTTGATAACCTATTTGCTGGTAAATACGTAACTGCGCTTCCACTTCAGCCCTTTCCTGATCGCTCAATAAATCCACTTTATTGACCACAATCACCGCGGGGATTTGTGCATTTTCACAAATGACTAAGTAGCGATCGATAATATTTAAAGAGAGGGTCGGCAACACGGAGGAAACAATAATAATGCGATCAATATTAGCCGCGATCACTTTTAAACCATCATAATAATCGGGACGGGCAATTTCATTTTGCCGAGGTTTAATCGCTTCAATGACGCCACTTACACCTTGTAACTGTGCATTGCCTTTACGCCAAATCACACGATCCCCTACTACTAAACTGGATAACGTACGACGCAAATTGCAACGAAAAATCTCGCCTGCGGCGTCTTCAACATCCGCATGAACAGAATAACGCGTCACAACAATGCCATCTTGTGACTCCCCTAACATGTCATCTTGCCAATCAATCTCTTTTTTTTCACGACGTTGATGGCGATGTAAAGTTTTTTCGTTATTAGATTGAATGCGACGTTTTTGATTTTGCGTTAATTTACGTTTACTCAATGACTTATCCTTAAAAGTGCGGTCGTTTTTTATCAGATTTTCCGCTAGAATAGCGACAAAACAATTTACATAGGATAGCACCATGCAGTTGGATAAACAAAATCTGATTTGGATTGATTTAGAAATGACCGGCTTAGACCCTGAAAGTGAACGTATTATTGAGATTGCAACTATTGTGACCGATAAACATCTCAATATTTTGGCAGAAGGACCTGTACTTGCGATTCATCAATCAGATGAATGTTTAGCGAAAATGAACGACTGGTGTATGAAAACCCATACAGAGAACGGCTTAGTTGAACGTGTAAAAAACAGTCGTTTAACTGAACGAGCGGCAGAATTACAAACGCTAGATTTTCTAAAAAAATGGGTACCTAAAGGTGTTTCCCCCATTTGTGGGAATAGTGTTTCGCAAGATAAACGCTTTTTATTCAAATACATGCCTGAGTTAGCCGATTATTTTCACTATCGTCACCTAGATGTCAGTACGTTAAAAGAATTAGCGAGTCGTTGGAAACCTGATGTGTTAAAAGGCTTTACCAAGAAAAACACTCACCTTGCGTTAGATGATATACGTGAATCTATCGCTGAACTGGCTTACTACCGCGAACATTTTATTAATTTGAAAAATGAATAATCTGAAAAAGTGACTTTCAATCAAACGAAAAGTCACTTTTCTTTTTAAGAGCAACATAAAAAGCCTAACTGATGCACTGTTTCATTAGCCAAAGAATACCAAAACGACCGAATAATACAGCGAACTGTCGATTATCCAAGCAATCTCAATTTTTTTCACATTTTACACTTGCACCCTAGCATTTTTTTCGTATAATGTCCGCCTGTCGCTGTTAAACAGTGAAAAATATTATGCGGGAATAGCTCAGTTGGTAGAGCACAACCTTGCCAAGGTTGGGGTCGCGAGTTCGAGCCTCGTTTCCCGCTCCAATATTTCAACAAATCAATACCATATTCTACGCGGGAATAGCTCAGTTGGTAGAGCACAACCTTGCCAAGGTTGGGGTCGCGAGTTCGAGCCTCGTTTCCCGCTCCAAATTTTCTTATCAAATCCAAAATAATCTGTTTTTCTTAACGCGCTTTTTCACCTACAAAATTTGCTTTTAGACTATGTAATCGATGAAAAGTAAGGTACAATTTTGGTTCGTTTTAACCGCCAACTTAGTGATAAAAGACATTCATGACTGACGTTTCCCGCTATTCTCAATTCATCCCAAATGAAACAGCAATGTGCCAATTTGGTCGCCATATTGTTGAGGCAATAAACAATATTCATACCAACAACGCGATTACTGTCTATCTAAACGGCGATTTAGGCGCAGGGAAAACCACTTTAAGTCGTGGTATCATTCAGGCACTAGGTCATCGAGGGAATGTAAAAAGTCCAACTTATACATTAGTTGAGGAATACCATTTACCCACTAAAACTGTCTATCATTTCGACTTATACCGTCTAAGTGATCCCGAGGAACTTGAGTTTATGGGTATTCGAGACTATTTCAATGCAAACTGTCTATGCTTAATTGAGTGGGCTGAAAAAGGACAAGGCATACTGTCGGAAGCGGATTTACTTATCAATATCCAATATGTTGATCATGCGAGAAATCTTGAATTAATCGCGAATTCTCCACAAGGTGAACAAATTATTGCACAACTTAGAAAAATCGAAATCACATAGCACAATGAAAAAATATCGTTTTATTTCACTTTTCTTTGCAACAATACTTTTTATTTCAACACCATTATTCGCAAATAATGTGTGGACCATTGCTATTGACCCTGGACATGGTGGCACCGATCCGGGTGCGATTAGTCGTCAATTAAAAATGTATGAAAAAAATGTGACACTCTCTATTGCGAGAGAGCTCAAGATGCTCCTTGATAAAGATCCACATTTCAAAGGGGTACTCACACGTACTGGTGATTATTTTATTTCGGTCCCGAAACGTTCTGAAATTGCCCGTAAACATAAAGCCAACCTTTTGATTTCGATCCATGCTGACTCAAATTTATCGCCTTTATTACGTGGCGCATCCGTTTGGGTACTTTCGAATCGTCGTGCAAACAGTGAAATGGGACAATGGTTAGAGGATCACGAAAAACGTTCCGAACTGCTCGGCGGCGCCGGCACGGTTTTGGCCTCCCACAATGAAAAGTATTTAGATCAAACCGTCTTAGATCTCCAATTTGGTCACAGTCAACGTGTTGGTTATGAACTCGGTTCTATCGTCTTAAAACGCTTTGCCAAAATTACGACCTTAAATCGAAGTACGCCACAGCATGCCAGCCTTGGCGTGTTACGCTCGCCGGATATTCCTTCTATCTTAGTTGAAACAGGCTTTCTCTCGAACGTCGATGAAGAGAAAAAACTCAGCACTTTGGCTTATCGTAAAAAAGTGGCTTATATGATTTACGAAAGCCTAGTGGAATACCGTAAAAAATCAGTTGCGAATGAGCCAAAAAACAAATCCCCAACAACAGTCGAAAGCAATGCAACACAGACGACGCTCACAGACAGTGGACTACGTCATAAAGTCAAAGCAGGGGAAAATCTTACCGGCGTTGCACGCAAATATGGGGTGAAAGTGAATGATATCTTAGCACTCAATAAATTAAAACGACGCGAATTATGGATTGGTGAAACCTTAAAAATTCCTGCTAGCGGAAAAGCCAGTGAAAAAACCACACCAGCTACAACCAGTAAAGTGACAGAAACAAAAACGAAAGTCGTAAGCAACACAACATCGGAATCAAAAGAGAAACTGCCGAAATACCATACTGTGAAAAAAGGGCAAACACTCTACGCGATTGCCAGAGAGTACCATATTCCACCAAATCAGCTATTAAAATTAAATCCCCATTTAAAAGATGGCAAAGTGTTAACAGGACAAAAAATTAAATTGAGAGATTGATCAGCATGGCAATTAAAGTTCTTTCTCCTCAGCTTGCTAACCAGATCGCCGCGGGCGAAGTCGTTGAACGCCCAGCTTCTGTGGTGAAAGAGTTGGTCGAAAATAGTTTAGATGCAGGCGCAACACGTATTCAAATCGATATTGAAAACGGGGGCAATACTTTAATGCGGATCCGTGATAATGGTATTGGTATTGCAAAAGACGAGCTAAGTCTGGCACTAGCACGTCATGCTACAAGCAAAATTGCCAGTCTAGATGACCTTGATAATATTTTAAGCCTTGGCTTTCGTGGTGAAGCACTCGCCAGTATCAGCTCTGTTTCACGTTTAACACTCACCTCACGTCCAGCAACACAAAATGAAGCATGGCAAGTTTATGCTCAGGGGCGAGAGATGGAAACGACTTTACAACCGGCTTCTCATCCCGTTGGTACGACAGTTGAAGTAGCAAATTTATTTTTTAACACGCCAGCACGCCGTAAATTTCTGCGCACAGATAAAACGGAATTTGCCCATATTGATGAAGTGATTCGCCGTATCGCCTTAGCCAAAATGGCAATTGCGTTTACCTTAACTCATAATGGAAAAATCGTACGCCAGTATCGCAGTGCTCATGATCGCACGCAAAAGTTAAAACGGGTCTCGGCAATTTGTGGGGATGAATTTGTCCAGAATGCGCTCGAAATTGATTGGAAACACGATGATCTACATTTATCTGGTTGGGTTGCTCAGCCAACTTTTTCACGTACACAAAATGATCTAAGTTATTGCTATATTAATGGCAGAATGGTACGAGATAAGATCATTACTCATGCGATTCGCCAAGCCTATGCAGATTTTTTAAGCCCAGAACAATATCCTGCTTTTGTCTTGTTTATTGATTTAAATCCTAACGATGTGGATGTGAATGTCCATCCAACCAAACATGAAGTGCGTTTCCACCAGCAACGTTTAGTGCATGATTTTATTTGTCAAGGAATCAGTAACGCCCTTCATTCTGAACAAGCGAGCTTATATCAAACGAACGAGGCATGTGTCTCCGCAAACTATCAGGTAGAGGAAAGCGCGCAGCATGAATATCGCCCAAGTTATAGCAAGCCGAATCGTGCAGCGGCGGGACAAAATATCTTTGACTCCTCCACCACTACGCTATCAACCGCTTTATTTCAAACGAATAAAAAAAATACGCAAAATAGACCGCACTTTTCGACTAATATCCCTGCTACGCGGATAAGTAAAACAGAACAGGCAGCTTACAGCGCCCTATTATCCAACATTGAAATGGCGACGGTCTTACCTCAAGAGGATGGCGTGTTACTCGAGAGAACCCCCCCCTCTATTCTAAAAGCTCTCGCCTTAGTTGAAAACAAAGCCTTGTTGCTACAACAGCAACAACAATTTTATTTATTATCTTTACAGCAATTACAGCGCTTAAAAATCGAACTGAGTTTACAACGTGACCCCGTATTGCAACAGCCATTACTCATTCCGATTGTATTTCGATTAAATCCACAACAGCTGACTTACTGGCAACAACAAAAAGCTTTCTTTACTCAAATTGGGTTTGAATTTCATGAAAACCTCGGACAGCAACGTATTACGCTAAACCGTGTACCAAGCTGTTTGCGTCAACAAAACTTACAGAAATGTATCATCGTGTTACTCTCGCAGCCTCTTGATACCTTTTCTCATTTCTTAACAACGCTTTGTGACGTGATCGAATTGGAACAAATAACGGTCTATGCCGATGCCGTTACCTTACTCACTGAAACAGAGCAATTGCTTAATCAGAAACAAGCTATCCGATTATCCGAATTATTCATCGAGCTTAATTGGCAAGCTTACTTGGAAAAAATGTAATCACATGCCTTTAACAACACCTACTGCCATTTTCTTAATGGGTCCCACTGCCTCTGGCAAAACAGACTTAGCAATTCAGTTACGTCAGACGCTACCCGTTGAAGTTATCAGTGTCGATTCCGCTTTAATCTATCGTGGTATGGATATTGGAACTGCCAAACCGAGCGCAGAAGAACTCACTTTAGCGCCTCATCGTTTAATTGATATTTGTGATCCTGCTGAAAGTTACTCTGCGGCTAATTTTCGTCAAGATGCACTACGGGAAATGGCCGATATCATTGCAGCTGGCAAAATTCCGCTTTTAGTCGGCGGAACGATGTTGTATTACAAAGCCTTGTTAGAAGGGCTTTCTCCGTTGCCTTCAGCAGATGAAAAAGTGCGGTCAGAAATTGAACAAAAAGCGCAGCTGCAAGGCTGGGCAGCCCTACACCAAGAACTGGCTAAGATCGATCCTCTCGCGGCACAGCGCATTAATCCAAATGATTCGCAGCGTATTAATCGTGCGTTAGAGGTTTTCTATTTAACAGGGAAATCCCTGAGCGAACTGAGCCAGCAAAAAGGGGACAGCCTCCCCTACCAAATCCTGCAATTTGCTATTGCACCAAAAGATCGCAGTATCTTACATGATCGCATTGCGTTACGTTTCCAAAAAATGATCGAACAGGGTTTCCAACAAGAAGTTGAAAAGCTCTATCAACGTGAGGATTTACATTTGGATCTTCCTTCTATGCGCTGTGTAGGCTATCGACAAATGTGGGAATATTTGCGTGGTGATTACGATCACGACGAGATGATTTTCCGTGGTATTTGTGCCACGCGCCAGTTGGCAAAACGTCAAATTACTTGGTTACGAGGTTGGAAATATCCAATTGAATGGCTTGATAGTTTAGCAATCGAAAGTGCTAAACAAACGATTATTCATGCGGTAACGAAGATAAGTCATTCAAACAGTTAAAAAATAATTACGGTTCAGTGATGACAATAAATTAATTTATTGTTATATTGAGATTTGGAGGAAATACAGAATTCTCTGTGTTTAGCTAGTTGTATCATTTTATTTAGATTTAAAAGAAGGAAAGAAAAAATGGCAAAAGGACAATCTTTACAAGATCCTTATTTAAACGCATTACGTCGTGAACGTATCCCTGTTTCCATTTACCTCGTAAATGGGATTAAACTACAAGGTCAGATTGAATCATTTGATCAATTTGTTATTTTATTAAAAAATACAGTTAATCAAATGGTGTACAAACACGCAATTTCAACTGTTGTTCCTGCGCGCTCAGTGTCTCATCACAATAATAGCAATAATTCCAATCAACAGAATTATCAACAAGAGCAACAAACTGACAGCAACGTAGAAAAAGCAGAATAGTTTCAAGTTGAACACATTTATTGCAAGTGCGGTAGATCTTCAGAATGAATCGACCGCACTTTCTTCATTACCTTCACCACATTCTGAATCCCTTTTTGATCGTGCGATCATTGTTCATTGTTTCTTAGCGCAAGATCGCAATGACGATGACTTGTTAGAATTCAAATTATTAGCCAAATCCGCCAACGTTGACATTCTCTCTGTTATCACCAGTACTCGTCATACACCCCAAGCTAAATATTTCGTTGGGCAAGGCAAAGCGGAAGAAATCGCAGAAGCGGTGCAAAATACGCAAGCCGATGTCGTCTTAGTCAACCATGCACTCACCCCTGCACAAACACGTAATTTAGAAAGCCTTTGTCAATGTCGCGTTGTAGATCGCACTGGAGTAATTCTCGATATTTTTGCCCAAAGAGCACGCTCACATGAAGGTAAATTACAAGTTGAATTGGCGCAACTAAAACACTTATCAACTCGTCTTGTTCGCCGAAAAACAGGGCTTGATCAACAAAAAGGAGCGGTAGGACTACGCGGACCGGGTGAAACACAGTTAGAAACTGATCGTCGTTTAATTAAAGTGCGCATTTCTCAGCTTCAAAGCCGTTTGGCAAAAGTGGAAAAGCAACGCCATCAGAATCGCCAAACAAGACAAAAAGCAGATATTCCGACGATTTCCTTAGTTGGTTATACTAATGCGGGAAAATCCACCTTGTTTAATTTAATCACCCAAGCCAATGTGTACGCAGCCGATCAACTGTTTGCGACACTCGACCCCACCTTACGCCGTCTGCAAATTCAAGATGTCGGGACCACGATTTTAGCGGATACAGTAGGCTTTATTCGCCATTTACCTCATGATTTAGTTTCTGCTTTCAAATCAACATTACAAGAAACTACGGAAGCTGCCCTTTTATTACATGTTATTGATTGTGCAGATCCGCGTAAATTAGAGAATATTCACGCAGTTGAAACTGTGTTAAAAGAAATTAATGCAGGTGATATTCCAACCTTATTGGTATATAACAAGATCGATCAAGTAGCTCATATCGAACCACATATTGAATATGATCAAGAACAGCGCCCTATCGCAGTTTACATGTCCGCACAAACAGGCATCGGACTGCCTTTATTATTAGATGCCATCAGTCTATGTTTAAAAAATGAAATTTTGGATTTAGCGCTTACCTTGCCAGTGCATACGGGTAAAATACGCCATGCCTTATACCAACAGGACTGTATTCAGCATGAACAGATTAACGAACAAGGTGAATTCTTATTAGCGATTCGTATTGATAAAGTCGCATGGCTAAAATTATTGAAACAATTTCCAGAACTCGAGACTTTTATATGTTAAAAGTGGCTAAAAACAAAAAAGGACAAATTCACTTTTGTCCTTTTTTGTTTACTTATTAATACCGTATTGCCGCAACTTATTCGCGATTGCGGTATGAGAAACACCCAAACGCGCCGCTAATTTCCGTGTACTGGGATATTGCTCATAAAATTTTCGCAAGACGGTTGCCTCAAATTTACTCATAATTTCTTCTAAAGTTTGGTGACTAAACTGCTCTAACGTTACAGGCATCACGTCCTGCTCAATTAAGTTGAGTCCCGCGATACTTAATTGCCCATCCTCCACTAACGAGCAGGCACGATATAATGCATTATATAATTCACGCACATTACCTGCCCACGGATAATCTTGTAAATATTGAACAAAATGTGCATCAAAGTGCGGTACTGGCATGGCTAATTCTTGACTAATTTGTTGTACAAACAGTTGCACTAAATCCGGTAAATCTTCTTGACGCTCACGTAGTGGTGGCACATTAAGCGTGAGTACATTTAAACGGTGAAATAAGTCACTTCGCATTTTTCCTTTATCCACATAATATTGCAAAGGAACTTGAGAAGTACAGATCACCCGAACATTGGCGTAATGTTCTTTTTCTTCTCCAACGCGGCGGAAGGTACCGTCGTTTAAAAAACGCAATAATTTGGCTTGTAACTCGAGGGACAATTCAGCCACACTATCTAATAATACGGTTCCCCCTTCTGCGTACTCAAAAAAGCCTACATATTCTTTGTCTTGCTCACGGCGACCAAACATTTCACTTTCCGCATCTTGCGCAGGTAAACCAGCACAATTGACCGCAATAAATTTCTTATGATGACGAGGGCTCGCAAGATGGCATAGTTTAGCAATCAGATCTTTGCCTGTCCCCGTTTCACCTTGAATTAATAAGGGTGCGTCACTCATCGCAAATTTCATTGCTTGAGCAACAAGATTCTGCATTTTAGCACTCCGTGCAACAAGCCCAGCAAAAGGCGCCTCCACACTTTCATTCAAGGACATAACATTTCCTCACTCGTAAAAAATGCCTCTATGATAGCACTAAAACTGTAAAGATTAAAGAAACACTGGAAAGATAAATTTACATTTTAAACTTGCTGTTTGACTTTCGTTTTATTGGAACGAAAAAACGTACTTTTTAATTGGCCCAAGAGTTCCTGCTGTATATGATTTAAACGCGGTTTCTCACCAGCTTGAAAAGCTAAAGGGCGGCAAAATTCCATAGCTTTAATCCCTAAACGTGCTGTTAATAAGCCAACACCGATGCCTTGGGCTGCACGCGCCGACAGTTTTGCGGTCAAATCCTGTGACAACCAGTCTAAACCAATATCTTGCACAACTTCTGTCGCACCTGCAAAAGCAAGATTAAGGAGTACCATTTTTAATAAACGTAAGCGGCTCCAATAACCTAGCTCAATCCCATAAATTTGGGCAATTTGATTGACCAAACGAATGTTACGCCAAGACAGAAAAAACATATCGATCACCGCTAATGGGCTGACTGCTACGATAACTGCCGCCTCTAGCGCACTTTTGCTGATCAATTTTTTAATTTGTACATCAAAGGGATGTAGCACGGTCTGACTAAATAAATGCGCCACTTCTTGCGCTGAATATGCGTCATGCAATTGGTTTTGCCATTGTATTAAACCTGGATCTTCTGAAGAGAGCTTAAGCATCTGCGCCATCTCTGTACACAATGCTTTAATCTGCTGATGTTTTTCAGCACAAAAATCTTGCCCTAAATTGACCGCACTTTCTCGCAATATTTGTTGGCTTTTTTGCTGTAATGAAAGTCTTTTTTTCAACTTGACGAGGCGTAGCCACTCTTTACCCAGTGATGAGAGCCCTAATAGCAGCACCAAGCATGTCACTAATGAAAACACAAAGTAAATCCATTGGTTTTGCTGCCAAGTGTCCACTAACCATTGAATTGATTGAGCAATCACTGCAAAACAAAATAAAAGTGCGGTCAGTGCCAAACCTGTTTTCCACCAGCGAGATCGCGGTTGCACAATATGCTCAAAAGTCTGTTCAACAAACCTATCCTCTATCACAGTCTCGTCTTTTTCAATATGCATCTCACCATGAAATTCGCGTTTAGGGGTAAAATCCACAGCCTCATTTTCCGTCTGTGCTTCAGTAAAAAGACGTTTTTCATTCATATGTATACTCTACCTCACTAAAACTTATCACCTAACAGAAACTGTAATACCGAATCCATACGTAAATGCGGTATGTTTTCGCCCGAGGCTAATAACTGCGGCTCAAATTGATCAAATTCAAATGGCTGATGTTGCCAAAAACTGGCTTGCGGTAACTTACTCGGCACAGTTCCCGGATATAAAGTCACACGCTGCCTATCTCTTGAACGCACGCCGCGTAATGCTTTAAAACTTTGCCCATGTTGATTCACGGTCACTTGTTCTGTGGCTCGAATCGCTGCAATGGCGGTATAATCGGTGGTAATACCTTCATATTCCACATAACGCCCTCCTTCTTGGACAAGTTGACGCATCAAGCTCACCAAGTTGGGCAACTGATCGCTTGTAATGTGATCTGCTTTAGTAGCAATAAACATGAGTTTATCAATACGAGGAGAAAATAAACGATTTAATAACGTCCGCTGACCATAATGAAAATTTTTAAATAACTGCTGTAATGCCTCTTGCATATCTAAAAAGGCTTGCTGACTATGATTTAACGGCGTCAAACAATCCGCTAAGATAACTTGCCGGTCAAAAGTCGAAAAATAATCACGATAAAAGGCTTTCACAATATGCTGGCGATAGTGCTCATAACGTTGTGTCAACACGGCAAAATAGCTACCTTGTTTTTTCTCTTGCATTAATTTCTGCCAATCTGCGGCTGAGAGATGCAATAATGGAAAAAACTGTAATGCCGGAGCCCCCTCTAATTCACCAGGCAATACAAAACGACCCGGTTGAATAAAATGGAGCCCTTCTTGTTTACAAGCAAGTAAATAATCAGTATATGTTTTTGCCAATTGTGCCAACACATCTTCGTCTGCACTCGCACTGAGATCTAAACGATTCACCGCAGCTAACCAATCTTTTGCGAGATCCGTACGTTGGTTTTGCGTGATCCGTTGCATTTCTACTGACCACTGCTGATAGTTTAGGCTCAGCAAAGGCAAATCTAATAACCATTCTCCGGGATAATCAAAAATATCGAGATAAAGCGTACCTTTTTCTTTGATATGTCGCCATAATCCCGTATTCCGTTGATAACGAATGGCTAATCGTGTTTCACTCACTCCACGTGTAGAATGAGGCCAAACAGGTGGATCTTGCATCAATCCTTTTACATTCTGTTCATAATCAAAACGAGGAATATTTAGGTTCACTTGAGGCACCCGTTTCACGGCAATGATGGCATGATGGCGTGCGGGTTCAAACAACGGAATGTGTTGATTATCGACACGATTAATGTGCAGTAACTGATTGATAAAACTGGTAATAAATGCGGTCTTTCCACTACGGCTCAGCCCTGTCACAGCCAACCGTAAACGACGATCTAAACCACGATTAATGATTTCACTGACTTCTTTTTGTACATAATTTAACATACTACGTTTCTTTTCTTCCGGTGCGCTATATGTAAATCCAAGATAATAAAAAAACCTGAATTTTTTCTTAATCGGATTTATTCAAGATCAGTCGTAAGCCAAAAAGGATAGCTTATCCCTGCAATATATTTTACAATTCCCCGATAATTTATCACAAATACACCAATTATGTTGATTAGAAAAGTTATCTTTGCCTGTTTTCTCTTTCTCTACTCACATTTTGTTACGGCGGCGCCACGCGTACCCAATGAGCTAACACAAAATGGATTAATTTACTGTACCCACGCCACAGGATTCTCGTTTAATCCACAAACGGCAGATGCGGGGACCAGTATGAACGTGATCACTGAGCAAATTTATAATAAACTTTTTGAAACAAGTGATAACAGTGCAACGGTTATCCCTTCACTGGCGGAATCTTACCGTGTTTCAGATAACGGCACACTGATTACGATTAACTTGCGTAAAGGCGTGAAATTTCATCATACAGAATGGTTCACGCCAACCCGTGACTTTAATGCGGATGATGTCGTCTTCTCCATTAACAGAATGTTAGGCTATAACAGCTATCTACCCACATTAGATGATGAATCTATCCACTACAGCAATCCCCAATACCGTATTTTCCATAAGCAAGCAAAAAAGATCCGCTTTCCTTATTTTGAAAGTATCAAATTAAATCAAAAAATTAAATCAATTAAAGCGATCAATCCCTACCAAGTACAGATAAAATTATTCCAAGCCGATGCGTCGATTTTGTCACACCTTGCTAGCCAATATGCCATTATTTTTTCGCAAGAATATGCATTACAGCTCAATGCAGACGATAACTTAGTACAATTAGACTTGTTACCTGTTGGTACAGGACCTTACAAAGTACAAAACTATTTCCGCAATCAATATGTCAGATTTATACGCAATGAGCATTATTGGAAAAAACCAGCCCAAATCAAAAATATCATTATTGATCTTTCAACCGACCGTACTGGACGCTTAGTGAAATTTCTCAATGGTGAATGTCAAATTGTCTCCTATCCAGAAGTCAGTCAACTCGGGTTATTACAAGACAAAAACGAACATTTTTATGTGGATTTTGTGGAAGGCATGAATTTGTCTTACTTGGCGTTTAATTTCAAAAAACCAGCGATGAAAAGTATGAAACTACGCCGAGCGATTTCTCAAGCCATTGATCGTCACCGTATTGTGCAAACCATTTATCATCATACTGCAACTGTAGCAAATAATATTATTCCTAGTATTTCATGGGCTTCAAAAGTCAATACTCCAGACTTTGCTTACGATTATGCTCCAGAAAAAGCCCGTGCATTTTTACAAGATAAGCAACTACAGTTGACCATGTGGGTGATTAATGAAGAACAAGTCTATAATCCTTCCCCATTAAAAATGGCGGAATTGATCAAACGAGATTTAGCCAATGTTGGTGTGAAAGTGATTGTCCAGCCTGTAACACGTACGTATCTCATTGAACGTTTAAAAGCCCATTCCGAAGATTACGATATGATTTTAGCAGGCTGGCTAGCGGGTAATCTTGACCCTGACAGTTTTATGCGTCCGATTCTCAGTTGTAACACCGTGACAGAAATTACGAATTTTTCTAATTGGTGCGATCCCCTTTTCGATCATTTTATGGATAACGCTCTCAATACGACCAATTTACACTTACGTGCCAGTGAATACAATTTAGCGCAAGAACTTATTTTATCTGAAGTCCCACTCATTCCTATCGCCAATGCGAAACGGATGTTGGTGGTTAGCCCAAATGTGCAAGGCGTGAAAATGAGTCCATTTGGCAGTATTAATTTTGAAAACTTATCTTTACGTAAAGGAGCAAAACCATGATCATTGCTTTATTACGCCAAGTTTTCCTTGTGTTTCTGACATTACTGATTCTGTCTTTGCTCAGTTATATGATTTTAATCCAAGACCCGCTGAATGAAGAACTAATGCAGCCAACTCTCCTACAAGGCTATATCTCGCATATTACTCACTTACTACAAGGGGATTTTGGCATTACGTACAACGGAGGCGATTCACTAAATGCCATTATCCAAACCGTTTTACCGCCTACCCTCGAACTTTGCTTCAGCGCTATTTTACTTGCCGTATTATTTGGCATCCCATTAGGGCTCATGGGTGCAATGAAAAGCCACACTTTTTTAGGGAAGGGAATTCGCACCATGTCTGCTTTAGGTTTATCTATGCCAGTATTTTGGATCGCACCTATTGCACTGTATTTTTCTGCTATTCATAGTTGGGAAATTTCAGCGATCGGGCAATATAACTTACTTTATGCGATTAAACCAATCACTGGCTTTCCTATTATTGATGTCTGGTTTATGGACGAATTTTACCGCACCAAAGTCATTCAGAATGTCCTACAGCATCTTGTCTTACCCACTTTAGTGCTGACAATTTTGCCAACAATGGAGATCACAAGAATTGTGCAGCAACGGGCTGAAGATGTGTTAACGAAAAATTATATCAAGATGGCAATGACTCGGGGCTGGTCACAAAATAAGATCTTACGCAAACATGTTTTACGTAACACACTTCCACTATTAATTCCTCAATCGACACGTTTATTTACACTTGTCCTAACGCAATGTATGTTAGTGGAAAGCACATTTGGCTGGCCTGGTATCGGTCGCTGGTTAATTGATGCCGTTACACAACAAGACTATAATAGTATTTCTGTGGGCGTGATCGTTATTGGCTTATGTATTATCATCGTTGATGTATTATCAGAAAGTTTTGCCTTTATGCTCGATCCATTTAATAAGAAAGGCTGGTATGCAAGATAAAGAACCTGATGAATTTCGCGAAAGTGCTGCAATAAAACATATCTGGCTATTATTTAGACAAGATCGTATCGCGCTATTTAGCTTCTACCTTTTTATTGTTTTTATTTTAACCGCACTTTTTAGTCCGTGGATTGCACCTTACTCTAGCGACATGCAATTTGTCGGTCAAGAACTGCTGCCTCCTTCTTGGACCAACGAAGGAAAAATTTCGTTTTTCTTCGGTACTGATGATATTGGCAGAGATGTTTTTAGTCGTATCATTATCGGTACTAGCTATACACTCGGTGCTTCTCTCGTTGTCGTGTGTTTCACTATCATGATTGGGACATTGCTCGGCATTTGGGCGGGTATTTCACACAGTGTAAAATCAAAAATTTTAGGGCATTTTCTTGATACGTTTCTTTCGATCCCGAGTTTGTTGATTGCTATTATTATTGCCACGCTAATGAAGCCTAGCTTAATTAATGCCATTTTAGCCACAACATTAGCATTATTGCCGTACTTTATTCATGAAATCTATCAAGCCACACAACATGAACTGAAAAAAGAATATGTATTAATGCTTAAACTAGATGGAATTTCGAATAAAGCACTCCTGAAAGAAATCATCTTGCCGAATATTTCAGTACGTTATATTCAGGAAATCGCTCGTGCCTTTGCCATCGCTATTTTAGATATCAGCGCACTCAGTTTTATCTCTTTGGGGGCACAGCGCCCTACGCCAGAATGGGGTGCTATGATCAAAGATTCTTTAGAACTGATTTATCTCGCGCCTTGGACCGTCATTCTCCCCGGCATCGCCATTATTTTAACCATTTTAGTCGTTTTTATTTTCAGCCAAGGGCTGTGTAAAGCGATAGAGAAATATTACGAGTAGGTGAATCATGGCGCTATTAGATATTCGAAACCTGTGTATTGAAATTGAAACATCGCAAGGGCGTATCAAGGTTGTCGATAATGTCAATCTTACCCTTAACGAAGGCGAAATTTGTGGTTTAGTCGGAGAATCAGGTTCAGGAAAAAGCTTAATCGCAAAAGTAATTTGTAATGTGTTTCGTGACTCTTGGATTGTCACCGCCGACCGTTTCCGTTTTGACAACATTGAATTACTAAAATTACCGCCCAAAAAACGACGTAAATTAATTGGGCAAGAAATATCAATGATCTTCCAAGACCCACTGACTTGTTTAGACCCGAGCAAAACGATTGGCAAACAAATCATCCAGAATATCCCCTCATGGACATTTAAAGGTCGTTGGTGGCAGTGGTTTGGTTGGAAAAAACGTCGCGCAATCGAATTATTACACAAAGTAGGCATTAAAGAACACGAGGATATCATGCAAAGTTATCCTGAAGAGATTACCGAAGGTGAAGGACAAAAAGTCATGATCGCCATTGCCGTTGCGAATCAGCCTCGTTTACTCATTGCTGATGAGCCGACTAACTCTGTGGAATCAATCACTAAAGCTCAGATCTTTCGCTTACTCTCAAGTATGAACCAAAATCAAGGCACATCTATTTTACTGACCAGTAACGATATCAAGAGTATCAGTGAATGGTGTGATACATTTTCTGTACTTTACTGTGGACAAAATGCCGAATCTGGACCAAAAGAAGAGATTTTAGAACACCCACATCATCCCTATACACAAGCCTTGTTACATTCGATTCCAGACTTTAGTCAACCATTACCCTTGAAAAGTCGCTTAAATACATTAAAAGGCACCGTTCCTTTATTAGAACAAATGCCAATTGGTTGTCGCCTTGGACCGAGATGCCCCTTTGCACAAAAAAAATGTATTGTAAAACCTACAAGGTATCGTATTAAACAGCATGAATTTTCCTGTCACTACCCTTTAAATTTACGCGAAAAACAATTTAAAGAAAAACAGGTTAGCGCCCCTTTAATACTCCAAAATGCAAAATCAGAATAGAAGGTAAAGAGAATGGCACTATTACAAGTTGAAGATCTGTCAAAATCTTTTACTGATACGATGAGCTTATTTGGCGCCAGCCAATTTAATGCTGTAGAAAGAATTAGTTTTCGTCTTGATAAAAAACAGACACTAGCCATTATTGGTAAAAATGGCTCTGGAAAATCAACGCTTGCCAAAATGATCGTGGGTATTATCCCTCCAACTTCGGGGCGTATTCTCTTTAATGGTCAACCTCTCCTCTTTGGTGATTACCAATATCGGGCAAAACACATCCGCATGATCTTTCAAGATCCTAACACAGCCTTTAATCCACGCTTAAATGTGGGACAAATTTTGGATGCGCCTTTGCGTTTAGTGACACATCTCGATAACCAAGATCGTAACCAAAAAATCTTCAATACACTCAAATTAGTAGGGCTGTATCCAGATCATGCGAATGTTAAAATCAACACGATGTCAGCCAGTCAGAAACAACGTGTTGCGTTAGCGAGGGCCTTAATTTTAGATCCGCAAATCATTATCGCAGATGATGCACTAGGCTCACTAGATGCCACGGTAAAAACCCAACTCACTAACTTGATGTTACATTTACAAGATAAGTTGGGTATTTCCTATATTTATGTTGGTCAACATTTAGGTATCATCAAACATATGGCGGATAATGTCTTAGTAATGGACGAAGGCAAAATGATTGAATATGGACAGACCAAATCACTCTTTACTCATCCACAAACGGAAGTCACAAAACGTCTAGTCGAAAGCCATTTTGGACGCTTATTAGATGAAGGTTCTTGGGCTACAAAATAGCGCTACTTCTCTTTCTTTAAATGCTGAATACGACTTACAAGTGCAATAACAAAAGTTCGTGGTAAAAAACGGTGACTATAAACCATCAATTTATTCCAGACACCCGGAATAATCAATTTCTTATGTGCTAAATGCTTTTCAGTATATCGAGCAACTGTCTCCGCGGTCTGAAACGTCAACATATCAAAGAGCGTCGCGTTTTCTGTGCGTGTCGCCGTTTTAACAAAATTGGTCAATGTAGGACCCGGTGCTAAAATGGACACCTTTATTCCCGTGTGTCTTAATTCATAACTTAGTCCTTGACTAAATGACGTAACAAAGGCTTTAGTTGCATAATATACCGACATTTGAGGACCACCCGGCATTTCACCCGCAACAGAAGAAACATTAAGAATGTGCCCTTGATTCATTTTCATCATATCTTGTAAATACAGTTTGCTGAGTATCATTAAAGACTGAATATTCAAGTTCACCATCGCGATTTCATCTTCTAATGTAGTCTGAGTAAAATCCCCTAATAATCCTACTCCTGCATTATTAATTAATGTATGAATAAACCATCCTCGTTGTTGTGTAAAAGTATATACATTTCGCGTCTCTTCTAAACAAGACAAATCTGCTTGGATAATCTCAATGTTTCCCACATATTGTTGCTGCAATGCAACTAAAGGCGCTAAAGTCCTTGCCACTAAAATTAATTTATTGCCTTTTTGAGCATATGTTTTAGCAAGCTGATAACCAATTCCTGAGCTTGCACCAGTAATTAAAATATAACCATTATTCATTTCATGTTCCAACATAACGCTGCCAAATACAGTTTTTCTATTTTAACTGAAAAAACGAAAAGAAATGTAATGTCATACTCTTTATTGTGAGAAATAATGTGACTTACGTTTTGTCATTCAGAAAGTAATTTGAGATTTATGAATAAAGCAAAAAGCGACGACTCCCCCAAACAACCTGCCTAATTGCCTCTTGACTGCTCATTAATTGCTGTTTCTTAATTGCTTCTTAATTACTGTATTACTGCTTAGTCCTGCTTGATTTTTGGGTAATGACTATACTTCTTGTTATGCGAATGACACTCTCCCCATATCCCCACTCTCTCCAAACACAAAAAAACCTCAAGTATCTCTACTTGAGGTTTCTTCTCATTCAGACCTGGCGGTGTCCTACTCTCACATGGGGAAGCCCCACACTACCATCGGCGTTACAGCGTTTCACTTCTAAGTTCGGCATGGAGTTAGGTGGGTCCACTGCACTATCGCCGCCAAGATATTCGGTTGATGTCTTCTCTATTCTTCTGTTCTTCCTTCGTGCTTTCTTCACTCTCGCACTTTAATCAAAAACAAGCTGTCTAAAGTAATTTTCTCTTCTTCGTCTTCGTCTAACATCTCACTCAACACCCAAAAACACTTGAGCGTTGTATGGTTAAGCCTCTCGGGCAATTAGTATTGGTTAGCTCAATGTATCACTACACTTACACACCCAACCTATCTACGTCGTAGTCTACAACAACCCTTACTGACTTAAAGTCAGGGATGACTCATCTCTTGGCAAGTTTCGTGCTTAGATGCTTTCAGCACTTATCTCTTCCGCATTTAGCTACCCAGCAATGCCTCTGGCGAGACAACTGGAACACCAGTGATGCGTCCACTCCGGTCCTCTCGTACTAGGAGCAGCCCCAATCAATCATCCAACGCCCACGGCAGATAGGGACCGAACTGTCTCACGACGTTCTAAACCCAGCTCGCGTACCACTTTAAATGGCGAACAGCCATACCCTTGGGACCTACTTCAGCCCCAGGATGTGATGAGCCGACATCGAGGTGCCAAACACCGCCGTCGATATGAACTCTTGGGCGGTATCAGCCTGTTATCCCCGGAGTACCTTTTATCCGTTGAGCGATGGCCCTTCCATTCAGAACCACCGGATCACTATGACCTGCTTTCGCACCTGCTCGACTTGTCTGTCTCGCAGTTAAGCTTGCTTATACCATTGCACTAACCTGACGATGTCCGACCGTCATTAGCAAACCTTCGTGCTCCTCCGTTACGCTTTGGGAGGAGACCGCCCCAGTCAAACTACCCACCAGACACTGTCCGAGTACCCGTTTCAGGCACTTCGTTAGAACATCAAACGTTAAAGGGTGGTATTTCAAGGTCGCCTCCACAATGACTGGCGTCACTGCTTCAAAGGCTCCCACCTATCCTACACATCAAAATTCAATGTTCAGTGTCAAGCTATAGTAAAGGTTCACGGGGTCTTTCCGTCTAGCCGCGGGTACACCGCATCTTCACGGCGATTTCAATTTCACTGAGTCTCGGGTGGAGACAGCCTGGCCATCATTATGCCATTCGTGCAGGTCGGAACTTACCCGACAAGGAATTTCGCTACCTTAGGACCGTTATAGTTACGGCCGCCGTTTACTGGGGCTTCGATCAGGAGCTTCTCTTTCGATAACACCATCAATTAACCTTCCAGCACCGGGCAGGCATCACACCCTATACGTCCACTTTCGTGTTTGCAGAGTGCTGTGTTTTTAATAAACAGTTGCAGCCAGCTGGTATCTTCGACTTACTTCACCTTCATCCGCGAGGGACTACAATTACTGTAAGCGCACCTTCTCCCGAAGTTACGGTGCTATTTTGCCTAGTTCCTTCACCCGAGTTCTCTCAAGCGCCTGAGTATTCTCTACCTGACCACCTGTGTCGGTTTTCAGTACGGTTTAGATAAACCTGAAGCTTAGTGGCTTTTCCTGGAAGCAGGGTATCAGTTACTTCAGTCCCTTAAGACCTCGTCATCAGCTCTCAGTGTTTATAAAGACCCGGATTTGCCTAAGTCTTCCACCTACCACCTTAAACAGACATCCAACAGTCTGCTAACCTAACCTTCTCCGTCCCCACATCGCAGTTTATCCAAGTACGGGAATATTAACCCGTTTCCCATCGACTACGCTTTTCAGCCTCGCCTTAGGGGCCGACTCACCCTGCCCCGATTAACGTTGGACAGGAACCCTTGGTCTTCCGGCGAACGAGTTTTTCACTCGTTTTATCGTTACTTATGTCAGCATTCGCACTTGTGATACGTCCAGCAACCCTCTCGAGCCACCTTCATCCGCTTACACAACGCTCCCCTACCCAACAGAATAAATTCTGATGCCGCAGCTTCGGTGCTATATTTGAGCCCCGTTACATCTTCCGCGCAGGCCGACTCGACTAGTGAGCTATTACGCTTTCTTTAAATGATGGCTGCTTCTAAGCCAACATCCTAGCTGTCTAAGCCTTCCCACTTCGTTTCCCACTTAATATAGACTTCGGGACCTTAGCTGGCGGTCTGGGTTGTTTCCCTCTCCACGACGAACGTTAGCACCCGCCGTGTGTCTCCTGAGTATCACTCTTCGGTATTCGCAGTTTGCATCGGGTTGGTAATCCGGGATGGACCCCTAGCCGAAACAGTGCTCTACCCCCGAAGGTGTCCGCTCAAGGCTCTACCTAAATAGATTTCGGGGAGAACCAGCTATCTCCCGGTTTGATTGGCCTTTCACCCCCAGCCACAAGTCATCCGCTAATTTTTCAACATTAGTCGGTTCGGTCCTCCAGTTAGTGTTACCCAACCTTCAACCTGCCCATGGCTAGATCACCGGGTTTCGGGTCTATACCTTGCAACTCAACGCCCAGTTAAGACTCGGTTTCCCTTCGGCTCCCTTATTCAGTTAACCTCGCTACAAAATATAAGTCGCTGACCCATTATACAAAAGGTACGCAGTCACAAGGTTGCCCTCGCTCCTACTGCTTGTACGTACAGGGTTTCAGGTTCTATTTCACTCCCCTCACCGGGGTTCTTTTCGCCTTTCCTTCACAGTACTGGTTCACTATCGGTCAATCAGGAGTATTTAGCCTTGGAGGATGGTCCCCCCATCTTCAAACAGGATTTCTCGTGTCCCGCCTTACTTATCGTAAGCTTAGTTCCACTAACATACTTTCGAGTACGGGATTATCACCCTCTTTGATTTGGCTTCCCAGCCAATTCCTCTAATATGCTAGCTAAAACTTACTGGCTCTTCCGCTTTCGCTCGCCGCTACTCACAGAATCTCGGTTGATTTCTTTTCCTCGGGGTACTTAGATGTTTCAGTTCTCCCGGTTCGCCTTTCATCGCTATGTATTCACCATGAAATGATGGATTCTTCATCCATCGGGTTTCCCCATTCGGACATCTTGGATTAAACGCCTCTTATCGACTCATCCAAGCTTTTCGCAGATTAGCACGTCCTTCATCGCCTCTGATTGCCAAGGCATCCGCCCTGTACGCTTAGTCACTTAACCATACAACCTCAAGTATTCTTACTTAATCTCAATTAATCCATTAACCTTTGCTAATGCATTAATCAAGTTTCATCACCTTGATGTTGTGTTTAAACGCTAAACACTTGCATGCCTTTTTTCATGCAAGATTTTTTCTACTCAGACTTTCTTTCGAAAATCTCTTCAGTTTTTCAGCTTGTTTCCAATTTTTTAAAGAACAATAAAGACAAGTCAAAATGGCTTCGCCATTTTTCGCTCATCATTGCTAAATATTCTTAATGTAAAAACCATTAACCTATCCAGACTAATGCCATTTACACAAAACACTTAGCAATGATGATTTGGTGGAGATAAGCGGGATCGAACCGCTGACCTCCTGCGTGCAAGGCAGGCGCTCTCCCAGCTGAGCTATATCCCCATTCACATCATTACAATGCGCCGTCATCCCTTTTCGCTTCACTCTTTTGCTTTCGCTTGAGTGGTGGGTCTGAGTGGACTTGAACCACCGACCTCACCCTTATCAGGGGTGCGCTCTAACCACCTGAGCTACAGACCCAAAAGGATTTCGGTTTTTTGTCTCTTCATTGACACAATCTACCAAACAATCTGTGTGAACACTTGCAGTCGTTCCATTTTAGGTAAGGAGGTGATCCAACCGCAGGTTCCCCTACGGTTACCTTGTTACGACTTCACCCCAGTCATGAATCATACCGTGGTAAACGCCCCCCCGAAGGTTAAGCTATCTACTTCTGGTACAACCCACTCCCATGGTGTGACGGGCGGTGTGTACAAGGCCCGGGAACGTATTCACCGCAACATTCTGATTTGCGATTACTAGCGATTCCGACTTCATGGAGTCGAGTTGCAGACTCCAATCCGGACTTAGATGCACTTTCTGAGATTCGCTCAAGCTCGCACTCTCGCTGCCCTCTGTATGCACCATTGTAGCACGTGTGTAGCCCTACTCGTAAGGGCCATGATGACTTGACGTCATCCCCACCTTCCTCCAGTTTGTCACTGGCAGTCTCCTTTGAGTTCCCGACCGAATCGCTGGCAACAAAGGATAAGGGTTGCGCTCGTTGCGGGACTTAACCCAACATTTCACAACACGAGCTGACGACAGCCATGCAGCACCTGTCTCTAAGTTCCCGAAGGCACAAGCTCATCTCTGAGCTCTTCTTAGGATGTCAAGAGTAGGTAAGGTTCTTCGCGTTGCATCGAATTAAACCACATGCTCCACCGCTTGTGCGGGCCCCCGTCAATTCATTTGAGTTTTAACCTTGCGGCCGTACTCCCCAGGCGGTCGATTTATCACGTTAGCTTCGGGCACCAAGCATATAGCCCAATCCCCAAATCGACAGCGTTTACAGCGTGGACTACCAGGGTATCTAATCCTGTTTGCTCCCCACGCTTTCGCACATGAGCGTCAGTACATTCCCAAGGGGCTGCCTTCGCCTTCGGTATTCCTCCACATCTCTACGCATTTCACCGCTACACGTGGAATTCTACCCCTCCCTAAAGTACTCTAGACTCCCAGTCTGAAATGCAGTTCCCAAGTTAAGCTCGGGGATTTCACATCTCACTTAAAAGTCCGCCTGCGTGCCCTTTACGCCCAGTTATTCCGATTAACGCTCGCACCCTCCGTATTACCGCGGCTGCTGGCACGGAGTTAGCCGGTGCTTCTTCTGTAATTAACGTCAATGATGCTATCTATTTAACAACATCCCTTCCTCATTACCGAAAGAACTTTACAACCCGAAGGCCTTCTTCATTCACGCGGCATGGCTGCGTCAGGGTTCCCCCCATTGCGCAATATTCCCCACTGCTGCCTCCCGTAGGAGTCTGGACCGTGTCTCAGTTCCAGTGTGGCTGGTCATCCTCTCAGACCAGCTAGAGATCGCAGGCTTGGTAGGCCTTTACCCCACCAACTACCTAATCCCACTTGGGCTCATCTTATGGCAGGTGGCCCTAAGGTCCCACCCTTTCCTCCTCAGAGAATACGCGGTATTAGCTGCAGTTTCCCACAGTTATCCCCCTCCATAAGCCAGATTCCCAAGCATTACTCACCCGTCCGCCACTCGTCAGCAAAGAAAGCAAGCTTTCTTCCTGCTACCGTTCGACTTGCATGTGTTAAGCCTGCCGCCAGCGTTCAATCTGAGCCATGATCAAACTCTTCAATTCAAAGTTCAATCGCTCAATAAACTGCTTAGCTAAAAGTTTACATTTACTTCAAAAGTATCATGAATTTTCAGTATTAAGCACCTATTAAGACTTCAATTTTAAAATTTTTTAAATGAAATCAATCAACAAGTGCCCACACAGATTGTCTGTTAGATTGTTAAAGAACAAAAAACAACGACGCGAGGTGTATCTACTATCTCGTACAACGTCGCGTCGTTGTGTGGGGCGTATTATAGGCATTTTAAAACCCTTTGCAACCCCTTTTTACAAAAAAAGTTAATTTTTTTATTAGCTGTTTACAGAACAAACAAAAACGGTTGTTTTCGCTTAAATTTAAGACTAAAGTGAAATGATTTTATCGTTTAATAGAATGAACAAGGAGGAAAACATGGCATTTGATTTTAAAAATATGATTTGTTTTGGTGTCGCAGGAAATTTCGCAGGTCATTTAGAACAAGCGGGTGAAGCGGCTGATTTTATTTCGGTGCAAACAGAAGAAGAAATTCAGCCAAAAGCGATTTTTCCTTTTTATGTACCGAGTGAAACACTCAATCCTGAACATCAATTTCTTGCCACGTTTCCTCTGACCCATGATCAAATCTGTTTTCCAAAGCAAAAAGGGGCGGATAATTTACAGATTGAACCAGAGATTGCCTTAATCTGTGATATTGAATATCAAGAGAAACAAGTCATTTCTCTTACACCGCGTTTCTTTACCGCCTACAATGATTGTTCTATCCGTCGTCCCGATGCAAAAAAAATTAGTGAAAAGAAAAACTGGGGAGAAAAAACCAAGGGGCTTGCTAACACGCTATTACCGCTAAGTTCTTTTGCACCAGGTTGTGAATTAGATCATTACCATATTGCCTGTTTTCATAAACGTGGTACAGATTTCAATGAATACGGCATCGATAGTCCTGCTCTGGGTTATAGTTATTTTCATCAAAAGTTATTGAATTGGATAATCACTAAGATGAATACCCAACCTGATCAAGGACCTATGAACGATATTCCTGCTTTATTAGCGAAAGCCAATTATCCTAAACAAGCCGTGATTGGCATTGGCGCAACACGTTATACAGCTTTTGGCGAGCGTAATTTCTTACAAATTGGTGATACCAGTATTGTCGTAGTATATAACGCGAAAAAATACGACCACGAAACAATTGTGTCGATGGCAAAACAAAACAGGTTCGCTGAGGATATTGCAGCATTAGTACAAGTTGTTGTGTAAAGTATAAAGTGCGGTTAAAAATTTTCATTTTTTTGACCGCACTTTTATTTATAACGATAGTATCAAGAGGCTTTCCTGAGTGACACTTCCCCACCATTGAAATATTGCATTCCCTCGCTCGTTATCAGTTGAAGATAACCCCGTTTATCAATTCCCTGCGCAATACCTGTGATTTTATGGTTTTCCGTTAACACATGAACCTCTTCCCCAAAATACGCATCCATATCTCGCCAATCTTGGCGAAATGCTTCATCAATTCCTGCTTGTTCAAAATGTTGTAAACGTGCAATCAACTTTTTACCTAATTCTGCGATCAATTTATTCCGATCAATCGTTGGTAATACTTCAATCAGCTCTGCCCAAGGTTGATCAATTTGCTGTGTTTGTTTTGGGAAAGACAAATTAATGCCAAAGCCAATCACGAGATTATGTTGATTATTCTGACGATTGGCGATTTCGACCAAAATCCCTGCTAATTTGCGCCCATGTAATAGCACATCATTTGGCCATTTTAATCCAATGTTCAAAGCACCTGCTTGCTTTAGCGTTTCTGCGATTGCCATACCCACTACTAAACTCAAGCCTTCTAAATTGACCTTTTGGTCACATGCCCAATACAAACTCATAATCACTTGTCCAGCAAAAGGAGAAAGCCATTGACGACCACGTCGTCCACGTCCCGCAGTTTGATATTCTGCTAAGCAAATAGCGCCTTTTTCCAAATGTGCAATATTGTCAAGCAAGAATTGATTGGTCGAGTTAATAATCGGCTTAATATAAAGTGGGTAAGGTGCTAACGCTTGCGTCAAATAAGATTCATTTAAGCGACTTAATTGAGGTATGAGACGAAAATGTTGGACTTGCTGTTCTATTTGTATCCCTTGTTGTTTCAATTTTTCGATATTGTGTAAGATATCTTGTTCTGAATAACCTAAAAGTGCAGTCAATTCTGCTAAAGAAAGTTGTTGATAGCTAGCGAGTAATGCAAGTACGTTTTGCATAAAAATCCTTATTTATATAACCAAAGAGAGGCAACTTATTATAGACAATGATTTTCTCGAAAATCGATAAAAAAATCCATTTTCAAACAGCAACGAAATCTGTATAATGCGACCGCAATATTTTTTACCCTTTTATTTTTCATATCAACCTAAGAGAGAATATTGCAATGTTACGAGTAATAAAAGAAGCATTAACCTTCGATGATGTTTTGCTTGTCCCAGCACATTCTACTGTGCTCCCAAATACCGCAGACCTTTCCACTCAACTCACCAAAACTATCCGCCTCAATATCCCAATGTTATCCGCCGCCATGGATACCGTGACAGAAACTAAACTGGCAATCTCTCTTGCACAAGAAGGTGGCATCGGGTTTATTCATAAAAATATGTCTATTGAGCGTCAAGCGGAACGTGTCCGCAAAGTGAAAAAATTTGAGAGCGGTATTGTATCCGATCCTGTCACCGTTTCACCAACCTTATCTTTAGCAGAATTAAGTGAATTAGTGAAGAAAAATGGTTTTGCGAGTTTCCCTGTTGTTGATGATGAAAAAAATCTTGTCGGTATCATTACTGGTCGTGATACACGCTTTGTCACGGATTTAAATAAAACAGTGGCGGACTTTATGACCCCTAAAGCTCGTCTTGTCACGGTGAAACGCAATGCAAGTCGCGATGAAATTTTTGGTCTAATGCATACACACCGTGTAGAAAAAGTCCTTGTTGTCAGCGACGATTTCAAATTAAAAGGCATGATCACCTTAAAAGACTACCAAAAATCCGAGCAAAAACCACAAGCCTGTAAAGATGAATTTGGTCGTTTACGTGTCGGTGCTGCAGTAGGAGCAGGACCTGGTAATGAAGAACGTATTGATGCATTAGTGAAAGCAGGGGTCGATGTGTTATTGATTGACTCATCACACGGTCATTCAGAAGGTGTGTTACAACGTGTGCGTGAAACTCGTGCGAAATACCCAGATTTGCCAATTGTTGCAGGTAATGTGGCAACCGCTGAAGGCGCAATTGCGTTGGCTGATGCAGGGGCAAGTGCAGTGAAAGTGGGGATTGGTCCTGGTTCAATTTGTACAACACGTATTGTCACAGGCGTGGGCGTTCCACAAATTACAGCGATTGCCGATGCGGCAGAAGCACTAAAAGATCGGGGTATTCCTGTGATTGCAGATGGCGGTATCCGTTTCTCTGGTGATATTTCGAAAGCCATTGCGGCGGGCGCCTCTTGTGTTATGGTGGGTTCCATGTTTGCAGGTACAGAAGAAGCACCAGGTGAAATCGAACTTTATCAAGGTCGTGCCTTTAAATCTTATCGAGGTATGGGATCGTTAGGTGCGATGAGCAAAGGCTCAAGCGACCGCTATTTCCAGTCCGATAATGCAGCTGACAAATTAGTACCAGAAGGTATTGAAGGACGTATTCCATATAAAGGATTCTTAAAAGAAATTATCCATCAACAAATGGGTGGATTGCGTTCTTGTATGGGCTTAACGGGTTGTGCAACCATTGATGAACTCCGTACCAAAGCGCAGTTTGTGCGCATTAGTGGTGCAGGGATCCAAGAAAGCCATGTGCATGATGTGACTATCACAAAAGAAGCCCCTAATTATCGTATGGGTTAAACATTGCTTAGGTGGGGATTATCCCCACCTAAGTTTATTTTAAATAACAACGTTAATAGAGAAGCTTATTTTTATGTATGGCATTAAAATTAAAAATGTTATTAAACTTTTTCTATTAAAGTTTTTAAGAAATAAATATCGATATAAAATCAATATTCAACATCATCTCATTAGTATTGAAGGAAAATGCGGTGAGTTTGATTTAAGCCAGCTAAACTATGTTTATTTGGTGAAAGATCCTGAGATAAGAAATAATCGACTGACACTGTACTTGAATGATTTTTTCAAAATTGGGGTAAATTATCATGGATTTACTCAAATGTATCAGACACTATCATCCAAGTATGGTTTTGATGACGCAACGTTTTTTGAATATCTTTGTAAGAAAGGGCCTTTTTCTATTCAAATTTGGCGTAAAAAACAAACTCAAAATTATGTGATTCTTGATGAAGCCTATACTGACTATACACAAGGTTTTGAAATTCAATCTCCTGAAAAAATATTTATTCCTTGGGGGACTACTTATGAAGCCTTATTTCAGCAGACACAATTTAAAGAAAAAGGAATCTCTTATGACTTTATCTTCCCTATTCGGATAGGGCGTTTATTACTCAAGGATGTGTGGATCACACCAAGTGTCCGAAAAGATGTACCGATTTTAGCGTTATACACTGAGTGCTATCATGAATCCGCGACAGAAAAAAGTTATCAGGAATTAACCGCCGCATTACGTGAGAACCAACAGTTAATCAGATCATGTGTTGAAGAACGAGCCGATCCGAAATTATATAAGTCTGTTTTACGCCTTAACGCGACAGAATTTGAATTGCGTTATTATCGACATATACGAGACGATTTTGATAGGGGATACACTAAATTCAGCATTAGAGATACGACAGACTATTTAGATTATGTGATCAACGAGCCTTATGAAAATCAATTAGTGATAACGGATTATTTAGTGATTGAGGCGCAAAATTTAATAAAAATGGATTATACCGATAATTCCATTATTAAACGCCGACCACCAAAAATAAAAGAAAAGTTTCGTGATGCACAAAGCCTGATTTGGACAGATGATCTCAATCATAAAATCGGTTTTACCAGTGATGACCGCGCTATCGTCTTTGATAAAGCGGACATTGAATCCTTTACTCTGGCAAATATAGAGACAACCCGAAGACATAATCGCAGTTCACTCAGCATCTGTTTTGTGGATAAAAATAAGGAAGCCATCACTGTATTTCTAGCTGAACATCATTTTCTGATACCCTATGTGGATAAAATAAAAACACTGACACAAAAAGAGGTGTTGTTTCTTGAAGAATATATAGAGGATGTTTAAAAAACCGATAACATCTTGATGTCATCGCAAATTCAAACTCCTTTTACACAATATATTTAAACTTTAACCCGATTTAATATTTACGTAAAAACAACTAAGAGAACTTAAATGAACAACATTCACAACCATAAAATTTTAATTTTGGACTTCGGTTCACAATATACCCAGTTGATTGCCCGCCGTGTACGTGAAATTGGCGTGTACTGCGAACTTTGGGCATGGGATGTATCCGAAGCCGATATTCGTGAGTTTAATCCAACTGGGATTATTCTTTCTGGTGGTCCTGAAAGTACCACTGAAGAAAACAGCCCACGAGCTCCCGAATACGTATTCAACGCCGGTGTACCCGTATTAGGGATCTGTTATGGTATGCAAACCATGGCGATGCAACTAGGTGGTTTAACTGAAACTTCTACTCACCGAGAATTTGGTTATGCATCAGTGAATCTAAAAGCCGCGGACGCGTTATTTGCTCAATTAAATGATGATGTCGCAAGTTCACAGCCCAAATTAGACGTTTGGATGAGCCATGGCGATAAAGTGACGCGTTTGCCAGATCATTTCCAAGTCACCGCAATGACCTCAACCTGTCCAATCGCAGCTATGTCGGATGAACGTCGTCGTTTTTATGGTGTCCAATTCCACCCAGAAGTGACTCATACAAAAAGCGGGCTTGAATTATTAACGAATTTTGTGGTGAAGATCTGTGGTTGTGAACGTAACTGGACACCAGAAAATATCATTGAAGATGCCGTTGCTCGTCTTAAAGCACAAGTGGGCGATGATGAAGTGATTTTAGGCTTATCTGGTGGCGTTGACTCTTCTGTCACTGCACTACTCTTACATCGTGCGATTGGTAAAAACTTACACTGTGTTTTCGTAGATAACGGTTTATTACGTCTCAACGAAGCGGAACAAGTGATGGAGATGTTTGGCGATAAATTTGGTTTAAACATTATCCACGTAAAAGCAGAAGATCGTTTCTTAGATGCGTTAAAAGGCATCGATGAGCCCGAAGCAAAACGTAAAATGATTGGTAAAGTCTTTGTGGATGTCTTTGATGATGAATCGAAAAAACTCACCAGCGTCAAATGGTTAGCCCAAGGCACGATTTATCCGGATGTTATTGAGTCTGCGGCAAGTAAAACAGGTAAAGCACATGTGATTAAATCACACCATAACGTCGGTGGTTTACCTGACTACATGAAGCTAGGACTTGTTGAACCACTTCGTGAATTATTTAAAGATGAAGTACGTAAAATCGGTTTAGCATTAGGTTTACCAGCTGAAATGTTAAATCGTCACCCATTCCCAGGACCAGGTTTAGGTGTCCGTGTTTTAGGTGAAATCAAAAAAGAATACTGTGATTTAGTCCGCCTTGCTGATGCGATCTTTATGGAAGAGTTGCATGCTTCTGGTTGGTACTACAAAGTCAGCCAAGCCTTCACGGTATTTTTACCAGTAAAATCCGTAGGTGTCATGGGTGATGGGCGTAAATATGACTGGGTAGTTTCCCTCCGTGCTGTGGAAACAATCGATTTTATGACCGCACATTGGGCACACCTGCCTTATGATCTCTTAGGTAAAATTTCCAATCGTATTATTAATGAAGTCAATGGGATTTCTCGCGTTGTTTATGACGTTAGCGGTAAGCCGCCAGCAACAATTGAGTGGGAATAACCTAACAAATAAGCCCTGCAAATGCAGGGCTTTCTATTTTGTTTAATGTTTAATTGATTAGTATTGACTTATTCCGTCACACAACCGCCAATAATCACTTGCCCATCACCAATCAATTCTGCTTTATTTCCTTTGGTGTGAAGTTCGTAAGTATAATCTTTATTGATGGCTTTATAATTTGCGCCTGAAGCTGACTTAACAATTTCAAGTGGAATCATTTCGTCAACTTGGTTAATAATCGCAAAACTATCTTTGCTGGTATTCACAAAAATCACATCGAGTGTTTTTTTCCCTTCACAGCTATAAACGACTTTCGCTAATTCCCCTTTTGAACTGGCTTCCATAATGGTTGCTTGTGCAGAAATTGCACTTAATGAAAGAGTAGCTAATATTGCAATCAATGCTGTTTTATTTAATTTCATAAAAACTCCTAAATTCATTTTATTGCGTACCAAACGCATTGCTTGGACAAAAGATTATCCATAAAAGTTCAATCAATATTTTTATATCTAAAGAAATAATCAAATTGAGAAAAGTCTGTACTTAACCCCATTCCTCTTTCTCTGATATCTAATGGTATAACAAGTGAATCAGCACATGATTTTTGCTAAAAAAAAGCATACAATATTGCCTATGTTTGCACCTTAATAAAAATCTTGCTAAAGTGCGCTACAAATTGTGCTAATTTAAGAACAGGAAGAAAAATGGCCCAAGAATATTTAGATTTTGAATTACCTATCGCAGAACTGGAAGCGAAAATCGAATCTCTGCGTTCTGTCGCAAGTCAAGACGATGAAATTAATCTTGATGATGAAATTGCACGTTTGCAAAAGAAAAGTGCCGAGTTAACCAAAAAAACCTTTGCCAATTTAGACGCATGGCAAGTGTCAAAAATGGCACGTCATCCAAATCGTCCTTATACACTTGATTATATTGAACGTATTTTTACTGAATTTGAAGAATTAGCCGGTGATCGCGCCTTTGCCGATGATAAAGCCATTGTAGGCGGTTTAGCCCGTTTAGACGGCAAACCGGTTATGGTCATCGGTCACCAAAAAGGACGCAGTGTCAAAGACAAAGTCAAACGTAACTTTGGTATGCCTGCCCCTGAAGGTTACCGTAAAGCTTTACGTTTAATGCAAATGGCGGAGCGTTTTAATTTACCGATTATTACCTTTATTGATACACCAGGAGCATACCCAGGTGTAGGTGCAGAAGAACGTGGTCAGTCCGAGGCCATTGCTCGTAATTTACGTGAAATGTCTACTTTAAAAGTACCAGTGATTTGTACCGTTATCGGTGAAGGTGGTTCAGGTGGCGCGTTAGCCATTGGTGTAGGTGATAAAGTCAATATGTTGCAATACAGTACTTATTCTGTGATTTCACCTGAAGGTTGTGCCTCTATTTTATGGAAAAGCGCAGAAAAAGCATCTACAGCAGCGGAAGTCATGGGATTAACGGCCAATCGTCTGAAAGAATTAAACTTAATTGACAGTATCATTGAAGAACCGTTAGGCGGCGCACATCGTGATTTTGACGCGATGGCGCATAACTTAAAACAACGTTTATTAGACGATCTCAACGAACTGGAAATGCTTGATGAAGATAATCTACTTCATCGCCGTTATAATCGTTTAATGGACTACGGTTACTGTTAAAACTCAATTAGTGCGGTACACATACCGCACTTTTTTTTGGGAAAGGTTATTATGCGTCGTATTTCACTTTTCATCACTGCTATTTTCTCCCTTAGTTATTCTGTGATTGCTTTTGCAGATAAATATGAATTTTCCTTTGCGCCCAATATCGAGCAAGACCCCGTGATGATGGAAGCCATATTTTTAGAAAAAAGGATACTGAACAAGCAAGAAATTTCTGTTTATCAAACAAAATATGAAAACAATATTGAAGGTAGTTGGATAAAAACCCCCGTCACGCCGTTTTCAACGAAATTAAACGCTGAGATCTTAGAACAATTTGACCTTTATGCTGTACCTTTTGAAAAAATGATCCTTGTGCCTAAAAATTGGCAACTACTGAATGGTGGTGTTGGCGTAAACGGTTCAATTTCTTATGTTTTTACACCCAAAACAGGAAAAGGTTATTTATCTTATTACCATGCGGGTGCTTGTGTAGGCTGTGCCATGATATCAGCCTCTGCGTTTTTTCCAGAAGCACAAAAAGATGCCAAAGAACATGATTTTGAAGCCTATAGCGCCACTGTCCCACCATTATCACAAGTACGCTTAAAACCACATCTCATGGCTTATCAGGTCAATAAAGGGAAAGATAAACTGGATGGGGTTGCTTATTATAATCTCGAAAATGATGGTTCATTTTGGAAAGCTGAAGTATTCTTGCCAGAATCACAACAAAAATTAGCAACCCCACTACTTAATCAATTTATTCGAGAAGGAAAACAATAACATGAAACATGTGCTTTCAATACAGTCCCATGTGGTCTATGGCTATGCGGGAAATAAATCTGCTACATTCCCTATGCAATTATTAGGTGTGGATGTTTGGGCATTAAATACAGTTCAATTTTCTAACCATACGCAATATGGTAAATGGACTGGCATGGTGATTCCGAAAGAACAAATTGGCGAAATTGTGCGTGGTATTGATGCCATTGAAGCGCTCCACTTATGCGACGCCATTGTTTCTGGCTATATTGGTTCGGCTGAACAAGTCGAAGAAATTGTTAATGCGGTGCGTTTTATTAAAAGCAAAAATCCAAATGCGCTGTACTTATGCGATCCTGTTATGGGTCATCCTGATAAAGGCTGTATCGTTGCAGAAGGCGTAAAAGAAGGGCTAATTAATTTAGCCATGGCAGAAGCCGATTTGATCACACCGAATTTAGTCGAATTACGTGAGCTAAGTGGTCTCCCTGTCGAAAATTTTGCACAAGCACAAGATGCGGTCAGAGCGATCCTCGCCAAAGGACCGAAAAAAGTTCTCGTCAAACACCTTAGCAAAGTCGGTAAAGACTCAAGCCAATTTGAAATGCTATTGGCAACCAAAGACGGCATGTGGCACATTAGTCGCCCATTACACCAATTCCGTAAAGAACCTGTTGGCGTGGGTGACTTAACCGCTGGTTTATTTATTGCTAATTTGCTGAATGGTAAATCTGATATTGAGGCCTTTGAACATACCGCCAATGCTGTCAATGATGTCATGACCGTTACACAACAAAAAGATAACTATGAATTACAAATTATTGCTGCACGTGAATACATTATGCAACCTAGCAGTCAATATAAAGCCGTGAAAATTGCTTAATTTCTTGCAAAAAGGGCGTTAGAATTAACGTCCTTTTACTTTGTGATGAAATACTATGTTGCTAACACAATTCCAAGCCGAAATTGCGCAACTTCCGCCCACACAACATCAGTTTTTAATTGGTTTTAGTGGTGGTTTGGATTCCACTGCTCTATTACTCTTGTTTGCAAAACTTCGTGAAAAACAACCGCACTTAATGCTACGGGCGATTCATATTCATCACGGACTAAGTGCTAACGCGGATGCATGGGTCACGCATTGCCAGCAAATTTGCCAACAAGTAGCCATTCCACTCATTGTAGAACAGGTCAAAATTGAACAGCACAAAGGGATTGAAGCGGGAGCAAGAGAAGCACGCTATCAAGCAATCCGCCAACATCTTCTGCCTAATGAAATGTTCGCCACAGCACATCATCAGCAAGATCAAACCGAAACTTTTTTCCTTGCCTTAAAACGAGGTAGTGGCTTGGCTGGTCTCGGTGCGATGCAAAGGGAAAGTACACTCTATTGTTTACCTATCTGTCGTCCATTATTAACCTTTACACGCCAAATGTTGTTAGATTATGTCAAGCAAGCAGGTTGCCCTTGGGTAGAAGATGAGAGCAATACAGACAGCCGTTATGAGCGCAATTTCTTACGCCATGAAGTCCTTCCACGCTTACGGCAACGCTGGCCACATTTTGACAATGCTGTGCAGCGCAGCGCACAACATTGCTTTGAGCAACAACAATTACTCAGTGAACTGCTACACGCCGAATTTGCACAACATTTTGATAAAACCGAGCGCACTTTTCAGCTCCGCGATTTTGCTACACGCTCTCTGTTAAAACAAAATGCATTACTCCGTTTATGGTTGGCGCAATGTGGGCTTTCTATGCCGTCTAAAGTGCAGTTAACGCAATTGATTCAAGATGTCATTCTTGCTAAATTGGATAGCCAACCCCAATTTCAACTGGGCGAATATTGTGTCCGTCGCTATCAGGATACACTCTACCTGACACCCCATTTTGCTGATTTATCATCACTGCGCTTACCAATTCACATTGGCGAAACACTTACCTTACCCGATCATTTAGGCATGCTTTCACTCCAACAACAAGCTGGGCAATTGCAGGTAATTTGGTCTCATCCACAACACACCTTCACAAGCATATTGCCTTTAACAGAAGACCCTATCGAAGTACGTTTTCGCTATTCTGGTAAAGTGCGTTTAAGCCCAACTAGTGCGAATAAAGACATCAAAAAACTCTGGCAGCAACATGCTGTCCCAGTATGGTTACGCCAACGTATTCCACTTATTTTCTATGCGGACAGGTTCAAAAGTGCGGTCGGTTATTTCAATGCTATCTAATGCCAGCTTTCCGCTTTACTTTTCTTTTTTCTGTTATCTCTTCTGACATTGTCATAAGTAGCGCAGTATAACCTCGCTTTCGTTATCAACACTGTTAGTCCATGTTGACTCTATTTTGTTAATTTTCTGTGTCTTTTTGTAAAAAATAAGTTGTTGAAATAACATTTTTCTCTATAATCAAATCTTAATGATAATTAATATCATTAAATAAGAATGGATACTTAGATGAGGATTATATGAAAGATTTATCAAAAATGACCTGCCTTGAAGACTTACGCCGTGTTGCGCAACGTAAAGTGCCAAAAATGTTTTATGACTATGTAGTTTCAGGATCTTGGAGCGAAAGCACATTGCATGCCAACCGTAATGATTTTCAAGCAATTAAGCTACGTCAACGTGTTTTAGTGGATATGGAAGGTCGCTCACTGGAAAGCACAATGATTGGTCAACAAGTCAAAATGCCATTAGCCATTGCGCCAACCGGCTTTACCGGCATGGTTCACCCCGACGGTGAAATCCATGCGGCACGTGCGGCAGAAAAATTTGGCATTCCCTTTTCTCTATCGACCATGTCCATCTGTTCTATTGAAGATGTGGCAGAGCATACGAGCGCACCATTTTGGTTTCAACTCTATGTCATGCGTGATCGTGAGTTCATGCGCAATTTGATTAAACGTGCACAAGCGGCCAAATGCTCTGCACTAATTCTGACAGCCGATCTGCAAGTGCTCGGACAGCGCCATCGTGATATCAAAAATGGCTTATCCGCCCCACCTAAACCCACTTTAAGAAACTGGATAAATCTTGCCACCAAATTGGAATGGAGCTTAAAAATGCTCGGTACACAACGCCGTACTTTCCGTAATATTGTCGGTCATGCCAAAAATGTTGGCGATTTATCCTCACTCACTTCATGGACCTCAGAGCAATTTGATCCGCGTTTAAGCTGGGATGATGTGGCAGAAATTAAAGCATTATGGGGAGGTAAACTCATCATTAAAGGGATAATGGAACCAGAAGATGCCGAAATGGCGGTGAAATCTGGTGCTGATGCCATTGTGGTATCCAACCATGGTGGTCGTCAGCTAGATGGTGCGTTATCCTCGATTCAAGCTTTGCCAAATATAGTGAGTGCCGTAGGGAACGAGATTGAAGTCTGGCTAGACAGTGGCATTACGAGTGGTCAAGATATGCTGAAAGCTTGGGCAATGGGCGCGCGTGGTTTCATGACTGGTAAAGCCTTTTTACATGGTCTCGGGGCGTATGGGGAAGCTGGGGTACATCGTTTACTGGAAATTTTCTATAAAGAAATGGATGTATCTATGGCGTTTACTGGTCATCGTAACTTAAAAGACGTGACCGAAGCAATTTTGGTGAAAGGCACTTACCCTACCGCAGACTGAGAAAAAACAAAAGACAACGTTTTTGCACCAAGCAGAGCATAACGTTGTCTTTCTCATGTTTTCACATAGTCGCATTAATGCGACTATGTTTTTTTTCAGAACGCGTGAAGTTTAGATTGCCCAACCAAAAGCATAGAATGCCACTAATGCTATCGCAATCAAAACGGTACCCACATTGAGCTTTTTCACTTCACCAGACACAACTCGCCCGATCACTAACGCGGCAAAGCCTAACATAATACCAGTGACAATGTTTGCCGTTAACACGATGAACACCGCACAAACTAAGCCGCTCATTGCGCCAATAAAATCATCAAAGTCTAATTTACTGACGTTACTTAACATCAATAAACCAACATACATCAAGGCAGGCGCAGTGGCATAACCCGGGACTAAGAAAGCTAAAGGTTGGAAAAACAACATTAATAGGAATAACACGCCTACCACGACAGCGGTTAAGCCCGTTTTACCGCCTGCGGCTGTTCCTGCTGCCGATTCAATATATACCGCAGCCGGCGCAGTACCGAAAATACCAGAAAAAATACTGCTGACAGAGTCTGAAGTTAAGGCTTTCCCGCCATTGATAATTTGCCCCTCTTTGTCTAATAAATTGGCTTGACCTGCCACCGCACGAATCGTACCTGTCGCATCAAATACCGCGGTCATCACAAGGGCAAACACCACAGGTAAAATAGCCGGTTGTAATGCGCCCATTAAATCTAATTCAAGGAATAATGAGTTTTCACCAAAAGTTGGCATTTTAAAAATGCTACCGCCAAATTTAACATTCGGATCAAAAACCAAGCCGACTAATGTGATCGCAATAATCACCCATAAAATCGCGCCTTTCACTCTCATTTTTTCTAAGCCAATGATCAACGCTAAGCCAATTAATGACATTAATACGGGAAACGATGTAAATTCACCCATTTTTACCGGTAAGCCCGCTTGATTACTCACTACAAGCCCCACACCATTGGCCGCAATTAATAAAAGAAATAAACCGATACCAATCCCAGCACCATGTGCAATACTACTTGGCAAGTTACGTAAAATCCAAGCACGAATCCCCGTTGCAGAAATAATGGTAAACACCACCCCCATTAAGAAAACGGCACCTAATGCGACAGGAATGCTGACTTGTTGACCTAATACTAAGCTAAATGCAGTAAATGCGGTTAAAGAGATCGCACAACCAATCGCCATAGGCACATTTGCCCATAAACCAATCAATAACGAACCTAAACCTGCCACTAAACAGGTCGCAATAAACACAGATTCAGCAGGAAAACCTGCTGCGCCCAACATATTTGGTACCACAATCACCGAATACACCATAGCTAAGAAGGTGGTTAAACCGGCAATGATTTCTTGACGCACATTTGAGCCACGTTTCGTCATCTCAAAATGTTTTTCTAACGACATATTGTTTCCTTAAAGTTAACGTAGTAAATAAAAAAATAAGCGCATATTCTACGCTATTTTTTTCAATAGTAAACGTTTGCGTAATCGTTTGCCAACATTTTAATAAGAAATCTAAATTCAAACATGACAGCTTGAGTAAAAGTGCGGTAGATTTTCAACAAGTTTTGATAAGCCCTGCCTTCTATGTGGGGATAGTGCTTTCCCTTAATTAGCAAAAGATCTATACTACTGACTCTTTGTATCAAATAACGCAACTAAGGACATAATATGGTGATTCTCGTAACTGGTGGTGCAGGCTATATTGGCTCGCACACCGTCGTTGAACTACTTAATGCAAATAAAGATGTTGTTGTTTTAGATAATCTTTGTAATTCCTCTCCGAAATCCCTCGAGCGTGTTGCTCAAATCACCGGCAAACAAGTCAAATTCTATCAAGGTGATATTTTAGATACCGCACTTTTACAAAAAATCTTCGCTGAAAATCAAATTCAATCTGTGATGCATTTTGCTGGCTTAAAAGCGGTTGGCGAAAGTGTGCAAAAACCCGCTGAATACTATATGAATAACGTCACAGGCTCATTGGTCTTAATACAAGAAATGAAAAAAGCAGGTGTTTGGAATTTTGTGTTTAGCTCTTCTGCGACGGTGTACGGTGATCCTGAAATTATTCCGATCACTGAAAGTTGTAAAGTAGGCGGAACAACAAATCCTTATGGCACCTCAAAATTTATGGTGGAGCAAATTTTAAAAGATATCGCCAAAGCGACACCAGAATTTAGCATTACGATCTTGCGTTATTTTAACCCTGTTGGTGCACATGAAAGTGGCTTAATTGGGGAAGATCCAAATGGCATTCCAAATAATTTATTGCCTTATATTAGCCAAGTGGCAATCGGTAAGTTACCACAACTTTCGGTATTTGGTAGTGATTATGAGACTCACGATGGTACTGGGGTACGTGATTATATTCATGTGGTCGATCTTGCTATTGGTCACCTTAAAGCCCTTGACCGTCACGAAGGTGATGCTGGCTTGCATATTTATAATTTAGGGACTGGTAGCGGTTATTCTGTGTTAGATATGGTCAAGGCGTTTGAGAAAGTAAACGACATCAAAATCCCTTATAAACTTGTTGATCGCCGTCCAGGTGATATTGCTACCTATTATTCAGATCCTAGCCTTGCCAAAACAGAACTAAACTGGACAGCAGCGCGTGGTCTTGAACAAATGATGAAAGACACTTGGCACTGGCAAAAAAAGAATCCTAAAGGCTATTGAGATTAATCATGGAAACCCAAAAACCGAGTTTATTATCCCAAATTTTCAGTCGGAACATGTTGCTGTGTATTTTTACCGGTTTCAGTTCTGGTTTACCGCTGTATGTTCTGTTCCAAATGGTACCTGCTTGGCTGTCGTCAAGTAATGTGGATGTCAAAACCATTGGCTTTTTTACCTTAATTGGCTTCCCTTATACTTGGAAGTTTATTATTTCTCCGTTACTTGACCGTTACTACCCTAACTTTTTAGGGCGCCGTCGTAGTTGGATGTTTATGACACAAGTTGCCTTATTGGTTTTACTCGCCTTGCTTGGTCAATATGATCCCGTCGCCAATATCACTATTGTTGCGGTCATTTCCACATCCATTGCGATCTTCTCTGCCGTGCAGGATATTGTCATCGATGCTTACCGTCGTGAAATTTTAACAGATGAAGAACTCGGTTTAGGTAACTCAATCCACGTGAATGCTTACCGTATTTCAGGCTTAATCCCTGGTGGGTTATCATTGATTTTAGCGGATAGCTTACCTTGGGATGTAGTATTTATTTTCACTGCGCTCTTTATGATTCCAGGGTTAATTTTGTCATTGTTCTTGAGTAAAGAACCTGATGTACCACAAATTGACCGCTCTTTGCCGTTCTATCATACTTTTGCGTTGCCTTTTAAAGAATTCTTCTCACGCAAAGGCATGGCTTCTGCCTTGGGGCTGATCTTCTTTATCTTCTTATATAAATTTGGTGATTCCCTCGCCACATCCTTGCAAACCAAATTCATTTTAGATATGGGATTTAGCAAAACCGATATTGGTACTGTAGTGAAATTAAATTCACTTTGGGCATCGATTATTTCAGGCATGTTAGGTGGAATTTTAATGCTACGTATTGGTATTAACCGTTCCTTATGGCTATTTGGTTTTGTGCAATTGATCACCATTTTAGGCTTTGTATGGATGGCGAGTTATGGCAAATTCAATACGATTGGTTCTTTTGAATTCTTTGTTCTCACCACGGTGATTATTGGGGAATATATCGGGGTAGGCTTAGGCACAGCGGCATTTGTCGCGTTTATGGCGAGAGAAACCAATCCACTTTATACTGCAACACAATTAGCGATTTTTACTAGTTTATCCGCTATTCCAAGCAAAATATTTAGTGCCTTTTCAGGTGTCTTAGTAGCAGATTATGGCTATTATACGTTCTTTTGGATCTGCTTCTTTGCGGCAATCCCTGGTATGTTAATGTTGTTTAAGGTCGCCCCTTGGCATAGCGCAGAACAACGCGCATAACTTGCCGAACGGTTGACATTTGGATCAAATTCAGCAACCATAAACCGTTTTGTTTTATTCCGAAAACAATGAAAAATCACACCGCACCTTGTCATGAAAAACACAAGGTGCGGTAAAAAATCTGATTATTTTACTCAATGAGGTCATTATGAAAATTATCCTATTAGGTGCACCGGGTGCGGGGAAAGGGACACAAGCGCAATTTATTATGAATAAATTTGGCATTCCACAAATTTCAACGGGTGATATGTTGCGTGGTGCAATCAAAGCAGGGACAGACTTAGGTAAACAAGCAAAAACCTTAATGGATGCGGGTCAATTAGTGCCAGATGATTTAATCATTTCATTAGTGAAAGAACGTGTTGCACAAGCCGATTGTGCCAAAGGTTTCTTATTAGACGGCTTCCCACGCACTATTCCACAAGCGGATGCGTTAAAAACAGTCGGTATCCAAATTGACTACGTTTTAGAGTTTGATGTGCCTGATGAAGTGATCGTAGAACGTATGAGTGGTCGCCGTGTACACCAAGCCTCAGGTCGTACTTATCACGTCGTTTACAACCCACCAAAAGTAGAAGGGAAAGATGACGTGACTGGCGAAAACTTAATCATCCGTGCCGATGATAAACCTGAAACTGTATTAGATCGCTTAAAAGTGTATCACTCCACCACGAAGCCATTAGTGGACTACTACCAAGCAGAAGCGAAAGCGGGTAACACCAAGTACTTCCGCTTAGACGGGACGAAAAAAGTGGAAGAAGTGAGTCAAGAATTAGATACCATTTTAGCGTAATTTGTTTTTATCAAAAAAGGCTGTTTAATACAGCCTTTTTTGTTATCTGGACCGAAGTGCGGTCTATTTCAACAACGATTTTAACGCTGTGCCGATTTCCGCTAAACTGCGTACCGTTTTCACACCAGCAGCTTCAAGGGCGGCGAATTTTTCATCTGCGGTGCCTTTGCCCCCACTGATAATCGCGCCTGCGTGTCCCATACGCTTACCTTTTGGTGCGGTGACCCCAGCAATATAGCTCACGACGGGCTTAGTCACATAGTCTTTAATAAAAGCAGCCGCTTCTTCTTCTGCGGAACCACCGATTTCGCCGATCATCACGATCGCTTCGGTTTGTGGATCATCTTGGAACAGTTTCAAAATATCAATAAAGTTTGACCCAGGGATTGGATCGCCACCAATTCCCACACAAGTGGACTGTCCAAAACCTTCATCGGTGGTTTGTTTGACCGCTTCATAGGTTAAGGTACCTGAGCGTGAAACAATACCGATTTTACCTTTTTTGTGAATATTGCCCGGCATGATCCCGATCTTACATTCTTCTGGCGTAATCACGCCAGGACAGTTAGGACCAATCATACGCACGCCAGTTTGATTCAAGCGTTGTTTTACTTGTAACATATCTAGGGTTGGGATCCCTTCAGTGATACAAATCACTAACTGAATGCCCGCATCAATGGCTTCCAAAATCGCATCTTTACAACCTGGTGCCGGGACATAAATCACGCTAGCCGTAGCACCCGTGGCGTCAACCGCATCACGCACAGTATTAAACACCGGTAAGCCTAAATGGGTTGTCCCCCCTTTACCCGGCGAAACACCACCGACCAATTGCGTACCGTAAGCCAATGCTTGTTCAGAGTGGAAGGTGCCTTGTCCGCCAGTAAAGCCTTGGCAAATCACTTTGGTATCTTTATTAATTAAAATAGACATCTTATTTTCCCTCCGCGGCTTTCACAGCTTGAATCGCAGCATCCGTTAAAGTATTTGCCGCAATAATATTCACACCACTGTTTGCTAAAATCTCACGACCTAAAGGCGCATTATTCCCTTCTAAACGGACCACCACAGGCACATTGACGCCTACTTCATTCACGGCAGCAATGATCCCTTCTGCAATTAAATCGCAACGCACGATACCACCAAAGATATTCACTAATACCGCTTTTACTGCACTATCCGATAAGATAATTTTGAATGCTTCCGCCACACGCTCTTTGGTCGCCCCACCGCCCACATCAAGGAAGTTTGCCGGTTGACCCCCGTGTAATTTAATAATATCCATGGTCCCCATGGCTAAGCCTGCACCATTCACCATACAACCAATGTTACCCTCAAGTGCCACATAGTTTAATTGGTGTGATTCTGCAAGCGCTTCACGTGGATCTTCTTGGCTTGGGTCTTGCATCGCTTTTAATGCTGGCTGACGGTATAAGGCGTTACTATCGACCACGATTTTGGCATCTAAACACAGTAAATTACCTTCTTTGGTCACCACTAACGGATTCACTTCTAACAGCGCCAAGTCTTTTTCCACAAACATTTTTGCCATTTGTACGAAAATATGAGCAAATTGTTTAATTTGATCACCTTTTAAACCCAGTTTAAACGCAAGTTCACGCCCTTGGTATGGCATCCCCCCCGTTAGAGGATCTATCGCCATTTTATGTAATAAGTGCGGTGTTTTTTCCGCCACTTCTTCGATATTTACCCCACCTTCAGTGGATACCATAAACACAACACGTTGTGATGCACGATCAAGCACTGCGCCTAAATACAACTCATGTGCAATGCTCGATCCTTCTTCCACATAAAGAGTATTAACAGGTTGCCCATTAGCATCCGTTTGGAAAGTCACTAAGCGTTGTCCTAACCATTGGTCAGCAAAAGCACGCACTTCGGCTTCGTTACGCACCAATTTCACACCACCGGCTTTACCCCGCCCACCTGCGTGAACTTGGCATTTTGCGACCCAAACATCACCATTGAGTTTTTTTATTGCATCTGCGGCTTCATCTGCGCTTTTACACGCATAACCCTTGCCTACTGGCAATTGATATTCTGCAAAAATTTGCTTCGCTTGATACTCGTGTAGGTTCATAGCGTTATGTTCCTTATTTTCATATTCTCAGCCCATATTCAAAGCGAGTTTGTTTATCGTAAGAAATGGCAGAAGTGTTGATTCAAAGTGTCAAATTCATTGAATTACTGCATTGAATGTAATCCAATTCGATTGCCTTCAGAATCCTCAATAACCGCATAAAATCCTTCATCGCCAATACTTGTTTTTCCTTGTAATAACTTACCGCCAAATTTCACGGCACGCTCCGCTTCAACGGTACAGTCTTCACAAGCAAAGAAAAGGGTAAAATTATTTCCTCTTACAACCGGAAAGTCTTTATCTTCATATAACATGCCACCAATGCCATATTGCGCATAATCTGTTGAAAAAAAGCAAACAGACATTTTCTCTCCCGAAGGGCAATCACCGTCTGTTAGAGGGAGCTGAAACACGGCTTGATAAAATGTTTTTGCGCGTTGTAGATTTTCTACATGGATTTCAAACCAAGAAACGGGATTGCTCATATTTACCTTTAAACAGATTCTCTTGATGGGGATAAAAAGTGCGGTCTGATTTGAAATTTTTTACCAAATTGACCGCACTTATTCCATGAATGCTTAGATTTCTAACAATAAACGGGTTGGATCTTCCAACAATTCTTTAATCGTTACTAAGAAACCAACTGATTCACGACCATCAATTAAACGGTGATCATAGGAGAGCGCAAGATACATCATCGGACGAATCACCACTTCGCCATTCACCGCCACGGGGCGATCTTTAATGGCATGCATGCCTAAAATGGCACTTTGTGGAGGATTGATAATCGGGGTAGACATGAGGGAACCGAACACACCACCATTAGTAATAGTAAAGTTACCCCCGGTTAAATCTTCAACTGTTAATTTTCCGTCACGCCCCTTATCAGCAAGCGCTTTAATTTCTTTTTCAATATCCGCCATGCTTAATTTATCGCAGTTGCGTAATACTGGGGTAACTAAACCACGTGGTGTCGAAACCGCGATGCTGATATCGAAATAGTTATGATAAATGATATCGTCACCATCAATCGACGCATTGACTTCTGGATAACGTTTTAGTGCTTCCACCACAGCTTTAATGTAGAACGACATAAAACCGAGACGCGTGCCGTGTTGTTTTTCAAACTTCTCACCATAAGTTTTACGTAATTTCATAATCGGCGCCATGTCCACTTCGTTAAATGTGGTTAACATTGCCGTGCTGTTTTTCGCTTCTAACAAACGCTCCGCAATACGTTTGCGTAAACGTGTCATTGGTACACGTTTTTCCTCACGATTACCGACAACAAACGCAGGCTCAGCCGGCTTATTCGGCGCTTTATTGGCTTTTTGCGCGATAACTTTCTCCACATCTTCGCGTGTAATACGCCCGCCCACACCGCTTCCTTTAATGTTTTCTGCATTTAAGTCATGCTCAGCAATTAAACGACGTACCCCCGGGCTCACCGAGTCGCTACCCACTGATTCAGTACTTAAATTCGCATGATGGCGATCCGCCGGCGTTGGCTCCTGAGTGACAACCGTTTCTTTAGTGACACCACCCGCTACGGCTGTGGCTGACAATTTACCTAATAATTGTTTACTGATAACGGTGGCGCCTTCTGCTTCAATAATCGCTTCAAGTACACCATCAGATTGTGCTGGGACTTCAAGTACCACTTTATCGGTTTCAATTTCGACTAAAATCTCATCACGTTTTACGACATCACCCACTTTCTTATGCCAAGTTACAACCGTTGCATCGGCGACAGATTCTGGTAAATCGGGAGTTATAATCTCAAAATTGCTCATTTTTCTTTCCTTTTATCAGTTTTATTTTTGCGAAAAGTGCGGTCTGTTTTCATCAAACCTGACCACACTTTCCATTAGGCTAACGCCTCATTCACTAATGCGGTTTGCTGTTCATTATGTAACGACATATACCCCACCGCCGGTGAAGCCGAAGCTGGACGACCGACATAACGTAGCTTGCCATGTTCAGGAATAGACGACACAAAATTATGTTGGCTACAATACCATGCCCCTTGATTCAAAGGTTCCTCTTGGCACCACACATAATCCGTGACATGGCTATAATCCGCTAAAATCTGTTTCATTTCCTCATGAGGATAAGGATAAAGCTGTTCAATACGAATAATTGCAACATCACTTTGATTATTTTTACGACGCTGCTCTAATAAATCATAATACACTTTACCGGAACACATCACGACCCGTCTGACGTGTTTTGGATCCAATGCATCGACTTCAGGAATAACATTTTGGAATTTACCATCAATTAATTCTTCCATCGTCGATACTGCTAATGGATGACGCAGTAAGGATTTTGGTGAAATCACAACCAACGGACGACGTACTTTACGGATCATTTGACGGCGTAATAAGTGATAAATCTGTGCTGGCGTTGACGGCACACAGACTTGCATATTTTGCTGTGCGCAAAGTTGTAAATAACGCTCTAAACGGGCGGATGAATGCTCTGGTCCTTGTCCTTCATAGCCATGTGGTAACAACATCACTAAACCACACATCCTGCCCCATTTCTGTTCACCAGAACTAATAAACTGATCCACCACCACTTGTGCACAGTTAGCGAAATCGCCAAATTGTGCCTCCCAAATGGTTAAGGTTTTTGGATCGGTTGTCGCGTAACCATATTCAAAGGCTAACACGGCATTTTCTGTTAAGACTGAATCCCACACTTCAAAGCGCCCTTGTGAACCATGTAAATTCGCTAATGGGATGTAAAGGGTTGCATCTTTTTGGTTGTGTAAAACGGAATGACGATGGAAAAAAGTACCACGTCCAGCATCTTCACCAGATAAACGCACATGATAGCCTTCATCTAACAACGTGGCATACGCCATGGTTTCTGCCATGCCCCAATCAAATAATTTTTCACCATTTGCCATTAATGTGCGGTCGGCATAAATTTTATTGACGCGTGAATGTAATTCATGCTGTGCAGGATATTCACATACTTTTTGAGCTAACCCTTTGAAACGTGCTGCATCAAATTTGCTTTCATATTCACACCATTCACGGCTTAAATATTTCGTCCAATCTTTAGTGGTTAAATCCATTTCACGCCATTCCGCGACCACACAATCACCACGATCTAAGGCATCACGGTAATTATTCACAAGCTCTGTCGCGGCTTCTTCATTAATCACGCCTTGTGCAATCAAACGATCCGCATACACTTTGCGTGGCGTCGGATGTTTTTTAATACGGTCATACATTAATGGTTGAGTCGCTGAAGGTTCATCCGCCTCATTATGTCCATGACGACGATAAGAGACTAAATCAATGAAAATATCCCGTTTAAATAAAGTACGGTATTCCACCGCCATACGTGCAGCATAGGCTACCGCTTCAGGATCATCGCCATTAACATGGATCACTGGCGCTTCAATCATTTTAGCAATGTCAGTACAGTATTCGGTAGAACGAGTATCATGCGGATTTGAAGTAGTAAAACCAATTTGGTTGTTGATCACAATGCGAATTGTCCCACCCACGCTATAACCACGGGTGCCTGACATGTTTAACGTTTCTTGCACCACACCTTGCCCAATGACCGCAGAATCGCCGTGTACAGTCACAGGTAACACTTTGGCTTTTTCATGGTCATTAATGCGTTTTTGTCTTGCTCGCACCGAGCCAATTACCACTGGGCTGACAATTTCTAAGTGAGAAGGGTTAAAAGCTAGGACTAAATGTACAATGCCATCATCGGTCATAAAATCAGAGGAAAAACCTTGGTGATATTTCACATCACCGGTTCCATTACCATTGTGTTTCCCCGCAAATTCATCAAATAATTCTGATGGTTTTTTACCAAGTACGTTGACCAACATATTCAAACGCCCACGGTGTGCCATCCCCATCGCAATTTCATCAATGCCATTACGCTTACCATGACGAACAATTTCTTTCATCAAGAGAATAAACGAATCACTTCCTTCTAAGGAAAAACGTTTTGCACCCGGGAATTTCGCCCCTAAATAGCGCTCTAGCCCGTCTGCTGCCGTTAACTCTTCTAAAAATTTAAGTTGTTCTTCTTTGTTAAAGCCTTGCGTTACACGTGACTCAAGCTTATTTTGCAACCAGGTTCTGGCTTCTACATCGTTAACATGCATGAACTCTAACCCAATCGTGCCACAATAGGTTTTTTGTAATAAGTCTTGTAATTCTCGTAACGAAATTTGATTACGGTGTGCAACTTCGCCCCCTAAATCAAAGGTTTCATCCAGATCACTTTCCGTAAAACCATGGTATTTATAATCGAGGGTTGGCGCGTCCATCCGTTGCCAAAGATTTAAAGGATCAAGGTCTGCATGCAAATGACCACGATTGCGATGGGCGTTGACGTAAGCCAGTAATTTCACTAATCTTGCACTTACATTGGGATCAATAACACTGACACCATTTGGAGAATTATCGCGGGCTAAACGTTTGAAATAATCACGGACTTGGGAATGGGGTTGCTCAACGGCAGTATGAGATTTCGGAAGGGCGTTAAAAATAGTTTGCCAACTGGCATCGACAGAGTCGGGATCACGAAGGTAATCTTCATAGAGTTCTTCGATGTAAGACTGATTGGTACCACCGAGAGCACTTGAAGTTAACCACTCGCTAATGGGTGTATTTTTTTGCATTAGGACCACCTGACACAATGATTTAGTAATAATAAGGAGTGAGAATCGTTGGACTATTATAACGCAAAACAAGCCCAATTATCCTTTCTTTATGTAAGCTATTTGCTACGATTAAAAAGCAAAACGCGTGAATAAGCAACACAATTGTGTAACAGAGCATTAACATTTTTACTATTTTTTGATCTCTGTCGCACTTTTAGAAAATAACATTTTATTTACAATTTTTTTTTCACAATAATGAAGACACTGACTCTTTTAAGCTTTATAGTTAATTAAAATGCAATAAAACACAACTTACTAAAAAGGAAGGATGACTTATGTCTGAATTAACTGCAAAACTGACCCTTAGCGATGGACGTGAATATGACCTACCTGTACATAAAGGCTCTCTTGGTTATGATGCAATAGATGTACAATCTCTGGTTAAGAATAAACTATTCACCTTCGATCCAGGCTTTATGTCAACAGCCTGTTGCCGCTCTGAAATTACTTATATCGATGGCGATAATGGTGTTTTATTACATCGTGGCTATCCTATTGCTGAGCTAGCTAAAAATGCAGATTACCTTGAAGTTGCGCATTTATTACTTTTTGGTGAAAGACCGTCTCCTGAAGAATACAAAAACTTTACGCAATTAGTCCGTCGTCATACCCTCGTTCACGAACAAATCTCTCGCTTTTTCCACGGTTTCCGTCGTGACTCACACCCAATGGCAATCATGTGTGGGGTAAGTGGTGCTTTAGCCGCCTTCTACCATGACTCCTTAGATATTAATGATATTACTCACCGTGAAATCACCGCAATTCGTTTACTTGCTAAAATGCCAACTTTGGCGGCGATGTGCTATAAATACTCGATTGGTCAGCCTTTCATGTTCCCGCAAAATCATCTCTCTTATTCCGGTAATTTCCTTTACATGATGTTTGCGACGCCTTGTGAACCTTACATCGTTAACCCGGTATTAGAGCGTGCCATGGATCGTATTTTCATTTTGCATGCTGACCATGAACAAAATGCGTCCACCTCAACCGTGCGCACCGCAGCCTCTTCTGGCGCCAATCCATTTGCCTGTATTGCAGCAGGTATTGCCTCACTTTGGGGACCTGCTCATGGTGGCGCTAATGAAGCCTGTATCAATATGTTAGAAGAAATTGGCACAGTCGATCGTATTCCTGAATTTATTGCTCGTGCAAAAGACAAAAATGATCCATTCCGATTAATGGGCTTTGGTCACCGTGTGTATAAAAACTATGACCCGCGTGCCAAAGTCATGCGTCAAACCTGTCATGAAGTTTTAAAAGAGCTCAATATTCAAAATCCGCTCTTTGATGTTGCTATGGAATTAGAGCGTATTGCACTCAGTGACCCGTATTTCATTGACCATAAGTTGTATCCAAATGTGGATTTCTATTCTGGTATTATTCTCAAGGCTATTGGTATTCCAACATCCATGTTTACGGTGATGTTCGCCTTAGCCAGAACGGTAGGTTGGATTGCACATTGGAAAGAAATGTTCAAACCGGGCAATATGAAAATTGTCCGCCCTCGCCAGCTCTACATGGGTGAAAAAGAACGTTCTTTTGAAGCTATGGACAAGAGTTAAAAATACGCGAAAAACTGACCGCACTTTATTGCACCTGCCGAGCACGACGTCACCGGCAGGTGCACTCTTAATACAATGCCTTTCCTTCCCCGCTATCACTTCCTTTCTCTCTTAAGTCCAGCAAAATGTTAAATTCATGCTAAAAAATAGAGATCTTGTTCACAAATTCATAACAAAGCGATTTACTTCTGACCGCGTTTTCCGCTATGTTGTTGCCACCACAAACCGACTCAAACACAATATAGAGGATACAACTATGTTAAAATCGACTCTTAAAAAAGCGGTTAGCGCGATGATAATCAGTGCTGCCTTCTCTTTCTCTGCCTGGGCAAATGAACCTATCGTGATTAAATTCTCACATGTTGTTGCCAATGAAACACCAAAAGGTCAAGGCGCATTGATGTTCCAAAAACTCGTGGAAGAGCGCTTGGCGGGTAAAGTGAAAGTCGAGGTATATCCAAACTCCTCTCTCTATGGTGACGGTAAAGAAATGGAAGCGTTATTACTTAATAACGTACAAATGCTTGCACCGTCTTTAGCAAAATTTGATAAATACACGAAAAAAATCCAAATCTTTGATCTTCCGTTCTTATTTGACGATATTGAAGCCGTCCAACGTTTTGAACAAAGCGAAGCCGGTAAATCCTTATTGAAGTCCATGGAAGAGAAAGGCATTACAGGTCTTGGTTATTGGAATAATGACTTAAAACAACTGTCTGCTAATAAAGAATTACGTGAGCCTAAAGATGCGCGTGGCTTGAAATTCCGTGTACAAAACTCCGAAGTGTTAGATGCCCAATTTAAAGCGTTGAAAGCCGTTCCACGTAAAATGGCGTTCGGTGAAATGTATCAAGGTTTACAAACTGGTGTAGTAAATGGTGCAGAAAATCCATATTCCAACATTTACTCACAAAAAATTCATGAAGTACAAAAATTCATTACAGAGTCAAACCACGGATTACTTTCTTACATGGTTATCGTTAATACTAATTTCTGGAACAGTATCCCTGAAGATATTCGTGCAGAATTAAGTAAAATTCTTGATGAAGTGTCTGTTGAAGTGAATAAAAAATCACATGATCTTAACTTAGCGGACAAACAAAAAATCATTGACTCTAAAGCCTCTACGATTATTACGTTGACCCCAGAACAACGTGAAAAATGGCGTGATGCGGTTCGTCCTGTTTGGAAACAATTTGAAGGCGAAATTGGTGCGGATTTAATCCAAGCTGCAGAAGCCTCAAATAAAAAGTAATGAGATAAGTTTAATTTAAGGTGCTGTGGCGAATACGTCATTGCACCTTTTTATATGCTTGGAGGAGTAAATGTCTTCACTCAAATGGTTTTGGGAACGTTTTGAAGAATGCCTGATTTCAATTTTGTTAGCAATCATGACTCTCGTCACGTTCTTCTATGTGGTTTTCAATAACTTATACAATGTGTTTTTCGATTTAGCGGATCGTTATCCGAGTATCGCGGGTATTGCTGAACCGATTGGCGAATTTATTATGAATGTGGCGCAAGAAATGACTTGGAGTATCGCTATTACCAAAGCCTGTTTCGGCTGGCTCATTTTCTTTGGCGCCTCTTATGGTGTGCGCACAGCAGGACATATTGGTGTCGATGCTGTTGTGAAACTCTTTGCGCGTTCAACACAGCGTACTCTTGGCATCATCGCATGCACTGTTTGCATTATTTATGGGATCTTAATTGCTTCTGCCAGTTATGAATGGATTAATGCCATGTATATCGCCAACATTGGGGCAGATGATTTACATCATTTTGATATCAAACTTTGGCAAATTGGCATGATTATGCCGATTGGGTTTACCTTAATTGGTATTCGTTTTATTGAAATTTTAGTTCGTATTTTACGCGGTAAACAAGTGGGATTAGGGCTTGCTGATGAGAGCGGTGATGCGATGAAGCTCGCACAAGGAGAAGAAAAATGACCGTCATTGCACTTTTTATTTTACTTTTCTTATTAATGTTCCTAGGTGTGCCCATTGCCATTTCTCTCGGGCTATCTGGTGCCATTGTCATCATGCTGTTTAGCCAAGATTCCTTGAGTTCATTAGCAATCAAATTATTTGAAACCTCAGAACATTACACGTTACTCGCTATCCCCTTCTTCTTACTTGCTGGTGCATTTATGACCACCGGTGGGGTGGCGAAGCGTTTAATTGACTTTGCCAATGCAACCGTTGGACACATTCGCGGTGGTTTAGCGATTGCCTCCGTCATGTCCTGCATGTTATTTGCCGCGTTATCTGGTTCGAGCCCAGCAACAGTGGCAGCAGTCGGTTCAATTGCGATTGCTGGTATGGTTCGCTCAGGCTATCCGATTGGCTTTGGTACTGGGATTATTTGCAATGCGGGCACCTTAGGGATTTTAATTCCGCCTTCAGTCGTTATGGTCGTCTATGCTGCCGCGACAGAAACCTCGGTAGGTAAACTTTTCATGGCAGGTGTTGTACCGGGCTTATTACTAGGGGTTGCATTGATGGTGGCAATCTATATTGTCGCACGCATTAAAAATCTGCCTGCCCAGCCGCGTGCCAGTGTAAAAGAGTGGTTCCGAGCTGCACGTAAAGCGATTTGGGGTTTACTCTTAATGGTGATTATCCTAGGCGGTATTTATAGTGGTATCTTCACACCGACTGAAGCGGCTGCAGTGGCGGCAGTTTATTCCTTTGTTGTCGCGGTATTTATCTACAAAGACATTAAATTAAGTGAATGTCCACGCGTGTTATTAGAATCGGGCAAATTGAGCGTTATGCTAATGTTCATTATTGCTAACGCAATGCTGTTTGCCCATGTATTAACCACCGAACAGATTCCGCAATTAATTACTGAAACCGTGACGAAAATGGAACTCTCACCTTGGATGTTCCTGATTGTCGTCAATATCGTGTTGCTGATTGCTGGTGCCTTTATGGAGCCATCGGCGATTATTTTAATTCTTGCACCGATTTTATTCCCTATTGCAGTACAACTCGGAATCGATCCGATTCATTTAGGGGTTATCATGGTGGTGAATATGGAAATCGGGATGATTACACCGCCAATCGGGCTCAACCTCTTTGTTGCTTCTGCGGTGTCTAAAATGCCATTAACCGCGGTGATTCGTGCAGCAACGCCATGGTTAATGCTCTTACTCGCCTTCCTCATCGCTATTACTTATATCCCAGCGATTTCAATGGCGTTACCAAATTGGATGGGGATTCATTAAGTTTACTCAATGTTAAGCTAAAAGCCCCTGATAACAGGGGCTTTTTCTTTCTCGCATTTAGCGCACAAAGGGATTGTGCTGCTTTTCTTGACCGATAGTGGTATAGGGTCCATGCCCAGCAACAATAATCATGTCATCGCCTAAAGGATATAATTTCTCTTTAATAACACTCAACAAGGTCGCGTGATCGCCCCCTTGAAAATCCGTGCGCCCAATACTTTGCTTAAAGAGCACATCACCAGTAAAGGCAATTCGCTTTTCGTGTTCGATAAACCCAATATGCCCCGGGGTGTGTCCTGGTAGGTGCAGTACTTCAAATTGCATATCCCCAACTTGGATAATCTCGCCTTCGTTATTTAACCAACGATCTGGCGTAAAGGCTGGAATTTCAAACAGACCAAATTTTTGCGATTGTGCTGGTAATGCATTAAACCAGTATTCATCTTGTGAATTAGGACCAATTATCTCTACGTTAAAATGCGCCTTCAATTTTGGTGCCGCCCCCACATGGTCAAGATGTCCATGTGTCAATAAAATAGTTTGTAAATTCAAGTCCAACTCTTCAATTCGCTTAATCAATTTTTCCGCGTCACCACCGGGATCAATAATTGCCGCATTACGCTTCTCATCCCAAATTAAAGAACAATTTTGCTGAAAAGCAGTAACCGGAATAATTTCAATATTCATGCTATCTCTCTATGACTAAATAAGAAGAAAACCGCACAAAAGTGCGGTTCAATACGGAAAAGTTTTATTTTATCAACTGCCACGCCATGTACGAACAGGACCAGTATCCACATGAATAAAATTACTGCGCGGATAATATCCTACCCCACCATTATTCAGTTTTTCTGCTGCTTGACGAAGTTTTGCTAATGGTACGCCATCAATACGGAAATCAATCGCTTGTCCACGTGTATGATAACTGTTACTGGCTACACCACGGCTTCTACGATGCATCGCCGCATTACTCACTGGTGAGCGATAACCACAAATAATTTGGATTTCAGTATTACGTAAACCTAAGCTGGCTTGTAAACGATAAAATTTTAAAAACAGTTTTGGATCCATTCTATGCATATGATTATTACGTTTATCACGCATTAAATAATCCAATTTCTTAAGTGCGACAGAGGAAAAGCCTTTGCTTGGCAAAAACTCTGCACTAAATTTATCCCCTGTATTAATGTTTCTGAAACGTAAAATACGTGGTTTAGGTGTCGAAACCGCTGCCAACAAAGGACTCGGTAACAAAGATGCGCCTAATACGATCCCACCTAAAGATAACCATTTACGGCGAGTATGGTTAATACTATTCATTATGTCAATTTCTCTATGTTATTTCATGCTTAGTTTGACCAACGTAATTAACATTCGTTCTCAAAAAGAACAAAACGCACTTATTTTACCTATTTCCCCCTAAAAAGAAAGGGGGAATGTGTTCAATTTGTGACGAGAGTCTGATTAATTTAAATACTTTTTAACGATAGCCCAATTAATGTAGCTTAAATTTGGGGTGACATCATAACCATAAATATCAGGTAAAGTATGTGTTTTACCATTGTTGACCCATGCGGTCACATAATATAGAAAGACCGGATTATTCGAAGCCACATTAACTGAGATCGTTTTACGACTTTTTACAGTATTCACTTTACGTTCTTCAGTCCAGCCCGCCTCTTTTAGAAGCACACTAGCTAATTCATCTGCTTTTTCTACTCGGACACAGCCTGAGCTTAATGCTAAATCTTTCTTTGCAAACAAGCCTCTGCTTGGTGTATCGTGCAAATAGATGGCATCCGAACTTGGCATATTAAACTTAAAGTTACCTAATGCACTGTCTCCCGGTGCCTGACGTAAACGGTAAGGAAATTTTTTCGCCGTCATATTTTCCCAATCAATCGTATAAGGATCGATAGTTTTTCCTTTACTGTCAATAATCGTATAACCATTACGATAGATATAACTTGGATCTTTACGTACACGTGGAATGATATCTTCATTAATCAAACGTGTCGGGGTGTTCCAAGGTGGATTCACGACAACATCACTTAATTTACTGTAAAGCACAGGGGTTTTACGCGCTTTTTTGCCGACAATTACTTTAGAGGTCAAAATCAGTTTACCATCACGATAATAATGCAATTGGTAGCTTGGAATATTGACAAATAAGCCATTGTCGAAAGTAGGAATAACACGTAAACGTTGGGCATTAATTGCAATTTTATATAATTGTGCCAGCTTATCATTATCCATCCCTTCTGCATTAAATAAAGAAGGTAGCTGCGCTATCGTCTGACGATATAATGGATTTTGTGTTGAAAGTGACGTTAAAAAGTCCGCACTTTTCCCCATTGCAACAGCAGATAACCATGCATGAATCTGTTCATCACGAGGTAATGCTGGTTTATAGTTATTCGCGCTATATAACCATTTTTGTGCGGATTTACTCACATTGTTGGCATAATACATGTAATCTAAAAAGGTATCGGTGAGTAATGCATCACGTTCAAAGCTACCTTCTGACGTCGAGTCAATATGTTCAAGAATCGTGGAAGCTTGTTTAGAAATCCCACTGAGAACTAACGCAGCATACTCACGTAAGAATTGTTGTTCCGTTGCCTTATCTTGCCAAAGTAATTGGAAATCATTATCTGCATAAATTTTCGCAACAGTTGACTTAAATTGTAATTCAATTTGCCCTAACTTATCCGTTAATGTTTGTTCTGCGAGCGCTTGTTTTTCTGCTGCAAGACGTTCCTCTTCCAGTTTCTTTTCTGCTGCTAATTGTGCTTCAATGGCTTTAGTTTCTAACTCAAGCTGTTGACGTGTTAAAAGATCGGCCTCTTGTACCGTATCAATAATTGGATTAGGCAACGACTCTTGATTAGCAAATACGCTCGTTGAACAAGCACAAGAAAACAGCAAGGCTAATTGTGCAAATTTAAATGATTTTATCTTTAACATCACATAGTTCCTTAACATAAATGAGAAAATGACCGCTACTCTCATGATGAAAGTGCGGTCAAAATAAAACTAGTTTGTGCTTTTCTGATTCATACCCATTTTTTCGGTTTCAAACTGAACAAGATCAGCTGCCATTCTCTCTGCTTCTTTTAAATAAAAATCTGGCGCCTCATAATCTTTTGCTAAATCATCCAGATCTTTTAATGGTTTTTTACCCTCACGTTTAAAGCGTGCATTTAAGTCTTTTAAACGTCTTGCATCATCTTTATCATTTTCAACTTTGCGCTTTTGATAATTCAACGACAAATATTTTAATGCGTTTCTTTCATCACGAATTTTAAGCTCTTCATTTAATGCGACAAATTCGGGATCTTTAGCTATGCGTTCAACATGTTTTGGCGTTAAGAACGCTACTGCATCACGCGCTTGTGCGACTTCAAAGTAATTTGCGGCAGGAATTTTATCCCAAGGCAACGCATTATCTTCTCTTTCCTCACCATATTCTTTCGCATCAATCGCAGCGGGGAAATCAATGTCGGTTGCCACGCCTTTTAATTGAGTACTTCCACCATCAATACGATAAAACTTCTGAATAGTATATTGAATCAGACCTAAAGGTTCTTGATTGGCATCGAACGCAAAGTTTAACGAACGACTTTGCTGTACTGTTCCCTTACCAAAAGTATTCTGCCCAATAATAATTCCACGATTATAATCCTGCATTGCGGCAGCAAAAATCTCTGAAGCCGAAGCACTAAAACGGTTAATCATCACTAATAAAGGTCCAGAATAAACTTGTTCACTGTCTGGATCTTCATGAACGCGAATACGTTGAAAAGCATCGCGCACTTGGACAATCGGTCCATCGCTAATAAATAAACCGCTTAACCCAACCGCTTCGGTTAATGCGCCACCGCCATTATCGCGTAAGTCAATAATTAAGGCTTTTGCTTTTTTCGTTTTCATTTCAGTCAATAATTTTCTCACATCTTGTGTCAATCCAATGTAAAAACTTGGAATCTTAATTGAGGCGACAATTTGCCCCTCTACTTTGCTGATTGTGAGTTTTGCGGCTTGATCTTCAATACGAACTTTATCGCGCACTAAGGTAATAATCTTAGATTTGCCCCCTTTCGCAGGCTCAATTTCTAAACGCACTTTTGTGCCTTTCTTACCTTTAATTTTGTCAACAATATCTTCTAAACGCCAACCTACAACATCTTCAATTTCACCGCTAGCTTGCCCTACACCAATAATGCGGTCACCTGCTTTCAATTTTTTGCTCCGTTCTGCAGGTGCCCCTGGCACTAATGATTTAATCGTTGTCCCATCATCTTCCGTTTGTTGTAATGTCGCGCCAATCCCTTCTAACGACAGGTTCATACTTTCGTTAAAACTTTTCGCTGTTCTCGGTGCCAAATAGCTTGTGTGCGGATCCACTTCTCGTGCAAAGGCATTTAAATACACCTGAAGAATGTCATCTGCTTTAGTCTGGGTTAAACGACGAATCGCCAAATCATAACGTTTAATTAAACGTTTCTTAATATCAGACCATTTTTTATCTTTTAATTTCTGATTGATAATGTCGTTTTTAACTCGTTGTTCCCACAACTTATCTAATTCTGCGTTGTCTTTTGGCCACGGGGATTTCTCACGATCGATTTCAATTTGATCCTGACCCGATAAATCAGGCTCTTTATCTAATAAAGAAAGCGCGTATTTATAACGATCATAGCGTCTTTTCATCATTAAATCGTACATTGCAAAGGCAATACTTAAATCCCCTTCATTTAATGCATCATCAAACTTATCGGCATATTTTGCGCGCATTTCATCAATATCAGATTGTAGAAAAGTATTTCGGCTAAAATCTAATGACTTAAGATAACGCTCAAAAATTTTCTCAGAAAACGCGTCATTTAACTGGAACTTACGATAATGACTTTGCGTTAAACGGGTTGTCGCACGTTTTGTCGCTAATTGATTTTCTTCCGTAGGTTGTGGCGTAACAATATCGCTTAATTTGATTTTTGGCTGTACTGCCTCGACAAGATTAAAGCTCATTAAGAAAGTACTTAACAAAAACGTTGCTAAATAACTTTTTGTTTTACTCAATTTCATTTCACCTTCCTAAAAAGAAAATACAATTTATGATTAATCACTTTGATCAATAAATGCCACCTTATTTGATGGCATTTTGTACTTATTTCATCTTATGCAAACAGATGTTCAGCTGTGACAGTGATGACTAAGCCATTTTCTAATTGTACACGGGCAGAGTCTTTTATCACTTCAAGCACAATCGCCTTTTTAGCACTCTCACCCACTTTCACTTTCACACTGTCACCTTTTTGTAAACTCGCTAACTCAATCGCGTTTAAAATCACTTTCGGTTTACGTGTCACTTTGGCTTTATTGGCGGTTGTCTCTTTCGCATGTTGTCCTTTTGCCGCAACACGACGAGCAGGACGTTTTTTTTCAGGTTTAGCTGCTTTCTCTGCTGCACGCATTGCAGCAACTTTAGCTTTTGCTTCCGCTAACTGTTGTGCAGCATGTTCGGCATGCTCTTGTTCTAAAATACCACACGCATTTCCTTGCAAATCAACACGCTCAGCCCCAGCTTTACAGCCATGCAAATAACGCCAATTTGACGTGTACGCACGTAATGCTTGACGTAATTGTGTTTTACTTACACGTTCATCATCTTGCAATGCCTCAGCTAAGTCTTGGAATAAACCAATTTTTAACGGTTTTGCTTCCCCTTCTAATGAAAAACAAAGTGGAAACTTTTCCACTAAATAGGCAATCACTTCTTTATTATTCGTTAATTTTTGGACTTCGGTCATTCTTTTTTCCTGAGTGTCAATTTTTAAATAGAAAAACTCAGCATAGTTTAGCTCACTTTCGGAAAAAATGACAATTATATCCTCACACAAATACATTAATTTACGTTCATAAAAGCAGTATCCATAAAAGAAAGATAGGCGTGACATTCTCTGACGGGGATATTTCCAAAACTTTTTAGACAGGATAGAATGTGGCTCTGTTTATTACACGTGGCATGTAACTGAATGACAAAAAATACCGCTCAACGCCCTCTACATGAATTAGCCTGTTGCTCAGATTGTGATGCAGTTGTGTCTTTTCCAACCTTACAAAGCGAACAACTGGCAGAATGTCCCCGCTGTCATCATGTGATCAAAACAACGGATCGTTGGAGCCTCCATCGTTGTGCCATGATTGCACTGTCTATCCTCATTTTAATGCCCTTTGCGTTAAAATTTCCACTTCTTAGCATTGATTTATTAGGTACCAAAATTGATGCGTCGGTTTGGGGTGGCGTTTGGAAAATGGCTACCCAAGGTTATCCCTATACTGCCTTTTTAGTGTTTATTTGTGCTGTTTTTATGCCTATTTCTTTTGCATTGCTTGTTTTACTTCTACGCCTCTCACAATTACTGAGAGTAAAACCGCGTAATCTTTTAATTTCTCTCGCGCATATCAAACCTTGGGTGATGTTTGATGTTTACTTAGTTGCCTTAGCGGTGACAATGTTTAAAGTGAAAGAATACGCCACGTTAGAAATTGATATTTATCTGATTGCTTTTGTTTTTACTGCGCTTTTAACAACATTGCTTTTTATCAAATTAAATCCTAAGGAATTGTGGAATGAATTCTACCCACAGCAACATTCACTCAATGCGATTCCACAAGATAATAAACCGCACTACTGTTTTGAATGCCAGTACAGTTTTATGCACGCTATGCATGATCGTCAACAGCGTGCAATTTGCCCTCGTTGTCATTCTACTTTACACTTATCAGCGCATATTAAGCTACAACGCACATGGGCCACCTTAATTGCAGGGATTATTATGATTTTCCCAGCCAATTTGTTACCCATTTCCGTGGTGTATGTCAATGGCGCACCCAGTGCGGATACATTAATGTCTGGTGTATTAAGTTTTATTGATATGGGAAGTTACTTTGTCGCCTTTATTGTTTTTGTTGCCAGTATTTTTGTCCCCATCAGTAAAATTATGATTATGTTATATTTATTAATTTGTGTGCATTTTCAATTAAGACACTCAATCAAATGGCAAATGCGACTACTCCACTTTGTCCATTTTGTCGGGCGTTGGTCCATGCTTGACCTCTTTGTTTTAGCATTGATGATGTCATTAGTAACACGTGGACAAATTATCGATTTTTCTGTTGGTCCCGCGGCCTTTTACTTTGGTATTGCCGTTTTTTTAACAATGATTTCTACTTCACAATTTGATAGCCGATTACTTTGGAAAATTTATGACAAACAAACAGCACGATAACACGCAGGCACAAACACATAGCACAATACCTGCTCATTTAAAACAAGTCAGACGTATTTCACCTTTTTGGTTACTGCCTTTTGTTGCCCTTTGTATTGGTGCAATCTTATTTTTCCAAATCATCCAAGAACAAGGACATACCATTCGCATCACTTTTGCCAATGGTGAAGGACTGGTCGCAGGAAAAACGCAAGTTCGTTACCAAGGTTTACAAATCGGGGTTGTTAAGAAAGTCAACTTTACGAAAGACTTAAAGCAGGTTGAAGTAGTAGCTAACATTTATCCTGAAGCCAAGACTGTATTACGTAAGAACACAAAATTTTGGTTGGTCAAACCCAGTGCGTCTTTAGCTGGTATTTCAGGCATAGATGCGCTCGTTTCTGGTAACTATATTACTTTGCAACCCGGTGATGGGGAAAATGAAGATGAATTTATCGCCGAAACAGAAGGACCAATCGCCCAAGTGGATGATGGCGATTTATTAGTGCACTTACTTGCCGATGATCTTGGGTCAATTTCCATTGGCGCATCAGTCTATTTTAAAAAGTTACCGGTTGGGAAAGTGTATGATTATCGCTTTGTTGAAGACGGTAAAAAAGTCTCAATTAACATTGTGGTTGATAAGGCCTATGCACATTTTGTCAAGAAAGACAGCCACTTCTGGAATATTAGCGGGATCGATGCACAAATTGGTCTATCCGGCATTAACATTAACGTAGATAGCCTCAATGCGATTGTACAAGGTGCGGTCGCCTTTGACTCGCCGGCAAATAGCGAACAAGCCGAAAGCCATGACAAATTCACACTTTATGCTAATTTTAATGCGGCTAAACGCGGTATCGTCATTGACGTCAATATTCCTCATACCACGGGCTTACAAACAGGACAAACTGGGGTTTATCATCAAAACAAACAAATTGGTGTGCTATCTGAATTAACCTCTGTTGAAGATCAACCTGCTTTATTACAAGGTAAGCTCTTAATTGACCCCATGTTATCGGAATTATTCACGAGCAAAACGCATATTGTCTTACGCAATAAAAAACCGGGCTTAGCGGATCTAACGAATCTTCCACAACTTCTTCGTGGTGAATATTTTGAAATACTTGCGGCAGCAGGCGAACCTCAAACCGCCTTCACAGTAATTAAAGAAAATGAGCTTTTATTGCAACAACCTAATACTTTGGTTCTCACTTTAAGCGCACCGGAAACCTACGGGGTCAGTGAAGGACAAGCTGTCTATTATAACGATGTCACTATAGGTGAAATTATTCAACAAGATCTCAATGTTGATGGTGTGAATTTCAAAGTGGCTATTGCAGAAAAATATCGTCATCTGATTCATCAAGATAGTCAGTTTATTGCAGCATCCCAATTGGATATCAACATCGATGCGAATGGTTTACGTTTTGAAGCGGCTTCACCAGAAAAATGGCTACAAGGAGGAGTGCGTGTACTCGCAGGCAAACAAAAAGAAGGACAGCCTCTTACCCACTATCCATTGTATAAAGATATCTCTCATGCGCAGGTCGGCATTACCGATGCCAATTTAACACCGACACTGACCTTAAGCTCAGAGAGATTACCCAATATCAATGCGGGCTCCGTCGTATTATATCGCCAATATGAAGTCGGTAAGATTTTAGATGTCCGACCAAAAGCCAATACATTTGAGGTCGATGTTTTTATTTATCCAAAATATCAAACATTATTGACCCATAAAAGTGTCTTCTGGGTAGAAAGTGCTGCGAAAGTCGATATCAGTACACAGGGGGTAAGTATTCAGGCGACCCCAATTTCACGCGCTTTAAAAGGCGCAATCAGCTTTGATAATATCGGGCATACTGGCTCGAAAACACTTTATCCAAATGAGTTACGGGCGAAATCTGCTGGACAACAACTAACGTTTATTACCGAAGATGCGACGAATTTAAGTCAAGGTATGCCGTTACGCTATCTTGGTCTCAATATCGGTGAAATCGCCACAGTAAACTTGGATACGAAAAGTAATAAAGTGATCGCAAAAGCGTTGATTAACCCACAATACATGTCATTGATCGCCAAAGAAGGCAGCCGTTTTACGTTGATATCTCCTCAAATTTCTGCGGCGAGCATTGAAAACTTAGAGAGTTTACTCCAACCCTATATTGATGTTGAAATCGGTCAAGGCAAAGGAAAAACACAGTTTACATTGGTACAATCTGCTCCTCGTAGCAATAATAAATATACCCAAGGCTTGCCATTGGTGTTAGAAACCCATGATGCGTTGAATATTACCGTAGGCTCACCGATCCTCTATCGTGGCGTTGAGGTAGGAAAAATCAACCATATCACGTTAAATGAACTCGGTGATCGTGTCTTTGTGCATATTATTATTGCGCGAAAATACCAGCATCTTGTCCGTCAAAATTCAGAATTTTGGATTGCCGCTGGCTATGATTTTAATTTCAGTTTACGCGGTGCAGAAGTCAATACAGGATCAGTACAACAATTATTAAAAGGTGGAATTGCTTTTTCTACACCCGCGAGCACAGTGATTCAACCTGTCGCAAAAGCAAATCAACATTTTTTACTGCAAGTAAAACGTCCTCAAGATGCGCAACAATGGAATTCGGGTGCCTTACCAAAATAAACGAAAAAAATACCGCACTTTTATCCTCAAGTGCGGTATGTTTATCTGTAATTTTTTCTGATCTATTTAGCTTGTCGCCAGTCTGACAATCGTCGTTATCACATTGACGGCACTTTGCATCCCCTCCAAAGTAATTAACTCATGTTTACTGTGAAAATTATATCCCCCCGTAAACACATTTGGGCAAGCTAATCCCTGTTCCGCTAACCAAGCGCCATCGGTGCCCCCACGAATTGCTTTATGAATCGGCTCAATGCCACATTCTCGCATCGCGCTATCCGCCAATTCAACGGATTGTGGCACGGTTTTCACGACTTCATTCATGTTCTTATAACTGTCTTTAATTTCAAGTGTGATTGGCTTTTTTAAACGTTTTTGTTGATTAAACCGGTCAACAAGCTGCTGAATAAAAATTTTACGTTGCTCAAATCCGCCCCTGTCGAAATCCCGAATTAAATACTGCAATTCCACTTTTTCCACATGTCCGGTAAAGTGACTAAGATGGTAAAACCCCTGTTTCCCTTCTGTTTGCTCTGGTGTTTCCTCTGCTGGAAAACCTTGCTGAAATTCACAAGCAAGCGTAAGCGCATTAATCATTTTGTCTTTTGCCGATCCTGTGTGCATATTTACACCTTCAATCGTCACAATCGCCGTCGCGGCATTAAAGTTTTCATACTCTAATTCGCCGACTTCACCACCATCAATAGTATAAGCCCAATCGCACGGAAATTTTTCTACAGGAAAAAATTGCATCCCCAAACCAATTTCTTCATCCGGCGTAAAGGCAACACGAATGTTACAATGCGGTAAATTTTCTTCTTTTAATACCGCAAGTGCGGTCATAATTTCTGCAATACCAGCTTTATTATCCGCACCTAGTAAAGTATTGCCATCAGCAACCACTAACGTTTTCCCAATCAGTTGATGTAAAAATTGATAATGCGCAGGGCTAATAAACTCCTCGCCCACCCCTAGCGCAATATCGCCACCACGGTAATTTTCAATCACTTCGGCTTGCACATTTTTACCGCTACATTGTGTTGCTGTATCTAAATGCGCAATGAAACCAATGGTTGGCGAATCTGGATTGACATTGGAAGGAAGAAAAGCTGTCACAACGGAATGTTTAGAGATGTCAATATCTTGTAAACCGAGGGCGAATAATTCCTGTTGTAAATGCTTGGCAAGCTTTAATTGTCCCGCTGAGCTCGGGGATATTTTCGCCCCGCTTTTCGACTGGGTATCATAGGTGGTATAGTGTAAAAAGCGTTCTAATAGCTTATAGGTTTGCTGTTGGTTTAACATAAAACTGGCTCGCTGATAAAAGAATGGTTTCAGTCTAACGACAAATCATCTGAGCTTCATTGACATATCACAACTTTTCGCTTTAATTTTGTGAAAACCCTAGCTTTCTTATACAAGCCTAAAACACTCGCTACACAACACCACATCTCATAAAAAATCATGTCACACTCTCTTTTAAATTTTTTACAAAATCCCTTTTATTTATTGAACAATAGCTATATCATTAGCATTTATTTTTTAACCGTAAGTGCCAACAGCTTTTCTGTTGGCATTTATTTCTACTCAATACCAAAATTGGTACATTAGGGAGAAAACCAAAGCTAGTGGAAAGTTCAGTTCAAAACAAGCCTATTATTGAGCTTCGTTCTATTACTAAATCTTATGGTGATAAAACTATCATTGAAAACTTTAACTTAACAATCAACAATGGTGAGTTTTTAACCATTCTTGGTCCTTCAGGTTGTGGTAAATCGACAGTTTTACGTTTACTTGCAGGGTTAGAAGAATTAGATTCAGGCAATATTATTCTTGACGGAGAGGACATTACTCATGTCCCTGCAGAACAGCGTCACGTCAATACTGTTTTCCAAAGTTATGCCTTATTCCCACATATGACAATTTTTGAAAATGTGGCATTTGGCTTACGCATGCAAAAAGTACCGAATGAGGAAATTAAACCTCGCGTGTTAGAAGCATTACGTATGGTACAACTTGAAGAATATGCGTACAGTAAACCTGCTCAATTATCAGGTGGTCAACAACAACGTATTGCCATTGCGCGTGCGGTGGTTAACAAACCGAAAGTGTTGCTACTGGATGAATCCCTTTCCGCATTAGATTATAAATTGCGTAAACAAATGCAAAATGAATTAAAGGCATTGCAACGCAAATTGGGCATTACCTTTATTTTTGTGACTCACGATCAAGAAGAAGCTCTTACGATGTCTGATCGTATTATTGTGTTACGTAAAGGTCATATCCAACAAGATGGTTCCCCGCGTGAAATTTATGAAGAGCCAAAAAATCTGTTTGTTGCCAAATTTATTGGTGAAATCAATATCTTCAATGCAACGGTATTAACGCGTGTCGATGAGAAACGTGTTCGCGCCAATGTGGAAGGACGCGTTTGCGATATTTATACCAATCTTGATGTTGTTGCTGAGCAAAAACTCAAAGTTTTATTACGCCCGGAAGATATCTTAATTGAAGAATTGGATGAAAACCAAAGTTCAAAAGCGATTATTGGTCACGTGGCAGATCGTAACTATAAAGGAATGACGTTAGAATCAAACATCACGCTAGACCATAATGGAATGACCGTGCTTGTTAGCGAATTCTTTAACGAAGACGATCCAAATATCGATCACTCTTTAGGTCAAAAAGTGGCATTAACATGGCACGAAGGCTGGGAGGTAGTGTTGAGCGATGAAGAATAACGCCTTTCAGAAATCAACCATTGGTGTCATCTTCGGGTGGTTGATTTTCTTTGTTCTTGCGCCAAACTTACTTGTGCTGATCGTGAGTTTTTTAACTCGCGATAGCAGTAATTTCTATGCGCTTCCTTTTACATTGGAAAACTATACACGCTTATTTGAGCCGCTATATGCGCAAGTGGTATGGAATTCCTTATATATGTCGGGTTTAGCCACCTTAGTGTGTCTGATTATCGGCTATCCTTTTGCCTTTTTATTAACCAAAATTAACCCGAAATACCGTCCATTTTTACTGTTTTTAGTGGTGTTACCTTTCTGGACCAACTCCCTAATTCGTATTTATGGTATGAAAATTTTCTTAGGGGTCAAAGGGATTTTAAATAGCACACTCATGTCCATTGGCTTAATTGATACGCCTATCCGTATTTTGAATACAGAAGTCGCGGTCATCATTGGTTTAGTGTATTTATTGCTGCCATTTATGATTTTGCCACTTTATGCCTCTATTGAAAAATTGGATTATCGCTTACTGGAAGCGGCAAAAGATCTGGGTGCTACTGCATTCCAACGCTTTATCAAAGTGATTATTCCGCTCACGATGCCGGGTATTATCGCAGGTTGTTTATTAGTGCTTTTACCAGCCATGGGGATGTTCTATGTCGCTGATTTATTAGGCGGTGCCAAAGTCCTCTTAGTGGGTAACGTGATTAAGAGTGAATTCTTGATCTCACGTAACTGGCCGTTTGGTTCTGCAATCAGCATTGGATTAACTATCCTGATGGCATTACTGATCTTTGTTTACTACAAAGCCAGCAAATTAATGAATAAGAAAATGGAGTTGGAATAATGGGCCGTTTACTACGCAATATTTTTATGTTTGTGGTCTATGCTTATTTGTATATTCCAATTGCAATCTTAGTCACAAACTCGTTTAACGATGATCGTTATGGCTTAACCTGGAAAGGCTTTAGTTGGAAATGGTATGAGCGTTTGTTTAGCAACGATACCTTAATTCAAGCAGCCATTCACTCTATTACCATTGCTTTCTTTGCCGCGACAGCAGCAACGATTATTGGTGGATTGACCGCGATTGCGCTTTACCGCTATCGTTTCCGTGGTAAACAAGCAGTTAGTGGGATGCTATTTATCGTCATGATGTCTCCAGATATTGTCATGGCAGTCTCTTTACTGGCACTGTTTATGATTGTGGGAATTAACTTAGGTTTTTGGTCATTATTACTCGCCCATATTACCTTCTGTTTGCCTTACGTGGTCGTCACCATTTTCTCAAGATTAAAAGGGTTTGATGCCAAAATGCTAGAGGCTGCCAAAGATCTGGGGGCGGGCGAGGTGACAATTTTACGTAAAATTATTTTCCCACTGGCGCTGCCAGCTATCGTTTCAGGTTGGTTATTGAGCTTTACTATCTCACTGGATGATGTAGTGGTCTCCTCATTCGTGAGTGGCGTCAGCTATGAGATTTTACCATTGAAAATTTTCTCTTTGGTCAAAACAGGTGTCACCCCAGAAGTCAATGCATTGGCAACCATTATGATTATTCTTTCATTAGCTTTAGTCATTTTGAGCCAAGTGGTTGCGAGAAAAGACAAATAAATGTTGTCTTAAAAAATAATACTTCACAAACAACCTAATACAAAATAGAATACGCCTTGCCTTAAAACAAGGCGTTTTTTTATGCTTCTTCAAGAAGAAATGATTACCCTCAACAGGAGAATGATAGAGATGAAAAAATTTGCAGGTCTTGTGACTGCAGGGATCATGACATTCGGCTTAGCCGCAAATGCACATGCAACCAATGACACTGTTTACCTTTATACTTGGACAGAATACGTTCCAGATGGTTTATTAGATGACTTCACAAAAGAAACGGGCATCAAAGTTATCGTTTCAAGCTTAGAATCAAACGAAACCATGTACGCCAAATTAAAGACACAAGGCGAAACCAGTGGTTATGATGTGATTGCACCATCAAACTATTTTGTGTCTAAAATGGCGCGTGAAGGTATGTTAAAAGAGCTAGACCACAGCAAATTACCTGTTATCAAAGACTTAAACCCTGATTGGTTGGATAAGCCTTATGATAAAGGCAACAAATACTCCTTGCCTCAGCTATTAGGTGCACCGGGTATTGCATTTAATACCGATAGCTATAAAGGTGAAAACTTTACTGCTTGGGGTGATTTATGGAAACCTGAATTTAAAGGGAAAGTCCAATTATTAGATGACGCACGCGAAGTGTTTAATATTGCACTGTTAAAATTGGGTCAAGATCCAAATACTACGGATCCCGCAATCATTAAACAAGCTTATGAAGAGCTGTTAAAATTACGTCCAAACGTATTGTCATTTAACTCAGATAACCCAGCGAACTCATTTATTTCAGGTGAGGTGGAAGTGGGTCAATTATGGAATGGCTCAGTCCGTATTGCGAAAAAAGAACAAGCGCCGTTAAACATGGTTTTCCCGAAAGAAGGTCCTGTACTTTGGGTGGATACCTTAGCTATTCCAGCTAACTCAAAAAATCCTGATGGTGCACACAAATTAATTAACTATTTATTAAGTGCAAAAGTTGCTGCACAGTTAGCAGAAGAAATTGGTTACCCAACATCAAACTTAAAAGCACTTGAATTATTGCCAAGCGAAGTGACGCAAGATCCGGCAGTTTATCCAACGGCTGAAATTCTACAAAATAGCCACTGGCAAGATGATGTAGGTGATGCGGTTGAATTATACGAAAACTATTATCAACAATTAAAAGCGGCTAAATAATCGCGTTTTTATCATCCATAAACAGCAAGTGCGGTCAAAAAAATACAAATTTTGACCGCACTTTTTTACTCTTTTATCTTATGCAATTCACTTCTCATGACATGCATTTTTAAGCAAAAATTTTATATAACAATTCATTTACAAGTGCGATTTTATGTCCTAAAATCCGTCTTTGTCCGTACCCATTCGGCATCTTCAGGTCAGTAAACGCCCTCGTTTTACTGGCATATTTTCACCCATTTTCTGGGAGCAATGTGAATGAAAAAATTAACTGGCATTTTAACTGCTAGCGTGATGATGCTGGGCGTAAGCAACTATGCAAGCGCAGCTAACAATGAAGTTTACCTTTATACTTGGACTGAATATGTTCCTGAAGGTTTATTAGATGAATTTACCAAACAAACGGGAATTAAGGTCATTGTTTCAAGCCTTGAGTCAAACGAAACCATGTATGCCAAATTAAAAACTTTGGGGAAAGACGGTGGCTATGATGTGATTGCACCAACTAGCTATTTTGTGTCCAAAATGGCACGTGAAGGCATGCTAAAAGAGCTTGATCACAGTAAATTACCGGTCATTAAAGAGCTTGATCCAAATATGCTTGATCGCCCTTACGATAAAGGCAATAAATATTCATTACCACAACTCTTTGGTGCGACTGGCATTGCTTATAATACCACCAACCAAGATCCAAGCCATTTCCAATCTTGGGGGGATTTATGGAATGCCGAATTCAAAGGGAAAGTACAAATGCTCGATGACCCTCGTGAACTGTTTAATATTGCTTTATTAAAAATGGGGAAAGATCCTAATACTCAAGATCCAGCAGTATTAAAAGAAGCCTATGAGGAATTATTAAAATTACGTCCAAATATTCTTTCTTTTAACTCGGATAACCCTGCCAGTACTTTTATTTCAGGTGAAACCGATATTGGCTTGCTGTGGAATGGTTCCATTCGTATCGCCAAAAATGAAGGGGCAACGGTAGAGATGATTTATCCAAAAGAAGGCACTATGTTATGGATAGATAATCTTGCTATCCCTTCCAATGCGAAAAATACGGAAAATGCTTATAAGCTCATTAACTATTTATTGAGTGCGGATGTATCCGAAAAACTGACTTTAAATATCGGCTATCCAACCTCAAACCTTGAAGCGTTAAAACGCTTACCAAAAGAATTAACCGATGATCATGCAACGTTCTTAACACAAGAGGTTATTGATAGAAGCCAATGGCAAGTGGACGTAGATAATGCTATCTATTTGTATGAAGGGTATTATCAAAAGCTCAAAGCAGCAAAATAATTTACTATCGATTTGATTTGTATCATAAAAAGATCTTCTGAATGAAGATCTTTTTTTTCTGTTGCATTAAGATGAGGTCATGCATGATGAGAAGGAGAAACATAATGATCCCAATTTCAGAGAAAATCCGAAAAACACTCTCACTAATTGAGTCCCAACAATTAGCACAAGATGTATGGCATATTTTGCAAGAACAACATTTTAAAGGCATGTTACCTTATTTTACGGTTGAACATCTTTGTACTAAACATCAGCTTACACCACAACAACTCGCACTTAAGCTCTTACCAATTGCAGCTGCTTACTCTCTCGCTCCAATTTCCCAATTTCATGTTGGGGCTATTGCGATTGGACAACGTGGTGCATATTATTTCGGTGCGAATTTAGAGTTTGCCTCGACCCATATTCAACAAACCGTCCATGCTGAACAAAGTGCGATTTCTCATGCTTGGATGAATCACGAAAGTGCAATTACCGATGTGGTCGTCAACTATACGCCATGTGGCCATTGTCGCCAATTTATGAATGAATTAAAAACCGCCCCGCAGTTAAAAATTCATTTACCACACAGTCAAAATAACTTATTACATAGCTATTTACCTGATGCATTTGGTCCGGCTGATTTGGATATTCAGCACTTTTTATTAGATGCACAAGATAACCAGCTTGCATATGAAACGCAAGATCCTGTCATGTTGACTGCACTTGAATGTGCCAATGCCGCACATGCACCTTATTCGAAGTCATATCACGGCATCGCTATTGAAACAAAAGATAAACAAATTTATCGCGGCAGTTATGCGGAAAATGCCGCATTTAACCCAAGTTTACCAGCATTACAGGTCGCACTAAATCACCTTTTACTCAGTGGTGATACCTTACAAAACATCCAACGTATTGTCATGATCGAAAAAGCAAATCACTTATGCTATCGCCATATGGCTGAAGATTTAGTTGCCAACCTCGTTGATATCCCACTTGATTATATTGCGCTGTAAACCACACAAAAATAGAATGAAAAAAGCGGTCACCTCTTTAACAAGGGACCGCTTTTTTAAACGCGAAATGACTAACCAATCTGTGCTAACCCGCCCATATATGGACGTAATACGCTTGGAACGGTAATGGTACCATCTGCATTTTGGTAATTTTCTAAAATCGCGACCAAAGTGCGTCCAACCGCTAAGCCAGAGCCGTTTAAAGTATGCACTAAACGTGTTTTCTTATCTGTTTTAGAACGGCAACGTGCTTGCATACGACGAGCTTGGAAATCCCACATATTTGAACATGAAGAGATCTCACGGTAGGTATTTTGAGCCGGTAACCATACTTCTAAGTCATACGTCTTGCATGAGCTGAATCCCATATCGCCTGTACATAATAAGACTTTACGATAAGGTAACTCTAATAACTGTAAGACTTTTTCTGCTTGTCCTGTCAATTCTTCTAACACTTGCATTGAAGTTTCAGGTGCAACAATTTGAACCAACTCCACTTTATCAAATTGATGCATACGAATTAAACCGCGGGTATCACGCCCATAGGATCCTGCTTCAGAACGGAAACAAGGAGTATGCGCTGTCATTTTCAAAGGCAAATCCGCTTCATCGAGAATTTCATCACGAACTAAGTTCGTAACGGGTACTTCTGCTGTTGGAATTAATGCATAAGGTTGTTCGCCTTCTAACGCATTGGTGTGAAATAAATCCTCACCAAATTTTGGTAATTGCCCGGTACCATATAAAGTAGCGTGATTAACTAAATAAGGGACATAGGTTTCGGTATAACCATGTTGCTCAGTATGGAGGTCTAACATAAATTGAGACAGCGCACGATGTAATTTGGCGATCTGTCCTTTCATCACCACAAAACGAGAGCCACTTAATTTTACTCCTGCCGCAAAATCTAGCCCTTTCAAACCTTCACCTAATGACACATGATCTTTCACATCAAAATCAAAGGTTTTTGGTGTTCCCCAACGGAACACTTCAAGATTTTCGCTCTCATCTTTGCCAAGCGGAACTTCATCAGCAGGTAAATTTGGAATGGCGAGAACGATCTGGTTAATTTCAGCTAACACTTCATCCAAATGTGCTTTTGTGGTACTTAATTCAATGCCCATATGTTCCACTTCGTTTAATAATGCTGAAATATCTTCACCACGTGCTTTCGCTTGGCCGATATTTTTTGAACGCGCATTACGTTCTGCTTGAAGTGATTCTGTTTTGACTTGCAAGCTTTTACGTTGTTCTTCTAACTCACTTAATAAGGCAACATCTAGCACAAAATTACGTTTTACTTTTAATTTTTCAGCCACTTCCTCAAGATTATTACGCAATAGATTTGGATCGATCATTTTTTACCTACTTTTCTTAAAATTTAAACGGAATTAACCGCACTTTTGCATAAAAATAATTCATCTATTTTAGATCGAATTAACCTAATAAACCAGTTCAAAATCAGGGATTCTCAGATTAATCTCCATCAAAAAGTAAGATTTTCCTGCCTATCCTGCGAATATCAGCACCCTCACCAGTCAGCTAACAAAAAGCACCTGAAAACAGGTGCTTTAGTTAATGTTTCGAGCAGTATTAAACTCGCCATACGGCAGTTTTCAATAACGTTTTTTCTTGCTTTGTTGATCCTGTTGTCTAAGCCAATCGAGCTTTTCTTTGATTTTAATTTCCATCCCACGATGAGTTGGAAAATAATATTGTGTGTCTTTCAACGCTTCTGGAAAATAATTTTCGCCCGCAGCATAAGCATGTTCTTCATCATGCGCATAACGGTATGCTTCACCATAGCCCAATGTTTTCATTAAATGGGTAGGCGCATTGCGTAAATGTGCTGGTACTTCATAATCTGGCGTTTCTTTAACGTGTTGTTTCGCTTGATTAAATGCACGATAAACTGCGTTGCTTTTCGGTGCAACCGCCAGATAAACAATTGCTTGTGCAATCGCACGCTCCCCTTCCGCCGCACCGACTCGAGTAAAGCAATCCCAAGCAGCAAGTGCCACTTGCATCGCGCGCGGATCCGCATTACCCACATCTTCAGAAGCAATCGCGAGTAAACGTCGTGCCACATAAAGCGGATCCCCCCCCGCTGCCAAAATCCGAGCATACCAATATAATGCGGCATCCGGTGCAGATCCTCGTACGGATTTATGTAGCGCAGAAATTGCATCATAAAACCGATCACCTTGTTTATCAAAACGCGCTTGACGTTCACCTAACACGTTTTTTAATAAGCTGAGTGTCAAAGCTTTCCCTGCTTCCGTTTCCTCTGCCATATCCGCCATCAGCTCAAGACTATTTAAAGCTAAGCGTGCATCACCGTTCACATATTCAGCTAAACATTCTAATACATTCTCTTCTAAAACAAACCGCACTTTGCCTAGCCCGCGTTCTTCATCTAACAGTGCTTGCTTTAACACCTCGGTGATTTCTTGTGTGCTCAACGATTTTAGAATATATACTTTGGCTCGCGAAAGTAAGGCATTATTTAATTCGAAGGAAGGATTTTCAGTTGTCGCTCCAATAAAGATAATGGTGCCATCTTCAATATGAGGCAGAAAGGCATCTTGTTGACTTTTATTGAAACGATGAACTTCATCAACAAACAGGATCGTACGTCGATCAGCTAAGCGATTTTCTTTTGCTCGTTCAATCGCCTCACGAATTTCTTTAATACCACTGGTGACGGCGGAAATACGTTCAACGTCAGCATGAATCTGCCGTGCAATAATCTCTGCTAAAGTCGTTTTGCCCGTACCTGGCGGTCCCCATAAGATCATGGAATGCACATGACCCGCATCAAGTGCTTTACGTAAAGGTTTTCCCTCACCGATTAAATGCGACTGCCCACAATATTGAGCGAATGTCGTCGGACGCATTCTGGCGGCTAAAGGTTGAAAAGCCTGTTGGGCAAAGTCAAAACTTAAATTCGACATCACTGTTCTAACTATTTTTGGCGTTGGTCATCGAGTTCTACCCCTTTAGGCACACTAAACTTGAATACACCGTCGGCTAAAGGTTGGTTGGTAATATTACGTAAAATATACAAATTCGTTTGACCATCTTTTTCAATAGTACTGAAGTTACGCAATACCCCTTCACTATCAATACGAATATCAAACTGCTTAATATTACTCTGCTTTGCTTTTGGTTTGAGAGTAAATGTATCTGCCTTTTGTTCCACATTGTATTGTACCCAGTGGCTGCTATCGTCACTCGTCAACAAAACAAAAGGTGTGTTATTCACGGCATCTTTGACCCAATTTGCTGTCACTTGCTCAACAAAGGGATCATAAAACCACAAGGTTTTCCCATCTGAAATAATCTGGTTTTCTTGCGGTGTTTTATTATCCATTCGGAATAAATTTGGACGCTTGATTTTTAATGTCCCACTGCCTTGTTGAACATTTTTTCCGTCTGACGAACTGACTGTTTGAGCGTAATCAGCACTCAACACATTCACCTTGCTCAAACGTTGCTGTAATTCGCTTGCTGCATCAGCCCAAGCTGCACTGCTCAAAAAGAGGGTCAAAAGTGCGGTGGTTTTTAATAACATGTTATTCATCTCTACTTTCCTAAAAGTCCGAAGAACGTCTAGCAAGCACTTCACGTTTGCCATTTTGCATCGCAGAAACAATGCCCTGTTCTTCTAGTTGATCCATAATTCGGGCCGCCCGGTTAAAGCCTACTCTAAATTTGCGTTGAATATATGAAGTCGACGTCGTTCCTGTACTGGTTACAAACTCCACCACTTCATCAAATAAATCGTCTAGCTCACCGGCATCAGAATTAGCGCCATTACTCTCCGTAGCCTCATCCTCCCCGCTGTCTAAAATGCCTTCAATATAATTCGGTTTACCACGTGCTTTCCAGTCATCTACTACCCGTGCCACTTCATCATCACTCATAAAAGCACCATGCACCCGTACTAAATCAGAAGAGCCCGCACCAGAATATAACATATCCCCTCGTCCTAATAAGGCTTCAGCCCCCACTTGATCGAGAATGGTGCGTGAATCAATTTTACTGGCGACGGTAAAAGCAATGCGGCTTGGGATATTGGCTTTAATCAAACCAGTAATCACATCAACCGATGGACGTTGTGTTGCCAAAATCAAGTGAATACCTATCGCTCGGGCTTTTTGTGCTAAACGGGCGATCAACTCCTCGACTTGTTTGCCCGCCACCATCATTAAATCTGCAAACTCATCTACAATGACAACAATATAACTGAGTTTTTCCAACGCCGGTGGTAACGTATCCATGGTATCGCCAGGTCGCCAAATTGGATTCGGAATCGGCATATTCATCGCCTCATATTCCTCAATTTTTTCATTGTAGCCTTCAATATTACGAACTCTTAATGCCGACAGTAATTGGTAACGACGCTCCATTTCATCAACACACCAACGCAATGCATTCGCGGCTTTTTTCATGTCTGTCACCACTTCCGTCAGCAAGTGAGGAATACCATCATAAATCGAGAGTTCTACTACTTTAGGATCAATCATAATAAATTTTACTTCTTCGGGTTTCACCCGGAAAAGTAAACTTAAAATCATGGTATTTACTCCAACAGATTTCCCTGAACCGGTGGAGCCTGCAACCAATAAATGTGGCATTTTGGCTAAATCCACCACTACTGGTTTACCGCTGATATCCTTACCTAATGCCATAGAAAGCAAAGAGTTAGACTGACGGAACACATCACTGTCTAGCACTTCACGTAATGTCACCATTTGTCGATTAACATTAGGAGTTTCAATACCGATATAAGGTTTTCCCGGAATCACCTCCGCCACACGAATCGAACGGAACATTAAGGCGCGCGCTAAATCCGTATCAATACTGCTCACTTTCGATGCTTTGACACCCGGTTGTAATTCAAGTTCATAACGTGTCACCACAGGTCCCACTAACACATCTTTCACTGTTGCCTTCACCCCAAAGTTACGTAATTGATGTTCAATTCGTTGTGAGGTTTCAATAATTTCTTCTTGTGTAATGCGATGCGCTTGGCTCGGGCGATGTTCTAACAAATCCAAACTGGGCATGGGGGTAGTCGGTTTTACCTGCGTCGTCACCTTTTGTTGTAACGCTGGATGAATTAATGACTCACCATAAGGTTTATAATGCGGTGTCGTACTGTCACTGACATCCGCCGTGCTATTTTGCCTAATTTCAGGTGCCGCCAAGATTGTCTGCAATGCGTCTTCCGCATTGAGGGCTTTTGCACGTAAAGCCATTTCCTCACGGCGCTGTTGCTCTTGCGCGGCAAATTGACGAGCAAGATCACTTTCGTCTTCCCGTGCTATCTCGCTATTGTCTGATAAACTTGTATCTAACGGAGATAGCGAAACTTTAGGCATCGCAAACTCAGTCGCAACGAGTGGCTCTCCTGCGGTGTGAGGAATTAGTGTAGTGAACGGCTTGCTATCCTCATGTTCTGCCTCAGAGGAAGATAGCGCAGTGTCTTCAACAAAAGCCACACTGACACTTGGCAAGGCGAGTTCTGGTTCGACAGCATAACCGCCGAGTTCTACCTGATTAACATCGTCTAGAGGTACTGCTGGGATCGTGCTTTCTTTCGCTTGAGAAGCAGATTCGAGCCCCTGAATTTGAATCAAGTTTTCAATATTGATTAATGACTTTTCTTCATCCATTGTGGCTGATGGCGCTTCGCTAACAAAAACACGTTCACTTTCATTTATGCTTTGTATTGACGGTTCTTCTTGCAATGCCAGCTCTTGTTGTACTGGTGTGGCGGAAATCGTTTCTTCCTCTTGCGTTTGTGTAGGATTTTTCATGGTCAACCAATCATAAAAATAAATACACGAACGAATAAGAGAAGTACCTGAACAAAGGACAAAACCAAGTAGTGCTAACAAAGTGCCAGAAAGCATTAACCCCACAAAATCTAACATAGGGAAAAAGGCTGTCACTAAACTTCCTCCCAACACACCACCAGATAAATAGTAAGGCGTATTAGAAAACAGTAAGGTAAATAAAACACACACGCCACATAAAAAAATACTGAAGCCCAAAAGCCAAAGACTTAAGCGAAAAAAGCTGAATGGCACTTTGCCTTTACGACGCCAGAAGTAAAAAGAAATACCAAAAATAAGAAAGGGAATAATATGCCCAACGTGCCCAAATAACACAAAAAATAAATCAATAAACCAAGCACCGAATCTCCCTGCTTTATTAATCGTAGTAGGAATATAGCTTGAAGACGCCCACGAATTATCTAATGGCGAATAACTTGACCAAGCAACGATCAAATACACGCCAAACAGCATGCCCACAAGAAAGAAAAATGCCAATAGATACTGCTTAGGGGTAAATTTTTCAGAAATTCGTTTAATCATTGTATTACTTCAGTTGGAGAAAATTGGTTTGTTTGACTTCTTCCATCACGACATAAGTACGTGTGTCATTTACACCGGGTAAACGTAGTAAGGTTGTGCCGAGCAATTTACGATATGCCGCCATATCCGCAACGCGCGTTTTTAATAAGTAGTCAAAATCACCGGAGACAAGATGACATTCTTGAATTTCATCTAATTGTTGTACTGCGGCATTAAATTCTTCAAACACATCCGGTTTACCGCGAATTAATGTAATTTCCACAATCACCAATAAAGGGGAATCTAATAATTCAGGATTCAATAAAGCACGATATCCCATAATCACACCTTGTTTTTCAAGGCGCTTTACTCGTTCTAAACAAGGTGTGGGAGAAAGCCCGACTTTTTTTGATAAATCGATATTGGAAATTTTTCCATTGCGTTGTAACTCATTGAGAATTTTGATATCAATACTATCTAGGGCTTTCATTAGTTTCTTTTCCATAACTCCTCTGCGGTTAAAAAGGCAATATGTTAGTGAGATTAACTAATTTTACACCATTTTTCAAAATTTAATTTTTTTTCTTTGTCTTAAATCATACTTACTCTCTTTTTTTCTCGTTTTTCATTTTCTCAAGACTTACACTAGAAAAAAAAGCATGTCACTGAGGAAAACGTTGAAAAATCCCTTTATCGCCAATTGGACATCGAAAGGTAATACCCTGTGTTTAGGACATTGGGAAATCCAGTATTTAAACACTACTCTAATCTTGCCGCCTGAACGTCGAGAAAAAGATATGGGAACACAGGAGATCTATTATTTTATTGATCCTGAAAACAGATTATATTTAGAAGGGCTAGATGAAGATGACTGGATTCTTGCGAATATAGACTGGTTAAGCGACGTTTTTATTCAAGCGAATATTCCTTTAGAAGAACCTTACTTACGTCAATTTTACCAAGCCGTCAATCAAGAAGATTGGCGATGTGGTAGCTGCGGTGGCTGTTTATAAATATAACAGCCACCACATCACTTAGAAATTCTCTAAAATTGCCAAGGCATCCGACAATTTCTTAACGGTGAAAACATCCATATTCGGCACCGCACTTTTCGGTCTATTTGCGAAAGGTACAATTGCGCGCTTAAAGCCATGTTTCGCTGCCTCACCAATACGCTCTTGCCCACTTGGCACTGGGCGAATTTCTCCCGCTAACCCCACTTCACCAAAAACCACTAAATCTTGTGGCAATGGGCGGTTACGGAAACTGGAAATTAATGCCAATAACAATGCTAAATCTGCACTGGTTTCCGTGACCTTAACACCGCCCACTACGTTAACAAACACATCTTGATCCGACATTTGTAAGCCACCATGACGATGTAATACCGCTAATAACAAGGCTAAACGGTTTTGTTCTAACCCTACAGCAACACGACGCGGATTTGCTAACATAGAATGGTCAACTAACGCCTGAATTTCAACTAATAAAGGGCGTGTTCCTTCCCAAATCACCATCACTGAACTCCCTGGCGTTTGCTCTTCACCCCGGCTCAAAAAAATGGCTGATGGATTTTTCACTTCACGCAACCCTTGTTCTGTCATGCCAAACACACCGAGTTCATTCACAGCACCAAAACGATTTTTATGGCTACGTAGAGTACGATAACGAGAATCCGCCTCTCCTTCGAGCAAAATTGAACAGTCGATACAATGCTCAAGGACTTTAGGACCCGCTAAGGTTCCGTCTTTCGTCACATGTCCCACCATAATAATCGCTACTTGGCGGGTTTTCGCATAACGCGTTAAAAAAGAGGCACATTCACGTACTTGTGCCACACTCCCTGGCGAAGACTGAATATCCGCTAAATGCATTACTTGAATGGAGTCAATCACGATGATTTGCGGTTTTAATTGATCCGCTAGCTGACAAATTTGTTCAACTGACGTTTCAGACAGCATGTTTAATTTATCTGTAGGTAAGCCTAATCGTTTTGCACGCATGGCCACCTGTTGCAAAGATTCCTCCCCTGTCACATAAAGCGCGGTCATATTTTGAGCTAAACCACACATCACTTGTAACAATAAGGTACTTTTGCCTGCGCCCGGATGACCACCAATTAAAATTGCACTGCCCGGTACTACACCGCCCCCTAAAACGCGATCCAACTCGTGAAAACCACTGGAAAAACGCGGTGTTTCCTGTAATGAAATCTCAGCAAGGGTTTGGATCTTCGCGCACGTTTCACCAGCATAGCCACTAAAACGATCGCCTTTTGCGCTATTGCTAGATGACACTAAACGCACTTCACTAATCGTATTCCAAGCTTTACATGCCGCACATTGTCCCTGCCAACGAGAAAACTCTGCGCCACAATCATTACACACATATGCTGTTTTAGGTGCCTTAGCCATAAATTAATTACTCAACGTTAAAAAAGTTAAATGGATCATACGTTTCACATAATGACCTGTTTGCAACAAGCCCAGTAATTTGTCTAACACAAGGCGATTATCCTGACTTTCACTATGCAAACGAATCAATTCACGTACTTGTTGTAATAAACTGTGATGACTGTCTAACAAGTCCAGTAAATATGTTTGTTCACACGCATTCTCCTCGCCGACCTGTTGATTTAACGCGCTGTCTAACAACGTTGCCTGTTCAACATAATAGTGATAGAGATTAAAGAACGCGCCAATCCGCTCTACTGTACGCAAGAAATCTGCAGCAAAATAGTCTGCTCCAATTGCAAAGGTTTCTTCAATTAAGTCTTGTTCTAAGCGAAATAATGCTCTCAATTTAGCCAAGGCACTTGTCGTGTTTTGTGTAAATTGTAGAAACTCGCGCCACTTCTCTAACCAGTTCGTTACTGTCATGGAAGTCAGATTTGCTAAAAGATAACCTCTTTTTGCTTTTGACGCTGAACTTAAACGGAGCTCGTTTTCTAATGTAAGCGTTTGGACAAAACGAAGTAAATCAATAGGAAGACCCGACTTTAATTCAAATTCAACTTCACAAATCGGTGTCTGTTTTTCTCCCGCGACAATTTTACCTTGATCAAACGCCACTTCAATATGAGTTCCGTTACCACATTCGATTAACCAACTCTCACGTTCAAAGTCTGTACTAAATACAGGCTTTAATTCCCATTGTGCATAATTCGGCAATGTTAAAGCATATTTTTCAACTAATAACGATATGTTTGGCTGCGCATCAGGCAAAGTCACATTATATTCAGGGCGGATATGCAAACCGCCGTGAACCTCACCATCCGTTTTTAATGTGAGCGTGTATTGTTGATTTTCTTGCCGTACACGTAGCCCCATTTTGTGTTTTGCTAAGACACGATCCGCGGTATCGTAATAAGTATTTGCCAAAAAGATTGTGTTATGCGCAAGAATACGAAAATTCGTTAATTCTTGATGTAATAAATCAGCAAACTTGGGCGTCACAGCTAATTTTAACTCGACTTCATTCCCCATAATAAAATTCCTTTTATTTCAATAAATTATATAAAACGGAAAAAACAGTAATGTGATTTTACGCGGGCATTATCCAATAAATACTGAACTTTTTCGATTAAAATCGTGAATTTTTAGCTAACATCATGTAATATTCGCCTGAAAAATTAGATCAATCTCTATTGGGAGTCACCTTATGGCACTGAATAATATCCTTGGATTATTTGCACATTCGCCGTTAAAACCCTTACAAAAACATTCAGAGAAAGTGACTGAGTGTTGTAATTTACTTATTCCGTTCTTTGAACATACCTTCCACGGTGAGTGGGATAAAGCGGAAGAACTCCGCGCGAAAATCTCAGAATGCGAGCGTCAAGCTGATACGTTAAAACGTGAAATCCGTTTGAAACTGCCACGAGGTTTATTTATGCCAATTGATCGTACAGATTTATTGGAATTAGTCACACAACAAGACAAATTAGCTAATTTTGCAAAAGATATTTCAGGTCGTATGATTGGTCGTCATTTTGCCATTCCTGAAAGTATGCAACCGGAATTTGAAAAATATGTCAAACGCAGCTTAGATGCCATTATCCAAGCCCATCGCGTAATTGATGAAATGGAGCAACTACTCGAAACCGGTTTTAAAGGGCGCGAATTAGATCTTGTCAATCGCATGATCAATGAATTAGATGCGATTGAAGATGATACGGATCAAATGCAAATCAAGTTAAGAAAAATGTTACTTGGTTTAGAGTCTCGTTATAATCCAATTGATGTCATGTTCTTGTATAAAACGCTGGAATGGGTTGGGGTCTTAGCGGATCAAGCTCAACGCGTAGGATCACGAATTGAGTTAATGTTAGCTCGTTCATAACCCATCGGTTTTAAGGAAGAACAAAAATGGAACTACTTAATCAATATGGTACTTTGCTCGTTTTTATTACGGCTGCATTTGGTTTTTTCATGGCCTTTGGTATTGGTGCGAATGATGTATCAAATGCAATGGGCACCTCTGTTGGCTCAGGTACTATTACTGCCAAGCAAGCCATTATTATTGCAATGATTTTTGAATCCGCCGGGGCTTATTTGGCGGGCGGTGAAGTGACCGAAACCATTAAAAGCGGCATCATTGATCCCATGAAATTTGTGGACACACCAGATATTTTAGTCTTAGGGATGATGGCGGCGCTATTTGCTTCTGGATTATGGTTATTAATTGCTTCACGCATGGGTTGGCCTGTATCTACTACGCATTCGATTGTCGGTGCGGTGGTTGGCTTTGCTTGCGTCACCGTGGGTAAAGAGGCTGTAGAATGGAGCACAATTAAAAACATTGTCGGCAGTTGGTTTATCACACCGGTTATTGCGGGCATTGTCGCTTACGGTATTTTTGCCAGCACGCAAAAATTGATTTTCGATACTGATGAACCCTTAAAAAATGCACAAAAATATGGTCCTTACTACATGGGGATCACCGCTTTTATTCTATGTATTGTGACATTAACGAAAGGGCTAAAACACATTGGTTTACATTTAAATGGCTTTGAAGTCTTTCTGATTTCATTAGTGATTGGCATTATTTCTATCGTGGTGTGCTATTTTTATTTCAGAAGCCCAAATTTCATCCAAAAAGTACAACGTGGTACCTTTGGTGGTGTTGAGAAAGTATTCAGTATTCTAATGCTTCTGACAGCTTGTGCTATGGCATTCGCACATGGTTCTAATGATGTCGCTAATGCGATTGGTCCACTTTCTGCGGTCGTTTCGATTGTAGAACATGGTGGGCAAATTTTGCCAAAAACACAATTGGCTTGGTGGATCTTACCACTTGGTGCAATCGGTATTGTGATGGGCTTAGTCGTATTGGGTTATAAAGTGATGGCAACCATTGGAACAGGCATCACGGATCTCACGCCGAGTCGTGGTTTTGCGGCGCAATTTGCGACAGCCATCACCGTTGTTGTGGCGTCAGGTACTGGTTTGCCAATTTCAACCACGCAAACATTGGTAGGCGCCGTATTAGGTGTCGGTTTTGCACGTGGTATTGCTGCACTCAACCTGAATGTGATCCGCAATATTATTGCTTCTTGGATCGTCACCTTACCTGCAGGTGCATTTTTTGCCATTATCATTTATTATGTACTTAGCTTTATTTTCCACTAATATGTTATAAAGTGTGGTGCCTAAGCCACACTTTTCATTTTGTTTTACTATAGGATATTGTTTTATGCAAAAAATCGCTAAAGTCTTACTCTCTTGTCTTTTTCTTAGTGTATCCATGCAAGTTGCCTACGCAGAAACCAGATATGTCACAGAAAACTTAAGCACATTTTTGCGTAAAGGCGCAGGCGAACAATATAAAATTGCGGGCGCTATCCGAGCAGGCGAAGCGGTCACGGTTTTAGATCAAAAAGACCGTTATACCTTAATCCGTGATAGCAAAATCGTGATGCTTGGATCTTAACCAGTGAGTTAACTTCTACTCCAAGTAGTAAAGAAGAAAATCCTAAGTTAAAGACTCAGATCCAAGAATTGACCATGAAACTGAACCGCTTAGATAGTGACTGGCAACAACGTACTAGTGAAATGCAGCGTCGTGCTAACCAAGCGGAGCAACAAAGCAGTCAATTACTTGAACAAAACTCTCAGCTAAAACGTGAGTTAGAAATCACCAAAAATAAAAACCGTGATCTTGAAGCAATGCTAGATGCGGGTAAACGTGAAATTGCGATCCAATGGTTTATCTATGGTGGCTCTGTTCTTGGTGTGGGTTTATTGTTAGGTTTGTTAATCCCATTCATTCTACCAAAACGCCGTCGCAATAATGGTTGGGCATAACGATCAACGATGAACAACAAGATAAAAATCTATTTAGTTGGAGGTGCTGTGCGAGATCAGCTCCTCAATCTTGTTGTGAAAGATCGTGATTGGGTCGTAGTTGGTGCAACGCCAGATGATTTACTATCACAAGGCTATCAACAAGTCGGCAAAGACTTTCCTGTTTTTCTGCATCCCCAAACAAAAGAAGAATATGCTCTCGCTAGAACAGAACGTAAAGCGGGTAGCGGCTATACTGGCTTCATTTGTGATTTTTCACCTACAATTTCTTTGGAACAAGATTTAAGTCGACGTGATTTAACTATCAATGCGCTCGCTCAAGATCTTGACGGAAAAATCTATGATTTTTATGGTGGTCTTACGGATTTAAAACAACGTCTTTTACGCCACGTTTCCCCCGCCTTTGCAGAAGATCCGCTACGCGTATTACGTGTGGCACGTTTTGCTGCTCGCTACCATACTCTTGGCTTCACTATTGCATCTGAAACCTGCGAATTGATGCAACAGTTATCACAAAGTGGTGAGCTGTCAAACCTAACCGCAGAACGTGTCTGGTTAGAAACAGAAAAAGCCTTATTAGAACCGCATCCTGAAGTGTATTTCCAAACGCTACAAGAGGTGGGCGCATTACAAGTACTGTTTCCTGAATTAGCTGCATTACAGGGCGTCCCCAATCCCGCGAAATACCATCCAGAAATAGATACGTTTGTGCATACTATGCTGGTCCTACAACAAGCAGTCTTGTTGACAGAAAACACGGACAGTGACAAAAGTGCGGTACGTTTTGCTGCAATTTGTCATGATTTAGGAAAAGCCTTAACACCAAAAGAAATATTGCCACATCATTATGGACATGAAAAAGCTGGTGTCATGCCGACAAGACGCTTATGTCAGCGCTTTAAATTACCTCACGCAATTCAAGATTTTGCAGAACTTTGTTGTGAATATCATTCGCACATACACAAAGCCTTTGAATTACGTGCGGAGACAATATTGAAATTATTCAATCGTCTAGATGTCTGGCGTAAGCCGGAACGTTTTAAAGCACTTTTGTTAGTCTGTATTGCAGACACGCGTGGTAGGACCGGATTTGAACAAGTTGACTATCCACAACGTGAATTTCTCTGGCAACTTTATCAAAGTGCTCTGCAGGTCAACGTGCAAGACATCATCCAACAAGGTTTCCAGCAGCAAGCCATTCGTGATGAACTCAATCGCCGTCGTATAATCGCGATTAAACAGACACGCGCGGAAATCCTCCCGCGCTTTACTAATCCGTGTTAAGCTCGTAAAATAATCACAATTTTGAGTACTTTTATTGGTTATGAAAAAACAACATTTTCTTTTGCCTATCATTGCAAGTTTCTTTTTATTTGCTTGTACCCTGGATACAGAACGTCCAACGGATGTGAAATATATCAGTCACACCGATCCCACGTGGCAACAACATTTATCTCAACTTAAGAAGATTCGCGATTACACTAACCAAGGTCAGTTAGGTTATATCAGTCAGAAAGAACGATTTTCTACTCGTTTTGACTGGCAATACCAAAATCCAACCAACTACCGTCTAACCTTGTCTTCCACACTGAGCCCAACAACCCTATCTATTGAAGTACGTCATAATGTTATGCACCTGTCTGATAATAAAGGACCTCTCCGCTCAGCACAGGATGCCAAGCGGTTACTGAAAGAGATTGTTGGGATGGATTTACCGCTTGACCAATTCGCCCTTTGGTTAAAAGGACAGCCTGATGAGAGTCGGGAATATCGAGTCGCTGAAAATCACTTACTCGCCCACTTTAGCTATCCTATCGATAATCAACAATGGACAGCGGATTACTTAAGCTATCATCAACTTCCACTTCCTTTACCGAAGGATATTTTGTTGAAGACAGAAGGGCAAACTTTAAAGATTCGTATCGATAACTGGACTTATTAATGCAACATTATCATTTTTCTCACTCACTTTTAGCACAACAAGAAAAACCATATCGTTTCCCTTGTCCGGCTAAACTTAACTTATTTCTCTACATTAATGGGAAACGTCAAGATGGTTATCACGAACTACAAACCCTTTTTCAATTTGTTGATTTTGGTGATTGGTTAGATATTGAGGTTCGCGAAGATAACGAAATCTGCCTAACGCCAGAACTCCCCTCACTAAAAAATGAAGATAATTTAGTCTATCGCGCAGCAAAATTACTGCAACAAAAAACCAATTGTGCTTTAGGCGCCAATCTGACACTTGATAAGATTCTACCGATGGGAAGTGGGCTCGGGGGAGGCTCGTCTAATGCGGCAACAGCATTAGTCGCATTAAATTACCTGTGGAATACGCAACTCAGCACAAAACAACTTGCTAAACTAGGATTAATGCTCGGTGCAGACGTACCAATTTTTGTCCATGGTCACGCGGCATTTGCTGAAGGAGTAGGTGAAAAAATTACTTATTGTGAGCCAAAAGAGAAATGGTATGTGGTTTTAAAGCCAAATGTGTCTATATCAACCGCGACCGTCTTTTCTGATCCAGATTTAATTCGTAATACCCCTAAGCAATCTCTGGAGCAACTCCTCAATCAAAAATATACAAACGATTGTGAAAAAGTTGTGTTAAATCATTATCCAGAGGTTGAAGAAATACTCCACAGATTGTTACAATATGCGCCATCAAGATTAACAGGCACCGGCGCTTGTGTATTTGCCGAATTTAATGACGAAGAAAGTGCACAACTCGCATTTCAAACAATACCCAAAAACTATTTTGGTTTTGTCGCACAAGGATTAAATAAATCACCTTTACATAATATGCTAGCGAAAATCAGCTAGCTCGATAATAACGAATTTACTCAACCATTTTTATTTCTTTACAATCTAAACCTCGAGGTTCAATTAACAATGCCTGATATAAAACTCTTTACTGGTAATGCAACACCAGAACTAGCAAAACGAATTTCTGAACGTTTATATCTCTCATTAGGTGATGCGACTGTTGGTCGTTTCAGTGATGGAGAAATTCAAGTTCAGATCAACGAAAACGTACGTGGTAGTGATGTGTTCATTATTCAATCTACTTGTGCCCCAACAAACGATAACCTAATGGAGTTGATTGTCATGGTTGATGCGTTACGTCGAGCATCTGCTGGTCGTATTACCGCGGTAATTCCTTATTTTGGTTATGCACGCCAAGATCGTCGTGTCCGCTCTGCTCGTGTACCGATTACAGCAAAAGTCGTGGCAGACTTCCTTTCTAGTGTAGGTGTCGATCGCGTGTTAACTTGTGATTTACACGCGGAACAAATCCAAGGTTTTTTTGATGTGCCTGTTGATAACGTCTTTGGTTCACCTGTATTAGTGCATGATATGTTAAAGAAAATCGACATGCAAAATCCGATTGTCGTTTCACCAGATATTGGAGGCGTCGTACGTGCCCGCGCTATCGCAAAATTACTGAATGATACCGATATGGCAATTATTGATAAACGTCGTCCACGTGCCAATGTAGCACAAGTCATGCATATTATCGGGGATGTTGCAGGTCGTGATTGTATTCTTGTGGATGATATGATTGATACTGGTGGGACATTATGTAAAGCGGCTGAAGCCTTAAAAGAACGCGGGGCTAAACGTGTTTTTGCCTATGCGACTCACGCAGTATTCTCTGGCTCGGCTGCGAAAAATCTTGCCAGTGATGCATTAGATGAGGTGGTAGTAACAGACACGATCCCCCTTTCACCAGAAATTAAAGCATTAAACAAAGTCCGCGTATTAACCCTTTCAGGTATGTTGGCTGAAGCTATTCGTCGTATCAGTAACGAAGAATCAATTTCTGCAATGTTCACCTAGTCAAATGACAAAAAAAGTGCGGTTAAAAATATTGAATTTTTAACCGCACTTTTTTATCTCGATAAGCGTCGTCTTTTATAGTCTGAGCTGCCGCTCAATTTCTTTCGCTTTCACTAAGAATTGTTTACGCTCAGCAGTTCCCATACCACTACTTGTTCCCGGTAATTTCACAGTCAATGGATTAACCGCGCGACCATTAATATGAAATTCATAATGTAAATGCGGTCCTGTCGAACGCCCTGTATTTCCCGAAAGAGCAATACGTTGACCACGTTTAACATTTTGCCCTGCTTTGACTAGAGCACGGCTTAAGTGCATATAAACGGTTTGATATTCACGCCCATGTCGTACCACAATATAACGTCCTGCGCCATTTGCTTGATACGCGACTTTTTCCACAATACCATCCGCCGGTGCAATGACCGGTGTACCAACGGGCATAGCAAAATCCACGCCTTTATGTGGTGCAATACGCCCAGTCACAGGGTGGCGTCGATAGGGATTAAAATGAGAAGAAACGCGAGCCTGACGTTGTAAAGGATAACGAGCAAAACCTTTGCCTAGCGTTTCGCCTTGGCGATTATAATAACGCCCATTACTCGCTTGAATCGCATAATAACTTTTGCCAGCTGAAATAATATGGATTCCATCCACATTACCTTGTCCCGTCAGCTTCCCTTCAATATATTCACGTGTCACTAATACCGCAAATTTATCGCCTTTTTTTAGCCGTTTTAAATTAATTTGCCATTGTAATGCATTCGCAAGTTGATTAATTTGGCGGATATCTAAACCTAATGTTCTTAATGCGGTATTAAAAAAACCGTCAATTCTGCCTTTTAACACCTCTTTTTTCCAAACACTTTGTTTCTTTAAAATTTCACGCTGATATTGACCATCTGCTGTTTTTTCGTAGATTTTTTCTTCTCTCTCTGAAACCAACCAATTAAGGTATTCGAGTTCGCCTTGGTTATCTAAGATCCAATAAAATTGCTGACCCGGCTTTAAGTTTTTAAATTCAGGATAGGCTTTAATTAAGCGCTCGCTTACACTGGCATCTAAGCCAGACAACTCTAAAACATCTTTTAAGGAATCCCCTTTTACCACCGTGTGGCTGAACTGATTTTTAATCCGCATTGCCTGATCCATAACATCAAACAAATCACTCAGCGCATGACGAACAGGTTCAGGAAAGGCTGCCAATTCATCTAGCATATCGGGTTTGATTTCATCAACCTCATCATCTTTTGCTTCTAAATCATCATAAAAAGACGTTGCATCTAGTGTATTTTCTGCGGGTTTTGCTGTCGTTTCTTGTGACGATGCATCTACTTGAGTGTCACTGTTTTTTTCATCCATACTGACAGCGGAAGACTCAGTATGATGTTCTGTTATCGCTTGCTTTTCTACTGATTCCGCGGATGAGGGAGGAGAAAGGGTGCTATCCGCTTGTACCGAAGAAGGCGATTCTACCGTGGCTGTAGATAAGGCAGGTTGCTTTTCAATTTGAGTTTCTGTTTGTGTTTGGCTATCTGCACTTGAATCTTGCCCTTCTTCTTTTTTTCCCAACGATACAACGAGAACGATGAATAAAATAATGCTAAAAAAAATTGCGATCTTAATCTGCAATTTTCTTCTTCGTCTATCTCTTGCTAATTTAACGTGCCGCACGCTTCTATTCCTTTGTTTCTCAATTCGTTTAATTATGACCAAGCAAACAATAAAAAATTCAACGGAATGTTAAAAAAGGCATATGAATGCCCAAATTGTATTCATCGTACTTATTTTCATTGGATAAACTTGTTAAACGAATCAAAATAAGCTATTTTTACTGCAACTTTAAGCCGTCAAGTCTAGCAAATAATGCACATTCATTCTATAAAATTACCCTTAGTTGAATTAAAAAACATCAATGTTGTTTTTGAACAGAAAAAAGCATTACAAAATATCAATTTAACCCTTTATCCCAATTCGATCATTACGATTGTCGGTCCTAATGGTGGCGGAAAATCAACCTTATTAAAGGTATTACTCAAATTGCTTCCCCCTACTTCGGGACAAGTTATTTACCATAAAAACTTACGTATTGGTTACGTGCCGCAAAAAATTCACTTAGATCATAGTCTGCCGATTACTGTTGAACGCTTTTTATCACTCAAAAAAGGGATTTCTCGCCAAGCTATCCAAGACGCTTTGTCATTATTGTCAATTAGTCACTTACATAAAAATAGCCTACAAAAATTATCTGGTGGAGAGATGCAACGGGTACTCTTAGCCCGCGCTATCTTGAATAAACCAAATTTATTGGTATTAGATGAACCAACGCAAGGCGTCGATATCAATGGGCAAGCAGAACTTTATCAGTTAATTCAACAAACACAGCAACAATTAAATTGTGCCATTCTCATGGTTTCTCACGATCTCAATATTGTGATGGCAGATACCAATGAAGTGCTCTGTATTAATCAACATATTTGCTGTGCGGGAACACCAGAAACGGTTTCAAATGATCCCACGTTTATTCATTTCTTTGGTGACCAATTTGCCAAAAATGTCGCACTATATACCCATAAACACAACCATAAACATGACATACATGGCGATATTTGCTGTACGTCAGATTTCCAATCTCAACAATGTACTCATAAAGAATAGGATAAATCATGTTTGAAATTCTTTTTCCCGCTTGGCTGACCGGTATGTTGCTTTCCCTGATTACAGCACCACTCGGTGCTTTTGTGGTCTGGCGAAAAATGGCTTACTTTGGTGATACACTTGCTCATTCCGCATTACTTGGAGTGGCATTGGGAATTTTCCTAGATATCAACCCTTACCTTTCGATTGTGCTGCTGACGTTAATCCTCGCCATCCTCATGGTATGGCTAGAAGGGAAAACACAATTTTCGGTGGATACATTACTTGGCATCATTGCGCACAGTTGTTTATCGCTGGGTGTGGTCACCGTTGGCTTATTGCAAAATGTCCGCGTGGATTTAATGGCTTATCTTTTTGGCGATCTATTAGCCATGAACTATGAGGATTTAGTGGTGATTGGTATAGGTGTTGTATTTGTGCTGGTGACATTATTGTATTTCTGGCATCCGCTCCTTTCGACCACAGTCAGTCCAGAACTTGCACAAGTTGAAGGGGTAAATGTGCAGAAAATGCGTTTTATTTTAATGATCTTAACCGCACTGACGATTGCACTTAGTATGAAATTTGTTGGTGCCTTAATTATCACCTCACTCCTGATTATTCCTTCCGCCACGGCAAGGCGGTTTGCCAAAACCCCAGAGAGTATGGTGTTCATTGCAATTCTTATAAGTATGCTTTCAATTAGTTTGGGCTTATTACTTTCCGCTTACTACGATACCGCAGCAGGTCCTTCTGTGGTCATCTGCGCTAGTTTGTTATTCTTGTTGTCATTAATGAAAAAAGAACATAATTAAACCGCTAAAGAGCGGTCCCATTTACACTTTTTTCACGAACATGAAAAAGCGAACCAAAGTTCGCTTTTTATTTGCATTAATCTAGCATAAAACAGGCAATCTTGCTGCCATCCTCATACTGTTTTAAAGCTGGTTTCTCGAGGGCACATTTTTCCATAGCAAAACGACAACGAGCATGGAAAGCACAGCCTTTAGGTGGACTTAATGGACTCGGCAACTCACCTGTCAGTTTAATTCTTTCGCGACGATGTTCAGCTTCCAAACGCGGTGTAGCTGAAAGTAAGGCTTGCGTGTAAGGATGACGAGGATGGTTAAAAATTGCCTTCGTTTCACCTTGTTCAACACAACGCCCTAAATACATAACCATCACTTCATCGGCAATGTGTTCCACCACCGAAAGATCGTGGGAAATAAACACATAAGATAATCCCATTTCTTCTTGCAGATCCATCATCAAGTTTAATACTTGGGCACGGACAGACACATCAAGCGCAGAAACCGGTTCATCCGCCACCACAATATCAGGACGCAACATTAACCCACGCGCAATCGCGATACGTTGACGTTGTCCCCCTGAGAACATGTGTGGATAGCGATCGTAAAACTCTGGTTTTAAGCCCACTTTTTCCATCATTTCCAACACTTGCTGCTTACGTTCTTTGGCATTCAAATCCGTATTGATCAACAACGGCTCTTCTAAAATCGTGCCAATTTTTTTGCGTGGATTTAAAGAAGCATAAGGATTTTGAAACACAATTTGAATTTTCTTACGACGCAATTTTTGTGTGGCCGTGTCATTTTCCAAAAAGTTTTGTCCTTTATAGAAAAGTTCACCTTCTGTTGGGGCTTCAATCATGGTTAGCATGCGACCAAGTGTAGATTTACCACAACCTGACTCCCCCACGATCGCCAATGTTTTACCGCGCTCTAAGGTAAATGAAACCCCATCTACCGCTTTCACTAACTTCGGCTTACTCAATATCCCTTTTTTAACGGGATAGTATTTTTTCAAATTCACTGCATCCAACAAAGGTGCTTGTCTCTCAAGTTCTTGCATATTGTTCTCTTTCTTATTATGACACTGCAAATTCTGTATAACTTGGCATACCTTGCGCATTCAACGGCGTATGACATTTGACGCGATGTCCATTCACCAAACGGGTTTCTGGTTCTTGCTCACGACAACGATCTGTGGCGTATGGGCAACGTGGATTTAATAAACAGCCTGTTGGGCGATCATATTTCCCCGGCACAACCCCCGGTAAAGATTGTAAACGTGATTTTCCTTCTGCAAATTCTGGTAACGCACGTAATAGCGCTTGAGTATATGGATGGCGTGGACATTTAAAAATTTCCTCCGCTCGTCCTTCTTCAACCACTTGCCCTGCATACATCACAATAATGCGGTGGGCTGCTTCCGCGACTAAGGCAAGATCATGGGTGATCAGGATTAACGCCATATTTTCTTTACGCTGTAATTCCAGCAATAAATCAATAATCTGTGCTTGAATCGTCACGTCTAACGCAGTTGTCGGTTCATCTGCAATTAATAATTTCGGATTACAGGCAATCGCCATCGCAATCATCACACGTTGACTCATACCCCCCGATAATTGATGCGGATACACATCTAAACGCGAACGCGGATCAGGAATGCCCACTAAGGTTAATAATTCGATAGCACGTTCTTTACGCCATGCTTTAGCCCCACCTTGATGAACTTTGAGTGCTTCCATAATTTGATAACCCACCGTATAACTTGGGTTTAAACTGGTCATCGCATCTTGGAAAATCATGGACACATCGGCTCCCACAATTTTCTGCTTTTGTTTTTCAGTCAAGGCAAGTAAATCACTTTGATTAAACAGCAATTGTTCCGCTTGTACACGCCCTGGATAATCAATTAGGCCCATAATCGCGAGTGAGCTCACCGATTTTCCTGAACCTGATTCGCCAACAATACCTAATACTTCACCTTCATTGACCGTGTAACTGAGGCGATCCACCGCTTTAAAAGGGGCATTTTCATCACCAAAATGCACCGAAAGATTTTCTACATTTAATAACGCCATGCTGCCCACCTTATTGTTTTAATTTTGGATCAAGTGCATCACGTAAACCATCACCCATCAAGTTAAACGCCAAGACAAGAGAAAGAATGGCTAAACCGGGAATGGTCACTAACCAGTGCGCCGTTTGCATAAAGCCTCGTGATTCCGCTAACATCGTACCCAATTCTGGTGTAGGTGGCTGCGCACCAATCCCCAAGAAACCTAACGCCGCCAGTTCAAGAATCGCGTTAGAAATCCCCATGGTCATTTGTACAATTAAAGGGGCTAAACAGTTCGGTAAAATGACAATAAACATCAAACGAAAAACACCGGCACCCGCCACGCGAGAAGCAATTACATAATCACGATTTTTCTCACTTAACACCGACGCACGGGTTAAACGCACATAACTTGGAATCGACACCACAGCAATCGCAATCGCGGCATTGGTTAATGAGGGACCTAAAATGGTGACAACCCCAATGGTTAATAATAAGCTTGGAATTGCCAACATAATATCCACAAATCGCATGATGATAATATCGACTGTTCCACCATAATAGCCGGCGAGTAAGCCTAAAATAACACCGAAAAAGCAGGACAATAACACAATGGTTAAGCCAATAAAGACCGACAGACGCGCGCCATAAATAATACGCGATAAAATATCCCTACCGATATCATCTGTACCTAATAAATAGCGACTATCGCCACCATCAAGCCAAGCTGGAGGTAACAATAAGGCACTCCGATCTTGTGCAATCGGATCAAAAGGGGCAATCACCCCAGCGAAAACACAAACCAAGAAAACAATTGCAATAAAAGTAAGTCCAATGACCGCACCATGATTTTGTTTAAAATAAAACCAGAATTCTTGTAACGGGGTTTTTGGGGCGGGTGAACTAACCGTAGTCGTACTTGACATTTTTCACTCCAATCAAATCAAATTAAGTATGGCGAATACGTGGATTGACGATGCCATAAAATACATCAACTGTTAAATTGACAATAATAATTAAGGTGGCAATAATCAGCACCGAACCTTGTAAAACAGGATAATCACGCGAGTTAATCGCATCAATAATCCACTTACCGATCCCTGGCCATGAGAAAATATTCTCCGTTAATACCGCTCCGGATAACAGTTGTCCAATAATCAAGCCAACCACGGTCACTACGGGAATCAACGCATTACGTAATGCGTGTACCACCACGATACGCGTGGTATTTAGCCCTTTCGCTTTTGCCGTCCGAATATAATCTTCGCCTAACACTTCTAACATCGAGGAACGCGTCATACGTGTAATCACCGCGAGAGGAATCGTGCCAAGCACAATAGAGGGCAAAATGAGTGATTTAATCGCAGCTAAGAAGGCCCCTGGTTCATCAGAATTCCAAGTATCAATCAGCATAAAACCGGTATCCGCTTCAATCCAATATTCAGCGGGTAAGCGTCCTGAAGCGGGTAAACCGAGCGGAGTGGAAAAATAAAGAATTAAAATCAATCCCCACCAGAAAATCGGCATCGAATACCCCGTCAGCGACAAAGATGTCACCGTGTGTGAAATCCAAGACTCTTTTTTGACTGCCGCAATAACACCTAAAAATATCCCTAAAATTAAAGACCACAATAACGCAAAAAAAGCTAACTCAACGGTTGCAGGGAAAAGAGTAAAAAACTCTTTTAAAACAGGTTCATTATTACGAAATGAGGTGCCTAAATCCCCCTGTAAGACCCCTTTAACATAGCTAAAGTATTGTTCCGGCAAAGGACGATCCAAGCCTAATTTTTGCATCATTTCGGCATGCACTTCTGGTGTTAAACCGCGTTCCCCCATACGAATTTCAATCGGATCACCGGGGATCATATGCACTAAAGCAAAAGTAATTAAGGTTATTGCAATAAACGTTGGAATAACCATGAAAAGACGTTTAAGAATAAATTGAAACATTGAAGACTCGCTGTATTTATAATTGTGAATCTATAGCTTTGAATCCCTTATTCCTCTTCACAAAGGAAAAGCATAAGCGGTCAAAAAGATAGCAAATAAGATCTAAAGTAGGATAGCACAAGCCTTTCTGCTCGTCCTATCCTATTCTTAAGAAATGCGAAAAAACTTGACCGCACTTAAGGCGACATTACTTCTCTAACTCAACCGCATAGAAGTTATGTAAACCAAATGGATCGATGACATAGCCTTTAACTTCTTTACGCACTGGGAAATAGGTTGTGGAGTGTGCAATCGTAATCCAAGGTGCTTGTTCTTTGAAGACCAACTGAGCTTGTTGATAAAGTGCAGTACGCTCTGCTGGATCAGTGACTTGGGCAGCTTTTGTCACTAAATCGTTAAATTCTTTGTGACAGAAATTCGCATAGTTAGACCCTGACTCAACAGCCGCACAACTTAATAAGGTATTCAAGAAGTTATCTGGATCACCATTGTCACCCGTCCACCCCATCATACCAGTTTGGTGATCGCCGGCACGCATACGTTTGAGGTATTCTCCCCATTCATAGCTCACAATTTTTGCTTTCACACCGACTTTTTCCCAGTCAGCTTGCACCAATTCCGCCATACGACGGGCATTTGGGTTATAGGGACGTGAAACAGGCATTGCCCATAAATCCGTTTCAAAGCCATTTTCAAACCCGGCTTCTTTTAATAAGGCTTTAGCTTTTTCTGGATCATAGGCGTAATCTTTCACTTCATCATTATATGACCACATTGTTGGTGGAATTGGGTTTTTCGCTACTTGACCCGCACCTTGATACACTGATTCAATGATCGCGTCTTTGTTGACTGCATAGTTCAATGCTTGGCGCACTTTCACATTATCAAACGGGGCTTTTTGTACATTAAAGTTTAAATAACCCACATTTAATCCCGGTTTAGTTAACAAAGTGATATTGCTATCTGCTTTTAATTTAGCAATATCCGCTGGATTTGGATAAGGCGCTGCATGGCATTCACCCTTTTGTAATTTGGCATAACGCACTGAAGCATCTGGCGTGATCGAAAACACTAAGCGATCAATTTTTGCTTTGCCTTGCCAATAGTTTTCAAAGGCTTTATAGCGTACAGCAGAGTCTTTTTGGTAAGAAACAAATTCAAATGGTCCCGTACCAATTGGTGCACTATCCAATTTTTCTGGTGTTTTGGCTTTTGCCATGGCATCGGCATACTGTGCTGAATAAATCGAAGCAAAATCCATCGCTAAGTTCGCTAAAAATGGCGCATTTGGCACTTTTAAGCTGATTTTGACGGTATAGTCATCGACTTTTTCAACCTTATCAATGATATTTTGCATATCCATACCGATAAAATATTCATAGCTACCACCTGACACTTTGTGATAAGGATGATTTGGGTCTAATTGACGATTGAAAGAGAACACCACATCATCGGCATTAAAATCACGTGTTGGTTTAAAATCTTTATTGCTATGGAATTTCACGCCTTTACGTAAATGGAAGACATAGGTTTTCCCATCTTCAGATACATCCCATTTTTCAGCTAAGGCAGGAATGACATTCGTGGTACCACGTTCAAACGTAGTTAGCCCATTAAACATTGCTTGACCTGAGGCATCAATAGTTGCCCCATCGGTGCCTAACACAGGGCTTAAATAAGACGGGGAGGCTTCCGAACAATACACAAAGGTTTTCGGTGCAGCCGCAAACGCAGCTGTGGACGTCATCGCTAAAACGGCAAGAGAGAGTTTTGTTAATTTTTTCATTTTTCACTCCGGGATGTTGTTAGTTGAGTGCAAAACATGCACCTTTTGTTTGCATAAGCACCTATGAATATGTCAAGTTTTAAATAAAATAGCAATCCTTTATGTGAATAAAATGTAAAATAAATCACCAAATTGTTAAATTATTCTAAAAAAATAGCCATATTTTTGGATAAAACTGCGTATTTATCACTAAATATGGCACATAACTTCGCGATGATTTTCTACTCTCTGCTTTGAGTACAGGATGATTCTCTCTTTTTCGCAAATTTCACAGCATACTATACGAAATCATCCGTTTTTTTGTGTTGTATCTGCTTTTTTACTATTGACGAGTTCAGTTGGCTATTCACTACTTGGACGAATACCTAAAGTATGGCAAATGGCATAAGTCAACTCACTCCGATTTAAAGTATAAAAATGGAAGTCATTAACACCTTCGCGAGAAAGAACTCTGACCATATCCATCGCCACACTCGCCGCCACTAAATTACGAGTGGTAGGATCATCATCTAATCCCTCATAATTCTTCGCTAACCAAGCGGGAATTTTAACATTGGTAATTGCTGCCATTTTGACCAATTGCTTAAAATTCGTCACGGGTAAAATGCCCGGCACAATTTCTGCGTCAATCCCAATCGAAGCACAGCGATCACGGAAACGCAGATAACTGTCAATATCAAAAAAGAATTGGGTAATTACATGGTTAGCACCTGCATCAATTTTACGCTTTAAATTGATCAAATCCGCTTGTGCTGATTTGGCTTCGGGATGGACTTCTGGATAAGCCGCCACAGAGATATCAAAATCCGCCACTGAGCGTAACAGCGCAACAAGATCTGAGGCGTAAAAGGGCTTTTTCGCATAGCCTTTTGGCTCATCACCACGTAATGCCACAATACGACGAATCCCACTGTTCCAATAATCTTTCGCAATTTCAATGAGTTCTTCCGGTGTGGCATCAATCCCCGTTAAATGTGGTGCGGCTTCTAACCCCGTTTGCTGTTTAATATTTTTTACTACGGAATGAGTGCGATCGCGCTCACCAGAATTTGCGCCATATGTCACGGAGACAAACTTGGGTTTCAGCACTTTTAAACGATGAATCGAATCCCATAAAATACTTTCCATTTTTTCATTTTTCGGCGGGAAAAATTCAAAGGACACATTTATCTTACCGTTCAAATCTGCAATATGTTGATTGAGTGTATCAATCTCTTTTGCGTAACTCATGACTTACCTCATATACAAAACTGATTTAGATGTCTATATGGCTAAAGTAATGAGAAACGGTATATGTGTCAATTTCAAAAATTTCATTACAAAAATGAATTCAATTCATAATCAAAATAACCATGCGATTTGTAGTTAGCCTATGAATTCGCTATACTGCCGAGTTATGATCGCCAAGTTCACTGACTCACATGGGAAGAATATGAAGAGAAAAGCTAAAATCACACTGATTTTATCCAGTATTACACTTATCTTAGCGAGCGCTGCACAATTTTATACCAATCATAAAATTGACCGCAGTTTACAAAGTTTCCCCTATCATCTAAAAGATCAGCTTACTTTACATGTAACTGAAAAAAGTCGCAGTTTCTTTCAGCGCGAATTACTCTTTACTCTTGAAGACGCCCAACAACAAAAAAACGATATTATTTCCACTCAGTTGACCGCACTTCCTTTTACGATTATTGCAGAATCCCAACTCCCCGATCCGTTGATTCGTGAGCTCAATAAAAAACTGAATATCACTATCGATAAAAATAGCATTAATAGTAAATTTTCTGTGGTCGGAGATTATTTACAATCGGATATTTCCACCCAATTTAGGGATCTCGCCAATAAGCCACAAGATTTACAAATCAATATTAATTTTGCGACCAAGAGCAAATTCATGGAAATCCAAAGCCAGCTGTCTGGCTTTAACTACGATGCCAAAACTAAAATCGAAGGATTACGTAGCCAATCCGTGCTGATTCCAGTTGGTGATCACCATTACGATTTAGCCGAATTAGATCTAGAAATTAAACATGCCGATATTTATTTATTAAATGGCGAAAACACACATATCAAATTAGAGAAAGCGCGCTATAACTTAAATAAGGCGATTGATGAATCGTTTTATGACTTAGCCACACGTTTTAAAAGTGAAGTCATAAAAATTTCGAATAAAAACAAAACGACAGAAAAAGATGCGCTAGACATACTAGGCTTAGACATAAGTAACAAGCAAAGCAAAGTACCTAATCAAGTAAGTTTCTATAAAACCTTTGAAAATTTAGTCGAAGAAAATAAAGCTTTACCAGATGCGTTGTATTTACTCACGGAGCTCTTCTTTAGTAATGAGGCGAACGAAACTAAAATCAACATCAAAGCTTTATCTTTCCCCAATAATGCCAGTCTGAACCAATTTTTTAACGCTAATGATATCAACCTGGCTTTCGCTTCTGACAACAAAGACAAACAAAATATCAACACACAATTTGAAGTTAACATTGGACAAATCGCGCTCGACGGTGCACCTAAAGACCAGTTTAGTATGAAAGGGCTCGCCTTATCACAAAAAACCAGTCAAATGAATTTGACAGAACAGCTCAATTTACTGCATTTTTATACGGATCTCTTAAACGATCTCTCAACCCGTGTTCCTTTCCCAGAAAAAGATCAGCCCGACTTCGTGGCTAAACTTAAGCAAAGAGCACAACCCTTTAAGGAACAACGTGAATTTCGTTTACAAGTTGAGGCACTGAATTACGCGAATCCAACATTTAATGTCGATGTAGCATTAGAACATCTGGATCTCAATCATCAGGAAAATCAACAGGCAAATTATGGTTACCATTCAGCACTCACCATCAAAAAACTGATCCATAAACCGCTTGCTTTACAAATTAATGACTTTACCTACCAGATTCCATTGCATTTAAATAAACGGGTCAACCCTTCTCCATTTGACATATGCTATAACCAAACTTACCGACTCTTGTGTCCAATGTATCTTTCTAAAAAAACCTACCAAACATGGCAGGAAAGTTTTGCGAAAGAAACTAATCCAAGTATCACTGATGCGGAATTCCGTTTTGCTTTAGATACCTTCCCTAGCACACAAGCTTATCCGGTTAGTGTCAAACTAGCATTTGACTTCAATCCGGAGAAAACTAAAGCGTTTTCTTTCGACACCTTAGAAACTATCATGCATTGGGAAAACATGAATATTGATCTCCAATTAGCGTTAGCGAAAGGTCTAGTGAATAATGAAAAACACGCCTCTTTACCACAAAAACAAGAAGTTTGGCAGACACTATCGCAATGGGTTAAACCACAAGATCAATTAGCCCCTTACTTTCTTGAAAATGAAGAAAACTATCTACTTCATTATGTGCAAAAAAATGGAAAAAGAACCATTAATGCTCAGCCTTTTGAAGAGGTCATGGCAAAATTAGATCAACAACATGAGGTGCAAGCTGACGAAAGTCAATCTCAGGGAGAACAACCTGAAATTCCAGCCTTGAATGATTCTCCCCCTGATGCACGAGATGAGGCGAAAGCCCCATAATACAGCGCAAAGTGCGGTCGAGAAAATGTAAAAAAACGACCGCACTTTTTACTTCAGCCCCTTTTTCCTTTACAAAATCACAAATCCCCCTACAATATTCCCCTTTGAATTGCTCACCTTAAGTGAGTAACTGACTTGTAATCAGACTAACGGATAATTTATGACAACTTTCACTCCAGAACTGCTCTCTCCAGCCGGTTCACTCAAAAACATGCGCTATGCCTTTGCTTATGGTGCTGATGCGGTGTATGCCGGACAACCACGTTATAGCTTGCGTGTACGCAACAATGAATTTAATCATGCTAATTTAAAAATCGGGATTGATGAAGCCCACGCCTTAGGCAAAAAATTCTATGTCGTGGTCAATATTGCGCCACATAACTCCAAGCTGAAAACCTTTATTCGCGATTTAGAGCCAGTCATTGCCATGGGGCCAGATGCGTTAATTATGTCCGATCCAGGCTTAATTATGTTAGTGCGTGAACATTTCCCAGATATGGCGATTCACCTTTCGGTACAAGCCAATGCGGTCAACTGGGCTTCGGTAAAATTCTGGAAACAAATGGGCTTAACCCGCGTGATCTTATCCCGTGAGCTTTCGCTTGATGAAATTGCCGAAATTCGTCAGCAAGTGCCAGAAATGGAAATTGAAGTGTTCGTGCATGGGGCATTATGCATGGCGTATTCTGGACGTTGTTTATTATCAGGCTATATTAATAAACGTGATCCAAATCAAGGCACCTGTACCAATGCGTGCCGTTGGGAATACAGTGTAACCGAAGCCAAAGAAGATGAGATCGGCAACATTGTGAATGTGGGTGAAGAAATTCCAGTGAAAAATGTAGCACCGACACTTGGCGAAGGCGACACCACCAGTAAAGTATTTTTATTAGCAGAAAGTCAACGCCCTGAAGAACAAATGTCTGCCTTTGAAGATGAGCATGGTACTTACATCATGAACTCGAAAGATCTACGAGCGGTACAACATGTGGAAAAACTCACCGCTCTTGGCGTACATTCGTTAAAAATCGAAGGGCGTACCAAATCCTTCTATTATTGTGCGAGAACCGCACAAGTTTACCGTAAAGCAATTGATGATGCGGTAGCAGGCAAACCGTTTGATGAAAGTTTGATGGATACCTTAGAATCTCTTGCACACCGTGGTTATACCGAAGGGTTCTTACGTCGTCATACTCACGATGAATACCAAAACTACGATTACGGCTACTCTATTTCTGAACGTCAACAATTTGTCGGTGAATTCACGGGTAAACGTAATGAGCAAGGCATGGCAGAAGTGGCAGTCAAAAATAAATTCTTACTCGGTGATGAAGTGGAAATGATGACCCCGAAAGGGAACATTGTGTTCAAGATTGAACGGATGCTCAACCGTAAAAATGAAAATGTGGAAGCCGGTTTAGGCGATGGACATTTTGTATTTTTAGACGTGCCAGAAGATGTCCAATTAGACTACGCGCTACTAATGCGTAATTTGGTGAATACTAACACACGTCAACCACACAAAGTTTAGTCTTTTCTACATAGTCTCAAACAGGATCTGTATCCCAGCGAATTTAGAGCGTAGCATATTGCCGGAATACAGATCCCTGTTGAGAACGTAATCAAAGCAACAGTATATTTATTATACGACATATTATTCTCCTTAATATTATTTTGTGGTTTTTAATGGGCTAAATAAGTAATCTAATACACTGCGTTTACCTGTTTTAATTTCCGCAGAAACTGCCATACCTGCCATTAATTCCACTGTTTTTCCTTCAATCAATAGAGTACTTTGATCAATTAAAATTTACTTCGAAATGTTCATCTCCTTTTTCAAGAATTTGTATTGAATCTACTCTTTCCTCCGCTTTAGGAGTTAATTTATTTTTATATAAATATGCATTTGTGATTTCTGTTGCTGTTGGTAATGCCATTTCTTCACCTCACTATTATTTATTTTTTAAAAAGAAACCTCTTCCCTTAATTCTCCACAAGGCGTATATTCGAGATAAAGCACTCTATGATCAGGTTTAAAATTCCCAACATAATGTCTTAAATATTCAATTCTTATATAACCATATCCATCATCATCTGGATAGCCATCTATTCCTTCATTAATAAATCTTGTTAATTTACAACAATCAGGGTTCATCTGTTTAAACTCCTCAACACTAGCATAACGTTTTATTTCGGTTGTTGTGCCATCTGGTTCAAAAACACCTGACGGCATGGTGGATACCACATATTCAACCCCTCTATCGATCAACTCTTGCTCGGTATAAAGGTTATGGATATATTCCCATTTGTCAAAACAATAACCTCGTCTTTCTTGTATGGTAATAAATAAATAGATTGAAAGGATAAACAATATGAACCATAAAAAATATCTCTTTCCTTTATTTTCTTCTGCCATCTTCCACCTCAGTACCCATGATCCATATTACTGCATGCTTGAAATAGGGAATCTACGCATTCCATCCCTTTCAGAGTGAATTGATTTTTAGATAAAGATAAATTCCTCATTATTGTTGCTGTTGGTAATGCCATTTCTTCACCTCACTCTTAATTTTTTGAAAAAGCCGCCTCTTCCCTTAACTCTCCACAGGGCGTATATTCAAGATAAATCACTCTATGATAAGGTTTTAGATTCTCAACATAATGTCTTAAATATTCAATTCTGACATAACCATATCCATCATCATCTGGATAGCCATCGCCTCCTTCATCAATAAAGGTGGTTAATGTACAACAAGCTGGGTTCATCTGTTTAAACTCCTCGACACTCGTGTAACGCTTTACTTCTTTTATTGTGCCATCTGGTTTAATAACACCTGACGGCATGGTGGATACCACATATTCAATCCCCCGATCAATTAACTCTTGCTCAGTATAAAGCTCATGAATATATGCACGTTTGTCAAAACAATAACCTCGTCTTTCTTGTATGGTAATAAATAAATAGATTGAAAGGATAAACAATATGAACCATAAAAAATATCTCTTTCCTTTATTTTCTTCTGTCATCTTCCACCTCTTGGTTATTTAACGGGTTTAAACTTTAGCATATGATTCATCATATACTTAAAAACTACTACTTGGTATTTCACAAACTTTGTTTAATTTGTGATCCTATTCAAAACTTTTCTAAAACCCACCGCACTTTTATTACCGCTCTCGCAAACTCTCATCTCATGTGTTTTTTTAATAGGCTAAATAAATCATCCTTTAGAATGCGTTCATTTTTACGCTCGTTCTCACACAATACGCTTACATATGATTGTTAAAAAAATGTTGCATTTGTTATTTTTGTGTGTATAATCCGACACATACCCTAAAAAGTATGACTCCAAATATATTTTCGCCCTTTCGTCTTTCTTGAAAGGGCTTTTTTTTTGTCCAAAATCATCTCAATTCGATACTAAACAACAAAATCTGGATTTTTCCTTGTGCAAGAGCGGAATTCACACTAGACTTACGCCCACGATTTTTTAGATAACTTTTTATAACCCTATTTATGCGTGTTTCTGACTTTTATTTTGATTTACCCGATGAGCTGATTGCTCGTTACCCAAAACCGGATCGCACCGCTAGTCGCTTATTACAACTTAACGGCGAAAATGGTGAGATTACCCACCGCACTTTTGCTGATATCCTTGATCAAATTCATGAAGGCGACTTATTAATTTTTAATAACACGCGCGTGATTCCTGCAAGGATGTTTGGACGTAAAGCCAGTGGCGGTAAGGTGGAAGTGTTGGTCGAGCGGATTTTATCCGACACACGCTTTTTAGCCCATGTGCGCTCCTCAAAAGCACCGAAAGAAGGGGCAGAACTGTGGTTAGGCGAAGATAAGTTAGGTGAACATCATGGTGTCAAAATGATCATGGTTGCGCGCCATGATACCTTATTTGAATTAGAAATCGCGCAAAAACAGACCGCACTTTTAGACGTGTTACAGCAAATTGGGCATATGCCATTGCCCCCTTATATTGATCGCCCTGACGAAGAAGCGGATAAAGAACGTTATCAAACCGTTTATAACAAAGTCCCTGGCGCGGTTGCGGCACCAACTGCCGGCTTGCATTTTGACGATGCTTTATTAGCACAACTCAAAGCCAAAGGGGTTAACTTTGCTTTTGTGACTTTACATGTTGGCGCAGGCACATTTCAACCGGTGCGCGTCGAGCAGATTGAAGATCACAAAATGCACGCAGAATATGTGGAAGTACCACAAGAAGTGTGTGACGCGATTATTGCCACGAAACAAGCAGGCAAACGTGTGATTGCTGTGGGCACCACTTCAGTTCGTTCCGTCGAGAGTGCAGCATTAGCGACGGAAGAAAAAGGCGAACATGCCTTAATTACGCCTTATTTTTCCGATACGTCAATTTTTATTTATCCAAGCAAAAGCTTCCGCGTGGTGGATTGTTTAATTACGAACTTCCACTTACCAGAAAGTACACTGATTATGCTGGTTTCCGCTTTTGCTGGCTATCGCCATACTATGCATGCGTACCAAAGTGCGGTCGAAAATCGCTATCGTTTTTTTAGTTATGGCGACGCGATGTTTATCAGCAAAAATCCTCACGTTAATGGGCTTGACTGATGATCTTTGTGTTTGATTTAGACGGCACGATTTGCTTTGACGGCAAACAGATTCCACTCGACATTCAACACGCTCTTGAACAGCTGATGCAAAAAGATCATCAGCTGATTTTTGCCTCGGCACGCCCTATTCGCGATCTTCTCCCCTTACTTAACCCCAAACTCCAACAGGCTATGTTGATTGGGGGGAATGGTGCGATTACCCAAGTCAATAAACAAATTACCGCCCAACAACCAATTTCTAGTGCTGTTTTTACACAAATCAAGCAATGGATTGAGGAATTTGATTTAGATTATTTGGCTGATGACCTCTGGGATTACAGTAAACGTCTTCGCCAACCGCATAGTATCGAACATAAAATAGATCCTGCGAAATTGGCTCAAAATCGACCGCTCTCGGCAATACAACATCCGATCAAAACCATTTTACTTAACCTGACTCAGACACAATTTCTTTTCCTCAAACAACAGTTGACACACTTAGAGGTCAATCTCATTGAGCATAGCGAAGAAAATGGGCGATTTAATCTGGATATTACTGCTAAACACATCAATAAATACTATACCCTCACCACTTATATCGGGCAGGCTAAATACGTTGCTTTTGGCAACGATATGAATGACATCGAATTATTACAACATGCTGATTATTCAGTCTGTGTCGGTGACTTCGCGCCCTTACGCAAACTTGCAAACACACATCTTTTTGCTAACCCCGCTGACATTGCGCAAAAAATTAAACAATTAATCGGATAGCGCAATATTCGACTTATCTTATTAAATGGAGATTAATTATGGATTTAATTATTGGCTTAATTGCCGTTATTCTCGTTGGTTATTACATTGTCAAAGGCTATTCTGCCACTGGCGTGTTAATGACCGTCGGTTTATTGTTATTGCTTTGTAGTGTGTTATTAGACAAAGCCATTCTGCCGAACAGTGTCAAATCAACGGGTAGTCTCTACCTCGATGTGTTTGAATATGTCAAATACCTTTTAATGAATCGTGGGGGCAACCTTGGTATGCTGATTATGGTGTTGTGTGGTTTTGCGGCTTACATGACTCATATAGGGGCAAACGACATGGTAGTAAAACTCGCCTCCCAACCGCTCAAATACATCAAATCCCCTTATCTCTTAATGATTGTTGCTTATTTTCTTGCCTGTTTAATGTCATTAGCCGTTCCTTCTGCAACGGGATTAGGGGTCTTATTAATGGCAACACTGTTTCCTATCATGGTCAATGTGGGTATTTCACGCGGTGCCGCCGCCTCTATTTGTGCCTCCCCTGCCGCCATTATTCTGTCGCCCACTTCTGGTGATGTCGTACTTGCGGCAGAAGTATCAAAAATGCCATTGTTAGATTTTGCTTTTCATCTCACCTTACCAATTTCCATTCTGACAATTATCTCTATCGCGATTGCCCATTTCTTTTGGCAGCGTTACCTCGATCGTAAAGAGGGACATCGTGCAGAAATGTTAGCAGTGAGTGAAATCCAAACTTCAGCACCGCGTTTTTATGCGATTTTACCCTTCACCCCCATTGTTGGCGTACTGGTCTTTGATGGTAAAATAGCACCAGAACTTCATATCATTACGATTATTGTCATTTGTTTACTCTTGGTCGCCCTGATCGATTTTTTAAGAACCTTTAGTGCGAAAAAAGTCTATGAAAACTTAAATGTTGCTTATCAAGGTATGGCGGATGCTTTCTCTGGCGTGGTGATTTTGCTTGTAGCCGCGGGGATTTTTGCACAAGGATTGAGTACTATAGGCTTTATCCATGCCTTAATTGATTCCGTCCAATCAGTCAGTAGTGGTGGTTTTCTCATGATGCTCGCGCTAGCACTTATCACTGCACTAGCCGCAATTACCACTGGTTCAGGCAATGCCCCTTTCTATGCGTTTGTTGAATTAATTCCCAAATTAGCCGCCCATATGGGAATTAACCCGGCTTACTTAACCATTCCAATGTTACAAGCCTCCAATATTGGTCGCAGCCTCTCACCAGTATCTGGTGTGGTTGTGGCAGTATCGGGCATGGCAAAAATCTCCCCATTTGAAGTGGTAAAACGGATTTCAGTACCGATGTTAGTCGGACTCATTGTCGTGATTGTTGCGACAGAAATTATGGTGGTTGCCTAATACTGTCGTTTGACTTATGTCAGTTGTACACATACAATAAAACGTATTTGGTACGCTTTAAACAGCCAATCGGCACAACTGAACAGATTGTTAGCCGTACCATTTCTGTTCGATAAAGAATATTGAACAACCTTATCTCAAAAGCCTGTTTCTTGATACAGGCTTTTTTATTCACCACATGCTTCGAACTGTTTATTCGTTGAAAGGAAAGGAAATGAAATACGAACTTGATAAAACCGATGGCAACGCACGACGTGGTCGTCTTGTGTTTGAACGTCCACAAGGTACCTTTACGGTAGAAACCCCTGCTTTTATGCCGGTAGGTACCTACGGTACGGTAAAAGGCATGACGCCGGAAGAAGTCCGTGCTACGGGGGCAGACATTCTATTAGGTAACACGTTCCATTTATGGTTACGTCCCGGACAAGAGGTAATGCGTAAGCACGGTGATTTACATGACTTTATGCAATGGCATCGTCCAATTCTCACAGACTCGGGCGGTTTCCAAGTGTTCAGCTTAGGCAAATTGCGTAAAATTACGGAAGAAGGGGTAAAATTCCAAAACCCAATTAATGGGGAACGTATTTTCTTGTCACCAGAAAAATCAATGGAAATTCAATATGATCTAGGGTCAGATATCGTGATGATTTTCGACGAATGTACCCCATACCCTGCCACCTTTGATTATGCGAAGAAATCCATGGAAATGTCGTTGCGTTGGGCAAAACGTAGCCGTGATCGTTTTGATGAGCTTGGTAATAAAAATGCATTATTTGGTATCATTCAAGGTGGCGTTTACGAAGAATTACGTAAAGTGTCGGTTGAAGGATTAGTCAACATTGGCTTTGATGGTTATGCGGTCGGCGGTTTAGCCGTCGGTGAACCGAAAGAAGATATGCACCGTATTTTAGAATACGTCTGTCCACAAATTCCCGCTGATAAACCACGTTATTTAATGGGTGTGGGTAAACCAGAAGATTTAGTCGAAGGGGTGCGCCGTGGTATCGATATGTTCGATTGTGTGATGCCAACCCGTAATGCACGTAATGGGCATTTATTTGTCAGCGATGGTATTGTAAAAATCCGTAATGCCAAATACCGTGAGGATACTAGCCCATTAGATCCAGAATGTGACTGTTATACCTGTAAACATTACACTAAGGCGTACTTGTATCACTTAGATAAATGCGGTGAAATTTTAGGCGCAAGATTAAACACAATTCATAACTTACGCTATTATCAGCGCTTAATGGCGCAAATTCGCCAAGCTATTGAAGAAGATCGCTTTGAGGCATTTGTACAGGAATTCTATGCCAAAATGGGCAAACCTGTCCCACCTATGCAGTCTGAAATAAAATCAGATGAAGGCTAAGCCTGAATCCAATCGGATTAAAACATGGGGTAATGAGATAAATTTACCCTATTTTTATACTTGGTTGGCTTTCTTTTGTTCCTTCCCACGTTGATTTTCCAGATTACGCCACATTGTCTAAAAGATAAAAAAGCAAGGATTATCTTTAATTAAATCACCGCCTCATAACTACATTGACATAGATACCAAAAATATCCCCAATTCCTTTCACTTACTTGGATTTTATGGTATTTTTAGCAAGCGATTTTTTCGTCAAATTTATGTTTTAATTTTACTTTTAAGAAGGGAAATAACAAATGGAAGCTCAACAAGGTAGTCCAATGTCAATGTTATTTATTTTCGTGATCTTCGGATTGATTTTCTATTTCATGATCTATCGTCCGCAAGCGAAACGTAATAAAGAACACAAAAAATTAATGTCTGAATTAGCAAAAGGCACGGAAGTCTTAATCGCAGGTGGTTTAATTGGTCGTATTACGAAAGTATCACCAGATAGTGACAGCATTATCATCGCATTAAATGAGACAACCGAAGTCACCATCAACCGTAACTACGTTGTGGCTGTGTTACCAAAAGGCTCATTAAAATCTTAATTTTTCATTCCTAAAAGGGAAAACTATGTTAAATCGTTACCCTCTTTGGAAGAACCTAATGGTGATCCTCGTGATCGCCATTGGCGTTTTATACTCTCTTCCAAATCTTTATGGTGAAGATCCCGCAGTGCAAATTTCTGGCACCCGAGGACAAGAAGCCAATGCTCAAATATTTAGTGAAGTCCAAACTTTATTAAATCAAAACAACTTAGAAACTAAATCGATTATTCTAGAAAATGGCTCTATTCTTGCTCGTTTTCATAATACCGATGATCAATTACTTGCCAAAGATAAACTGTCTGAAAAATTAGGTAATGGCTATTCTGTTGCCTTAAACCTTGCGCCGGCAACACCGAAGTGGCTCACTTCAGTTGGCGCTTATCCGATGAAATGGGGATTAGACTTACGTGGTGGTGTCCGCTTCTTAATGGAAGTGGATATGAAATCGGCTTTACATAAACGTCAAGAACAATTACAAGACAACCTGCGTACCCAATTACGTAAAGAAAAATATCAGTATACGGGGATTAAATCTGCTGAAAATTTCAGTACGCTCGTCACCTTATTAAAACCAGAACAACTGGATGAGGTACAACGTTTTTTACGTAAACAGCATCATAATTTAGAGATTAAAAGCGTTTCAGACAATACCTTAGCGTTAACCCTTTCTGAAGCCGCACTCAATGAATCTCGTGAAAGTGCTATTGAGCAAAACTTGACGATTTTACGTAAACGTGTGTCTGAATTGGGTGTGTCTGAAGCAGTGATTCAACGTCAAGGCGCTGAACGTATTGTGGTTGAGTTACCTGGTGTACAAGATACCGCGCGTGCGAAAGAAATCCTAGGCGCAACCGCGACGTTGGAATTCCGTTTAGTCAATGAAAATGTCAATCTTGATTCGGCAACACGCGGCTTTGTACCAAATGATTCAGAAGTAAAATTGGATCGCAATGGTCGCCCAGTTGTCCTGTATAAACGTGCCGTACTCGGTGGTGAACATATTACTAACGCCAGTTCAGGGCTAGATCAACAAACTTCCCGTCCGCAAGTCAGCGTGACCTTAGACAGTGAAGGTGGCGAGATCATGTCACAAGCTACCCGTTTGAATCTGAAAAAACCGATGGCGACGTTATATGTTGAATATAAAGACAGCGGTAAGAAAGATGAAAATGGCAAAGCGATCTTAGAAAAACACGAGGAAGTCATTAACGTCGCGACGATTCAAGGCCGTTTTGGTAGCCAATTCCAAATTACCGGCATTGATAGCCCTGCAGAAGCGTTAAATCTTGCAGTGTTACTCCGTTCTGGTGCCTTAATTGCCCCCATTCAAATTGTCGAAGAACGCACGATTGGACCCTCACTGGGGGCTGAAAACGTACGCCAAGGTTTAGAGGCCAGTTTCTGGGGCTTACTCGCCGTCATTATTTTCATGACACTTTACTATCGTAAATTTGGTTTGATCGCTAATATTGCGTTGATTGCGAATATTGTTTTAGTGGTTGGTTTAATGTCATTACTGCCGGGCGCCACCTTGTCAATGCCAGGAATTGCTGGGATCGTACTATCCGTTGGGATGTCCATTGATGCTAACGTACTGATCTTTGAACGTATTAAAGAAGAAATCCGTAATGGTAGACCTATTCAGCAAGCCATTCACGAAGGCTATTCTGGCGCATTCACCAGTATTTTTGATGCAAACTTAACCACTATTCTCACCTCCGTGATTCTTTATGCCGTGGGTGCAGGTCCGGTGAAAGGCTTTGCAATTACACTTGCCCTTGGGGTAGGGATTTCCATGTTTACCGCCATTGTCGGCACACGTGCAATCGTCAACTTCTTGTACGGCGGTAAACGTATAAACAAATTGTCAATTTAGCGAGGATATTGTGAGTTTATTTACAGATAAAAAAGATGCGCCTGAATTGAGCAATATTAAACTACCCTATCGCTTAATTCACTTTATGGCTCACCGTAAATGGGGCTATCTACTTTCGATTTTAGTCATTGTTGCGTCACTCTTTTTCATCGTGACCAAAGGCTTTAACTGGGGGCTCGACTTTACCGGTGGAACAGTCATTGACATGAGCTTTTCTCAGCCTGCCGAATTAGATAAAGTTCGCCTCACTCTTGAGCAAAAAGGTATTCAAGGGGCGATTGTACAAAACTCAGGTAGTGTGCGCGATATTATTATTCGTTTACCTGCCGCGATCAGTGATGCCAATATTGGTAACAATATTAAAGAACTGTTTGCTGCGACGGTAGATAAAAATGTCACTGTACACAGTATTGAGTTTGTGGGACCAAACGTAGGTGAAGAATTAACCCAATCTGCGATTTATGCGACCTTAGCGACCTTATTGATGTTATTAGTTTATATCGGTATGCGCTTTGAATGGCGTCTAGCATTAGGGGCGGTTGCTTCATTAGCGCATGATGTGTTGGTAACGCTTGGACTCTTTTCTTTACTGCAAATTGAAATGAACCTCACCTTTGTGGCAGCGATTCTCACTGTGGTAGGTTATTCACTCAATGACAGTATTGTCGTCTTTGACCGTGTACGAGAAAACATCCGTAAAATTAGACGAACAGATGTTTTAGATATTATCAATATATCGCTGTCGCAAACGTTATCAAGAACTTTAATGACCTCCGCGACAACCATTATCGTCGTGGTTTCCTTGTTATTATTCGGTGGACCGAGTATTCACAGTTTTTCCGTTGCGTTATTAATTGGGATTGGTTTTGGTACCTACTCCTCTATTTTCGTGGCAATTGCGCTTGCTTATGACTTAGGCTTGAAACGCGAACACATGTTGCCACCGAAAGTGGATAACGATGCTCTTGATGAACTCCCTTAAGCGAACTTAACTAAGTGCGGTCTGAAATTGAAAAATTTCAGACCGTTTTTTTATTTTGTCTATTTACGGCTATCAAAAGATTAAGGCAAAAAATAAGCGGTGATAAACACCGCTTATGTCGTTCTCAAGTAAAAGTCAATTAAGCATAAACAGGAAGACGTTTACAAATTGCTAAGACTTTCTCTTTTGTCTGTGCAACCACTTGTGCTTCGTTGTCTTTACCCATCGCATCCAACACATCACACATCCAACCGGCTAATTCTGCCGATTCAGCTTCTTTAAAGCCACGACGGGTGATAGATGGTGTGCCGACACGGATACCTGAGGTCACAAATGGTTTTTGTGGATCGTTTGGTACCGCATTTTTGTTGACGGTAATGTTTGCACTGCCTAACGCAGCATCTGCTGCTTTACCGGTTAAACCGTGGCTAACTAAATCTACTAAGAATAAATGGTTTTCTGTGCCATTGGATACCACGTTATAACCACGTTGTTTAAACACGTCCACCATGGCTTTCGCATTTTTCACCACTTGTTGTTGATACACTTTGTATTCAGGCTCAAGCGCTTCTTTAAAACAGACCGCTTTTGCGGCGATCACATGCACTAACGGACCACCTTGGTTGGCAGGGAAAACAGAACTTTGTAATTTTTTATAAAGATCTTCATCTTTCGCAGCCGATAGAATTAAACCACCACGAGGTCCCCCTAAGGTTTTGTGTGTGGTAGTAGTCACAACATGTGCATGTGGTAACGGACTTGGGTAAACACCTGCTGCAATCAGCCCTGCCACGTGCGCCATATCCACGAAAAGATACGCCCCCACTTCATCAGCGATTTCACGCATTTTCGCCCAATCCACTACTTGCGAATAGGCAGAGAAACCCGCCACGATCATTTTTGGCTTGCACTCTAAGGCTTTTTGACGCACATCTTCATAATCAATTAAACCTTCGGCAGTAATTCCATATTGTACTGCATTATAGATTTTACCCGAAAAGCTCACTGATGCACCGTGCGTTAAGTGTCCCCCGTGTGCAAGGCTCATACCAAGAATAGTGTCATGTGGCTGTAATAAGGCACCATACACTGCCGCGTTAGCTTGCGAACCCGAGTGGGGTTGTACGTTCACATAATCCGCATGAAATAACTCTTTTGCACGATCAATCGCTAATTGCTCAACGATATCTGCATATTCACAACCACCATAATAACGTTTACCCGGGTAACCTTCCGCATATTTATTGGTAAATTGAGAACCCTGTGCTTCCATCACGCGTGGGCTGGCATAGTTTTCTGATGCAATTAATTCAATGTGTTCTTCTTGACGGCGATTTTCGTCTTGAATTGCCTGCCATAAAACCGGATCGTAATCAGCGATGTTCATACTTCTTTTTAACATTATGATGTCCTCTTTTAAGTAAAGATGATGGTGAATTTGTTTAGTGTACTCGTTTACACGCTATTTTTTAATGAAAATGTTGTGGGAATTTTTTCATTTTTATAATGAAAAAAATTCATCATGCCAATTAAGCGTTATTTTTCTCTCTTGCCACCGCACGATAACCAATATCACGGCGATAAAAACGTCCTGTCCATTTCACTTGTTCAGCCAGTGCCAGTGCTTGTTGTTGCGCATCGTAAACGGTGTCGCCTAATGCCGTCACGCACACAACACGTCCCCCATTGGTGACTAATTTGCCGTCTTTATTTTCCACGCCGGCTAAAAAAACTTTTTGATTTTCGACCGCACTTTCAATGCCCGTGATTTCATCACCTTTGCGATAATCGCCTGGGTAACTTTCCGCTGCAAGCACGATACCCAGTGACGCTTGCTCACACCATTGCGATTTTTTCTGATCTAATTTACCGTCACATGCCGCAAGACAAAGTTCCACTAAATCAGATTCTAAACGTAGCATAATTGGTTGAGTTTCAGGATCACCAAAACGGCAGTTAAATTCGATAACCTTTGGTTGACCATTTGGCATAATCATCAAGCCAGCATAAAGGAATCCGGTATAAATATTCCCTTCGGCTGCCATACCATTTACCGTTGGATAAATCACTTGCTGCATAATACGCTCATGAATCTCTGGCGTCACAACTGGTGCAGGCGAATACGCGCCCATGCCACCTGTATTTAAACCCGTGTCATTCTCGCCAACACGTTTATGGTCTTGACTGGTTGCCATCGGCTCCACATTTTTACCGTCCACCATCACGATGAAACTGGCTTCTTCGCCGTCTAAAAATTCTTCAATGACTACTCGGCTACCCGCCTCACCAAAGGCATTGCCTGAAAGCATCTCTTTCACTGCGGCTTCTGCTTCGTCTAAGGTCATTGCCACAATCACCCCTTTCCCTGCAGCAAGTCCATCGGCTTTCACCACAATTGGTGCACCTTTTTCACGTAAATAGGCAAGCGCAGGTTCCACTTCTGTAAAGTTTTGGTATTCCGCCGTTGGAATGTGATGACGAGCTAAGAAATCTTTCGTAAAAGCTTTTGAACCTTCTAATTGTGCGGCTGCTTTGGTTGGTCCGAAAATTTTCAACCCTGCCGCACGGAATGCATCAACTACACCAATGACCAATGGGGCTTCCGGTCCAACAATGGTTAAGCCAATATGGTTTGCTTGTGCAAATGCCACTAATTTTTCCACATCGGTAGCGGAAATCGCAACATTTTCCACTTTCTCTTCTAATGCAGTTCCTGCATTGCCCGGTGCAACAAACACTTTCTCTGCCATTGGTGACTGCGCGACTTTCCAAGCCAAAGCATGTTCACGACCGCCATTTCCAATAATCAAAATATTCATATTTATTCCTTTTTGAAACGATTTTTAGGTATAAAAAATGCAGGTGGCTGATTGGCTTGTACTTCTAAATAACCTGAATCACCCGTTAAAATCAATGAATTAATTACCCCATGTTGACAATCTGAAATCGGCATATCATATCCCAACATCTTGATAATGAATGTCGATAATTGTTGATGAAACAGTCTGTCGCAGGCTAAAAACGGTCGTTGTAGCTGCTGCAACGCTGTATTTTCGGTATAAGTCATTATCGGCACTAAGTAATTTGCTTCTTTTGCTGTACCTTGGTTATACACTTGGTTTGACACAAACTGCCCATGATCCGATGTGTAAATTAATACCCAGTCATCATGATGTTGTTTGAGCTGCTTAAAAACTTTTTCAATAAACTGATCCGTATTGTAAAGCGTGCTGTCATAATTATCTAATGGCGTGTTTTCTTTAAATGCTTTTTCTTCTTCCGATAAATAATATGCATAGGGTGCGTGAGACCCTCTTTGATGTAACACGATAAAATGATTCCCTTCACTCAAATCTATTTGTTCAAATAAAGGGAGAAGGGCATGATCATGCATTCCCTCTGAACGTTTATAGCCGATATCACTCGGGAAAAGTAAATGATCAACCCAGGTTTTCCCCATGATACTCATGATCATCATTTGGTTTTCAGGCTGCGCTGAATAAAAATAGGTCTGATAGCCTCGTTCTTTCGCTAAACGGAACAAGTTTGTTCTGCCACTAACAATTTGTTCTAGACCATTTGGACGAGGAATCGCATTAAAAAAAGCAGGCAATGAAATAGCCGTACCTAACCCAGCAGAATAGGCTGGTTTCAATAGCGTTTCTGCCGGTGCATTTTTGACTAACTGATCCAAAAATGGCATGGTTTGCCTTTCGTAGCCAAACGTCCCTACATTGCTCGCACTCAAACTTTCCCCCATAATTAGGACAATATTTTTTGCCATGGTAGGCTGTGTCATATTAGGTTTATCTCGATAATACACAGACACATTACTCAAATTAAAGAGATCATAAGGCAGTGTTTTACCAATAAAGTAACCAAAGGCGAAAAAGTTGGCTTTAATTCTCGAATATCCAGGATTAGAGGTGATCCCTAACTCTTGATTGGTATAAAAAGAACGCACAAAGATATAGCCCATCACCAAGATAAACGAAATATCAGCCACCCAATGCGTTTTTTGCCTAAAACGCGATATGGAAATAAAAATCAGGATATCTAGCGCCCCCCAAATAATGCCACCGGCAAGTTTGTCTAACATATGTAAACCGGCATGGGTGACTTCCCAATATTCTTTAAACATTAGTAGATAATTCGTGCCATTAATCCAGTTTTGATAAACCTCATAATGCACGTTATTAATCAACGTACTACAAGAAAAGAATAAAGCGATAAAAAAGCGTGATACCCTATATTTAGAAAAATAAAATAATGAAAGGACAACAAAGATAATCAGAAAACTTTCACTAATACGGTATAAGCTATTAATCTTGAAAAAATAACGATAAAGTATTTCGCTCAATAGCAAAACGGCGGAATAGCCCAATAAAATAAAAAGACTTTTTTTCATCCTGATTTACCTTAATGTCAAAAATGACATTGCACATCCTAGTGTCTAAAGTGACGCATTCCGGTCAATACCATCACCATATTATGTTCATCGGCGGCGTCGATCACTTCTTGATCACGCATTGAACCACCTGGATGAATCACGCATTGAATCCCTACTTTGGCAGCAGCATCAATTCCATCACGGAATGGGAAGAACGCATCAGACGCCATCACACAACCTGCCACATCCAGTCCTTCATCTTGCGCTTTAATGCCCGCAATTTTAGCCGAATAGACACGGCTCATTTGCCCCGCACCAATACCAATAGTTTGGTTATCTTTGGCATATACGATGGCATTCGATTTAACAAATTTCGCCACTTTCCAGCAGAATAACAAATCTTTTAATTCTTGCTCTGTCGGCTGACGTTTGCTCACCACTTTTAAGTCAGCTAAATCGACCATGCCTAAATCAGCTTCTTGAACCAATAAACCGCCATTGACACGCTTTACATCTAGGCGTTGTTGCGTACCTGACCACTCACCACATTCTAACACTCGCACATTTTTCTTTGCTTTCAATAAAGCTTTTGCCTCTTCAGCAACCATTGGTGCAATAATCACTTCCACGAATTGACGATCAATAATCGTTTGCGCAGTGGTGGCATCTAACTCACGGTTAAAGGCAATAATGCCACCGAAAGCGGAAGTCGGGTCAGTCTGATAAGCCCGGTTATAAGCCGCCAAAATGTCTGCGCCTAATGCCACACCACAAGGATTGGCGTGTTTCACAATGACACAAGCCGGCTCATCAAAGCTTTTCACACATTCAAGCGCAGCATCGGTATCAGCGATATTGTTATAAGAAAGGGCTTTACCTTGTAATTGTTTTGCGGTGGATACAGAAGCTTCTTTTACGTCTTGCTCCACATAAAAAGCGGCTTTTTGATGCCCATTCTCACCATAACGCATGGTTTGTTTACGGATAAAGTTTAAATTTAAAGTACGTGGAAACTGACCGCACTTCGCCTCGGCATCTTCTTCCTCTGCAACAAAATAAGGTTTGACTAATTGACCAAAATAGTTCGCAATCATGGCATCATATTGTGCCGTATGTTCAAACGCTTTAATCGCAAGATCAAAGCGAGTTTCCAACGTTAGGCTATTTTGGTGTTGATCCATTTCAGCCAGAATCGCGTTGAAATCGCTATTATTAACGACAATTGCAACATCTTGATGATTTTTCGCGGCTGAGCGCACCATTGTTGGTCCGCCAATATCAATATTTTCCACGGCATCTTCTAAACTGCAATTTGGTTTCGCAACCGTTGCAGCAAAAGGGTATAAATTCACCACCACCATATCGATACCTTCGATACCCTGTTGGCTCATCACCTCATCATCTGTACCACGACGCCCTAAAATACCACCATGTACTTTGGGATGTAATGTCTTCACGCGTCCATCCATCATTTCTGGAAAGCCTGTGTAATCTGAGACTTCTGTTACCGCTAAGCCGTGGTCAGCTAATAATTTGGCAGTACCACCTGTTGAAAGTAATTTCACACCACGTTGAACAAGAGCTTGAGCGAACTCAACAATACCTGTTTTATCAGAAACACTCAGTAATGCTTGGCGAATAGGACGATTAGGTTGCATGGAAAATCCTTAAAATTAAGCGTTGAAAATAAGTCATAAAAGAAAGGTCGCATTATAACGCAAACGTTTGCGCTTGTGTAACGATTTTCAATAAAAAAACAGCTTATTTCTCTCATCATAAAAATAAGCTGTATTGTTTTAGCGCTCACAAAGATAAGAAGAAGCCTCTTCCTTATTGGCTAATTGGCTGAATAGACTTCATTTTTTGTAACCAATCCACAAAAGGGCTGGCTTGCATAAAACCTGTTATTCTTGAGCCTTCAATTTCCTGACCTTGTTGATTAAAGAAAATCAAGGTAGGCAAACCAATGACGTGAAGCTTTTGCATAAGTTCCCGATTCGCCTCACTGTTCTTCGTCATATCAACTTGTAAAAGTAAAACATCGGCAAATGCTTTCTGTACAGCAACATCGCTAAAGGTATGCGTTTCAAACTCTTTACAGGCAACACACCAATCCGCATATAAATCTAACATCGCCAGAGAGTTAGGATTCTTGCTTAACACTTGTTGTAATTGGGCATAACTGGTAATGCGTTCAAATTGAGACAGAGAAGTCGTTTGATGTGCTGGCGTATATCGGTTCATTGCATAGCTATAATATAAATACCCCATTACACCAAGGATAAAAGTGAATACCCATACCCCTTTATTATTTCTGAATTGATACAACAACCATAGCGAGAACGCAAACGCTAAACTGAACCATAATGGCATTTCGATTTCAGGAAACACACGCGAAATTAAAAAGATCGGCAAGGCTAACAACACAAAACCAAACGCATTTTTCACTTGAATCATCCAATTACCTGATTTTGGCAAGATATTATTACCAAAGACAGTAATAAAAATGAGTGGTAAGCCCATCCCTAAGGCTAATAAATATAAGGTGATCGCACCGGTGAATAAATCACCACTTTGCGCCACATAAAGTAATGCGCCGGATAATGGTGCAGAAGTGCAAGGTGACGCGACTAAGCCTGCAATCATTCCCATCACAAACACCCCACCAAATACCCCTGATTTCTGCTGCTGGCTATATTGGGTTAATTTGGTTTGCAAGCTAACAGGTAATTGCAAAGTGAATAGCCCAAACATAGATAAAGCGAGCAACACAAAAATCGCGGATAACGTTAATAAGACATAAGGGCTTTGTAATGCCACTTGAAAAGGTAAACCAATCGCTGCCACAATTAAACCAAGCAAAGTATAAGTCAACGCCATCCCTTGTACATACACAACGCTTAATCCGAACGCTTTGGCTGTACTCGGACGCTGTTCACGACCAATGACAATAGCTGATAATAAAGGCAGCATCGGCAAAACACAGGGAGTAAAAGCGAGTCCCAGACCAAACAAGAAAAACCAAAAGACCGCATATTTACTCTCGATCAACTTTGCAGCTAAACGATCTTGCTCTGCTAATGGTAGTTCAGAAAGTACACTCTCTTCTTTCAATACCGCGCTTGAAATTTGCCCAGATTCCCTCTCTAACGAGGTTAACGCAATCACTCGGGTTTCAGGTGGATAGCAAAAACCTTCTGTGCAGCCTTGATAAGTAATTTCAACTTGTTTCGTCGCAGATAACTGAGTAAAAGGCAAAGAAAAGGTCAATTGATGACGATAAATCTCAACGTCACCAAAAAAATCATCTTGATGTATTTCCGCTAACGGCAGTTGAGGGATAAACAGTTGCCCATTCTCTCCTTTTATTTCAAGACTTTTTTTATACAGATAATAACCAGAAGCAATATCCCAATTTAAAGATAGCCTGTCATTCTGCTGCCTTTCTGTGAAGACAAATGCTTGCTCCGCTTTCAAAAAGGCGTTTTTTTTATCAAACACGCCCGCATTGACGGATAAACTTGTCCAAATTAAAAAGAAAATAAAAAATATTTTTTTCATAAGCAAAACCATGTCATTCCACGACAACATAAAATAATAAAAACGACTTATTTTTCATATTATTACAAACATTACAATCCGTTTATCTCTGTGACGGATTCTGAGATCACTTATTTTCCCATAAAAAATAAGTTTTGATAATTATTTCTATTTCATGTAGGATAGCCCCATTCGTTATTTTTCAGAAAAAAATAAGAGGCACGCCAATATGAAAAAAGGTATTCATCCAGAAAATTACCGTACTGTACTATTTTATGACTCAAATGCAAAGCAAGGTTTTTTAATTCGCTCTTGCGCCAGAACCACAACGACCATGAAATGGGAAGATGGTCATGAATATCCTGTCTTTATGTGTGATACCTCCTCAGCATCACACCCGTACTATACAGGTAAAACACGTCAAATTGCGAATGAAGGTCGTGCAAGCGACTTTGTCAATCGCTACGGCAAATTTGGCACATTAAAATCAAAATAAGGACACGCCCATGCAAGTATTAAGTTCATTAAAGAGTGCGAAAACACGCCATCCCGGCTGTAAGATTGTACGCCGCCATGGGGTTGTGTATGTTATTTGCAAAGAAAATCCGCGTTTTAAAGCACGCCAAGGCGGTAAAAAGAAGCGCTAGAAGGCTCTCGTTTTTGTATGTAAGTAAAATGAGCTATTGCTCAACTTTTCCCCCAATAACCTCACTCTATTGGGGGATTTTTTTATGATCTATATCATGAAATCACCATCTAATTTAACAAAACGCCTTTTTCTTATTGTTACAATTATGTTGCAACTATAGAATGGGCAAGTTAATTTTATCCTTAATATTCTTAACAGAATGATTAACATTGAAAACTTGTAATAGGATGTATAAATGGGAACGCCACAAATTTTAATTGTTGAAGACGAAGCAATCACCAGAAATACCTTAAAAAGTATTTTTGAGGCGGAAGGTTATGAAGTATTTGAGGCGGCAGACGGCGCACAGATGCACCGTATTCTGTCTAATAAAGTGATTAATCTTGTCATTATGGATATCAACTTACCCGGTAAGAATGGACTCATGCTCGCCCGCGAACTACGAGAAACGACCAATACCGCATTAATGTTTTTAACTGGTCGCGATAATGAAGTGGATAAAATTCTTGGTCTAGAAATCGGTGCGGATGATTACATCACAAAACCATTCAATCCAAGAGAATTAACCATTCGTGCACGAAATTTATTACAACGCACGATGCAAGAAAATAGTAAAGATAGCCATCATCCTATTGAGCAATATCGCTTTAATGGCTGGACACTAGACTTAAATAGCCGCACGTTAATTAATCCAGAAGGGGAAGAATATAAACTTCCACGCAGTGAATTCCGTGCGATGTTACATTTCTGTGAAAACCCAGGCAAAATTCAAACCCGTGAAGAATTATTGAAGAAAATGACGGGACGTGAATTAAAGCCACAAGATCGGACAGTAGATGTCACTATTCGTCGTATTCGCAAACATTTTGAAGATCATCCAGAAACCCCAGAAATTATCGCCACGATCCATGGTGAAGGTTATCGTTTCTGTGGTGAATTAGAATAAACTGAATAATTCAAAAAGCCTGTAATACATATTACAGGCTTTTTTATGCTATGGCTCATTTTCAAAGATAGCTAAACTGTCCCAAATCTCATCCACTCTTTTCACAACATCGGGATCTTTTTTAATCGGTACCCCCCATTCACGTTGAGTTTCTCCCGGCCATTTATTGGTTGCATCAATTCCCATTTTGGAGCCTAAACCGGCAACAGGTGAAGCAAAATCAAGGTAATCAATCGGTGTATTTTCCACTAAAGTTAAATCACGAGCCGGATCACATCTTGTGGTCATCGCCCAGATCACATCTTTCCAATCTCGTGCATTGACATCATCATCACAAACAATCACAAACTTTGTGTACATAAACTGACGTAAGAAAGACCAAACGCCCATCATCACGCGTTTAGCATGACCAGCATACTGTTTCTTAATCGTAACCACCGCTAAACGATAAGAACAGCCTTCAGGTGGTAAATAAAAATCCACAATTTCGGGAAACTGCTTTTGCAGAATCGGAATAAACACTTCATTTAGTGCTTCACCCAAAACAGCAGGCTCATCGGGCGGACGCCCCGTGTAAGTAGAATGATAAATCGGATCTTTACGCATAGTAATATGGGTAACCGTAAACACAGGGAAATATTCTTGTTCATTATAATACCCCGTATGATCACCATATGGACCTTCCAAGGCGGTTTCATTCGGATCAATATAGCCTTCTAGCACAATTTCTGCACTGCCAGGTACTTCCAGATCATTGCTGACGGATTTCACCACAGACGTCTTGGTCCCACGTAATAATCCCGCAAAGGCATACTCTGACAAGGTATCTGGTACCGGCGTAACGGCGCCTAAAATCGTCGCAGGATCGGCACCCAGTGCCACAGAAACAGGAAATGGCTCGCTAGGGTGTGTTTCTTTCCACTCTTGGAAATCTAATGCGCCACCACGGTGAGATAGCCAACGCATAATCAATTTATTTTTAGCCACTAATTGTTGGCGATAAATGCCTAAATTTTGCCGTTTTTTCAATGGTCCTTTTGTGATCGTCAAGCCCCATGTCACTAAGGGCGCGACATCTTCTTTCCAGCATTGCATAATAGGCAGCTTATACAGATCAACATCCTCGTCCTTTAAAACGACTTGTTGGCAATCAGCTTTACCCAATACTTTAGTGGGCATATTCAACACCTGCTTAAATTGCGGAATACTCGAAAGAAAATCTTTAAACCCTTTCGGTGGCTCAGGCTCTTTTAAAAAAGCCAATAATTTCCCGACGTCACGTAACGCGGAGACCTGCTCTTGCCCCATCCCCATTGCTACTCTTTTCGGTGTCCCAAATAAATTACACAGTACGGGGATATCAAATCCTTTCGGATTTTCAAACAACAACGCAGGACCGCCCGCACGCAATGTGCGGTCTGCAATTTCGGTCATTTCTAAATGTGGATCAATTTCTTGCTTGATCCGCTTTAGCTCACCACGCTGTTCCAATAAAGTAAGAAAATCACGCAAATCTTTATATTTCATAGTCAGTACCATTTGAATGTTATTTTCGATGCCAATTTCTACTCGCACCTTAGACAGTAAAATATGTTATAGACAACAAGCTTGATTGCAAGCAATTTTGCTATCTCAAGCAACTTTCTGTAAAATCAAGCAAATTAAAATTTGATGACGCGGATTATTATGACAAAGAAAAAAGTAAAAGTTGGCACAAATACGATAGCCTTAAATAAACGTGCACGACACGATTATTTTATTGAAGACGAAATGGAAGCGGGTCTGGAATTGCAAGGCTGGGAAGTGAAGTCGATGCGTGCTGGAAAAGCCAACATTAGTGACAGTTATATTATCTTTAAACAAGGCGAAGCTTATTTATTTGGTGCAACAATTCAGCCACTTAATGTCGTTTCAACGCATATTGTGTGTGATCCCACACGGACACGCAAGCTGTTACTCAAGCAAAAAGAACTGGCATCATTATTTGGGAAAGCCAATCGTGATGGCTATACTATCGTTGCTCTCTCACTCTATTGGAAAGGCGCTTGGGCTAAACTGAAAATTGGTCTTGCCAAAGGGAAAAAACAGCACGACAAACGTGAAGATATCAAAGAACGCGAGTGGAAAGTCACGAAAGATCGTATTATGAAAAATGCACGCCTTGGCTAAAAAAAAGCCTTGTGAGCATCATCACAAGGCTTTTTTAAACTAGCGAGATTATTCTACACCGACCATCACAGAAGTCGCTTTAATAATAGCGTAAGCGTCTTTACCAACTTCCAATTTCAATTCTTCTACTGCAGCCATTGAAATGGTTGACGTAATCACATTCCCGGCGCCAATATCAATACTTACTACGGCATTGACAGCACCTTTTTCTAAAGCGACCACTTTCCCTTTAAATTGATTTCTTGCACTAATTTTCATGTTTTTTCCTCTTAATAAAATGGATAAAATTCACTACGAATTCGTCGCAATTATATCCAAGATGCAAAATAAAACAAGTTAAAAAAATTAAATTTTATTTAATAAAATCAATGATCTAAATCCTTTTATATAACCCTTATCATCTTTCACATTTTCTAACCGGAATTGATAATGATGTAGGGTGGCAATGCGCTGAACAATCGATAAACCCAATCCACTTCCCTTTTCATTTTGCCCTGCAGGACGATAAAAACGCTGTCCTAACTTCGCTAAATCGGCATCATTCACCCCATTACCATTATCTTCAATCACAATACGATCGGCATAAAGCTTAATCGTTATGGTACTTCCTTCTGGGCAATAGCGAAGCGCATTATCAATCAAATTACGTAACATTAATGATAATAAAAGGGGTTGCCCTTGTTGCACTGGTGGCGCGGCAATTAATTCAAATTGGAGATCCATTTGCCGTTTTTGCGCAGAAAAATAAAGTTCACTCACTAAAGACGCAATTAACGGCTCCCAATGAATCGCTTCCATTTCATCTAACTCAGCTAAATTATCCAAACGAGAGAGCGTGAGTAAACGTTCAATTAATTGACTAGCACGATCAATCCCTAACGTTAAGTTTTGCAAGGCTTGCTCGCGCATCAAAGCATCATCTCCTGCCATTTGTGCAACTTCAGTTTGAATGCGCAATGCCGCCAATGGACTACGTAATTCATGTGCGGCATCTGAAGTAAAACGTCTCTCACGCAATAACATCGTGGCAGTTCGCTCAAAGAAATGATTTAAATTGTGGATTAACGGTAAAATTTCTGTCGGTAAATTTTCGCTCGGTAAAAGTGAAGTATCATCTGGACGGCGTTGCATTAACTGCGCATTCACTTGTTTTAGCGGTCGCAGCTCACGGCTAATCACCCAAACCAAAATCCCTAATAAAAAAGGTAAACTCGCGAACCAAATCCACATTTGCCCAAACACCATTTGGTTAATCAGATCTTCGCGATAGTCCATTTCTTGCCCTACGGCAATAATCCATTTTCCTTGATTGACTGGCAACCAAAAAATCCGCCAACGATCGTCATCTTCACGGATAGCACTGACTGAAAAACCACTGTGCGGTGCAAAAATGAAATTTTCCCCATTATTCCCATCGCTTAAAAGAAGATCACCGCGATGATTAAAAATTGCAAAAGCAAGAGCATCGTCATCATAGTGCCGAACTTTCTTGAGCTGTTTATTCACATTATGAGGGGCACGAGCAATCAGCATATTATGTAAATTCGCTGAGGCCAAACGCTGAGCTAATAGAATCTGTTGCGCATCAAAAACATCATTCACTTCTTTTCTTACTTGAAACCACGCCACCGCGGTTGAAGCTAACCAAATCACTAATGCGGTCAACGATAACGTGAAAATTAAACGAACTCGTAAACTTGTTTGCTTAAGCCATTTCATCATTTTTTCCTAGCGCATACCCTACACCATGCACAGTACGAATAAATTGTTTCCCTAATTTTTGGCGTAAATTATAAATATGGACCTCCAAGGCATTACTACTGACTTCATCGTCCCAGTTATAAAGTTTCTCTTCAATCATACGGCGAGAAAGCACGCGATCTTTATTCAACATAAATAACTCTAATAATTTATATTCTCTCGTCGTTAACGCCACCTCTTCCTGTCTTAAAAACACTTTGCGCTGATTCGGGTCAAAACAGACCAAGCTATGTTCAATCACTGGGCTAGCTTGCCCATAACGACGACGAATGAGTGCCTGCAAACGTGCAATCACTTCGACTAATGCAAAAGGTTTACATAAATAATCATCAGCTCCTTTTTGCAATCCCATCACTCGTTCATCTAGCGTATCGCGCGCGGTTAGAATTAATACGGGTACATCGTATTTTTCTTTACGCCAACGCTGCAGGATGTCTAATCCATCCATTTTAGGTAAGGTTAAATCTAACACAACCGCATCATAAGGCGCACTTTTTACCGCCTCTAATCCTGTTTTGCCATCCTGAAACCAATCAACTAAAAAACCCGATTTAGTTAGCCCAATCTGTAAGCCATTGCCAATTAAGGCATCATCTTCTATTAATAAAATTCGCATTTTTTTGACCGCACTTTTTTCAAAACTTGTTCTTATTTTACACAAAAATAAAGAAAATCCCCATTCTCCATGACCTTAATCTAGCAGACAAAGATTAAGGAAGTCTTAATCTCAACCTACTTTTCAAAAAACTGACGGCACTTTTATCAGTCAATCACAAAAAAAGTAAAAAAATCTTGTAAGAAATGGATTTCCTGTTTCGACTAATCCCAGCATAACGCCATGATTAAGGAAAACCAGTGCGCTATATGTCGAATGATCATAGGGATAGGGACTGGCTTCTGTGTGAGAGAGGAGGTTCCACATTAAGTAGCCAAAATGATGTTCTCTTCGGCGCATTTAAGCAGAGAAAAGAAAGGAGAGCCATTCCTGCTTAAAAGGGAATTTTTCCCGACACCATTGAAAACTGGCATATGGAAAATGTCATCAATGGGCTTACAAGGTATGGATAACTTGTAATAACAATGAGGTAAATAATGTATAAGACAAATTCCAATATCCAATGGATTGGCACTGGCATCGGCCTACTTGGTTTACGTCTTTTTCTCGCTTGGGAATTTTTTGAATCGGGTAAAGAAAAATGGAAGGGCGAAAACTGGTTTATGGAAATACAAGAAAGTTTTCCTTTCCCATTCAATGTCATCCCAAGCGATCTTAATTGGACATTGGCAATGGGGGCAGAACTCTTATTACCGTTCTTCCTCATTCTCGGCTTTTTCACTCGTTGTAGTGCATTAAGCCTGACCATCTTAACCGCTGTTGCTTGGTACAGCGTACATGCAGGGGCGGGTTATAACGTGTGTAATAATGGTTACAAAATGGCCTTAATTTATATCGTCACCTTGTTACCATTAATCACTCAAGGGGCAGGAATATTCTCTGTAGATCACTTACTACAGCGAAAATCCCCGACCTTAAATCAATAAAAAAATGCGAAAGTATTTCATACATCATAGAGGAGATTAAAGATGAAAAAATTGGCAACTTTAGCCGCATTAGCCGGTGCATTAACCATGGCAGCAACAGCGCCTGCACAAGCAGAAATGAAATCAGCAGGGAAGGCTGAGCAATGTGTCGAAGGTAAATGCCTAAAAACCAAAGCGGCTGAAGGTAAATGTGGTGAAGGTAAATGTGGTGCACATGACCACAAAGCAAAAGCGGCAGAAGGTAAATGCGGTGAAGGCAAATGTGGTACACATGATCACAAAGCAAAAGCCGCTGAAGGTAAATGTGGCGAAGGAAAATGCGGTTCTAAATAAAGCACAACGATTGCTGGTGTAATGTTTACACCAGCGCTTTAATTAAAATAATGGAGTCAATATGATGTTACAAGGTGCAGGCTTAGGGTATCGTCGTGATCTCGCTGAAGATTTTTTATTACTGCCCGACAACAGCGTTGTCAACTTTATGGAAGTGGCACCAGAAAATTGGATCAAAATGAGAGGGGCGGCGCGCTATAAATTTGATCAAGCGGCAGAACGATTTCCACTCGCCGTCCATGGCCTTTCACTCTCTTTAGGTGGACAGGCGCCTTTAGATAAAGCCTTATTACAGGGCATTAAAGCATTAATGACACAATATCAAGCTGTCTTTTTTTCTGAGCATTTAAGCTATTGTGAATGTGACGGACATCTTTATGATTTGCTCCCGATGCCATTTACAGAAGAAGCCGTAAAACATGTGGCACAGCGTATTCGTGAAGTACAAGATTTTCTGGGTATGCAAATTTCCTTAGAAAATACGTCCTATTATTTGCATTCACCAACCAGTACCATGAACGAAGTCGAATTTCTAAACGCCATAGCCCAAGAGGCTAACTGTGGTATTCACTTAGATGTCAATAATATTTATGTGAATGGTGTGAACCATGGCTTGCTCAATCCTTATGTTTTTTTAGATCATGTTGATGTTAGCCGTGTAAACTATATTCATATTGCAGGACACGATGAGGAACATGGCGCCGCAAATCCGATTTCCCCTTCTGATGAAGCCTTTAATAAAATAAAAGGAGAATATCGTCATCTCCCCCAATTATTAGTGGACACACATGGTGAGGCGGTAAAAGGTAATGTCTGGGATTTATTAGAATATGCTTATCAACGTTTACCGCATATTCCACCAACATTACTTGAACGTGATTTTAATTTCCCTCCGTTTGCCGAGCTTTATGCTGAAGTCGAACATATTGCGCAACTGCAACAAAAACACGCTAAACTGACAGTGGAAAATCGCCATGCAGCCTAAATCATCGAATCTTAAAGCAACCCAAGCTGCTCTAGCTAAAGCCGTACGTCTAGGGCATGCTGACCCTTTAAATGGTTATGCACCACAGCGTTTAGCCGTTTATGCTCGCTTAGTACGTAATAACACATTTGGGTTTATTGATCGCTGTTTTGTTGAAGCCCCAAATCATCTTTCAGCAACAAGGTGGGCAGAAACGAAAGAACGTTTTATCCAAGAAGGGAAAGCAACATCCCCCTATTTCCAAGATATCGCGGGAGAATTTCTTACCTTTTGTCAGACACAAACTGATTTCTCGGCAGACATTTTAGCTTTAATGGATTTTGAATATACTCAACTGCTTGCCGAGGTAGAAAAAACGAATCTTACTGATCCGATAGCGTGGGATGAGAGAACAGAGATGCAATTATCTCCTGCTGCTTTCCTCAAAAGTTATGATGTGGACTTTTTATCAAGTCACTTTAGTCAGCTTGAAAAAGCTGCATCGCATATCATTGTTTGGCGTAACCGACATTTTCAGGTAAAACAGCAAAAACTGTCCGAATTAGATTTTTGGTTACTGACTTACCTTACTGAGCAACCGACATCACTCTTACATCTCTCACAGGCATTAGCGGATCTCATCGCTGATCACGCTAGCTTACAGCCGATTTTGGCACAAGCGTGGACAAATTGGTTTGAAGCAGATGTCATCTGTCCAGTTACAGACTAAAAAACCGCAATCCATTTGTCTTAATACAAAAACGGTGAAAATGTTTTGCATTTTCACCGCACTTTTTTATTCAGGCTTACTCTCGTCTTTATCATGCTGCTGTGCAAATTGTTTCATCATTTGACTTAAACTTTCACAGTTTTTACCGAAATTATCACATCTTAGGCACATTAAACGATGTAACCTAACCCCCACGCTTTCGACTAAGGATAATGGTCTTTCATGAGATTCTGAGATGAGTTTCGTCACTTTAAAACAATATTTCATTTATCTCTCCCCCATTTTTGTCGTCAAACAATGCTGTAGCTGTAAACGAGCGCGGTAAAGTAATACATGCAAATTCGAGGTCGTTATTTGTTCTGTTGAACAAATATCCTCTGATGTCAGCTCTAAATACTCACGCATCATAAAGACTTTCGCTTGCAATGCCGGTAAGCGCGTCAAACACACTTCAAACAGAACCCAAAATTGCTCAGAATACACCGTATTTTCATTCTCTTGTAAACGAGAAGGTGCATATTCTTTACGCCAACGTCCACCATCAAAAAAGCTATTTTCATCCTCATCAGTGATAAGTTCGCTTTCTACCACAAAACGATGATTAACGCGCAAGTAGTCAATAATTTTGTTCTTTAAAATCGCAAAGATCCATGTTTTTAATGCGGATTGTCGTTTAAAACTCTCTATATTTTTTAATGCGCTAACAAAGGCTTCTTGTACCACATCCTCTGCCAAAATAGGATCTTTAAGTTGCAACGTTGCAAATTTCAACATTTGCCCACGAATTGTTTCTAATTCTTCTGATGAAATATTGTGCATAACCTATTTTAATCCATTAAATATTCAAAATTTGAAAACCTAAAGGCTGTAAATAATCTAGCAATCACATTGACAAAAAAGGCTAGAATTTTAATTTCTAGCCTTTTTGCTCTCTTTTAAATGGTGCTCTGGGCGAGACTTGAACTCGCACGTCCGATGGACACTACCCCCTCAAGATAGCGTGTCTACCAATTCCACCACCAGAGCTTAATCTTTTTAATTATTGAGGAATATCGCTATTTTTTGTCTCAACCGCTGGCGCATCTATTTTTTGCTGTTGTTGAATTTGCTCAGCTGTTGCAGATAAATCATCAAATTTGCCTTGCTTGACGTTATTACGGTGAGAGTTAACATTGCCAATCACAATACTCATCACAAAAAACGCTGTCGCTAAAAGCGCTGTCATTTTAGATAAAAAGTTACCTGACCCAACAGAACCAAAAATTGTACCAGAGGCACCACCGCCAAAAGACGCACCAGCATCCGCACCTTTACCTTGTTGAATCAAGATCAGAAAGACGATGACAATTGCAATGATTGCATAACCCAATAATAGTGTTTGATACATTATACTCTTCTCTAAAGTGCAAATTTGCATTTAAATTAACGTGCGGATATTATCGAATATCGTCATGAAGCGCAAGTAATTTTCTTCATTCCCATGTCACTTGTTGGTATTTTATTCAACAGTACTTAATTCCTCACTCATTCAGCCTCAATTAGCCCCCGCTTACCTGAGCAAAGTCCAAAAGATGTAACTTTTATCTAACTGGCATTTTACCTTGCTAAGTAGGACGCTTTTTAGACTTCGCGCTCGTCTTTTTCGAAAAAGACGGAGGTTTCTCCACTTGACTTAATTGGCGTAACGCGGCGAAGTTCACATAACGCATCAACTCAGGTAAAAAGTTCGTCAACGTTGACATAAATTGCTGATAACTCATTTCTTTCTGACTAATACTGGTCAATTGTGATTCCCAATGCGCAGTCATATCAGGCTGTGTTGCCACATCGGGTAAGGCTTGAATTAAAATACGCCCAGTTTCAGTACTGTGAATATTGCGTCCTTTTTTATATAAAAAACCCCGCTTAAATAAGAGTTCAATAATGCCAGCCCTTGTTGCTTCTGTCCCTAACCCATCTGTTTCCCGCAGAATTTTTTTCAATTCTTTGTCTTGTACAAAACGCGCAATTCCGGTCATTGCAGAAAGCAATGTCGCATCAGTAAAGGGTTTAGGGGGTTGTGTTTTTTTACTAACAATTTCCCCTTTCTCGCAAAATAAAATCTGCCCTTTTTTCACGACAGGTAATAAAGGTTCTTGCTGCTCATCACTGTCTTCTTTCCCCAAAAGTTGTTTCCAGCCCGCAACTTGTAAATTCCGCGCTTGCGCAATAAAGGAGCCCCCCGCAATATTTAAGGTTATTTTACTTTTCCGATATTCTGCATCCGGACAAAATTGCATTAAATACTGCCGTGCGATTAAATGATAAATTTGCCATTCACGCTGATTCAGGTTAACGGGGGTATTTTTCGCTGTTGGAATAATGGCGTGGTGTGCCTCTACTTTTTTATCATTCCAGCAACGATTTTTTTGCTCTGGATTTAAAATATCAGGCAAAGGCTGATAGTCTGAAATATGGCGAGAAATCGCCTGAAAGACTTTTGTGCGTTCCGCGAAATGCTCTTCTGGTAAATAACGGCAATCCGAACGCGGATATGTAATCAAACGGTGCGTTTCATACAAACGTTGACAAATATCCAATACTTCTTGTGCCGATAAGCCATAACGTTTCGCCGCATCAATTTGTAACGCGGACAAAGAATAAGGCAACGGCGCACTTTCATGTTCGCGTTTATCCACATACTCCACCACCTCTGCAGGTTGTTGCGCAATCCGTTTGACTACATTTTCCACTAACCCTAACGAAAGCACACGTCCTTCTTCGTCCTGATAATCTTCGCACGCCTTACTTGGCAGCCATAAGGCTTTAAATTGTGGAATGTCCGCTTTCTCTTGCGCAGAAAGTGCGGTGATTTTTTCTGGTGTTTCCGCTTGAATATGGGCAAGTACTTCAAAAAAATCCTTTGGTTTGAAGTTTTCGATCTCTAAATCTCGACGCACAATCAAGCCCAACACAGGGGTTTGTACACGTCCCACTGACAACACACCTTGATAACCAGCTTGCCGACCTCGCAAGGTATAAGCGCGTGTCATGTTAATACCATACAGCCAATCTGCCCTAGCTCGTGCTAAAGCGGAAGTAGCAAGAGGGATAAAATTGCGATTTGATTGTAGTTTGTTCACGGCTTTTTCAACCGCACTTGGATTCAGATCACTAATTAAACAACGCTGAATCTGATTCAGTTTATCGACACTTAAATTAGCATAGCTAAACACTTCATCCACCAATAACTGCCCTTCACGATCGGGGTCGCCTGCGTTAATCAAAATATCCGCTTGATGAATCAATTTTTCAACGATAGTTAATTGTTTGTGTACATCTTTACGGGGAATGAGTTGCCATTTTTCAGGAATGATCGGCAGATGTTCTAAGCGCCATTGCTTAAATTTGGGATCATAGGCATCGGGTTCGGCTTGTTCGAGTAAATGCCCTATGCACCATGTCACATAATCATCGGCACCACACTTAATAAAGCCGTCACCTCGCTGGTGAGGTTTAGGTAACACATCCGCAATGGCTCTTGCAAGGCTGGGTTTCTCCGCTATAAATAATCGCATTATCGAATTTTACCCGAGTTGGCGACGTCCTAAAAAGGAATGAGTCAAGGTTGTACCATCCACCATTTCTAATTCCCCCCCCACTGGAATCCCATGCGCAATACGGGTGACTTTGATATTTTGTTGCATACAAAGCTCTGCGATGTAATTCGCTGTGGCATCACCTTCGACGGTTGGGTTAGTAGCCAAAATCACTTCATGAAAGCTTTCTTCTTGCAAGCGTTTTTGTAATAAATGCAAACCAATTTCTTTAGGACCAATTCCATCTAATGGTGATAAATGCCCCATTAACACAAAATAACGCCCTGAAAACTGTCCTGTTTGTTCAATGGCTTGAATATCAGACGGCTGCTCAACCACACAAAGTAGACCTGAATGCTGACGGCGAGGGTTGTTACAAATCGTGCACACCTCTTCTTCCGTAAAAGTACGACAATGGCTGCAATGTCCGATTTTTGACATCGCTTCCGTTAAAGCGCGGGCAAGTTCCATGCCTCCATTACGATTACGTTGTAATAAGTGATATGCCATACGTTGAGCAGATTTTGGTCCAACACCGGGTAAACAACGTAAACTTTCGATCAAATGTTCGAGTAATGGGCTGGTCTGCATGATGTATTTCTCTTTTGTCCTAAATGTGTATGAGTGAAAAATGACCGTTTTTTCTTTTTCTATGCAAAATAAATTTCATAAAAAACAGACCGCACTTTGAGCTATTTTTCAAAAGTGCGGTCATTTTAAAAAGTTTTATTGTCTCACTTAATCAAGATGCTTTTGTTTACGTTCTTTGACAACACAAAGAAAACAAAGATTAAAACGGCATTTTAAAGCCTGGTGGTAACGCCATACCGGCAGTAACTGACGCCATTTTCTCTTTTTGTAATTCTTCCGCACGACGTACTGCATCATTAAATGCTGCGGCAATTAAGTCCTCAAGCATATCTTTATCGTCTTCCATTAAACTAGGATCGATTTCTACGCGACGACAATTATGCGCACCATTGATAGTAATTTTAACCAAGCCCGCACCAGATTCCCCAGTAACTTCTAGCTGCGCAATCTCTTCTTGCATTTTTTGCATACGATCTTGCATCTGTTGCGCTTGTTTCATTAAATTGCCTAAACCGCCTTTTCCAAACATAATTTTTTCCATCTGTTAATTTAAAAATTGGTTGGCATTTTAGCGAAAAATTTCAAAGTTGGAAATAAAGAAACGTGATCTAGTCTAAAAATTCGGCTTTTTCCTGTTGAGAGGATAAATTTTCCGTATTATAGTATGTTTTAACAATTTCGTAACGAAACCTTACCGCACTTGATACGAATGCGGTTTTCCCTAACAGAAATAAAAGCAAACCCCATGAGGTAACCTATGTCTGACTTTCTACAATCTTATCAACAACATGTTGATGAACGTGCGGCATTAGGCATTGTGCCGAAACCTTTAGATGCAGAACAAACCGCCCAATTAATTGAACTCCTAAAAAACCCACCTGCTGATAAAGCTGACTTTCTTTTAAATTTATTCGAAACGCGTATCCCTGCTGGTGTTGATGAAGCCGCCTATGTGAAAGCCTCGTTTCTCGCCGCCGTCGCAAAACGTGATGTACAGTCTCCGCTCATTTCCGCAGAAAAAGCCGTGCAACTATTAGGAACGATGCAAGGTGGCTATAATATTGAGCCACTTCTTCATGCGCTTGATGATGAAACACTCGCCCCAATTGCGGTTGAAGCACTTTCTACCACACTTTTAATGTTTGATAACTTCCACGATGTAGCTGAGCGAGCGAAGAAAGGCAATCTATTTGCCAAACAAGTTTTGACTTCGTGGGCAAATGCAGATTGGTTTTTATCTCGTCCGAAATTAGCGGAAAAACTCACTGTTACCGTATTTAAAGTAACAGGGGAAACCAATACTGACGATCTGTCACCTGCCCAAGATGCCTGGTCACGTCCAGATATTCCATTACATGCATTGGCGATGTTAAAAAATACCCGTGATGGCATTGAGCCTGACGATGCTGGCAATGTCGGACCAATTAAACAATTAGAACAATTAAAACAAAAAGGTTTTCCATTGGCTTATGTCGGCGATGTTGTCGGGACAGGCTCTTCACGTAAATCCGCCACCAACTCTGTGCTTTGGTTTATGGGGGAAGATATTCCTTATATTCCAAATAAACGTGCTGGCGGTGTGGTACTGGGTGGCAAAATTGCGCCGATTTTCTTCAACACAATGGAAGATGCCGGTTCATTACCAATTGAAGTGGATGTCAGTGAACTCAACATGGGGGATGTGATTGATATTTATCCATACCAAGGCAAAATTTGTCGTCATGATACTGACGAGGTTTTAGCTGAATTTAGTTTAAAAACCAATGTGCTGTTAGATGAAGTGCGTGCAGGTGGTCGTATTCCATTAATCATTGGACGTGGTCTAACCCATAAAGCACGTTGTGAATTAGGTCTGCCTGAAAGTGATATTTTTGCCAAACCACAATGCAGTACAGAAAGCCAAAAAGGTTTTACTCTTGCCCAAAAAATGGTGGGGCGCGCTTGTGGTGTAGACGGTATTCGTCCAGGACAATACTGTGAACCACGCATGACCTCTGTCGGTTCACAAGATACCACTGGACCAATGACTCGTGATGAGTTAAAAGACCTTGCTTGTTTGGGTTTCTCCGCTGATTTAGTGATGCAATCTTTCTGTCATACGGCGGCTTATCCAAAACCGGTTGACGTAGTCACACATCACACACTCCCTGATTTCATTATGAATCGTGGCGGGGTTTCATTACGTCCTGGTGATGGTGTCATTCACTCTTGGCTAAACCGTATGTTATTACCTGATACAGTTGGTACAGGTGGTGACTCGCATACGCGTTTCCCGATTGGAATTTCCTTCCCTGCGGGTTCTGGCTTAGTGGCATTTGCAGCAGCCACAGGTGTCATGCCATTAGATATGCCGGAGTCAGTATTAGTGCGCTTTAAAGGCGAAATGCAACCGGGAATTACCTTGCGCGATTTGGTGCATGCGATCCCTTATTATGCGATTAAACAAGGTTTGCTCACCGTAGAGAAAAAAGGCAAGAAAAACATTTTCTCTGGACGTATTTTAGAAATTGAAGGCTTAGAGAACTTAAAAGTCGAACAGGCGTTTGAGCTTTCTGATGCATCAGCAGAACGTTCTGCCGCAGCTTGTACAATTAAACTGGCGAAAGAACCCATTATTGAATATTTAAATTCAAATATCGTGTTATTGAAATATATGATTGCCGAAGGCTATGGCGATGCGCGCACACTTGAGCGCCGGATTAAAGGCATGGAGCAATGGCTGGCTGATCCACAACTAATGGAAGCCGATCCTGATGCTGAATATGCGGCAGTGATTGAAATTGACCTCGCTGAAATCAAAGAACCGATTTTATGTGCACCAAATGATCCCGATGACGCGCGTTTATTGTCCGAAGTCCAAGGCGATAAAATTGATGAAGTCTTTATCGGATCTTGCATGACAAATATAGGTCACTTCCGTGCAGCAGGAAAATTATTAGCCAAGTTCAAAGGCATGATTCCAACTCGCCTCTGGATTGCCCCACCAACTAAAATGGATGCGGCATTATTAAGTGAAGAAGGTTATTACAGTATTTATGGTAAAAGTGGCGCACGGATTGAGATTCCAGGTTGTTCATTATGCATGGGTAACCAAGCGCGTGTTGCTGATAATGCCACGGTGGTTTCTACTTCAACGCGTAACTTCCCGAACCGTTTAGGACAAGGCGCAAATGTTTATCTTGCATCTGCCGAGCTAGCCGCGGTTTCGGCGATTTTAGGTAAATTACCAACGCCAGAAGAATACCTCACCTTTGCAGCAGACTTACAACAAGACAAGGACGACACTTATCGTTATATGAACTTTGACCAAATCAACAGCTATACTAAAAAAGCAGATAACGTGATTTTTCAAAGTGCGGTATAATTTTCAAGAATTTTAACACCACAAACGGGGAACATCAGTTCCCCGTTCGCTATGAATGATCACCGTTTTCTCTGACGAGAAAATAAAAGGAATTAAACATCATGAAATTAAAGTCAACCGTCTCTCAACTGTGCTTAGCGTTACCTTTTGTGTTGACAGGACAAGCCTTGGCTGAAGGAAAACTTACTGTCTATTGCAGTGTACAAAATACTACCTGCGAAAAAATGGTACAAACCTTCAGTAAAAAATACGACATTGAAACAAAGTTTATTCGTAATAGCACCGGCGCAACACTGGCAAAATTAATTGCAGAGAAAAATAATCCACAAGCCGATGTATGGTATGGCGGGACGATTGAACACCATTTTCAAGCTGGTGACTTAGCCTTACTGGAACCTTACCGCTCACCTTATCAAGCTGACATTATGCCACAATTTAGAGCTCTCACTGAAAAGCGCGGTGATTTGACCTCTATCGTTTATATGTTGGTACTGGGATTTGGTATTAATACCGAGAAATTCAAACAACTAGGAATCGATACCTATCCAAAATGTTGGTCAGATTTACTCGATCCGCGTTTACAAGGCTATGTACAAATGCCTGATCCGCAAATCTCCGGCACCACCTATACCGCTATCGCTACGCTAATTGAATTATGGGGTGAAGAAAAAGCATTTGATTATCTTAAAAAACTCAATGCCAATGTTTCAGAGTATGTGAAAAGTGCGTTGGTTACCACCAACTTATCACGTGGCGAATCTGCTGTTGCGGTTGGTTTTGTCCACAGTTATGCCACAGAAAAAGAAAATGGCGCACCAGTTGAAAGCATCCAACCTTGTGAGGGCGATGGCTATTCTTTAGGAGGCATGAGTATTGTCAAAAATGCCCGTAATCTTGAGAATGCCAAACGCTTTGTTGACTGGGCATTAACCAAAGAAGCGCAAGAATTGGTTTGGCGAGAAACCAAAGTCTATCAAATTCCAACTAATATCCATGCGGAAGCCTCGCCACAATCTGTCGATCCGAAGCAATTAAAACTGATCAATTATGATTTTGACCGTTTTGGTTCAAGTGCAGAAGGCAAACGTCTCACAGACAAATGGGTCAAAGAAGTGAAAATGGCAAAATAAGCTAAAAAAATAGGCAGATACTGTTCTGCCTATTTTTATTCTCGTCGTGCTTAAGCGTTTTCGATACCAAATGCCATGACTTCATGAATTGCATTTGCGCCTAAGGCAATCATCAATAAGCGATCCACACCTAATGCAATACCAGAACAATTCGGCACTCCCGCTTGTAATGCCCCTAATAAGCGTTTATCAATTTGACGTTGTGGCAAACCCATTTTTTGTCGTTGTACATTATCTTGCTCAAAGCGATGCAATTGTTCATTCACATCTGTTAACTCATGGAAACCATTCGCCAATTCAAGCCCCTTGTAATAAAACTCAAAACGTTCTGCAACACGATGATCTTCAGAGCTGATTTGTGCAAGTGCGGCTTGTGTTGCTGGGAAATGATAAACTGCGACCGGATTTTCTTTACCAATATTCGGCTCAACAACAGTGCTAAATAAAAATTGCAATAAAGTATCACGATCTTCTTGCTCAGCCTGCTGTAAATGATATTGCTTTGCCTTTGCCACTAATTCCGCTTTTTCCGCAGAAAGTGGATCTAAGCCCACATATTCTTGGAAAACAAATTGATAACTTAAACTTTCTGTTGGTTTACAATCCAAAATTTGCTGCAATAGATCATCCACTTCATTAATTAAACGATACATATCAAAATGAGGACGATACCATTCCAACATCGTAAATTCAGGATTGTGACGTTGCCCAGCTTCTTCGTTACGAAACACGTGACATAACTGAAAAATAGGACCACTACCAGCAGCAAGTAAACGCTTCATATGATATTCAGGGCTAGTTGATAACCACAATGCTTTCGATTTTTCAGCTGTAGGTGAAATAAATGTAGTGTTAAACGTCGATAAATGCACATCCGTGACCCCAAATTCACTGAGTACAGGGGTTTCTACTTCTAATAAACCACGATCAGTAAAAAAGCGACGAATTTCAGCAATAATCTTGGCTCGTGCTAGCAAATTCTCAATAGAGGCTGAAGGCTGCCAATTTTCTTGTTCAAACATAAACTTGTCCGTTTTATAAATAAGATGGCGCTATTCTAACTATCCCCTTAGGTTATTTCAAATTCTGCCTCACACTTGTACAGAAAATAATCTACGCATTCTATTTAAGTCGGCGAAATCCCCGTTTAAAAATCTGATTTATCCCTAGAGAAAAAAAGGGTTTCAGCAAAAAAAGCGATCTAGGATAAACGTTCTAAAAAAAACCCGTTTTAACTTTTTTGAGGTAGATCACGAAACTGGTTTTTTCTTGTAAAAAAAGGTTATTAATATCCCAAAATAGTGGCAAAATGAAACTACCCTAATGAACCAATTCCGGTTCCTTTTTACTTTATATTCTGATTGGAGGAATATCGTGCAAACTGTTAATGTCGATATTGCAATTGTAGGTGCTGGTGGCGGTGGTTTACGCGCAGCGATTGCAGCAGCGGAAGCAAACCCTAACTTAAAAATTGCATTAGTATCAAAAGTTTACCCTATGCGCAGTCATACCGTGGCCGCAGAAGGCGGTGCAGCTGCCGTTATCAAAGAGGAAGACTCTTATGATAAACACTTCCATGATACTGTGGCGGGTGGCGACTGGTTATGTGAACAAGATGTGGTTGAATATTTTGTGCAACATTCACCGGTGGAAATGACTCAACTTGAACGCTGGGGCTGTCCTTGGAGCCGTAAACAAGATGGTGATGTCAACGTTCGCCGTTTCGGTGGAATGAAAATTGAGCGTACTTGGTTCGCGGCAGATAAAACCGGTTTCCACTTATTACACACGTTATTCCAAACGTCCATTCAATATCCGCAAATCGTTCGTTTTGATGAGCACTTCGTCTTAGATATTCTCGTTGATGATGGTCATGCGCGTGGTATGGTTGCCATGAACATGATGGAAGGGACCTTAGTACAAATTAATGCCAATGCGGTGGTGATTGCAACGGGTGGTGGTTGCCGTGCATTCCGTTTCAATACCAATGGCGGTATCGTAACAGGGGATGGTCTTTCAATGGCTTACCGTCACGGTGTACCGTTACGTGATATGGAATTCGTTCAATATCACCCAACAGGTTTACCAAATACCGGTATTTTAATGACTGAAGGTTGCCGTGGTGAAGGTGGTATTTTGGTCAACAAAGACGGTTACCGTTATCTCCAAGACTATGGTCTAGGACCTGAAACACCAATCGGCAAACCTGAAAATAAATATATGGAATTGGGTCCTCGTGATAAAGTTTCACAAGCCTTCTGGCAAGAATTACAAAAAGGCAACACCTTAAAAACCGCTAAAGGGGTAGATGTTGTACACCTCGATTTACGTCACTTAGGTGAAAAATACTTACATGAACGCTTACCATTTATTTGTGAATTAGCACAAGCATACGAAGGCGTTGATCCTGCTAAAGCACCAATCCCAGTACGTCCAGTTGTACACTACACGATGGGCGGGATTGAAGTGGACTTCAACAGTGAAACCCGTATCAAAGGCTTATTCGCTGTTGGTGAATGTGCTTCTTCAGGTTTACATGGAGCAAACCGTTTAGGCTCTAACTCTTTGGCTGAATTAGTGGTTCTTGGTCGCGTAGCTGGTGAATACGCCGCACAACGTGCTGTTGAAGCGCCTGCTGTTAACCAAACAGCAGTAGATGCACAAGCGCGTGATATTGTTCAACGTTTAGAAGACTTATATCACCAAGAAGGTAATGAGTCTTGGTCTGAAATCCGCGATGAAATGGGTGATGCCATGGAAGAAGGTTGTGGTATTTACCGTACTCAAGAAAGTATGCAAAAAGCCGTGGATAAAATTGCAGAACTGAAAGAACGTTACAAACGTATTCGCATCACCGACCGTTCTAGCGTGTTTAACACCAATGTCTTATATACGGTTGAATTAGGTTACATCTTAGATGTTGCACAATCTATTGCTAACTCAGCGATTGAGCGTAAGGAATCTCGTGGTGCACACCAACGTTTAGACTACACTGAACGTGACGATGTGAATTACTTGAAACATACCCTTGCTTTCTACAATGGAGATGACGCACCGCGTATTGAATATAGCGATGTAAAAATCACGAAATCTCAACCTGCCAAACGTGTTTATGGTGCAGAAGCCGAAGCACAAGAAGCGGCAAAAGCCAATAAGGAGAACGCAAATGGTTAATCAAGCAATCATGAATATCGAAGTATTGCGTTACAATCCTGAACAGGACAAAGAACCATACTTACGGACTTATCAAGTGCCTTACGATAATCAAACGTCATTGCTTGATGCGTTAGGCTATATTAAAGACAAATTAGAGCCTGAACTTTCTTATCGTTGGTCTTGTCGTATGGCGATCTGTGGTTCATGCGGGATGATGGTTAACAACAAGCCAAAATTAGCCTGTAAAACGTTCTTACGTGACTATAGTGGTCATATGCGTATTGAGCCATTGGCGAATTTCCCAATTGAGCGTGATTTGGTCGTTGATTTAAGCCACTTTATTGAAAGCTTAGAAGCCATTAAGCCTTATATTATCGGCAACCAAGCACCTGCATTAGACGGTAAACCGCATCCATCTTCAGAGTTAGCCAAAAGCCGTACGAAACAAACACCAGCACAACTTGAGAAGTATCGTACTTTCTCAATGTGTATCAACTGTGGTTTATGCTATGCCGCTTGCCCACAATTTGGTTTAAATCCTGAGTTTGTTGGACCTGCTGCATTAACGCTTGCACATCGTTACAACCTTGATAATCGTGACCACGGTAAAGAAGAACGAATGAAGATTATTAATGGTAAAAATGGGGTGTGGAGCTGTACATTTGTTGGCTATTGTTCGGAAGTCTGTCCAAAACACGTCGATCCAGCTTCCGCGGTAAACCAAGGTAAAGTCGAAAGTGCAAAAGACTTTGTAATTGCAATGCTTAAACCGCAAAAGTAAGGAGTGTAAAATGACAGCAACAACCAGTAAACGCAAAAAATACGTGCGTGAAATGAAACCAACTTGGTGGAAAAAGTTAGATTTTTACAAACTTTATATTGCGCGTGAAGCCACTGCAATTCCAACACTTTGGTTCTGTTTAGTCTTACTTTATGGAGTGATTAGCCTAGGTAGTTTAGACAGTTTTGGCAATTTCATTTCATTCTTGAAAAACCCGATTGTGATTATTTTAAATATCATCACACTCGGTGCAATGTTATTAAATACGGTGACTTACTATGTAATGACACCTAAAGTATTAAATATCATTGTTAAGAATGAACGAATTAATCCTAACATCATTACGATGGCATTGTGGGCGGTAACAGCCTTTATCAGCCTCGTCATTTTAGTCTTTATGTATGTATAAGCGAGGAGAGAAAGATGAAAGATACACCAAAACGTTCTAATGAACCTGTTGTATGGTTATTATTTGGCGCAGGAACAACTGTCAGTGCCATGTTCTATCCTGTGTTAGTATTAATTCTTGGCTTCTTGCTACCATTTGGTTTAATTGATCCTAAAAATATCATTGAACTTATAGGCTTCTTACACAGTCCATTAGGTAAATTACTGTTACTTGTGTTATTAATTTTCCCAATGTGGGGAGCAATGCACCGTATCCATCATGGTATGCATGACTTCAAAATCCACATTCCGGCAAGTGGTGTCATTTTCTATGGTTTATCTGTGCTTTATACGGTATTAGTTTGCTTCGCTGTATTTAGCTTATAATTCATCCCTAAATCACAAAAGGCGGATATGTTATCCGCCTTTCTTATATTATATTCCCTCTCTCCTTTCCTCATTCTTAGCAAGCAAGTTTTCTTCCTTCTATTTTCAAAAGGGCGTGCCTTATGATCATATTGAATCAATACGGGACGATTTCCCCAATGGATTTTGCTGAAATCTGTCGTGTATCGTGAACGAAATAGGCGATGTGTATGACAAGCATTGAATGAAAGTGCAAACAGAACAAAAATCTAACCGCAAAGTGCGGTCAGATTTCAGCATTTTTTGATTAGGTACGTTTACGGCTTAACAACCACCAAGTAATTAATAAAAATAAGACACTTGGCATTAAGGCGCCGGCTAATGGCGTTACATTGTACACTAAACTAAGAGGTCCAAAAATTTCATTGACCACATAGAACAGGAAGCCAAAACAAATTCCTGTCACAATGCGCGCTCCCGCGGTTACACTGCGCAAAGGACCAAAAATAAAGGATAGCGCTAACATCATCATCACGCCAACAGAGAGAGGCTGAAATAATTTACGCCAATAAGTTAATTCAAATTTCTTTGATTCCTGTCCTGTTTCACGTAAAAACGTAATATAGTTAGATAAGCCAGAAATGGATAAGGAGGTTGGTCTTAGTGAGGCAATACCAAGTTTATCCGGCGTTAAATTGGTTTGCCATTCAGCATTTACACGATTTACTGTCGTAATTTCATTTTCCGAAATTGCGGATTCTGTGAGGCGATGTAAAATCCATTTCCCTTCTTGATAAGTCGCTGTGTTAGCATGCTTAACTTGTTGTAATTGGCGATTTTCAGCAAAACGATAAATATACACATCACTTAACGCAATATCATCGGTAATCCGCTTAATATAAATAAATTCATTGCCATCTTTTGCCCAAATCCCATTTTTCACTGAGAGTAACGAGCCACCAGAAATGGCTTTGGAACGCATATCACGAGCAAATTGTTCGGTTTGAGGAATCCCCCATTCACCGATTAACATCGTAAGAATGACGAGGGGTAACGCAGTTTTCATCACAGCAAAACCGATCTTTAAACGCGAAAAACCAGATGCCTGCATCACAACCAATTCACTACGGCTGGCTAAGTTGCCTAACGCAATTAACGCGCCCAATAAAGCAGCCATCGGGAAAAAGGTTTCAATGTCTTTTGGGATCGTCAACACCGTATAAAGAATCGCTTGCCAAATATCGTAGGTACCTTTACCGACACTACGAAACTGCTCAACAAACTTAATAATGCCGGAAAGCCCTACTAGCATAATTAAGGTAGCAAAAATTGCGCCTAAAATACTTTTACCTAAATAACGGTCTAAGGTGCTCATCATTTTTGCTTATCCTTTTATCGCCAGATTCTTATTCAACCAATACCGCACTTTATACATCGAAGCGCTTCCCCAGCTATTCAACAAAAGCCCCAATAGGAAAAAGAGTATATTCACTAACGGCATTAATACGCTTCCATCCAATTTACCCGCAGCCCAAGCAGACTTCAGTGAACTTTGTAGCAGAAAATAAATTAAATACAGTAACAACGCGGGTAATACTTTTGCGAAACGACCTTGGCGAGGGTTCACTCGGCTTAATGGCACCGCTATCAGCGCCATTAAAGGCACCGCCAAGATCAGACTTAAACGCCAATTCAATTCTGCTTTAGCTGCCGGGGTATGAGTTTTCATCAAATCCCAAAAACCTAACTCTTCCGTTTCCTGTTCATCATTGTTTTTATCTTGATAACCTAAATAAGCTTGATACTCTTCAAAATGCGTAATACGGAAATCAGGAAAAGCACTGCTGCCTTCTACACGTTGGCTATTTTCAAGTTTGAGAATTTGATCCCCATTAGGCAGGGCTTTTAGCTCACCTTTCTCCGCTACCAGTACTGACGGTTTTAAATTGCCTCTCTCACGCGTTTGAAAAACATAAACATCATGAATGGTATTGTCTTTAATGCTGTCAATAAATAAGACAAATTCATTATTATTGGTGTTAATAAACTGCCCCGAAGCAAGCGCTCCCATTGTAGGATTGGCTTTTGCACCTTCCAAAATTTCACTTTGTTTTTGAATCGCCCAAGGTGTCAACCAAAACACATTATACGCGGCAATTGATGCGGTAAATAAAGAAAGAATAAGTACAACACGTACTAAGATTTTCTGTCCCACACCACAAGCACGCATCACCGTGATTTCACTCTCAGCATATAAACGACCAAAAGTTAATAAAATCGCAATAAATAAACATAGTGGCAACATCAATTGCGCCATGGTAGGCATACCAAGCCCTAATAAGGACATCACCAAATCTGCTGGTACTTTACCACTGGCTGCCGAGCCTAATACACGCACTAATTGCTGGCAGAAGAAAATAAGAAGTAAAATGAATAAGATCGCCAACTGGCTCTTCAACACTTCCTTTGTTAAATATCGAGTTAAAATCACATTATTGCCTATATTTTTCTTGCAATTTATATAGAATAGTTTAGTTTCAAGACTGCTTAATTTTCGTATGATAACGTATTTTTAAGGTGAAAACAGTAAAAATCTTTGTGAGGACAACATGGAATATCGCGTAAAATCAACCGCACTTTTAGACATAAAAAGTAATATTATTATTGGCTTATATGAGAATGGTGAACTATCACCATCCGCACAAAAAATCGATGAAATTTCTCAAGGCTATTTAAGCAAATTGATTCAATCTGGCGAAATCAAAGGTAAACTTGGACAAGTTTTGGTGTTACGTCATGTTCCTAACTACAGCGCAGAACGTGTTTTCGTGGTAGGCGCTGGTAAAAAAGGTGAGATTAACGAGAAACAATTTAAACAACTTATTCAAGACACTATCAACGCCGTTAAGGCCACCAGTGCAAAAGAGGTTATCAGCTACTTGTCTGATATCAAGATTAAAGATCGTGATCTCTACTGGAATATCCGTTTTAGCGTTGAAACCCTCGAAACCAGCGTCTATCAGTTCGAACAATTTAAAAGTAAAAAAAGCGAACAAGATGTGGCATTAACAGATGTCATTTTTAGCGTGGAAGGCGATGTTGCACAACAAGCTGTTAATCATGCCAAAGCAATTGCTTTAGGTGTACGCGCCGCCAAAGATGTAGCGAACTGTCCACCTAATGTTTGCAATCCTGTTTATTTAGCCGAACAAGCAAACGCGTTAGCCACACGATCTGACCTGATTAAAACCACTGTACTCGGTGAAAAAGACATGGCTGACTTAGGCATGAACGCTTACTTAGCGGTTTCACAAGGTTCTGTCAATGAAGCACAACTCTCCCTTATCGAATATCGTAATCATCCTAATCCAGATGCCAAGCCCATTGTGTTAGTCGGCAAAGGACTGACTTTTGATGCCGGTGGTATCTCGTTAAAGCCAGCTGAAAGCATGGATGAAATGAAATATGATATGGGCGGTGCCGCTTCTGTCTATGGGGTCATGAATGCCATTGCTGAATTAAAACTGCCATTAAACGTGATTGGCGTGTTAGCAGGTTGTGAAAACTTACCAGACGGTAATGCCTATCGACCGGGTGATATTTTAACCACAATGAAAGGCTTAACGGTTGAAGTGCTCAATACCGACGCGGAAGGGCGCTTAGTGTTATGTGATACGCTCACTTATGTAGAACGCTTTGAACCTGAACTGGTGATTGATGTGGCGACCTTAACTGGCGCTTGCGTAGTAGCACTGGGTGCACATAACAGCGGTTTAATCTCTACTGATGATAAATTAGCCAAAGATCTCGAACTCGCCGCGGCTCAAAGTACCGATAAAGCTTGGCGTTTGCCACTTGGTGAAGAATATCAAGAACAGCTGAAATCTAACTTTGCCGATTTAGCGAATATTGGTGGTCGTTGGGGCGGTGCCATTACTGCTGGCGCATTTTTATCCAACTTCACCGATAAATATCGCTGGGCGCATTTAGATATCGCAGGTACTGCTTGGTTACAAGGCGCAAACAAAGGAGCTACGGGTCGCCCTGTTCCTTTACTGGTACAATTCTTAATTAACCAAGCGACAGGTGAATAATCCCCCTAGCCACGACTAAAATCAAAAAGTGCGGTCAAAAATATCTCTATTTTTACCGCACTTTTACGATGATGTTTGATTCATCACTGCACTATAAATTATCAATCATCTCCAAAACCATTGCTGAAGATTGTTTCGCCGCCAGTGGCAAAAATTCCTCAAAAGACATACTCGCCTCACCGTCACCACTGTCTGAAATTGCCCTGACAACCACAAAAGGCACATTGAAGGCATGACATACTTGAGCAATTGCTGTCGCTTCCATTTCTACGGCCATAACCGTAGGGAAATCTGCTTTAATCTGCGCTAACGGTGTCCCACCTTGAATAAAACTGTCCCCAGAACAAATCAAACCACGTTTAACTTGTTGCTGTTGTTGAACAGCGATCTTTTCTGCCAGTTGTACTAACTTCTCGTCAGATTGGAATCGTGCTGGGCAAGCGGGCAACTGTCCTTTAGCATAACCAAATGCCGTCACATCAGCATCGTGGTAAACCGTTTCATCAGAAATCACAATATCCCCGACGTTAAGCCCTGTCGCCACACCGCCTGCCGAACCGGTATTAATGACCAAATCAGGTTTGCACATCTCTAACAATAAAGTGGCACCGATTGCAGCGGCGACTTTGCCAATGCCAGATTGTAATAAGGCAACTGCTTTACCATGAATCATGCCTTCATAAATTGTGCAACTGGCGACTTGGGTAACGCGTTTATCTTGCATTAAATCTGCCAACATTTGAACTTCTTGTGCCATCGCACCCACAATACCAATTTTCATTATTTTTGTTTTTCCTTCATTAATTTACTTACTAAAAAATCTAACACCGCAAAGCTGTAATCATCACTATATAAGGTGCTAGCAGTTAAGACATAACGTCCATCAATCACCACATAAGGAAAAGTAAATACCCCATATTCTTCGGTCAATTTTTCTGCCTGTTCAACGGCTTTTGCGACCTTAACCGAATACAGCGCTTTGGTAAAATCATCCGTATTGACCCCTTGCCCATCTAGCCATAAGCGCAAATCATGAAAACGCGAAAGCTGTCCATAACGGTGTTTATCTGCGGTTTCAAATAACAACAACGCTGAAATATCCTCTGCTTGAATTTCTTTTAAGGCATAAAAAATCAGCGCAGAATAATGCGCTTTTTCTGCAGCAATCGGTAATTCTTTTAACACTACTTTATCAAAATTAATTTGCGAATACAGTTCTAAGATATCAAGTGCCGAAGAACATACACGACAGTCATAATCAAAAAAAAACTGAATTAAAATGGGGTCGGAGGGGTTCGCCTGATAAACCGGTTCTTGATAAGAAAAGTAATCACGCCCTTCAAGAAAAAGTGGGGATTTATCGGAATGCAACGAAACCGAGATCGGCGTTGCCAGCGCACACTGTGCAACACTCCATACGAAAAGAAAGAGAAAACCGATCCGCCACATAGTCAAGTTAAGTCCCTATCGGTACAATATAATCCACTAATAACTGAAGATGACGATTGCCCCGAAACTCATTAATGTCTAATTTATATGCCAATTTTGCTAATTTTATCGACAAGTCAGGATAATAACGAGTATCGACGTTAAAGGCAATGGCGTCGAGCAATGGTCCACCCTGTTTTGGTTCGACCATCATTTTAAGATGTTTTTCGCCAACTAAACGTTGCTGTAAAATTTTAAACTCGCCGTCAAATACGGGTTCTGGAAACGCTTGCCCCCAAGGTCCCGCCTCTTTCAAGCATTCCGCGGTTGTTAAACTTAATTGAACACTATCAAGCTCACCATCCGTCCACACAATACCTTGTCGCTGACCTTCATCAAGCCAATCACCAACAATTTGATTAAATGCCTGCTGAAAATCAGCAAAACGGCTTTCTTGAATGGTTAAGCCTGCCGCCATCGCATGCCCACCAAACTTTAAAATCATGTCAGGATACAAACAATGAATGCGCTCTAACGCATCACGTAAATGTAATCCCTCAACGGAACGGGCTGAGCCTTTTAGAATACCGGCTTGCTCTTGCGCAAATGCAACCACAGGACGATGAAAATGATCTTTAATACGTGAAGCCACAATCCCTAACACCCCTTGGTGCCAGTCCGCTTGATACAGCGCAATGCCGAACGGAAGGGTTTGTTGAAGTGCGGTCAATTGACGGCAAATTTCTAATGCCTCAAGTTTCATGCCTTGCTCAATTTCTTTACGCGTTTGATTCAAACCATCTAATTCAAGTGCCAATGCTCGCGCGCTTGCCATATCTTCAGCCAATAAAAGCTCAACACCGACTGACATATTATCTAAACGCCCTGCCGCATTTAAACGTGGTGCAAGAGAAAAACCTAAATCCGAAGTAGATAACTGACGCATATCTCGATTAGCCACTTCTGCTAACGCACGAATACCGCAACGACAACGTTCTGCGCGAATACGTGCTAAACCTTGATAGGCTAAAATACGATTATTTTGATCTAAGGGCACCACATCGGCAATAGTACCTAAGGCGACGAGATCCAATAAGTCGGTGAAATTCGGTTGCGTTTGCTGATTAAATATCCCCAACTCACGAAATTTCGCGCGCAATGCTAACATTAAATAGAAAGTAACTCCGACACCGGCTAAGGCTTTTGACGGAAAAGCACAGCTTGATAAATTAGGATTGACAATGGCATCCGCGTCGGGCAATTGTGTAGGTGGCAAATGATGATCAGTAATTAAGACCTTGACCCCTTGCGCTTTTAAAAAACCCACCCCCTCGACTGAGGATACCCCGTTATCGACGGTCATTAATAGCTGTACATCTTTTTCTAAAGCTTGCTCTGCTACCGCGATGCTCAAACCATAACCTTGTTCAAAACGATTAGGAATTAAAAACGCCACTTGTGTAAAGCCTAATTGACGTAATGCGAGTACAGCTAAGGCGGTGCTAGTGGCACCATCTGCATCAAAATCGCCCACAATTACAATCTTTTCTTGTTGCTTATAGGCTTGTACGAAGAGAGTGACCGCCGCTTCAATTCCATCCAGTTGTTGCGGATGTAAAAGGGCAGCTAAAGTGCGGTCTAATTGTTGAGGATGTTGAATCTGCCGTGCACGATAGAGGCGATCAAGTAAGGGATCAGAAGACACCGCCTCACCTAAAGGAACAGCACGACGTTGGATTAATTTATTCACTAAAGACATTCCTAAGACAAGAATAAATGAGGACGCAGAAAGCGTCCTTATTTAATAGCCGATTACTGGGCTAACTCCGACAATAAATCAGCGGGTTTTAAATACCCTCCAATCAATTCGCCTTTCTCGGTCACAATACTTGGGGTACCATTCACACCAAATTGTAAGCCTAACTGGTAATGTTTTTTGGTGATATTAGCGTCTTTCAACGTTTTTGGTGGATTACCATTAATCGCTTCAGTTAATGCAAACTGAGGATCTTGTGCAGTAAAGATCGCTTCCATTTCACGTGCTGTTTTCGATTGCACGCCACCACGCGGGAAAGCAAGGTAACGTACTGTAATGCCGAGATCATTATATTCTTTAATTTGTTTATGTAACACTTTGCAGTAATGGCACGAAGTATCCATGAACACGGTAATCACATGTTTTTCATCTTTTGCGGGATAAACGACCATTTCATTTTTATAAGCCGTTAATTTATCTAGTAATAAGCTTGATGACACATCGCGTAATCCTTTCTCTGACAGTGCATATAACTTACCATCAAGAATATATTTCGCGTCCTCTGTGATGTAAAAAATACCATTGTCCGTCACTGCGGTTTTGATGCCTTTCACAGGCGAATCGCTCACTTCTACACCAGATAAGCCCATTTTTTGCAACTGTTCTACCACTTGCTGTGAATTGGCAAACGTCAAACTCGACATCCCCAACATCAAAAGTGTGCTCAAGATCTTTTTCATTTTGGTCCCATTGTTAACAATAAAAATACAAATAGCGAATTGAGCAATTATAAAGAGATCCAATATTTGTGCAAGTAGCGCCTAAAAAATTGCCTACCATAAGCCACTAAAATAGCTTATAATTGCTATTTGTTTTCTCTTTAAAATCTGAACGTATTTGAATTATGTTTGAAATCAATCCTATCAGAAATAAAATCTCAGACCTCACCGAACGCACGCAAGTGTTGAGGGGGTATCTTTGACTTCGATGCGAAAGTTGAACGTTTAGAAGAAGTCAATGCCGAACTCGAACAACCTGATGTGTGGAACGAACCAGAAAAAGCACAAGCATTAGGTAAAGAACGGGTTGCCTTAGAAGGGGTCGTCAATACAATCCATACACTTGATCAAGGCTTAGAAGATGTCGAAGGGCTACTCGAACTGGCAATTGAAGCCGAAGATGAAGCGACTTTCCATGAAGCCGTCGCAGAGCTCGAAGAATTAGAACAACAGTTGGCAAAATTAGAATTTCGCCGTATGTTTAGTGGTCAACATGATGCAGCAGACTGCTATGTTGACTTACAAGCGGGCTCTGGTGGTACCGAAGCACAAGATTGGACTGAAATGTTACTGCGTATGTATTTACGCTGGGCTGAAAGTAAAGGCTTTAAAACCGAATTAATGGAAGTGTCCGATGGGGATGTTGCCGGAATTAAATCCGCCACAATTAAAGTTTCTGGTGAATATGCTTTTGGTTGGCTACGCACAGAAACCGGCATTCACCGTTTAGTACGCAAAAGTCCATTTGACTCCAACAATCGTCGTCATACCTCATTTAGTGCGGCATTCGTTTATCCTGAAATTGATGACGATATTGATATCGACATTAATCCTGCAGATCTGCGTATTGATGTTTATCGTGCTTCAGGTGCCGGTGGTCAGCACGTCAATAAAACCGAAAGTGCGGTGCGTATTACCCATATTCCAAGTGGCATTGTGGTGCAATGCCAAAATGATCGCTCTCAACATAAAAACAAAGATCAATGTATGAAACAGTTGAAAGCGAAACTGTATGAAATGGAATTGCAAAAGAAGAATGCCGATAAACAAGCCATGGAAGACAACAAATCCGATATTGGTTGGGGCAGTCAAATCCGTTCCTATGTGTTAGACGATTCACGCATTAAAGATTTACGCACGGGTGTGGAAAATCGCAATACTCAAGCAGTGCTCGATGGCGACTTAGATCGCTTTATTGAGGCCAGTTTAAAAGCCGGATTATAAATCCTCTGGGGGCTTCCCCCGACTAAAAATACTAAAAATTAGGTAACCAAAATGTCAGAACAAACTCAAGAACTTGATCTTAATGGCGAGATGTTAGTCCGCCGTGAAAAATTAGCCGCGTTGCGCGCTAAAGGTAACCCATTTCCAAATACATTTCGTCGTGATGCGCTTGCACAAGATTTACACGCAAACTACGATGCACTTGAAGGCGAAGCATTAAAAGCACAAGAAGTCGAAGTAAAAGTCGCTGGACGTATTATGACGCGTCGTGCAATGGGTAAGGCGACTTTTATCACCTTGCAAGATATGTCTGGTCGTATTCAACTCTATATCGCACGTGATAATTTGCCAGAAGGTGTTTATGCTGACGATGTGGGACAGTGGGATTTAGGCGATATCATTGGCGTAAAAGGCACCTTATTTAAAACCAAAACCAATGAATTAACCGTACGTTGTACTGAAGTGCAGTTATTAACCAAAGCATTACGCCCATTACCAGATAAATTCCATGGTCTAAGCGATCAAGAAACACGCTATCGTCAACGTTATTTAGATTTAATTGCAAACGAAGACTCACGTCGTACTTTCATTATTCGTTCTAAAGTGATTGCGGGTATTCGTGAATATTTTCTGTCAAAAGGCTTTATGGAAGTAGAAACCCCGATGTTACAAATTATTCCGGGTGGGGCTTCTGCACGTCCATTTGTAACACATCATAATGCATTAGATGTGGATATGTATTTACGTATTGCGCCTGAGCTTTATTTAAAACGCTTAGTGGTTGGTGGCTTTGAACGTGTCTTTGAATTAAACCGCAACTTCCGTAACGAAGGGGTGTCTGTTCGCCATAACCCAGAATTTACCATGCTCGAATACTACCAAGCCTATGCGGATTACCATGATTTAATGGATAATACTGAAGAATTGTTACGTAAACTGGCAATGGACATTTTAGGCACGACGATTGTCCCTTATGGTGAGCTTGAATTTGATTTTGGCAAACCATTTGAACGTATCACGATGCATGATGCCATTTTGAAATACGGCGCAGAAAAAGGTATCGTCAAAGAGGATTTATATGACTTTGATCGTGCTGTTGCCGTTGCGAAAAAATTAGGTATTGAAGTACAAAAATCGTGGGGTTTAGGCAGTCTAGTCAATGTAATTTTTGAAGAGGTGGCGGAGCATCACTTAATTCAGCCAACGTTCTTAATGGCACACCCTGCCGAAATTTCGCCATTAGCGCGTCGTAATGATGAAAATCCAGAGGTCACTGACCGTTTTGAATTATTCATCGGTGGACGTGAAATTGGTAACGGTTTCTCTGAGTTAAACGATGCCGAAGATCAAAACGAACGCTTTGACGCACAAGTTGCGGCGAAAGAAGCAGGGGATGATGAAGCGATGTTTAAAGACGAAGATTTCGTGACCGCTCTTGAACATGGCTTACCACCAACAGCAGGCGAAGGGTTAGGTATCGACCGCTTAGCGATGCTATTCGCGAATGCGGCCTCCATTCGAGATGTGATACTCTTCCCAGCAATGAAGCAGAAATAATTCTCTCTATCCCCAGCATCCTGCTGGGGATAACCTCTCTCACAGGATCTTTAATATGAAAAATCGTCGACTCAATTTCAAACTGTTTTTCCTCATCATTTTTTCATTATTCAGCACACTGAGTTGGTCAAAAACAATCACGCTGTATTTAGATCCTGCCTCCTTACCGGCATTAAATCAGCTGATGGACTTTACGCAAAATAATGAAGATAAAACACATCCACGTATTTTTGGTCTTTCTCGCTTTAAAATCCCTGACAACATTATTACACAGTATCAAAATATCCATTTCGTCGAACTCAAAGATAATCGTCCTACTGAAGCACTTTTTACGATTTTAGATCAATACCCTGGTAACATTGAGTTAGATATACACTTAAATATTGCTCATTCCGTTCAATTAATTCGTCCGATTTTGGCATATCGTTTTAAACATTTAGATCGTGTATCAATTCAGCGATTAAATCTTTATGACGATGGCTCAATGGAATATGTTGATTTAGAAAAAGAAGAAAATAAAGATATTTCCGCAGAAATTAAGCAAGCAGAAAAACAACTTTCTCACTATTTGCTTACCGGTAAAATAAAATTTGATAACCCAACTATTGCTCGTTATGTCTGGCAATCTGCGTTCCCAGTAAAATATCATTTTTTAAGTACAGACTATTTTGAAAAAGCCGAATTTTTACAACCACTAAAAGAATATTTAGCGGAAAATTATCAAAAAATGGACTGGACCGCTTACCAACAGCTGACTCCAGAACAGCAAGCATTCTACTTAACATTGGTAGGCTTCAATGACGAAGTCAAGCAGTCGTTAGAAGTGCAACAAGCCAAATTTATCTTTACCGGCACGACAACTTGGGAAGGAAATACCGATGTGCGAGAATACTACGCACAGCAACAACTTAATTTACTTAATCACTTTACCCAAGCTGAGGGCGATTTATTTATTGGTGATCATTATAAAATCTACTTTAAAGGGCATCCTAGAGGTGGTGAAATTAATGACTACATTCTGAACAATGCTAAAAATATCACCAATATCCCTGCCAATATTTCCTTTGAAGTATTGATGATGACAGGCTTATTACCTGATAAAGTGGGTGGTGTTGCAAGTTCACTGTATTTCTCCTTACCAAAAGAAAAAATTAGCCATATTATTTTCACATCGAATAAACAAGTGAAAAGCAAAGAAGATGCGCTAAATAATCCGTATGTTAAGGTCATGCGTCGTTTAGGTATAATTGACGAATCACAAGTCATCTTTTGGGACAGTTTAAAACAGTTGTAATCCAAGATAGGAGCTTATTATGACAAATATTGCGATCATTCCTGCACGAGCCGGCTCAAAAGGGATTCCAGATAAAAACCTGCAGCCCGTGGGTGGGCATTCTCTGATTGGACGTGCTATTTTAGCGGCAAAAAATGCTGACGTTTTCGATATGATTGTCGTAACCTCTGATGGTGATAATATCTTACGTGAAGCAGAAAAATATGGGGCATTAGCGCTGAAAAGACCCGCTGAGTTGGCCCAAGACAATTCAAGAACCATTGATGCTATTTTACATGCACTAGAGAGCTTAAATATTCGCGAAGGCACTTGTACCCTATTACAACCGACTAGCCCATTACGTGATCATTTAGATATCAAAAATGCGATGGATATGTATGCCAATGGCGGAGTACACTCTGTGGTGTCGGCGTGCGAGTGTGAACATCATCCCTATAAAGCTTTTGCGTTAAGCAAAGATCATGAAGTTTTGCCTGTACGTGAAATTGCTGATTTTGAAGCCGCACGCCAAACTTTACCGAAAATGTATCGTGCAAATGGTGCCATTTATATTAATGACATTGCACAATTGCTAAAAGAAAAATATTTCTTCATTCCGCCTCTCAAATTCTACTTAATGCCAACTTATCGTTCTGTGGATATTGATGTGAAGCAGGATTTAGAACTCGCGGAAATTTTATCCAATAAATGACCGCACTTTTGTCGTCAGTAGGTCTTGGTTAAGCCAGTTAGCAGTAAAACGACGTTTAAACAAGCCTACTGTTTCTTTTCATAGTGGTTCGTAACCCTCCCACTTGAACAACCAACAATTGTTCGAAACAAAACTAGGAAAATAGTATGCAGTTAACCAACCCAAACCGCGATCGTAAAGCGGTCGTTATCTTTTCGGGTGGACAAGATTCCACCACTTGTCTCTTTCAAGCAATACAAGATTATGGCATAGAAAATGTGGAAGTTGTAACGTTCCAATACGGTCAACGCCACGCGATTGAATTAGAGAAAGCTAAATGGATTGCCCAAGATCTTGGCGTCAAACAAACGTTAATTGACACTTCCGTCATTAAAGCGATTACGCAAAATGCCTTAATGGACGAACAGGCAAGAATTGAGCAACATGGCAGTACACCGAATACTTTCGTTGACGGTCGCAATGCCCTGTTTTTACTTTATACCGCCATCTATGCCAAAGGTCAGGATATTCAAGACATTATCACAGGCGTCTGTGAAACGGATTTTAGTGGCTATCCAGATTGTCGTGATGTGTTTATTAAATCCATGAATGTCACGCTTAATCTGGCAATGGATTACCAATTCCATCTTAAAACCCCTTTAATGTATCTCACAAAAGCACAAACTTGGCAATTAGCGGACGAACTCGGTGTGTTAGATTATATTCGTCAACATACCCATACTTGTTATATGGGAGTGGAACAAGGTTGCGGTGAATGCCCGAGTTGTGTATTACGCGAGAAAGGATTGCGTGAATATTTATCTAGTAAAAGTGAGGGGGAAATTGATGTTTAAAATTGCAAAAGAATTTAGTTTTGATATGGCACATATGCTCGATGGGCATGATGGCAAATGCAAAAATTTACATGGGCATACTTACAAATTACAAGTAGAGCTCTGTGGTGAATTACATCAAACCGGTCCGAAAAAAGGCATGGTGATTGATTTTTCCGATTTAAAAGATATCGTTAAACAGCACATTTTAGATCCCATGGATCATGCGTTTATTTATGATTGCAGCAGTGAAAAAGAATCGAAAGTGGCTCATTTATTGCAATCACTGGATTCAAAAACGTTTGCACTACCCACGCGTACTACCGCCGAAGAAATGGCGCGCTTTATGTTTAATTGTTTGAAATATGAGGCACATTTACCGGTATCGGCGATCCGCTTATGGGAAACCCCCACTTCATTTTGTGAATATAAGGAATAAGTGCGGTGCAAATTCAAGAAATTTTCGAGCCTGAATACGCTATTGTGGAGATCTTTGAAAGCTTACAAGGGGAAGGCTTTAATACAGGGATGCCAAGCATTTTTGTGCGTTTTGGTAAATGTAATTTAGCCTGTCCTTGGTGCGATACGCCTTACAATCAATATACGACTTGGACACTCAGCAAAATTGTACAAAAAGTGCGGTCGTTTTCAGCAAAAAATATTATTATCACTGGCGGTGAACCTACTATCGTGCCCAAAATTGGCGTGTTACTTGATGCGCTAAAAGCCGAAGGCTACTTTTTAGCAATCGAAACCAATGGGTTAAAAAGTATTCCAAACCAAATTGATTACATTGCTACCAGTCCAAAACGTTTGTATCAACATAAATATCAACAGAAATGTATTCCTTTTGCCCATGAGGTACGCATTGTGGCAGATGAAAATGTCATCGCATTTTGTGAGCAAATTGAACAACAGATCCGAGCAGATCATTATTACCTCTCGCCTTGTGAAGTAAATGGTGAAATGAATTTGCTTGAAACAATCACACAAATAGGGCGCTTAAATCAGCGTGTTAACAAGCCTAAATGGCAGCTTAGCATTCAAACCCATAAACTCATTGGGATTGAATAATTGTCAATTTATTTACTTTATTTGCATTTACCTCTTTTTAGTAGTTGACCATTATATAATAAAGTATACAATGGGCTTGTTTTTAATTTGAAGTAGTAAATACGCTTGGCTAATGCGATTCTTCCCCCACAATCTTGAAAAAGATGTTCGCATTAGCCATTTTTTTCTTCTTATTCTCGCCTAAATCCTTTACCATGATCCGCATTCAATTTCCCTTATTCATCATGAGAAAGACCTATGAACGCCCTTGAACTTGAACAGATTTTAAATCACAAACTCAACTCCCAAGCCATCTCTGATTACGCCCCAAATGGTCTACAAGTGGAAGGAAAAAAGGACATCAAAAAAATCATTACAGGGGTTACCGCAAGTCAAGCTTTAATTGAGTATGCCGTTAGTCAAAACGCCGATGCGATTTTGGTTCATCATGGCTATTTTTGGAAAAGTGAAAACCCTTGTATTCGTGGTATGAAAGGGAAACGTATCAAAACACTCTTAGTCAATGACATCAATTTATATGGTTATCACTTACCATTAGATGTTCACCCTGAATTAGGTAACAACGCTCGTCTTGCTGCCCTACTAGAGATTGAGGATTTACAGCCCTTAGAACAAGGTACGGTAAGTATTCCCGTTTATGGTACCTTAAAAACACCGTTAACCAGCGATGCCTTTGCTGCCCGAATTGAGCAAGTGCTAAAACGTAAACCTCTAGTATGCAGCGACAATGCGCCGCACCTTATTCGTACAGTGGGTATTTGTACGGGAGGAGGACAGAGTTATATTGATTTAGCAGCCAACCAAGGTGTTGATGCCTTCATTAGTGGTGAAGTGTCGGAGCAAACTATCCACTCTGCCCGTGAACAAGGTATTCATTTTTTTGCAGCAGGTCACCATGCCACAGAACGCTATGGCATAAAAGCCTTAGGCGAATGGCTCAGTCAGCACTATGATCTTGAGGTGGAATTTAAAGATATTGATAATCCTGCTTAAGAAAATAGGATATAAGGTCCGCTTTGTATTTATTCACATTTTCCCTTATACTAGCCAGAATTTTTAACATACGAAAAGGTATTGATTATGGGTTTCTTAACAAACAAACGTATTTTAATTGCCGGTGTGGCAAGTAATCGTTCTATTGCTTACGGTATCGCACAAGCAATGAAACGTGAAGGGGCAGAACTCGCTTTCACGTATCAAAATGATAAATTAAAAGGGCGTGTAGAAGAATTTGCTAAAGAATTAGGTTCTGATATTGTGATTCCTTGTGATGTGGGCACGGATGAAAGTATCGAACAATGCTTTGCTGAATTAGCTAAACACTGGGAAAAATTTGATGGTTTTGTTCATTCTATCGCTTTTGCGCCGGGCGACCAATTAGACGGTGATTATGTGGATGCAGTAAACCGCGAAGGTTTCCGTATTGCACACGATGTGAGTTCATATAGCTTTGTTGCGATGGCAAAAGCCGCGCGTGGCATGTTGAATCCGAACTCAGCCCTTTTAACACTTTCCTACTTAGGGGCAGAACGTGCAATTCCTAACTATAACGTGATGGGCCTAGCCAAAGCCTCATTAGAAGCTAATACGCGTTTTATGGCAGCAGCATTAGGTAAAGACGGTATCCGCGTAAATGCAATCTCTGCAGGACCAATTCGTACACTTGCCGCCTCTGGTATTAAAAACTTCAAGAAAATGCTCGCAAACTTCGAACAAACCGCACCATTACGCCGTACTGTGACGATTGAAGATGTCGGTAACTCTGCAGCTTTCTTATGCTCAGATTTAAGTGCCGGTATCACAGGTGAAGTGGTCCATGTTGATGCCGGTTTCAGCATCGTAGCTATGGGTGAACTCGAATAAGTTTTACATGTTATATAAGAGCGGACATCAGTCCGCTTTCATTTTTTATGGATAGCCTCAATGTTCCAAAATAATCCCCTCCTTTCACAATTAAAACAACAAATCCGAGACAGCAAACAACAGGTCGAAGGTATCGTAAAAGGTTCAGATAAAGCCTTTGGTTTTCTTGAGTGTGATAAAAAAAGTTACTTTATTCCCCCTGCTGCAATGAAGAAAGTCATGCATGGTGACAAAATCAAAGCCCTAATTGAAGTCGTTGGTGAAAAAGAACAAGCCGAACCCGATGCCTTAATTGAGCCAATGCTCACACGCTTTATCGCGCGTGTGCGTTTCAATAAAGATAAAAAATTACAAGTGCTCGTCGATCATCCACAAATCAATCAAGCCATTGGTGCCGCCCAAGATAAATCAATAACAGAAACGTTACAAGAAGGGGATTGGGTCGTTGCTACTTTAAAAACACACCCATTACGTGATGACAGATTCTTTTTCGCTCAAATTCAGCAATTTATTTGCCGTGCAGAAGATGAACTCGCGCCTTGGTGGGTCACGCTAGCACGTCATGGACAATCGCGTTATCCTGTGCAAGGTTGTGCAGATTATCCAATGATAGATCAACATACACGTGAAGATTTGACCGCATTGCATTTTATCACCATTGATGCGGAAACGACGTTGGACATGGATGATGCGCTTTACCTTGAGCCTATTCATCAAGCGGAGGAACAGATTGGTTGGCGTTTAGTGGTCGCCGTTGCCGATCCAACTGCTTATATCCCGCTTGATTCACAAATTGAACAAGAAGCCAGACAACGGTGTTTTACCAATTATCTACCGGGCTTCAACATTCCAATGTTACCACCGGAATTGTCTGATGAACGTTGTTCTTTAATGCAAGACGAAATTCGTCCGGCGTTGGTCTGCTATATCGAAACCGATTTAACCGGTAATATCACTGAAAAACCGCGCTTTGTTTCCGCTTATGTACAATCCAAAGCGAAATTAGCCTATGATCACGTCTCTGATTATTTAGAAAATTGTCTTGATGCATGGCAGCCTGAAAATCCACAAATCGCACAACAAATCCAATGGCTTCATCAATTTAGTCAAGCACGCATCGAGTGGCGTAAACAACATGCTTTGTTATTTAAAGAAAAGCCAGACTATTCGTTTATCTTAGCGGAGAATGGCAGCGTACAAGCCATTCAAGCACAATATCGTCGCATTGCGAATCAAATGGTAGAGGAATGTATGATCCTCGCCAACATTTGTGCTGCACACTATCTCGATGAACATGCTAAGTGTGGTATTTTTAATACGCATTCTGGTTTTGATAAAAAATACCTAGAGAGTGCACATCAATTTTTATTAAATCAGTTAAGTGATGAAACAAACCAAGCCGTCTTAGCAACACGTTATTCTGTAGCGAATTTAACAACATTAGCGGGCTATTGCCAAATGCGCCATGATATTGAGTTATTAAATAGTGACTATCTCGAATTGCGTTTACGTCGTTTCTTAACATTTGCTGAATTTAAATCTGAAATCGCACCGCACTTTGGTTTAGGCTTATCGGGTTATGCGACCTGGACATCCCCGATTCGTAAATATTCCGATATAGTCAATCATCGCTTAATTAAAGCTGTGTTAACCCAACAAACTTGTGAGAAACCGCAAGATGACCTGTTCGTACGTTTGCAAGAAGCGCGTCGTCAAAACCGTTTAGTAGAGCGTGATATTGCAGATTGGCTTTATTGTCGTTATCTGGCAACACAAGTGGAACAAAAACCAACATTCCAAGCGGAAATTCAAGATGTGATGCGAGGGGGATTACGTGTGCAACTGCTTGCTAATGGTGCACCGATGTTTATCCCTGCCTCCTTAATTCACGACAATAAGGAAGCGATTCAAGTCAATACGGATACGCTTACTCTGTCTATTCAAGGTGAAGTGAAATATAAATTAGGAGATATCATTCAGGTGCAACTCTTGGACGTGAAAGAAGAAACGCGTAGTATTGTCGGCACTCTTTGTTAAATGTAAAAAGGGAAATCACTGATTTCCCTTTCTTTTTCTTATTAAGCCATGGCTTAACTTTCTTCACTTTGTGCTGAAAAACGTTCGATACGTGCGCCTAAGCCACGCAGTTTTTCTTCGATTCGCTCGTAGCCACGATCAATGTGATAAATACGATCGACAATGGTTTCACCGGTAGCAATACATCCAGCCAGAACTAAACTGATAGAAGCCCGTAAATCCGTTGCCATCACTTCAGCGCCACTTAAATGATCAACACCATGGCAAATCGCTGTATTGCCTTCAATTTCAGCTTTGCCCCCCATACGAATAAGCTCTGGGATATGCATAAAGCGATTTTCAAAAATGGTTTCAGTAATGATACTGGTACCACATGCCACCATGTTTAATAAAGTAAATTGTGCTTGCATATCCGTTGGAAAACCGGGATAAGGTGCAGTACGAATATTGACAGCTCGTGGTCGATTACCCAGCATATCCAAAGTAATGCTGTTTTCTGTCACATCCACTTGGGCTCCTGCCTCACGTAATTTATCAATTACCGCATCCAAAGTATCTGCTTTGGTATTTTTACATTCAATGCGTCCACCTGAAATGGCGGCAGCCACTAAGAAAGTCCCTGTTTCAATGCGATCAGGCACAATGCTATGCTCACAACCACCTAAACGCTCAACGCCTTCCACGGTAATAGTATCAGTACCAGCCCCTACAATTTTAGCCCCCATTTTATTCAAAAACAGTGCTGTATCCGTAATTTCCGGTTCACGTGCAGCATTCTCAATGATGGTTTTCCCTTTGGCCAGTGTTGCCGCCATCATAATAGATAACGTTGCGCCCACACTCACTTTTTCCATCACAATACGAGTACCGACTAAACAGTGATCAACATAGGCTTTTACATAGCCATCTTCTAAAATGATGCTTGCCCCTAAACGTTCTAAACCACTGATATGTAGATCCACTGGACGAGCACCAATAGAACAGCCTCCCGGTAAAGACACTTGACCACGATGAAAACGCGCCACTAACGGGGCTAATGCCCAAATTGACGCACGCATGGTTTTAACCAGTTCATAAGGTGCAACGAAGTGATCAATTTTTGACGCATCTAAGTGCACCGCCCCTTCAGCATCACGTTCAACAACGACACCGAGTTTGCGCAGAATTTTTAAGGTGGTTTCAATATCTTTTAATTCTGGTACATTGGTCAATTTAACTGGCTCTTGCGCTAAAATCGCTGCAAATAAAATAGGCAACGCGGCATTCTTTGCCCCTGAAATATTCACAGAACCTCTTAAACGTGACTGACCGTACACACGAAATTTTTGCATAAAATATCCTATCTTTTATTTCAAGACGGCTGATTGAGTAAGCGTTCACGCTTCCATTTTTCAACTGTATAGGTTTTAATTGTTAATGCATGAATTGCATTACTTGAAATATGTGCCATTAATGGGGCATAAATTAATTGTTGTTGCTTTACTCTCGATAAACCCGCAAATTCATCGCTCACAGCAATTACACCATAGTGTGCATTTTCGCCTTGTACATACACTTCATCTAGCTTTAAGGCGTCTTTTAAAATTCGTTCTATTTCTTGCGTTTCCATTTATCATTTCCGTCGGATTGAACAAATGTTGCTATCCAGTCAGATAGCCCAAATAAATCCGCCAATGTCAATAATTGGCGCGGTGCATTATGTAAAATAATACTTGTCTCTTGCTTCATCACTTTCTGGCAATGCCTAATAAAATCACACAATAAAGCAAATCCTGCCGAATCGACTCTCGCGACATCTGTCAAATCCCAGTATAAGGTTTGTACCTGGCTCTTTTCTTCAGGCAAAAAAGAAGCACGCTGCGACCATAGCGGTAGCAACGTGTCACGAGATAACTCTCCGGCTAATCGGAGCGTTATCTTATCATTATTTTGTTCGCTTGCCCAAGTTAAACTTTTATCCATTTTCATGCGATTACTTATTTAAGCTGACTGGTGTTTTAGCCGCTTTTTCCACTTGTTCTGTCAGTGCATCAAGACCACTTTTTACAATCGTTGGCGACCATTCTTTTTCTTTGGTTTCTACCATACTCACGCCTTCTGCACTCATATCAAAGACTTGCCATTTGCCTGTTTTACTGTTTTTGTACCAGTAGAACGTTAAATTTACTGGCGGCTGATTACCTGTTTGAATCACTTTCACACGAATACTGGCGGTTTTCTCTGTTGCATCCGTTTTCGGTTTTTCAATTTCTAATTTTTGATCAGAATACAGGGTAAGGACTTGAGCATAAGTTTGCTCGATATATTGCTCAAACGCCGTAAAGAATTTTTCTCTTTGTTCTGGTGTAGTGGTTTTAAAATTTTTCCCTAACACTTTTGAACCGGCATATTTCACATGTACATAAGGCATCAGTTCTGCACGTACAATCGTTTTTAAATAATTCGGATCTTGCTTAATTTTCGCTTGATTGCTAGTGATATTTTTAAATAATTTATCCGACACTTCGACCGTTAAATCATAGGGGGTATCCGCAGCAAAGGCATGCATAGAAACAAGTGCGGTCGCTATCACGACCATTTTTGCTAGCATTTTTTTCAACATGGTTAACATAACATTCTCCTACTCAATTACATTCCTAAATTTCTTATCATACGCTACTGCGCTTTTGGTTCACCCTCTTCTTGGCGATCGTTTTTATTACGATCACCATATAAGAATTGACCGACTAAATCCTCAAGCACTAAGGCTGATTTTGTGTCAACAACCTTGTCACCCTCTTTCCACATCGCGACTTCACCATCGTCAAAACCGATACTTAAGGCAATATATTGTTCACCTAATAAACCTGAGGTTTTAATTGATAATGAACTTGTTTCTGGAATTTCATTATAACGTTCATCAATCGCGACCGTCACAATGGGTAAATAACTTTTTGCATCCAGAGTAATATCTGCCACGCGTCCAATGACAACACCACCGACTTTTAAAGGTGCACGGACTTTTAGTCCACCAATATTGTCAAAAGTTGCATGAATTTTATAAGATTTTGTTTCGCTAAAGCCCTGTATATTTGCCACCTTCAAACCTAAAAAGACTAAAGCTGCCATGCCCAATAATAAAAACAAACCTACCCAAAATTCATAAATTCTTGTTTGTCGCATAAAATTTCCTTTACATCCAACGCATTCAAGCGCTCACCTATACACTCGCACCAAACATCAGTGCCGTTAATACAAAATCTAATCCCAACACAACCAATGAGGCATGGACCACCGTTCTTGTGGTCGCTTTACTAATCCCTTCCGAAGTCGGAATACAGTCATAACCGTTAAATAACGCAATCCATACTACAGCGATAGCGAAACACAGGCTCTTGATAAAGCCATTAAGCAAATCTTTTTCCCATGTCACCGCATTTTGCATCACCGACCAAAAACTCCCCGCGTCAACACCTTTCCAGTCAACCCCGACTAATGAACCACCCCAAATGCCAATAGCGGTAAAAATAATCGCTAAAATCGGCATCGCGATCACGCCCGCCCAAAAGCGCGGAGCAATAACACGACGGAGGGGATCCACCGCCATCATCTCTAAACTGGATAATTGTTCTGTCGCTTTCATTAAGCCAATTTCTGCCGTCAGTGCAGAACCGGCACGCCCCGCAAAAAGAAGAGCCGTGACTACTGGTCCTAATTCACGTAGTAAGGATAACGCGACGAGTTGACCTAAACTGGTTTCCGCGGAAAAATCCACTAACACAACATATCCTTGTAATCCCAATACCATGCCAATGAAAAGCCCTGACAACATGATAATCAATAATGATTGCACGCCGAGCACATGCAGTTGCTTAATTAATAACGGAGTATGCTTGCGCCATTGCGGTTTACCAATTAAAGCCCCAAATAACATAAAGCCCGCACGCCCAATGGCACGACATGAACTGATCGCGTGATGACCTAACTCTGAAATAAACTGGATCATTTAAAAAGCGCCTCCACATAATCTTCCGCGGGGAAATGAAAACGTACCGGCCCATCGGCTTCGCCGTCTAAGAATTGACGTACTTGCGGATCTTGACTTTGTAACAATTGAGAGGATATCCCTTCTGCAATCACGCGTTTATCCGCAATAATATAAGCATAATCAGCAATACTTAATACTTCCTGAACATCATGGGAAACCACAATAGAGGTCAAATTGAGTGCTTCATTCAAGCGTTTAATTAAACTTAAAATCACCCCCATGCTAATTGGATCTTGCCCAGCAAACGGTTCATCAAACATGATTAACTCAGGATCCAGTGCAATAGCACGTGCTAACGCCGCACGTCTTGCCATCCCACCAGATAATTCAGAAGGCATTAACTCAGCCGCGCCGCGCAAGCCGACAGATTCAAGTTTCATAAGTACGATTTTACGGATAAGGCTTTCAGGTAAACGGGTATGTTCACGAATGGGGAATGCGACATTATCAAATGTGGAGATATCAGTAAAAAGGGCGCCTGATTGAAAGAGCATGCCCATTTTCTGACGCACTTGATAAAGTTCAGCATTCGATAATTGACAAATATCTTTTCCATCAAACCAAATTTCACCTTTTTCAGGTTGTAGCTGTCCCCCAATTAGCTTTAACAAGGTTGTTTTGCCAATCCCGGAGGGGCCCATAATGGCCGTAATTTTCCCTTTTTCAACCCGCAAATTCAGGTTGTCATAAATCGTTCGCTCGCCTCGTTTAAAAGTGAGATGCTTCACTTCAATTAAGGGATTATTCATAAGATATTTTCCTAAAAGTAGGCTCTCAAAAACAAAGTGGGATATTCTATCAATTCTATCTGAATGTCAAATGTTGCCGAGAGAAAAGTTATCTATCTGTGACTCTAACATAAAAGCAATCTCCCTTAAGGAAAAATTTTCTGAAATCCTACCGCACTTTTATTGGTTTTATTAAAATTATGCTATGATTGCCATTTAATAACTCACTTTAATGACTTGAAATAGGTTTTATGAATATTCGTTGGAATATAATTTTAGCAGGGCTTGCATTGGCTTTACTGGCTTGGTTTTATTCACTTAATCAAGGTGAACCGAGTCTAAATACCTTAATCAAAAAGCCTGATAGTCCCGAATATGTCGGACAAAAAATGAAAACCACGGTATTCTCACCAACAGGGAAAAAGCACTATGTTGCGATGTCGGATTCCGTTGAACATTTTGCCCTTTCAGGTCAAACGCACTTTCAAAAGCCAGAAGTGTATTTATTTGAATTAGAAACAGAAAATCAACTTTCCAATAAAGAAAATTGGAAAGCCAGTGCGAACAAAGCCATATTAACGAAAGAAAATATGCTGTATTTAGAAGGGAATGTTGTTGTGGAAAGCCTGTTAAGCCCTTCTCGTTTACAGCGCGTTGAAACAGAAAGTGCGGTCATCAATTTATCTACGCAAGATATTAGCTCGGAACACGCCGTGAAAATTTATGGTCAACATTTTCATTCTACGGGTTTAAAACTCACCGGTAACTTACAACAACAAATCGCGACTTTAAAAGAGCAGGTAAATACATACTATGAAATCAATAAATAACATTGTCATTTTCACGACATTATTCGCCACCGCATTACCTGCTTTCGCTTTGAAAAGCGATACAAAGCAACCGATTAATGTGGTTTCCGATAACCAATCTTTAGACATGGACAACAGCGTGGTAACCTTCACGGATAATGTGGTTATTACACAAGGCTCTATCCTCATTAAAGCCAGTAAAGTGATCATCACTCGCCCCCCTGAAAATTCTGGTAAAAAAGACACCATCGAAGCCTTTGGTAAGCCGGTGACGTTTTACCAAAAACTTGATGATGGGAAACCTGTAGAAGGGCATGCCAATCAGGTCCATTATGATCTCACTCAGGAATTTTTAACCTTAACCGGTAATGCAGAACTCAAGCAATTAGACAGTAAAATCAACAGTGACGTGATTACTTATGATGTCAATAAACAACAATTAAACGCTAACAGCACGCAGGGTTCTCGAGTCAGAACGGTTTTAATTCCTACTCAATTAAACGAGAAAAAGAAATAAGGTTTTCTATGTCAATTCTTTATGCTGAACATTTAGCAAAAAGCTACAAAAGTCGCCAAGTCGTTTCTGATGTGAGTCTCACCGTTAACTCCAATGAAATCGTGGGCTTACTCGGTCCGAACGGCGCGGGAAAAACAACGACATTCTATATGGTGGTCGGTTTAGTCCAGCACGATCAAGGTAAAATTCGCATTGATGATGAAGATATTAGTCTATTACCTATGCATAATCGGGCACAACGTGGTATCGGTTATTTACCTCAAGAAGCCTCCATTTTTCGTCGTTTAAGTGTCTATGATAATTTAATGGCGGTGTTAGAAATACGTAAAGATTTGACGCCAGAACAACGTCGAGAAAGAGCGGATGAACTGATTAATGAATTTAACATTGATCATATTCGCCATAACTTAGGTCAATCCCTCTCCGGCGGAGAACGTCGCCGTGTTGAGATTGCACGTGCTCTAGCCGCCAATCCCAAATTTATCCTACTTGATGAACCTTTTGCTGGTGTTGATCCGATTTCCGTGATCGATATTAAAAAGATCATCATGGATTTACGCGATCGTGGCTTAGGCGTTTTAATTACCGATCACAATGTCAGAGAAACCTTAGATGTTTGTGAACGTGCTTATATCGTGAGCGCGGGAAAAATGATTGCCACTGGCACACCTGAGCAAATTCTAAATAATGAACAAGTGAAACGTGTTTACTTAGGTGAAGAATTTAAACTCTAGTTATGATTAAATTTACAGAATTACTCAAACCTGAAAATATTCGTCAAGGGCTGATTTGCTCAAGTAAAAAACGTTTATTTGAAATCATCACACAAGTGATCGCAGATCAAATTCAATTAGAAAACGCAGAACAACTTTGTTTTGAGTGTTTATTAAGCCGTGAAAAGATGGGGAACTCAGGCTTAGGCAACGGGATTGCCATGCCTAAAGCGAGAATCCCAGAAGGCAATCAACCACTGGCGGTGTTTATTCATTTAGATTCACCCGTGGACTACGAGTCTGCCGATCATCGTGATGTGGATTTAATCTTGGCGATTTTAGTACCCGAACAACTGTGTGAACGCTATATCAGCGCATTACCAGAAATTGCCGAAAAGTTTTCAGATAAAACCTTGTGTAAACAATTACGTAATGCACAAAATGTGGATGAAATCTGGCAAATTTTTGAAAATGTGGATCAATTGAATACACAGGAAAACGTAACAAAAGCCTCAGCAGAAACAACAAAAGAAACAGAATAATCTGTTTCCGCTTAAAGGGGGAAAAGCGTATGGAAATTATCATTATTAGTGGGCACTCTGGTGCGGGCAAGTCCGTTGCTCTCCGTTGTTTAGAGGACATTGGCTATTATTGTGTTGATAATTTGCCCTTAGACTTACTCCCCCAATTAGCCTCGATTCTTTCGACGAATCAGCAATCCGTTGCGATTAGTCTAGATATTCGTAATTTACCTCACTCCTCAAAAACGTTAGAAAATCTCCTTACCGAAGTACAACAGCAACACCAAATCAAATTGATTTTTTTGGATGCTGACAGAGGCACGCTTATTCGTCGCTACAGTGACTCGCGGCGTTTACATCCGTTGTCCACTCAAGATCTTTCCTTGGAAGCTGCGATTGATGCAGAAAGAAAATATTTAGACCCGCTCACACAACATGCGGATTTAATTATTGACACCACTCGTCTTTCCACCCATGAATTAGCCGAGCGATTACGTGATTTTTTATGTGAAAAATCAGATAAAGCCTTAAAAATTATTTTTCAATCTTTCGGCTTTAAATATGGTTTACCCTTAGATGCCGATTATGTCTTCGATGTACGTTTTTTGCCTAATCCACATTGGATTCCCGAATTACGCCCACTCACTGGCTTAGATGCGCCTGTTGCCGAGTTCTTAAATAAACAAAATGAAGTCAATCACTTTATTTATTTAACACGCAATTATATTGAAACCTGGTTACCTATGTTAGAACAAAATAACCGTAGCTATCTGACAATTGCGATTGGCTGTACAGGAGGGAAACACCGTTCTGTCTATATCACCGAACAGTTAGGGGAATATTTCCAAGCTAAGGGGAAAAACGTGCAAATTCAGCATAAATCCTTAGCAAAACATAAAAAAGCGAATACACAATAAGCTAACTTCGCGGTCTTAAATCCGTTACTTGGCTAACAATTTCGCCGTCCGTCAAGCGCGTGATCACAGGTTCCCCCACACTAACCTGCTTAAGTTGTGTAATTGCCATACCTTGCGCATTTTGTGCAATCGAATAGCCTCTTGCGAAGACTTTGAGTGGGCTTATGCTATCTAATTTCGTACATAAAGCGGCGAATTGATGGTGTTTGAAGGTGAGCTCTCGTTTCCAAGCTACATCTAAACGGACTTTAAGTTGTGCCAAATCCTGTTTTTGTTTCTGCAACGTAAATGGTAAGGGATTTTTCTCAACCCTTGCCCACAATACACGAAGTTGCGCCTGTTTTTGTTGTAATACTGCATGCATTGACCAATCTAAACGATGTGTCAGTTGTTGCATTAACTGTTTCTGAGCCGAAAGTTGTCTTTGTGGATGCTGGTTATGCAAGCGCAAGCGTAAACGCTGTAATCTATCGTCTTTTTGTTTAAATAAACGATCTAACGCCATCTCTAGACGTTGACGTTGATAAACAAGTTGCTGTAATAAGGCCTGCTGATCTCGGCTAACGAGTTCGGCTGCCGCTGACGGCGTAGGGGCACGTAAATCAGCCACAAAATCCGCAATCGTCACATCGGTTTCATGCCCTACCGCACTAATAATCGGGAGTTGAGAATGGAAAATTGCCCTGGCCACCATTTCTTCATTAAAACACCACAAATCTTCTAATGAGCCACCACCACGCCCCACAATCAAGACATCTACTTCCTGACGACGATTTGCCAGTTCAATCATTTGTACAATTTCCGCACTCGCCTCTTTACCTTGTACAGCTGTAGGATAAATCACGACCTGTAAGCTCGGATCACGACGACGCAAAATCTGCAAAATATCCTGTAATGCGGCCCCGGTTTGTGATGTCACAATACCGACACTTTTACAAAATGGTGGTAAGCTTTTTTTCAAATGTTGAGCAAATAAACCTTCTGCTGCTAGCTGCATTTTCAATGCTTCAAATTGCTGCTGCAATAAGCCTTCACCTGCTGGGTGCATGCTTTCGATAATCAACTGATAATCGCCACGAGGTTCATATAAACTGACACTGGCGCGCACCAGCACTTGCATGCCATTTTGTGGACGGAAACTCACGCGCATATTTTTCATACGAAACATCGCGCAACGCACCTGTGCATTTTCATCTTTTAAGGTTAAGTACCAATGCCCCGAAACAGGTTGTGTGAAATTAGAAATTTCACCCGTCAACCAAACTTGTCCTAGCTGATTTTCTAGCATAACCCGTACAGTTTGATTTAATTGTGAAACTGAGTAAATGTGTTCAGACATGGTGATAGCCTTTGTAATGATTTGTGATCGGTTATCTTGCCCAACCGCGAACAAGATCCCCTAAAATGAAAAATACGCGGTTATTCCAGCAATACCCAGCCATCATCCAGCCAGTTACATAAGGAATCAAGCAATAAATCCAAAGTGCTATCGGGATCGTCAGCTTGCGCACATAACTGAGTTAAAAAAGCAAAATCGAGTTGTTGACCGTCTGCTAGTGCTTTTAACACCTGTGCTTCAATCTCATTCAGTTCATCAAGCCATTCACCGTTCGCATAAACGCGCAATGGATTTTCAAGATAAAGTAATTTGCAGTTATTATCCTGCACAATTGTGCCATTTTCTGCTAAAATCGACCGCACTTCATCTAAATCACAATAGCCTTCTGTTTCAAGTAACTCATAACGTCTGCTGCTCACAGTGGTAGCAACGGCGTGTTGGAATAAACGATCAAATTGTGCAGAATTTGCTAATTTGGCGAAAAACTGCTGTTTCATATTTTCCACCATCACAGGATCCAGCTTACCTGTCGCTTGCGTTGCTGGACTTAAACGCAGTGGAATATTCAATTCCGTCAAATCAATCTCTGGCAACGCTTGGCACATGCCTTTATTGATGTTGTCGAATAAATCGGCAACATTCGGATAACGCAAACCAAAAGAAAAGGTTAAACAATCATCTTGTGCGACACCATAATGAGATAAGCGAGAAGGGACATACAAAATATCGCCTGGTGCCATCACTTCATCTAAAATGAGCTCACCCATATCATCAAAAATACGAATTGGCTGATTGGTTTTAAATTCGGTGCTTGGATCGCACCATTTACCTAATTGCCAACGGCGATGTCCATAGCCTTGCACCAAAAACACATCATATTCATCATAATGTCGACCGACTGAACCGCCTGCTGGTGCATAAGACACCATAATGTCATCCCGTTGCCATTGAGGAATAAAACCAAAGGCGTGCCATAATTGCCCTAATTCTGGCGACCATTGTTCTAAATTTTGTACTAATACAGACCATTGTGCTGGCAAATTTTTAAAATCTTTTGCTGTTAATGGACTGCGTGCTAATTGCCAATTGTCTTCGGAAAATTGTTTAATTAAACGAGAGGTCACGTCTTCTTGTTGAGCGAGCTCAATAATATCATCCGGTTCAAACATCCCGACAATTTCAGGTAAGCCATTGCGAATCAATAACGGTTGTTTTTGCCAATAATCACGTAAAAAAATCTCGGGGGTAATGTGTTCAGGTAAACAAAATTTCATCATGCTCTCTTTCTGTTCGGTATGATCTTTGCGGTAAAACCCAAAGGATCGGTTTATTTTTTCTTGGCTTGTGCCGCTTGCTGCTCTGCACGTTTACGGCGAATTTCTTTTGGATCAGCTAACAACGGGCGGTAAATCTCGATACGATCGCCATCTTTGAGTTGATCGGTTAATTTTGCTGGGCGACTAAAAATACCCACCTTGTTTTCCCGCAAATCAATTTCGGTAAATTGTTGCAAAATGCCCGATTGCAAAATCGCGGTTTGAATCATCGTCCCTTCTTCTACCGTGAGTTTTTTTAAATAGTAACGTTCAGGATAAGCATACGCGATTTCAATCTTAATTTGCGCCATGATATACCTCTCTTGCGCGTTGCTTGAATGCGTCAATCATCTTGCTGGTTAAATGGGTAAAGATCTGCCCAAATGCCATCGCGATCAAGGGATTAGAAAACTCAAATTCTAATTTCAAGGCAATCTTACAGCAACACTCGTCTAATTCATCAAATTGCCATTCCCCTTGCAAAAAACGAAAGGGACCTTCCACCAATTGCATTTTGATCGAACGGTTCTCAACCATTTGATTGCGAGTCGTAAATTGCTGGCGAATGCCCGCTTTTGAAATCACCAGTTCCGCCGTTAATTCATGACCATTTTGGGTCAAGGTACGCCCATTCACACAGCCCGGTACAAATTCAGGATAACGTTCATAATTATTCACTAATTGATACATTTGTGCAGCACTATAAGGCACTAATGCACTTTGATTAATTGTTGGCATGAGGTTTTATTCTTGATTGAAAAAAATTCTACATATTATAGCGGAAAAGTGCGGTCAAAATAAGGCAAGAATGGAGAAAATCTGTGTTTCAAAATTGAGAGTTGCGCTATTTTCCGCTACAATAGCGCACTATTTTGACTGTTGGAAGAAGATCAATGTCTGAAATAAAGTTAATTGTTGGTTTGGGTAATCCGGGCGATAAATATGCCGATACCCGCCACAATGCGGGAGAATGGTTAATCAATCGTTTAGCGCGCCAATTTCATTTTAGTTTAACGCCCGAGAGCAAATTTTCAGGCAAAACGGCACGCACCATCATCAACGGCAATGAAATCCGCTTTCTCGTACCAACGACCTTTATGAATTTGAGTGGTAAAGCCATCAGTAGCTTGGCAAATTTCTATCGCATCAAACCAGAAGAGATTTTAGTCATTCATGATGAATTAGATTTACCACCGGGTGTAGCAAAAATTAAACAAGGTGGCGGACATGGTGGACACAACGGTTTGCGTGATACTATCGCGCAATTAGGCAACAATAAAAACTTCTATCGCTTAAGAGTTGGCATTGGACATCCTGGTGATAAAAATTTGGTTTCAGCGTATGTGTTAAATAAACCGTCACCTACCGATTGGCAACTGATTGACAAAGCTTTAGATGAAGCCACAAGTTGTGTAGATATTCTGATTAAAGATGGCATTACTAAAGCCACCAACCGTTTAAATGCGTTTAAAGCATAAAAAAGATTAATAGTTAAAAAGTAAGGAAAAACTATGGGATTTAAATGTGGCATCGTGGGTTTACCTAACGTCGGTAAATCAACCCTATTTAATGCATTAACCAAAGCGGGGATTGAAGCCGCCAACTACCCGTTTTGTACCATTGAACCTAACACGGGGGTTGTACCAATGCCCGATCCACGTTTGGACGCCTTAGCGGAAATCGTCAAACCTGAGCGAGTGTTACCGACTACGATGGAATTTGTGGATATTGCCGGATTAGTCGCAGGCGCCAGCAAAGGCGAAGGCTTAGGCAATAAATTCTTAGCCAACATCCGTGAAACTGACGCGATTGGGCATGTGGTTCGTTGTTTTGAAAATGATGACATCGTTCATGTCGCAGGACAAATTAATCCTGCAGAAGATATCGACACGATCAATACCGAATTGGCATTAGCAGATTTAGACAGTTGCGAACGTGCCATTCAACGTTTACAAAAACGGGCCAAAGGCGGCGATAAAGACGCCAAATTTGAATTGTCTATTATGGAAAAAATCCTGCCTGTGCTGGAAAACGCCGGCATGATTCGTTCCATCGATTTAGACAAAGACGAACTACAAGCGATCAAAGGTTATAACTTCTTAACCTTAAAACCGACAATGTACATCGCCAACGTCAATGAAGACGGCTTTGAAAATAATCCATATCTTGATCGTGTCCGTGAAATTGCGGAAAAAGAAGGTGCGGTAGTGGTGCCAGTGTGTGCAGCGATTGAATCGGAAATTGCCGAATTAGACGATGACGAAAAAATCGAGTTTTTACAAGATTTAGGTATTGAAGAGCCGGGCTTAAACCGCGTGATTCGTGCGGGTTATAAATTACTTAACCTACAAACTTACTTTACAGCGGGTGTCAAAGAAGTGCGTGCGTGGACAATTCCAATTGGTGCAACTGCGCCCAAATCAGCGGCTGTGATTCACACTGATTTTGAAAAAGGCTTTATTCGCGCTGAAGTGATCGCCTATGATGACTTTATCCAATACAAAGGCGAAGCGGGTGCAAAAGAAGCCGGTAAATGGCGCTTAGAGGGCAAAGATTACATCGTACAAGATGGCGATGTAATGCATTTCCGCTTTAACGTCTAAAATTTTATAAAAAAGCACCGCACTTTATCGCAATAAGTGCGGTGTTTTTTTGTTTAGTTTCATAATAAAAATAAGAGAAGACAGTATGTCGAATAAAAAAATCGGTTTATTATCCCTCACCGCCTTAGTGTTAAGCTCGATGATTGGCTCGGGGATTTTTAGTTTGCCACAAAACATGGCGGAAGTGGCAGGTGCACAAGCACTCGTTATTGGTTGGATCATTACTGGTATTGGGATCATCTTTTTAGGTCTTTCCTTTTTCTTTATTTCCCGTTTACGTCCTGAGTTAGACGGCGGCATCTACACTTATGCTCGAGAAGGTTTTGGCGATTTAGTCGGTTTTCTCTCTGCTTGGGGTTATTGGTTGTGTGCTACCATTGGTAGCGTTGGCTATTTAGTGGTCGCCTTTGAGGGAATCGGTTTATTTACCGATAATCCTAATCGTATCATTTTCGCTCAAGGCAATACGATTTTCGCCTTTCTAGGCTCTTCTTTAGTGGTTTGGTTAGTGCATTGGCTGATTACACGAGGAGTCAAAGAAGCAGCATTTCTAAATCTCTTAGCGACTTTTGTCAAAGCTTTTCCGTTAGTGTTGTTTATTGTATTAGCCGCTTGGTTTTTCTCACCAGAAACCTTTAACCATGATATTCAAGCCACAAATTTAAATCATTCCATTACTGATCAAGTGAAAAACACCATGTTGATCACGCTCTGGGTATTCGTTGGGGTTGAAGGGGCAGCAGTGTTATCCGCTCACGCCAAAAAACGCAGTGATGTGGGGTTAGCCACGGTGTTGGGGATTGTGATTGCCTTAATTTTATATGTGGCGATTACCGTATTATCTCTGGGGATCTTACCACGTGAAATGATCGCCAATATGCCCAATCCGTCGATGGCTGGTCTGCTAGAACATATGATTGGCAGTAGCGGTAAAATCATTATCACCGCCTGTTTAATTGTCTCTGTGTTAGCGTCTTACATTAGTTGGACTATGTATTCTGCCGAAGTCCCTTATCGTGGCGCGCAAAACGGGGCGTTCCCGAAAATCTTAAATAAGATCAACGAAAACGACACGCCAATTAACTCTCTGTGGTTCACTAACCTCGTGGTGCAATTCTGTCTCGTGTTGGTATTAATGACAGGTAAAAGCTATAACGCACTGTTGTTAATTTCCACCTCTATGATCTTAGTGCCGTATTTCCTGATTGGTGCCTACTTATTGAAATTGTCTATTCAACAAAACAGTGCTTGGTATATCAAGCTTACTGGGTTACTTGCCTCGATTTACGGAGTCTGGATTTTATATGCCGCCGGACTAGATCATTTATTGTTATCGATCTTGCTGTATGTCCCGGGGATTGGAATCTACTTATATTCTCGCTATCAGCACCAAGGCAAACTTCATTTTAATCAAAAAGAGAAAGCACTATTGCTCTTTATTGCTATCGCGTTTATGTTAGCTATTTACAATAGTGCTGTTAATGTCAATTGGAATTAACTCGTTAATCTTCAATCAAACAGAAAAGTGCGGTCAGTTTTTAACAATTTTTTGAAAAACTGACCGCACTTTTTCTCTCCCAGTCCTACCTCTGCCTCGCCCTTGTGGTCAGAGCAAAACTTTGCGACAATCGGACAGAACGTTTGTTTTTTGTTAGGAATCGCCCTATGACATTATCTGAGCTACTTCATCACCGCCGCGCCGTACGTTATTTTGATCCCGACAAACCGCTTGATAGTGAAAAAGTGACACAATGCTTGCAGTTGGCAACTTTGGCACCAAGCAGTTCTAATATGCAACTGTATGAGTTCTACCACATCACTGATAAAGCCCTTCTTGCACAATTAGCCACTGCCTGTTTAGGACAACAAACAGCAACCACAGCACAACAAATGGTGGTGTTTGTGACTCGCCAAGATTTGTATAAACAACGCGCTCAAGCAGTTTTAGCCTTTGAGAGCGAAAACATTAAGCGCCATAGTCCACCTGACCGTTGGGAAAATCGCCTAAAGGGCAAAACGCTCTATTATGCAAAACTGATGCCCTTTATTTATGCACGCTGTTTTGGTTTATTAGGTTTGTTTCGCAAGGGATTAGCTTATGCTATCCGTTTATTTCGTCCTGTCAGCACTGAAGTATCGGAAGCGGATGTGCGTGTGGTGGTGCATAAAAGTTGTGGGTTGGCGGCACAAACCTTTATGCTGTTAATGGCGGAACAAGGCTATGATACATGCCCAATTGAGGGATTAGATGGTGGTAAAGTGAAAAAGCTTCTTTCGCTCCCACAGGGTGCTGAAATCAATATGATTGTGTCATGTGGGGTACGTAAAGCTGGACGAGGCATTTGGGGTGATCGCTTTCGTGTGCCTTTTGATGAAGTGTATCATAGAAAATAAATCAAAGAGATAAGGAAAAAGGACACGAAAAAGTAGTTAAAAATGTACCGCACTTTTAACCACTTCGCTCAAATCTAAGGTCGTAGTCTGTCGCCTTGCCAAAAGTTGTAATACATACCGCACGTTATTGTGCGGTATGCGTATTGACTTAACCCACCACCTCTGCCTGTGTTAATACGACCTTTTGCAAGACTTTAATCCCTGCGTCAATATCTTGCCATTCGGTAAACTCCAACGGATTATGACTAATACCCAGATGTGAAGGTACAAAAATCATTCCCGTTGGGCAAAGTGTTGCCATATGCATCGCATCGTGCCCCGCCCCACTTGGCATCACTTCGTAACTATAACCGAGAGTTTCAGCGCTTTGCCTAATTTGCTCAACCATCTCTTGCGGCAATAATACAGGGTTATCTTTCGAAATCAGCTGTAATTCAATCTGCAAGCCTCGTTTTTGTGCGACTTGTTCAATCTGCTGTTGTAACGCCGTAAAGACTGACTCTCTGGCTTCCACATGAATACCACGAATATCAACTAACAGTTCGCAATAGCCCGGTACCACATTCATTACACCGGGTTTTGCCGTCAAATTCCCCACGGTTGCTACCGTAGCATGCCCCGCATCAATCGCAGCTTGCTCAACAGCGAGCGCCAGTTCTGCACCACCCAATAACGCATCATGACGATAATGCATCGCCGTGGCACCAGAATGATCCGCTTGACCTTGAATTTTCACCACGCAACGAATTGGTGCGGCAATACCGGTCACCACACCAATGGTTTTGTTTTCATTTTCTAAACGAGGACCTTGCTCAATGTGCAATTCTACAAAACATTTAAATTCTTCACTGGTACGTTTTGCATGGTGAATTGTCGAGAAATCCAACCCAATATCGGCTAACGCTTGCGCAAACGCCGTGCCTTGTTTATCACGCAAGTGGCTTAAGCCCGCCTGCTCCACCACACCACACATCACTTTACTGCCTAAGGTAGCGTAGTTAAAACGACTTGATTCTTCACAGGTAAAAATAATCAGTTCTAAGGGATAACGGGTTTTAATGCCTTGCTCACAAAGTTGAAATAAAATTTCCAACCCTGCTACCGATCCCAATGGACCATCCAATTTCCCCGCATTGACCACGGTATCAATATGCGAGCCAAAGGCGACGACTGGCAGATGATCTTCAATACCTGCTTTACGAATAAAAAGATTGCCGATTTCGTCACGGCGAATCGCAAGATCATAAGTTTGACATAAATCGACGATATATTTATGCGCTTTTTCATCTTCTCGGCTAAATGCCAAACGGGTTAATTCGCCTTCGACAGAAGACATTGAGGCGAGCGTGTCAATAATAGATTGCACGCGAGCTAAATTGATCGACATAAAGACTCCTTAGTTGATAACAAAAAAGCAGTGCTCAACACACTGCTTTTGCAGGATAACGCCACTTATCCTTGTACAACATTCATACTGGCTTGACAACCCATTACAGCACAGATACTTGAATTAGATCATATAATCTTTTATAAATCGATGATTTTAACGTGCAATGCTTTTTTAAAAAGTTTTCCTGTTCTATTTCACTAATTCACCAATTAATCCAATCACTTCTTGCACTTGCGCAGTCGATAGCGCTCCTTCATGGACAAATTTGACTTTGCCCGCTTTATCTAACACGACAACCAAGCTTTCTTTTTCCTTTAATTGCCAAGCTGCTTTTACCGCACCGCGTTGATCTAACACCACTTGGCTATGCGCATTGGCTTTTTTGCCTTTTTCTGCACCACTTTTTACAAAACTGCCCGTGCCGAAGGTTGCGTCATCAGCATTAATAATCGTGGTTGTCTGATATTTGGCACGATCAAATTGTGCCCCTTTAATCGCCTCAATTAATGCTTGATTACGTTCTTTCACATCACGTCGTCCTGCAATGTGGTTCACGACACGTACTTTTCCCACTAATTGTGCCGAATGCCAAGCATGATACTGCACTGCCTCACCTTTTACACTCAATTCTCCATCTTCAGCAACATTAACAGATGCTAAAGGTTGATTTAACTGGATATTATGGGCATGCGCTGAAAATGCGCAAAATGTGGCTAACCCTAAAACAAATGTCATTTTTTTCATTTTCTTTACCTTGTTAACTCAAAGAGGATGCATTCTACCGAAAAACAAAAAATAAACAAATCAGAGCTGTTATTCACATAATTTTGGCAAAATTGCGCTTTTTTGCTATAATTTCGCGTCATTTTTATTGAGAGGAAAATTTATGGAACAAATGCCAACTTGTCCAAAATGTCAAAGTGAATACGTTTATCATGATTCAATCCATTTTGTTTGCCCTGATTGCAGCTATGAATGGTCAGGTCAAGAACCTGTAGAAAGTGATGAGAAAGTGGTGAAAGACAGCAACGGTAATCTTCTACAAGATGGTGATTCGGTTATCTTAATTAAAGATCTCAAAGTAAAAGGCTCGTCTATCGTGTTAAAGAAAGGCACCAAAGCCAAAAACATTCGTTTAGTCGATGCCGATCATGATGTTGATTGCAAAATTGATGGGCAAAGTTTTTCATTAAAATCAGCGTTTCTGAAAAAAGCCTAATCTCACGACGTACTGTTTTTTTACGTGATAAACAGTACGTTGACTTATCGCCGACAGCGTGCCAAACCATGACTACTGCCACCGGGTAAACACTCACAGGCTTCTCCATCATGATCACCATCTAAATGATAAGCCTTATATTTTTCCATGTACGCTTGTGCTTCAGCTTGCGTAGCGAAATGCTTACAAGTTACTCGCTTAGCGTGCGCTGAACAGGCTGTTATAGCAATCATTAAACTTACCCATATTCTCTTCATCACGTCTTTCCCTGCTTTGTTGTTCTCTTATAGTTCTCATTTTAACCAACTATTCTCGCTATCAGAAACGAAATTATTTGATCCAGTTCACAGATCAGACAAAAGCTTTTTGCACTTTTTCAATTTCCTCTTAGACTAATCACTAAGCCATCGAAACGTTTCGATGAGAAAGAAAAATCTATTGAGGTACGTCATGAAAAAAACTGCCCTATTAAACGCCCCGTTATCCCAAGTAATCGCGACATTAGGTCATACCGATAGCCTCACGATTTGTGATGCGGGACTGCCGATCCCTAAGCAGGTAGAACGTGTTGATTTGGCTTTAAGTGCAGGGGTGCCAAGTTTTCTTCAAACTTTTCATGCTGTAGTCACAGAAATGTTTGTAGAAAGAGCCATCATTGCCGAAGAAATCAAAGAAAAAAATCCGAAAATACTGATCGCACTTTTAAACAGTTTGGCTCAACTTGAGCAACAACAAGGCAACCAAATTGAGGTGCAATATGTCAGTCATGACATGTTCAAAACGTACACGCATGCAAGCAAAGCAATTGTACGTAGTGGCGAATGTAGTCCTTATGCCAATATTATTTTGTATTCTGGCGTTCCATTTTAAAGGCGGCGAATATGCAACACGAAACCTTACTCCACATCCAAGGAATTGATAAGTCTTTTCCCGGTGTCAAAGCGCTCAGTAATGCTTGCTTATCCGTTTATGCAGGACGTGCCATGGCATTAATGGGGGAAAATGGTGCGGGTAAATCGACCTTAATGAAAGTACTCACTGGCATTTACAGCAAAGACGCAGGCACAATTGAATATTTAGGTAAACAAGTCACCTTCAAAGGACCAAAAGAGTCGCAAGAAGCCGGCATCAGCATCATTCACCAAGAATTGAATTTAGTTGGCAACCTAACAATCGCAGAAAATATTTTCTTAGGTCGTGAATTTGTGACGCCTTGGGGAAGTATTGATTGGAAAAAAATGCACCAAGAAGCGGACAAATTACTTAAACGTTTAGGTGTTAGCCATAGTAGCCATCAATTGTGTTCCGAATTATCAATTGGTGAACAACAAATGGTTGAAATTGCCAAAGCACTCAGCTTTGAATCTAAAGTCATTATTATGGATGAACCCACCGATGCACTAACCGATACGGAAACAGCCGCTTTATTTAAGGTGATTCGGGAACTCAAAGCTGAAAAACGTGGCATTGTCTATATCTCGCATCGTATCAAAGAGATTTTTGAAATTTGCGATGATGTGACGGTATTACGTGATGGTGAGTTTATTGGTGAAAAAGCTGTCAATGTATTAGATGAAGATCAGCTGATTGAAATGATGGTTGGACGCCGTTTAGATGAACAATATCCACATTTAGATAAACCTCGTGGCGAATTATTGCTTGAAGTCGAAAATCTCAGTGGCAGTGGTGTACATGATGTCAGTTTCACATTACATCGAGGAGAAATTCTAGGGGTTTCTGGTCTGATGGGAGCGGGACGAACAGAGCTTATGAAAGTGTTATATGGCGCGCTACCCCGTTCAAGTGGCAAAGTGCGGTTAGCTCAGCAAGAAATTCACAATACTTGCCCACAAGATGGCTTAAATCATGGCATTGTGTACATTTCCGAAGATCGCAAAGGTGATGGCTTAATTTTAGGCATGTCAGTGAAAGAAAATATGTCACTCACCGCTTTAGCCTATTTTTCTAAATCTATTCAAATTGATCACAAAGCAGAACAATTGGCAGTGGGTGACTTCATCACCATGTTTAATATCAAAACACCAAGCCAAGAACAGCAAATTGGGCTCTTATCTGGCGGCAATCAGCAAAAAGTGGCGATTGCTAAAGGCTTAATGACACGTCCCAACGTGTTGATTTTAGATGAGCCAACACGTGGCGTGGATGTGGGGGCGAAAAAAGAAATTTATCAACTCATTAATGAATTCAAAAAAGAGGGCTTAAGTATCATTTTAGTGTCCTCTGAAATGCCAGAAGTGCTTGGCATGAGTGATCGTATTTTGGTCATGCATGAAGGGCGAATTAGTGCAGAATTCCAACGTGGTGAAGCCACGCAAGAAAAATTATTAGCCGCAGCCATTGGCAAAAGTGCGCTCTAAACCTGAAGGATTTATTATGACAACTCAAGCAAAACCATTCCAATTCGGTAAATTCTTAATTGAACAACGTTCCATCATTGCCTTACTGGTGCTGATTGCGATCGTATCCATGATCAATCCTGACTTTTTCAGTGTGGATAATATTCTCAATATTTTACGCCAAACTTCAGTCAACGCAATTATTGCCGTCGGGATGACATTTGTGATCTTGATTGCCGGGATCGATCTTTCGGTCGGTTCGGTACTTGCATTAACGGGGGCTATTGCCGCCTCGATGGTCAGTACCGAGTTACCAATACTGCTCGTCATTCCAGTCACACTCTTGATTGGTACATTACTGGGCGGGATCAGCGGTGTTATTGTCGCGAAAGGGAAAGTACAAGCCTTCATTGCTACTCTCGTAACCATGACCTTATTACGTGGTGTGACCATGGTTTATACCGATGGACGCCCAATTAGTACAGGCTTTTCGGAAGGTGCGGATACGTTTTCGCTGTTAGGCACGGGTTATGTATTCGGTATCCCTGTCCCAATTTGGATTATGGCATTTGTCTTTGCTGCCTCTTGGTATGTATTAAAACATACACGTATTGGGCGTTATATTTATGCACTTGGGGGGAATGAAGCCGCTACCCAATTATCTGGCATTAACGTCAATAAAATTAAAATCTTTGTTTTTGCCGTCAGTGGCTTCTTATCTGCCCTTGCCGGTCTGATTGTCACTTCACGTTTATCCTCTGCTCAACCGACTGCCGGTGTGTCATATGAGCTTGATGCGATTGCCGCGGTTGTGGTCGGCGGAACGAGCTTAATGGGCGGAAAAGGACGCGTCATGGGCACTTTAATTGGCGCATTGATTATTGGTTTCTTAAATAACGCGCTGAATTTACTGGATATTTCCTCTTACTATCAAATGATTGCAAAAGCATTAGTTATCTTAGTCGCGGTTTTAGCGGATAACTATTTAGGCACCAAAAAAGTTTAACCCACTCACTCTGTAAGGAGAATGCAAATGAAAAAACTTCAAAAACTCACAACGTTAGCCTCAGCATTGATGTTAAGTTTGGCAGTCAGTGGTACTGCACTGGCTAAAGAAACCATTGCTTTGGCTGTTTCAACGCTCGATAACCCTTTCTTTGTGACACTCAAAGACGGTGCACAGAAAAAAGCCGATGAACTGGGCTATAAATTGGTTGTTTTAGATTCACAAAACGATCCAGCAAAAGAATTAGCGAACGTAGAAGATTTAACGGTTCGTGGAGTGAAAGTCCTTTTAATCAACCCAACTGATTCTGAAGCCGTGGTCAATGCCGTAAAAATGGCAAATCGCAATAAAATTCCGGTCATCACTTTAGACCGTGGTGCAGTTGCGGGAGACGTCGTCAGCCATATTGCGTCTGATAACGTCGCTGGAGGAAAAATGGCGGGCGATTTTATCGCTGAAAAACTTGGCGCAGGGGCAAAAGTCATTCAACTTGAAGGCATCGCGGGAACCTCAGCAGCACGTGAACGCGGAGAAGGCTTTAAACAAGCGATTGACGCGCATAAATTTGATGTGCTTGCAAGCCAACCCGCCGACTTTGACCGTACCAAAGGGCTTAACGTAATGGAAAACTTGTTAGCCAGCAAAGGGGATGTTAAAGCCGTCTTTGCTCAAAATGACGAGATGGCATTAGGGGCATTACGTGCTATCAACGCAGCCAATAAAAAGGTGTTAGTCGTTGGCTTTGACGGTACCGATGATGGTGTAAAAGCAGTACAAACAGGTAAAATGGCCGCGACCATTGCTCAACAACCTGATTTAATTGGTGCATTAGGCGTGGTAACCGCAGATAAAGTCTTGAAAGGTGAAAAAGTGGAAGCCAAAATTCCTGTTGATTTAAAAGTGATCCATAAATAAGATCATCATCAAGCTTCGATGGGGGCAAGCTTAGGGCTTGCCCTATATCACCTCAACATGAAACACAAAATAGCGAAGAACATATGAAAAAATTAACGGTACTTGGCAGTGTAAATGCCGATCATGTCATTTCTGTCCCACACTTTGCTAAACCCGGTGAAACCCTCACAGGCAATCATTACCATATTGCGTATGGAGGAAAAGGTGCAAACCAAGCTGTTGCGGCTGCTCGCTTAGGTGCCAATATTGATTTTATTGCTTGTATTGGTGATGATGCGATTGGACAAGCAATGAAAAAGGCTTTCCAACAAGATGGCATTAATACACAAGCCGTTGTAGAAATTGCCGATCAAATGACAGGAATCGCCATGATTCAAGTCAACGCACACGGGGAAAACAGTATTGTCATTGCCGCCGGAGCAAATGCTTATTTAACGGAAACTGTCGTTGAACAATTCGCGAATAAAATTACGCAAGCGGATACTTTATTAATGCAACTTGAAACCCCTTTAAGTGCGGTCATTTTCGCGGCAAAATTGGCTAAATCAGCCAATACTAAAGTGGTATTAAATCCGGCACCGGCCCAGCCACTTCCCGATGAGTTACTCATGCAATTGGACATGATTACCCCTAATGAAACAGAAACTGAAATCTTGACTGGGGTGAAGGTTGTTGACGAACATTCTGCTTCGCAAGCGGCGGCTCTCTTTCATCAAAAAGGCATTGAAACGGTGCTCATCACTTTAGGCTCAAAAGGGGTTTATGCAAGTCAGAAAGGTACGCCGGGCAAAATGGTCGCAGGCTTTCGTGTCGATGCGAAAGACACAACTGCCGCAGGTGATACGTTTAATGGCGCTTTAATGACTGCATTGTTGGAAGATAAACCGCTTGCTGATGCCATCCGTTTTGCCCATGCTGCCGCAGCAATTAGCGTCACCAGAGCGGGCGCACAACCCTCAATTCCGACTAGACAAGAAACCCTCAACTTTTTACAATCACATTAAAACCATGTAGGGGAAACTTACCCCTACTTTTTTCACGTTTTCAATGACCTAGCAACATTCGCTACACGATAAGAGAAACCACAATGGCAACTATGAAAGACATCGCAAGGATAGCGAAAGTATCCACGTCAACCGTTTCCCATGTCATTAATAACTCTCGATTTGTTAGCGATGAAATTCGCGATAAAGTGATGCATGTTGTTAAGGAACTGAATTACACACCTTCCGCCCTCGCACGCAGTCTAAAAGTCAAAGAAACCAAAACAATCGGCTTATTAGTCACCGCCACTAATAACCCTTTCTTTACTGAAGTCGTCAGTGGCGTAGAACAATATTGTCACCAGCATCACTATAATTTAATTCTCTCGAACACAGAGGGCGATACGGAGCGCCTGCGCCATAATTTACAAACCCTCATTCAAAAGCAAGTAGATGGTTTGTTACTGATGTGTTCCGATGCCCGTATTCAAATTGGTAAAGATTTGAATGTCAATTTACCCTTTGTGGTAATGGACTGGTGGCCTACAGAAGAAAAAGCGGACAAAATTTACGAAAACTCCGAGTATGGTGGTTACTTAGCCACTAAGCAGCTGATTGAAAAAGGGCACCAACACATTGCGATTATTACCGGTAATTTAAAAAAGTCACTTGCACAGAATCGACTAGATGGTTACAAAAAAGCCCTAAAAGAAGCCAATATTCCCTTACGCGAAGACTGTATCATTGAAAGCCATTTTGATTTTGAAGGCGGCAAACGCGGTATGGAGAAAGTGCTCGCGTTACAGCCACGTCCAACTGCCGTCTTTGCTTGTAGTGATAGTATTGCCTTTGGTGCGTATCAAACGGTTTGGCATCAAGGTCTCCATATTCCACAAGACATTTCTATCATCGGCTACGATAATATTACTTTAGCCGAATATATGTCGCCCCCCCTAACCACGATCAATCAACCTAAAGCGGAATTAGGTAAATTAGCCGTAGAAACCTTACTCCAGCGGATCAAAAATCCAACAGCAAAACACCGTACATTATTACTTGAACCTCAATTAGTTTGGCGAGAATCTGTTAGACAGCTGTATCAAGAAAAACGTGGGTAAATCCCACGTTTTATTTAAGGTGTGAGCTCAACAGGCTTAATAATTTCACTTGGATAACAGCCCAATACTTTTAAATAATGACTATATTGTTTCAGCTCGTCTAAAGCTTGCTGTGTCTCCGGATTATGAATATTCGCCTCAATTTCAAGATAAAACATTTCTTCCCATGGCTTACCATAAATTGGACGCGATTCCAGTTTGGTCATATTAATTTGATGCTTTTTAAACACGAATAAAGCATCAACTAATGCCCCCGCTTGTTGCGATGTGGTCATCAACAATAGCGTTTTCGTGTGAATCTGTGGTGACACTTGCAATGGTTTCTTCGCTACCACAATGAAACGAGTAATATTGTTAGGTTGGTTGGCTATATCTGATTTCAATACCGTTAAACCGTATAACGCTCCGCCATCCGCATTTCCTAACGCCGCAATATTCGGCTTATTTAAGCTTGCCACTAACTGCATCGCATGAGAGCTGCTTTCACAATATTCAATGTGAACACGTTCTAAGCCTTTAATAAATTGGCTACATTGTTGGATAACTTGTGGATGACTATATAATGTTTCAATTTGATTCAAATCATCCTGTCCATTCACTAAGACACAATGCCGAATCGGATACGCCAACTCACCTACTAAAGAAAGATCGGTATGTTGCAATAAATCATACACTTCATTAATAGCACCCGACGTGGTATTTTCCAGTGGTAACACACCGTAATCTGCTTCGCCTGCGCTGACTTTCTCAAAAATCTCATCAAATGAGCGACAGCTCAGTTCCACAAAGGTTTCTTGATAACGCGTTGCATAACTTCTCGCCGCCAAATGTGAATAAGAGCCACGTTTGCCTAAAAACGCAATATGGATATTCTGTTCACGTTGCGCATTCAGTTTTTTTTGCAAATAAACTTGTTGTGTGGCAACGGAATCTTCAATAATACGCTGAAAAATATCGGTAATATATTGTGCTTCTAATTGGTAGTTTTGATTTTCAGCAAATTGAATGAGTTCTTGCAACAATTGTTGTTCACGCTCAAGATCACGAAGGGGTTTCTGCGTGATTTCTTTACTGCGCGCCACATCAAAGGCTAAGCGATGACGCTCTGACAATAATTTCAATAAATTTCGATCAAGTTGTGTGATCTGTTGACGAATCTCACTTAAATCCAAAGACATATCCTTTCCTGTAGGCTGAAAATTTAGCAAAAACGGACCGCACTTTACTGCCTCTTAAAGTGCGGCATATAGAATTTCGTTAACGGCTTGGCGATCTAAATGTTGATGTTCACCTAAGTTATACGCCTGATGTTCGGCTAATTTGTCTAAAATAACAGAAAATTGGCTATCATCAATAGCATAATCAGAAAAACGTGTTTTTACCCCCATTTGTTCAAAAAATTGGCGTGTTTTTTCAATCGAAACCTGTATAGCCTGTTCTTCATCACCTTGATAATTCCAAACACGTTGCGCAAATTGAATCAGTTTTTCTCGTTTATTGGCTTTTTGATGCTGTATCAAGGCTGGCACAATAATCGCGAGCGTTTGAGCATGATCCAAACCATAAAGAGCAGTAAGTTCGTGTCCAATCGCGTGTGATGCCCAATCTTGTACCACACCCACGCCTAAAATCTCATTCAATGCCATGGTCGCTGCCCACATGATATTCGCTCTTGCATCATAATCTGTTGGATTAGCTAACACTTTCGGTCCTTCCTCAATTAAGGTCTGAAAAACACCTTCAGCGAAGCGATCTTGAATTTTTGCTTGCTGAGGATAGGTCATATACTGCTCAAACGTATGCACAAAGGCATCGACCACCCCATTGGCAGTTTGTTTTTCGGGTAGAGAATAGGTCGTTGTCGGATCTAATACCGCAAAGACAGGTCGGACTAAAGGGGAAGCAAAGGACAATTTATCCCCAGTTTGTTGACGACTTATCACCGCATAACCATTCATTTCCGATCCTGTTGCAGGCAATGTCATAATGCATCCAAGGGGTAACGCATATTGTACGGGGTGGTGTTTGGCTAAAATATCCCAAGGTTCGCCTACGAACTTCACCGCACTGGCAATAAATTTACTGCCATCGAGCACCGAACCACCGCCTACGGCTAAAATAAAATCTAAGTTTTCTTGTTTCACAACCTCAACGGCTTTCATTAACGTTTCATAACGCGGGTTAGGTTCGATCCCCGAAAACTCGCGCCAATAGAACCCCGCCAAAGCATTTTCCACTTGGGCAAACACGCCATTTTTCTTTACACTGCCACCGCCTGTCGTGACTAAAATCCGCGCATCTTGAGGAATATGCTCACGAATCGCCTGAATTTGTCCTTCACCAAAAAGTGCTAAGGTAGGTAATTGAAATGTAAAGTTAAGCATAATTGTTCTCCTCTGTTCTTTCATTGCGTTCTCGCTTAAACACACAATGAGATAAAATAACACGGATATTGGGAAATCAATCTCCACAATATCAAAAAGAAAAAAGCTATACTTCGTGAGAAATATAGCTTTTTCATGCAAAATGAATAACGTTAAATCAGCACTTGTGTTGGCGCTTCATAACCATGTGGAATGGCTTGTTTGTCATCAAATGTCACAAACTCCCACGCTTCTTGATTAGCTAAAACCGCACGCAATAATTTGTTATTTAGCCCATGACCGGATTTATAGGCTTTAAAGTCACCGATAATGTTATAACCCGCCATGTATAAATCACCAATGGCATCTAACATTTTATGACGCACAAGTTCATCTTTAAAACGTAAGCCGTCTTCGTTCAAAATACGATAATCGTCTAACACAATCGCATTATCTAAACTGCCACCTAGCGCTAAACCTTGCGATTGAAGATATTCAATATCTTTCATAAAGCCAAAAGTTCTTGCACGGCTAATTTGTTGAACAAAGGCTTGTGCGGAGAAATCCATCACATAATTACGCACATCTTTACCAATCGCAGGGTGCTCAAAGTCAATGGTAAAGTCTAAGCGGAATCCATTATATGGCGTGAACTCTGCCCATTTATCGCCATCCTCAACACGAACTTTTTGTTTGATGCGAATAAATTTTTTCGCTGCGTTTTGCTCTTCAATACCCGCATCAAGTAAAAGGTAAATAAACGGACTGGCGCTACCATCCATAATTGGAATTTCCGGCGCATCCACTTCAATAATCACGTTATCAATACCTAATCCAGCTAACGCGGCATTCAAATGTTCAACCGTTGAAATACGCACGCCTTCTTCATTCACTAAACAAGTACACAGCATTGTATCACGTACAGCATTGGCATTTGCCGGGAACGTCACTGGCGGATTTAAATCCGTACGACAGTAGATGACACCCGTATTTGCCATAGCGGGACGTAACGTCAAGGTTACTTTATTACCACTATGTAAGCCTACGCCGGTGACTTTAATGCTCTGTTTTAATGTTCTTTGCTTAATCATATCTTTCTCTTAACTTATTGTGATAACAACAAGGTTAATTTCAATTTATTTATCTGTATTGCGGATGAAATTTTGCACATTAAACAAATTTTCATCTTTTTGCAAGTTATTTGAGGTACGCGCTGTGATTGGCGTATCCAAAATACTGGTTTTGGTTAAATCTGTTGGTCGTGGTGGCACATGCCCTTGCTGAGCACCATAACCAGAACTTGGGGTCGGATGACCACTCAAATTCGCAGGTTGTAACGGTCTTGACTCACCGACCGTGTGTTGAATAGGCTGTTGTTGACGATGTGGCATCGGCATCTCTGGCGCTTCAATATCGCCAATACCTGTTGCAACAATGGTCACACGAATTTCATCAACCATTTCAGGCACTAGCGTGGTACCAATTACAACAGTGGCTTCTTCTGAGGCAAACTCAGCGACAGTCTTACCAACTACATTAAATTCATCAAGCCCGAGATCCATACCCGATGTGATATTAACTAATACCCCTTTAGCGCCGGATAAATCAACACGTTCTAATAAATCACTTTTCACTGCAATGCGTGTCGCTTCTTCAGCACGACCTTCGCCAGCCGTACCTTTACAAGAACCAAAGCCAATCATCGCTTGTCCCATTTCTGACATCACCGTACGCACGTCAGCAAAGTCCACGTTGATTAACCCTGGAGAGGTAATCATATCCGAAATCCCAGTCACAGAATTACGTAACACATCATTAGCCGCAGAGAAAGCTTGAAGCAACGTCGCATTTTTAGGTAACG